>NZ_JADILO010000014.1 GCF_015278125.1 Vibrio fluminensis
CGTTACTAAGACTTGCCAATCGTCTTTTTAACTATAAAGTTTGCTGCGGTCGTGGCGGAATTGGTAGACGCACCAGATTTAGGTTCTGGCGCCGCAAGGTGTGAGAGTTCAAGTCTCTCCGACCGCACCATCATTATAGAACCCAGCTTTTGCTGGGTTTTGTATTTCTGGGCCCTGTATGCGCCATTAAGGTGCTCCAGTCACAATCCCTACCCTATACAAGCCAAAATTCAAAACAGCACCCCACAGCGAACGACATCGTTCAGATACATATTATTATCTTGGCTCATTTAGCTTAGCATCACAGACAAAAAAACCAGCCTGAAGGCTGGTTTTTCTATTGCATCAATTAACCTAATAAACTTAATGCTGAATTAGGGGCTTGTTTTGCTTGCGCTAATACTGAGCTTGAGGCTTGACCAAGAATTTGTGACTTAGTCAGTGCCGTCGTTTCTTTGGCAAAATCTGTGTCTTTGATGCGGCTATTCGATGCGTTCACATTTTCATTGATGTTATCTAGATTATTAATCGCATGTTGGAAACGATTTTGAAATGCCCCTAACTCCGCTCGATGACTATCAACAAACTTTAAAGCTGCATCAACAATCGCTACTGACTCTTGCGCACCCGCAACAGAGGTAACATTAATGGTATCGACTGTTACTGCTTTCGCTTCAGTGAAATTCAATTCACCAGCTAAGCCACCAGCAAAAGAGATCCCGCCTTCCACTGTATTATTATCAGTAAAGACTTGCAGCTTGCCGTCATCTCCTACCGAAGCTGTCAGCATGTCTGTTTGGCCATTGATATAAGTCGCTAGTTCTTCAATGTCATCACCCGCTTTCGCCACAATATCAATCGTCTGAGGGCTACCAGTCAACTTATCAGTTAATGTGATAGAAAGATCGCTAGCATCCGATTTCACTTCCCAATCTGGTGCTTTGGCGGTTCCAGCGACATAACTGTTTCCCCCCATCATATTGTTGTCACTGCGCATATTATTTAGGGTTAACATCACTGCTTCCCCATTATCCGCACCAATTTGCATGGATTTTGTCGTAAACGTACCGTTTAGCAACTTATTGCCACCAAAAGAAGTCGTTTCAGCAATTCGATTGAGTTCATCATTTAGTGCTGTGATTTCTTCTTGAATCGCAACACGCTCTGATTTCGAGTTAGAACCATTAGCGGATTGCAATGACAAGTCACGCATACGTTGCAAGATATTGGTGGTTTCGTTCATTGCTCCTTCCGCTGTTTGAGCAATTGAAATACCATCATTCGCGTTGCGCACTGCGACATCTAAACCGCGACTTTGCACGTTCAAACGGTTAGAAATCTGTAGACCTGCCGCGTCATCTTTCGCACTATTTATCTTAGACCCTGAAGATAAACGCTCCATTGAGGTTTGCTGCGCACTCGTTGCACTGTTTAAATAACGTTGTGCTGTCATTGCTGACACGTTTGTATTTACATTCACCGCCATGGTGGTTCTCCTATTGATTTCCGTTGATGCGGAATGTCCGAACGGTTTCCGACGTCTCGGTAAACCAAAAGTTCTCTCAAAGTAACCTTAATAGCGACAAGAAATTGATTAACTTTAGACCACTTGTAAAAGAGTACGAAAAATCGAACAATTTTGAATCAAATACTTGAGCGATATCTAAAACAAAGAAAAAAGCGCTAAACTTTTTTAACTTATTGAAATGAATAGCGGGAGTTGGCGTGTTACAAAGATGAGCAGATTAATATCGCAGCTAAGCAAAAGGTCGAGGGCGGATAGTGTTTAGGTCGGGATAAAATGAAGAAAAGCCCCTTTCCTTTGAGAGAACCGGGGCTATGGAGGTAGCCAGTGTGGAGATCGAGAGAAATGATCACAGCTTGGCTGCCGTGACATAAGTAGTTTTCTAGCTGAAACAGGTTTTGAGAGAGAGTCTCAGCTATCTAAATACTTATGTTTGCCGCAAATACTCTATTCACCCCACGTCTGGGAAAACCGTGAATAAAGTGACTTGCTATTACTGCAATAGTGTCATTGCAGAGTTAGGCAACTGTTTTGCTTGAGCTAGAATGGAAGTACCAGCCTGTTGCAGAATTTGGGCTTTAGTCATCGCCGTTGTCTCTTTCGCAAAATCAGTATCACGAATGCGGCTATTTGATGCCTCTACGTTTTCTTGAATATTTGCTAAGTTATTAATACTGTGGCTCAGACGGTTTTGCTTTGCACCTAAGTCAGCGCGCTGAGAGTCCACGTATTTCAGTGCAGAATCAACAATGCCTACCGCATTTTGTGCGCCACCAACTGTGGTTACATCAATATTTTGAGTCGTTGTTAAAGTACCAGGACCAGACTGCAGACCAAGATCGCCCGCTAATCCACCACCGAAAGAAATGTTACCTTGCAAATTTGGCTCAGCGGCAAATATTTGCATGCGGCCTTCTTCATCCACCGATGCTTTAAGTAGATCAGTTTGACCATTGATGTAGGTTGCTAGCTCTTCGATATCATCACCAACTTTAGCGTTAATTGCTAAGTTAACTAGCTCGCCACTCTTGGTGGTAAAATCAATCGTAAGGTCTCGTTTATCTGCTGCAACACCCCAAGTATTGTCTTTACCTTCAATACCCACAAAGCTCTGACCGCCCATACGGAAATCATCAGCACGCACACTGGTCAGGCCCATGATCATCGCTTCACCTGAGCTAGCACCAATCTGAAACGATGCCTCACCAAATGAACCGTTTAATAATTTGCGACCACCAAACGAGGTTGTTTCTGCGATACGGTTTAATTCATCTTGCAATGCAGCAACTTCTTCATGGATCGCTACACGCTCAGAGTCTGAGTTAGTGCCATTGGCAGACTGCAATGATAAGTCACGAATACGTTGTAGAATCGAGGTTGATTCGTTCAACGCACCCTCAGCGGTCTGTGCAATCGAGATACCATCGTTAGCATTGCGCATCGCAACATCTAGGCCACGAGACTGTGCAGTTAAGCGGTTAGAAATTTGCAAACCGGCTGCGTCATCTTTAGCGCTATTGATCTTCTGACCAGAAGACAAACGCTCCATTGACGTGTTCAGCTCACCCGTTGCTTTATTCAAATAACGCTGTGCAGTCATTGCAGAGACGTTAGTATTTACTGTAATGGTCATAGGTTGCTCTCCTAGTGAGTTCGCAAGTTCTCGCGAAGCGGTCAGCTTGATCTCATTGGGAAGCACTGACCGTAAATGACTTGCCAAGCAGGCTGATGCCCACTTATATAATTTAACTACTTTTCTAATTCAATTAGTGTGCCAATAACTAAAAAACATTCTAATTAATTTTTTAAACTCTAAATATCAGACACTTATCAAAATAGACATCTAGCTTAAGTTTCATTATTTGCTATTAAACTCAAGCGATTGCCGCTTTTTTGCCCCCTCTATTGCCACAGTAAAAGAACGGCATTTACTCTGTCACTCTATAGAGATGGATTCGATATTATTTGCACTTATGGCGTTGCACATAAGGCTTATAAATAATTAAAAAGCGTTAAATCTTTCGTTTTACCAAAGGCCTGCTGCGAAGCCTGTAACGCTCGCGAGTTTTCATTAAACTCAATCACGGCCGCTGCATAATCTAAATCTTCAAAATTACTTTTTGATTTGGCCAAAGTCAGTTTGAAGTCTTCATGCTGCTGCTCTTGGATATCTAGAGTGCTCAATCGAGCACCGACATCTGAACGAGCCTTGTTCATCTGAATAAACCCAGCGTGAAATTCTTGTACCACTCGCTGTAGCTCTGCGGTATTAGAAGAATCAGAAACAGAACCATCAGACAGATCACGCGCCTCTTTAAAGGTGTCAAATAAGTTAATATTCTTTTGCGGCGTTAACTCAATCACATCACCCTTGGTGATCTGCCCTTTAACCTGAATAGAAATATCATCATATTTGATACCTTGCGCTGCATCGAATACGTCGGCTTTCACTACACTGCCATCTTGTTCTAATTGATAGCCATACTTATTGTCTGGCATATCAACAAACGTCAGCTTGTAAGTCGACTGATCGCTTGGGTTAGTATTCGTCGCTCTCTCGAGCAGCAGTTCCGAAGCTTCTTGTAACTGATAACTTGGCTTGTAGTCGCCAAATGGATTAGCGACTTCCATAAACAACTTATTGCCCGGATAGTTTATCGGCATCTCTTGACTGTTAGAGATACGCATTTTCCGTTGGTAGTCATCACCGGAGTAACTGATGTTCCCGGCTTTATCACTGAAAAATGGCTGTACCTTCGCCTTTGTTCCAGAAAAGACATAGTTACCAGATTCATCTTGTGTATTCGCAAGGGTTAACAGATGACTAAACAGTTCTTCAATTTCACGACGTTTAGCTTGACGATCTTCCGGTGACAATGAACCGTTGATCATTTCCATCACAGTGCGCTTGCCTTCATCAACATAATCTTCCGCATTTGAAATGATAATTTCATTATGCTCTAGACGGCTTCGACTCAATACGATCGCGTCAACATACTGATCAAGCTGTTCGCTTTTCTGACTGATATTCTGAATGTAATGAGTCGCCAACGGGTCATCACTTGGCTTGAGTAACTGCTTACCCGACGCAAGTTGCGCTTGGTTATGGTGGACCTTGTTCTCTTGACGACGTAAATCGTTTTGTACCGATTGGTAGTTATGGAAGCTTGAAATTCGATTTAGCATAATGTCCTCCTACTACCTTAGCGCCAAAATGGTATCAAACGTTTCATTTGCCGCTTGCATCACGCGTGACGAAGCCATATAAGCTTGTTGAAACTTCATCATATTGGCCGCTTCTTCATCAAGGTTAACACCTGAAATTGAAGCAACTCGCTCTTGTGCTGACTCTTTCTCAATACGGGATACGTCGGTTAATTTAGAAGCTATCGATAACTGCAGACCGACGTCGGTATTGAGATCATGATAAATGTCGATGATTGATGACTGACCATTATTTAGATGCTTATCTGTTTGTAGATACAGCATCTTGCGCAAGTTACCATTCCCGCCATCTGATGGAACCAAGTTGGCGGTAAACTTATCGTTTGGCAATGCCCCTTCCGATAGTGTAAACGTCGTTCCCTGAACCGTAACGTCCCCCTTCGGAGGGTAAATTTGTGGTTGCTGCAAAACCTTGCCGTTTTTGTCGGTAACGGCAAATTGTGTTCCATCAGGAGAAACAATCACTTCAAATTCTTTTAATTCCCCTGCTTGTTTGATCTCAAAACTCGCCGAGCCCTGAGCAAACGAGGTGGAGGCTTCATAACTTTGAGCGGCAATCTTTGTCGCGTCGGTTGTTGCGAGTTGAATTTGGCCCGCCCCTGAACGTGTCGGACGAATCAAAACTCGTTCGCCACTTGCAAGATCGTTATTAATCTTAATGCGTAAGCCATCGATATTTATCGCATTATCTGTCACTGATACAGCCGTACGTTCACCATCTGGACGCGTGATAAAATAATCACCTCCACTGTTTTGTAGTGAGTACTCACCGGTTTTCATCGGTGTTACATTGTCGATATAAACTTCGAGATCTGCCTGAGAGTTTGATGAAGTGACAACGCGAGACTTTGCCGCGATCACTGAGTTGATATCGGTAAATAGTGCTTCTCCGACCTGACCGTTAAGATCTAAGCCTTGAGTTTGCAGATGATTGACTGCGTTGACATAACCAATGGTCATTTTCCCAAGTTCATCTAACACGCCAGGGATTATTTCATCACGCATATCAAGCATGGCACCGATTTTTCCATCAATATCTTTGCTCGTGATGGGCTTAATGCCCTGCCCTTCAATCATGGCTAACCGACGCTGTTGCGTATCAGGAAAACCATCAACTAGCGCTAACTTACTCGCTTCAGTGCCCGAGACTAGAGTATGACCGTTACCAATATGAACGTTGAAACCCTCACGGTTAGAACGCGGCGTCACCGTAACTTTGGTGTATTCAGATAACTCTGCAATCAACTTTTCTTGCGTATCGAGCAAGTCATTATGTGGGCCTGGGGTACGTATCATTAAGCGATGTAGATCTCGAATCTCCGTACCAATTTGGTTGATACGCTCAACACCCAACTCAAGCTTTTTGTTCACAACATCATGCTGACGACTCACGTCTTGATGAAAATCATTAAGGTTTTGCGCTATCAAACCCCCTTTTTCAATCACAACTTTACGTGAGCCAACATCGTTGGGGCTATCAGCCAAAGATTTAACCGCGTCAAACCAGCTGTTCATGTTTTCGGGAATTTTCTTAGACGATACCGAAGACAATAACCCTGAAAGCATCTCTAAGTTCTCTTCAGAGTCCACACGATTGGCATAATTGGTCGTGGAAAGATTCAACTCATTGACGGCAAATTGATCCCATGAGCGGCGAACATTTTCCACATGCACACCCATGCCATACGTTTGTCCACCAAATTGGCGTGGGTCATTGGTCGCCTGAATGACAGATTGGCGGCTATATCCCTCTGTATTAACATTGGAAATGTTATGACCGGTGGTATTGAGTTGTCTCTGAGCGGTTAATACACTTTGTGTACCTAACCCCAGAAGATCCGACGCCATATTGCCCCCAAAAACCTAACAAAATCAGCCTATGCTGAGTAACTTATTGGGATTTAGCAATTTGTGTGCCAATAGAAAAATAAAGGGGAGGAACATCCAGCGAAGATGGATTACGGAACGCCCAGCCTCGCTGGGCTACAGAACGTTTCACTCACGGACATGGGTACATAATAAAAGGTTTGGGGGGTGAGGTAGGATTCGAAGCCTGAGAACTAAGAATTGAGAAAGTAGAGCATTGAGAGCGAAGAGCGAAGCACCAATACCGCACAACTTATCAAAGCAAGGCTGCTGCTGAACGTTCTAACATCTATATTCTGAGACGTAAAAAAGTCACCCGAAGGTGACTTTTTACATCTGATCTATCTTCGCTTTAACTCTCAATACCTTATCAGCATATTGTGGGTCGGTTGCGTAGCCGGCTTGGTGAATGCCACGGATAAATTGCTCATTATTTCCGCCATGGCTGAGTGCCGTGTTATAACGCGGATTCTCGTTAAGGAAACGCACATAATCATTAAAGCTTTGCTCATAATCTTGATAAGCACGGAACGCGGCACGCTCTTGTACTGGCACTCCTTGATGATACTCCAAGGTTTGTGTGGCCATTTTATTGCCAGACCAGCTTTTATCTGCCTTGATATTAAATAGGTTATTGCTGCTACCTTGACTATTGGTGACCATCTTTTGCCCCCAACCCGTTTCCAGTGCAGCTTGCGCCAACAACAGTGAAGAATCGACACCAAGCGCTCTTGCCGCTTTTTCAGCATAAGGCTTCATAGAGCTAACAAAGGCTTGCGGTGAGTCAAAACGGCTTGCTTGCGAACGAGGAGATTCTACAGCCGCTACTTTTTGCTCTGCCGTCGTCCCGTGACCATTTAGTTCGCGCTGTTCCTGCGCTTGACGAGCTCGATCAACCTTTTGCATCAGATGTTCAAAGCTATCATTACGAGCGCCGGCATCTTGGTTTTCAATCGAACCGGTGCTTAGCTGAGCGACAATCATATCCGCCAAGCCCAATGATCCCGATGCGCTCAGTTCGCTCGACATTTGGTCATCCATCATTTGACGGTAAAACTGCTGATTTTGGCTATCCATCAAGCCCGATTCAAAAGCGGCATTTGCATCACGCATCGACTTAAACAACATATTGGTAAAAATCGCTTCAAACTGTTTGGCCGCTGCAGTTAATGCTTCCTTCTCACTTTTCTCATCGCCTTTCACCGCTTGCTGACGAAGCTTATCAAGCCCAGCAATATCGTGAATAAAGCCAATGTCGTTACCGTTATTAATCATGCTCTTTCCTTAGATAATGATCAGTTGACCTTCAATGGCACCAGCTTGTTTTAACGCTTGCAAGATCGCCATTAAGTCAGATGGGGCCGCGCCTACTTCATTCACCGCACGCACGAGATCATCCAAAGTCAGGCCCGGTTCAAACTTAAACATCTTGCCCTGCTCTTCTGTCACCTCAATATTCGAGTCTGGGACAACAACCGTATCACCACCGCCAAACGGATTAGGCTGGCTGACGTTTAAGTTTTCTTTAATCGCAACAGTCATACCACCGTGAGTGACCGCGGCAGGTTTTAAACGTACATGCTTGCCGACAACGATAGTACCAGTACGCGAGTTAACGATAATTTTTGCTGACCCTTCGGCTGGATTAAATTCTAGGTTTTCAATGGCAGAAAGAAAGGCAACACGTTGGCTAATATCACGTGGAGCACGGACTTTAACAGAGGTAGCATCCATCGCTTGCGCCATTTGTGGACCAAGGAAATTGTTTACTGCATCGGCTAAACGTTGCGCTGTGGTGAAATCGGAATCGAGCAAGTTGAAGGTAATATAATCACCTCGACTAAATGGGGTCGGAATTTCTCGCTCAACCATCGCGCCATTAGAAATCATACCAGCCGTCGGATTATTACCGACAATTTTTGAGCCATCGGCACCTGTCGCACTAAAACCGCTAACCACTAAGTTGCCTTGTGCTACCGCATATATTTGGCCGTCGAGACCTTTGAGCATCGTTTGCATCAAAGTACCACCACGTAAGCTTTTGGCAGAACCAATCGAAGAGACCGTGACGTCAATACTTTGCCCTTGCTTAGAAAAAGCAGGTAACTCTGCGGTGACGATAACCGCGGCCACATTTTTCGTTTTTGGCTTAGTGCCCGGTGGTAATTGAATGCCGAAGTTTTGCAACATGGCATTGAAGCTTTGATCGGTAAATGGCGTTGATTCGCCAGTACCAGGAAGACCAGTGACTAAACCGTACCCAACCAATTGGTTGCTACGAACTCCGGCTACTTGCGCCACGTCCTTAATACGGGCGGCCTGCACGGACGTGGCAAGTAACAGCAAACTAGTAAGTAGGAGTAAGGTTTTTTTCATGGTGGTACCTGTAACTGTAAGACGATGTCAAAACATCGTCTTTAAATTGAGTTACAGAGATACATTGAAGAATCGTGCCAAGAATCCTGGCTCTTGCATATCTTGTTGATTTCCAGTGCCCGAATAACGAATTCGTGCATTGGATACGCGCGTTGAGGCAATGCTATTATCGTAGGTAATATCTTCCGGACGAATTGTGCCGCTTAATCGGATGTATTCATCACCAGTATTAAGGGTTAACCACTTCTCACCACGGATCACCAAGTTGCCATTAGCCAGCACTTCAATCACTTCAACGGTAATGGAACCCGATAAACTATTACTTTGGTTTGCCGCTGAGCTGCCACTGAATTTATTGTCATTGGCTAGATTGTAAGAAAAGTTATAGTCACCAATATTTAATTGCTGACCACCAACCTCTAGCGGATCCATACTCGCCGCATTATTTTTCGATAAGTCGGCATCGGCACTTTTTGCCGCTTTAGTACTTTCATCTAGAGTCACGGTTATTATGTCACCAATACCATGTGGCTTAGAATCATCGTACAAGCTCGTTGTACTGGCGGTATTAAATAACGATCCCGTCTCTGCAGCATAGTGCTCCGGTTGATGCTTCGGGTGAATAGGAGCCCAAGCCGGATCACCGGCGACTGGATCAGTTCTGCCACGCAGTGTGTCAATGATCCCTGAACTGTCATCGGCCGATTTATCGCCTTCAACAGCATCTACCGTGGTCGTGCCTTGCACCACATCTGGAGTATCAACAGGCGGTTGTAACATCGAACAACCAGACATCAAAACTATCAGAGCTAAAGGAAGAATACGTATCATGCTAACGGCCTCTTTCAAATATTACAGTTGCTGGTTAACGAAGCTCATCATCTTGTCTACTGCTGAGATTACTTTTGAGTTCATCTCATAGACACGTTGAGCTTCAATCATGTTGACGAGTTCTTCTGTAACATTAACGTTTGAGGTTTCTAGCATCGACTGACGGATTTGACCAAAGCCATCAAGGCCTGGAACACCTTCTTGCGGGTCGCCACTTGCACCCGTTGGTAAGTAAAGGTTTTGCCCCACTGGCTCTAAGCCACCTGGGTTAATGAAGTCCACGGTTGTAATCTGACCAACCACTTGGTTGTCTTGCTGACCACGTAGACGAACTGAAACTTCACCATCAGTGCCGATAGTAATGCCAACCGCGTCTTCTGGAATAGCAATCTCTGGCTCAAGTGCATAACCTGCACCAGACGTTACAATCACACCTTCATCATTGACGGTAAACTGACCATTACGGCTATAACCGATATTGCCGTCTGGCATTAAAATTTGGAAGAAACCATCACCTTCAACCATCATGTCTAGTGCGTTACTGGTTGTTTGTGCGTTGCCGTTGGTATGCACCTTCTGTGTTGCAACGACTTTAGAGCCTGCACCCAACATCAAACCACTCGGTAGTTCAGTATTCTGAGATGACTGACCGCCCGCTTGGTTAATATTCTGATAAAACAAGTCTTCAAAAACTGCGCGGCTTTTTTTATAACCAATGGTTGAAGCGTTAGCCAAGTTGTTTGAAATTGTTGATATATTGGTTTGCTGTGCGTCTAAGCCAGTCTTACTTACCCATAATGCCGGATGCATAACTCTCTCCTAAAATCTATTAGCTTGAACGAAGCAGCGATTCAGAGGCTTTGTCCATCTCTTCCGCTGTGCTCATCATCTTGACTTGCATTTCAAATTGGCGTTGTAAATCAATCAGTGCTGTCATTTCACCGATTGCATTTACATTACTTCCTTCGATTGCGCCGGTGAGCAGTTTTACACCTGCATCCGCTTGGTAAGCGGTATTGGGATCTTTTGCTCGAAACAAGCCGTTTGCATCTTTGAATAGTGATTGATTGTTAATGCTTACTAACTTAATACGGTCGACAACTTCCATGGCATCCGCTGGCGCACCTTGTGGTACGACAGAAATAGTACCATCGGTACCAATTTCTACTTTGCTCAAAGGGATCGGCAGTGTGATTGGAGCACCCGTTTCACCCATGACTAGGTCACCATTACCACTCGTCAATAGACCTGTGGCATCGATTTGAAAGTTACCGTTGCGAGTCAGGCCTTCTTGGCCCGTTTTATCCATCACTGAAATCCAGCCGTCGCCTTGAACTGTCACATCAAGATTTCGACCCGTAGTGATAACGCTGCCTTGTTGGAAGTTATGTCCTGGACGTTCTGTCATGCTAAACACACGAGTAGGCAAACCTTCGCCGTATGCCTGCATTGAACGAGCTTGCGCCAAATCAGCACGGAAACCCGTGGTACTGACGTTTGCTAGGTTGTTCGCTCTAAGCTGTAATGCCTGCATATTTTGCTTGGCACCGCTCATCGCTAAAAACAGAGAACGATCCATTATTGACTCCAAAAAACACTATTCGAAGAAAATAAAGCAATAGTTATGCCAATATATTTTTTTGTTTATTTTTCAGATAAATAGAAAAGCAACACTCAGAAAAGTGAGCATTGTTATCGGGTAGGCGTCGAATTTATGGCAATAACGGCAACTAGGCATTGCCGCCAAGTTGCCATCTAAATAGAGTGCGATTAATTCTGCTTAGGAAAATTAACGTATTTGCAGGATGTTTTGTTGCAGCTGGTTATGAACTTCTAGGGAACGAGAGTTCGCTTGGAAGTTGCGTTGCGCTGAAATCAAATCGACCAATTCTTGTGTCATATCGATATTGGCTTGCTCAAGTGCACCATTGTTGATGGTACCAAATGAACCTTTATTCGATTCACCCCAGATTTTATCACCAGAGTATTGAGTTGAATCCCACTGCGTGCCGCCTTTCTTATCAAGACCTTGTTCATTCGCTACGCGAACGAGTGCCACACGACCCAAAGTGATGTTTTCACCATTTGAGTAAGTGCCTAATACGCTGCCGTTTTCATCAAAATCGATCTTGGTTAGGAAGCCGGTTGTCGCGCCATCTTCGTCAAACTTAGTCAATTCAAATGGAGCGGCAAACTGAGTGGCAGAATCTAGACCAAAAGAGAGTGTTTGACTGACGTCTGCACCGTTCATATCGACAGGATTTGCACCAGCACCAATCGGGTCACTCACGATATTTTGACCGTTGTTCAAGCTTGCTAACGTGCCATCGTTATTGAACTTCATTGTGTGGCCAACATGACCTGTTGGTGTTGTTGCATCACCACCGGTAATGTTGATCGGCTTTTCGCCTGCTTTGTCCGTCACTGTATAGTAGGTCTGCCACGTATTTGGCTGAGTCTGATCTTTCAAGTAGTACGTCGTCATCTTGTAAGATTGGCCCATCGAATCATAAATAGTCGAAGAGGTTGAACGGTTATACGTTTCTGGATCGGAGTAATCAAACAAAGCGGGATCTTTTAGATCACCATTAGCTGGTAAGTTAACACCTACTTGAATGTTAGCCGTTTGCTTTGGCTTACCAAACTCTGCTGGAATGTTAATTGGTCTTGGTTCGTAAGAGAGTACATCACCAGTGTCTTGATTCACTTCATAACCCAATAAGTACTCTTCATTTGAAGTTACCATGTAGTTATCTTTGTTCAAGTGGAAAGCACCGTTACGAGTCAGCTCATTTTGCTGAGGGATCAAACGCTCTTTAGCCACCGAAAAGAAGCCCGTACCAGATACACGTAGATCCAGTGGGTTGTTTGTGTAAACACTTGAACCTTCGTGGAATTGTTGTGCAACTTTATTTGCTTGTACACCTTGACCAGCCGAGGTCTTAGAGTTGGTAAATAATGAGTTTGAATAAACATCACCGAATTCAGCACGTGATTCTTTAAAACCGAACGTGTTAGCGTTAGCAATGTTATTACTGGTCGTGTTCAGATCGAGCTGAGCGGCTGACAATCCGCTTAATGATACATATGACATTCCAAATTCTCCTATCTAGCTCGCGTTGTTACGCTTTGCCTACTTCAAGTACTTCAGCAAGTCGAACTGGTGACTCAAAGCCAGCCAGATTAAGCAGTACGTTACCATCACCTTTACCGAGAAGAACGCTGTTGACGTTTGCGTAAGTTGATACTTCAAACTCTTTGCTTTCTCCATCTAACAAGCCCGATGCTTTCACATTGTACTTGCCAGCCGGCAATGGATTACCGTTTTCATCTTTTCCGTCCCACACAACGCGGTTATCACCGGCAGGTTTCGCTCCCACTTCGAACGTGCGCACTAGTTGGCCCATCTCGTTCTCAACACGGACAAACATATTGTCTACGTTTTGTGGCAGTTTCACCATTGCCGCCATTGATTTACCGTCTTGCTTTAAGCCTGCAGCACCTGGAACCAGTACATCTCGGCCAACTAGAGTTGACGCCTGCAAAGCTTGGTTTGATGTCATTGACGCGTTCAACGTATCGAACTGATTGTTCATCTTGCCGATGCCATCAACGGTGGCAAATGACGCCATTTGCGCAATCATTTGGTCGTTACCAACCGGCTTAAACGGATCCTGTTGAGCAAGCTGCTTAGTCAGCAACGATAAGAAGTCTTCTTGTTTAAGATCTTGCTTACCCGTTGTTCCTTCAGGCTTTTTTTGCTCTTGAAGCGCTTTAAGCTGGTCTACATAGGACAAGCCGCTTTGACCAACATTATTAATACTACCGGCCATACGTTACCTCCTTATCCCTATTGACCCATCTGCAGCGTACGCAGCAGCATTTGTTTACTCGCATCTGCTAATTGCACATTGGTTTGATATGAGCGAGAAGCAGAAATCATGTTGGCCATTTCTTCCATAACATTAACGTTCGGCTTATAGATATAGCCTTCGTTGTTTGCAAGTGGGTGATCAGGGTTGTATTCCGCATTAAGCGGCTTATCACTTTCCACAATACCTAACACTTTCACCGGCACCGTATGGTCTTGACCGTACTTTGCCTTACTTAATTCAGCACCAAATACCGCATGACGAGCTTTATAGGTGTCTTTAGCCGAGCTTGAGACACTATCCGCATTCGCCAAGTTGCTTGAGGTAGTATTTAGACGAACGGATTCAGCGCTCATTGCAGAACCTGTCACATTGAATACGTTAAATAAGCTCATCTAATTTATTCCCCTTTGATTGCTTTGGTTAAGTTCTTGAATTTACTTCCTAAGAAGTCTAATGATGCTTGATGTCTGATCTGGTTTTGCATAAATAAGTTACGCTCTAAATCCACATCGACAGTATTGCCATCACCAGTGTCAGGTTGAGTCGGAAGTCGATAAAGCACTTCACCTGTTACCTGAGTAGAGGCAGGAATATGCCGACCATCGGTACGGCTAAGACCAATGCTTGCCTCCGAACTTGCCGCTTGCAGTGCCTTTTGAAAATCCATGCCTTTCGCTTTGTAACCTGGCGTGTTTGATTGCGCAATGTTGGTCGAGATAACCTCAGCGTTGCGCTCACGAACACCCACCGTGTGTTGGTGAATGCCTAATGCCTTGTCAAAAGAAATAGCCATGTTTGCCTCTACTTAAAGAACTGACCGTTACTAATAATTTGTAAAGCAATTTGCGTACCATCTTTTAGAAGACCAGACACAAATTAACTTTAATCCGAATAAAACAGCAATAAGTGCGCCAACTTTAATGCACCGCATCACGGCACTGTTCGCACGACTCTCAATGATTACGACTTTGGAATGTCTTGGTGAGTATATGCTTTAACGAAGGGGAAAACAAAAAGCCCAGCAATCGCTGGGCTTTAACGTAGATTTGTTTGAGTACTATTTACTTAAGCTTATAAATAATACCTGGATTACAGCGAACCATTTCAAAACGATCAGTGAGACCAGTTAAAGATTCAGATGCTCCCAGAAGCAGGTAACCGCCTGGGTTTAGACTATTTGCCATTTGATTCAAGACTTTCGATTTCATCTCTGGCGAGAAGTAAATCAGTACGTTACGGCAAAAGATAACATCAAATTTACCAAGCAGCGCGTAACTGTCCATTAAATTTTGTGGCCGAAAATTCACCAATCGCTTTGCTGTGTCTTTAATCTTCATACGGCCATCGCCTGCATCTTCAAAAAATGCTCGACGACGTTCAGGAGACAAACCACGCCCTAAAGCAAGGTTATCGTAAACACCCGCACGGCACATATCGAGCATACTGCTAGAAATGTCTGTTGCAGTAATCGATATGTTTGGCAACATGCCTGGTTTGCGTTGCTGTGTTTCTAAAATGGTCATCGCCATTGAATACGGCTCTTGACCTGAAGAGCTCGCCGCAGACCAAATTTTGATTGGGCGCTTGTTAGCAGCCAATTCCGGCAGGATCTTGTCTGCTAATACAGTAAACGGGTAACTATCGCGAAACCATAATGTTTCATTGGTCGTCATCGCATCTACAGCCGCAACTCGTAATTCACGATTGCGCCCAGTGATAACATCACGCAATAAATCTGACAGTGAAGCTAGCTTGAACTTCACGACTAAAGGGCTCAATCGACTTCTTACTAAGTACTGCTTACTTTCTCCCAGTACAATGCCGCACTGAGATTCTAAAAAACGGCTAAAATCACGATACTCTTGATCGCTTATAGTTATCGCTGTCATTAAGTTCTCTTTATTTGATTAGTGCAGTCTTCACCGCATTACCGAGTTCATCAGGATTAAACTTGGCGATAAAAGAATTGGCGCCGACACGCTCCACCATAGCTTGGTTAAATACGCCACTGAGTGAAGAATGCAGAATTACATACAGATCTTTCAACTCTGCATGACGGCGAATTTCTGCGGTTAGAGTATAGCCATCCATCTCCGGCATTTCGATATCTGAAATCACAAGAGCAATTTGATCGTAGATACTACCTTGAGACGACATTTCTAAAAGCTTCTCATAAGCTTCTTTGCCATCTTTTACCGAAACAACTTCAAAGCCAATCGAGCTAATTGCGCGCTCGACTTGTTTACGTGCAACTGTCGAGTCATCCGCAATCAGGATACGACGCACGACAGGCTTATCTTTTTGTGCCTGCTTGATCTCTTGACCGATATTGCTGTCCATTGTCTCATCAACAGGGGCAATTTCCGCGAGGATTTTTTCTACATCGAGAATTTCAACTAATTCATTGTCGATGTTTGTCACTGCCGTTAGATAATGCGCTTTACCTGAACCTTGTGGCGGAGGTAGGATCGCTTCCCAATGCATGTTGATTATGCGCTCAACCGATGAAACTAAGAAGGCTTGAATAGTTCGGTTAAATTCCGCAATCACGACAAAGGCTTTATCAACATCCGTCGTTGGTCGTCCACCAATCGCTAAACTCAAATCAATCACCGAAACAGTATGGCCTCGAATGTGTGCCACGCCTTTAACTAAACGGTGAAGATTTGGCATTGAAGTAAGCTTAGGACACTGAAGAACTTCTTTAACCTTGAACACGTTAATACCATAACGTTGGCGTCCCATTAAACGAAACGTAAGTAGTTCCAATCGGTTTTGACCGACGAGTTGTGTACGCTGATTCACAGAATCAAGAATACCCGTCATAAGCTCATCTCCATTTCAAACTTTCAAGTGAAAAAGTGGTAATCTAGTAAAGGCTACAAAACCTGAGAAGACGCATGATACCTTTTAAATCATACATTTCTACATATTCCATAACCAAAAAAAAATTGTGCATCGATAGCATGTTAGTCTTTATCGGCTTATCCGCCCTATTCTTTAGTGTTTCCTCTTTATCTGCAACTCAAGAACAAATTTTCTCGATTCAAAACGCAGCGGAAAAATACATTTTAGAGAGAGTTGAGCAGCCTACTGGAGGTTCGCTAGAGGCTGAAGCAGCCAATATAGACAACCGGATTTTTGCCACCGATTGTCCTGCGCCTCTTGCAGTATCATCAAAGTCTACGAGTACCAAAGCGAATAATATTACGGTGTTAGTAGAATGTAGCCAAGACAATTGGCGTATTTACGTTCCAGTGAGACTCGTTCGGACTGGCCCGCAAGTCTCACTTATTACGCCTCTAAATCGAGGGCAAATCATCTCTGCACAAGATGTCACCACAACTATGGTAGACTTGCAGCGCTTAAGGCGGCAAGGATTTTCCTCGATAAATGCTGTTATTGGTGCAAAAGTAAAGAAAAACCTCCGAGTGGGTGAAATTATCGAGCAACGTGACATCTGTATTGTGTGCCGAAACGATATAGTCACCATCAAAGCAGAAAAATCTGGGATGGTCATCACCACTAAGGGGGTCGCGCTTTCAGATGGCTCCCACGGTGAGCAGATAAAAGTGAAAAATAGCAAATCAAATCGTATAATTGATGGCAAAGTGACCGACATTTCCGAAGTGACGGTCATTTTCTAGAGCCAACTTTTCCCACTAATTCGTAGGAATTTGCTCAATTAAAATTATTGCTAAAGGTCTGTGCAGTTCTGCCGATATGGTGAGTACAGGTTTTTTTATCAAGTAAAAGGCTTTCTCAATGGCAGGTATAGATAATATTCGCGCGGGGCAGACTCTTACGTCAAGTACTCGCGCTTCACGTAGTAATGACAGTTCCGTTCAATCAAGTTCTCCTTCAAAGAGCAATAGCGTTGCACAAGATGCCGTGTCACTCAGTTCTGAAGGCAAGGCTGTTGGTGAAATGCACAAACAGATGGCGAGCCAACCAAGCTTTGACCAAGCGAAAGTCGCCGCAATTAAAGAAGCGATCAGTAACGGCTCATATACTGTGGATGCGGAAAAACTTGCAAGCAATATGATCAAGTTCGAAAAAGAACTTGGTGGTTTTTAGCGAGAGGTTAAATGGCGGCTTTAAAAGGTTTAGTTGAATTTCAACTAAAAAATGCCAACGAACTTTCTGAATTATTGCAGAAAGAGCAGACGGCTATCGCCCAACGAGTGGCGAAAGAAATCGAAGCCATTGCTCTGCAAAAAAACACGCTTGTCTCTCAATTGCAGACAACCGATGAGCGAATTAGACGTCATCCAGATGTAGAAAGCCTAAAAGTTGACGCGAATTTACAGCCCATGGTTGAACAAATACGCATTATTATTTCTCATTGCCAACAATTAAATGAGATCAATGGGCAATCACTGCAAAGAGCCCAGTTAAGCTTTAATCAGTTAAACAACTTGATGAAACAGAGCCAAGGAAAAACAGGAATGACTTACACTGCCAAAGGTCATACCAATAACATCTCGACTCTTGGAACCAACCTTAAAGCCTAATATTTACTCCATTAAAAAAGCGGCAATCAACATTGCCGCTTTTTTAATGGAGATTAGATAGAGAAGCTAGAACAACGTTTGTTGACGTTTTTCAGGTACTTGTTGCACCTCGCCGTAGTCACGTAACTTATTCATTTTCTCAATGTCTAAACGTAGTTCGGTCACGTAAGTGTCACCCACTTTGTAACTGCGGACAACTTCAGCACCACGTATTACTCCATCAACCGCGCCTGACGTAAGCTCAGTACCAAGACGTTGATCTTTTAAATCAGCTCGACCACTGATTCGCATACCATAAATCTGCTCGGCTAGTTCACGATAAGCATCGATCTTAGATGCTCGCATAGCACGTACTTGCTTCTCTTCTACATCACGCCCTTTCTGTTCACCGATACTCGCGTAACCCACCGCTGTTAACCAATCGTCAGGTCGCATTTGAGTCAAAGGCTGACATCCAACCATCGCAATAGAGACAATCAATAACAATAACTTTTTCATCTCAACTCCTAAGGACGCAGAATCACAGTGTAAGGTTGACGAATCATTGGGTCTGAACGAATCAAAACACCATCTTGCGTACGAATACTATTCAATGTATCCAAATCACGGCCAATACGATCAGCGGGTAAGAAGCCTTGAGCAGAAGCCACTACGATTCGAGATTGCATACCAACGACGCGCGCGTTAACCAAAACACCGCCTTCTTGACGTAGCATTGTGCCAGTAAGTACATATTGAATGTCTTGTTCTTTTGCCAAATCTTTCCAGTCACGACTAAGTGCAAAGTCACCTTGCTGCGTTACTTGAATATTCCCGGTAGTTTTGTAATCCACGACCTTAAAACCACGACGCTGAAATTGGTAAATAAAGCCTTCCGATACGGAATTACCTAACCAATTCGTCGCATCCATATTTTGCAAGTCAACAAACGAAGTCACCGCAATTGGCGTACGCGCTGATACACTTGTATTCGACTCAACCAGCTCCTCAGTCATGCTTTCAACAAAGAAGTCCAACGTATGACGTGGGCTGTCCATTAACATGAACTGGCTGCCAGGGTAAGGTTCCTTACCATTATAAATTGGGGAGTAAGCGCAGGCTGTAAGCAACAGCGCAGGCACTAACGCAAACCATTTTTTCATTCTCTAATCTCCGATACATTCAGGCACTGGCGATCCATTTCTATCTCTCTTTCAAAAGTGGAACGCTCTTTGCTTTTCTATCTGTGCAATCTTTTAGAAAACCAATGCCAAAATCCGCTATGATTCTCAAAGCAAAAACTGTACCGAGTTGGTAACACATTATGAAAAAATCGATTTTCAGTCTCTTCTCTACCCTGATACTGGCCCTAATATCAACGACTGGCCATGCGGCATGGTATGAAGTGACTGGTACGGCAACCGTCGTTGCCTCTGAGGATGCGGCACGCATTCACGCTTTAGAAGATGCTATTTATAGAGCGGTAAGCTTCTCCGGTGCAGATATTGGCAGCATCGCAAATTTGCGTCCTTTACTTGAAGATGATCGTAAAGAGTATCAATTCACCAACCATGAAGTACGCTACATATTGATTGAAAAACAAAAAATCTATAAAGACGTCATGGTGGTTAAGGCACGTATTGATATTTATCCGTCGGCAACAGGTTGCCACGTTGATCAATATAAAAAGACCTTTCTCGTCGGCAATATTGATCTCATCTCCCCTCAACAAGCGGTAATGGGCCAGGTCTATAGTCTTGGCGACGATTTTGCCCAGGTACTCAATCGTCAGTTAGATCAAGAGTCCACCAGTTTCGTCTCAGTCGGTACGACAGATTATGAAATCAATAAACGCTACCCTGAGCGCCTAAAAATGATCGCTGAAGATACTGGTGCGCAATATATAATTGGCGGCAACATAACTGACCTAACGGCAACCATTGAACAAAACGTGCTAAAAGCGGACGTGATAAACCGTCAATTTGCCATGGAGCTGACTGTATTTGATGGTAAGACTGGTAGCGAAGTCTACACCCGCAACTATCGCGAAGTCGCTCGTTGGCCTTTCCCTAAAACCAGCCAAGTGGATACCCGAAGTGCTCGCTTTTGGGCGTCCACCTATGGCGAAATGATGTTGCGAGTCAGCCGCAATGTAATGCTTGATCTCGAATCAGAAGTCTCATGCAAAATCACCCTACCTGAAATCATCGCTAAATGGGGCAATGTGATGACAATGAATTTAGGCCGCCTACATGGCGTTCAGGAAGGTGACAAACTGCAACTTTGGCACACTGGCTCATTTATCGATCAACGCGGTATGCCACGCAATAAGGTATCAGAAACCGATATTACGCTAACCGTCTCTCGCGTATATGAAGGTGAAGCTGAATTAACGGTAGACCAACCTGAGCTGGCAAACAGTATTCAGATTGGCGATGTGATGCATAAGTTAATCTTGTAAATGGATTAGCCTTAATAAGTCCGCTTAATATAACGCGACCATCACTTCAATACGTAGCCTCTATTCCCAAGGGAGGCTACACCATTTCTACTCATAATTATGATAGCTCGACTGGGCTATAAAGTGTGAGTCAGGCAGATTCTTGAGCAAGAATTTTCCAATGAGCTATGTTTATTGAGTCACTACACTTTAAAATTTAGTAACAATTGCTTACTCTTTAACTAATAATAAATATATCAAATAAGAACTATGCCAAAGAGCAATTTAACAACAAATACCGGACACCGGTTTATTTCTAAAGCTAAGACTGCCTATAAAATACATATCCATACCCCTGAAGATACGGTATTGCACCGCTCTGTCGGCTTTATCAAAATGGGGGAAAAGAAAGGCCTGCAAAAAGCGATCAAGCTTCGTAATGAACTTGGCAGTGAAATGTGGGGGAAGTTTTGGCGTCGCCTACTGAAAGATCCCTTTTTGATGACCCGCCTGCCTCACTCTCTAGAACCTAAAATTATCTATAAACCACGCCCAACGAAAGATAATCCAGAAGCTAAGGATGAATGCTACATTGCGGCTTGGCGTAACTATGATGAAAATGGCAAGTTGATCTATAAAAGCGTCGTGTGCTCAATTAACAAACACGGGCGTTTGGCGGCTTACAGTAAAACCAAGAAGGCACTTCTTGAAGCGAACAAAGACAACCTCGAGATCCTTGAGTTTATGGGAAGATTGAGCAGTATTGATTTAAAATAACCATAACAAAACCAGGGATAATAATGAAGCTAGCAATATAACAAAGCCTTGGTAAACCAAGGCTTTGTCGTAACAATTATTACTGTTCTACTGTGTATTCGAACTCTGGAACAGAAATTTCTACACGGCGGTTTTGTGAACGACCTTCGCTTGTCTCATTACTTGCGATTGGGTTATTTTCACCTTCACCACTCACTGACATGCGGCTTGAATCAACACCACGATCTGCTAGCATTGCCGCTACAGACTGTGCACGTTTTTCAGATAGCTTTTGGTTGTACTCAGCAGCACCTGAAGAGTCAGTGTAACCAACAATCTCAACTTGAGCTTGTGGGTACTGGTTTAGCAATTGTACTAGCTCATCCAGTTTAGACTCGCTACCTGGCTTAAGTTTGCTGCTGTTAAGCGCGAACGTTTCTGTATCTAGCAGTGTTGCATCAAAAGTCTTGGTCATCACTACCGTTTCAACCACTTCTTCTACCATCACTTCTTCTTCAACAACTTGCTCTGGCTCATCATTACCGCCAAAGCGGTAAACAAAACCAAGGCTAGCAGTATTAGCAAATGCGCGAGTAACATCGTTATTGATGTCTGTTAGAGCTTGGTACTCTAAACGAACAGAAGTGTTCTCAGAACCTGCAAACTCAAGGCCAACTGCACCTAAGAAAGATTCATCGCTTTTATCACCGTAGTTAACGTAAGCACCACCAAATTTACCATAAATATCAATCGCATCTGTGATACCAAAAGATAGCTTAGGTGCTAGTGTAAACGCGTCAACACTGTCATTTGGCAAACCCGCGCCAGTGAACTTACCCAAATAGTCATAACCCGCTTCTAGTGACAAAAAGTCGTAAAACTCATAGCCACCGAAAACACCTAGAGAACCTGAATCATTGTCATCACAAGTAAAACCAGACTTACACTCATCGTCCAGCCAAGAGTAACCTGCTTTTAAACCTACATACGGTGCCGCACTTGCTGCACCAGCTGCCATTGCAAGCGTTGCTGAAATTACCACTGCTAATTTTTTCATTATTAATTCCTTCATCCACTGTCTTATAGTTTATTAGTCATCATCCAAAAGACCTTTCTCATGCGTCCATAACAGTGCCGCAAGTTAGCTTCACAGCAGACTATTTTTGCAAAAGAACAAAATGCTAGGATGATCACAGTCTTATTATCGCTGAAACAGAGATTTAAATCTGTTTCATATCTGAAAAATAACATTACCTTATTGTTCTATAAAGAAATTTTCCTTTTGCTTCTCCAAACAACTCTACGTTTACACGCTTAAACGTAGAACAATAAAGCCAAATATGCCAAAAATACGCGACGCAAAAAAAAGACCGTAGCCCAATAGCTACGGTCTTTCTAACTCATTAGTAGTATACGTTCTACTATGCGTTTGCTTCACGCTCAGCGATGAATTCTAGTGCCATCTTGATGCGAGCCACACAACGCTCTTGACCTACTAGTTGCATTACAGCGTCAACGGATGGAGATTGACCACCGCCAGTCACTGCTACACGTAGTGGCATACCGATTTTACCCATACCAATTTCTAGATCTGCACACACGTCTGCGATCATTTGGTGAAGGTTTTCAGTCGTCCATTCAGTGATTGCTTCTACTTTTGCCAGTGCCGCTTCTAGTGGCTCTTTAGCCACGCCACGTAGGTGCTTCTTCGCTGCGCCAGCTTCAAACTCAGAGAAGTCTTCGTAGAAGTAACGGATTTGCTCAGCCAGTTCAACTAGCGTGTTGCAACGCTCGCCGACAAGCTTGATCACTTCAGTAATCGCTGGACCGTTCTCTTTGTTGATACCTTGTTGATCAAGGTGCCATTGAAGGTGCTTCGCTACATACTCAGGCTCAGAGGTCTTGATGTAGTGGTTGTTCAACCAAAGTAGCTTATCAGTGTTAAATGCAGACGCTGATTTAGAGATTGCATTTAGACTGAAGAATTCAATCATCTCTTCTTGAGAGAAGATTTCTTGGTCGCCATGAGACCAACCTAGACGCACTAGGTAGTTATTTAGTGCTTCTGGTAGGTAACCCATATCACGGTATTGCATTACTGATACCGCACCGTGACGCTTAGACAGTTTTGCACCGTCATCGCCAAGGATCATTGCACAGTGAGCGAATGTTGGTACTGGTGCACCTAGCGCTTCGTAAATATTGATTTGACGAGGCGTGTTGTTGATATGGTCTTCACCACGGATTACGTGCGTGATACCCATATCCCAGTCATCAACCACTACACAGAAGTTGTATGTTGGCGCGCCATCAGTACGACGGATGATAAGGTCATCCATTTGCGTGTTGCTGATTTCGATACGACCGCGGATTTGGTCTTCAAATACTACGCTCCCTTCTTTTGGGTTACGGAAACGGATAACGCATGGATCGCCATCTTTTGCCGCTTCGTTCGCTGCTTTGATCTTTGGATGGTTCGCATCGTAACGCGCCATCTCTTTGTTCGCTTCTTGCTCTGCGCGAACTTCGTCTAGCAACTCTTTAGATGCGTAACATTTGTAAGCTTTGTCTTGTGCCAGTAGCACATCAACCATTTCGTTGTAACGGTCAAAACGTTGAGTTTGGAAGTAAGGACCTTCGTTCCACTCAAGACCTAGCCATTCCATACCTTCCATGATCGCATCAACCGCTTCTTGAGAGTTACGCTCAAGATCCGTGTCTTCGATACGTAGAACGAATTCACCTTTGTTGTGTTTAGCATATAGCCAAGAATATAGTGCTGTACGAGCACCACCCACGTGAAGGTAGCCTGTTGGGCTTGGTGCAAAACGAGTTTTAACCGTCATGTAAAATACCTTGATTGTCTAAATGACTGCACTAGAGAATTTCAGTGCCAAAATTGGGCGTTATTTTATACGCAAGTGCGCCTGCGTGCTAGGGTATCACCATGTTTTTTACTTAAGACACTCCTTAGCAAGAAGTGAAGCAATAAAATCCTTAGCGTAAAGCCTTGACCTTGCCCTTGAGGGAAGGTTTATCCTCAACCACAGTAACTATTGAGGATTGGCGATGAACACATTCGATATACCACTACAGGGTTTAAACTGTATGGGCTGTGCACGCAAAGTGAAAAAACAGCTCAATGACCATCTTGACGTGACGATATTAGATCTTTCGCCGACCTCAATTAGTCTAAAATCAGACGCTTCCTTTCATGCCATTGCCGAACAAATCGAATCATTAGGTTTCCACGCTGGTGAACATAAACAGTTTGCCCTTAGCGGACTCAACTGTGGTAAGTGCGTCAAGAAGCTCACCGACCACCTTGCCAACAACGATGCGATAAGCAGTCTATCCGTAAGCAAAACCGAGCTTTCACTTTACACCTTACTCTCTGATCAACGCATCATCGAGTTGGTTGCTGAACTTGGCTATCAAGCCTCACTTGAGCCCGCCAAAAGTGAGCTTGAACCATCCGCTACACCTGAAATCACGCAAGATAATCATAGCTTAGCGGACAAAGGGGCTGCGGCAACTGCTGCTAGCAACATTAATTTACTTATCAGCGGTATGACTTGTGCCAGTTGCGTCTCATCGGTAGAAAAAACGTTACTTGCGGTTGACGGGGTAAGCAAAGCGCAGGTCAACCTTGCCGAGCAAAGTGCGATTGTTTTTACCACTGACGCCCAGCTTAATTCTCAAGCTCTGATCCAAGCCGTGGCGAAAGCTGGCTACAGTGCACAAATCATTGATGATCCTAAAACTCAGCAGCAAAAACAGTTAGAACAACAACAGCAAATTCAAGCTCACCACAAACGCAGCGCCTGGATTGGACTCGCCGTGGGCGGACCTTTGATGGCATGGGGCGTGTTCGGCGGCAATATGATGATCCGCAATAGCAGCGATCAATGGGTTTGGGGATTTGTAGGCGTGATTTGCTTATGGCTGCTGGCGACGGCTGGTCGTAGCTTTTTCACCAACGCTTGGCTCGCACTAAAACACGGGCGTGCCACCATGGACACGCTCGTCGCATTAGGCACCGGTGCAGCATGGCTGTTTTCAATGCTGATCGTATTACTACCAAATTGGTTCCCGGTCGCATCGCGCCATGTTTATTTTGAAGCCAGTGCCATGATCATCGGTTTGATCTCGCTAGGTCACTATATTGAGGCCAAAGCCAAAGCCAACACCACTCGCTCACTGCAAGCGCTGATCGACCTACAGCCAAAGTCGGCGACATTGGTGACTGAGAATGGCGATCAAGAGATTGCTGTAGAGGTGATTGAACAAGGTATGCATTTACGCATTAAGCCGGGTGAAAAAGTGCCTGTTGATGGCCTAGTCATCGCAGGGCATTCGTACATTGATGAGTCGATGCTCACTGGTGAGCCAATGCCCGTTGATAAGCAAGTCGATAGCGAAGTCTCTGCCGGCACGCTTAACCAAGACGGCAGCTTAGTGATTCAAGCCACCAGCGTCGGCCACGATACCATGTTGGCGCGCATTATCAGTTTGGTACGTCAAGCGCAGAGCAGCAAACCGGCTATCGCCAAACTTGCCGACCAAATTTCAGCGGTATTTGTCCCCGTTGTCGTGGCGATTGCGATTATCGCGGCATTGGTTTGGTATGCCGTCGGCCCGGATCCAAAAGCAAGTTACATGTTGGTCGTAGCAACCACCGTTCTGATCATCGCTTGTCCTTGTGCTTTAGGCTTAGCAACGCCACTCTCTGTCACCGTCGGTGTGGGTAAAGCGGCTGAAATGGGTATCTTGATCCGTGATGCCGATGTACTGCAATCGGCGAGTAAACTGGATTGCGTGGTGTTTGATAAAACAGGCACGCTGACGCAAGGTTCTCCTAGTGTCGAGCAAGTCTTTGCCGTTAATGATGATCAACAGCGCTTACTCTCCCTAGCAGCCAGCTTAGAGCAACACTCCGAACACCCTCTGGCAAAAGCGATTGTCGAACAAGCTAAACTTCAAGGTGCACCGCTAGTTACCGTCGATAATTTTGACAACATGCGCGGTCGCGGCGTACGAGCCGAATGGCAAGGGCAAAAAATTTCCGTTATCTCGTTGCCATATGCACAAAATATTGGGATTGACCTTAAGCCATTTGCTACAGAGCTGCAACAATGCCAACACAATGCTTGGACGACCGTTATTGTAACCAAAGATGACATTGCGCAAGGTGTGATTGCTATTGCTGACCCAATTAAATATGATGCCGCCGCCGCAATTTCAGCACTCAAATCAATGGGCATCACGCCTGTGATGTTAACGGGAGATAACCAAACTGTTGCCAACGCGATAGCTACGCAGCTCGGTATTGAGCAGGTTATCGCTCAGGTCCTTCCTGATGAAAAAGCGAACCATATTCAAAAGCTCAAAGCACAGGGCTTAACCGTGGCCATGATTGGTGACGGGGTGAATGATGCGCCAGCTTTGGCGCTTGCTGATATTGGTATCGCGATGGGTAGCGGCAGTGACGTCGCCATCGAGAGTGCGCAAATGACACTATTGAACTCGTCACCACTGGCGGTCGTGAAAGCTATCGAGCTTTCTAAAGCGACCGTAAAAAACATGAAACAGAATTTGTTTGGAGCGTTTATTTATAACTCTCTAGGCATTCCAATTGCTGCCGGTGTTTTATACCCAGCATTTGGCTTTTTACTCAGCCCAGTAGTGGCGGGAGCAGCAATGGCGCTCTCATCAATTACTGTGGTGAGCAATGCAAACCGACTACGATTATTTGAAACGACGCATCGTTCCTAGAGGTATCTATGACTCTTAAAACCATTACTTTTGCTCTACTGATGGGTACAACAGCGACAGCTTGGGCTGCTGATGTCATCAACCACAAATCACCCTATTGTGGTTGCTGTACTGAATGGACTAAGCATATGCAAGATGCTGGCTTCACAGTAGAAGAAAAACTGCATGATGATATGAATGCGGTAAAACAAAACTTGGGTTTAGACCCTAAACTAGCCTCTTGCCATACCGCAGAAATTGGTGGCTTTGTATTTGAAGGTCACATCCCTGCTGACGACATCAAAGCGTTCCTAGCTAACCCGCCAAAGAATGCGAAAGGTCTTGCGGTTCCTGGTATGCCAATGGGTTCACCGGGTATGGAATATGGCAATGAAAAAGATTCATACTCAGTCTACGCCTACAATGAACGCGGCCAAGTATTTGAGTACCGCCGCTACCAAGGTAATCGCTAATAAAACAGAGCCTCGCATTTGCGAGGCTTTTTCATTGGGATTATTTATTTCATCGATTAACGGTGCTGCCTGATCAATTCAACCATCATCTCGATATGCAACGCATCATCATTCAGGCATGGAATAAAATTAAAACTCTCACCACCATGTTCTTTGAACAGTTCTTGCACTTCGCCCGAAATCTCTTCCAGTGTTTCTAAACAATCCGCAGCAAAGGCAGGTGTCATAATATCGAGTGACTTAACACCTTTACTCGGCAACGCTTCAATCGTCTTATCGGTATAAGGCTGTAGCCACTCTTCTCGACCAAAACGCGATTGGTAGGTCATGCCAATTTGATCATCATTCAGCCCAAGTTCTTGCTGCAGTAATTTCGTGGTTTGCTCGCAGTGCTGCGGATAAACATCACCATTGTCAGCATAGCGCTTAGGAATGCCGTGATAGGAGCAAACTAAATATTCAGACTGTCCTTTTTCCTGCCAAGAGCGACGTACACTTTCTGCTAGTGCCTTAATATACAGAGGGTGATCATGATAATCGCGAATAAAGCGATACGCGGGGATCTCAGCCATCTGTTTAAAGGCTATCGTCAGTGCATCTGACACCGCGGCAGTGGTCGTGGCTGAATATTGTGGGTAAAGAGGCAGAACAATCACCTCTTCAACACCTTGCTCAACCAAACTGGTTACCGCTGATAACACACTTGGATTACCATAGGTCATGCCAAGCGCAACGGGAATATCAAGCTGCTCGGCAAGTTTCGCTGCCTGTCTCTGCGAATAGACCATTAGCGGTGACCCTTCATCCATCCATACTGATTGATAAAGCTTGGCAACCTTTGGCACACGTATCGGTAAGATGATGCCATGTAAGATAGGGCACCAAAGCCAACGCGTTGTGTCCACCACACGTTTATCATGAAGAAACTGGCTTAAAAAGCGTTTAACTGCCGGTGCAGTCGGCTCATCGGGTGTCCCTAGGTTGACCAGCAATACGCCTTGTTTTTTATTTTTGTTCATTGCATCCCATCAATTTAGTTGGCCAAGATGTTGTTTACGCGATACCAACATTTTAGTTCAGTATTGGCATCACTTTTTACTTGAGCAGAAAAGAAAAAGCGACCCTAAGGTCGCTTCCACTATAGCAATTTTTTCTCAGTGAGAGAATTAAGCGAGTGCTTTCTCGATGTCTGCACTTACTTCTGCAACTTGCTTAGTACCGTCGAATTTAAGGTACTTAGTGTTGCCAGCTTCTGCTTCTTTACCGTAGTAAGAGATAAGTGGCGCAGTTTGCTCATGGTAAACGCCTAGACGAGCGCGTACAGTCTCTTCTTTGTCGTCATCACGAACCACTAGGTCTTCGCCCGTTACGTCATCTTTACCTTCAACTTTAGGTGGGTTGTACACTACATGGTAAGTACGACCTGAAGGAAGGTGAGCACGACGACCAGCCATACGCTCAACAATAACGCTATCTGCTACATCAAACTCGATTACGTAGTCTACGTTCACGTCCATCTCTTTAAGGCCGTCAGCCTGAGGAATTGTGCGTGGGAAACCATCTAGTAGGAAACCTTTCTCACAGTCATCTTGAGCGATACGCTCTTTGATTAGACCAAGGATGATTTCATCCGATACTAGCTGACCAGCGTCGATTACAGCTTTAGCTTGTTTGCCAAGTTCTGTACCCGCTTTGATAGCTGCACGTAGCATGTCACCAGTAGAGATTTGTGGAATACCGTATTTTTCCATGATGAAGTTTGCTTGCGTGCCTTTACCTGCACCTGGAGCACCTAGAAGAATGATGCGCATGATTTATCCTCTTTAAGATTAGAAATTTATACCGAAGCTCACAATCCGACGACTATGCCATTGCAAACGGTAAGTTTCGGTATATCACCATCAGATTGGGGTTAGCGAGTTAAGATACTCGTATAAGTCGCAGATTCTAACATAAATTGTCGCTTCTACGACTCAAATAAGACTAAAGAATGCGATTAGCGTGAACCGAGTACGCCAACCATTGCATAACAGGTCCTAACCTAACTACTTGCCTTCCTTTCAAATAAAAAGCCCGCAAGATGCGAGCTTTTTCTCCGATTTTTATGTATTAGCCCTTAGTCAAAAGCGTATTAATTGCGCCTAAGAATTGCGATGGGTCTTGTAGTGAGCCGCGCTCAGCGAGCATTGCTTGACCAAGTAAAACCTCAACCCAACGACCAAATGCGACTTCATCGGCTTCATCTGCCATGCGCTGAACTAAGTCATGCTCAGGGTTGATCTCCAAAATGTACTTAACTTCTGGTACCGCTTGACCGGCCGCTTCCAAAAGTTTTGCCATTTGAGTACCCATTTCAAAGTCATCCGTCACGACAACCGCAGGGGTTGTTGCAAGCTTGAAGGTAGTACGCACTTCTTTCACTCGGTCACCCAAGTACTCTTTGGTGCGCTCAACCACTGACTTGAATTCTTCCTCGGTCTCTTTTTGTTTCTCTTTCTCAGCTTCGTTTTCAAACTTACTCAGATCAAGACCCGCTTTAGTGATCGATTGGAACTGCTTGCCATCAAACTCGGTTAAGTAGTTCATCAGCCACTCATCGATGCGATCAAACATCAGCACCACTTCAATGCCTTTTGCTTTGAACTGCTCTAGGTGCGGGCTGTTTTTCGCTGCCGCGTAGCTATCTGCCGTCAAGTAGTAGATCTTATCTTGACCTTCTTTCATACGCTCAACGTAAGACGCCAGGCTGATGGTCTGCTCTGAAGAGTCTACTTCTGTTGAAGCAAAGCGCAGTAGTCCCGCTACTTTCTCTTTGTTCGCGTGGTCTTCCGCCGGACCTTCTTTTAGCACCAAACCAAACTCTTTCCAGAATGATTGGTATTTCTCTTCATCATTTTTCGCCATGCGCTCAAGCATTGTTAGCACACGCTTAGTGCAAGCATTGCGCAGCGATTGAGTGACTTTATTATCTTGTAGAATTTCGCGCGATACGTTGAGTGGCAAATCATTTGAGTCAATTAAACCACGTACAAAGCGCAGGTATGACGGCATAAACTGTTCTGCGTCATCCATAATAAATACGCGCTGCACGTAAAGTTTTAGACCTGATTTATGGTCACGGTTGAACATATCCCACGGCGCTTTTGCTGGAATGTATAGCAAGCTCGTGTAATCGTTCTTACCTTCAACGCGGTTGTGACTCCACACCAGTGGATCAGCAAAATCGTGTGAGACGTGTTTGTAGAACTCTTGGTATTCTTCGTCACTGATGTCTGACTTATTACGTGTCCAAAGTGCTTGAGCTTTATTGATTTGCTCCCACTTCTTCTCACCCGTTTCTTTGCCTTCCTCATCACGCTCAGCGGTTTGAATCGACACAGGGATACCAATGTGATCAGAGTATTTGCTGATCACATCACGTAGACGCCATTCATTGAGGAACTCTTTTCCTTCCTCGCGCATATGCAGCACGATATCGGTACCACGAGACTCTTTACGGATATCTTCGATGGTGTACTCACCCTCACCCGCCGAGTGCCATTGCACCGCTTGATCGACGTTAAGACCTGCAGCTCGTGTACGTACTGTAACTGCATCCGCGACAATAAACGCAGAGTAGAAACCCACACCAAATTGACCAATCAATTGTGAGTCTTTACTTTGGTCGTCAGATAATTTTGAGAAAAATTCAGCTGTACCAGACTTAGCAATGGTACCAAGATGCTCAATCACATCTTCACGGCTCATACCGATACCGTTATCGGAAATGGTTAGCGTGTTTGCCGCTTCATCGAAAGCAAGCTTTACACCTAAATCCGCATCACCTTGGTAAAGGTCTGGGTTTGATAGAGCTTGGAAGCGCAATTTATCTGACGCATCCGAAGCATTAGAAATCAGCTCACGTAAAAATATCTCTTTATTTGAGTACAGTGAGTGGATCATTAAGTGAAGCAGCTGTTTGACTTCGGACTGAAAGCCGCGAGTTTCTTTATTTTGAGTGGCAGTTTCGCTCATGTTTACTCCATAACATCTATACTTATCAAACCTCTGTCATATATTTGGTCAGAGGTTTATATGATGACTGCTACATAACATGTGGGTGACAAATGTAAATTCAAGGTCAAGAATTATAAAAACAATGTTTTTTTGATTTTAGATTGTCTATTCTGCCCAGCAAAACATATCAATGAGTCGGTGCATTTTTTTATAAAATGTAAATCGGCCGAAATCATCGCATCAGCGATGCCTGTGACCTATTTAACCGAAGGCCAATTGCATGAGTAACATAGGTACCAAATTTAACCTTGCTAATAAGTTTACATTTGATCCAAACACCAACTCTCTGGTTGATATACTTAATAATAATGAAGTTATCCGCCTAGGGAGCAATGAGAGTCGTATTCTTCTTTTTCTATCTGAAAAACCAAATCAGGTCGTCACTCGCCACGAACTTTATGATTTTGTTTGGCGCGAACAAGGGTTTGAGGTTGATGATTCAAGCTTAACTCAAGCTATATCGACACTTAGAAAACTCCTAAATGACTCAACAAAGTCCCCTGAATTTGTCAAAACTGTACCAAAACGGGGTTACCAATTAATCTGCAATGTGGAGCGCTCTGCCCCACTGATTAACGGTGAAAACTTAGTTTCTTTTAGCTCTTCTGAGATAGTTGAAGAAACCGCAAAAGAACCTGAAATCGATTTATCTCCTGAAATTGAAAGAGAAATCGAAGTCGCTAGTACCACTAGCACGCCAGAACCAACCTCCGAAATACAAGAAACACCTCTCAATTGGCTGTCTAAACTCGCCCTTGTTCTTGCTTTGCTATTGCCGCTGCTTGCATTATCAATCAATAAACCGACCGCTTCTGAGTTTCGTCAACTGGCGACTTTCTCTAACGTTGTCGTAAAAACACCAACCAATCATCCAGATCTTAGCCACTGGTTGCCAGCGATAGAGCAATGCGTGACTCGTTATAAGAACAACCACTCTGGTGAAACGGCCCCAGTTGAAGTGATTGCGACTGGAGGGCAAAACAACAAGTTAGTACTCAACTATATCCACCAGCTGCAACATTCCGGTGAGAATATTACTGTGCGTATTTTCTCTGACCAAGACAACATCGAACATATTTGCCAATAGGAGGGGTTATGAACCAAACAAAAGCATTACTACTATTGGCTATTTCTGCCGTGTTTAGTGGCTGGCTGTATTGGGGCAGTGATATACAACTAGAGAAAGCCATCACAGCAAAAGAGTGGCAATCTAAAATGGTCAGTGTCATTACTGAAGGAATGCGTGAAGAGTCCGTGGGACCATTACGTAAAGTTGATGTGGTTTCAAACGTAAAGTACTTACCAAATGGTACCTATATTCGTGTTGCCACAGTGCGTCTCTTTGCCAACAGCGAACAAAGCGACAGCGTGATCAATATTTCAGAAACTGGACATTGGGAAATCAGTGACAATTACTTGTTGATCTCTCCTATTGAGTTCAAAGATGTGTCATCCCCAAACAGCAAAGACTTTTCAGACCAACAACTGCAGTTGATCAAGCAGCTGTTTAAGATGGATGCGCAGCAGAGCCGTCGCATTGATATCGTCAATGAAAATACTTTACTGCTGACTAGCTTAAGTCACGGTTCTACGGTACTTTTCTCTAACTAGTTGTTCTAAATTTGATAATGGGGAGCAAGATGCTCCCCTTTTTAATGGATGTTGTTTAACCATGGACTGGATAAACTCTTTCGGCCTATTTATCGGCTCACTTTTCGCTAATACCTTAGCCTCTCTGTCAGGAGGGGGCGCTGGGTTGTTGCAATTCCCACTATTGCTATTTTTTGGTCTGCCGTTTTCTGTCGCCCTTGCCACACATAAAGTTGCGAGTGTCGCTCTCGGTTTAGGGGCCGCCGCCACGCACATTAAACAAAAAAGTTTTACGCTACAGGAAGCTGGCTACATTACTATTGTTGGTTGTATTGGCGTCGTTATTGGCGCCAATTTAATACTCTATGTCCCTGATGTGATAGCTGAAAAATTATTAGGTTCGATGATCTTAGCGCTTGGCATCTATTCCTATTTTAAAAAGCAGTTGGGGCAATTAGCTACACCAATTAATCGCCACTTGCTTGGTTATATACTCGGTAGCATCGGGCTGATATTAATCGGCATAATCAATGGCTCACTCACAGCAGGCTCAGGGCTGTTGGTGACACTCTTCCTAGTCAGGTGGTTTGGCTATAACTATAAACAAGCCGTCGCACTTACCATGATATGTGTGGGACTCTTTTGGAATGGCATTGGCGGAATTGCAGTGGTTCAAGCCGGCGCTTCAATTTATTGGCCTTGGCTACCTGTGCTACTTGCGGGCTCTTTCTTGGGTGGCGCGGCAGGCGCCTATCTATCGACTCGATTTAGCAACAAAATCATCAAACAATGCTTTGAAGTTCTGACCTTATTGGTTGGGCTTAAACTACTCATTTAAAGATAGGGACAAAAATACAATGGAAAAAGCAATTATCGATATCTATTACTGTCGTCAATGCAATTGGATGTTGCGCTCGACATGGCTTGCACAAGAACTATTACATACCTTTAGTGAAGAGATAGAAACGGTATCCCTACACCCTGATACTGGTGGACGGTTTGAAATTCACTGCAATGGTCACTTAATTTGGGAGCGCAAACACGATGGTGGATTTCCTGAAGCTAAGGTTTTAAAACAACGTGTTCGCGATATTATCGATCCGGAGCGCGACTTGGGTCATTCAGATAAACGATAAAAAAGGCACCTTAGGTGCCTTTCTCGATATGGTTTCGCCGAACTATCGTGCGTTAGATTAGCTGATCGCTTTTTCGAGTAGGGTATCACCACTAAAGCTCATCACTTTAATCATGTTATCGGTATACAAACCGTAACTTGCTTCAAAACCATTACGTGGGAAAGTAATCGAGCCCGGGTTAAAAATAAATTGCGCGCCATTTTTTTCTGCCAGTGGGATATGCGTATGACCATGAACAATCACATCGCCTTCTCTTAAAGCTGGACGTTTTTCACTGTTGTACAGATGACCATGGGTCAAAAACAATCTTTGCCCGGTAGGCAGCATTACCCAAGCGTAATCACTCATCATAGGAAACGCCAGTAGCATTTGGTCTACTTCACTGTCACAGTTACCACGTACCGCAATAATTCGCTCTGCGTATTGATTCAACAATTCAGCCACTGCTGGTGGATTGTAGCCTTCCGGCACAGGGTTGCGTGGACCATGGTTGAGTACATCACCAAGCAGCACAAGAGTTTCGACACCAGAGCGTTCAAACTCTTCGATAACACGCTCAGTTGCAGGTAAGCTACCATGCAAATCCGAAGCAAAAAATAGTTTCACAATAGATTCTCCTCAACTTCATTGAGGTCATTTTACTCAATTGGTTACTAGACGTCATCCCGTGCCATGCCGTTGATCACAATATTGTTGTAACTTACCATGCCGATCACCACACCATTTTCGATTACGGGCGCTCGACTGATACCAAAGCGTTCAAATAATCGCGCACAATATTTCACGTTCATATTCGGATCGACGCACAAAGCTGGCTTAGTCATGATTTCATACACATTGGTACGCTCTGGCGAACGATTCTTGGCTAAGACTTTTTTGGCAATGTCATTCATCAGTACAATGCCATATTCATCATCGTGATTGCGCTTGTTAATCACTAAAGCTTTGACTTGATGTTGTCGTGCTATGCGTATCCCTTCTTGCACGGTGCTTAAACCATCAATCATGACATAAGTTGCAGCCATGACATCCCGTACTCGGACTGTTGTTTGTGCATTCATAACTCATCCCCAACCACTTTCGTCAGTTTTTCCACTTGGTGAGCGACTCCCACCGCATCTTCGATATCGATTTGAATTGCGATCCCTTGCCCTGACTCTTGATCAAACTCGCCAACCTTACTGATCGTCTCTAATATCTGCCGCGCAAGGTGTTCTTCCACCACAAACAGCAAGACATCTTTCTGTACTTCTAACGTTAAACCCAAAAAGGTGCGTTTCTGATTGAGCCCCTCACCCCTGGCATTATTAATCACAGTGGCACCTGTCGCACCAGCGTTGCGGGCGGCATCCAGAACTTGTTCGGTTTTACTATCTTCGACAAAGGCTAACAGCAACTTAAAGCGCATTTTCTTGATCCTCTTTTTGCGGTCGTTGATTCAACCATTGAGTAATTTGTGCGTATCCCATCACTGAGATCATCGGAAATAAACTGGCAAAGGCGATCAACCCAAAACCGTCTATCATCGGATTTCTACCCGGAACGGTCGACGCTAGCCCTAACCCAAGTGCAGCCACTAAAGGAACTGTCACGGTTGATGTGGTCACGCCTCCAGAATCATAGGCCAGTGGCACAATCAGTTTGGGCGCGAAAAAGGTTTGGATTACGACAACAATATAACCAGCAATAATGTAGTAATGGATGGGATCGCCGACCACGATGCGATAGCTCCCTAAAGAGATACCAAAAGCAACACCTAGCGCGACCGCTATGCGTAAACCATTGACCCGAATGCTGCCACCCGAGACTTGATTGGCTTTGATTGCCACCGCAATCAGAGAAGGCTCAGCGACGGTGGTGCTAAAGCCGATACAAAAAGCAAACAGATAGACCCAGTAATAATCAGCCCAAGTTAATACTGACTCAGCGCTCAACCTTACCTGCTCAATAAATTGTGGTGCGGTGAGTTGCTCCACCATAGTTTCCCCAAGTGGAAACAGCGCCATTTCCAATCCAAGCAAAAAAAGCGACAACCCAAGCACCACATAAAAAAAGCCCAGTATCACTTTAGAAAGATTAGCGACCGGGCGCCTAAGCACTGCAAACTGAAAACCGAAGATGATGGTCGCTATCGGGATCACATCGCCGATGGTATCAATGAAGGTGTCAAAAAATTGCGTCACTATCATGCGATCACCATGCCGTAAACCATAACAAACATCATCGGCAGTAAAGAGGCAAAGGCAATTAAACCAAAGCCATCAATCATTGGATTACGCCCTTTAATCGACGAAGCCAAGCCGACGCCTAAAGCCGTCACTAATGGCACAGTGATAGTCGATGTCGTCACGCCGCCAGAATCATAAGCAACGCCAATAATGCTCTCTGGTGCGAAACCGGTTAGCACCACAACCCCTAAGTACCCACCGATAATCATGTATTGAATCGGCCAACCTTTGAGTATCCGAATCACCCCTAACACGATGGCAAAACCCACTGACAAGGCTACAGTAAAACGCAAACCATCTGCATACGCTTCACGACTCTGCTCATCGCGCTTTATCATCCCCCCTTCCGCAGCGACGTCAGCCGCCTCCGCAGCCACTGCGGTCAATGCAGGCTCTGCGACAGTGGTACCAAAGCCCAAGCAAAACGAAAATAACAGTAACCAAAAGACACTTCCCTTCTGAGCAAAAGCTTGAGCCATCGTCTCGCCAATAGGAAAGAGCCCCATCTCTAAACCAAAAATAAAGAAGGTTAAACCAGTCACAACAAAGAGCAGCCCTAAGGCTATCGAGGTCAGATTCGGCAGAGGCTCTTGCAACACCACCAATTGAAAAAACGCAATCACGAGCACAATCGGCATTAAATCACGCAGGCTGCCTAACATTGCGCGTAATAATGCGGTAAATGCTTGTTGCACTGTTCACCTCCCTTCCATGAGTGGTTTCCAAGCCAAAACAGCCTATCCCTGCAGTTTAGGCACGCTCTACTGCTAGGTTAAAGCTATCTTGCCAAAGCATCGCTTGCTAATATGTGACACTAATTGCATCCCAACCGATAAATGTTACAAAATGTAATTTCTGTGAAGACAAACTGCTGGCAATCACTTTGAGTTGGTTTCACCGCATATCGCATTGGCATTCTTTCAGCATTTAACGGACTATCTGATCCGAATGAGCGTGTAATCGCTATAATTGTGGTTATACAAGGAGAGTAGTATGAAGATTCTGTTAACTGGTGGCACTGGCTTTATTGGTCGAGAACTGGTCAAACATTTAACCACTCATGACGTGGTGGTATTAACACGCTCACCAGAAGCAGCACAGCTTGCACTGAGCCATGCTGATTTAGGCAACATCACCTATATCGCAACATTAAACGACTTCCACGACTTGAATGACTACGATGCGGTTATCAATTTGGCTGGTGAACCCATCGCAGATAAACGCTGGAGCGCGGAGCAAAAGAAGCAAATCTGTGACAGTCGCTGGAAACTTACCGAGCAGTTAGTTGAGCTAATTCACGCCAGCACCACACCACCGAGCGTATTTATAAGCGGTTCGGCGGTTGGCTACTATGGCGACCAGCAAGCGCACCCCTTTGATGAAAGCCTGCATGTTCATGCTGACAATTTTCCCCATCATGTCTGTGCTAAATGGGAAGAGATAGCAAACCGTGCTCGCTCTGAAGAAACCCGCATCTGTATTTTACGTACTGGTGTGGTCTTGGGTTGTGATGGCGGCGCGCTGGCTAAGATGCTACTTCCTTACAAAATGGGGGTTGGCGGACCAATAGGCAGTGGTAGCCAATATATGCCTTGGATACACAAACTCGATATGGTTCGTGCCATCGTTTATTTACTTGAAACTGAACACGCTCACGGCGAATTTAACCTCTGCGCTCCTCATCCAGTTATGAACAAGCAGTTTAGTCGTACCTTAGCCCGTACACTGAAGCGTCCTCACTTCCTATTTACCCCAAAATGGACGATGAGAGTTCTTATGGGGGAAAGCTCGGTATTACTCTTCGATAGTATCCGCGCGAAGCCAAAAAAGCTGACAGAATTAGGCTTTCGTTTCAGCTACTCACGACTCGAACCGGCATTAAAAAATCTCTTACAACATCATGAATAATCCTTTACTCTGAATCGCGTCATTTCAGAGAATTAGAGAGAAGGATTTCATGACCAAAGCCATTCTTATTACCGGATGTTCAACCGGCATTGGCTACGTAACTGCCCATGCATTACATCAGCGTGGCTATCAAGTTATTGCCTCTTGTCGCAAAAGCGAAGATGTTGAGCGTTTGCGAAACGAAGGGCTGACTTGTATTCAGTTAGATTTAAGCTCGGCTACCAGTATTTCCAATGCGGTACAACAAACCTTAAAACTAACCAATGGAAAGCTCTATGCGCTGTTTAATAACGGCGCTTATGGGCAACCGGGCGCTTTGGAGGATCTGCCCGTGGCAGGACTGAGGGCGCAATTTGAAACGAATTTCTTCGGTTGGCATCAATTGGTGTGTGAAGTTTTACCGATTATGCGCGCACAAGGTGAAGGACGCATTGTGCAAAATAGTTCCGTACTCGGCTTTGCTGCAATGAAATACCGCGGCGCTTATAACGCCTCCAAATTTGCCATTGAAGGCTGGAGCGATACACTGCGTTTAGAACTGGCTGACACCAATATCAAAATATCTCTAATCGAACCAGGACCAATCGAAACGCAGTTTCGTGCCAATGCTCTACAAGCATTTCATCAATGGATTGACATCGAATCGAGTGTCCATAAAACTCAATATCAGCAGCAAATTGCTCGCTTAGCTAAAAAGTCTTCCAACAACACGTTTGTATTGCCTGCAGAAGCGTGTATTCAACCAGTCATCCATGCACTAGAAGCAGAGAGACCCAAACTTCGTTACCGCATTACTCAACCAACCAAAGTATTTGCTGTATTGAAGAGACTGCTACCCGGACGTTGGCTGGATAAAATTTTAGCGAAAGCAGCATAGCGTCATATAAACGTCATAAATCATCAGCATAATGACATGGTGAAATAGCATTACACAAAATTTATAAGCGTCACATTCGGTGCCCGTACATGTCATTAAATCAATTAAATTGGCTATGTGTGAGTGTTGCGCTAACGCTGTTTATCTTTTTTTAAACACCTTCGCTTGCACTTTTGCCATTGAAAACACCACGTTATTGCGTGGTGTTTTTATTTATACTCAAGTAACCTCAAGGTGCTTGGTTCAGCGAGAATTGCTTGAGTATATAAGCTTGATTTATTCTCGTGTAGACCATACTTAATCAATAGATAAAGACATTGGCCAAGGATATGTCGCATGCAATCACCTTTTATCACCGAATTAAACCAACAGAACTTTATGCAAGTTCTGGAAAGCTCACAGCAAACACCATTGTTGATCCACTTCTGGGCATCAGTAAGCCAAGAAAGCACTGAAATCATTCCACATTTGCAACAACTCGCGCAGAACTACAATGGTGCGATGACGCTAGCATTGCTCAACTGCGAGCAAGAACAATCCATCGCAGCGCAATTTGGCGTACAAGCCTTGCCAACCATTGCTTTATTTATCAATGGGCAGCCTGTTGATGGTCTTGGTGGACCTCAACCAATCCAAGCGATTGAAGCTATGCTGGCTAAACATTTACCAAGCCAAGAAGAGCTGAGTTTAACCAAAGCATTAGAACTGGTATCAGCAGGTCAACATTCTCAAGCGATGCCGTTATTACTCGCTCTATCTGAAGATCTAAGCCGTCGCGGTGATGTTAAGCTCGCACTTGCTGATTGCTACCTCGCCGCGCAGAACTTTGAACAAGCAGAAGTGCTGCTGCAGAGCATTCCTCTGGAATATCAAGATAATTACTACAAAGGCTTAATTGCTAAATTAGAAATTCACCATCAAGCGGCAAACAGTCCAGAAATACAGTCACTTGAACAGCAACTAACACAACAGCCAGATAACGCAAAATTGGCACAAGAACTGGCACTTAACTACCACCAAGTTAATCGTGACGAAGAAGCGTTGGCCTTGATTTGGCAGTTTATCTCTCGTGATCTCAATAGTATGGATGGTAATATGAAAAAATCTTTTATGGATATCCTTAGTGCACTTGGTCAAGGCAACCCTATCGCGGCGAAATATCGTCGCCAGCTATACTCTATCCTCTACTAATTAGGTCATCTCGAACTTAAAGGTCGGAATAACCGACCTTTATTTCGCTTATTTAGCGTACTAGGTCTCATTCCTATATTTGAGCTTGCACAAACTTTAGGCAACAATGAAATCAACTGAATAAGGAGATTTTTATGCCTATCGATACCGCATTACCACTCGATTCCCTGATCACCACTGCGATTTTTGTTATTGCCGCTGTCGCGTTTATTTTCGCTGGGGTTAAAACCGTCCCTCAAGGCAACCACTGGACAGTGGAACGCTTCGGACGCTATACGCACACACTTAAGCCAGGATTAAATTTTATCATCCCATTTGTGGATAAAATTGGTCATAAGATCAATATGATGGAACGCGTACTCGACATTCCTGCCCAGGAAGTAATTTCACGTGATAATGCGAATGTCACTATAGATGCAGTGTGCTTTGTTCAAGTAATCAATGCGCCTCAAGCGGCTTATGAAGTTAACGACTTAGAACATGCAATTCGCAACCTAACGCTAACCAATATTCGTACTGTCCTTGGCTCAATGGAGCTTGATGAGATGCTAAGCCAGCGAGACATGATTAATGTGAAGCTACTGGCGATCGTCGATGAAGCAACTAATCCATGGGGCGTAAAGGTTACACGTATTGAAATAAAGGATGTTCAACCACCGTCAGATTTGACCGCAGCTATGAATGCGCAAATGAAAGCCGAGCGCAATAAGCGTGCCGAAATTCTAGAGGCTGAAGGGATTCGACAAGCCGAGATTCTTAGAGCGGAAGGTCAAAAACAATCAGAGATCCTCAAGGCTGAAGGTGACAAACAAGCCGCTATTTTGCAAGCAGAAGCACGAGAGCGCGCCGCTGAAGCCGAAGCTCGAGCGACCGAAATGGTTTCAGATGCGATCGCCAAAGGCGACATGCAAGCGGTAAACTACTTCATCGCTCAAGGCTATACAGAAGCACTAAAAACCATTGGCCAAGCAGAAAATGGCAAGATCATCATGCTACCTTTAGAGGCATCAGGTTTGATGGGCTCAGTCGCTGGTATTGCTGAAATGTTCAAACAAGAGAAAAAATAGAGGATCGAGTGATAGAGCTTCTCAATCATATTAACCATTGGCATTGGATAGGACTTGGTCTCGCCCTATTAGCCGCTGAACTACTCGGCGCTGCTGGTTACCTACTTTGGCTAGGAATATCGGCTTTACTCGTGGGTGTGATTCAGACTTGGATGCCAATAAGCTGGCAACTTCAATGGGTATCGTTTGGCGTATTTTCACTTACGACCACCTGGCTATGGTGGCGCAGACAGCTGAAAAGCGATCGCCACTCAGATAACCAACGAGAGTTAAATCAAAAAACTAAACAGCTAATCGGCCAAACGGTTCGCCTTGATCATGACCTGCCAGCAGGTAAATCACGCATAAAAATTGCCGACACCACATGGGCTGCCTTTTCTGAACAACCATTAAGCGCAGGAATGTTAGTTGAAATCACTGATATCAAGGGAATCGTATTATTTATTGAAGAAAAAAAGTGACGGATAAATAACAGTAAAACAGGCCAAAAATCGACTTTTTTGGCCTGTTTTTTTGTCCCCTACCCGCTGAAGCCAGTAAAAGATAAATTTTTCTAAATAAGTCACTAAAAAACCTAAATAAAGGTTATTTATTACATAAAAATATCATTTTTTTTTGATCTTTATCAGTCTTGTTTCATACTAAAACTATCTCAGATATTTGAGATGACTCGCAAAACTAAGGGGAATTTGTTATGAAAAAGATAATTGCTTTAATGTGTACTGCGCTTCTTTCATTTTCTGTATTTGCTTCAACATCAGCAAATAACTCTAGCAGTAATCAAACAGCGCGCGGCGAATGGGTGAACTGCGTATTGCCCGATGGTTCTAAAGATTACATTCCTAGTGGCGTATGCCGCTCCAACGGTGGCACTTTTACTAGCGACACTATCTCTCACTAATAAGTGAAAAAGCCCTTGCTATACGAGTAGAGCAAGGGCTTTCAAAACCTTTTACTGAGACACTAACCAAGCCAGAATCGCTTTTTTTTCAACAGCAGTAGCTTCGTTATACCAGTAGCTCATCATTTCTATAGCTTTAGAACCTTCTAAATCAGAAACTTGCTTGGATTGCCTGTTGTCAAATACCCAATTAGTGAATTCATCAAGCTCTTGAGAAGTAGCCTTTTTACTCCAATAAGAAACCATTTGGCTCGCATCTCCCCCCGAAAGCTCTCCAATCTGTACTACCTGGACACTTGATGGCAAAGTCTCTTCTGAAGATGCAGGGACAATACCTTTTGCAATGTTGTATTCCCTTAACTCTTTTTCGTAATCTCGTCCTAAGCCTAAAATGTATGGCAATTCTTCAAGTGTAAATTCAACATCATTCCCATTTTCATCTGTGAGCTTCATTTTTGGGTGTTGATTAAACTGACTTACGTGGGTCATACGCGTAATTTGCATATCAAGATCTAGCGTCAATTGCGCATCTGAAGCATCAAACGTTAGCACAAATGCTTCCGAGTTAAATTTCTCTTTTTCTCCAAAGTTGTTATCAACCAATTTTGACACACGAAATACAGCTTGGTTTGTTCCATCTGGTAATTGAAATTTTGGTTTAGCAAATGCCCAAAGACCAGAGGCTTCATTGTCCACAACTAGTGGAGTAAGATTATCATTAAATTTTAGTCCAACTTCGGCCTGGGGAGCAAAGGAAGCAGTGGCAATACATATAGCTGTTATGGTTTTAATAACCTTCATCTTTTTTCTCCTGAAAAAAACGAGCACTCTCACAGAGTGCTCGTAAAATAAGACTGTTAGACTAACTAGCAACGGTTAGATTACCAGTAGTATTCAGTACCAAACATTAGGCGAGTGTAATCACCATCTGTTGTGTCACCGTTGTAATCGTAGTCGCGTACGTCGAAGTATAGGATTGCACTCGGTAAGGTGTAAGCAACACGCGCAGTAATTGCAGTATCTGCGTTATCAACACCAGGTTCTGATGTATCACCTTGGTGTGCATATCCAGCTTTCACGAACCAATTTTCGTCAATTGTATATTGAATCGCTGCAGAGTAACTTTCTTGGTCAATCGATCCACCAACTACTTGGTCAATCGATGCATCACGGTAAGCTGCGTTTACTGTGAAGTCACCTAGGAAGAAGTATGCACCAACAATCCAATATTCACTGCCATCTAGAGCACCAATAACCTCAGTAGTTTCACCGCGGTCATAGATACCAGCGTGTAAAAGCATATTATCGTTCTGATAAGCACCAGCAAAACTTAGCGTTTTCGCGTCAGTTGTTTCATTTGCGCCACTTAGAGTTGCAGAAACAGTAAAGCCATTCCAGTTTGCAGAATCGTAACGAATTACGTGATCAGCACGATCTTGGAAAGCAGTCTTAAGGTCATTAGACATTGCATCAAACGCGCCGCCAGTACCTGGGTTAGTATGGCTATCTACTAGGTTATATGCTGCAACTAGCTGACGACCGTATTTAATGCTACCAAAGCCTTCCCAATCAAAACCTAGGTAAGTATCACGAGCGCCAAGACCACCGGTGTTAGTTCCGTTGTTTGCGTTACCACCTTCCATTTGCCAAACAAAGTTTGGCTCAAGGTCTTCAAAATCTACTACACCACGAAAGCCCACGCGAGACTCGATATCAGCCATCAAGCTATTATCATTGTCGTCTTTAATATCGTAGATTACAGAACCAGCTGCTTGACCGTAAAATGTAACTGCATCACCTACCACTTGTACTGCTGCATTAGCAGAACCAACTGTAGCTGCTGATGCTACTGCTGCACACACTAGAGTGCGTTTGAAAAATTTGTCCATGGAAAAACTCCTAAAAATGGATATAGCTGTTTTATTCCTTTCCCCTTAAGTTGGCCGCCGAAGGGAAAAGATTTTCCTTTTAAAATCTAAAAATCAATTTTGATCTTTCGATTTTAATTTCACTGCATACACCTTGTGTACCCATGTGCCTTAGACTAACTTCGCAGCATAAAACATCAATCAGAACTTAATTTATTTATAAAAAAATATGACCCAAGACATACTTTTCCCAAACTAGTGATATAGATCACTAAATTTCTTTGAACTTTCAGCACCACGAATCAAACTCATAATAAACAACAACTTAAAAACAGAAAGCCAGCTTGATATTTGAAGTGTGCCGCATATATTTCCATGTAAGCACTACTTATTTTGAAATTAGATCGTCGTCACTTTCAAAAAATAACTAAATTTGCTTCAAGGAGCGGAGCTTAATTAAAAGACAAAAAAAAGCACCCAACTTAAAGATGGGTGCTTAATTTTTAGATTTACTTTTTTAGTTCACTGCCAATTCTGGAGAGCCTAAAAACTCAAAAAATGTGGATTACATTAGATCGACTAAATCCTGCTCGGTTTTAACTTCAACACCTAACTCTTGCGCCTTCGCAAGTTTAGAGCCTGCATTTTCACCAACAAATAGAATGTCAGTTTTCTTTGAAACACTGCCCGTTACCTTAGCGCCTAACGCCTCTAAAGCGGCTTTCGCATCAGAGCGAGACAGTTGAGATAAAGAACCCGTTAATACCACAACTTTACCCGCTAGAGGTTGAGGTACGCTTTCGTCACGTTCTTCAATCGCAGGCCAAGCAATTCCCTGTTCAATGAGTTCAGCAATCACCGTTTTGTTTTTATCTTGCGCAAAAAATGATGTGATATGACTCGCAACAATAACACCAATATCCTGAACTTCGATTAATTGTTCATGGCTAGCACTCATTACAAGCTCAAGCGATTTAAAATGAGAGGCTAAGTTTGCCGCCGTTGCCTCACCCACTTCACGAATACCCAATGAGTAAAGGAAACGAGCCAATGTCGTCTGCTTAGATGCTACTAATGCGTTAACTACGTTCTGTGCTGATTTCGGGCCCATACGTTCCAGCACAGTTAGCACACCGGCACTCAACTTGAATAGATCAGCGGGAGTCTCAACCATTTCACGGTCAACAAGCTGCTCGATCACTTTTTCACCTAAGCCATCAACATCAAGCGCCTTACGTGACACAAAGTGTTTGAGCGCTTCTTTACGCTGTGCCTGACAGACTAAACCGCCGGTACAACGGGCTACCGCCTCGCCTTCAACTCTCTCAACGCTTGAGCGACACACAGGGCATTGACTTGGAAAAACAATTTCACGGGCATTTTCAGGACGTCGATCCATTACCACTGAAACAATTTGTGGGATGACGTCACCTGCGCGTCGAATAATCACGCTATCGCCAATCTTCACTTGCAGACGAGCAATTTCATCCGCGTTATGTAGCGTTGCATTACTTACGGTAACGCCGCCAACAAAAATCGGTTCCAATTTCGCCACTGGCGTGATCGCGCCAGTACGTCCCACTTGGAACTCGACGTCATTAAGTAGAGTAATCTCTTCTTGGGCTGGGAATTTATACGCAATCGCCCAGCGTGGTGCGCGAGCAACAAAGCCCAATCGCTCTTGTAACGCGATATCATCTACCTTGATAACGACACCATCAATCTCATACGCTAACGTATCACGACGAGCCAAAATGTCTTGGTAGTAAGCTTTCACTGCTTCAAGTGAATCGACTCGCTTAGTCTCCGGGCACATTGGTAGTCCCCAGCCTTTTAGTTGCAAGAATCGTTCATAGTGACTTGAAGAAAGCGCTCCTCCTTCAACGACACCAACGCTATATGCGTAAAAGCTCAAAGGGCGCGTAGCGGTAATACGAGAATCAAGCTGACGCAAACTACCCGCAGCTGCATTACGCGGGTTAACAAAGGTTTTTTCACCTTTCTTTAGTGCAATTTCATTGAGTTTGTCGAAACCCGCCTTAGGCATAAACACCTCACCGCGAACTTCAATTCGTTGTGGCCAACCTTCACCGCGAAGTTTTAGTGGAATAGCCGCAATGGTACGCACGTTCTCAGTAATGTTTTCGCCAGTAGTGCCATCCCCACGCGTAGCGGCCTGAACTAAAACACCGTCTACATAAAGAAGACTAACCGCTAAACCATCCAGCTTTGGCTCACAACAAAACAGCTCAAATTTGGCAGCAGGCAAGCGATCCATCATGCGTTTGTGGAAACTATTTAGCTCTCCATCATCAAATGCATTGTCGAGTGAAAGCATCGGGATTTCATGGTTGACCGTTTCAAACCCGTCTAGAGGCTTGCCACCGACTCGTTGGCTTGGCGAATCAATAGTAATTAAGTCTGGATGCTGAACTTCAAGATCAAGCAGTTCGCGCATCAAGCGGTCATACTCAACATCCGGAATTTCAGGGCTGTCTTCAACGTAGTAGCGTACTGCGTGGTAATGAAGAGTTTCACGAAGTTGTTCGAGTTTTTGTTGAATTTCTGACGACATATTTCACTCAGTGTTCGATAACGTATAAACGAATAGCGCGAGTATGACTGCGCACTAGCTTAGGTTCAAGTATCAATAAAAAAGGCCCCTAATTTGTAGGAGCCTTTCGCAATAGTTTTACGCTAATAAGTAACAGTTAAACGGTTTGCAGAGCCTTAAACTGTTTCACTTGCGCTTTGTAGTTGTCGATGCGTGTTGGGGTGAGTATATTGCGTGCATCATCCAACACATGTCCACCCATATCATCCGCGATTTGCTGCGCTGTGCCTAACATCAGCTTGAAGTTCTGCTCTTCATCACCGTAGCAAGGCAATGTCATAAAGAATGAAATACCTTTGGTGCTAAACTCGGCTGGGTCGTCATGCTTTAATGTTCCCGGTTGCATCATGTTCGCGACGCTAAACAACACTTTCCCGGTACCTGAATGATCGGTATGTCGATGGAAAATATCCATTTCACCATACACCAAATTGTTTTGCTGCATGCTGTCAAATAGCTTAGTGCCGACAAATGGCTCCTCACCAATGCAATGAACATTGAGAACAATGACTTCCAGCTCTGGCTCTTTTGCTTCTTCTTCAACAGGCTTTACTTCAGTAATTTTACTGTCTGGCTCAGGTTCAATATTTTGAACAATAGGCTCTACTTCTGGTTCTGAACTATCGAGTGCAGACATTGAAGGTACTTCATCAAGTTCCACTTTAATCTCTTCTTTCACTTCGAGTTCTTTCTCCTCTTGCGGGAATTCACCGGTTAGAGGGTCAGCTACCAACGGATCACCAAGAAGCGGGTCACTAGCAAAGGCATTGGATTGAATTTCAGGATCTTTGCGCTCTTTACGGATGATTTCAAAGTCATCCTCAGGGGCAAACCCACGCTCATCACTGCGATCAGAGATCTCATCACTGTCCACATCAAGCTTCCCTAGTGGCTTATCACTAAATTTTGACTTGCCTTCTTTTTTACTCGTCCATAGACCGTGGAACAATAACGCGGCGATGGCAAGGGCACCCACCACGATAAGTACGAATCGCAATTCCTGCATTTTCTGCTCTCATTTGCTTAGCGGTAAACACTTTCTAGAGCTCACTGCCAAGTTGTTAAAACCTGTTTGCCAATAACTTTACCAAAACTATCCTAGGTTTTAGAACAAATTAATGTGAGAAGTTCCCACAATCTTGTGATTTTGGACACGCTTCTTTCTTGTTAAGATAGAAAAAGGTCGTTTTCTAAACAAACAGAGTACTATGACAAATACAAACATATCTCGATCTGGCTTCGGATATTTCTTTCATGGAATCGAGCTAGCTTTAAGCCCTGGCATCCGCCGTTTCGTAATCATGCCTCTACTTGCCAATATTATTTTGGTTGGCGGCGCGCTATTCTACCTTTTCTCTCACCTAGAGAATTGGATTAACCAATGGATTGGTCAATTGCCAGAGTTCCTTTCGTGGTTGAGCTACCTGCTTTGGCCACTGTTAGTCTTAACGATATTAGCGACTTTCTCTTATTTCTTTAGCACCTTGGCTAACTTCATTGCTGCGCCGTTCAATGGTCTACTGGCTGAAAAAGTTGAGGAGCATCTAACAGGTAAAAAAGTTAACGAAGACGGCATGCTAGCGGTACTCAAAGATACCCCTCGAGTACTGGCTCGAGAGTGGCGTAAATTAGTTTACGTATTACCCAAAGCGATCGGTCTATTTTTACTGCTATTAATACCAGCGCTTGGACAAACTGTCGGACCGATATTATGGTTCATCTTCACCGCATGGATTTTGGCCATTCAATACTGTGATTATCCATTTGATAACCATAAAATCAGTTTCAACGACATGCGTTACAATTTGAAACAAAAACAAGGGAAAGCGTATGGTTTCGGTGTTTTAGTCAGCGTATTTACGACAATTCCAATTCTAAATCTCATCGTAATGCCTGTTGCAGTATGCGGTGCGACATCCATGTGGGTCAGTGAATTTAAGCGATAGCTTCGGTCACGATTCAACAAAAATTAGAGCCTCACTATCAATGATGAGGCTCTTTCACATCAAGAATTGTGATTCTGTTCTAAGATGCTCAAACCTACCAAAATACCAATACAGATAACTTGTATTTAATAAGATATAACTTTTTAATCCTTCTCTGCTTTTTGTAAAAGCCCTAATCTGGTTTCATCAAATAACAGCTAGGCAGCCTCAAAGCAGTTTAGGTTAGATAAAATTCCACTATGTTTGTGCGGTCAACACCTGACATACGAGCAAATAGCCATCTTATGAAGGATCAGACAATGAGCAAAATCTACGAAGATAACACTCAAACTATCGGTAACACTCCTCTAGTTCGTTTAAACAAAGTCGCGAAAGGGAATGTATTAGCAAAAGTTGAAGCGCGTAACCCGAGCTTCAGCGTGAAATGCCGTATTGGCGCAAACATGATTTGGGATGCGGAAAAGCAAGGCAAATTAAAGCCAGGAGTTGAGCTTGTAGAACCAACCAGCGGCAATACTGGTATTGCATTAGCATTCGTCGCAGCAGCTCGCGGATACAAACTGACTCTAACTATGCCTGAATCAATGAGTCTTGAGCGTCGTAAGCTATTAAAAGCACTAGGCGCAAAACTAGAGCTAACTGAAGCAGCAAAAGGCATGAAAGGCGCGATTGCTAAAGCAGAAGAGATCGTAGCAGGCAACCCAGAAAAATACTTGTTACTACAGCAGTTTGATAACCCAGCTAACCCAGAAATTCATGAAAAAACCACTGGTCCAGAGATCTGGGATGCAACTGACGGTGAAGTCGATGTCATCGTTGCAGGTGTCGGTACAGGCGGCACAATCACCGGTACCAGTCGTTATATCAAAGGCGAAAAAGGCAAAGCGATCACTTCAGTCGCCGTTGAGCCAGCAGAATCACCAGTGATTGCCCAAGCACTCGCAGGTGATGAAATTCAACCAGCGCCACACAAAATCCAAGGTATTGGCGCAGGTTTCATCCCTGGTAACTTAGATTTAGAGCTTTTAGACCGTGTTGAGGCAGTGACTTCAGATGAGGCAATTGAGATGGCTCGCCGACTAATGGAAGAAGAAGGCATCTTAGCTGGTATCTCTTCAGGCGCAGCAGTCGTTGCGGCAAACAGAATTGCGGAACTACCTGAATTTGCAGGAAAAACAATCGTAGTCGTTCTACCAAGCTCTGGTGAACGTTACCTTAGTACAGCGCTGTTTTCTGGCCTATTTACTGAGAAAGAGAACCAACAGTAATACGTATCGAAATCAATTTTTCGTTTAAAAAAGCCCCGTTCAGGGGCTTTTTTGTTGATCCTGCTCCTACCTTTGGTAATATCAGCAATGTTTTATTTTTGGCTTCAAAATAATATTGCCAAATCAGTATTCAAGCTGGTGATGACTTTTACTCAATGGTAGAGTCGTTACTGCAAAAATTGTAACCAGTGCCAACTTCGGAACACATTGCAGGCAAGTTTCACTAGAAGAAGCCAGCAAACGTCACTAAGCTAGGTTTGGTTCAAATACTATCTAAAATATAAATTAATTGGGGTATACAAAATGTACGAGAAGCAAGTTGAAATCACTGCAGAAAATGGTCTACACACTCGTCCTGCTGCACAGTTCGTTAAAGAAGCAAAAGCTTTTGACGCTGACATCACAGTGACTTCAAATGGCAAAAGCGCAAGCGCAAAAAGCCTATTCAAACTACAAACTCTTGGCCTAGTTAAAGGTACTGTAGTTACAATCTCTGCTGAAGGCCCGCAAGCTCAGCAAGCTGTTGACCACCTAGTTGCCCTAATGGACCAACTACACTAATTAGGTCTCCTATTTTCAAAGCCATTTTGTGAAAACAGAATGGCTTTGTTGGAAATAGGCCCTAACATAAGCTAAACATTAACGTTAGCGTATCCATATTTTTCTCCAGTTTAAAGTTGACCAATTTAAGGTAAGGCTATGATTTCAGGCATCCTAGCATCTCCTGGTATTGCTATTGGTAAAGCACTACTACTTCAAGAAGATGAAATTGTCCTAAACACAAACTCAATCTCAGACGATCAAGTAGAAGCAGAAGTACAACGTTTCTTCGACGCTCGTAACAAGTCATCAGCTCAGCTTGAAACCATCAAGCAAAAAGCACTTGAAACCTTCGGTGAAGAAAAAGAAGCGATCTTTGAAGGTCACATCATGCTTCTTGAAGACGAAGAGCTAGAAGAAGAAATCCTAGCACTGATCAAAAACGACAAGCTATCTGCTGATAACGCAATCCACACGGTTATCGAAGAGCAAGCATGTGCTCTAGAATCTCTAGATGACGAATACCTAAAAGAGCGCGCGACAGACATTCGCGACATCGGTACTCGTTTCGTTAAAAATGCGCTAGGTATCAACATCGTTTCTCTAAGCGATATTGATCAAGAAGTTATCCTAGTAGCTTACGACCTAACGCCTTCAGAAACTGCACAAATCAACCTAGATTACGTTCTAGGCTTTGCTTGTGACATCGGCGGTCGTACGTCTCACACTTCAATCATGGCACGTTCTCTTGAACTACCAGCTATCGTTGGTACTAACGACATCACTAAGAAAGTGAAGAACGGTGACATGCTAATTCTTGATGCAATGAATAACAAAGTTGTTATCAATCCATCAGAAGAAGCGCTAGCAGAAGCAAAAGCAGTTAAAGCTGCATTCATTGCTGAAAAAGAAGAGCTAGCTCAACTTAAAGATCTTCACGCAGAAACTCTAGACGGCCACCGTGTAGAAGTTTGCGGCAACATCGGTACAGTTAAAGACTGTGACGGTATTATCCGTAACGGCGGTGAAGGCGTTGGTCTGTATCGTACTGAATTCCTATTTATGGACCGTGATGCTCTTCCTACTGAAGAAGAACAGTACCAAGCTTACAAAGAAGTTGCAGAAGCAATGGAAGGTCAAGCGGTAATCATCCGTACTATGGATATCGGCGGTGACAAAGATCTACCATACATGGATCTACCAAAAGAGATGAACCCATTCCTTGGTTGGCGTGCAGTTCGTATCAGCTTGGATCGTCGTGAAATTCTTCGTGACCAGCTACGTGGTATCCTACGTGCATCAGCACACGGTAAACTACGTATCATGTTCCCAATGATCATCTCTGTTGAAGAAATCCGTGCGCTGAAAGCAGCAATCGAAGAGTACAAAGCAGAACTTCGTGAAGAAGGCCTAGCATTCGATGAAAACATCGAAATCGGCGTGATGGTTGAGACTCCAGCTGCTGCTGCGATTGCTCACCACCTAGCAAAAGAAGTTGCATTCTTCTCAATCGGTACTAACGATCTAACTCAATACACATTGGCAGTAGACCGTGGTAACGAAATGATTTCTCACCTATACAACCCACTATCACCTGCTGTACTAACAGTAATCAAGCAAGTGATCGACGCTTCTCACGCTGAAGGCAAGTGGACTGGTATGTGTGGTGAGCTAGCAGGCGACGAGCGTGCTACTCTGCTACTACTAGGTATGGGTCTAGATGAGTTCTCTATGAGCGGCATCTCTATCCCTGTGGTTAAGAAAGTCATCCGTAACTCTAACTTCGCAGAAGTTAAAGCAATGGCGGAAGAAGCGCTTTCTCTACCAACAGCAGCAGAAATCGAAGCAGTTGTAGAAAAGTTCATTGCAGAGAAAACTCAATAATCTGCATAGCTAATCTGCTTGAATAGACAGAAAAAGCAGTGACTACGGCCATTTAACAGGTTGAGAGTAATCCATTCTTAGCCTGTTGATTGCCATTTTATTGCAAGTTTATTAGCGTTTTGTGGCGCTAAAATTATTCGTCTATTCGACTAGATTGGTATACTATATTGCGAAAGAATAAAACTAAACGTTAGGAGCATGACACAATGGGTCTGTTTGACAAACTTAAGAAGCTAGTATCTGATGACAGCGCTGATGTTGGTGCAATCGAAATCATCGCACCTCTATCTGGTGAAATCGTTAACATCGAAGATGTGCCAGATGTAGTTTTCGCTGAGAAAATCGTTGGTGACGGTATCGCTATCAAACCAGCAGGCGATAAGATGGTAGCTCCTGTAAACGGTACTATCGGTAAAATCTTTGAAACTAACCACGCTTTCTCTATCGAGTCTGACGACGGCGTTGAGCTATTCGTTCACTTCGGTATCGACACTGTTGAACTTAAAGGCGAAGGCTTCAAGCGTATCGCTGAAGAAGGTCAAACAGTTAAAGCTGGCGACACTATCATTGAGTTCGATCTAGCACTTCTAGAAGAGAAAGCTAAGTCTACTCTAACTCCTGTTGTTATCTCTAACATGGACGAAATCAAAGAGCTAAACAAGCTTTCTGGTGCAGTAACTGTTGGTGAAACTCCAGTACTACGCGTAACTAAGTAATTCCTACTTAGCCAAACGAAAAAAACGCTGCTCTGTGCAGCGTTTTTTGTATTCCGAGAAATACTCAAGTAACCTCAAAATACTTTGGTATAGGAATTCACAAGCCGAGCGCGTATTTCAACACTTGCTGTTTTAACCGCCCTGTTTTGTCAGCAATCTTCAGCGCCGCATTGCGTAGCAATTTCAGCGGGGCTACATCATTACTAAAACCTTTGTAGAACACATCCATCCCCGATTGCATCAATAGATTGTCTCCGCGACGCTTACGCTCATAACTCGCCAACAATTCAGCGGTTAATGATTCACCTTGTGTTACTTTTAGTAAAGCATCGACATCTTTAAAGCCTAAGTTCACGCCCTGCCCTGCGAGCGGATTAATTGTATGAGCAGAATCCCCGACCAAAATGCAACGATTCTTGACATATTGCTGAGCGTGGCGGCGAGTCAACGGAAATGAGCCATGCTGAAGAACCGTAATATCACCGAGTTCTGCAGGGAAATTAAGTAAAATTTCTTCACGCATTTGCTCGTTCGACATTGCGCTAAGCTGCTTAATACGTTTTGGTGAATCATACCAAACCAGTGACCCTTGCTGACCACACAGCGGCAAAAACGAACGCGGCCCCGTAGGATTAAACTGCTGCCAAGTAATATCTTGCTGATCGAGTTCAGTCGCCACATTGATCAACATACAATGCTGGCGGTAGTCCCAAGCGGTTATCCCAATTCCAGCTTGCTGACGCACTTGCGAGTTCGCGCCATCGGCGCCAACGACCCACTCAGCGGAGATTCGTGCGCCTGAGGTCAGTTCAATTCCAACACTCTCACCAAACTCCAGCGAAGCCAAGGAGTCAGGACATATCACGGTTAAATTAGGGTATTGCTCAAACTGCTGCCACAAGCCATGTTGGATTAAGCGATTTTCAATAATGTAACCAAGCTGATCAAGGCCAAGCTCATCAGAGTGAAAACGAGTACGACACTCTGGGTGCTCCCAAGTTTCAAGGCGGCGATACGGACACACTCGAGTTGCTTCAATCGCTCGCCATGCACCTAGATCTTGGAGAATTTGAACTGAGTGATGCGAGATTGCTGAGACACGGATATCCATTGGTTGCTCATCAGAATAGGGGCTAGGCTCCTGGCCCTCAACCATCACAACTTGTCGTCCTTGCTTGGCAAAACCAAGCGCGACAGCAGCACCAACCATGCCACCGCCAATCACAGCAATATCAAACTTGTTCATTTTTTGCACGTCATCATCTTGATTTGTGGGTGAATTTTTATTGTACGTATTGATTACGAAAATGTAACTAAAAACCTTATCTGTACAAGGGGCAAAGCCCTTATATATTCGGGCTTTGACTGATTTTGCCACAACACTAGTCAGGTGCTTTTTAAAGCAGTACAATACGCCGCTTACCGCCGTGAAGGCGGCACGCTCAAGTGCTAAATTAAAGTTACTTGGGTATATAATTTGAACTAGAGCTTTAAGAGTAGTTCAACCAATTTTAAGATTTAACACGAGCGAAAGTGAGATGAGTAAGAAACTGCTAATTAAAACTTGGGGCTGCCAGATGAACGAATATGATTCATCGAAAATGGCCGATCTGCTTAATGCTGCAAATGGCTATGAGCTAACAGAAGACCCTGATGAAGCAGATGTACTTCTACTTAATACCTGTTCGATCCGTGAAAAAGCACAGGAAAAAGTGTTCCACCAACTCGGTCGTTGGAAAACACTGAAAGACAAAAAAGCGGGTGTAGTGATCGGTGTGGGTGGCTGTGTAGCAACTCAAGAAGGTGATCACATCCGTGAACGTGCACCTTTTGTTGACGTAATCTTTGGTCCACAAACACTGCACCGTCTGCCAGAAATGATCAAACAGTCGCAAGCGAATGAGGCACCTGTAATGGATATCTCATTCCCTGAAATTGAAAAGTTTGACAGTCTACCTGAGCCGCGTGCTGAAGGTGCAACAGCATTCGTTTCAATCATGGAAGGCTGTTCGAAATACTGCACTTACTGCGTAGTACCATACACGCGCGGTGAAGAAGTTAGCCGCCCGATGGACGACGTACTATACGAAATCGCGCAGCTAGCTGAGCAAGGTGTACGTGAAGTAAACCTACTGGGTCAAAACGTAAACGCATACCGCGGTCCAACACATGAAGGCGACATTTGCTCATTTGCTGAACTACTACGCCTTGTGGCATCTATCGATGGTATCGACCGTATCCGCTTTACCACGAGCCACCCGCTAGAGTTTACTGACGACATCATCGCAGTGTACGAAGACACACCAGAACTAGTGAGCTTCCTGCACCTGCCTGTTCAAAGTGGTAGTGACCGCGTATTGACGATGATGAAGCGTCCTCACACGGCAATCGAATACAAGTCGATCATCCGTAAACTGCGTAAAGCTCGTCCTGACATTCAAATCAGTTCTGACTTTATCGTCGGTTTCCCAGGCGAATCAGACAAAGATTTCCAAGACACGATGAAGCTTATCAAAGACGTTGATTTTGATATGAGCTTTAGCTTTATCTTCTCACCTCGCCCAGGTACGCCTGCTGCAGATTACCCATGTGATCTAGCAGAGGATGTGAAGAAAGAGCGTCTATACGAACTGCAACAAACCATCAATGCACAAGCGATGCGTTACTCTCGCCTAATGCTGGGCACTGAGCAACGAGTGTTAGTTGAAGGTCCATCGAAGAAAAACCTAATGGAGCTTCGTGCACGTACTGAAAATAACCGCGTGGTTAACTTTGAAGGCAACGCGGATCTGATCGGTCAGTTTGTTGATGTTAAGATTGTTGATGTGTTTGCTAACTCACTCCGTGGTGAGCTAGTACGCACAGAAAAAGATATGGATCTTCGCAGCGTGATTTCGCCAATGCAAATGATGGCGAAAACACGTCGCGAAGACGAGCTAGGTGTTGCAACCTTTACGCCATAAGCTCGTATAAAGCCATCGGAGAGCTGGTCGTTATCAGCTCTCCACTGTATGGCAACAATGAGAGGTAACTTTGAGCAATAAAATCGTAACTCTAGAAATCAATCTAGAACCTGCCGACAACCACCGTTTAGCAAGCCTATGCGGTCCATTTGATGACAATATCAAGCATTTAGAACGCCGTTTAGGTGTTGAAATCAGCTACCGAGGCAACTTCTTCACTATCGTGGGTAAACCTCATACCTCCGCTGCCGCGCTTGAAATTATTAAAACCCTTTACGTTAACACCGCCCCTGTTCGTGGCAATATCCCAGACATTGAACCAGAAGAGATCCATCTGGCAATCAAAGAGTCAGGTGTCCTTGAACAAGATGCGCAAGCGAACTTCGAGCATGGCAAAGAAGTCTTCGTAAAAACCAAAAAAGGCGTCATCAAACCGCGCACCCCAAACCAAGCTCAGTACTTGGTGAATATGGTGACGCACGACATTACTTTTGGTATTGGTCCTGCGGGTACAGGTAAAACTTACCTAGCGGTGGCTGCAGCGGTTGATGCACTGGAGCGTCAAGAAATTCGCCGTATCTTGCTAACTCGTCCTGCAGTAGAAGCCGGAGAAAAACTTGGGTTCTTGCCGGGTGATTTGAGCCAAAAAGTCGATCCTTACTTACGCCCTCTTTATGATGCGTTGTTTGAAATGCTTGGTTTCGAGCGTGTTGAGAAACTGATTGAGCGCAACGTAATCGAAGTCGCGCCACTTGCATACATGCGTGGTCGTACCCTCAACGATGCCTTTATCATTCTCGATGAAAGTCAAAACACCACTGTGGAACAGATGAAAATGTTCCTCACGCGTATCGGCTTTAACTCACGCGCGGTGATCACGGGCGACGTAACGCAAATTGACTTACCACGCGGAGCTAAATCTGGTCTACGTCACGCTGTCGAAGTGCTGAACGAAGTCGACGAAATCAGTTTCAACTTCTTCCAATCAGATGACGTGGTACGCCATCCAGTCGTTGCGCGTATCGTAAACGCGTATGAGAAGTGGGAAGCACAAGATCAAAAAGAACGTAAAGAGTTTGAAAAACGCCGCCGTGAAGAACGCGAGGCGAAGCTCTTAGAAGCACAAAAAGCTGAGCTATTTTCAGCGCCGGAGAATAAAGAGTAATGACAATCGAACTCGATCTACAATTGGCAGTCAAAGATGAAACCGGCTTGCCTAGTTTCGATGAAATTCACTCATGGCTAAGCAATGCAGTTTCGCTATTCCAAAAGGAAGCGGAAGTGACGGTACGCATCGTTGATGAAGCGGAAAGCCACCAGCTCAACCTAGAATATCGCGGTAAAGACAAACCAACCAATGTGCTCTCTTTTCCGTTTGAAGCTCCTCCAGGCATTGAAATTAACCTACTTGGTGATTTAATCATCTGTCGTCAGGTAGTCGAGCAAGAGGCAGTTGAGCAAGATAAGCCTTTATTAGCACATTGGGCTCATATGGTTGTACATGGCAGCCTGCATCTGCTAGGTTATGATCATATCGAAGACGACGAAGCTGAAGAGATGGAGTCGCTCGAAACAGAAATTATGCAAAAAATGGGATTTGAAGACCCATATATTGCAGAAAAAGAGTAACTTAGGTTGCTTGGTGGAATGCAAAACCGCGATAAATTTCGCCGTTTAGCATTCCAACGTGTGCTATCACACTTCTGATAGCGTTATTGTAATGAGACACAATGAACGAAGACAATTCGCCCTCATCTGTAGAAGGTAAGAAAGAAAAATCTGAAGGTCCGAGTAGAAAGTCCTTCTTTGAACGCCTAGGTCAACTATTTCAAGGTGAACCAAAAGACCGCCAAGAGCTTGTCGATGTAATTCGCGACTCTGAAATTAATGACCTGATTGACCACGACACTCGAGACATGCTTGAGGGTGTTATGGAAATCGCCGAAATGCGTGTGCGCGACATTATGATCCCACGCTCGCAAATGGTTACGGTTGAACGCACAGATAACCTAGATGCTCTTGTGGCACTGCTTACTGACGCTCAACACTCTCGCTACCCTGTTATTAGCGAAGACAAAGACCATGTGGAAGGCATTCTTCTAGCGAAGGACCTACTTAAGTACCTTGGTTCAAACAGCGCAGAATTCGACATTGAACAAGTGATCCGCCCTGCTGTTGTTGTACCTGAAAGCAAACGTGTAGACCGCCTATTAAAAGAATTCCGCGAAGAACGCTACCATATGGCGATCGTTGTGGATGAATTTGGTGGTGTGTCAGGCCTTGTAACCATTGAAGATATCTTGGAAGAGATCGTTGGCGACATCGAAGATGAATTCGACGACGAAGAAGAACTGGATATCCGCAAGTTAAGCAAGCACACATTTGCTGTCAAAGCCCTAACCACTATTGAAGAGTTCAACGAAACCTTCGGGACTTCGTTCAGTGATGAAGAAGTGGACACGGTAGGTGGTCTTGTGATGACAACATTTGGTCATCTTCCTTCTCGTGGCGAAGTTGTAGATATTGAAGGCTACAGCTTTAAAGTAACGGCAGCAGACAACCGACGTGTTGTGCAACTGCAAGTTACCGTGCCAGACGAAGAACAAGTTACTCAACCTATCGAAGAATAATCCACATTCTTCTCAATAAGAATATACGATGATTAGTAATCTATTTCATCGCCTCAAGCGGCCCTTAGGGGCCGCTTTTGTTGGCGCTTTAACAACGTTTGCATTTGCTCCCTATCAAATCTGGCCTCTGGCATTTGTCAGTATCGCGGCCCTACTTTGTCTCATTCACGGACAATCAGCCAAAAAAGCTGCTTGGATTGGCTACGCTTGGGGGCTTGGCCAATTCGCAACCGGAATTAGCTGGGTCCATGTCAGTATCGATAACTTTGGTGGTATGCCAAAGATAGCTAGCGCATTTTTAATGGCGTTATTAGTAGGTTATCTAGCGATTTACTCTGCGCTGTTTACTGGCTTACTTAATCGATTTGCGCCCCACAATAACCGTACACGCTTTTTTATTCTCGCTCCGGCTTTATGGCTAGTTTGTGATTGGTTACGTGGCTGGGTAATGACCGGTTTTCCATGGCTTTGGCTTGGCTACAGTCAGATCGACTCGCCACTGGCTAGCTTTGCGCCGATTGGCGGAGTTGAGCTAATCACCTTACTGATCGTACTCAGTGCAGGCGCAATTAGCTACGCGCTGCTCAATAAACACTGGCTCACATTTATTGTTCCTGCTGTCGTGCTCGCGACTGGCTTCGGCTTAAGAAACGTTAACTGGGTAACACTCAACCCTGACAGCACAACTAAAGTTGCACTGGTTCAAGGTAATATCGAACAAGCATTGAAATGGGTACCAAGCGAGCGTTGGCCAACCATCATGAAATATATCGACCTTACCCGTAAAAACTGGGATGCCGATATCATCATCTGGCCAGAGGCGGCTATTCCTGCGTTTGAATTTGAGATTAGTTCATTTCTGAGCAATCTCGATAGCAATGCCAAAGCGCATAACAGCGCGGTTATCACTGGTGTCGTTAACCAAGATGAAGATCGCCGTTTCTACAACAGCATTCTATCGCTTGGCGCAACCGCATATGGTGATTACAGTTACGATCTGGACAAACGCTATCACAAACATCACCTCCTGCCGTTTGGCGAGTTTGTGCCCTTTGAAGATATTTTGCGTCCAATCGCACCATTCTTCAATCTGCCAATGTCCTCGTTTAGCCGTGGCGATTTTATCCAAAACAACATTGATGCCAACGGTAAGCAACTGGCACCCGCATTGTGTTATGAAATCATATTCGGTGAACAAGTTCGTGAGAATATCACTGACGAAACAGACTTCATTCTGACGCTGTCTAACGATGCGTGGTTTGGTCACTCAATTGGCCCGCTGCAACATATGGAAATTGCCCGTATGCGCGCGCTTGAGTTTGGCAAACCGGTGATTCGTTCCACCAATAACGGCGTCACCGCAGTCACTGATTTTAAAGGTAATATCACCGCGCAATTGCCACAGTTTGAAACGGGAGTACTGCGTACACAAGTGACTTCGACCACTGGCCAAACCCCTTACCATGGTTTTGGTAGTTGGCCACTTTATATCTGGGTAGCAATCTGTGCCCTGCTCACTTGGCGGATGAGAAAATCAGTATAAAGATATAAAGGGCTCATCTGAGCCCTTTATTGTATCTAAATGAACTATGGTTTAAGCGCCCGGCGAGAAAACGCTTTGTGGCCACATTGGGTACACGCAATGATTTCCGTTGGGTGGTTATATTGCGTCTGGTGGCCACACTCATCACACACTAAGGTGCCGAGCCCAATCACCTCGCCCGCTTCATATAGCCCTTGATGTTCTAAATCAGCAAATAGCTCAATCCACTCCACTTTGGTGCGGTCAGTGATCTCCAACAAACCTTGCCAAATCGAATCCGCCACCATTAAATAAAACGGACCTTTTTTCGACTCTTCATAGTTATCGGCAAACTCTTTCAAATCCGATTTAACATACGCCGAGATGAGTGCCAACTCATCTTTAGTCATATCATTGGCCGCATCGACATATTTCCCTGAGGTTTCTAGCACATGGTTAACCTCATCCGGACTATGTTTGAGCGCTTCAACCACGTCCTCAAACATATCTTCATAACCTGTTTTGTGTTTAGGCATAGTCACCCCCTTGTGGTTCTCGACAAGCTGAAAGTTTTTAATTCAGCCCGATCTACTTTGAACAAGCCCCTGAATATTGGCTCCCAATAGCTCAGGAAGAGAGATAAAGCCGCCAACATTGCCGTAAACTCTATGATGAAGAGTGTTGGCTATTGTTGAACCTTGCTCCTTTATGTATTCTATGACGATCTATTATTGTCTGTTCTAACTGAACTCACACTTTCCAAGATAACCGGATATCATCGATGCAAGAGCAATATAACCCGCAAGATATTGAACAGAAGGTTCAACAGCACTGGGACGACAACAAGACCTTTGTTGTAAGTGAAGACCCAAATAAAGAAAAATTCTACTGTCTATCAATGTTCCCTTACCCAAGTGGTCGACTGCACATGGGTCACGTGCGTAACTACACTATCGGTGATGTGGTATCTCGTTTCCAACGTCTACAAGGCAAAAACGTAATGCAACCTATCGGTTGGGATGCGTTTGGTCTACCAGCTGAAAACGCAGCAGTAAAAAACAACACTGCACCTGCGCCTTGGACATACGAAAACATCGAATACATGAAAAACCAGCTAAAATTGCTAGGTTTTGGCTACGACTGGAATCGTGAATTCGCAACTTGTACTCCTGAGTACTACCGTTGGGAACAAGAATTCTTCACTAAGCTTTACCAAAAAGGCTTAGTGTACAAAAAAACCTCTTCAGTTAACTGGTGTCCAAACGACCAAACAGTTCTAGCAAACGAACAGGTTGAAGATGGCTGCTGCTGGCGTTGTGATACCCCTGTAGAGCAAAAAGAAATCCCTCAGTGGTTCATTAAGATCACTGAATACGCTCAAGAGCTACTAGACGACCTAGAAACTCTAGATGGTTGGCCTGAAATGGTTAAGACCATGCAGCGCAACTGGATTGGCCGTTCTGAAGGTGTTGAACTTAAGTTTGCGGTACAAGGTCAACAAGACCTTGAAGTGTACACAACCCGTCCTGACACGCTAATGGGTGTGACTTACGTTGGTATTGCAGCAGGTCACCCTCTTGCAGCGCTAGCGGCACAGAATAACCCTGAACTGGCTAAGTTCATTGATGAGTGTAAGAACACCAAAGTTGCGGAAGCTGAGCTGGCAACAATGGAGAAAAAAGGTATGGCAACAGGCCTTACCGCTATTCACCCATTGAACGGCCGTGAAGTCCCTATTTATGTAGCTAACTTCGTACTAATGGATTACGGCACGGGCGCGGTAATGGCGGTTCCTGCTCATGACCAACGTGACTACGAGTTCGCAACTAAGTACGGCCTAGACATCATCCCAGTAATCAAACCTGCTGATGGTAGCGAGTTAGATGTTACTGAAGCCGCTTACACAGAAAAAGGCGTGCTATTCGATTCTGGTGAGTTTGATGGCCTTGAATTCCAAGCGGCATTCGATGCAATCGCAGCGAAGCTAGAAACCGAAGGCAAAGGCACTAAGACGGTTAACTTCCGCCTACGTGACTGGGGTGTATCTCGTCAGCGTTACTGGGGCGCACCAATCCCAATGGTAACCACTGAAGACGGTCAAGTTCACCCAGTACCAGCAGACCAACTACCCGTTATTCTGCCAGAAGACGTGGTAATGGATGGCGTTACGAGCCCAATCAAAGCAGATAAAGAGTGGGCGAAAACTACTTTCAACGGTGAACCAGCGCTACGTGAGACCGATACCTTTGATACCTTCATGGAATCTTCTTGGTACTACGCGCGTTACTGTTCACCACAAGCAGACGACATCCTAGATCCAGAAAAAGCAAACTACTGGCTACCAGTAGACCAGTACATCGGTGGTATCGAGCACGCTTGTATGCACCTATTGTACTCACGCTTCTTCCACAAACTACTACGTGACGCAGGTTACGTAACCTCTGATGAACCATTCAAGCAACTACTATGTCAAGGCATGGTGCTTGCGGATGCGTTCTACTTTGAAACCGAAAAAGGTGGCAAAGAGTGGGTTGCACCAACAGACGTTAAAGTTGAGCGTGATGGTAAAGGTCGCATCACTTCTGCTACTGACAACGAAGGTCGCAACGTTGAGCACTCAGGCATGATCAAAATGTCTAAGTCGAAGAACAACGGTATCGACCCGCAAGAGATGGTAGACAAGTACGGTGCTGACACAGTACGTCTATTCATGATGTTTGCATCTCCTGCAGACATGACACTTGAGTGGCAAGAGTCTGGCGTAGAAGGCGCAAACCGCTTCCTGAAACGTGTATGGAAACTAGTGAAGACTCATTCAGAGAAAGGCGCAGCCGAAACTGTTGATGCAGCAGCACTTTCTGGTGAGCAAAAAGCACTGCGTCGTGACGTTCACAAAACGATCGCCAAAGTGACTGACGATATCGCTCGCCGTCAAACGTTCAATACCGCTATTGCCGCGATTATGGAACTGATGAACAAGCTAGCAAAAGCGCCTCAAGAATCTGCACAAGACCGTGCAATCCTTGATGAAGCGCTTAAAGCAGTCGTTGCAATGCTTTACCCAATCACTCCGCACATCTCATACGAATTATGGGCTGCACTAGGTGAAACTGACATCGATAACGCTGTATGGCCAACGTTTGACGAGCAGGCACTGGTTGAAGACGAGAAAACTATCGTTGTTATGATCAACGGCAAATTACGTGCAAAACTTACTGTTGCAGCTGACGCTTCAGAAGAGCAAGTTCGTGAGCTTGGTCTAAACGATGAAAACGCGAAAAAATTCCTAGACGGTCTAACAATTCGCAAAGTAATTTACGTACCAGGTAAACTACTAAACATCGTAGCAAACTAATCCGCTCGCTATAATTTAGTGAGCAAACGCTAAACATAAGCGACTGTTTAAACAGTATTTAGATTAGCGCGATAGAATAATAAACAGGGTAGCCGTTCTACCCTGTTTATTTATCTCAAGCCATTTACAGCCAAACCGTAATGAGTGGCTTTAGATAAATAACCAATAACAGAGAGTCGTACGTCAATGCGTCTATTTTCCCTATCCTCGATTAAGTTGACTAGTGTTGTACTAGCAGCCTCCCTTTTGACTGCTTGTGGATTTCATTTGCGAGGCGATTATTCCATTCCGGAAGAACTCGACACCATGTCTTTGACCAGTTATGACCAATACAGCACCTTCACGCGTATGATGCGTGGTCAACTGCGTATGAATGACGTTAATGTTGTGGCACCTGCTGCAAACGTCGCTAACTTGCACCTATTAGGTGAAAGCGTTGGCGAACGCACACTATCACTGTATCAAAACACCCGCGCAGCAGAGAAAGAGCTTACTTTCCGCGCCTCTTACCGTGTAACCATTCCCGATCTTGGCGAACGTACTTTTTCCACTAGCGTAACGCGTAGTTACCTAGATAACCCTCTAACAGCACTCGCGAAATCGGTTGAACGTGACATGATTGAAGATGAAATGCGCAAACTGGCAGCGACGCAAATTGTCCGTCAAATGGGGCGTCTAAAAGCAGATATCGAAGCAGGTACGATGCTGACTGGCCAAGAGCTTGATGAGCAACAGGCTCGACAACGCATCCAAGAACAAGAGCAGTACGAGATCAAAACCATCGAAGATGACAGCAACTCTCTGGACATAGAGCAACCACTGCTTGAACAATAAGAGTTAGCCATGCGTATTTTTGCTGACCGCCTTGCGGATCAACTGAGCAAACAGCTCCACCCTATCTATCTGTTGTTTGGCAATGAACCTCTACTTCTACAAGAATCACGTCAAGCCATTCAACAGACTGCTAAGCAACAAGGTTTTGATGAAAGGCATCGCTTTGCAATCGACACCAGCTTTGATTGGAATCAGGTTTACGATTGTTGCCAAGCATTAAGTCTGTTCTCTGCTCGCCAACTGATTGAGCTTGAATTACCAGAAGCAGGCGTTAATGCGGCAATTGCCAAAGAACTGGTTAGCGTAGCAGAAATGCTCCATCCAGATATTTTACTGGTACTCGTCGGCACAAAACTAACCAAAGCACAAGAGAGTGCTAAGTGGTTTAAAACATTAAGCAGCCAAGGCTGTTGGGTAAACTGCTTATCACCTGACCTGCAGCGCTTACCTCAGTTTGTCCAAGCACGTTGCCGAGCGTTAGGACTCAAACCTGATGCAGAAGCAGTACAAATGCTAGCGCAATGGCACGAAGGCAATCTCTTTGCCCTTAGTCAAAGTCTAGAAAAATTAGTATTACTCTACCCTGATGGGCACCTAACATTAGTGCGCTTAGAGGAATCTCTTAGCCGCCACAATCACTTTACTGCGTTCCACTGGATTGATGCTTTGCTCGCTGGCAAAGGCAACCGTGCCCAACGTATCTTGCGCCAATTAGAAGCGGAAGGGGTAGAAGTGGTGATCTTGGTGAGAACGATACAGAAAGAACTCACCCAACTATTGCAGATGCAGCAGCAAGCGCAGCAGAGTTCAATCGCCCAAGTATTCGATAGCTATCGTATTTGGCAAAGTAAGCGACCACTCTACTCAGCGGCATTGCAACGCCTTAATATTCCCCGCCTGCAAAAATTGATGCAACTTTTGGCGCAAGCGGAAATCTTAACTAAAACGCAGTATGACCAACCGAGTTGGCCACTATTGCATCAACTAAGTGTCGTGCTTTGCTTGCCACAAGTTAAGCTTTAAAAAGCGTGCTATAATCCGCCACCCGATTTTGAACCAACAACTACGACACCTAGCCAAGTGTCATTGAGGATATCAACTTGCAACACCAACAACTCAACGCATTTTTAGTAGACAAAGTAGACGATATGAAAGCACAAGATATTCAAACTATCGATGTGCAAGGTAAATCAAGCATCACTGATTTCATGATCGTATGTACCGGTACTTCAAAGCGTCATGTTGCCTCAATTGCAGACCACGTTGCACGTGAAGCAAAACTGGCAGGCTTTGAGCCATTAGCCGTCGACGGTGAAGTCGAAGGTGAATGGGTCGTGGTTGATATGGGCGATACTATTTTGCATGTGATGCAAGAAGAACAGCGTGAAATGTACCAGCTTGAAAAGCTGTGGGGCTAAGCGATGAAACTACAGTTAATCGCTGTCGGCACTAAAATGCCAAAGTGGGTTGAAGAAGGCTTTCAAGAATACAAACGCCGTTTCCCTCACGACATGCCGCTAGAATTGATCGAAATTACCGCAGGCAAACGCGGTAAAAACGCCGACATTGCAAGAATTTTGCAAAAAGAAGGCGAAGCCATGCTCGCAGCCGTGCCTAAAGGCAACCGAATTGTTACTCTTGATATTCCGGGTAAAAAATGGGACACCCCCCAGCTCGCTGAACAACTTGAAAGTTGGAAGCTCGATGGTCGCGACGTCTCCATTTTAATTGGCGGCCCAGAAGGTCTTGCCCCAGCTTGTAAAGCTGCCGCTGACCAAAGCTGGTCACTTTCAGCGTTGACCCTACCTCACCCACTTGTGCGCATTGTTATGGCAGAAAGCCTCTATCGTGCATGGAGTATTACCGCTAACCACCCATATCATCGAGAATAAGCGTACATGTTAAGGAAGCGCACCAAAATCAGAGACTACCAAGCAGAATCACGTCTGTTCGCCAGCCGTGCAATCGTCGCTTTTCTTGGTATTGTCGTGATGATGGGACTGTTAGTGGCCAACTTGTACAATATTCAAGTTAACCAATATCAAGACTATAAAACTCGCTCAAACGATAACCGCATTAAAGTGGTGCCAATCGCACCTAACCGCGGGCTTATTTACGATCGTAATGGGATACTTTTAGCTGAAAACCGTCCGGTTTTTAGCCTTGAGATCACACCTGAGAAAATCAAAGATATGGACGACACGATTGCGCGTCTGCAAGATATTCTCGAGATCACACCAGAACAAGTTGAGCGCTTCCAAAAAGAGCGTCGCCAAACTAGACGCTTTAAATCGGTACCGATTCTAACCCAGTTGACTGAAGAGCAAGTGGCTAAGTTCTCAGTGAATCAACATAAATTCCCTGGGGTAGCCGTGAATGCCAGCCTCAAGCGCTACTATCCGTATGGCGAAGTATTAACTCACGTCATTGGTTACGTATCACGCATCAATGATCGTGATATGCAACGTCTAGTCCGTGAAGAAAAAGATGCCAACTACCAAGCCACCCGTGATATCGGTAAGTTGGGTATCGAGCGTTACTACGAAGACTTGCTGCATGGCACGGCCGGTTATCAAGAAGTTGAAGTGAACAGCCGTGGACGCATCATCCGTGTTTTGAAATACGTACCGCCGATTCCTGGTAAAGATCTGGTTCTGAACCTAGATATCGACTTACAGATGTATGTTCATAAACTGCTTGCGGGTCGCCGCGGCAGTGCGGTCGTGCTCGACCCTCATGACAATGGTGTGCTCGCCATGGTCTCGAGCCCAAGTTATGATCCGAACGCCTTTGTTCATGGTATTTCTGGTAAAGCCTATCGTGCGCTACTCAACGATAAAAATCGTCCACTAGTAAACCGCGCAACGTTGGGGATTTACCCACCAGCATCAACCATCAAGCCTATGATGGCTGTGGCAGCCCTTACGGAAGGTGTTATTACGCCGAACACCACGCGAAATGACCCTGGCTACTGGAAAATTCCAAACTCAAAGACTAAGCCATTCCGTGACTGGCTACGCTGGGGACATGGTAAAGTCGATGTGATTAAGTCGATTGAAGAATCAGTCGATACTTTCTATTACCAAGTCGCGTATGACATGGGAATCGACCGCATTTCCCAATGGATGATGATGTTTGGTTTCGGTGACTACACTGGCATTGATATTCACGAAGAAAGTAAAGCCAATATGCCAACTCGCGATTGGAAGATGGCTCGCCATCGTACACCTTGGTACCAAGGTGATACTATTCCAGTCGGCATTGGACAAGGCTACTGGACAGCAACACCAATGCAGCTTGCGAAAGCTACTTCTGTACTGGTGAACCACGGTAAGGTGATTGCGCCTCATCTATTGCGAGCAACCATTGATAACGGTGCTGATTTCACTACCAACTCAATGGCTGAGATTGTCACTTATCCACCGATTACTGGTGTCAAAGACCGTTACTGGGATATTGCTATCGAAGGTATGCGTTTAGTAAACCATGGTCGAAAAGGCACTGCGCGCCGAGCATTTGCTGACGCGCCATATATGACAGCAGGTAAATCAGGAACCGCGCAGGTATTTGGTCTAGGTGAAGACGAAGAATACAACGCTGACGAAATCGCCGAGCATCTACGTGACCATGCTTTGTATACTGGATTTGCGCCACTTGACGATCCGAAGTTAATTGTCACCGTTGTACTAGAAAACGCCGGTGGTGGTTCTAGTAATGGTGCCCCTGTGGCCCGTAAGGTATTTGACCGCGTGTTAGTCGAGAAGAATATAGTCAAAAACAAGGAAGAGTAATGGACTTTGCCCACCCCACAGGCCAAAACCGATCGCTGTTTGAACGTTTCCACATCGATTTACCCCTACTATTAGGCATTCTCGCCTTAATGGGGTTTGGCTTAGTGGTGATGTATAGCGCAAGTGGGCAGAGCTTTGCGATGATGGATCGTCAAGCAATGCGAATGGGCTTGTCGTTGGGCGTAATGATATTACTCGCACAGATACCACCGAGAACGTTTGAATCCCTTGCCCCACTGATGTTTTTTGTCGGTGTGGCACTCTTAATCGGGGTTCTATTTTTTGGTGAAGCGTCGAAAGGTGCACAGCGCTGGTTAAATCTCGGCTTTGTGCGCTTCCAGCCATCGGAATTACTCAAGCTCGCCGTACCGTTAATGATCGCGCGCTATATTGGACGAGGTTCACTACCACCGACATTTCAAACCATCGTCATGTCGCTAGTCATGCTGATGGTTCCGACGATACTCATAGCGAAACAACCTGACCTAGGGACATCAATACTCATTGCCGCCTCCGGTATCTTTGTGATTTTTCTTGCCGGTATTAGCTGGCAAATTATCACTGCGGCATTGGTAGCATTGGGCGCATTTATCCCTGTATTGTGGTTTTTCTTGATGCGCGAGTATCAGAAAGTGCGAGTGCGTACACTGTTTGATCCGGAATCTGATCCGCTCGGCGCGGGATACCATATTATTCAGAGTAAAATCGCGATTGGCTCTGGTGGGGTGGCAGGTAAAGGCTGGTTGCAAGGCACACAGTCGCAACTTGAATTTCTTCCCGAGCGTCATACTGACTTTATCTTTGCTGTCATAGCAGAAGAGTGGGGATTGTTCGGTATTTTAGTATTGCTTAGCCTATACCTATTTATTATTGGGCGTGGGTTGGTACTCGCCAGTCGGGCTCAAAGTGCCTTTGGCCGAATGATGGCTGGCAGTATTGTATTAAGTTTTTTCGTTTACGTATTTGTAAACATCGGTATGGTAAGTGGTATCCTCCCCGTCGTAGGCGTACCACTACCATTAATTAGTTATGGCGGCACATCAATGGTAACCTTGATGGCCGGTTTTGGTATTTTGATGTCTATCCACACACATAGAAAAGCGTTCTCGAAGGCAAATTAATGAATACGATCCACAAACTTGCAGCCCTCGCTCTTATCAGTAGCGTTATGGTTGGCTGTTCCTCTTCGCCTTCAGAACCGGAGCCGACTCCAACGACTCCGACAGAACCAACGACTCCCCCTCTTTCTGATTCAGATCGCTATCAAGAAGAGCGTTATGAACTCAAAAATGATGTAGCTCCTGACAAACCTATGTCTGTAGAGCATATTGATGAAATTACACCTCAATATGAACCATACAGCCGAGGTGGTAATAGAAACTACACCGTTCGTGGTAAGAGCTACCAAGTAATTAAAGATCCAAAAGGCTTTAAAGAAAAAGGACAAGCGTCTTGGTACGGCAAAAAATTCCATGGTCACTTAACTTCCAACGGTGAAGTTTACGACATGTATTCTATGTCAGCGGCACATAAACAACTGCCCTTACCTAGCTATGTTAAAGTCACCAATACTGATAATGGCAAAAGCACTATTGTGCGCGTCAATGACCGAGGTCCCTTTCACCCAGGTCGAATCATCGATCTTAGCTTTGCGGCAGCGACCAAGTTAGACGTCATTAAAACGGGAACTGCTAATGTAGAGATTGAAGTGCTCACACCAGAAAAACCAAGTGCTGAAACCAAACAATCAGCGTTACCTAAATTCCAAATTCAAGTTGCTTCATCACAACACAAAGATCGCGTGGAAACTTTAGCGCAAACTCTTGGTCAAAAGCTTTCAGTGGCGAGCTTTGTAAATTCGGATAATGATATTCACCGAGTGATATTAGGCCCATTTGATGACTATGCGCTAACACAAAAAACGTTAGAGCAAGTTAAACTATTGGGCTATTCGAGCGCATTCGTCAGAAAAAATTAAATTCCTAACCATTCAGAGCCCTCACTTGACTAGTTTGAGACGGGGTTTCTGTTAAGATATGGCCAGTTCAAGATAAACCTGTAGTCAATATGAAAAAAACAACGTTACTTAAAACCGTTTTTGCGTCTTCTATTGCGCTTTCAACCACTTTCGCGTCACAAGTGATTGCATCTCCAGTAGTTGTGCCAGATCCACCGCAAATTGCCGCTAAAGGCTACGTGTTGATGGATTACCATTCAGGCAAAGTCCTTGCTGAGAAAGAGATGCATACTAAGCTATCTCCAGCAAGTTTAACCAAAATGATGACCAGCTACGTGATCGGTCAAGAACTTGCTCGCGGCAATATTTCTGAAAACGATGACGTAACGATCAGCCAAAATGCTTGGGCTAAAAACTTCCCAGACTCGTCGAAAATGTTCATCGAAGTGGGCACAACGGTAAAAGTGAAAGATCTTAACCGTGGCATCATCGTCCAGTCAGGTAACGATGCGTGTGTTGCGATGGCTGAGCATATTGCTGGCTCAGAAGATGCTTTTGTTGACCTAATGAATGCATGGGCAAACACACTAGGTATGAAAGACTCGCACTTTGCTAACGTGCACGGTCTAGACAACGACGAGCTATACTCAACGCCTTACGATATGGCGCTGCTTGGTAGCGCACTTATTCGTGACGTGCCTGATGAGTACCGCATCTACTCAGACAAAAAATTCACTTACAACGGCATCACTCAGTACAACCGTAACGGTCTACTATGGGATAAAAGCATGAATGTGGACGGCATCAAAACCGGTCACACAAGCAATGCAGGTTACAGCCTAGTAAGTTCAGCAACTGAAGGTAAAATGCGTTTAGTTGCAGTAGTAATGGGCACCAAAAACGCTAATGCTCGTAAATCAGAAAGTAAAAAACTTCTGAGCTACGGCTTCCGCTTCTTTGAAACCGTCGCACCACACAAAGCAGGTGAGACGTTTGTTGAAGAAAAAGTGTGGATGGGCGACAAAGACATGGTTGCACTTGGTTTAGACCAAGACACTTACGTGACGCTACCGCGCGGTCAAGCGAAAAACCTAAAAGCAAGCTTCGTACTTGAAAAAGAACTTGAAGCCCCAATTAGTAAAGGTGACGTAGTTGGTACGCTATACTACCAACTAGATGGTGAAGATATTGCGCAATACCCTCTTCTTGCTCTTGAAGACGTTCAAGAGGGTAGCCTATTTAGTCGCCTTTGGGATTACATTGTAATGCTGGTTAAAAGCTTCTTCTAATCTCTGGCACTAAATTACATCTTAAAGCCGCCACTGGGCGGCTTTTGTTTTATGACCGTATATAACCAAACAACTTGGAGTTGCAGGTAGGCGACAAAGGAACAAAGCCTCTGAGCATAGATAGTCTATGTGATGAGGTTTGTGAGTGCCAGTCCCTTTTTAAACCAATAATGCGCTGCGACTTTAAGTAGGACGGGTATAAACGGTAATCTTGAGATTAAACCTGATTGGCAGTAAGATTCCGCGCTGCTTAGATCAATATTCCAACTTGGAGTTTTTAACATGTTGACTATCAACTCAGACGCAAAACTGAAAGACCTACTTGAGTTCCCTTGTAAGTTTACCTACAAGGTTATGGGCTATGCCAAGCCTGAACTGCCAGTAAAGGTTCTTGAAGTGATTCAACGCCATGCTCCAGGTGACTACAGTCCAACGGTGAAACCAAGCTCAAAAGGTAACTACCACGCGGTATCTGTTACTATTAAAGCAACATCAATCGAACAGGTTGAAACGCTTTATAAAGAGCTGGGCGAAATCGACATCGTACGCATGGTTCTATAACTTTATTTGAAAAAATAAATTATTTTTGAAAGCAGCTCCGGCTGCTTTTTTGTTATTTATCAAAAAGATATAAATTCAACACATTTACTAGGGTTAAGAATGTGTTATCAACATATAGTTCAAAGTGTCAAAGAGGTTTATAATCAACGCTCTTAATTGATGAATGATGGACTCAGGAATGCAACAAACTCTGGTTGTGAAGCATCTTGGAAAGCAGGATTACGAGCCAATTTGGCGCGCAATGCACGAATTTACCAACACTCGCAGTGATGAATCACGTGATGAGATTTGGTTTGTGGAGCACAACCCTGTCTTTACCCAAGGTCAAGCAGGCAAAGCAGAGCACTTGTTAAACACAGGTGATATCCCAGTAGTACAAAGCGATCGCGGTGGTCAAGTCACCTACCACGGTCCCGGTCAACTGGTGGTTTACTTCCTGATCAATCTGCGTAGGAAAAATATTGGTGTGCGCGATCTCGTAACACACATTGAAAACCTCGTGATCAATACACTGAAAGCATACAATATCGACTCAGCGGCTCGACCAGATGCTCCCGGCGTATATGTAGATAATAAAAAAATCTGCTCACTCGGATTACGCATTCGCAGAGGCTGTTCGTTTCATGGCTTGGCGCTCAACATTAACATGGACATGACTCCATTCTTGCGTATTAACCCATGTGGTTATGCAGGTATGGAAATGGTTCAAGTTAGCCAACTTGGTGGACCGGATAACGTCGATACTGTCGCCGAGCAATTATTGAAAGAACTCGTGGCTCTGTTGGATTACCAACAGATTGAAGTCAGCACAGAAGTCCCAAACGATAAGAAATAGAAGCATGAGTAAACCAATCCAAATGGAAAAAGGCATCAAATACCGTGATGCTGACAAGATGGCACTAATTCCTGTTAAGAACATGCCAGTTGAGCAGAAAGAAGTACTGCGCAAGCCTGACTGGATGAAGATCAAGCTGCCTGCAGACAGCCAACGTATTCAAGATATTAAGTCTGCGATGCGTAAAAACAACCTGCACTCAGTTTGTGAGGAAGCCTCATGCCCAAACTTAGCCGAGTGTTTTAACCACGGCACAGCAACCTTTATGATCCTTGGTGCAATCTGTACTCGTCGTTGCCCATTCTGCGATGTTGCTCATGGTCGTCCACTGACTCCAGAAGCAGATGAACCGCAAAAATTAGCGCAAACCATCAAAGATATGAAGCTTAAGTACGTGGTGATTACTTCAGTTGACCGTGATGACCTACGTGATGGTGGTGCTCAGCACTTCGCTGACTGCAATAGAGAAATCCGTACACTGAACCCACACATCAAGATTGAAACGCTGGTTCCAGATTTCCGTGGTCGTATGGATGTGGCATTGGATCTACTTAAAGACAACCCGCCAGATGTATTTAACCATAACCTAGAGACTGCGCCTCGCCTTTATCGTAAAGCTCGACCAGGGGCGAACTATAAATGGTCACTAGAATTACTGCAAAAATTCAAACAGCAGCACCCTGACATTCCAACCAAGTCAGGCATTATGATGGGCTTAGGTGAGACCAAAGAAGAGATCATCGAAGTACTTAAAGATCTCCGAGCACACGGCGTGACTATGCTTACCCTTGGTCAATACCTCGCTCCTAGCCGTCACCACCTGCCAGTTGAACGCTATGTTCCTCCATCTGAGTTTGATGAACTCAAAGAGATTGCACTAGAACTAGGCTTTACTCATGCCGCTTGTGGTCCATTCGTGCGTTCTTCTTACCACGCCGATATGCAAGCTCAAGGTATCGAAGTAAAATAACTCGCAGACTCCCCCTTTTGAAGACCAGTTTTTAACTGGTCTTTTTTATTTGTGGCAAAAATACCCTATTTCACTTGCAGCGCTCAATATGCACTTCTAGGCTTATATGGCAGCGCTAATTAAGCTGGCCGCCGATTAAAGCTGCAGATAACGATAATAGGATATAGCCATGGAAAAACTCCTTTTACTTGCTGTATGTAGCAGCTCGCTATTACTTGGTTGTAGCTCGCAAGCTCAACAAGATCACTTTCGCGAAGCCTCTTTTGAATTGTGTAATACCGAAGTTGATATCTATTCGGTCAGTGATGATGGCAGAGTCCGAATTCTTTGCTCTGATGGTTCGAAATTCGCGTTAACACAACGAGATACTCTAGAAACAATGCGCGATATCAACATCGACTATTGCGATGGAGAAGGGTTAGGTAAGTTTAATGAAAGCTCACGCTACTATTCGTTCAAATGCAAATCAGGCACGCTGCTGAGTATTTCGAAGTGAGAAACGGGATGCGGGATGCGGGATGCGGGATGCGGGATGCGGGAAAATTCTGGATACTTCATTTGGTTAGTACAAATCACTTTTCGCAGCATTTCGCTTCCAGCTTAAGACAATAGACAACAAAAAAAGAGCCCCGCTGGACTCTTTCCATTCTTTCAATTTCAAACTAAATCGCCTTTAGTTCAAGCAAAAGGCACACTGTTTGAAATCAGCATTGGCAAATAGTGGCAAGAAGTTCTAGGAGAGTACGCATAAAAAAGAGCCCTAGCGGACTCTTTCTAAACTCCCAATTTCAAACTAAATCGCCTCTAGTTCAAGCAAAAGGCACACTGTTTGAAATCAGCATTGGCAAATAGTGGCAAGAAGTTCTAGGAGAGCACGCATAAAAAAGAGCCCTAGCGGACTCTTTCTAAACTCCCAATTTCAAACTAAATCGTCTCTAGTTCAAGGAAAAGACGCACGGTTTGAAATCATCATTGGCAAATAGTGGCAAGAAGTTCTAGGAGAGTACGCATAAAAAATAACCCTAGCGGACTCTTTCTAAACTCCCAATTTCAAACTAAATCGTCTCTAGTTCAAGGAAAAGGGCACAGTTTACGTAAGTAAATGAGCACCTTTGACACAGAAATAGAGTGATTTAGGCAGAAATTATGCGTAAACCGGTAGACGCTTACAGATCTCGAGTACCTTCGCTTTCGTCGCTTCAATAACATCTTGGTTCTCAAGGTTATCAAGCACGTCACACATCCAGTTTGCTAGATCTTTTGAATCTTCTGCTGTGAAACCACGGCGTGTGATTGCTGGCGTACCTACACGGATACCTGATGTTACGAATGGGCTACGTGGATCGTTTGGTACTGAGTTTTTGTTTACTGTGATGTTTGCTGCACCTAGTGCTGCGTCTGCATCTTTACCTGTGATGTCTTTGTCGATTAAATCAACTAGGAACAGGTGGTTTTCAGTGCCGTTTGATACGATTTTGTAACCGCGCTCTTGGAATTGCGCGACCATTGCTTTTGCGTTTTCGACTACGCGCGCTTGGTATGCTTTGAACTCTGGTTCCATCGCTTCTTTGAACGCTACCGCTTTACCTGCGATTACGTGCATTAGCGGGCCGCCTTGGCCTCCAGGGAAAACTGCTGAATTCAGCTTCTTGTACATGTCTTCACCTGCATTTGACAGGATTAGACCACCGCGTGGGCCGGCTAGTGTTTTGTGCGTTGTTGTTGATACTACGTGCGCATGTGGCACTGGTGTTGGGTAAACGCCTGCTGCGATTAGACCCGCTACGTGTGCCATGTCTACAAATAGGTAAGCATCAACTTTGTCTGCGATTTCACGCATGCGTTTCCAGTCTACGATTTGTGAGTAAGCTGAGAAACCACCGATGATCATTTTTGGCTTGTGCTCAACAGCTAACGCTTCCATTTCGTCGTAGTTGATTTGACCTGCTTCATCGATACCATAAGGAATGATGTTGTAGTGCTTACCTGAGAAGTTTACAGGTGAACCGTGAGTTAGGTGACCACCGTGTGCTAGGCTCATACCTAGTACTGTGTCGCCTGGGTTCAATAGCGCCATGTAAACTGCGCTGTTTGCTTGAGAACCTGAGTGAGGCTGAACGTTCGCGTATTCACAACCAAATAGCTGGCAAGCGCGGTCAATTGCTAGAGCTTCAGCTTTATCAACGTACTCACAACCACCGTAGTAGCGTTTACCTGGGTAACCTTCAGCGTATTTGTTTGTTAGCTGAGAACCTTGCGCTTCCATTACACGTGGACTGGTGTAGTTTTCTGAAGCGATTAGTTCGATGTGTTCTTCCTGGCGAAGAGTTTCCTCTTGGATAGCTGCGAACAATTCCGCATCGTAATCTGCGATGTTCATATCACGCTTAAGCATCTGTATCTCCTGACTCAGATTTAGACTGAAAGTTGCAAAAAACTGGTTAACGACCCCGACGCAAACGTTTTCGTCACCCTATTGGCGCGCATTTTAACTAATTTGATCTGGGTCATAAAGAGAAAATTTCAATTTTCTCATGCAGTTTTTTCATACTGTGTTTCAAGGTTTATCATGTTAACCGAATAACAATGTGATCATTATCACTAAAATCTTTACACCTTGTAAAACGACAATTACATAGATTTACCTTAAATTTCGAAATCAAGCTACCGAAAAGCCCATCTTTTGATTACTATGCACGGCTTTCGTTCACCTGATAAATGATCTTCGATGGCAAAACATACTCGTAAAGAAGACTGGATCGCGATCCTGACAGGCACCTTAGTTGTGGCACAAGGGATTTTCTTTCTCCAAGCCTCGCACTTGCTGACTGGTGGCACTACAGGATTGGCACTATTACTTAGCCAAGTCGCACCATGGTCATTTGGTACTCTCTACTTTTTAGCAAACTGTCCATTCTACCTGTTAGCGTGGAAACGTTTTGGGACTAAGTTTGCATTTAATAGTGCGATTTCAGGCGCTTTGGTTTCAGTTTTTGCCGATCACCTCCATTTAGTCATCAGCGTAGATAAGGTTAACCCTATCTATTGTGCCATTGCGGGTGGTCTTTTGATGGGCTTGGGGATGCTGATCCTATTCCGCCATCGCTCAAGCCTGGGCGGCTTCAATGTTCTATGCCTCTATATCCAAGACAAATTTGGTATCTCGGTTGGCAAAACTCAGATGGTGATCGACTTAAGTATCTTAGTGACTTCGTACTTCTTTGTTGATCCTATGACCTTGCTTTACTCCGTGATTGGTGTCATTGCGTTAAACCTAGTACTCGGGATGAACCACAAACCGCACCGCTATATTGTTAAATACAGCTAATACTAAAAAATGAAGGCTTTGGTCAATAACCAAAGCCTTCTTTATATCTCTCAGATAACAAGTGGGGGTTACTTATCAATAAGAATAATACGGGTCTCGTAAGGGCGCAGTTCAATGATGTTGCCTGATTGCTGCATTGGCTGCTGTGGGTAGTTAGTGAGTAAGCACTCCGCTTTCTCTACCTCAATCTCATCAGGCAACTGACACTGCGTTGGCTCAGCGTAGTAGTTACTGATTGATAACAGTTGCTGAGTCTCTGTTTCGCGCAAATAGACATAACAACGCGCATCCAAAGGTAACAAGTCATAAAAACTACCTTGCGTGATCACCGGATATTGCTTTCGCAGTTCAATCAGCTGTTTATAGAAATAAAACACCGAGTTAGTGTCTGCTAACGCTGCTTGTGCATTAATATGTGAGTAGTTACTTGCTACTTCGAGCCAAGGTGTACCTTGGGTAAAACCAGCATGCACTGAGTCATCCCATTGCATTGGCGCACGAGAGTTATCGCGTGATTTTTGCGCAAGAATCGCTATCATTTCATCATGGCTAACACCCTGCTGCTCAACCATAATCTGGTACATATTGGTACTCTCAACATCACGATACTGAGTGATGTCTTGATAACCTGGGTTGGTCATCCCCAGCTCTTCACCTTGATAGATATAGGGCGTTCCTTGCATCATATGCAGCGAAGCGGCAAGCATTTTTGCCGATTCGACCCGATAGCGTTGGTCATCACCCAGTCGGCTGACAATACGCGGCTGATCATGGTTACACCAAAACAGCGCACCCCAACCATTGTTACTTAGCCCGGTCTGCCAATGGTTAAAGATCTGCTTAAGCTGGATAAAATCAAACGGTGCCTTGGTCCACTTTTCCCCTTGAGGATAATCCACTTTCAAATGATGGAAATTAAACACCATCGACAACTCTTTGCCATCGAGGGATGAATATTGCTGACAATGCTCAAGCGTGGTGGAAGACATCTCGCCAACGGTTACGCTCCCGTATTTCTGAAACACCGCTTGGCTGATCTCTTGCAGATATTCATGGACACGCGGGCCGTCAGTGTAAAAGCGACGACCATCACCCACTTGATCATTAGGAAAATCTTGTTGCTTGGAAATCAGATTGATGACATCCAAACGGAAACCATCGACGCCCTTCTCTGCCCAAAAACTAATGATGTTCTTTACCTCTTGGCGAACCTCTGGGTTCTCCCAATTAAGGTCCGCTTGCTCGGTGGCGAAAAGGTGCAAATAGTACTGGTTAGTCTTTGAGTCTAACGCCCAAGCACTGCCACCGAACTTCGATTGCCAGTTGTTTGGCACATCTTCGTTTACAGGATCTTTCCAGATGTAGTAGTCGCGATATGGGCTCTGCTTGTTACCAAGGGCAGATTGGAACCATTGATGGGCAGTTGACGTATGGTTAACCACAATATCCATAATAATTCGGATACCGCGTTGATGCGCCTGCTCAAGCAACGCGTCAAAATCGTCCATATCACCAAACTGCGGATTAATCGCATAGTAGTCCGAGATGTCGTAGCCATTATCGACCATCGGCGATTGATAAACTGGCGTTAGCCAAATGGCATCGATACCCAATTGCTTTAGGTAATCCAGCTTGGAAATAATCCCGCGAATGTCACCCGTTCCTTTATCTCCTGAGTCACAAAAGCTTTTGGGATAGATTTGATAAATGGTGGCACTCTTCCACCAATCTTGCTGTGGATTGATATTTGTCATAACGGTTTTCACTTACCAGTTTGAGCGAGATTTCGGCTCAAGAAAACCCACGGCAAAAGCTGCCGTGGGACAAAAAAATTATGCGTTGGCAGTTTCAAGCTCACCTTTGGCTTGAGCACGCTTATAGAAGAACAGAGTAAAGACAATTGGCAATACGATTGCCACCAGCATCGCTAGCGCATAGACGCCCCAGAACTGTGGCTGGATTGATAGAATACCCGGCAGACCACCCACACCAATGCCATTAGCCATCACACCCGACATACCACAAATCGCCGCGGCCACTGCAGAGCCAAACATGGCACTTAGCATTGGAAACTTATATTTGAGGTTGATGCCGTACATCGCCGGTTCCGTCACACCTAAATAAGCGGAGATGGCCGCTGGTACTGAAATATCGCGCTCGCCATGTTTTTTGCTGATGATAATGATGCCGACCACCGCTGAAGCCTGAGCAATATTTGAAAGCGCAATCAAAGGCCAGATTGGCGTACCGCCTAAATCTTGCATCAATTGCAAATCGACCGCGTTAGTAGTGTGGTGAATACCCGTGATCACCAATGGCGCATATAGGAAACCAAAAATCACGGAACCAATCACAGCAAAGTCGCCTGTCATGGCCGCTTTAGCGGCAAACGCCACGCCATCACCCAACATACGACCAAACGGACCAATAATTGAGTGAGCCAAGACCACAGACACAATAATTGAGACAAACGGCACCACCACCAAATAGAGGTAGGACGGAACAATGCGTTTTAAGTTGGTCTCAATAAATGCCAATGCCACCCCAGCAAGCATCGCTGGTATCACCTGAGCTTGGTAACCAACCTTCTCTATCACAAACAGTCCGAAATCCCATACTTCAGGCGCTTGTTTACCAATAAGATAAGCATTCATCAGTTGGGGCGAAACTAAGGTCACACCTAAAGTAATACCCAAGATTGGTGTACCACCCAACTTTTTCACCGTTGACCAACACACGCCAACCGGTAGGAAAAAGAAGATCGCTTCACCGATTAGCCACAAGAAGCTGTGTACCGTTGCCCAAAATTGGCTAATTTCAGTCAGTGACTGACCATCAAACATCTTGATGTCACCAATCACGTTACGGAAACCTAAGATCAAACCGCCAGTAATAATCGCAGGCAGTAGCGGGACAAAAATTTCAGCCAAATGGGAAATCCCGCGTTCCAGTACATTCATATTCTGACGAGCCGCATTCTTAGCGTCTTCTTTTGAAGCTTCACTCTTACCGGTAAGTGTAATCAACACCTTGTAGACTTCATCAACTTCCGTGCCGATCACCACTTGGAACTGACCTGCATTGGTAAAGCAGCCTTTAACCATTGGTAATGCTTCCAAACCTTTCTCATCGGCTTTCGCAGTGTCGTTTAACACAAAACGCAAACGCGTTAAGCAATGGCTTACACTGGCAATGTTCTCCGCTCCGCCGACCAATTCGATCAGACGCACAACATCTTGTTTGGCTATCTTACTCATAACCCTGTCCACCCTATTGGATTTGATTTATTTATAGTTCTTAATTTAAATGGGAACATTCCCAAATCTTGATGAGTATATTGACAGAATCGATAACAACTAAAAATGGGAACAGTCCCATTAATTGAAAGTGATCACAGTATAATTTTAAATCACTTTAAAAATAGGAACTTAAGATAGAACGGGTTGCTGAGTGATATGTGAGTGAGATTCTTCACCATTAATATGGGAAATCAATAAGTTAGCTGCTTTCACTCCAGCTTGGGCATAGCCGGGATCAATACTGAACACTTTAGGAAAGAGAAAAGAGAGCAGTTCATTGCCGCCAACACCCGTCACGATGACATCCTCACGGCCTAGCTCTTGTAAACGTTTAATCACCCCAAGCGCTAGGGTATCACTCGCGCACACAATCGCTTCAGTGCCTTCGCGCAATACTTTCTCAACCAGTTGGTAAGCACTCTCATGATTAAGATCGCCAGTTTGATAATTTGGCGACACGCCTTGTTGCTCACACCATGTTAGGTAAGCGTCAAGGCGCAGTTGACCTGTCGTACGGTCACTTGGATTCACCCCAATGTAAGCGATGTGAGTTAAAGCTTGCTGATGCAGATGCTCGAGCGCTTGAGTGATCACTCCGTGGTTGTCGTAATTGACCGAAGAAACCTGTTTGGTGTCCATCGCGATCACCACCACACGATTTTGCCATCGTTCAAGCTGCGACAGATCCAAATCACTAAAACCAAACACGATGACCCCGTCTACATTACGACGCTTAAGTACATCTAAATGTTCGGTGGTTTTCTGTGGGTCAAACTGACTCTCCATGATAACGACGTCATAACCCGCCTGATACAACGCTTGCAGCATACTGCCCACTGCCTTGTTCTCTGATGGCGAATCAAGTCGTGAAATAATCACCCCAACAACGCGTTGACTGCCGCCACGCATTGATTGTGCAGACTTAGAAGGGACATACCCCGAATCCGCGATCACCTGCTCCACTTTGATGCGTGTCTCTGGTTTGACTTTAGGATCGTTAGTTAACACGCGAGATACTGTCGATTTGCCAACACCAGCAAGGCGGGCAATATCTAAAATGGTCAGTTTTTTGTTCATACTTCAGGGTTTAATCATGGTTAGAAAGTCATTGGCTAAGGTCATTGAGGTAGACTTCAATTAACCTCAGCCCATAACATTATTGGCTTTCACAGTTTTTGTAAATCTCGCGGCCTAGCTCTAAGCGAGCATAATTACCTTTCGTATACAAATTCACAGGCTTGATCTCAGTTTGCGCATTTTCCGGCAGCATGTAACGCGTCCCTGACCCTGCTGGAACTTGAACTAAAGCATATTCAACATCTTCCACTTTCACCAAAGCGCCCTGCTCTTCAATTAGATAATCAGCAAGAAATTGTTTTTCCTCGCTGCATTGATATTGGTAGCCATACTGGTCATTGTTGTCAGTGGTCGAGTCATTACTTGTCGCACAACCCGCGAGCAAAACAGCACTAGTGATAAAAATGCTGGCTCTTTTCATAGTCACCTCCGATAAAAATAAAGGCTGCAACGGCAGCCTTTAAATAATAGTCTATTTTTTTAGATAGTTAGGTTAATTACTTCTCTAAATAATTAGGTACATCTCGGATGCTATCGAGCACAGCGCTCGCCAAGGCTTCACCTTGCTCTGTCACTGGCTTACCAGTGCGAACTAAAATCTTAGTCCCCACACCTGCCGCTTCTGCAGCCATCATGTCTTCCGCTTTATCGCCAACCATCACTGAGTTAGCCATATCAATCTTTAGGAAATCACGCGCTGAAATAAACATGCCCGGCTTTGGCTTGCGGCAGTCACAATCTTCTTTGTATTTACCTTGTCCATGCTCTGCATGATGTGGACAATAGTAGATACCGTCCAGCTCAACACCGTTATCAACAAAGTTCCAATCCATCCATTGGGTAAGAGATAGAAAACGGTCTTCGCTGAACTTACCGCGTGCAATTCCCGACTGGTTAGTTACCAATACAAGCAAATAGCCCATCTGCTGTAGCTTTTTGGTCGCTTCAAAAACGCCTTCAATAAATTCGAAGTCATGCTCATCATGTACATAGCCGTGGTCTACGTTAATTACGCCATCACGATCCAAAAAAACTGCTGGTTTCGCCAAAATTATTGTCTCTATTTACTTGTATAACGACAGTGATTATACGCGCTTTATTTCTTTCATCACTATCTAATTACTTAATCGTTTGCTTACAGTATGCATTTTAGACGTCTAGACGTAAAAATATCTATTGACACTAATTCAACAAACCCATAGCATCATCTACTAAATGAGATGTAGCTCAAAATAATATACTGTTCAAACACTCGAGCATAAGCAGGTTTCTCAATGATTGAAATTAATCAGGTAAATAAGGTGTTCTATCAAGGCAAAAAGGAAATTAATGCCTTGAAAGATATCAACCTCCATATCTCCCAAGGGACTATTTTTGGGGTGATCGGTGCGTCTGGCGCTGGTAAAAGTACCCTGATCCGCTGTGTGAATATGCTTGAAGCACCGACCAGTGGTGAAATCATCGTCGATGGCGTCGACCTAACCAAGTTGAGCAAATCTCAATTAAGCGAAGCTCGTCGTAACATTGGCATGATTTTCCAGCATTTTAATCTGCTGTCATCGCGTACTGTGTTTGAAAACGTGGCATTACCGTTAGAACTAGCAGGTAAAGAAAAGTCGCACATCCAAAATAAAGTAACTGAACTGCTTAAATTAGTTGGCTTAGCCGACAAACATGAAAGCTACCCATCAAACTTAAGTGGTGGTCAAAAACAGCGTGTCGCTATCGCCCGTGCGCTGGCTTGCGATCCTAAAGTGCTGCTTTGTGATGAAGCCACCAGCGCGCTGGATCCGGCAACGACGCAGTCCATCTTAGAACTGCTGCGTGAAATCAACCGCCAGCTAAAGATCACCATCCTATTGATTACTCATGAAATGGATGTGGTCAAGAGCATCTGTCATGAAGTGGCGATTATTGGTGGTGGTGAGCTAGTGGAAAAAGGCTCTGTTGGCGAGATCTTCGCGCATCCTAAAACAGAACTGGCGCATCAATTTATCCGCTCAACGTTGGACTTGTCGATCCCGGAAGATTACCAAGCGCGTTTGCAACCAACCCGTGTTGCCGATAGCTACCCATTGGTACGTCTTGAATTTACCGGTGCCACAGTTGACGCACCTCTAATGAGCCAAATTGCGCGTAAATACAACATCGACATTAGTATTCTTAGCTCAGATCTTGATTACGCTGGCGGTGTGAAGTTTGGCATGATGGTCGCAGAGCTGTTTGGCAACGAAGAAGATGACAACAACGCAATTGCATTTTTGCGTGACAACAACGTAAAAGTAGAGGTGCTTGGCTATGTCCTTTAATACCATTTCTGATTGGCTAAGCTTAAATGCAGATTTGTTGCTTGGTGCAACGTGGGAAACCATCTATATGGTTGCAGTGGCTGGCATCGTTGGCTTTGCCGTTGGTATCCCGCTAGGGGTAATTCTACACACCACGAAGAAAGGCGGATTACTTGAGAATCCTCGCCTAAATAACTTCTTAGGTGCGATCGTTAACATTGGTCGCTCAGTGCCTTTCTTGGTGTTGATGGTGGCGATTATTCCGGTCACTAAGCTGCTTGTCGGCACTTTTATCGGTACAACAGCTGCGATTGTTCCACTCACCATTGGTGCTATCCCTTTTGTCGCTCGTCTGATTGAAGGTGCGCTACTGGAAGTTCCAACTGGCTTGGTAGAAGCGGCGCAAGCAATGGGCGCGACACCACTGCAAATTATTAATAAGGTACTGCTTCCTGAAGCACTACCAACGATTGTTAACTCAGTCACTATCACGTTAGTCACACTAGTCAGCTACTCTGCAATGGCAGGTACCGTTGGCGGTGGTGGTTTAGGAGACGTTGCTATTCGTTATGGCTTCCATCGTTACGATGTCGTGATCATGGCGGTGACTGTTGTGATGTTGATTGTGTTAGTACAAATTATTCAGTCTATCGGTGACGCTGTTGTTCGCCGCGTAGACCACAGATAAGAATTCATATAAGGAGATGTGTTATGAAATTTGGTTTTAAATCTTTAGTTGCTATCGTGGCAGCAGCATCCGCACTTGTGCTAACGGGTTGTGGCGAGAAGGAAGTCGACAACAGCAAGATTAAAGTGGGTGTAATGGCTGGTGCTGAAGAGCAAGTTGCTGAAGTTGCAGCTAAAGTTGCAAAAGAAAAATTTGGTCTTGAAGTAGAGCTAATCACTTTCTCTGACTATGTAACGCCGAATGCAGCATTGGATGATGGCTCAATTGATATCAACGCATTCCAACATAAGCCATACCTAGATCAGCAAATTGCTGACCGTGGCTACAAGCTAGCGATCGCAGGCAATACTTTTGTTTACCCAATTGCAGGCTACTCAAAGCAAATCAAAGCAGTTGACGAGATCCAAGATGGCGATCGTATCGCCGTACCAAACGACCCAACGAACCTAGGTCGCTCTCTACTGCTTCTAGAGCAACAAGGTCTGATCAAGCTACGTGATGGCGTTGGTCTACTGGCAACAGTACGTGACATCGTTGAGAACCCGAAAAACCTAACTATCGTTGAACTAGACGCAGCACAACTACCACGTTCTCTAGATGACGTTGTGCTTTCAGTGATTAACAATACTTATGCAGCGTCTGTTGATCTTACTCCACAACGTGATGGCATCTTCGTTGAAGACAAAGAGTCTCCATACGTAAACCTAATCGTTGCTCGTGAAGATAATGCTCAAGCAGAAAACGTGGTTAATTTCGTTAAAGCGTACCAATCAGAAGAAGTGTACTCAGCAGCATCTGAAATCTTCAAAGGTGGCGTAGTTAAAGGCTGGTAATCAATACTGTTTCGGTCTATCGATACCAAAGCTGGCTCTAGTAGCCAGCTTTTTTGTGCCTGTAATTCACTTAAATACCCCCTAAAACTACTGTCAAATGAGCAAAGCAAGCCACTGAAATTAATCCTGCACAATCCAGGTTTAAATCCATGACACCCACCATAAAAACGACAAAGCCGGAATCTCTCGACTCCGGCTAAAAGTATCACGTTAAGCTTAATGACTATGGCGTGTAGTACGTCGCAGCACCTGGACCAACTGGAAGACCCAATACGAATACCCAAATGTAGAATAGTAAGCTCCAGCCCACCATAAAGCAGATTGAGTAAGGCAGCATAGTCGCGATCAACGTACCAATACCAAGATTCTTCACGTAACGAGTTGCTACCGCCAAAATCAGACCAAAGTAACTCATCATTGGCGTAATAATGTTAGTGGTTGAATCACCAATACGGTAGGCCGCTTGAATCGTCTCTGGCGCATAACCAACCAACATTAGCATCGGCACAAAAATCGGTGCGGTTACTGCCCACTGGGCTGATGCTGAGCCAATCATTAAGTTGATAAAGCCACACATCAAGATGAAGGCGAAGAACAGCATTGGTCCAGTCAAGCCAATCTCTTGCAAGAAACCAGCACCGGCAACCGCAAACACCTGACCAAAGTTGGTCCACTTAAAGAAAGCAACAAATTGCGCGGCAAAGAATACCAGTACAATATACATACCCATTGAAGACATCGATTTTGCCATTGCATCGATCACGTCTCGGTCAGTTTTCATCGTGCCAACCACTTTGCCGTAGACAAAACCAGGAATGGCGAAGAAAACAAAGATAAAGGCAACAATACTCTTCAAAAATGGTGAGCCCGCCACCGTGCCTGCATCAGAACGTAATACGCCGTCAGCTGGAACGATCGTCCACGCTAGTAATGCCGATACCAGCAATACCGCTAAACCCGCAAGCTTAAGACCTTTTTTCTCAATGTCGGTTAGCTTACCCATTGAGTCTTGTGACAGATCTTCCGCCGCTTCTTCATCGTTATATTTACCTAGCTTAGGCTCAACAATCTTCTCAGTAACGAAAGCACCGGTAATCGCGATAAAGAAGGTAGAAACAAACATGAAGTACCAGTTAACTTCTGGTCCAACGGTATATGTTGGGTCAATCATCTGCGCCGCTGTCTCGGTAATACCAGACAATAACGGATCAACGGTACCAATCAGTAGGTTGGCTGAGTAACCGCCGGATACACCCGCAAAAGCAGCAGCCAAACCAGCAAGTGGGTGGCGCCCTAGTGAGTGGAAGAGCATCGCAGCAAGAGGGATAAGAACAACATAGCCTAACTCAGAAGCGGTGTTGGAAATAATACCAGCAAACACCACGGTGACGGTCACCATGCGCTTAGATGCGCCCATTACAAGACCACGCATCGCTGCAGAAAGTAGCCCTGAATGCTCGGCAATTGCCACACCCAACATCGCTACCAGTACCGTACCTAATGGTGCAAAGCCAACAAAGTTTTTCACTAGGTTGGTTACGATCAGTTGCAGACCTTCTGCATTCAACAAGCTCACAACATGAATCATGCCATCAGCCGCTCGACCTTTTGCCCCCTCTGGTCGTGGGTCAACCACTGACACATCGAAATAGCCCGCAATACCGGATGTCACGAGAATCGCGACACAGAAAATAGCAAATAAAGTGATTGGGTGAGGTAATAGATTCCCCAAATACTCAACCGTATCTAAAAAGCGTGTAAAAAGAGTTTTCTTCGGCGAGTGTTGTCTTATTGAATCAGATGAACTCATCTGTTCCCTCCTTGTAGTTATTCCTGTGCAAATGTGAACGAAATGTCACAAAGCCGAGACAGCCTACTTTAAGGAGGGAATGCAAAACAAATGAAAAATGTAACAATAATTTAATATTGCAGCATTTTTAACCAACAAATAACCAACCAAACAGTCAATAATAGAAATAAAAAAGTATTCAAACAGTAAATATCACTACCAATTTGTATTCTATTTTTGTACCGCTTTAAAGCGTGGATTGGTTTTGCAAATGACGTATAACCGCCCGCGACGCTTAACAATTTGGCAATCTGGATGACGACTCTTTGCACTTTTAAGTGACTTTACGACTTTCATTTTGACTCCTTAAAACGGCTGTAGCGACGGTTAAAGTTCGATACTCGACCCTGTTTTTGCATCACGCGTTGCTTACCGGTATAGAACGGATGCGATTCAGACGACACATCTAAAGTGAAATATGGATAAGTCTTGCCATCTTGCCACTCAATTGTGCGGTCAGTTTTTAGTGTCGAACCAATAATAAAATACTTATCGACACTGGTATCATGGAACACCACTTTGCGGTATTCAGGATGAATTCCTTCTTGCATCACTCCCTCTCAAATTGAAATGTTATAACATAGCAAATGATAACAATTATCAACTGCAGATCAAGTAATTTATTTCGTTCTATACAAAAGCAATATCACAGAGGAAGTGCGACTAGTGTGATTGTGCTATCTTGTGGCAAGAATTAAGTGAGAGATAACGCTGTGTATAACGTTGAGCCGATTGGTTTTGTCCAAAGCCCATATAAAGAAAAGTTTGCCGTGCCAAGACAACCTCGCTTGGTCCCGGCAGCCACTGCCCGAATCAAGTTGCAAGGTGACGTCAACTGCGCAGAAGCAGTACGCGGCATCGAACAATTTAGTCATGTCTGGTTACTGTTCCTGTTTGATCAGAACCTATCCGCTGGGTGGAAGCCTACCGTACGTCCTCCTCGCTTAGGAGGTAATGAACGAATTGGCGTACTGGCGTCTCGTTCAACCTTTCGCCCCAATGGTATCGGCATGTCTGCTGTAGAGTTGAAAGGTGTTAGCCAGCAAGGCGATCAGTTCTACCTCGAACTCGGCAGCGTGGATTTAGTTGATGGCACCCCAATTGTGGATATCAAACCTTATATTCCTTATACCGATGCCATCATCGATGCCAATGGCGGCTATGCCGAAGAGGAACCAGAAAAAACACCGGTCTGTTTTCTGCCTACGGCAGTTGAAAGCTTAGATAAACAAGCCAATAGCCAGCAAATTCGCCAAGTGATTGAGCAAGTTCTCGCCCAAGATCCACGTCCTGCGTATAAGAAAAACAAGCCAGACAACAAAGAATATGCGGTTAATTTATTCAATTTGAACGTTAAATTCACCGTAAACGATAACTTAGTGTCTGTTACTGCGATTGAACACTTTTGACAAAGCGATTTGGCTGATATTATAAGCGGCTAACAATTTCCCCTCTGGGGACCTTCATACTCCAGCCCTATGCGGCCAGAGTATTTCACTTTAATAAACGGATAAATTTAATGCGTACCAGTAATTATCTTCTTTCTACTCTAAAGGAGACTCCAAACGACGCAGAAGTAGTGAGCCACCAGCTCATGCTACGTGCAGGTATGATCCGTAAGCTGGCTTCAGGTCTTTACACCTGGCTACCTACTGGTCTACGTGTATTGCGTAAAGTCGAAAACATCGTTCGTCAAGAAATCGACAATGCAGGTGCAATCGAAACTTTGATGCCCGTTGTTCAGCCGTTTGAACTATGGGAAGAGACAGGCCGCAGCGAAAAGATGGGTCCTGAACTGCTTCGCTTTACTGACCGCCACGTTCGTCCGTTTGTACTAAGCCCTACGGCAGAAGAAGTGATCACTGCGCTTGTGCGTAATGAAGTTAGCTCGTACAAACAGCTTCCGATGAACCTGTACCAAATCCAAACTAAATTCCGTGATGAGCGTCGTCCTCGTTTTGGCGTAATGCGTGCACGTGAATTCTGCATGATGGATGCGTACAGCTTCGACATCGACAAAGCGGGTCTAGAGAAATCTTACCAAGCGATGCACGATGCTTACTGTAAAGCGTTTGACCGTATGGGTCTTGAGTACCGTCCAGTACTAGCAGACTCAGGCGCTATCGGTGGTAACGGCTCTCAAGAGTTCCACGTACTAGCAGAAAGTGGTGAAGACCTAATCGCCTTCTCTACTGAATCTGATTACGCGGCAAACATCGAGAAAGCAGAAGCGGTTGCTCCTGCGGTTGAGCTTGCAGCGCCAACACAAGAGATGACTCTAGTTGATACGCCAAACGCGAAAACTATTGCAGAACTTGTTGAGCAGTTCGATCTACCAATCGAAAAAACTGTTAAGACTCTATTCGTTAAAGCTTCTGATGAAATCGATGCACCAATCGTTGCACTGATCATCCGTGGCGACCACGAACTAAACGAAATCAAAGCTGAGAACCTAGCTGAAGTTGCCGCTCCTCTAGAGATGGCAACTGAAGAAGAGATGCGTGAGCTAATTGGCGCAGGTGCAGGTTCGCTAGGTCCTGTTGGTCTTGAGCTGCCATTTATCGTTGACCGCTCTGTAGCGGTAATGAGTGACTTTGGCGCGGGCGCAAACATCGACGGCAAACACTACTTCGGTATCAACTGGGGTCGTGACGTAGAGCTTGGTCAAGTTGCTGACCTACGTAACGTAGTGGAAGGCGATCCAAGCCCATGTGGTCAAGGTACATTGATGCTTAAGCGCGGTATCGAAGTGGGTCACATCTTCCAACTAGGTAATGTTTATTCTGAAGCGATGAACTGTGGTGTTCTAGATTCAAATGGTAAAAACGTTATCCTAGAAATGGGTTGTTACGGTATCGGTGTATCACGCGTTGTTGCTTCTGCTATTGAGCAAAACAACGACAAGTACGGCATCATTTGGCCAGACGCACTAGCGCCTTTCCAAGTAGCAATCGTACCAATGAACATGCACAAATCTGAGCGCGTTCAAGAAGCAGCAGAGAAGCTATACGCTGAACTGACTGCAATGGGTATCGAAGTACTATTCGATGACCGTAAAGAACGCCCAGGCGTAATGTTCTCTGATATGGAACTGATCGGTATCCCTCACACTATCGTGATTGGCGACCGCAGCATGGACGAAGGCAACTTCGAATACAAGAACCGTCGTAGCGGCGAGAAAACCGCAGTCGCGATGGCAGATATCGTTGAGCACCTAAAAGCACAATTTGCTTAATTAAGTGTTAAAACATGCAAAAGGCCGATGGAAACATCGGCCTTTTTTGTTGGGTGCGAAAAACGGATGCGGGATGCGGGATGCGGGATGCGGGATGCGGGATGCGGGATGCGGGATGCGGGATGCGGGATGCGGGATGCGGGATGCGGGATATTTTGTCTTTTAGGGAACGAGTTGAGTCAATAGTTTTTAGTCATGGCGAGTAAAAATCAGACATTGTCATCCCCGAGAGGGAGGGACGACCGAGTTGGGGATCTCGTTTTCAAATAACAAATACAAGATTCCCTACTCGCGCTAACGCGCTCTATGGAATGACAAACTTAAGGCAAGCACTAAGTAAGACAAAGCCCGTTCCCACATCTCGAAGCAAAGCGCTCCGTAGGGCGAAGCCGTTTCCGCATCTCGAAGCAAAGCGTTCCTTAGGGCAAAGCCCGTTCCCGCATCTCGAAGCAAAGCACTCCGTAGGGCAACGCCCGTTCCCCCATCCCGAAGCAAAGCGTTCCGTAGGGCAAGGCCCGTTCCGGCATCTCAAAGCAAAGCACTCCGTAGGGCAAGGCCCGTTCCCGCATCTCGAAGCAAAGCGTTCCGTAGGGTAACGCCCGTTCCCCCATCCCGAAGCAAAGCGCTCCGTAGGGCGAAGCCGTTTCCGCATCTCGAAGCAAAGCGTTCCTTAGGGCAAAGCCCGTTCCCGCATCGCGAAGCAAAGCGTTCCGTAGGGCAAGGCCCGTTCCCGCATCTCGAAGCAAAGCGTTCCGTAGGGCAAGGCCCGTTCCGGCATCTCAAAGCAAAGCGTTCCGTAGGGCAAAGCCCGTTCCCGCATCTCGAAGCAAAGCGTTCCATAGGGCAACGCCCGTTCCCGCTCTTTATTCCAACGGCTCTGTCGGCGCTTGGCTGGCAACCTTTTTCGGTGCAAAAGCGACATCCACCAGCGCATCTTCATTACCATCAATCAACTCGCCGAAATGGAAAATACCAAACTCGCCAGGCTTCATTCTGTGCCAAGTTTCATTGTCCGTCAGTGGTTGAGTGGCGATAATTGACACCACATCATTGGGCGTGGTCTCTTCTTGAAAATTGATTTCTACGTCTTCATCAATTAATGAAGCTTTACCAAAAGGTGCGCGTCGAGTGATCCAGTAAAGATGGTTGGTACAGTAAGTCATTACGTATTCACCATCGGAAAGCAGCATATTGAATACCCCTTTCTCGCGAAGCCTATCGCAGCATTCAGCGATGTAACGAAATACCCCGACCATATCTTGTGGAGGCTCTGGATAGCGCTCTTCTAACTGCTTAAGCAGCCAACAAAAAGAGAGCTCACTGTCAGTTTGCCCAACTGGACGAAAGCGTCCGGTGATGAGGTCTTGATAATCACTTAGCTGTCCATTGTGGGCAAACGTCCAATAGCGCCCCCAAAGTTCACGAGTAAAAGGATGGGTATTTTCAAGATTCACGCCACCTCGATTGGCCTGACGAATGTGACTAATCACCGCTAAACTTTTAATCGGGTAATTTTGCACGAGCTCTGCAATTTTAGAGTTACAGCTAGGGTTGGGATCTTTGAAGGTACGAAAGCCTTTGCCTTCGTAAAAGGTAATGCCCCAGCCATCACGATGTGGGCCGGTATTCCCACCGCGCTGCATTAAGCCCGTAAAACTAAAGCAGATATCGGTTGGAACATTGGCGCTCATACCGAGCAATTCACACATGGCTTATCTTACTCCCTTTAAACTAGTTCACAGCGACTCGCCAGTAATTACCGAGTCACTGCGTACCTAAACCGTGTGGTTTGAAATGAAGATTACTTCTCCATTTCCTTCTCAATCAATTGAATCACGATATGAATGATCTTGATGTGGATCTCTTGAATGCGATCTGCATAGCCAAAATGCGGCACACGGATTTCAATATCCGCGCAGCCAGCCATTTTACCGCCATCTTTGCCTGTTAGTGCGATGGTTTTCATCCCTTTCGCTTTTGCCGCTTCAATCGCATTAAGGATATTGCCAGAGTTACCTGATGTCGACAGACCAAACAATACGTCGCCTTTTGCGCCGACCGCTTCTACATAACGAGAGAAAACAAAGTCGTAACCAAAGTCGTTGCTGACACAAGACAAGTGGCTTGGATCAGAAATCGCGATACCTGGGTAACCAGGGCGGTTTTCACGGTAACGGCCAGTTAACTCTTCGGCAAAGTGCATTGCGTCACAGTGCGAGCCACCATTACCACAAGATAGCACTTTACCACCTTGCTTAAATGAATCAGCGATCAACTTTGCCGCAGCTTCAATCTGAGCAATATTGTGATCATCACTTAGGAACTTGTTCAGTACATCAGCGGCTTCTGTCAGCTCGCTTTTAATCAAATCCTGGTACATAAGCATTCTCTTGAATTCTGTTAATTAGGCAAACGCCCTTTACTCTTCTGAGTTTACTTGAACCACAACGACTGTCGATAGCCAGTACACAAGATTTCAATGATTCTTGACCTTTGGCGTACACAAAATCGTCATCACGCCACATTTTTAGATTTTTTACTCTACTTAGATCACTTTTTAGACAGTTATTGATTTTACATTTCTTTAATATCTCGATTACAATTTAACTGGTTAGACCTCTTACCAAAAAACAGACGTATAAATAGAAACGAAGTCTGAAAAGGAACCTTAATATGGATATCTTGCTCTCTATACTTGGCTTTGCCACCGTACTCGGTGTTTGCCTTTATCATCGCACCTCTTTACTGATCTCTGTCGCCGCGATGACAGTGACCATGGTGGGACTCACCTTATCAGGCTTTGCCGGTACAATCGCTTGGGTGCTCTACTTAGCCGCGCTTGCGGTGCTTGCCGTACCATCCATTCGCCAATCACTGATTAGTCGCAAAGCACTCACGCTGTTTCGTAAAGTGCTACCGGCAATGTCACAAACTGAAAAAGAAGCATTGGATGCTGGTACGGTTTGGTGGGAGGCTGAACTATTTAAAGGCAAACCAGATTGGAACAAACTGCATGCAATCAAATCACCTAAGCTGAGTGCTGAAGAGCAAGCTTTCCTCAATGGTCCGGTGGAGGAAGTGTGTGCTATGGTCAGTGATTATCACGTTACACACGAACTTGCTGACTTGCCACCAGAAGTGTGGCAATACCTTAAAGACCACAAATTCTTTGCCATGATCATCAAAAAGAAATATGGCGGTCTTGAATTCTCTGCTTATGCTCAATCACTGGTATTGCAAAAACTCACCGGTGTTTCTGGTGTACTCTCTTCAACCGTCGGTGTACCGAACTCGCTCGGCCCTGGTGAATTACTGCAACACTACGGCACCACTGAGCAAAAAGATTATTACTTACCACGCCTTGCTCAAGGTAAAGAAATCCCGTGCTTTGCCCTCACCAGCCCAGAAGCGGGGTCTGATGCCGGTGCCATTCCGGATTACGGTGTCGTTTGTTACGGTGACTGGCAAGGTGAAAAAGTCTTGGGTATGCGCCTGACTTGGAACAAGCGTTACATCACCCTAGCCCCTGTTGCTACAGTGCTTGGTTTGGCATTCAAGCTACGCGATCCTGACGGTTTATTGGGAAATCAGCAAGATTTAGGCATAACTTGTGCGCTGATCCCAACGGATCTCAAAGGCGTTGAGATTGGCCATCGTCACTTCCCACTTAACGTTCCTTTCCAAAATGGTCCGACGCGAGCCAATGATCTCTTTGTACCGATTGATTTCATCATCGGTGGTCAAAAAATGGCGGGTCAAGGCTGGCGCATGCTGGTTGAATGTCTGTCGGTCGGTCGTGGCATTACCTTGCCATCCAATTCAACTGGTGGCATCAAAACCGCTGCACTCGCGACTGGCGCTTATGCACGTATCCGTCGCCAATTTAAACAACCGATTGGCCATATGGAAGGCGTGGAAGAGCCGCTCGCTCGTTTAGCCGGTAATGCGTATGTCATGGATGCAGCCAGTGAACTGACTGTCGCGGGTATTGATTTAGGTGAGAAACCTTCCGTGATCTCGGCGATCGTAAAATATCATTGTACCCACCGAGGCCAAGCGAGCATTATCGATGCGATGGATATCGTTGGCGGTAAAGGGATCTGTATGGGTCCATCAAACTTCTTAGCACGCGGGTATCAAGGCGCACCCATCGCCGTGACGGTTGAAGGGGCAAACATTCTGACTCGTTCAATGATCATCTTTGGTCAAGGGGCCATTCGCTGTCACCCATATGTACTCAACGAAATGGAAGCCGCTTACTCGGAACAGAGTGATGCGTTAGAAAAGTTTGATTCAGCCCTTGCCGGTCACGTCAGCTTTACTATGAGCAACTTTATTCGTAGCTTCTGGCTTGGCCTAACCGATGGTCGTTTCTCTACTGCACCTGTTAATGATGAAACTCAGCGCTACTATCAACAATTGAATCGCTACAGCGCCAATATCGCCCTATTGTCAGATATTTCGATGGCGGTACTCGGTGGCTCACTAAAACGCAAAGAACGCCTTTCTGCGCGCCTTGGTGATGTTTTGAGCCAGCTATATCTAGGCTCAGCTACATTGAAGCGTTTCGATATTGAAGGGCGTAATGCGCAAGACTTACCTCTGGTGCATTGGGGAATGCAAGATAGCTTGTATCAAACTGAACAAGCCATTGAAGGACTGTTGGCTAATTTCCCAAATCGCGCGGTTGCGACACTACTGAAATTTATCGTCATGCCACTAGGGCGTACCCGTAAAGCACCAAGTGATAAGTTGGATAGCCAAGTCGCGCAACTGCTACAAACGCCAAGTGAAACTCGCTCTCGACTCGGTCGTAATCAGTACCTCACAGCCAGCGAGTTTAATCCTGCCGGACGTATTGAGCAGGCACTGAAGATTATCTTAGAGGCAGAGCCAGTCTTTGATAAGGTGTGCCAAGCACAAGGTAAACGCAAGCCATTCCTAATGCTAGATAAAGTGGCTGAGCAAGGTTTAGCTCTGGGCGTTATCGAGCAAGCAGAAGCGCAGCTGCTCATCGAGGCAGAAAAACAGCGTCTCTATGTCATTAATGTCGATGACTTTGAACCACAAGAGCTTGCAGCGAAGCCTCTCCAACCAATGAGCATGGATGAAGTTGCCTAATCTCTATCGACGGTTCTAAAAAACATTAAGGGCTGCATTTGCAGCCCTTAATGGTATTGAATCTAGGTTTATATTATTTCAGTTATTTCTTCGGCATTTCCAATTGCATCTCAGGAATAGCTTCACGCTTAGCTTTTAGTTTGCGCATAATAAACCATGCGAGCAGGCCCAGTATCACAACGGCAACGTTGCCAACAGCGATGAAAATCATACTTTTCTTACGCTGAGCCTCTCGAGCTTCTTTAATAAGACGCTCTTGCAACAATTTTTCTTGTTGTATCCGCTCTAACTCCTGCAAACGCCTTGTTTCCGCCAAGTCGATATCTTTGACGACACTAAAGCTTTGCGTCGTTATCGGAAGCATTAATTCACGCTCAGAGCCTAATTCAGTCGCATACGCAATGCCATCCCACGAATACTCACCAACTTGTTGAGAGTTAGGCAGCTCAAGAGTTAAGTCCATTGCATCGCTAGATGCCGAACTACCTTCAACCGCGAGTATGCCGTCTTGTGCATCAATATATTCAATATGCGCCGCTAAGCTCCCCGGCTTAATCATTCCTTGCTCACCAGCGAAAACCACCTGATGTTGCTGATCAGCTTTGCGAGACTGAATAAAGGTCACCTCTAGGGGATTTGGATAGACTAAGACTTCTTGTTCTTGCGCGCGTAGAAAGACACCATTCCCCGAGGTAATTCGCACGCGATATTTACCCGGAGCTGCCGAAATTGGTAACTTCACAGTAAATACACCATCGCCGGCTTTTTCATCCAACCCAGTGCCATCATCGAAAAACTCACCAATATCGACGGGAACTGGACGCGCCTCTTTGATCAAAGAAGCCTCATTCTCAACATATTTAGTAAAAGTAACTTTAAGTTTTACTCGATCGAGAAAATCTCTCAGTAGCAATGGTTTACCATCTGCGGTGAGTTGAGCGGTGAACTTTAACTCTTCACCTTGGTACAAGCGTTCTGGCATGACGTCTGACGCAAGTTCAAGATGTGAAATCAGTTTAATTTTGTTTTTAGGCGTTACTTGCCCCACCGCTTGCCAAGGGCCAGACATCGGATTATCGATAGAGATAATATCCATCGCGGATTCTTGGTACCAGCGTACATTCTCTGGGTGGCGATGCGAGTAGTATTTACGCCCATCGGGACGAACCAACACGACCGCTTTTGAGTTCTCTGCGCGATAAACAACAAAGGTAATCTGCTTAATTGTCGGATCGACCCGGAAACGATTGTCGAGCAGTGACATTGAGCTCTCGGGTACTGATGGATGCTGAGCGGCAAAACAGAATGTAGTGACTAAAAGCCCGATTAAGGCAAACCCGATCCTCAACATCTTTTCTCCTATTGACGCCAAAGGCAGCTTCCGCTTTTCTCAACGATATCTAAACGACCATTATGTGCATCTACTTCATCGGCACTTGCACGTAAAACCTTTAGTGCTTTTCGCTCAGTAGAAACCCGTTTTATTGACTCGCCTCCCACACCTTCGCTGTTACTTCCAGCATTAAATTGCAGTGAGGTTTGTCCACCAGTCATTAGCAGGTAGACGTCAGCCAGGATCTCCGCATCGAGCAATGCCCCGTGAAGAGTTCGATGTGAGTTATCTATTCCATAGCGATCACACAAGACATCGAGGTTATTTCGCTTGCCAGGGAAGATTTTCTTCGCCATGGCAAGGGTATCGGTCACCTGACAATATTGTTCGGTCTTTCCAATCTGCGGATCGAGTTTATCAAACTCATAGTCCATAAAACCGACGTCGAAGGGCGCATTGTGTGCCACCAGCTCAGCGCCTTTAATAAAGTCGAGAAACTCTTGGTGTACTTCACTGTATTGCGGCTTATCACGCAAAAATTCATCGGTAATACCGTGAACTCCAATCGCCTCCGCCTGAATTTCACGGTCAGGTTTAATATAGACGTGGAAATGTCGACCGGTCAGTTTGCGGTTGATGATCTCTACCGCACCGATTTCGACAATGCGATGCCCAAGGTAGTGTGGACCCCCCTCTTGGTTCATACCCGTGGTTTCGGTATCGAGTACCACGATACGATGCTGATTAGAATTGTTACTGGTATTCATTACAAACTATGTGTCAGACTATGAGTAAATATGTGCAAGCTCTTATAGTATCAAATCATGACGAAACAAGTGGAAATTTTCACAGATGGTTCTTGCTTAGGCAATCCTGGCCCCGGTGGTTATGGCATCGTACTGCGTTATAAGCAGAATGAAAAAACCTTAGCCAAGGGCTACACCCTTACAACCAACAACCGCATGGAAATGATGGCGACCATTGTTGCGTTAAAAGCTTTAAAAGAGCCATGTAATGTCATTCTTACCACCGACAGTCAGTACGTTCGCCAAGGCATCACTCAATGGATCCACAACTGGAAAAAACGTGGCTGGAAAACGGCAGATAAGAAACCGGTAAAAAACGCTGACCTTTGGCAGGCGTTGGACAAAGAAACAGAACGTCACCAAATAGATTGGCGCTGGGTAAAAGGACACGCAGGACATCGCGAAAACGAAATGTGTGATGAACTTGCACGAACAGCGGCAGAAAATCCAACCGATGAAGATGTTGGCTACATTCCTAATTAACCATCTGTTCTACTTCGATGACACCTTGTAATTGACGCCAATTGGCGTCAATTTTCGTTTTAACTTCCAGTGCGGTTTGATTGGCTTTAGTGGGTAGGTTCTTTTACGCGCCACGATATAATACAAACTACCAAATGGTGCCGCCCAATCACCAATACCATTTTCTAACCAAGTCCACATTGTGCGGTAGCGCTGCATCGGAAACAGTCCATAGCGATCGCACTCAATCACCTGATAATTCAAAATACCTAGCCAATCTTTTACTCGATTTGGTGTGAACATCCGTCCACTCCATGGCAAATTGTTTTTACGCCATGGCATTAAACTCGCAAGACCAGTCAAGCTTATCGGATTAAACCCAGTGATGATTATGTAACCATCATCTATCATCACTCTATCTACTTCACGCAACATGCGATGTGGGTCATTGCAGTAATCGAGCTGATGAGCAAGAATGACGACATCGAAACTTTTCTCAAGAAAGGGCAAATCGTAACCATCTGCAATCACATTATGCAAAGGATTGTGGATATCTAGATTAACTTGGTGTTGAATATTGCAGTTACAGCTAGTGAGCTCGCAGCTTAAACCGCCCAGTTTTAGCATATGGTAACCAAATAGCTTTGGACACCATTCATCAAGCCGAGTTTGGATAGATTCGTTAACCCACTGACCGTTTTTCAATTGCGCCCAAGAATGGGGCTGCTGAAGCTTTTTTTCACTGCGTGCTGGTTTCATAGCTAGCTCACTTTGATGTATGGAGACCCAACCATGTTAGATATCAAAAGCATACCTGCATTTAACGACAATTACATCTGGCTGATTGAAAATAGCGATCGCCGTTGTGCCGTTGTCGACCCAGGTGATGCCGCGCCTGTGTTGGCTTACCTCCGAGAACATGAGTTAACTTTAGAAGCAATCTTAATTACTCATCACCACAACGATCACATTGGTGGCATTCCAGAGTTAGTTCGCCAATTTCCTGAGATTGATGTGGTCGGTCCGGCGGATGAACCAGTCCCTACCCTAACCCATCCAGTCAGCGCTGGCGATCAAATTAACCTATTTGACGAAGTGTTTATGGTGATAGGTCTAGAAGGTCACACTTTAGGTCATATCGGCTACGTGGGCGATGGCAAGCTGTTCTGTGGCGACACACTGTTCTCAGCAGGCTGTGGACGTGTATTTGAAGGCACTATGGAGCAAATGTATCAATCACTGCAAAAATTAGTTTCATTGCCAGAAGAGACCGAAGTCTTCGCAGCACATGAGTATACCGCGAGTAACATCGCGTTTGCGTTGGCAGTAGAACCAGATAACGAGCAGCTAAAGAAATACCGCGAAGAAGTAAACCGTCTGCGTGCGCAAAATAAACCCACGTTGCCTACGACAATACGCCGTGAAAAGTGGATCAATCCATTTTTACGCGCTGATGAACCGAGTGTCATAAAATCAGTGAGCAACCGAACGGCCCAAATGGATCCTATCTCAATTTTTACAGCATTACGTGAGTGGAAGAACGAATTTTAACGTTTTCTTGCTTGTCATCTAACCAAAGTCGCAAGTATTATCAGCAGCCATTTTTTAAAAGGGCTGTACCATGCGATTTAAATACAGCTGGGTGACGCTACTGCTTTTAGCCGGTTGCCAAACCACCCAGCCTACTACTGAAAAATCTGATGCGCAGACTACATCAGACAAAAGTTCTACTGTTACAGTAGCTCCAGCATCATCGGTGACTACACCTGTAGAACCTGAAGTAGTTGCAGCTCCTGTGGTCACTCCTCAGTCGCAGCAAGATGTGTGGAAACGCATTGCAATGCAGCTAGAGATGCCAATCCCAGATCAGAAAAAAGTGGATTACTACCGCACTTGGTATCTAAAACATCCAAGCCACCTCAAAACCGTTTCTCAACGCGCAGAACCTTTTCTCTACTTAATCACTGAAAAGATCGAACAACGTGGCTTACCGCTTGAGTTAGCACTACTGCCAGTAGTTGAAAGTTCATTTGATGCCTTTGCCTACTCACACGGCAGCGCAGCTGGTCTGTGGCAATTTGTGCCATCTACCGGAAAAATGTACGGGCTTGAGCAAGATTTCTGGTATGACGGTCGTCGTGATGTACCGGCAGCCACTGACGCAGCATTGGACTTCTTAACCGACCTAAATAAACGCTTTGACGGTAACTGGTCACATGCGATTGCGGCCTACAACAGCGGCGGCGGTCGCGTTTCAAGCGCAATCCGTAAGAACAAGAAGTTAGGTAAACCAATCGACTTCTTCTCATTAGACTTACCAAAAGAAACCAGCAGCTATGTGCCAAAACTACTCGCACTAGCAGATATCGTTGCCAACCAAGAGAAATACGGCATTGAGATCCCACAGATTGCCAACAAACAAGTGGTTGAGACCGTTCAACCTAAAGAGCAACTGGATCTGGCTATCGCAGCGAACTACGCGGGCATTTCAGTACGTGAGTTGCAAGGATTAAACCCTGCCTACAACCAATGGGCGACAGCACCCGATGGACCAAATCAATTACTACTACCAATTGATTCTGTCAAAAAGTTCAAAACCGAACTTACTGCTAATCGCGGTAAAGGCATGCAAGTTGTTCGCTACAAAGTGAAGTCCGGCGATACGATTAGCGTATTAGCTCGCAAGTACAACACTACGAGCAAAGTTATTCGCAACGCCAACAACATGAGTAACAACAATATCCGTATCGGTCAGCATCTGCTTATTCCGGTATCGACAAAAGATGACAAAGCGTATTCATTGAGCGCGGCTAACCGCTTGGCGAAAACTCAATCCACTGCACGCGGTAAATACAAACTTACCCATACCGTTGCGAGCGGCGACAGCTTGTGGAGCATCGCAAAAGCCAATAAAGTGTCACACACCTCACTGGCGAAATGGAATGGCATGGGACCTCGCGATACTCTGCGTGTCGGTCAAAAACTGGTGATTTGGAAAAACAGTTCTGATGGCGCCATCATCCGTACGGTTTTCTATAGTGTCCGCAGTGGCGACACAGTCAGCGGCATCGCGAATAAGTTTAAAGTGAAAAGCCAAGACGTGGTGAAATGGAACAACTTACAGAAGAAAAAGTACCTACAACCCGGTCAAAAACTCAAACTGTATGTTGATGTGACGAAGGTAAGTGTATGACGCCATCAAGCAACCCGTTAACCATGCTAGTCGATATTTTCCGCTCGCCTAGTGCGTGTTTCCTTGCCCTTCATCAACGCGGCATGTGGGGCTGGCAACCCTTTATCGTCTTGTTGGTTACCCCGTTCCTGTTTTGGGGCGCGTACTTTGACATGGTCGATTTTGCTTGGCTAAAGCAAGGACTGATCCCACAGTTGCAACAAGTGAGTCCAGAGCAAATCGCTTTGCTTGATGCGAACACCTTAATGGCAACGGAGATCATCTTAGATATTCTTGGCCGCTTTACCACTATCATGCTGTTGGCTTTCTGGCTCTTTTTTGCCACCAAACCGAGCCAACACCAACATGGATTTTGGAAGTGGTTCGCCGCCAGTTGTGTGATTATCTTCCCAGCGGTAGTCGGTGACTTTGCCAGCTATGTCAGCGTGCTATTAAAGCACGGTCAGGTCATGAGTTATGCTGCCGACTTGAATAGCCTCAACGGTCTACTTAAGCTGCCTATGACCAGTGATTGGTTTGAGTTTGCGAACGCACTTCCACTGCTCATGCCTTGGTATATTGCGCTTGGTTACGCGGCGGTCGGAACATGGACAGAGTTCGAGCGCGGTCAAGCGCTGGTGATCTCTGCCCTGCCTTGGTTTATTTACTTCTTTGCTTGGGCGCTTTACATCGCAATATTCTAAAGCCCTACGGTAAACGGAAATATACTTCGATAGGATTATGATCAGAGGCGTCACTTGTTGGCGCCTTTGCTTTTTCCAGTACTAGACCACGATAGAACAAGTGATCAAGTGGCAAGCCATTGATGAACTGCTTGCGATGGTCTGGCTGATAAGTCGCCTCTTTGACTTTCAGCTTCTCCAGCAGTGATTTCATCACTCGCAAACGCTCCTCACTCCAGCTGTTAAAGTCGCCTGCGATAATCATTGGTCCGCTATGTTTTGCCAACACTGTCGCGAGCGAACCTAACTGACGATGATACTCTTCCGTACCATAAGTAAAGTTAATCGCATGGATATTCACTACCGCTAAGCTTTGCCCGCTGGATAGCGGGTAGGTTGCGTATATCGCCGATTTAGGCAATCTCAACCAAGGTTCCATTTCGGTGTAAGCACACGCTTTTTGGGGCAACTCATGCGCGAGATTGAGTACCCCAGCTTTGGTATCAAACGCTTTGAATGCGTCGACAATATTACCGCTCCACTTACCATGGTCAATCCACTGGCGAAGCTCTGGCGTCATGCTCGCTTCTTGTAGCAGCAATAACTGCTTATCTTGCGATAAATATTCTAACGCGCTCTGCCAATTGGTGCGATTTTGCTTATAAATATTCCATACCAGTACATTAAGCTGGCCTTGGTGATCGATCGCTGTGGCTTTGGGATTGTTATAACAGGCCAGTTCTGGCGTTTGCACTGAAGGAGATAAGGTGGAGACTTTTGCTGAATCAGGCAAGGTAAAAATGGAGTGATAGGCCATCACCGTTGCTGCAATCGCAACTACAGGTAAACCAATCAATTCTCTTTTTTTCATAGTTCGGATATCTCTGCCCTACATAATATCCTTATTGTACTCGAATTCCTTAAGTTTGCAGGCGCTGCAAGGGGGGAATAAAACAAAAGAGCCTTGCGGCTCTTTTGTCGGGATTATACCAATCAGGATAAGTAAGTGGTCAGCTAATTGCGCAAGAAAAATCGCTTAGAACTAGGCGCAGATTGCCGCTAACTAGTTATTCTAATTACAAAACCTGCAACAACGTTATCAGCGATTTTAATCAGCAAGAATGATCAAAGACTTATGCTGATTGGTATTAGATTGCGTCTTCGTCTTCTTCGCCAGTGCGAATACGTACCACACGTTCAACATCAGTGATAAAGATTTTACCATCACCAATCTTACCGGTTTGGGCTGTTTCAATAATAGTATCGACACATTGATCCGCCACTTCATCGGTGACGACGATCTCTAGCTTCACTTTCGGTAAAAAGTCGACCATATACTCAGCGCCACGATAAAGCTCAGTATGACCTTTTTGACGACCAAAGCCTTTTACCTCAGAAACTGTCATACCTGTAATGCCAACTTCTGCTAAAGCTTCACGCACATCGTCCAATTTAAAAGGCTTAATAATTGCCTCAATCTTTTTCATGTTCATCCCTTAAACTTACGTTGTTTGTGCCATTATCCCAAAAAGCTACTGCAATAAAAAGCCCAAGCAACAAGGCTTGGGCGATAAACAGTTAATTTCGTCTCGGGTTACTTTAAACTTGCATAATATGCAGCTAAATTCGCGATATCGGCATCACTCAATAAATCCGCTTGTGCTTTCATCACACCAGATAATCCGCCTTGGCGTTGATTGGTTTGATACGCTTTGATCGAGGAGGCAAGGTACTGCTCATTTTGTCCTTTCAGATTTGGGTAGCCAGGAATCATCGCAATACCATCAGCGCCATGGCATGCCATGCACACACCTGCTTTCGCTTTGCCCGCTTCAATATCACCGGCGGCGATCGCTTGCGCGCTTAATATCGTCATGCTGATAGCCAGTCCAAATGCGACTTTATTCATTGTTCTTCCTTATGTTTCTAATTTTATTGTTTTAAATTGCTCAATAAAATTGTCACATAACTTCAGTGCGCTTGTCCCAGACAAGTTCACAATCTTGCCCCACAAAACGCTGATCAATAAATAAATCTGCAATTGCGACTACCTGCTCACCGCAAAGTAATATTGGCATCCGGCGTCGCTGCCAACTTGGTACGCCAAACTCTTGAAACAGTTTTTTCAGTTTACGGCTATGGCCTCGCCCGACAGGATGAGCGCTCAACCCTTCCGGGTTGAACATCACTCGCAGTGGCGCCTGACTCAGTGCCGCTTGGGATAACGGCCCTGATGTGTTGCGAGTGATTTGCAGAGTTCCCAACTGTTCTGGTAACTCGAGAACTTGTTGCAAAGCGATATTCTGCTGCCACGTAGAAATATCCTTCACTGCCTCAACCCAGTATAAAAAACTGCCTGAACGTCGGATCTGCCCAGCCGATAAGTTAAGAATCGGATTGGCATCTTCACGCGCCAGTGCCACTTGTTGCCATATTTTGCCAAGATGGTCGCGACTCGGCATCTTCTGCCCTAACGCGGCGAGCCACATACGAATCAACTGGCCACGAACTCGCTCACTCAGTTTTGCTAACTGCGTTATCGATAAACTGTTGTCAGCCATCATGACTTGGTTCAGTTTCTCGCTGAGCAACTCTTCAAGCAGCGCTTCTTGCTCTGCGCATAACTCACTGCTACGCTGCACCGAACTGGCAAAATGCGGCCAACGCTGTTGCAAAATAGGCGCAACTTGATGACGTATGAAATTGCGATCAAAGCGAATGTCTTGATTGCTTTCATCTTCAACCCAAGTGAGCTGATGCTCCGTCGCATATTGCTCTATTTGTTGCCTCGATGCAGTCAACAAGGGACGCAGTATGGTTGAATTGGCAAACGGCATTTGCTTTGCCATTGCCGATAAACCTCTAGGACCACTGCCACGTTTTAACGCCAGCAAAAAGGTTTCGAGTTGATCATCACTATGTTGCCCTGTGAGCATCACATCGCCCTGTTGCAGATGCTTAGCAAGCGCTTGATAGCGAGCTTCACGCGCACTCTCTTCAATACTGCGCCCAGCTAAATCCAACTGAACGCGTTCAATCACCAACTCTACCCCTGATTGCTGACACCAGTCGCGGCATAAATCAGCCCAATTATCCGCATTACTGCTCAATCCATGATGGACATGGACTGCCAAACAAGGGATTGCATGCTGCTGTTTATAGCGACTGAGCAAATCGAGCAGTACACGAGAATCGACGCCACCACTGAGTGCGAGTCGCAACCTCTGCGGCTTGAGCTGATTAATTGAGTGAGTAAAGAGAGCGTATAATGAGTCCATGATCCTAGACATCGAAAAAAGCAATTACGGCTATTCTACACCAAAAACAAAAAGGGTTGAGACTCGCTCAACCCTCGATAAGGCATTTATCTCGACTAGCCAAAACCACTGCGCCATTAACAACGCTGTAATTCTGAGTAGGCAGACGAGACAAAATAAAAGGCTGAGACTCGCTCAACCTTTCATAATATTTTTAACTCGCTATCCCAAACTAATAGGGATTACAGCTAGGCGACCAGCGAGAAAAGCCTCTGAACATAGTCTCACTATGCGATGAGGTTTTCGAGCGCCCGTCAACAACGCTGTAATWCTGAGTAGGYAGACGAGAAAAATAAAAGGCTGAGACTCRCTCAACCTTTCATAATATTTTTAACTCGCTATCCCAAACTAATCGGGATTACAGCTAGGCGACCAGCGAGAAAAGCCTCTGAGCATAGTCAYACTATGTGATGAGGTTTTCGAGCGCCCGTCAACAACGCTGTAATACTGAGTAGGCAGACGAGAAAAATAAAAGGCTGAGACTCACTCAACCTTTCATAATATTTTTAACTCGCTATCCCAAACTAATCGGGAT
>NZ_JADILO010000015.1 GCF_015278125.1 Vibrio fluminensis
AAGCCGCTTCTTTATCTGCGCCTGCCGCTTTTGCATCCCACTGCGCGTACACGTCAGCAGGGATTTCAAATGCAGGGTGTTCCCAACCAAGGAATTCACGCGCTGCTGCGATTTCTTCTGCACCTAGTGGTGCGCCGTGGCAGTCGTGTGAGCCTGATTTGTTTGGCGAGCCAAAACCGATGATGGTTTTGGTACAGATTAGTGTTGGGCGTGGGTCAGCTTTTGCTGCGATGATGGCAGCATTGATCGCTTCTGCATCGTGACCATCCACCGCTGGGATTACGTGCCAGCCGTACGCTTCAAAGCGTTTCGGTGTATCATCTGAGAACCAGCCTTCTACGTGACCATCGATAGAGATACCGTTGTCATCCCAGAATGCGATCAGCTTACCAAGACCAAGTGTACCTGCTAGAGAACATGCCTCGTGCGAGATACCTTCCATTAGACAGCCGTCACCCATGAACACGTAAGTGTGGTGGTCAACAATGTCGTGACCTTCTTTATTGAACTGAGCAGCCAGTGCTTTTTCAGCCATTGCCATACCAACCGCGTTGGTGATGCCTTGACCTAGTGGACCCGTGGTTGTTTCGATACCTGGTGCGTAACCGTACTCAGGGTGACCTGGCGTCTTAGAGTGCAATTGGCGGAAGTTTTTCAGATCATCAATAGATAGCTCGTAACCACTTAGGTGTAGTAGAGAGTAAATTAGCATTGAGCCGTGACCGTTAGACAGTACAAAACGGTCGCGATCAGCCCATTCTGGGTTCGCTGGGTTATGGTTTAGATGAGAACGCCAAAGAACTTCAGCGATGTCCGCCATACCCATAGGTGCTCCTGGGTGACCAGAGTTTGCTTGTTGTACACCGTCCATGCTTAGCGCACGGATTGCATTAGCTAAATGTTTACGATCCATAATAAATACCAGATAGAGTTAATTTCTAAATAGGGAAAAGAAGAGGGGAACGCAAACGTTCCCCTTATTTTATTCGTTGGATTACAGCTTAGCTGCGATCATCTCTTCAAGTTTGCCTTGGTCTACCGCGAAGTTGCGGATGCCTTCTGCCAGTTTTTCAACCGCCATTGCATCTTGGTTGTGTTCCCATAGGAACTCAGCGTGAGTCATTACTGCTGGACGCTCAGATGCGCCTTTAGAGTCAATCAGTTTCTCAACCACTTCGCCGTCAGCCGCTTCTAGCTCAGCAAGAAGTGCAGGCGCGATAGTTAGGCGGTCACAACCAGCAAGTTCAAGAATCTCACCGATGTTACGGAAACTTGCACCCATTACTACCGTGTTGTAGCCGTATTCTTTGTAGTAGTTGTAGATAGTGGTTACAGAAAGTACGCCTGGATCTTCTTGCGCTTCGAAATCACGACCTTCTTTCGCTTTGTACCAGTCCATGATGCGGCCAACGAAAGGAGAAATTAGGAATACGCCAGCTTCAGCACAAGCGCGTGCTTGAGCGAATGAAAATAGTAGCGTTAGGTTACAGTTGATGCCTTCTTTCTCTAGGATTTCTGCCGCGCGGATACCTTCCCAAGTTGATGCTAGTTTAATCAGGATGCGATCGTTAGTGATGCCCGCATCATTGTACATCTTCACTAATTGGCGCGCTTTCGCTACGCTGCCTTCCATGTCGTAAGATAGACGCGCATCTACTTCTGTAGAGATGCGACCTGGGATAGTCGTCAGGATTTCTTTACCAATGTTCACAGCAAGCATGTCACAAGTGTCTTGAATTTGTTGTGCTTTATCGCTGCTTTGTGCCTTCGCGTATTCGATTGAAGCGTCGATTAGAGGGGCGTACTCTTCGATTTGAGCCGCTTTCAGGATAAGAGACGGGTTGGTAGTGGCATCTTCTGGCTGGTATTTTTTGATTGCGTCAATCTCACCAGTATCAGCAACAACAGTGGTTAACTTACGAAGTTGCTCTAATTTATTGCTCATAATCGATCATCCTATTTCTTAGTCAGTGCTCAATCTTGGGTTAGCCCTGACATTTGCAAGCGAGCTAATGATTAGTTCACGGGTAAAAATAGACCGAGGTTAATCATTAGCAGAAATCTTTCTATCGAAATCACATTTGTTGTGAGCATTTGATCTTTCGATGAGTAAATGATGTATCCATATTTATCCTAACGACAGATAAAGTCAATTCTCTAGTGGTGAATTAGGTGACATCAATCAAGAATATTTTGTCCTTTAAATTCGCCATATCCATTTAAACGTTTGCCTTTTCCCGGCAAGGGATAGGAGAGAGTTATCACATAAAATTAAAGTTGTGAGCAAGTGTTATTGCTGTGAGCAAAAGTAAGGTTAAAATGGATTTGTAACATATGCTAAGTCAATGAGCGGATGCTCAGTTTTTTGTACAATTCCGCTTATCCATTATGAGTATTTAGAATTTATGGCGAACATCAACCAAGAGAGTTCCTTAGATAGCACCGACCTGCTTACCGAAATCTCGGTGGCTTACTATCAAGATGGTGCGACACAAGAAGAGATCTCAAAGAAGTTTTCTATTTCTCGAGCCAAAGTAGGACGACTACTTAAGCAAGCTCGCGATGAAGGCATTGTCGAAATTACTGTGAAATATCACCCGGTATTTAGCGCCAAAATTGAACAACGTTTAATAGATCGTTTTGGTGTTAAGCGTGCATTGGTGGCTTTAGATCAGCCAAGTGAAGAGCAACAACGACTTCAAGTGGCAGGTTTAGTATCAAAGTACCTTGCGAGTACACTACAAAATGGCACGGTAATGACGGTTGGGCAGGGGAGAAACGTGTCGGCAGTGGCTCATCATGTTGGCGTTATTCCACAGAAAGATGTCAAATTTGTTTGTGGTATCGGTGGTATTCACCCACGAGGCGGTATGTTTAATGCTGACCACATTTGTCGCCAATTTGCGAAAAGTTATGGCGGCAGTTCTGAAACGCTTTACGCGCCAGCGTACGCGGAAAACCGCGAACAGAAACTTGCGTTTATGCAAAACGCGACGGTTAAGCAAACATTAGACTTAGCTCGAAAAGCTGATGTTGCACTAATTGGTATCGGTGATATGAGTGAGAACAGTTACATGGTGGACCTAGGTTGGTTTACCGCTGACGAAGTTGTTCAGTCGCGCATGTTACAAGGGGTAGTGGGTGATTTTGCCGGTTATGACTTTTTTGACATTCGTGGCGTAGCCGCATCAACGGTAATGAGCGACCGTGTGATTGGCTTGGGCATTGATGAGTTTAAATCGATTTCCGAAGTGATCGCGATAGCGGCTGAAAATAGTAAACCGCTAGCATTGCTTGGAGCACTGCGAACCGGAGCGATTGACGTGATTGCAACCAGCGTAAGTAATGCATTGACAGTACTAAACCTAGATGAACAAATTGCCGACAATAAGCAGTAATAATTGCTGCAGCTTTTAACTAAAGAACCCCAGGCTTATGCTGGGGTTTTTGCTATATGAGAACGAAGCAATTTAGCTATGAAGCTTATTCGATCGGGAGATCGACGCGTTGTCCCCATTCAGTCCAAGAACCATCATAAACGGATAATTTCTGATAGCCGCAAATATACGCCGCAAGCAATAAGATAGCGGCAGTCACGCCTGAACCACAGCTAAAAATAAACTGCTTATTTTTATCCCCAAGCGCAGACTCAATAATGGGTTGTAGCTGTTCAGCGCTCTTAATTCGAGTGCCTTGAATGAGCTCGGAAAACGGTAGACAAATAGAATTAGGAATATGACCGCTGCGCACACCTTGGCGCGGCTCAGGGACTTCTTTGTTAAAGCGCGCTTTTGAGCGAGCATCAACCGTCAAGCTTTGGCTGTTATCAATCTCTGCGAGTACTTGCTCTGCGGTCAAAAAGCCGCTTGGGCTGAGTTGACCCTTGAAATCCCCAATTTCGTTTGCCTCGGCGTATTCCGTTGTGGTGGCAAAACCCGCCTCTTTCCACGCTGGTAGCCCACCATCAAGAATAACCACTTGGTTATGTCCCATTGTTTTGAACATCCACCATGCGCGCGGCGCGGCTAATGTACCGCTGTTATCGTAAACCACGATCGTCGACTCATTGTTTAAGCCCAATGCGCGAGCTTGTTGATTAAAATGTGCTTGCGTTGGCATCATATGAGGCAGTGGTGAATTTTGGTCGCAGAATACTTTGTCGTAGTCAAAGCGCAGTGCGCCAGGAATTTTGTTTATTTTATCTTTCTCACCTTCTGCTGGTATTTGGAATTCAATACTTGCATCAAGGATGACAACTTGCGCATTTTGCTCTTTCAGCTGAGCTAATTGTTCGGCGGTGATGAGTGGAAACATAACAGTCCTTTATGGTGTGTTTATCGTTAAGATAAAAATGTAGTGACAATGTCACTTTTATTGGTTTGGCTGTTTGGGATAACACGCTTTAAAGCGATAGCTTTTATCACGTTGCAATAATGTACTTTCTACATCGAGTTCGACAGTGGACCCTTGCGGACAATCGGTTTGAGCTGGAGAGGTGACCAGCATTGAGCTTTGTTCAGACGTAATGACGTTAAGGTAGCGTCGATGACCATCGAGCGACTGAGTTAAAGTCTGCGAGGTTACAGTGGCTTGGATGGTCTGTGTTGTCTGCTTAGGCTTTAGAAGTAATACACTGGTTAGCATTAGACAAGCAAACAAAAAAGCGATAAGAAAAATTTTCGGGTTATTCATTCCTTGCCTTTCTCCTTATCGCCTTTGCTTGAATCTAATCAAACGGATTACTTAGCCACATACTGAGCAGTTCGGCATCTTCATTAATCCCATGTCACGCCATGACATTGTCATCGCATCGAGGATCAAAATTTTGCCTTGTTTAGGTGTACCGTAGTTGGCAATCACCTTAATTGCTTCCATCGCCTGCATTGCGCCGATGATGCCAACGACAGGTGCCATTACTCCCGCTTCAACGCAACTTAACGCACCGCCACCAAATAGGCTACTCAAACATTGATAGCAAGGGGCGTTTTCATCTTGGTAGGTAAATACGCTAATTTGACCTTCCATACGAATCGCTGCACCGGAAACCAATGGTGTTTTACTTTGGTAACATAAGCGGTTGAGTTGATTACGGGTATCAACGTTATCTGAAGCATCGAGTACCAAAGTGTGCGCTTCAATCAATACACGGAGTTCGTCATCATTTAAGCGTCTATCAATAGCATCCACTTGAATAAATGGATTAAGCAGTTTTAATGACTCTGCAGCTGATTGAACTTTCTTTTTGCCAATATCCGCATCATGATGAAGTACCTGACGCTGCAAGTTCGATAACTCTACGATATCATCATCAATAAGCGTCAATTTACCAATACCAGCAGTCGCGAGGTACTGGCTCGATGCACAACCGAGACCACCAGCGCCAAGAATCAAAATAGAGGCTTGCTTTAACGCTTCTTGTCCTTCGAAATCAAACTGCTTGAGTACAATCTGACGGTTGTACCTTAGCATTTCTTGATCAGATAAGATCTCCACCAGCGCTCCTAGTACAACGTCGAATTAAACAGTTGAATTTGGACAGTTTCGCCAACTTCTACGCGACCACGTTCACGCTCTAGAACCACGAAACAGTTAGCTAGGCTCATAGAACGGAAGGCGCCAGAGCTTTGGTTACCTGTGGTTTCAACCACAAATTTGCCATCTTCTAACGAGTAGATACCACGTTGGTAATCGGTACGTCCCGGCGCTTTTTTGAACGCGGTTTTGGTTGTGGCTGGAATCGATTCTGGCGCTTTCCATTCCGTATGACCTGCAAGTTTGGCAAGCATTGGCTGCACTAAAACATACATGGTCAGTACCGCAGAAACCGGGTTGCCTGGCAGTCCACAGAACCAAGCGGTAGAGAGCTTACCAAATGCAAAAGGTTTACCCGGTTTAATCGCCAGTTTCCAAAAGCCGATTTCACCAAGTTCTTCAAGAATATCTTTGGTGTAGTCAGCTTCACCAACACTTACGCCACCAGATGTCACTACCACATCGGCAAGCATTTGCGCTTGTTCAAATGTCTCTTTCAGTGTTTGTGGGCAATCTGGAATAATGCCTAGGTCAATCGGCTCACAACCGAAGTTCTCGATCAATGGCTTAATGCCATAGCGGTTGCTGTCGTAAATTTGACCATCAGCCAGCGGTTCACCAAGAGGCTTAAGCTCGTCACCAGTCGAGAAGAAGGCAACTTTTGGTTTACGTACCACCACAACATGGCTGACGCCAAGTGACGCAATCATCGGGATATCGCGCGGAGACAGGCGAGCGCCTTTAGGCAGTACAATATCACCTTGCTTAATGTCATCACCGGTTGGGCGAATATTGCTCTGAGGTTTGACTTCTTCTTGCAGAAATAAAATACCTTGCTCGGTGACCTGGGTATTTTCTTGCATGATAACCGCATCACAACCTTCAGGGATTTTTGCTCCCGTCATGATACGCACGCACGTACCTTGCGCCCATTCACCTTCAAACGGTTGTCCGGCAAAAGATTTACCAGCAAGAGGCAGGGTGTTTGACTCTGCAAGATCGTTGATGCGAACAGCGTAGCCATCCATTGCAGAGTTATCAAAAGGTGGCACGAAAATAGGAGAGAGAATATCTTCGGCTAAAACATAACCTAACGCCTCAGCAAGCGGCAATTGTAGGGTAGTTTGAATCGGTTTAATGCGCGATAGCATCTTATCCATCGCTTCTTCGATTGGCATCAAGCCCGGAGCGTCACAGCAACCCATGTATGAATCCTAATGTCTTTCTAGTTTTGGCTAACTTTACCATACTTTCCGCGCGACAATAAGAAGGCTGTAACGTTGGATCGCCCGCAAACCAATGCCCACGCTTAAAATAGGGGTGTAATTGCCCTCAAATCCGAGTATCCTTGTCAGCCATCCGCGAGGAGTAATAAGAGGAAGTGGAATGTCAGGTCTTAGCGAATCAGCGAAGTTAGTAAAAGATGCGCTTGAAAGCCGTGGACTCGAGACACCTATGGTGCCGAGCGAGTTCAGTCGTGAAGAAAAAAAGGAAAAAATTCAATATCATATGAGAGAGATTCTATCTCTACTTGATCTTGACCTTACTGACGACAGTTTAGAAGAAACGCCGCATCGTATTGCGAAGATGTATGTCGATGAAATCTTCTCTGGTTTGGACTATCAAAACTTCCCAAAAATCACCGTCATTGAGAACAAAATGAATGTGAGTGAGATGGTGAGAGTTAAAGATATTACGTTGACCAGTACTTGTGAACATCACCTTGTTACTATTGATGGTAAGGCGGCAGTAGCGTATATTCCGCGCGGAAAGATTATTGGTTTGTCAAAAATTAACCGCATCGTACGCTTTTTCTCTCAACGCCCACAGGTACAAGAGCGTTTGACTCAGCAGATCTTGGTTGCTCTACAGACATTATTAGAGTCAGATGACGTAGCGGTGACTATCGATGCGACGCATTACTGCGTGAAATCTCGCGGTGTGATGGATGCAACCAGTGAAACGACAACCACTGCGCTAGGTGGGATCTTTAAATCCAACCCAGCAACACGAGCAGAATTTCTGCACGGTTTACGATAACCTTAAGGTTATCCCCAGATTACGGAAAACCGCTTCGTATGAGGCGGTTTTTTTATTTAGCCATTTTTAGCTTGCTGCATAACGCTTGGCACATACGAATAGCGATAGTTATGCAGATAGCAATTTCGACGAGAAGAGATTGTGACAGATTCATTTAAAACCCTGCCACTGAGAAACGAACTACTGACCACACTAGACACATTGGGCTACACCACAATGACGCCAATTCAAGCTCAGAGCTTGCCTGCGCTATTGGAAGGTAAAGATGTGATTGGTCAGGGGAAAACGGGCTCAGGTAAAACTGCAACGTTTTCACTTGCATTGCTAAGTAACCTAAACGTTAAGCGTTTTCGTGTACAGTCATTGGTGCTTTGTCCAACCCGTGAACTTGCTGACCAAGTAGCGAAAGAGATCCGTACGCTTGCACGCGGTATTCATAACATCAAAGTACTGACTTTGTGTGGCGGTATGCCGATGGGACCACAAATTGGTTCTCTTGAACATGGTGCGCACATTTTGGTTGGTACGCCTGGTCGTATTCTTGATCACCTAAGCAAAGGTCGCATCAATCTAGATGAGCTAAACACGCTGGTACTAGACGAAGCGGACCGCATGCTTGAAATGGGCTTCCAAGAAGCATTAGATGCGGTTATCGAGCAGGCACCGAAGCAACGCCAAACGCTGCTGTTTAGTGCAACTTTCCCTAAACAAATTGAAGCGATTGCTAGCCGCATTACCAAAACACCACTGATGGTGAAAGTAGAGTCAACGCACCAAACTTCAACTATTGAGCAGTCATTCTATAAGCTAGATACCACGCAAGAGCGTGATGATGCGTTAGAAGCCTTGCTATTAACTCACCGCCCACAGTCGTCTGTAGTGTTCTGTAACACTAAGAAAGAAGTGATGAACGTAACGGATGAGCTAACTCACCGTGGCTTCAGTGTGGTTGAGCTGCATGGTGACATGGAGCAACGCGAGCGCGATCAAGCATTAACCATGTTTGCTAACAAGAGTATCTCGATTCTAGTGGCGACTGACGTAGCAGCACGTGGTCTAGATGTTGAGAACCTAGATGCGGTATTTAACTTTGAGCTTTCTCGCGATCCAGAAGTACACGTACACCGCATTGGTCGTACTGGTCGTGCAGGCGCGAAAGGTCAAGCATTTAGCTTCTATGGCGAAAAAGACGGTTACCGCGTCGCGCTGATTGAAGAGTACATGGATATCGAAGTTAGCCCGGTAGCTGCGCCTAGCAAACCAAACAGCGAACCTTTCTACGCAGAGATGACGACGATTCAAATTCTTGGCGGTAAGAAAATGAAAGTACGCGCTGGCGATATTATGGGTGCTCTGACTAAGCAAGCAGGTATTGATGGTACGCGCATCGGTAAGATTAACATTATGGCAATGGTCTCTTACGTGGCGGTTGAAAACAGTGTAGCTAAAATTGCACTTAAACAGCTGCAAAACGGTAAGATGAAAGGCAAAGCGTTTAAAGCGCGCATTATGAAATAATGCTTAACTAGCGACCTTATATTAGAGCCCGAGCAATAAAATGCTCGGGCTTTTTCTATCTACAATTTATCACTTAAAGTTGTATCGCTGACAGAGTTTCTATAAAAGCAGGTTAACCACAGCAACTACAGTTGCGCTTATACTTGCTCATCTTGCCGATACCAGGGTTAAAGGTATTGGTTGGGTCAAGAGAATGGTAGAAGGCTTGCAATTGTTTTTCTGCCTCATAAAGATGCCCAACATTATGTTCAGCAGGGTATTTTGCCCCTTTATCTGTGAGTAGTTTTAGCATCATTGATTTGATTTTCTTGGTGTTCGCGCCTTTTTTGAAAATATAATCTTGGTGAAATACATGGCACATAAAGTGGCCATAGTAGAGTCCCATAACCATATCTTTAGTGATCTCTTCGGGTAGTTTTTCAACCCAATCGATGTCATTTCGACGCAGAGCAATATCCAATGCTAGGATTTCTTCAACTTCTTTAGAGTGGATGGTTTCGTAGCGGATCGCGGCACCCGCGGCGGCAAAGCGATGCAGCAGAGCTTTTTTACCTTCGTCGGCACTGCATTCAAAGTACTCACACTCTTCTTGCTTTGACCAAACCTCAGTAAGGTATTGCTTCGCTTCATTAATACCTGCATCACTCATTTTTAAAATCAAATGGTGTTCGTATTTGTCGCGATATTCCAGCATTCGCTTAGGCAAGTGTTGTGGGAAGAGTTTACTCAGCCAGTAGAGGGTAATGTCCGGTAAATCTTTTGAGACAAAAGGAATGCGCTTTAGTATGGTTTCGACTTTTGCTTTAAGCGCAAAAAACTTAGGTAGGTTATCTGTGCCTAAGTGATTGATCGAAAGGAAGACGTCTTTACCGTATTTTTCTGCCAAGTTAAAAATATCGCGGTGCATGTATTCGCCCATTTCCGGCAAATTTTTAAACTGACTTAACATGTCACGGCGCAACATAGTGAGTTTGGCTGGATCGTTACAGCCGATGTAGAACAGTTGTTCTTTGTCGGGAACTGGATACGTATCTACGCGAACAGCAAATACGGCTAATTTTCCGGCACAACCACTGGCTTCAAACAGTCGGCGTGAATCAGCATTAAAACGGGAAGGTGTTTCAGCGTCGACATCACGTACTCGTTGATCGTATTCATGATCAGAAGCCATCGCTTGTGTGTGCTGGATTTGCTCAGGGCTAAAGTTACCTTTCTCAACGTTGGCGAGGATTTCTTCTGGCGTGTCACCAAGTCCATCAATGCCAAGGTGATTCACCAGCTCAAGTTTGCCTTCTTTGGTGACTTGCCCGAATAAGGCGAGCTCTGTATAAGCTGGACCACGTTTGACCAATGCGCCGCCCGAGTTGTTGGCAATACCGCCCACCACGGTTGCACCGATTGAAGAAGAGCCAATCACCGAATGAGGCGCGCGCTTAACTTGATCGAGTTGTTTACTCAATTGATGCAAACTTACCCCTGGTAGACTGACGATTTGTTTACCGCCATCGATAAGATGGAGTGTTTTAATTCGGGTAATGTTGATGATCACTACTTCACGGTCGTAGTCTTCACCGCTTGGTGCTGAACCCTCGGTCAAGCCGGTTTTGGCTGCCTGCATGATGATAATGCAATTGGCGTCAACAGCAGCTTGCAGCAAGCGCCATTGTTCGACTAGCGTTGACGGGAAGAGCACGGCAAGCGCTTTGCCTTTACCTGATCGAAAACCAGAGCGATAGTATTCCGTCTTGTTCTCTTGGGTTAAGACATTGTCTTTGCCGACAATTTGTTCGAATTGATTTATCAATGCTTGGTTTTTCATGGGCTTCCTGCGTTTAAGTTTCTTAGCGCTAAGAGGTGAGACTAAGTAACAGATCTTTGTCTGAAATAATTGCTTTACAGTCTAATAACATTCAAAGGGCGAGACTAGAGAGAGTGATCATGGTTTGGTTAGAAATGAGTGTTTTTGTTTGCGCGAAATTGAACTAATTATAATTATTTCATAGGTATAGCTAGATTCGATTTGTCTATTAATTCTAAAAATAGATAGCACTAATTCCAAAAGTGACATAAAGAAGTGAGTAGTAATAGGATATACGTAGGGAATTAAGTGTGATTTTGTTCAAGAAAAAGGGAGCGACATTGCGCTCCCAAATAGGTTGGAATGGTAAATTCGTATTAGCAATGAGTTAGGATAGTGTTCCAGTTCTTCTGTTGTGCTTTAAATTCTGCTTTCATCTCTTGATAGCGCATTAGTAACAATGAGCGCTCATATTTTTCAACCAAGTTACTTTTACGCTGCTCAACGATTTGCTTTTTCAATGCATAGAAATCGTTAAGCTTTTTCATCATCTGGTCAAATTCATGTTGTAAGGTATGTTTTAACTGCAGCTTTTCAGGGTTGTGCTCAATTCGTGCCATCGCTTGTTTCAGCGCTTGTTTAGCTTTGGCTTGTTCAATCTTTAAGTACGGTGTTTCTCTTAGCTTTTCAGCTAAGCCTAACCATTGAAATGACTTGATCAACCACTTGGTTGGGTCATATTGCCACCAATAAATACCATTGCGGTAGTCATTCTCAAAGATATGATGGTAATTATGGTAACCCTCACCAAAGGTAAAAAACGCCAATACTCCATTATCTCGCGCGGTGTTCTTGTCTGTGTACGGTTGGCTTCCCCAAATGTGTGCCAAAGAATTAATAAAGAAGGTGGTGTGATGGCTGAGTACCAGACGTAAGGCGCCGACAATTAATAGCATGCCCCAGATATCTCCGTATATCACCCCCAGAAATAGTGGGAAACCTAGGTTAGTCAGGATCGCCAACATTAGGTAGTGTTTATGCTGCCACATTACCACGGAATCTTTTTGTAGATCGCGGCAGTTGGTGTAATCACTGTATGTATCTTGGTTGTAGTTACGCAGCATCCAACCAATATGAGAAAACCAGAATCCACGTTTTGCTGAATAAGGATCTTTATCATTGTTGTCGACATGCTTGTGATGTACGCGATGATCAGAGCTCCAGTGCAATGCGCTATTTTGTAGGGCAAAAGCACCGCCGATAGCGAAAACATAGCGAAGGAATGGATGAGCCTGATACGCTTTATGTGACCATAAGCGGTGATAACCCGCTGTAATGGAAAGGTTACAAAACGAGAATGCAACAATTAGCCAAACCCAATGTTCAATACTGTATCCATAGTGATATCCGTACCAAGGTGTGACGACGACTGCAAAAACAAAACTGAGCAGAAATAATGAAACATTTAGCCAAATCAGGGGTGGCTTTTCGGCAGAACGCATTGATTTATCCTTTAAGCGAACAAGTGTGCGCTAGAATATCAGCGTACACGTGTAAGTCAAACTGCTAGTGTTGCAATTTGTGAACGAGAATTTCTTTTGGATTTTTTTGCTTTTTTTTTGTTAATGAATAGTATGGATCGTGGATTAAATCCTTACAGGAAGTAAAAAGGAAATGGCAATGGAAATAAGAATAGCCGAATATAGTGACTACGAAAGAATTGCGAGTCTCCACGCGCAAAGTTGGCAGACTTTCTATCAGGGCATACTCGGCGAGGAATATCTTCGCAATGAAGTTGTTGATGAGCGTCTGTTGATTTGGCAGACCCGACTTATCAACCCACCGTTTAACCAGAATGTACTTGTTGCTGAAAATAATGGCGAACTGTGCGGTTTTATTTGTGCGTTTGGGAATCATGATTTTGAAAAAGGCACCATGATTGATGCGCTTCATGTTGATGCTCGTTACAGAAGTAAAGGCGTGGGTCGTGCATTAGTCGCTGAGACTGCGAAATGGATTGAACAGCATTTTTCAGACGGTGGTGTCTATTTGGAAGTACTAAAGGGTAACCAACAAGGTATCGATTTTTACCAAAATCTTGGTGGAACGAATTCACTTGAACGTGTTTGGAATTCACCATGTGGGAATAAGTTAACTGAATTGGTTTATACATGGAATTCACCAACTGAATTACTCAATAGTGCGTGTGCTAAGCAATTAGCTTATTAATCGCAATTCATTAGAGCTCGAAACAGATTGATACAATTTGTGAGTGATTTCTGATAGTTTTCGGACATAGAACACAATACCGTTAGTTAAGTTTCTGTTATTAAATTAGCTAACGGTATGTTTATGAAAAAAACTTTGCTAGCCACCCTTATGACGGGCAGCCTTTTATTGGTAGGGTGCGGTGAATCCACTCCTAGTAATCCTCAAGGACAAGCGCCTCTTGTGGTTGCACAACCTGCCCAGGTGACGACTCACCAACAAAGCAAATCTTACATTGGTCGTGTCGAAGCGGTTGAGGATACCAATATCACCGCTCAAGTATCGGGCTACCTTCAGCAACGCCATTTTGAAGAAGGGCAAATGGTAACAGCCGGTCAGTTGCTGTACACCATTGAACCTTCGTCATTTGAGGCTCAACTCTCGGCAGCAAAAGCGAGCCTTGCTCAAGCCAACGCGACGCTTAAAAAGTCCCAACTAGATTTTAACCGTGGCAAAAATTTGTTACCGAAAGGTAGCATCTCACAATCTGAATTTGACCATTTGACTGCCGCTCTACTCGGTGCGGAAGCTCAAGTCGAGTCAGCGAAAGCTCAACTTAACCTTGCACAAGTAAACCTCTCTTACACGGAAATTCGTGCACCATTTTCTGGCCGTATCAGCGCCAGTCAAGTTAGCACGGGCGATCTGGTATCACCACAGTCTGGTATTTTAACAACTTTAGTTAGTCTTGACCCTGTTCATACGGGTTTTAGTGTGAGTGAGCGAGAACGCTTGGATTTAGGTCTGGATAAATATCAAGGCGACGGTGCCGATGATACCGAAGCTGCGGAAGTACAGTTAATACTTGAGAATGGTCAGCCGTTTGAACATTTGGGGGCATTAGATTATTTGGGTAACCGAATTGATCTAGATACGGGCACTATCGCGATGCGCGCGGTCGTACCAAACCCTGATTATCGTCTATTGCCGGGGCAGCATATTCGAGTTGAATTGCGTGAGAAGGCATCGACTGAAGTCGTTGTGGTTCCTCGTCGCGCAGTACAAACAGACCTAGAAGGCCATTTTGTCATGCTGGTGGCAGAAGGAAATGTAGCAGAGAGACGCAATGTTGAACTTGGTCGTCAGCTAGAGCAAGGCATTATTATCCAATCAGGTATCTCCGCAGGAGATAGTGTAATCACCCAAGGGCTACAACGCATTCGTAATGGTGTGCCTGTTCGCATTGATTCAGACAGTGCCGATACAACTGTGACGTCGGAATAAAGGGGGCGTAATGCTTAGTCGTTTCTTTATCCAACGTCCTAAATTTGCGTTGGTAATCTCAATTATTCTGACTTTGGCGGGGGCGATCTCTTTAGCCATTCTGCCGGTGGCAGAGTACCCAAAAATTAGCCCGCCTTCGGTGAGTGTGAACGCTTATTACACTGGTGCGAGTGCAGAAGTTGTTGAGCAAGCCATTGCCGACCCGTTAGAGGCTGCGGTCAATGGTGTTGAAGATATGATCTATATGTCTTCAAAGAGTGCCAACGATGGCTCTTACAGCCTTAATGTGACTTTTGATGTTGGTACTGACCCAGATATGGCTCAGGTTAACGTTCAAAACCGCGTTTCACAGATCGAATCAAAGCTTCCTCAAGAAGTGCGCATGGTCGGTATTACGGTGAAAAAGCGTTCGCCGGACTTGCTGATGGTACTCAATTTTTATTCGCCTGACGGCAAATACGATGATCAGTTTCTGATTAACTACATCAACCTTAACGTCAAAGATCAACTTGCCCGAGTTAAAGGGATCAGTGAAGTTAACGTGATTGGTGGCGGTGAATACGCGATGCGTGTTTGGCTTGACCCTGAGAAGATGGCGAATTTAAAACTCACCACCAGTGATGTTTACTCGGCTTTGGCTGAGCAGAACGTACAGGTTGCTGCAGGTCGTGTGGGCGCCGCGCCTTACAATAACGCTCAGGAAGTGCAGTTTAACTTAGTGACCAAGGGCCGACTTGAATCTGTTGGTGAGTTTGAGAACGTTGTTTTGCGGGCGAATAGCGATGGCTCCACAGTTTACCTCAAAGATGTAGCGCGAGTTGAGCTGGGCAAAAAGTTCTATGACGGTAGTGGTCTGTTCAGAGGTCAAGACGCTTCAATAGTCGCGCTTTCGCTACAATCTGACGCTAATGCGCTGGAAAGTGGTCAAGCGGTGATGGACTTACTGGAGAAGCTAAGCGTCAACTTCCCTGAAGGCATGAGTTATGAAACAAGCTACGACACAACGGTCTTTGTCGCGGAATCAATTAAAGGGGTAGTAAAAACGCTGATCGAAGCGATCTTACTGGTTATTGCGGTAACCTACCTGTTCTTAGGCAGTGCACGTGCAACCCTGATTCCCGTCGTAGCTATTCCTGTTTCTTTGATTGGTACCTTTGCAGTGATGCAAATGACCGGCTTTACTATCAATACCGTAACGCTGTTTGGCTTGATTTTGGCTATTGGTATCGTTGTAGACGATGCGATTCTAGTGATTGAAAACGTCGATACTACTATGGCGAAAGATCCGAGTATTTCGCCGCGTAAAGCGACATTAATTGCGATGAAAGAGGTAACAGGACCGATCATTACCTCGACGTTGGTGCTGCTAGCTGTGTTCTTACCTGTAGCCATGCTTCCGGGCATTACCGGAATCATGTATCGCCAATTTGCTCTGACTATCTGTATTTCGGTTGTTATCTCATCTATTAATGCGTTAACCCTTTCACCAGCACTTTGTTCACTAGTGCTTAAGCAAGGCGGAGGCAATACGGCACGTTGGTTCCAAGCCTTCAACCGAGGTTTAGAAGCCGTAACCGCTCGCTATGGTCAGATAGCAGGCTTCTTGGTGAAGAAGACAGTGCTATTGGTCGGCTTTTTCATTGTCGCGGTGGCGGCAGTAAGTCTTTTTGCTAAAACGACTTCTACTGCATTTGTACCACAAGAAGACAAAGGTATTTTACTGGTTAACGTTCAACTACCGGACTCTGCCTCTTTATCACGTACTGAGGAAGTAACAGATGAACTGGTAAAAATGGTCGAACAAGAGCCTGGCGTTGATGGAGTTACGGTTGCCAACGGTTTTGCATTTATGACGGGTGCTGCGGCATCGAATGGCGCCTCGTTATTTATTAAACTGCATGATTGGGATGAGCGTAATGCTTTAAGTGGTGAACACTCGGCAGCTGCGATTGCGCAGAGAATTAATGGACGCGCGGCGATGCAGTTACCACAAGCTGTTGTGTTTGCGATGGGACCACCAGCGGTACCTGGCATGGGCGCGGCATCGGGTTTTGAATTTGTCTTAGAGGATGCCTTAGGTCGCAGTCGTACCGATCTAGCGATGGTGATGAATCAGTTAATTGAAGAGGCAAAGAAGCAACCTGAAATTGGTTTTGCGTTTTCGACCTTCCGCGCTAACGTTCCTCACTATTATGTGGATATTGATAGAGAGAAAGCACAGCAATTAGGCATCCCTTTATCCAGCATCTTCCAAACGCTACAGGGTAACCTAGGTTCGCTCTACGTCAATGACTTCACCATGTTTGGTAAGAATTTCCGTGTGACTATGCAGGCTGATGCGCAGCATCGTAGCAGTATGGATGACTTAGAGCGATTCCACTTACGTTCATCAAGCGGCAAGATGGTTCCACTGAGTACGCTGGTCACTTACGAGCAGATTTTTGAACCGGATGTTGCATGGCGATACAACATGTATCGTAGTGCGGTGATCCAAGGTCAACCGGCTCCGGGTTACTCAAGTGGTGACGCGATTGCTGCGATGGAACGCGTTGCGGCAGAGCTTCTACCTCAGGGCTATCAATATGAATGGACGGGAATGGCATACCAAGAGGTATTAGCTGGTAACCAAGCGATCTATGCGTTTGCGCTTGCTTTGATCTTTATTTATCTATTTATGGTCGCTCAATATGAGAGTTGGAGTATTCCTCTGGCAATCATTCTGGTGGTTCCTATTGCAACACTGGGCTCCTTCTTAGCACTCAACTTAACAGGGACACCGTTAAACCTTTATGCACAGATAGGTTTGGTGCTATTGATAGCATTGGCCGCAAAGAACGCGATACTAATTGTTGAGTTCGCTAAAATGGAGCGAGAAGAGAAAGATATTGCAATAGATGAAGCTGCAGTTCACGGTGGTAAGTTGCGTTTTCGTGCGGTGAATATGACTTCATGGTCGTTTATCTTAGGCATTTTCCCACTAATATTTGCTTCTGGAGCTGGACACATAAGTCAAAACTCATTGGGAATTTCACTCATTGGCGGCTTATTGTGTGTGCTGCTTGCGGGCACACTATTGATACCAGGTTTCTATGCCGTGGTTCAGCGACAGAGGGAGAAAGTACATGGTGGAAACACTAAGCTAGCAAATATTGATGAAGAATAAATGATTATAACGCCGGACATTCGCTCCGGCGTTTTTATAGCTACGTCTAGCTTAATTCAAATTTGTTGCCTTCACCGCATATCTGGAAAATGTCTAAACCTTTGTTTTAGACCATGAAAGAAATTTGGTTACCAAGCTCAGGCTAGATAGGGCAATGAGATTTGAGTTTTCGCACAAGAAGACAACCGAATAAAATACGATATGGGGAAATATTTAGATACATCTAACTGTTGTGTGATTGTTAAATATATTGATTAGCAAAATTATAATGAGAGTGAGTGAGAAGATTAACTCATTGAGATTAAAGAGCCTTTTAATTTCTTATTGAGTAACAATATCAATTATAAATAAACAAAAAGTCAGCAAATCAATGAAAAATATATCAAGCACACAAGGAGAGGTTCCAGTGCCTAAAGGTGCGGAATTGGTCTCCACTACGGATACACAAGGGGTCATTACTTATGCCAATGAAGCCTTTTGTAATATTGCAGGTTTTAGCCTAGATGAATTGGTTGGTCAACATCATAATATCGTGCGTCATCCAGAGATGCCCAAAGCGGCATTTGCCGATCTATGGAGCCATTTAAAAAGCGGAGAAGTGTGGCGGGGTGCGGTTAAAAATCGAACTAAGCAGGGTGGTTACTACTGGGTGGATGCGTTCGTTAGCCCTATTTATGAACAAGGTAAGTTAATCGGTTATCAGTCAGTGCGCGTTACATTGGATGACAAGCATAAATCCAGAGCCAAAGAGCTGTACGATAAGCTAAATCAAAGCAAAGTTAAGGCTGTTGGTTATAACAATAATCATGCAGTAAAGCTTACGGTAGCTTTGCTTCTATCTATAGTGACGTCAGTACTAGCCTATTTTGTTACGCCATGGATATCGCTATTTACACCATTGATCTTTTTAGTGATTTTTTATCGAGATCTTATCGTCTCTCCACGAAAAGAAACCGAACTTGCTCAGCAATATGACAGCGTATCACGCTTGGTATTTTGTGATGACGTGAATAGTGCATCAGAGTTCCATTTGAAAATTGAGCAAGGCAGGATCAGAACGGTATTGGGACGCGTTGTTGATAGTAGCCAAACATTACAAGACAATGTTGAAGAGCTAAATCATTCATCTATCGAGTCTCAGCAAAGCATTGCTTCTATGTCACAAGAGCTTACGTCAATCAACAGCGCAATGGATGAGATGGCAACGACAGTTTCTGATGTCGCACAAAACAGTGTAGTCACATCGGAGCGTATAACAGATGCCAACACAACGTGCGATGAGGCAATTAACTCGATTGAATCCACGCGAGGTAAAGTCGATCAGATGACTCAAGAAATCCGTAATTCTTCTGACATCGCGGCTGATCTAGTACAAGAGTCATCGCAGGTGAGTTCAGTGATGGCCGAGATTCAGGGCATTGCCGAGCAGACCAATTTACTTGCACTGAATGCGGCGATTGAAGCGGCACGAGCAGGTGAGCAGGGCAGAGGGTTTGCTGTAGTCGCCGATGAAGTTCGCGCGCTCAGTTCGCGTACCCATCAAGCGACGGAACAGATTCAGTCTTCGATTTCTAGTATACAAAAAGCGCTAACTCGTTTAGCGGAGGTCATGCAAGAAAGTGAAGCCACCAGTCATGCCTGTGTAACGGATACGCTTTCGACACAAGATAATGTAGCCAAGCTATCAGAGATACTCTCGAATATATCCGATCTATCTATGCAAACTTCTACCTCTGCTGAGGAGCAGAGTTTGGTTTCGCAAGAGATAAAAAACAATATCTTGGGAGTCAGCCAAGCCTCAGACTCGAACTTAGCTCAGTCGAAGCGGGTGTCGAAACTTGCTGAACAGTTAGAAGAATCCTCTGATAAGTTAGCAAGCCTAGTTAAATCTTTTGGTCATTAAGTCAATGATGGACTTACTTTACCACCGCGAGTGGTGACGTTACCAAGGGATAACTATATTTCTTCAGCACGTAAGTGTGAAAAAGTGTCTGGAGCAATGGTTTCATGTTCAGTACACTGTCACCCTAACTGAATAACTTAAGTGATTAGTTCATATGGAATTGAAATCTTTTCTAGCTAAACTTGAATCTTCACCTACTACGATCGAGTTTAGTCAATCCATCGCTGTTATTGATGCTAACTACACCTTTAGTCCGACTGCGTTTAGTAATGGCACGATGCGTAATCCTGCAGGAGAGAATAACGGCTCGTGTAAAATTTTGGCGTTTGGACAGGTTCATCAATTAACGGAAGAGCAGACGCTTGCTATGTTTGGTGATTTTTATCGTTTAGACGTGCTGGGAAATCCTGATGGCAACGACCACCAAAATATCCGCAATTTTATTGCACATGGATGGAAGGGGGTTAAATTTGAAGGTCAAGCACTTGAGGCGACTGAAACAGCAGTGCAAGCCATATAACTAGAAGTAAGATCAATAAGAATCACAAAAGGAGCCAATGGCTCCTTTTGTTTTAAATAGTTACAGGTAGTTCGTTGGACTCGTCTGGACTATTGTGTACTCGCACCAAACCATATGCCGCAAGCAGGGCCATTACGAGCATGAATATGCCGAGTGGCAACTGGTTAGGAGCCGGAACAAGAGAGGCCAGCAGTGTTGCCAAGCCCGCAATTAGGTTTTGCATGCCGCCTAGTACTGCACCACCAGTCCCCGCGTGGTTTGGGATTGGGGTAATAGCCCCTGTGGTAGCTGAAGGATAGACGATGCCTGTCCCTAAGAAGTACATTGCCGCGCCGCCAACTAATGCAAATGCTGACGTCTCGCCCATTAAGCCAGGAATCAAAATGATCACCGCACCTAAAGTGATGGCCGCAAGTCCAATATTTAGAATTCCGTTGGTTGTGTAGCGATTTGATAGTGCGCCGGAAATTGCTGAACCGATCAAATATCCAGGAATTGGTAAAATAAATAAAATACTGACGGTTGTCGCTGGCAACTTGAGTACGCCGCCGAGTAGAACACCGGCCGCTGCTTCAAATATCGCCAAGCCAGAAAATGTTGCGACTAGACAAATTAGATAGCCTTGAAAGCGTTTATTTGAAAGGACGAATTTGTAGCTTTGGCTCACCTTTTCACAGCGACGGTTTTCTTTTGGCAGTGTCTCAGTGAAGCTGGTCATCATTGTGATAACAACAGCTAGACCAAACAACGCTAAAAATAGGTAACTTGAACGCCAACCAAAGTTTTCTGCTAACACACCACCTAAAACTGGGGCGAGCAGTGGAGAGAAAACGATACTCATGCTGATGTAGCTATTTACTTTGTGTAGTTCAGGACCCGAGTAACAGTCTCGACCTAAGGTGCGAGACATAGCTCCACCGCAGCCAATACCTAAGCCTTGCACAAAGCTACCGAGTAAAAATAGTGCGTAGCTTGGAGCGAATAGCGCAACTAAAGTTCCAAGTACATAAAGCGCTAAGCCAAAAATGATAATCGGCTTGCGACCAAGGCGGTCGGAAATTGGGCCGTAGACAAACTGTGATAATCCATAAGGAATTAGGTAACAGGCCATAACCGCTTGTAAGCTACCTGGTGAAACCGCAAATTCTTGAGCCATTTGCCCAATTGATGGTACATACATTGTTTGCGTCATTTGGCCCACTGCCGCCAAGATCGCAATAGTAAATGTAAGTTTAATCAGCTTTGAGTAAGCAGACATATATCAATACCTGAAAAAAGGACGAACAACCCCCGCCGAGCCATAGCTCAGCTAATTAAAAATATAATGGGGATACAATACTGTTTATTATATTAGTGAGTTCGTATCTTGCAGGCAATAAAAACCATCTCGTTCAACCAAGATTAATTTCTATAATTCGGATTAGTTTTTCTAGGGCTAATTTTTTATTCAATAGGCAGTGAAGATAAGCAGCGTCGGCACATACAAAGATTGGCTTTAGGCGAGTCGGTTAGGTCACGTTTTTCAATATCAAAACACCAGCAGTGGTCTTTACCTGCACTAATGTCACAAAAACTCGCATCACCACAACTTGGACAGTGGTGGGTAGAGTTCTGTCCACGAATTTGGCTAATTTTGTTTATCTGGATTTTTTCGTCCAGGTGACGCCATTGGGTGATCTCGTTAATTGTTCTTAGGCAACCTGAGCAGATGCCGCCATTGTTTTTGCAAACCGCAATACAAGGTGTTTTCAATTGGATCTCCGTTTATTAAGCAAGGATTGTGACTACGCGATGAGGCTCGGAAGGATTATATCAACGATGAGCGCAAAATAGGCGAAGTTGATTGTCCGGGAAGAGAGACTTGCTAAGTCGCAGCAAATTAAAAGGCTCTCACTGGAAGGAGAGCCTAAGTGTTTAGTCTGCTTTTGTGATGCTGCCGAGTTCTAGAACGGGTGCTACATCGATATCTTCTGCATTCATCATTGCAGAGAGGCGCTGTACAGAAGAAAGCAATAGTGTTTGTTCCCAATCGTCTAAACGTTGGAACTTGTTAATAAAGCTCTGTTGTAATGGCAGAGGGGCTTGTTCTAAGCGTTCACGGCCTTGCTCGGTGAGAACCGCATGAACTTTACGTTTGTCAGTTTCACTGCGTTTACGTTCAATCAAGCCATTCTTCTGTAATCTGTCGAGAATGATAGTAGCGGTTGCTTGGCTCATATTGGTGTGATTAGAAAGCTGTTTAATCGTGACTTCACCAAGTTCTCTTATCGATCTCATTAAGATAAGTTGAGGGGCGGTTAGCCCAGACTCTTTACTCAATTTCTTTGAGTGTAAGTCGATTGCGCGGATTATTTGTCTTAACGACACTAGTACTTCTTCGTGCTTTTCCAAGATAAACCCTTAAAACGTCGCTACTTTTTGAAGAACATAACCTAAATTCATCATGATTAGAAGTGTAAACAGTCAAAATTTACAGTCAACAATATCATTAGACTACAAAATATAATCATCCCTTTTTATATAAGGGATTTAGCTAGGTAAAACCGTTTTTACACTAATATTATTGAGTTAACAGGTAAATGTGATGAATAAGTTTGCATAAATTGGCATTTTTTACTGCAAAGCGTACAATATTAACTAATTGCTTAATAGGTAATTGTATCTCAAATCGTTTATAGCTCTAAGCGATAGGTCAAAGAGAAGTAAAACTAGAGAGATTCTATGACTAAAGGAATTGATAAATACAGTATAGACAGTACTGACTATACAATCGGTCAAGACAATGTACAGAAGTGGGGGTTTGATGTTCATAACCCAGTTTTCGGTATCAGTGCTGGCTTTATTGCGTTGTTTTTAATTGGCGCTCTTGTACTTGATGCTCATACAGCTAAATCTGTGCTGGATGGTATTAAGTGGAGCATTATTGGTAGCTTCGACTGGCTATTTATTTGGTCGGGCAACTTATTCGTTGTTTTCTGTTTAGTTCTGATTGTGAGCCCAATGGGCAAAATTCGATTAGGTGGCGAAGGAGCCACTGCAGACTATTCGTTCATTTCATGGCTGTCGATGCTGTTTGCAGCTGGTATGGGTATTGGTTTGATGTTTTGGAGTGTAGCCGAGCCTGTGGCTTACTACACCGGTTGGTACGAAACCCCACTTGGTGTGGAAGCTAATACTCCAGAAGCGGCAAGACTTGCTATGGGTGCAACTATGTACCATTGGGGACTCCATCCCTGGGCAATTTATGGCGTCGTCGCACTCTCGTTAGCATTCTTTGCCTACAACAAAGGCTTACCGCTTTCTATACGCTCTATTTTCTACCCGTTGCTGGGAGATCGTGCTTGGGGTTGGGCTGGTCATATTGTGGATATTTTGGCGGTACTTGCCACACTGTTTGGTTTGGCAACCTCTTTGGGGTTGGGTGCACAGCAAGCGGCAAGTGGTATTCATCACGTATTTGGTGTTGATGCGGGGCTTGGTCTGCAGATAGTGGTTATCACAGTGGTGACATTGCTCGCTGTTGTCTCGGTTATTCGCGGTATCGACGGTGGTGTGAAGGTCATTAGTAACATCAATATGATTGTTGCGTTCCTTCTTTTGATTTTGGTTGCTTTGATTGGCTGGGCGGTGGCGCTTGGTAACATTCCAACCACATTCATGGCTTATATCGAAAACCTCATCCCTTTAAGTAATCCTCATGGTCGAACTGACGAAGCGTGGTTCCAAGGCTGGACTGTGTTCTATTGGGCTTGGTGGATCTCATGGTCACCATTTGTGGGTATGTTTATTGCGCGAGTTTCCAGAGGTAGAACGGTACGTGAATTTATTACGGCTGTACTGATTGTTCCAACCTCGGTGACTTTGATTTGGATGTCAGTGTTCGGTGGACTGGCGATTGATCAAGTGGTTAATAATGTTGGTCAGTTGGGCAGTAAAGGGTTAACCGATGTATCACTGGCAATGTTCGAGATGTTTGATGTGTTACCTATGGGTAATCTCTTGTCGATTATTGCCGTAGTGCTTGTATTGGTGTTTTTTATCACCTCATCGGACTCAGGCTCATTAGTTATCGATAGTATTACCGCTGGTGGTAAAGTTGACGCTCCTGTACTTCAACGTGTCTTCTGGGCATTTATGGAAGGTGCAATCGCGGTGGCATTACTATGGATTGGTGGTACAGAAGCGATTCAGGCGCTTCAAGCAGGGGCAATATCAACGGCTTTACCGTTTACAATCGTATTGCTATTAATGTGTGTCAGCTTAATTATGGGTATGCGCACCGAGAAATACAGCAAGTAGAACTTGACCTTAGCTTATAACGCTATATTCAAAGGGATGCAGAGACGCATCCCTTTTTTACAACGTTCGTTGGCTACAGACTGATTACAAACCACTATTAGCGTGATAGCGAAATTTCAAGAAATTTTGCGAGTTGCTCAGTACTAGGAAAGCATCTTTCAGATTGCGCCGTTCAAATTCCGATAAGTTCTCCGGTTCGATATTGTTGTCCGGTTCAATTTCATTTTCAACGTCGTAAGCTTGGTGGCGAATTCGCACCATAGAGATAAACTCTAACGCATCACGTAGGGCATGCGCTTTGCCTTTAGGTAGGATACCAGCATCGTGAATGTCGTCTAAACGCTCAAATGAATTTTGAGCGCGTGAACCTACGGCTAGAGCATGGACACGGACCAAATCCGCCAGTGGTGCAGTACCGCGGCGTTTAAGGTTTATGGAGTTTTTATGCTGACCATCTTTTTCCACCACAAAGTCTTTGAAAAAGCCCAGTGGAGGAGTTCGATTAAGGGCATTTCGCGCCAAGCAGGCTAAAAAACGATTGTTCTTACGCGCGCGACGGACAATAAAACCATTGAGCTGTTCTGCCCATTTTAACCTTCCATACACTCCGACTAAGTCGAAAAAAATTGAGGCATTAAGCAGAGCTTTAGGATTCGGGTCATCAATCCAATCGGCAAAGCACTCTTCCCATTCAGTGCGAGTCATGCGCCAATCAGGATTGGTTGCCATGATATCGCCAGTACAATAGGTATATCCGCAGCGCGCAAGCCCATCGCAAACAAAGGTGGAGAGTTGCTCAAAGTATTGACCATGTAACTCCGGTTGGTAACTGTTATCTAGAATAATGGCGTTGTCTTGATCGGTGACCAGCAGTTGTTCATCTCGTCCCATGGAGCCAAGAGCAAGAAAGCAGTAAGGAATAGGAGGTGGCCCCAATTTCTCTTCAGCTAACTCAATGATACGTTGCTTGAAGCTTCTGCCAATTACCGACATGGCGCTACCCACCATATGGGAATTTGCGTCCTCATTGACTAGGCGAACGAAACAATCTTTAACCTGCTCTGAAAGTAGCGCGAGATCGTCAATGGTTTGTTGCTGGAAAATGCTGCTAACTAATAACAAGGAATTCTGTGATTCATAGCGAACGATTTCAGTGGTTTCAATGACGCCAATCGGATAGCCGTCTTTAAGTACCGGTAAGTGGTGTACGTTGTAACGCAGCATAGTCAGCATTGCTTCGTATACATAGGCATTGTGGTCAAGTGAAATAACTTCGTGGGTCATGACTTCAGTTACGGGGTTACTTGGGTCAAGGCCAGTCGCTAAAACTCGGGTACAGAGATCACGGTCGGTGATTATACCGACGAGGTTAGAGCTTTCCTCGTCTTCCTCCGCTTCTACTTCGGTATCGATTATTAATAAGGAGGAAACGTTATCATTTGCCATTTTCATTGCAGCATTTTGGATGGTGTCGCGGGCGTTAAAGAATGGTGCGTCGCCATTGAGGAGGGTTCTAACTTTAGAGGTGGTCAGATCGTTTTCTTCATGAGTCGCCGAAACCGCTTGTCTTAAGCGAGTGTTATGTTCCACTTCGACAAAGTCAGCGAACGGTTCCTGACTTTCATACAGCTCAACAAATATCGTTTCAGGAATGCAGTAGATTAGCGTGTCTCTAACCGCTTTGGCTGGAAAGCGTACTTTGTTGTTGGTGAGTAAACCCATTTGACCAAACAGCCCACCACTATCAAGACGATTGTAGAGCTCACCACTACGGCGATAAATTTCTACGACGCCACTTCTCACTAGATAGAGGTCGTGGATTTGATCGCCAAAATTAATTATCGAGGAGCCTTCTCGGTAGTAAGCGACTTCGACACTTTGCGCGATGCGGTCGAGCACGTCTTCATCTAGCTCATCAAACGGAGGGTGTTGAACAATGAATGATTTGACTTCGAGTTGTTCAGCTTCCATGACGCTACCTTAATCATTGATTGGTCAATAAAGCGTATAACAACTTGGCGTGTAAAACGAAAAAGGCTTGGAATTAACCAAGCCTTTTTGATGCCAATAAAGCGAATTTAACCAAGGGCAGGTAAGACGCCAGCGGTAATCAGCAACTGTGCACTAACAATGATGACACCCGCAAAGGCGCACGCCATGACACCAGCTTTACCACCCGCAACTTGATAATTCGTGTCAGTGTATGCTGTGCGAGCTTTCAAAACCATGACCACAGGCAAGAAGACAGCCAGAATTGCTAAGGCAATTGCAGCGTAACCGAGTGCCGTAATGAAACCTTGCGGGTAGAAAAGTGCAAAGCCCATTGGTGGCAAGAAGGTCACTAAGCCAGTTAAGATACGTGATGAGTGTTTCTTGCTCATAGAGTCACCCAAAAACTCGAACAAACCTAAGCTTACGCCTAAGAAAGAGGTCAAAAGAGCGAGATCCGCAAAGATACCGATAGCTTGAGCAATGCCTGATTGCTGAACTGTGGTTGAAAGTTGTCCAATAAGTGCTGACAACCCTTGATTCTCAAGTAGTTCTGACTGGCTAACCACGCCCAGCGTAACCAACTGCCAAAAAACATAAATAACCAGTGGGATTGCAGATCCAATGACAATCGCTTTACGCAGCGAGACAGTATCGCCATCTAAGTAGCGAACAATCGCAGGGATACTGCCGTGAAAACCAAACGAGGTAAAAATGACAGGAATAGCCGCGACAACTAAGCCTTGTTCGATAGGCATGCTTAGCAAGTATGACTGAGTCACGTTTGGTGCTAAGAAAAGTAACACGCTCGCCATAGCAATCAACTTTAGGGTGAAGAGAACGCGGTTTACTTTATCTACCGTAGCCGTACCGATGATCACCACCGCAGCAACAATGGCAGTGAATAATACTGTGCCAGAAGCGCCGGTCATTTCAATGCCTGTCCACTGGGCCACACGTTGACCAAACTGCGCACCGCCACCTGCAATGTATGCAGCGCAAAGTGAGTAAAACAAAAACAACATTGCGAAACTAGCCAGCCATTTGCCGCGTTTTCCTAGGATCTGCATTGCAAGCGTATGTAACGTCGCTTGGCTATCTGCGTGTTGATGAAGTTCGACCATCATAAGCGCGGTATACGCCATTAGTGCCCATAAAAACACCATAATGACTAATGATGTTGAAAAGCCAATCCCTGCTGATGCTAGCGGCAATGCCAGCATACCTGCACCAATCGTAGTACCTGCAATAATCAAAGTACTACCCATTACCTTTGATTTACTCATGTGTATATTATTCTTTACGCTGTGTTGTTGTGATTGCGAATAAAGTGTCTATTAATCGCTCAAATCTAGTCCTATAGGCTAGCTGGTGCTCAGTTTGTAATATTGAAAACTAAATATCAAGCTAAATGTACAATTTAATTTGCATGGTGTAATTAATTGTTTACAGCGGGTTGGGTGGATTCGCTTGCAAACGTTTGCTCGTGCTCTGGTTCATAAATGGTGACGCTGTCGCTTTTGCCTTTCAAAAAAATGTCATATAAAGTCGTATACCCGAGTGACTTCAAGATGCAGGATTCAGAGCGTTGTTATTGATTTGAGTTCAAGGAAAACGCAGCAGCGAAATAGTGAACTATTTCCAAGGTTACTTGGTTTTATAAGGAATAGCCCCAATGCAAAAGCAGAAGGGTAGATACATGAAGTAAGGAGGTCTTATGTGTGACCAGTCTTTAAATGACGAAAGCTTAGAGCTACTTGATGCGTTAGAAATCGGCATTAATTTAGCCGAGTACCCAACCAATGCTGAAGAGAGCATTGAAGAAGCGTAAGCGTATAAATAAATACCCTTCAACTCGATAGCCAGTGCAATAGCGCTGGCTTTGTGCTTTTATAAGAGAAGCATTCGTTACTGATACTACTGTTATGAACTTTCTCGCCCACCTTCACATCGCCCACGTGTCGAACTCTAGTCTTATGGGAAATCTACTGGGTGATTTCGTTAAAGGTGATCCTGATAAGCACTATTCGCATAGTGTTAGTCAAGGCATTCGTTTGCACCGCTTTGTCGATAGCTATACAGACTCGCACTCTGTAATGCGAGAAGCAAAGTCCTATTTTTCTCCTGAGACAAGACGTTTCGCTGGTATCGCGTTAGATGTGATGTGGGACCATTATTTAGCTACCAATTGGAAGTTGTATCACGATCGCCCCTTAAACGATTTTTGCCGTTTCGCTGAACGAGAAGTGAAGTTAGAGCAGCATCAATCGGCGATAATTTCTGAATTGCCGAAAAGATACTTACAAATGACGACGAGAATGTGGCAAGGGCAATGGTTGCAATCTTATCAAACGCTAGAAAACATCGAGTTTGCTTTACAAAGGATGTCACACCGATCACCAAGAATGGCACCGTTAGCCGAGTGTTTTGCGCCTTTATCTGCGCATTACGCTGAACTCGAGTCGTTATTCGTTGATTTTTATCCTGAGTTGCTTCAAGTCAGTAGAGATTTTACCTTTAGTTCTGGTAAGTAACGGGCGCTTGAGTATAGAATCGCAGCCGTTGAAATAATAGGTAACGAAACTATGTCAAAAGCATTTGCAAACCTTGGCTTGGCTACATCATTAGTCGAGACGTTAGTTAAGCTCGGATTTGAAACACCGACAGACGTACAACAGCAGGCAATTCCTTACGTTCTAGAAGGGCGCGATGTGCTAGCTGGCGCACAAACTGGTACCGGCAAGACGGCAGCTTTTGGTTTACCTATTATTCACCGTCTTCTTGAGCAAGGTATCGAGCGCGATTCTCAACGCAATGATGCCTTGGCACTGGTGTTGGTACCGACACGCGAGTTGGCGCAACAAGTATATGATAACCTAACTGCTTATGCGCAAAACACTGAGCTTAAAATAGTGACGGCTTATGGCGGCACTAGCATGGGTGTGCAAGTCAAGAATCTACAAGGTGGTTGCGATATTCTGATCGCGACACCGGGTCGATTGCTTGACCATATGTTCTGTAAAAATGTCTCTTTGCAAAAAGCACACACCTTAGTGCTTGATGAAGCCGACCGAATGCTAGATATGGGTTTTTGGCCTGATCTTAAGCGTATTCTGGCGAAAATGAGCAGTGAGCGCCAAACGTTGTTTTTCTCAGCGACGTTCGACAAAAAAATTAAAGACATTGCCTATCGTATGATGAATGAACCGCAAGAGGTTCAAGTTGCTGCTGAAAACAGTACCGCAGAAACGGTAGAGCAGATGGTCTACCCAGTAGACAAGAAGCGCAAAGCGGAACTACTCGCGTATTTGATTGGCTCTCGCAACTGGCAGCAAGTTCTAGTTTTTACTAAGACCAAACAAGGTAGTGATGCATTAGCCGCTGAGCTTAAGTTAGATGGGATTAAAGCGGTTTCAATTAACGGGGATAAAAGCCAAGGTGCTCGCCAGAAAGCGCTCGATGATTTTAAAGCAGGCAAAGTACGCGCTTTAATTGCGACAGATGTAGCCGCTCGCGGTTTAGACATCAACCAACTTGAGCAAGTAGTTAACTTTGATATGCCATTTAAAGCCGAAGATTACGTTCATCGTATTGGGCGTACAGGACGTGCAGGTAAGAGTGGTCTTGCTGTGTCTCTAATGAGTCGTGACGAAGAGTATCTATTAGAGGCGATTGAGCGATTACTGGATACTCGTTTACCACAGCAATGGCTGGAAGGCTATGAGCCGAGTTTAATTGAAGAAATTGTTGATGACAGAACGCCAGCGAAAAAAAGTCGCTCTTCTGAAAAACGCCGAATGAAAGCGAAAATGAAAATTCATGCGAGTCGCGGTAAGCGTCGCTAATCATTGGAAATCAAAAAAAGCCAGCGAACGCTGGCTTTTTTGGGTCAGGATAAACCACTCCGATGCTTATAGGCGGCACTCAGCCGCGTATACCAGCTCAACAACGGTTTTTGGGGCGAGAATTTTACTCTCATCAACTTGTAGACGATGGGCCATGATCTTATTGAACATTTGCCAATGGTTTAATAAGCATTGGTCAATATCATCAGTTTCATCCGACCATGTTTGCAACAAGAATGGGGAAAGGCTTGCTGCACCGTGCGCGTACATGATCATTTGCCATTTTATTTCCCACACTTTAATTGGTGTTTGTGGGTGCTCACGGTTGTAGTCATCGGCTATCGCGTCTACAGCGGTCTGAATTTTTCCTGATTGATCAACAAAGTAATCAAACAATGCATCTTCTTGACGTACAGCATCAGCGATGAGTTGAATTGGTTGTTTGCTGATCAACATATGCGCCAAAAGCCGCACCGCAAAGATATACATCTTCTCATTTGCGGGAATTTTGTCAGGCATGTTTTCGATGATGGTATGAATATAATTCGTCATGAATTCTTGCAAAGCATCACTGATCGCGTACCAGATTTTTTCTTTACTTCCGAAATGATGACGAATCAGACTGTGTGACACACCTGCGCGTTCACTGATTTGTCGAAGAGATACTCTTTCATAACCGAGCTCGCAAAACATGTCAGCGGCGACTCTTAATATCTCACCTTTCGTTTTTACGGCATCCTGTGCGCTTCTACGACCTTGTTTTCTCTCGATCATTTGAATTACCACCCTAAATTACTCGCTCTTTTTACCAGAAACTGGGCCAAGTTTCATCTTTAATTATATATTGTACACTTGGAAAATAAGCGTTGATCTCATTTGTAAACTATTTATACTGTCCGCTTGGGTAACAAATGAAGAGTTAGGCGCTTACAAAACACTAAACTAAGTGCTTTACGATAGGGCCTATAATGCGTTGTCTTGGAGAGATGTATTGTGGATCTAGTAGTTCTTGATTTGTTACTTTTGGTTTGTTTTTGGCTTTATTGCGATAACCAACATGGAGAATCAGCTTTGCTATCTTACTAACACGGATTGTGGTCCCTGTGTTGTTTGTTATCTGTTTACCGTATCAATCTAACCACTGCCTTAAGGTTAATGCGTATTTGCCAACCCAGCCACTGAGCTGGGTTTTTTATGTCTATATTCCAAGTATTTTGGCGTCACTTGTGTATACAACTGACATTTATGAAATCAAATAGAAATTAATGTTTAATAGTTGAATAAACATCAATCAAAATAATGAATTATACGTTTGTTTTAAACGATTTGAATTTATAATCAAAACACTCATTAGAATAATTCGTTAATAGTTATATTTGTCAGTAATGGAATATGATTGCACTCAAAAAGTGAAATTGACACGTTATTTTTGAAAATTGTAATTTTCAAAAAAAGTACTTATAAATCAGTTGCATACCAATCTGGTCTTAACTGTCTTTGATGTTTTTATTTATTTAAAACAACAGCTTACTGAATCTTAACGACTGTGCAACATTTCATGATAATGAGATCTAACGCAACTTTGAGTACATTTCTAATAAATAATATTTGAAGTGTAACAATTGCCGATTAGTTTTAAATATAAAGAAGTTGATAAAAATATATCGACATAAAAAGGTTTTAAAGATTACGTGTAAGTATGTTTTTGCATTTTATTGATGTGGGAATATATAGACGTTTTTTTAACTTGCTGTTCGACATGGAGTCATAAATGGAAAAGATCGCTTTGATCACTGGATCAAAAGGCGGGATTGGTTCTGCAATTACCTCACAATTAGTGGAAGATGGTTACAGAGTTATCGCCACTCATTCACCTGGGAAACGAGAATGCGCACAAAGATGGTTTGATGAAAATAATTATTCGTCGAATAAGGTGCGTTTGTTCGAGCTTGATGTAACCGATACTGAGCAATGTGCGGAGCGTTTGACGCAACTTCTAGTCGAAGAAGGTACGGTCGATGTAGTTATCAACAACGCTGGTATTACCAAAGATGGGGTATTCAAGAAGATGACCGCGCAAGCGTGGAAAGATGTCATCGATACCAATTTGAATAGTGTGTTCAATGTAACCCAACCTCTATTCGCCGCGATGTGTGAAAAAGGGGGAGGGCGAGTTATCAATATCTCTTCGGTTAATGGCATTAAAGGTCAATTCGGTCAAACAAATTATAGTGCAGCGAAAGCGGGTATGATCGGCTTTACCAAAGCTCTCGCGGCTGAAGGGGCTCGTAGCGGCGTCACAGTTAATGCTGTTGCACCAGGCTACACCATGACCCCAATGGTCGAATTAATGAAGCCTGAAACACTAGATTTTATTAAAGGTCAGATTCCCATGGGGCGTTTGGCAGAGTCAGTCGAAATCGCAAAATCAGTCAGCTTTTTAATTAGTGATGCAGGTGCTTACATTACAGGTGAAACATTGTCTGTAAATGGCGGCCTTCATATGCAATAGGGAGATTGCAGTGGAAAAAGTTTATGTAGTTTCGGCTAAGCGTACGCCTATCGGAGCGTTTGGTGGATCACTTAAAAACGTCAGTGTGGGTGATTTAGCAGCTGTCGCGATTAAATCAGCGTTACAAGATGGCAATGTTGCGCCTGGTCTTATCGATGAGGTGATCGTTGGCAATGTTATCGGTGCTGGCCAAGGTATGAGTGTTGGTCGACAAGCCGCAATTTATGCGGGAATCCCAGAAACCACGCCGGCCTATTCCATTAATATGGTCTGTGGCAGTGGAATGAAAACAGTCATGGATGCCGTGAGTCATATTCGCTCAGGTGATGGTGACATCATCGTTGCAGCTGGCGTCGAAGTGATGTCTCAAATCCCATTTATCGTGCCTGCACAGGTACGTGATGGCCACAAAATGGGCAACATGGCCTTAACCGATTTGCTGATTAACGACGGGTTAACGGATGTTTTCAATCACTATCATATGGGTGTGACAGCAGAAAATGTCGTTAAAGAAGTCGGCTTAACCAGAGAGCAGCAAGACCACTACGCGTTGGAGAGCCAGAAGAAAGCGGTTGCAGCGATTGAAGCGGGTAAATTTGTTGCTGAGATTGCTCCAGTTGAAGTTAAACAGCGTCGAGAGATCGTTATGTTTGATACTGATGAGTATCCGAAAGATAACGCGACCCTCGAAGGCCTGCAGAAACTAAGACCGGCATTTGACAAAGAAGGTAGTGTAACAGCCGGTAATGCGTCAGGCATTAATGATGGGGCAAGTGCAGTGATTCTTGCCAGTGAGTCAGCAGTACAAAAACACAATTTGCGCCCAATTGCTGAAATTGTCAGCTACGCACAGGCTGGCATCGACCCAAAAATTATGGGGTTAGGGCCTGTTCCTGCGGTTACAAAGGCATTGTCTAAGGCTGATATTAGCGCGAAACAAATTGATGTTTTTGAGCTTAATGAAGCTTTCGCTGGTCAAGCTTTGGGAGTAATACATCAATTAGCGGACGAACATGGGCTTGCCGTGACTGAAATTTTAGACAAAGCCAATAAAAACGGTGGTGCAATAGCTCTGGGGCATCCTTTAGGGGCTTCGGGCAATCGTATCTTGGTTACTCTGATTCATGAACTTAATCGAAGTAGCGGCCAGTACGGCGTTGCCTCGCTATGTGTTGGCGGGGGTATGGGAACCGCTGTAATCGTAAAATCAATCGAATGGAATTAATTTAAATAACTAGGAGTTATCGTCATGTACACTGATTTTTTTAAAAATTTTAACGACCAAACTGAAAAGCAACTAGAGCCGTACATCAAATTCAATAAGCTCGTAACGAAAAATGTAGAAGTGGTTACTGAGCTACAGCTAAACGCGATGAAAACGTACAGCGAGATGGGACTTACTCAAATGAAGGCTGCAAGTGAAATTAAAGATGCTACGTCCTTAGTGACCTTTAATTCACAGCAGTTAACAGTATTATCGAAACTTTCTCAACAGATGGTCGATGACAGTAATAAGCTACAAAGTATTGCCAAAGAATTTAAAGATGATGTAGAGAAACTTACTTCGGAAAATTTAAAGACAGTCAACCCAGCATAACCACTGACTCAATATGCCGCCTAGTCTAGGCGGCTTTTTCCGATCTAAGGAGTAACTTATGTTTCAACACTTCTTTTCGGATTACCTTGTTAAGCTCCAAGATACCAATCAAAAGTGGTGGGAAGATTTAGAACTCAACAGGGCATCCGTCAACACTCCATTGAACAAGGCAATGCAAGAGGTCAATTTGGAAGACACTGCATTGCTGTTTGAGAAAGCAGCTAACCAACCCGCAGCGCTAATGGAAGTCCAAGCTCAGTGGTGGAAGCAGCAATTGGACATCTGGCAAAACGTTATTCTGGCTGGTAACCCCGAATGTATTGTCAGTGCGGAAAGTGGTGACAAACGCTTTAACAACGAAAGCTGGCGTAATGAACTGGTATTTAATTTTATTAAGCAGTCTTATTTGCTGTTTGGTAAAACTTATCTAGACACGATCAATAGCATTGAAGGTGTTGATGAAAAGGCCAAAGAACGTTTGGCATTCTTTTCTCGCCAAGCAATCAACGCCATGTCACCAAGTAACTTTATTGCAACGAACCCAGAGTTGCTCAAGTTAACTATTGAACGTAATGGCGAAAACTTACTTGCGGGCTTAGATCAACTTAAGCAAGATCTAGATGCGAGTTCTGATATTCTCAAAGTGCGGATGACGAATAACAATGCGTTCCGCGTCGGTGAAGATGTCGCTAACACGCCAGGTGATGTGGTTTTTGAAAACGAATTGTTCGAGTTAATTCAATATCGTCCGTTAACTGAAAAGGTTCACCAAACTCCGCTGCTCATCGTTCCGCCTTTTGTCAATAAGTACTATATCCTTGATCTTCGAGAGAAGAACTCAATGGTGCGCTGGTTGCTAGAGCAAGGTCATAGTGTATTTATGATCTCTTGGCGCAATCCTGGCTCAGAACAGCGTCAAGTTGAATTTGGTGACTACGTGACAGAAGGTGTCGTCAAAGCGGTTACTGCGATAGAGGATATTACGGGACAATCGCAAATTAATGCCGCTGGCTATTGCATTGGCGGTACTATTTTGGCCTCAACGGTAGCCTATTACGCCGCTAAGCGCATGAAGAAGCGCATCAAAAGTGCAACCTTCTTTACGACCTTACTCGACTTTTCACAACCAGGTGAAGTCGGTGCATACATCAATGAGCCAATTATTAATGCCATTGAAATGCAAAACAACTCAAAAGGCTATATGGATGGACGCTCACTAAGCGTTACATTCAGTCTTTTAAGAGAAAATAGCCTGTACTGGAATTACTATGTAGACAACTATCTGAAAGGTCAGAGCCCAGTTGACTTTGACCTGCTGTATTGGAATAGCGATAGTACAAATGTGACAGCACCCACTCATAATTTCATGCTGCGCGAACTCTACTTGGAGAATAAGCTTGTAGAGGAAAAAGGGGTGAAGATTGGTGGAGTCTGGATTGACCTCGATAAGATCAAGATTCCAAGCTATTTCATTTCTACCAAAGAGGATCATATTGCTCTCTGGCAAGGTACTTACAGAGGTGCGTTGAAAGTCGGAGGTAATAAGACGTTCGTTTTAGGTGAGTCTGGTCATATTGCGGGGATTGTTAACCATCCTAGTAAGAATAAGTATGGCTACTGGGTTAATGATAACCTTGAGGATTCAGCTGAAGATTGGATTAACTCAGCACGTCACAATGAGGGGTCATGGTGGGCGCATTGGCATCAATGGCTAATTGGTTCAAATCCTCCTGAACAAGTTGAGCCGTTTACGCAAGGTAATGAAAATTACCCGATATTATCTCCAGCGCCAGGTCGCTATGTGAAGCAAGTACTACCCGTTGAAGACAAAGTAACAGAAACTGTCGAGTAATAATGATGGTATAAGTATACGAGAGGGGCCAGTGGCTCCTCTTTTTGTATTATCTCTAATCCACTTTACCGCTATCTCTGATAACTAGATCTCAATTACCACTCAAAAAACACAAAACTATCCCTGTAGTTAGTTTGGAACAGTTTAAAGTTATCTTTATCAAGGTTCAGTTCCGTAATTTGTTTCAAGAGACTATTTGTTACAGATGCCTTTATGTCGGGAATTATTGAGCTAATGGAGTCGAGTAATGAAATGGATTTGTTTTGTCTCTGCGTTGTTAACCCTTACCGGGTGCTTGGGAATGCCGGATACGGTAAAGCCCGTTGATGGCTTTAACGTGGATCGCTATACGGGAAAATGGTATGAAATCGCTCGCCTTAATCATTCCTTTGAAGAAGGTTTAGAGAACGTAACCGCTGAGTATATTGCGAAAGAAAATGATGGGTTAGCGGTTGTCAATCGCGGCTATGATCCGGAATCAGGCGAATGGCGACAAGCGAATGGCAAAGCATTTTTCGTTAATCATAGTGACAGTGGATACCTACAGGTTTCTTTTTTTGGACCATTTTATGGTTCTTATGTCATTTTTGGTTTGGATAAACAAGATTATCAATACGCGTTTGTATCGGGGCCAACACTCGACTATTTGTGGCTGCTTGCTCGAACACCAAAGGTTGAACAATCCCTCATAGACCAATTTGTCGAACAAGCCGCCTCGCGGGGGTTTAACACTCAAGAACTGATTTATGTGCGTCATGAATAGTGATCTGTGAGGCGATTTATGGCGTGGTCTGCGGGTGAGAGGATTTAGTGGAACAAGTTTCGCCCTGAATACTGAGGTAAAGTGAGTCTTTCTGCTCTGATTTGGCTATTTCTCGGCGTAGAGATCTGATATTGAATTAGGAGAAAAATGTCTAAGGTTTTTAAAATAGTGTGTTTCAGTTTCGCACTTACCCCTTTTTACGCTTTTTCAGCGCATGTTTCCTGTGATCTTGCACTACAGACTCTCACAAACGAAGTAGAGGAAAACTATGCAGGCTATGTCGACAACAACCGAGATAGTTTGGAGTTGGCTGAGAACCAACTACGCGAACGTATAATTCATAAAACACATGTTGAGTGTTTGGACTTTTTAGCTCAGTGGCTTGATGGTTTTTCGGACCCACAGTTAAGCGTGACGTTTTCACCAAAACATTCATCTAACCCTTCTACTAATGATGGTCTAGAAAACGCAGACCAACGGGTGCAGTTGCGTTGGATTTCTGAAGATGTCGCCTTGTTTAAATTATCTTCCTTCGATGCCAACCTTAAAATGAAGATAGAGGCCTTAATCGAGAGTAATTATTCTCAATTAATGCGTGCTAAAGGGCTAATTGTCGACTTAAGAGGAAATGATTATGGTACATTTCCAACCATGTATTCAGCCCTAGAAATAATTGATATCAAAGATTATCAGTCCATTTGGCATGTTTTGTCATCTGAGAATAACACCAATTATTACGACCAAAACCTTAGTAAGATGCGTAGGAGCGATGATCCTACAATGTATTCTGCTCTAGCGAACCTTGTGGCAGATATGAACCAATTTCCAAACACTTGGTTAGAATACTCTTGGTCTAGGCCGAGTGGAGAAATCGCGCTTAAAAATCTCGAAGCAATCTATATAATTCAAGATGAAACCGTCGCTTTTGCCGCAGAAGAGTTCCTAATTGCAGCGAAAAAAAACGATAAGGTGAAAACCTTTGGTGGGGCAACATTCGGAAATCTCGATTACGCAGAACCCATTTCTTATCCCATTCTTGATTTGTATACAGCGCACATACCTTCTCAAAAGAGGGTATGGTACGAACATGGTCCGATAAACGAAAACGGATTACCGCCAGATGTAAAAATCCATGCATCAGATGAAAAGTTGATCGGATACCTTCATGATTTAATGAAGCTCAAGATCAGGGAATCTCAAGCTCATCTAAATCTTTAGTCCTGCAATTGTTGGGGCTCAATTAATGAGAGGGCAATTGTACGATAAATGCGGTTTATTGCCTCATCAGCTCTCTATATACCATTCAAATTTATAAATAAAACTTAGATTTACTTTATTCGATGTTCGTTTTGATGGTAAACGAGTTTTAGCAATGATGTTTTTTTAGTTGCGAATGTAATGAGCTTTCGCTTCTTTATTCCTATATGCACTATATGGTTTATCAAGGCGATGATGTTTGACGCACATTCTTCTGCTTTCTTACTTAATCTCATCGAGAATTGATTTCGCTCAAGTTTTTCTCCTTTCTCTTATTGGACAATATGCTGTAATAACAATGATTCTCATTTGTGTGTAAATTCTTCGAGACATTGATGCATTCATGTCAGAGGTTATGCAGTATGCAATCAGCATAAAGTTACACTCCGAAGCCCTACAAGTATCAGTACAATTGGGAATGATTATAATTTGAGCTTTTATTATCAAATGTAAGTTACAGAAAAAAGCCTCGTCTATTTTAGGAAGAATGTATGTTTTGGTTTAGTAAAAAAAATAAAACTCAAAAAGTGAACTGTAATACCTTAGCAGGCGCTGAGTTAAATAAAGAATATACGATAAAAAGCATTGTTCAAGACGACAAGGAAATGGCGTATTTTTTAAATACGTTAGGTTGTTTTGCTGGAGAAAGCATAACCATTGTTTCAGTGCTTTCAGATACTTATGTTATATCAGTAAAAGATGCTCGTTATAGTATTGATTCTGATTTGGCTAAGACAGTAATTTTAAACTAGATAGATTTTGAAGATTCATAAGCGTTTTTTTGAAACGAAAATTACGCGCATAGACAACGAGAGATATTCATTCTTTTGGTTATAAGCATTTTGGCCTCTGACTAGAACAGACATTGTTTGAGGTTTTATAGGTTAGCCAAGTCTATTTCTTGTTGTAAGTTAAAATTCATGGAGATAGAGCATTGAAAATTTCATTAGCAGGTAACCCAAATAGTGGTAAAACAACACTATTTAATGCGTTAACTGGCAGATTAGAAAAAGTGGGTAACTGGGCTGGTGTGACAATCAGCAAAAAAGAGGCCCCTTTGCGTAAGGAATTAGCGATTGCGAATGGCGAAGCAACAATCGTTGATCTACCTGGAGCATATTCAATGTCTCCATTTACGTTAGAAGAGAGTATTACTCGCGATTTTATTAAGAGTGAGAATCCAGACGTAATCCTCAATGTCGTTGACGCAACTAACCTAAACCGAAGCCTATTTTTCACTACACAACTTTTAGAGTTAGGTATTCCAGTTGTTGTCGCGTTGAATAAGAGTGATTTAAACAAAAGTAGAAAGCTTACGATTGATGTAACTCAACTTAGTCAACAACTAGGCTGTCCAGTCGTTGAAACGGTTGCGGCAGATAACTCGGTGGCCGGCTTAACAGAATTGGTGAGTAAAGTTGTTGCAAATAAAGAGCAGCAGCAAGTTGCCCCTTTTACTCAAGAATATTCAGAGATCCAACAAGCGGAAGAAGTACAAGCGTTTGACGCTAAGCGTTTTAGTTTTGTTAAGCAACTTGTTGCTGAAGTAGAAACTCGTCAGGTAAGCAGCTCAGAACCAACGATTCACGACAAAGTGGATAAAGTTTTGGCGCATAAGTGGCTTGGGTTGCCAATATTTGCTGTGATCATGTGGTGTGTGTTCTCCATTTCTCAAACGCACGTAGGTCCGCTTTTTGCCGATACTTTAGTTGGTTGGATTGATGGCTTCTACGGAATGGTAGAAGGAATGATGGGAGATGATGTATCTCCACTGCTTAGTGCGCTACTGCTTGATGGTATTATCGGTGGTGTGGGTGCGGTTGTGGGTTTCCTACCTTTAATCATGGTTTTGTTCTTCATGTTGGCATTGCTTGAAGACAGCGGTTACATGGCACGTGTCGCAATCATTATGGATAGATTCTTCAAGAAAGTGGGTCTTTCTGGTAAGTCTATTATCCCAATGATTATTGGTACCGGTTGTGCGATACCAGGCATCATGGCAACTCGCACAATTCAAAATGAAAGACAGCGCCGTACAACTGCAATGCTGACGCCATTTATGCCTTGTGGTGCGAAGTTGCCGGTCATTGCTTTGTTTGCTGGTGTTTTCTTCCAAGATTCTGCGTGGGTAGGGACTAGCATGTACTTCGCAGGTATCGGTCTTATCATTCTTGGTGCTATGCTGATTGTTCGAATTACCGGTGAGAAAAGTACGCGTTCATTTTTTATTTTAGAGATGCCTGAATATCGTGTACCAAGCTTGAAGCTCGCGATTAGCTCGACTCTGTCTCGCGCGAAAGCGTTCGTAATAAAAGCCGGTACCATCATTCTATTGTGTAATGCTGCGGTCCAAATTATGCAGACATTCACATGGGGATTCGAGATTGTTCCAGAAGGTGCTGAGAACACGAGTATTCTTGCTGGTCTAGCTTCACCATTTGCCTTCTTGCTTATCCCACTAGGTTTTGGTGTATGGCAATTGGCAGCTGCTGCAATTACAGGCTTTATCGCTAAAGAGAACGTGGTTGGTACGCTAGCGGTTGTATACGGCATCACTAACTTTATTGATACCGAAGAACTAGCGCTTGTGTCGGGCAGTGCTGATGTTGCAACAGTGATGGGCTTGTCATCTGTAGCCGCTCTTGCTTACTTGGTGTTTAACTTGTTTACTCCACCATGCTTTGCAGCCATTGGTGCGATGAACGCTGAACTAGAAAACAAGAAATGGCTAATGGGTGGTATCAGTTTACAATTAGGCATCGCCTACGTGACTGCCTTTGTTATCTATCAAGTGGGTACATTCGCAACCACTGGTACGCTAGGTGAAGGCTTTATTTTCGGTTTTATCGTGTGCGTTGCGTTGATTGGTTATTTATTTACACTACTCAAAAAAGGCTCACTTAAAGAGCAAGAGAAACTGGGTCTCAGCCTACAGTAAGGAGATAACATGACGAATCTAATTGTTTCGCTGTGTATCGTTGCTATCGTTGGTGGCGCAATCTATAAAATAGTTGCAATGAAACGAAAAGGTGGGGCATGTGCGGGCTGTTCGCAGAGCAGCGGATGTTCATCGAAAAAGAACAACACGCATTGCTAAAGAAACAAATGCTATAACTAAAAACGTGAGCCATATTGCTCACGTTTTTTGCTTATGTGGTGGGCAATAAGTAAATGCAATTTGTAACAGGGGCGGTTGATAGTACTGTTGCTGAAGCGCGAGGGGGCTTGTTAGCTATTAGCGGCCTAATTATACCCATTTTAGACATTGAAATTCTCGATGACTCTATCGTTTAGCAACTGTAGACCAGTTAAGTTAGTCATTGTTTTCGACGCTTAAACCACTTGCCTTCATGAGATCAACTTTCGCTTGAGCCACCTTTCAATCGGCTACCGAACGAACAAAAATATGATACAGGTAGCCCTTCTTGAAAATAAACTTTGTAATTGAATTGTTATCGATATTAACATACTAAAGTGCTACTTATGTGTTGTGAGTGAGTTATCATTCATAAGAACATAAAGTAAGCATAGATAAGAATAACAAAGATGAGTGCGGATGAACGCACCTTTAATATCTAAGTAATTTTGTAATGTTGTCGGAAATATTAGTTATTTACCATCATCTATGGTGTGACTTTATCAGTCGCTCAACGCCATGGATGGATAGAGCGATCATGGACCGCTGTGTTGATAGCTATATGAATCAAAAGGAATGGATTTTTAATGGACATATTGGTTAATGAGGTCATTCGTGCGAAAGACGAAGATGACCTTTATTGGCGTTGCCTGAGAGAAATCTACACTCTATACCAACCTACGCACGGTTTTATTGCGGAGTTTAATGCTGCCCGCAGTGAGGCAAGTACATTAGCCTACTTATACGATGGCAAACCGTTAGGTAACTTTACCTATGATCTTGCGGGGACGCCTTGTGTTAATGTTCTGCATGACAAAGAAATCTGCCGTTACGCAGATAATGTGCAACAACACTTTCCCCAAGATATAGCTTTGGTCGAGTTAGGCGCAGAAAGTTATATTGGCGTCCCTTTACAGAATCAAGATGGCGATATCGTTGGGGTTTTGGCTCTACTCTATTCTAAACCTCTCGCTGATCGCTTATTCGATGACACGTGGTTACTGACAGCCGGTTTCTTAATTGGCAAGACAATAGTGCAACAAAGATTAACTCGCGAAAAAAACCAGTTATTGGCGCAATTTGAACGCTCCGAGCAGATCACTGAATCTTGCTCTTGGCATTGGGACGTAGCGACTGATCGCTTTAGTCATTCTAAGAATTTGAAGTCGATGTTTGACATATCAGACTCGGTAGATTTGAGCTTTGATGATTTCTTTTCAAATTATGTCTTTTACTCACCACAGCGTTACGCGCAGTTTCTCTCTGGGGCATTTTCTCCTTGCTCGATAAATAAAGTTGTCATTGATAAGGATCAGACTAGATGCGGGCTTGCGTTGGAGTTAACGTTCTTTAAGCATTATAGCGCACAAGGAGCGTTGCGCAGTATTGAAGGCAATTTGAAAAACATAAGCGATTATTCACTATTGGAAAATAACCATTTAATCGCAACCAAAGTTATCGAGCTATCCAATAACGGCGTTATCGTCACCGACGAGGAAAACCGAATTCGGCACATGAATGCCAAGGCTGAGCAAATCACCGGCTTTACGTTTGAGGAAGCGCAAGGGCATACACCGGGCATATTTCGCTCTGATATCCATGATAATAAGTTTTATGGCTCGATGTGGCATCAACTCAATCGTACGGGGCATTGGTCAGGTGAAGTGTGGAATAAGACCAAATCTGGTGCTGTTTACCCCGAGGTACTCTCTATCTCTGCGGTGAAAGATAGAAATGGCATCGTTAAGAATTACATCGGTATATTCGATGACATCAGTGATAGAAAGCTGATGGAAAGTGAGTTGTTAAAATATAAAAACAAGCAAGACTTTACGGGGCTACAAACGCGCACCAAGTTTATGCAGTATTTCGAGCAGCACAAAGACTTGATTGTGGTGTTGTTAGATATTCATCGTTTCTCGACAATTAACAATTTGTATGGTGAAAGTTTTGGTAACAAAGTGCTCCGTTATGTGGGCTTGCTGCTTTATCGAAATTTTCTTGGGGGGACGGTAAGTGTTTGTCGTTACGCTGCCGATCAATTTGCCTTGTCTTGGCGTATCGAGCACCTAGATGATATTGATGCTGTTATTGATGAGATTCGCAGTCGAGTTGAAAAAGCGTTCTATATTGATGGTCGGCTCGTAAAGCTAAGTATTAACATGGGATATGCGTTACCAGATACCTCAGAAAATAAGATCCATATTATGGCTAAGGCCTATTATGCTCTCGATTCAGCGAAATCACAGTCCCTTCCCAGTACTGTGCGTTACTCTGATTATCTTGAAAAAAATATTGGTCGCAAAGAGCAGTTAGGTATCCGTTTGAAGCGGGCGATAGATGAATCGCGGTTACATGTAGAGTACCAACCAATATACGATTTTGATCTGAAAAAAGTGGTTAAGTTTGAAGCTTTGGCAAGATGGACAGATAATGGAGAAATAATCTCTCCTTTTGAGTTTATTCCGATAGCAGAAGAGTTGGGATACATTAGTCAACTTGGCAACCTTATTCTTACCATCGTGTGCCAAGATTTAACTCAGTTGAAGCGTTTAGGTCACAATGATGTCAAAGTGTCAGTGAATCGCTCGATTGATGAACTGACCGATGAGAATATCGATGATTGTTCAATTCTCAATACGTTACGTATGTATGGTCTGGACACGACTGATATTATTATCGAGATTACAGAATCCGTCCCATTAGAAGACAAGCCGGAAGTGCAAGAACTGCTGCACTATCTTCGTGGCAAAGGCCTAAAACTGGCGTTAGATGATTTTGGTACCGGCTTCGCTTCTTTTTCAAATTTAATGAAGAATACGGTTGATATCCTCAAGATCGATCGTTCATTTATCCGTAACATCGATACAGATAAAAACAACTCAGTACTGGTTCAATCCGTTAATTTGCTGGCAACTCAATTAGGGCTAGATGTGATTGCTGAAGGTGTAGAAACCAAAGAACAGTTAGCGATATTAAGTGAAATGGGCTGTCGTTATATTCAAGGTTATTACATCAGCAAGCCTGTTCCATTTGAGCAAGCAATCGCGTTTCTGGAAATAGAACATTGTCCTGCTTAAAAAGAAAAGAGGTGCACTAGATGTGTTCCTCTTTTACTCATCGAACCATCTGGTTTTTGCTATGCGTTAGCAAACTTGTAAGTTCTGAAACCACCGATTAGGTTTCGCGCTCTATAGCCGTTGTTAACCAACTGACGATAGGCGACATTACCGCGCAGACCAACCTGACAGTAGATCACAATTTCTTTGTCTTTTGGTAACTCGTTTATACGTTGACGAAGTTGATCGACCGGAATATTGATATCACCGCTTAAGTGATTGCCATTTTCTCGTTCGCCCGGATTACGCACATCAAGCAGTATCTGATCTTCTGACAGGTTATCAATCTGATCAAAATGAATCGGAGTTGAGTCGCCTTGAATGATGTTGTTGGCTACAAATGCCGCTTGGTTGATAACATCTTTTGCACTTCCGTAAGGTGGCGCATAAGTTAATTCTAGGTGCTGTAGTTGTTCAACTGTCATACCAGCACGTTGGGCAACGGCCATCACATCAATACGTTTATCGACACCATCTTTACCCACAGCTTGAGCGCCTAAAATCTTACCTGTTTTAGGGGCGAACAGCATTTTGAACGAAACGATTTCTGCACCAGGGTAGTAACTCGCATGGCTTGCTGTGTGCACATACACCTTTTCATAAGTGATGTTGTCACGTTTTAGTTGTTTCTCATTTTTACCGGTTGATGCTACGGCTAAATTAAAGATCTTGCATATAGCAGTGCCTTGCGTACCTTGGTAAGTCTCTTGACGACCAAGCATGTTGTCTGCAGCCATACGACCTTGGCGGTTTGCTGGTCCAGCAAGTGGAACAAGAGTTTGCTCGCTCGTGACAAAGTCTTTTTCCTCAACGGCATCGCCTACCGCATAAATAGCAGGATCGCTGGTTTGCATATATTCGTTGGTGTAAATGCCTCCCAGTGCACCAAGTTGTAAACCTGCTTGTTGGGCAAGCCCTGTTTCGGGACGAACGCCAATCGCCATGATCAATATATCGGTTTTTAGCTGCTCGTCATTGCTCAGCGTTAATACCAGGTGTCCGTTTAAATGTTGGTGCTGATTGTTTTCACCGGCATCCTGATTGGCGACATGCGATTCAGGAATATACTCCACACTGCTAAGCGCGGTTCCTAGACGTAGGTCAATGCCATGATTACGGATCTCGTCGTGGGCAAATCCTGCCATTTCGCGATCAACGGGAGTCATCACTTGGTCAGATAGCTCAAGCAGCGTGGTTTTGATGCCAAGTTGATGGAACGCTTCCATCATTTCTAAGCCAATAAAACCGCCACCGACAACCGTAGCATGCTCAACATTATTCATCTTGATGGTCTGGATGATTTTATCCATATCTGGAATATTGCGCAGCGAATGGGTGAGTGGGTTGTCTACCCCTGGGATGGGTGGGACAACAGGTGCTGCGCCCGGGCTTAATAGCAAGAAATCATATTCTTGTTGGTATTCACTGCCATCAAGTAAATTCTTTACTGTCACGGTTTTATCGTGGCGATTGATGGCGGTAACTTCGTTCATTACGCGCACGTCGACATTAAAACGGGCTAAGAAACTTTCAGGTGTTTGTAGGAGTAACTTACTGCGTTCTTGAATATCGCCACCAATATGATAAGGCAATCCGCAGTTAGCAAATGAGACAAATGGTCCGCGCTCAAGCATAATGATCTGTGCATCTTCGCTTAAACGTCGTGCTCTTGCCGCCGCAGAAGCGCCGCCCGCGACACCACCGATAATTACAATCTTCGTCATAGTTACTCCTAGATTTCCTTGTATTTGCGTTTATTGCAATCGCTGATAGTGCAGTCGATCTGCAAGCTTAACATTCAATAACTGCTACTATAATGAACTATATTAGCTATGTCTAATTTTAAATAATCTAAATGTGATTTTACTAAATTAGATTTGACTAATGTTAATTTGTGGTTAGAATCTAAACAAAATGGTAGCGGGACGGAATAATGAGTGAAACGCAATTTGACATGATGCAGATGCAAAAAAATGCAGCGCAAGCTGCGGAATTACTGAAAGTAATGGCGCATCCAGAGCGCCTGATGGTGATTTGCCAACTGACGCAAGGTGAAGTTGGCGTAGGCTCCTTACAAGCGAACTCAACACTTAGCCAATCCGCATTGTCGCAACATCTAAGCGTATTGCGTAAACACAACATCATCAAAGCGCGAAAGGCGTCTCAGCAGGTATTTTACTCGCTCGCGGATTCGAGAGTCGAAGTAATGATGAAGTCACTACACTGCGTATTTTGCGCAAACAAGGAGGATTTATGATTGATGCCATTCCATGGAATGCACTGATAGGCGGGATGTTACTCGGCTGTTCTGCCACATTGCTTTTACTGTTTAACGGTAAAGTTGCGGGTATAAGTGGCATAGTGAACGGTCTCTTCGCTCGAGTGCGAGGTGACGTTGCTTGGCGATTGGTTTTCGTTATTGGCATGGTATTCGGTGGTGGCAGTGCTATCCGTTTATTCTCTATCAATGTTCCCGATACTCAGAACATTTCTTTAGTTGCGTTTGCGGTAGCTGGTTTACTGGTGGGCGTTGGTACAAGGCTTGGCAATGGTTGTACGAGCGGTCATGGTATTTGCGGTATTGGGCGTTTGTCTAAACGTTCTATAGTGGCAACAGTTACATTTATGCTGGTGGCGGGCATTACCGTGTTTATCCGTCTGCATGTGATTTAGGAGTCATGCTATGAATCTATTTGTTGCAGCGTTAAGTGGTCTGTTATTTGGTTTAGGCATGGCAGTATCAGGCATGATTGATCCTGCCAAAGTGATTGGCTTTCTTGATGTTGCTGGAAATTGGGACCCGAGTTTGGCGTTTGTGATGGGCGGAGCCCTAGCGGTATTTATGCCTGCGTATTTTGTGTTGATAAAACCACGTGCACATTCTGTGTCGGGCGCTGAGTATTGCTTACCAACCAACAACACTATCGATAAGCGCTTGGTTATTGGTGCAGCGCTGTTTGGTGTCGGTTGGGGAGTTGCAGGTGTTTGTCCGGGTCCTGCGATAGCGAGTCTGAGCTATGGCAATCTCGGGATTTGGATTTTTATTGCTACCATGTTGCTGGGCTCGCTGTTAACTCAATTATTGAACCTCTCTAACACACACCTATCTAAGTTATCTGTAAAATAATGGCTCCAGTCAAACTGTAAATGCGCTGACAGACTTTATTCAGCGCATAATAGTTAGGCTCATTTGAGTGTTGCCGTGATTGGGCAGTGGTCACTGAGTTGATAGTCCATTACATCTTGCGATTGGTAAAGATTCTGTTCTATTTTAATAATGTTTATATCACGGCTGGTTACAACATGGTCGATTAATGAACGGAACTGATGAGTTCGGTTCGGATTTTTACGGCTACGCACTTTACATTCTGCGTTTACATGACGAGTTGCCAACACAGCATCTGTCGATTTGCTTAATATTTGCCATAACCAATCTCGGTTAAAAGATAGATTGTGGTTGAAGTCGCCCACGATCATATAGCGCTCAACATTGGCTTCGCGCTCTCTAATCCATTGATTTAAAGCTTCGCCCTGTAGTTTAAGGGTTTGACACGCACGATTGTTTTCATAGCGTCCGCTGCAACGCGCTTTCAAATGAACGTTGAGCAAATGAATGGGGGAGTCGCTAGAGGGTTTTACTATGATATAGCTTGCGAAACGGAGCTTGTCATGCCGCTGCGCAGGTAGTAGTGAGAAATCATCGACATCTTGTACTGTTGCATCGTTTCGCACTGCGAACCCCGTATATTGGTTGATGTCATCATATTGGAGCCGGCTATTCATTGCTAGCGCTCGATCGGACATATATAGGGTATATTTGTCGCCAATGAGCTTCTCTAATGCCGCTGCATCCCCAACTTCTTGGAACGCGAGGATAGAGGTGTCGACCTTATTGAAATAGTGCGCCATTTTGTAAAAATCATCGCTATTGCGCAACGAAGGCGCAAAACGTTCATTTCCCTCAGAAACAAACCACTCCATATTCCACGTCGAAACTTTGAACGATTGTTCTGCTTGTGCCTCAAATGCGGTCAATGCCACTATATATAGGAAAATGAGAGGTTTTGCATGTAATTTAAACAACGGGTTTTTCATCATCATCGTAGAACCTTTATCTCGTAAGCCTTCGCAAAAAATCAAGTTTAAAACGCCAATTTTTGCAATTTTCATTGTTTTATTTGTATCTGAGAGCCATGCCAATAAGATCGTTTCGTTTCTGTACTGTAACTTGGTTTTATTGATCTAAATCAATACTTTTAAGGTGCGGTTTGGAGTCTAATACGCCACAACATCTAGTGTCAGTCAAAAAAATAACAACCCTATATAGTGTGTTTGTGGATAACTCTGTGAATATACTGGGGTAAGGAGAAAAGGTGAAACCAATCGTAATCAAGCGTGACGGCTCAAGAGCTCCGTTTAGCAGGGATCGTATTCAAGCAGCAGTGGAAGCAGCAGCAGAGCACGTGAACAACGAGATTGCTATTTATGCCCTTAATGTGGCATTAGCAGTAGAGCTGCAGCTAAAAGATCACGATGAAGTACACATTAACGAAATCCAAACCCTAGTTGAAAATGAGCTTATGCAAGGACCATATAAGTCACTTGCACGTTCATACATCGAATACCGTCATGATCGCGACATCGCTCGTGAGAAGCAAAGTGCGCTTACTCGTGAAATCGAAGGTCTGATCGAAGAGAGCAACGTTGACCTAATCAACGAAAACGCGAACAAAGACGGTAAAGTAATTCCGACACAACGTGACCTGCTTGCAGGTATCGTGGCTAAACACTATGCGAAAACTCACATTCTGCCACGTGACGTAGTACAAGCACACGATGAAGGTGACTTACACTACCACGACCTAGATTACGCACCATTCTTCCCGATGTTTAACTGTATGCTTATCGATCTTAAAGGCATGCTGACACACGGCTTTAAAATGGGTAATGCTGAAATTGATACACCAAAGTCAATTTCTACAGCAACAGCAGTAACAGCACAGATCATTGCGCAAGTAGCAAGCCATATTTACGGTGGTACAACCATCAACCGCATTGATGAAGTACTAGAACCTTATGTACAGGCAAGCTACGAGAAACACCTTTCTATCGCAAAAGAGTGGGATATCCACAACCCAGAAGCTTTTGCTATCTCTCGCACAGAGAAAGAGTGTTACGACGCATTCCAATCTTTAGAGTATGAAGTAAACACCTTGCATACTGCAAATGGTCAAACACCATTTGTGACCTTTGGTTTTGGTTTAGGCACAAGTTGGGCATCACGTCTAATTCAAGAGTCAATTTTGAAAAACCGTATTGCAGGCCTTGGTAAGAACCGTAAAACAGCGGTGTTCCCAAAACTTGTATTTGCGATTAAAGATGGTCTGAACCACAAAGAGCAAGATCCAAACTACGACATTAAGAAGCTTGCGCTAGAGTGTGCTTCTAAGCGTATGTACCCAGATATTCTTAACTACGACAAAGTAGTAGAAGTAACAGGTTCATTCAAAACCCCAATGGGCTGCCGTAGTTTCCTAAACACTTACGAAGAAAACGGTGAACTTATCCATGAAGGTCGTAATAACCTTGGTGTAGTAAGTTTGAACCTGCCTCGTATCGCAATTCGTGCAAACGGCAGCGAAGAAGAGTTCTTCAAAATCCTAGATGAGAAACTAATCGTCGCACGCCGTGCATTAGAAACACGTATCTCTCGTCTAGAAAACGTGAAAGCTCGCGTTGCGCCAATTCTATATATGGAAGGTGCATGTGGTGTTCGTCTAAAAGCAGACGATTCAATTGCTGATATCTTTAAAAATGGTCGCGCGTCTATTTCTCTTGGTTACATTGGTATCCATGAGATGGTTAACGCACTATACGGCACGTCAGAACACGTATACGACAATGAAGAACTGCGTGAAAAAGCACTTAACATCGTTAAGTACCTGAAGAAACACGTAGAGCAATGGACTGAAGAAACAGGTTACGGCTTCAGCCTATACGGCACGCCAAGTGAAAACCTATGTAGCCGTTTCTGCCGTATCGACACTAAAGAGTTCGGTGTTATTGAAGGCGTGACCGACAAAGGTTACTACACCAACAGCTTCCACTTAGATGTTGAGAAGAAGGTAAACCCATACGATAAGATTGACTTTGAGATGCCATACCCACACATCTCAAGCGGTGGCTTTATCTGTTACGGTGAATTCCCGAACATGCAACGTAACGTTGAAGCTCTGGAAAACGTATGGGACTACAGCTACACTCGCGTACCTTACTACGGCACCAATACACCTATCGATGAGTGTTATGAGTGTGGTTACACTGGTGAGTTTGACTGTACGAGCAAAGGCTTTACTTGCCCAAGCTGTGGCAACCATGATTCAAGCAAAGTATCAGTAACCCGCCGTGTATGTGGTTACTTAGGTAGCCCAGACGCTCGTCCATTTAACTTCGGTAAGCAAGAAGAAGTTAAGCGTCGCGTTAAGCACCTATAATTGAACCTGTAAGTATCATTCACCAGCTCGCTCTGCTTTAAGGCGGGCTGGTTTTTTCGTTTTGGAATTATGAACTACCATCAATACTACCCAATCGACGTTGTAAATGGTCCCGGTACTCGCGTGACTCTGTTTGTTTCTGGCTGCGAACATAAGTGTCGCGGTTGTTACAACAAGACAACTTGGCGCGTAGACAGTGGTCATCTGTTCACTCAGCAACTTGAAGATCAAATCATTGCCGACCTAAACGATACGCGCATCAAACGTAAAGGTTTATCGCTGTCAGGGGGCGATCCGCTTCATCCCGCGAATGTGGCTGATGTACTGCGTTTGGTAAAACGCGTGCGAGCTGAATGTCCTAACAAAGATATCTGGCTATGGACTGGTTACATGCTCAGTGAGTTGAGCGAGGCACAAAAAGAGATTGTTGAACTCATCGATGTGATGGTTGACGGTAAGTTTGAGCAAGAAAAGCGAGACTTGAACCTCGAATGGCGCGGCAGTTCAAATCAGGTGATTCATTACTTCAAGGTATGATTTACAAACCTAACTCAAAGGCAGCAGTGGCTGCCTTTTTTGATCCTGTAGTTTGAGCAAAATGTTAGCCCTAAGCTTGATGCTTTGATAACTGGTATGAAAGGGGTTCAATAGAGTGATAAGTTTAGTAAATCGCTCTTACAGAAAAATTTCATCGAGAAGTTGTTTAATTGTCGATATTTACAAAAACTAGTGTTAATTTGGATAACACTATCAACAATGAATTTCAAAGGGTTGTGACTTTCATGTTCTCTCATTTACCTGAACCAAAACTTGATCCAATACTTTCTCTTTCTGTCGCTTATAGGAATGATCCGCGCGAAGAAAAAGTGGATTTGGGTATAGGTGTGTATAAAAGCAGTACGGGCGAAACCCCGATTATGCAGGCGATTGACCTTGCACAACAAAAAGTTGTGGCAACACAAAAAACCAAGTCATATGTTGGGCTTGCTGGTTGTGAAGAGTTTAATCAGTCGATGATTGATTTGGTGTTAGGGCAGTCATTAATCTTAGATCGCGTATCTGCGATTCAAACGCCGGGCGCAAGTGGCGCACTACGCATGCTAGGCGATCTGATTAGAGTGGCTCAACCTAACACAACGGTTTGGTTGTCAAACCCAAGTTATGTTAACCATCAGCCAGTTATGGAAGCGGCAGGGCTTAAGGTAAAGCATTATAGCTATTTTTGTCCGGTGACTAAGCAAGTCGACAAAACACGCATGCTAGAAGAAATTTCGCAGGCAGGCAAAGATGATGTCGTTTTGCTGCATGGCTGCTGCCATAACCCAACGGGCGCTGATATTGATTTCGATACTTGGCAACAAGTGACTCGACTAGCTCAAGAGAAGGGTTTTACGCCGTTTGTTGATCTGGCTTACCAAGGCTTTGGTGATGGTATCGAAGAAGATGCAGCTGGCTTACGTTACATGGCTGAACGTGTCGAAGAGATGATGATCACTACATCATGTTCGAAAAACTTCGGTTTGTATCGCGAACGTACGGGTGCCGCGATAGTTTTGGGTCGTTCAGCGCAAGATGCTCTAAACGCAAAAGGTAAGTTACTTACTATGGCACGTGCGACATACACGATGCCACCAGACCACGGTGCGGCATTGGTTAAAACTATCATGCAAGATACAGAATTAACCACAATATGGCGTGATGAGTTAAAGACGATGCGTAATCGCCTTGTTTCATTACGCGCTTCACTTTGTGAAGAGCTTAGAACGACGCACAATACCTCTGAGTTTGACTTCATCCAATCGCACAAAGGTATGTTTACTGTGCTAGGCTTTAGTCAAGAACAGATGGCACGTTTACGAGAAGAATTCGGGATTTACGGCGTCGGCGATGGTCGTATTAACATCGCGGGTTTAACGGAAAGAGACATTCCGTATGTCGCGGATGCGATTTTGAAAGTGTCATAAACCAAAGGCTCGTAAGAGCCTTTTTTATCCTATTCAATTATCAATTCGGGGGGATTGAATGAGAAAGAACTGGCAAACCACTTGTCTGGTTATTTTGTCTACTACGTTAGCGGCTTGCGCTAGCCAAACGAGCACACCAGAGCAACCAGTTAAACCAGAACAACCACCAGTTGAGCAGCCGAGTGTTGAGACACCGAGCAAACCGGTAGAGAAACCTACAGTTGATCCAGAAGTTACACCTGACAAAAAGCCGTTACCTCCTGTTGTTGAACCAGATAGAAAAACTTCTGATGGCAAGCTGATTCTTGGTGAGAAAGAGTGGGTTTATATTCCAGGGCTAGAAGAGTCTTTCCGTGCTCGAGTCGATACTGGCGCCACTACGTCTTCAATTAGCGCTGTTGACATCAAGCCTTTCGAGCGAGATGGAAAAGATTGGGTGAAATTCAAAATGGAACACGACGGAGTGAGCAGTAAAGAGATTTCTTTACCTGTCGAGCGTTGGGTTAAGATTAAACAGTCTAGTGCAGAAGGTTCACAACGCCGCGCAGTGGTACATGCTTGGATTCAGATTGGTGACCTTAAGGAGAAAACCGAATTTACCCTTGCAGACCGCACCCATTTGTCGTTTCCAGTTTTGCTAGGAAGAAGTTTCTTTAGAGATGTAGCTGTGGTTGATGTGAGTCGAAAGTATGTGCAAAAAAAGCACAACTAGTTGAGACGCGAAAGCCACTATTTACGAATAATAAAAAACCGCTCGATGAGCGGTTTTTTTAATCACTATGATTATTGGATGTCGAGCAATTCAACATCAAAAACTAGTGTTGCAGCAGGTGGGATAGGGCCTGTACCACTTTTACCGTAAGCAAGAGTACTTGGGATAAACAGACGGAATTTGTCTCCGACAGTCATGTAAGTAAGACCTTCTTGCCAGCCCGCAATTACTTGGCCAAGACCAAAAGTAATTGGTTCACCGCGGTCAACAGAGCTGTCGAAAACAGTACCATCGATCAACGTGCCGTGGTAATGAACTTTAACTTTGTTGCTCTTAGTTGGGTGAACAGTACCTTCACCTTTTTCTAAAACTAAATATTGCAAGCCGCTTTCAGTCGTTACCACGCCTTCTTTTTGGCCATTCTCAGCCAAGAATGCTTGGCCTTGCTGAAAGTTAACATCCGCTGTTTTATGATTGGTCCAAGTGCGGTAAATCATAAAGCCAGCTAAAATGACGACAACAATAGGGATAATAATTTTAGTCATGAATCCTTTCCAATAAGTTACTTTTTGATTAGGTAGTTAATCGTGTTCGCGATTTCTTCAATTGTCTGGTGACCAGCGGTAATAACTTCATATTTACCATTGACGATAAACGTTGGTACACCGTTAATTTCACCTTTTGTGATGATCTCATCGGCAATTTGCATCGCTTGGAACAGTTGGTTTTGCTGTTCTTCAGTAATGTCGTATGGAGAAACTAAGCCACGGCTTTTAAACGCGTTATCAATTTGGCCTTTTTTCTCAGCCAATGTTGCGCCATCACCCATTTGTGCAGCATTAAATAGGTCAAGCATCATCTCATGATCTGGCTTTTTACCCAGTTGCATCTCTGCGCTGTAGTAGATCATCGCGCCAATTTGTGCGCTTTCGTTGAAAGTTACATGAACCTTGCCCACACTTTGGTCGATAAGCTTTTCAAGTTTAGGAAGTTGAGATTCCATTTGTTTACAGTGACCACAGTTAAGTGAGAACACTTCCGTTACTTGTGGTAGACGGTAGGTTGAAAGGTTGTTTGACAAAGTTCTGTATTGCTTACCTTCTACAGGTGTAGAGCTTTCAGAGCAACCCACCATAAGCGTAGAAATAGCGACAAGAAATAGAGCGATCATTTTTTTCATATATTTATCTCTTTGGGAACGCGTGTTAGCGAGTCAAAAGTGAAGCAGAGTTTACCGTTATCAGTGCTTGAAACAAATGGTTATCTCCAATCGATTAGTAAATTTTAACAACTTCTGTAGATATTGGTAAAAATTTGAGCATTTGAACCAAATTCGAGTCGTAGAGCTAAAGATTTACGCCAAGTGAACGATATAAATTAAGTAATCGAATGAATGAATGGTGAGGCGATGAGGTTTTTAGCTATAGGTTTAAGTACAGCAGTACTAGCGTTAAGTGGGTGTGGCACATTACCAACGGATGTGCTCACGGGCAATATGCTCACAGTTGCTCCCCAGAGTGATTCGGAGTTAATGCACCCAGAGTGGGGAGACCCAACGGTATTTCCGCGCTCAGACGTACAAGGACCCTATGGCAAGAAAAAAGTCTATCAACAACATTCACTTGAGAGCTTTTTAGCCAAGCACAATTTAGACTATGAAGTGCTGCCGGGTGGTTACAAGATGATCCGTCTAAACGATACTATTAAATTTCATACAGGTTCTTCAAAAGTATCGAGCCAATCAGCATATTGGCTATCGACGATTGGACGTTACATCGCCTCTCAACCTGGTATTGATATCGTCATTGATGGGCATGCGGATAACACAGGTGCAATGCAATTTAACGATTCCCTATCAGTGAAACGTGCTGAAGCAGTAAAACAACAGTTAGTCCGCAATAATGTCGATAAACAAATGATCTTTACTCGTGGTTACGGCGAAACAGCGCCAGCATGTAGCAACTCAACCTCAAGTGGTAAAGCATGTAATCGTAGAGCGGAATTGCGTTTTATTCTTTCAACCGATTATTAGCTTTAGAAATAACCAGTCATTCGATGTAGAACGAGAATAGTGACAGAATCACTATTCTCGTTTTTTTATATGTTTATACTTATTAAAACAGTGACAACCTGCAATGCCAGCCACATTCACTTCATTGAGTTTGGTGAACAACATAAGGTTGTAAACAATTATTCAGAAACAAATAGGAACATGTCGTTGGAACAGAAGACGTACATCGTAGCCCTTGACCAAGGCACCACGAGTTCACGCGCGATTGTATTCGACCAGAGCGCGACTATTATCAGCTCGTCCCAAAGGGAATTCCCCCAAATCTACCCTAAAGCGGGTTGGGTCGAGCATGACCCTTTGGAAATCTATGCGACACAAAGTGCCACTTTGTCAGAGGCTATAGCCAAAGCGGAAATCAGCAGTGAGCAGATCGCTGCTATTGGTATCACCAATCAGCGAGAAACGACGGTCGTTTGGAATAAACACACAGGTAAGCCTATTTACAATGCGATCGTTTGGCAGTGTCGGCGCACCACTGAAGTGTGTGATCGTCTGACTGCTGAAGGGCATGAGCCAGTTATTAGAGAAAAAACTGGTTTAGTGCTCGACCCTTACTTTTCAGCTTCAAAGATCCAATGGATTTTGGATAACGTGCCAAATGCCCGTCAGCAAGCGGAAAAAGGTGATTTGTTGTTCGGCACGATCGATACCTGGTTAATGTGGAAGATGACCAAAGGGACAGTCCATGCCACGGACTACACCAATGCGTCTCGCACTATGCTATTCAATATCAACACCAAGCAATGGGATGACGAGTTACTCGATTTATTCGATATTCCAAAGTCGATGATGCCTAAAGTAAAACTATCTTCGACTCTGTACGGCAATGCACATATAGGTGGCGCAGTTGTACCGATTACTGGCGTTGCCGGCGATCAACAAGCAGCACTGTTTGGACAGAAATGTATTCGTAAAGGTCAAGCCAAAAACACCTATGGTACAGGTTGCTTCTTACTTATGAATACTGGTGAAAACAAAGTTGAATCTACTCATGGTTTGTTAACAACGCTGGCCTGTAATCATCTCGGAGAACCCGTTTACGCGCTAGAAGGTTCAGTGTTTATGGGCGGCGCATCCATTCAATGGCTACGTGATGAACTTGAACTGATCAGTGATGCGCAGCAGTCAGAGCAGTTGGCAACCCAAGTCGAGTCATCGAATGGTGTTTATGTTGTGCCTGCATTCACTGGGCTGGGTGCTCCCTACTGGGATGCACATGCGAGAGGCACGATTGTAGGATTAACTCGTGGTGTGAACGCCAAACATATTGTACGTGCAACCTTAGAGAGTATCGCTTATCAATCCAAAGACGTACTCGACGCAATGCTGGCAGATGCGCAGGTTTCATTAGCAGGTTTGAAGGTTGATGGCGGTGCTGTAGCAAACAACTTTTTAATGCAGTTTCAAGCAGATGTGCTTCAGACGGAAGTTCATCGACCTCAAGCAAGAGAAACCACGGCTATGGGAGCGGCGTATCTAGCAGGGTTGGGGATTGGCTTTTGGCCAAGTCTTGAGGCCATTCAGAGCAAAACAATAGCAGATGATTGCTTTATACCAAGTAGCAATATAGATAAGCAAACACAACGCTATAAAGGTTGGAAGCGTGCAGTAAGGTGTGCGCAGGTTTGGGCAGATATGGATAATGAGTGACAATGTCACTTAATGCGTTGTAACTTAGTATCAATTGCAGCGCCTTGACTAAATCGGTTATCAAAGGAGCTGATTTTCTCCGCAAACAAGTGCGTTGTTGTTGATTAAGCGATGGTAATCAGCTGTTTGACTAATTTATTAATTCCACTGGCTGCTTCACTCACGGATTGAGCAAGCATGTATGCTGGCGTAGATAGTACGTTATGTTTTTCATCGAAAACTACTTCATCAACATTACAAGCGATATGCTCACCACCTGCCATAGTAAAGGCTGACGCAGTATCAACGTCATTACCAATGGTGCCTTGTACGCCGCTAGTGTAAATCATCGGGATCAGGGCAGGAGCGATGCATACGTATCCGGCGGGTTTACCTAATTCAGCGAACTGTTTACAAGCTTGAGCGACGGCGGGGTTTATCGTGGCATCTGCGCCTTTAAATGCGAATTCAGAGAGGTTTTTCGCGACCCCAAATCCACCTGGAAGAAGCAGTGCATCGTACTCAGCGGGGTTTAGTTCAGTGACATCATTAATGTTACCGCGCGCAATACGCGAGGACTCAACCAGCACATTACGGGTTTCAGGCATTTCTTCACCTGTGATGTGGTTAAGGACATGATGTTGGTTTATGTTGGGCGCAAAGCAATGCCAAGCTGCACCGTTTTGTTCAATAGCCAGTAAACAAAGTACGGATTCGTGTATTTCAGCGCCATCGAATACACCGCAACCACTTAAAATTACTGCAACCTTTTTCATTGATTATCCTCCAAGCATTGTTTGCTGAATTGATAGTGTTAATTTGAAACCAATATCAGTTAAACACCAAAGCTTAGCCAGTGGTACTGTCAGGATCGAAATTTGAGTTGTCGTTAGCGAGATCCGAGTGGCTAGTTTCAGACGTTTCTTCGTTTTCCTCGGAGCAATATTCTTCTTGATGAGGGTAGGGCTTGACTAAAAAAGGCGTGAGCATAATGGTGGAGGGGAAAAAACGCTTCATTTATTGCACCTCAATTGAAAAGAATGGTTGGCAAAATGGTAACGTGAGGATAGCAATAGAAAATGGTTAAAATCTTATTTTTCTTAAAGTTATGAGTTGTTGATAGGTTCTAAACTCACAAAAGCGAAACCCCAGCGTGGCTGGGGTTTAAAATTTAGGCTGCTGAGCTTAATTTAGCGGTTTTTTTTTCTTGCTGCATTTTAACAAGGAAGTACACGTTTACGCAGGCAATGAATCCATTAGTCAAAACCACAGGCCATGAGTCAATCATTAAGCCGTAAGCAGTAAATAGCGCACAGCCGATAAAGTTTAGTACTCGTAGCTTAACAATGTCTTTCATTGTTAAAGAGATCGCAACCATAATTGACGCTGCGTAACCCAAGATTTCAACCATATTTATATCCATTAAGTGACCCTCTAAATTATATCGGTGTTGACCGATGACCATCTTCTCATCTTGAGATACGTGAGGATTTTCCTTGCCTCAAAAGGTCTTGTTTATCTACTTAAAAATATAGCAGGGTAAATTCTGTGATTAAACCCCCAATTTTTTGAAGGTTGAAGGTTAGCGATTACGCAAACGTTTTGGTTAAAATTGTGATGATTTTGATGATGGGTTGTGAAATAAAAAAGCTCACGACTGAAGCGTGAGCTTAGGAAATCTACTTAAAGGGCTAATTATTTTTTAGCGCCTTTTTGAACTTGCTTGTCTTCTTCAGTCAGTTCACGGATACGACGGCTGATGTCACGACGCTCTTTAGAAATCTCAGCGCTTTTGATGATGTGGTCATCTACACGGTCTTCGTAGTCAGCTTTCATGTTTTTAATGATGCCTACGATTTCATCGTGTGTCATGTCTGGCTTGATATAGTCAATCAGGTTCTCTAGTAGATCCACACGTTTGCGGTTATCACGAACTTTCTTCTCGTTATCTAGCAGCTCACGCTTTAGCTTATTTTTGCGACGAGCTTGAGATACGATTTCAAATACACCACTCATAGGTTCCTTTCCTAGTCTTAACATAAACTGACAATGATTAAATCATAACAAAGCTAGCGTTAACAGCACTAAGATCAATCATTATGCCAACTTGGCGCTTTTCTGTTCAAATCGTCTCGTAAGTGATTGAGCAGACGAATAGAACATTATATGATTTTGCTAAATCATTAGTTAATTCAAGACTTAGTCATGCGCAACTCAGCTATTGTCATTCCCAAACAAGAAGAAACCAAGGTATCACCTAGATGCCGAAAATTGGTAAAGGCTTATAAGTTCGAACGTTCTCAGCAAGAAATTACTGAAGTTGAGCTGAATCGAGCTAAAATTGTCATGGTTGATGAAAATGGCAATACGAAACGCATTCCAATTTTAGCCGAGCATTAACATAAAAATTACACAAGGAACTCCTATGAACATTGAGCTAACTCCAATTGAAGCGCGCGTGATCGGCTGTTTGATCGAGAAAGAAGTGACGACCCCTGATTACTATCCGCTAACACTCAATAGTTTGACTTCGGCTTGTAATCAGAAAAGTAACCGAGAGCCGGTTATGAACCTTTCTGACAGTGAAGTACAAGAAGCTGTTGATAGTTTGATTGCTCGTAGACTGGTGAGTGATGAGAGCAGTTTCAATAGTCGAGCGAGTAAGTTTCAACATCGATTCTGCAACACTGAGTTTGGTGATTTAAAGCTAACAGCGCAAGAGAAAGCAATCGTATGTTGCTTGCTGCTGCGTGGTGCTCAAACCCCTGGAGAGCTGCGTACTCGTACTAATCGTCTTGCTGAGTTTACCGATGTAAAAGAGGTCGAGGCCGTATTAGAGACAATGAGCTCTCATAGTTCAGGTACATTAGTGGTAAAGCTTCCTCGTGAGGCTGGTAAACGAGAGTCGCGTTATCAGCATCTTTTTAGTGGTGAAGTGGATTTAGACAGCTATCAAGCAGAAGCAGCGAGTTCAACGCCTAGCTCGAGCAAAGTCGAACAACTCGAAGAAGAGTTACTTGCACTTAAAGAAGAAGTTCAAGAACTACGAGCATTAGTTGAACAGCTTAATGAGCGAATCTAGTCAAACAACTTGGAGTGTGTATTTTATTCGTACATGCTCCAATTCACTCTATTGCGGCATTACGACCGACGTTAATAGAAGATTTAACCAACACGCTTCTGGCCGAGGCGCCAAAGCTCTCAAAGGAAAAGGTCCTCTTACGCTCGAATGGCATTGCACTCTCAACGATAGCCGCAGCTTAGCTTCAGCAGTCGAATACCGACTAAAACAACAAACTAAAGCAACCAAAGAAGCATTGATTACAGGCAATCTCGTGCTTAAAGACGTTATAAAGCATGATTTATATGCGCAGATATACAGTTTATCTTAAAAGTATATTACTCTTTATACCAATAGAGACTAAAGCATCTTGGTGATGCTTAGGCATAGACAAAACTATAAAAAAAATATTTATTGAGAAAGATTATGTTTAAAACAGCGTTGGCTTCGCTATTTACTGTAACTGCTCTATTTTCAAATTCGGCTTTTTCTCAAGCCGCACAGGCTCTCAATGGCTATTGGCAGTATGAAGAATACCTCGATGCGAATCCAGAGCAAAAAATACTTACCGATCGATTAGTGAGAGCGGTGAGGAATACTCCGGTACCGCTTAAGATCAAACAGATACATCCGATAACGATATCCGTTGTATATCCGGGGCAGCAAATCTCAGATTATTGGGTTCGCAATATCAAAGCGTTTGAAGCCCGCCTCGATGAGCTTGGTGTTGTCTATGAGATCAACCAGGTGTTTACTCGACCAAACCTAGATTCACGTCAACAAAGCTTGTCTCTGCTTGAGGCCGTTCAGAATAATACCAATTATCTCGTCTTTACCTTAGATACAACACGCCATCGTAAATTTATAGAGCACGTATTGAGTTCAACTGATACGAAACTTATCTTGCAGAATATCACTACTCCGGTGCGCGCATGGGCAGATCAACAACCTTTTATGTACGTTGGTTTTGACCATGTTTTAGGGACTCAGGCATTAGAAGAGTATTACAAACAGGAAACTTCAGGAGGAAGTAAATACTCAGTTCTTTACTTTTCAGAAGGTTACATTAGTGACGCTCGTGGTGATACGTTTATAGAGGACATGACGCATCATGATGACTATCAACTCGTCTCTTCTTTTTACACTAAAGCGACGCAGGAGTCTGGTTACCACGCCGCGCTGAACGCGATTAAAAATAACCCAGATATTGAATTTATCTATGCTTGTTCAACGGATGTCGCTTTAGGGGCTGTAAAAGCACTTAATGAATTGAATCGCAGTGATATTTTGATAAATGGTTGGGGAGGCGGAACGGCAGAACTTGATGCGATAGCTCGAGGCGAAATCGATGTCACAGTGATGCGAATGAATGATGACACAGGGATAGCCATGGCAGAGGCCATCAAATGGGACATCGAGAATAAACCGGTACCGACGGTATATTCCGGGGATTTTGAAATCGTTACGTCACAAGATGAAGAGAACGAGATTGAGCGCCTTAAACAGCGTGCTTTTAGGTATTCAGATCATTAATGAAATTTTGGTTTAAGCGCGGAAGGAATTACCGCTTTGCAACAATACTGACTCGATCGTTATTTTTAACGATTTGCGTATTCACGCTATTGGTGTTGTTGCAGAACTTCCAAGTGAACAGACAAGTTGTCGCTCAGGAAGTTGCCCGTTCAAAACAACAAACTTCGAGTCTGGTTCAGGAAATATTCAATTTTCGACTTCAGTCTATTCAGATCCAACAAGATAGCTATAGCCGTAGTCAAACCCTGATAAATGAGTTGCGTCAGAATAACCATCAAAACATCAATGTGTTTTTTGACGGCATTGATCAAATAGATCCGGATATTTCGCCCGACTTTCGTTTTATCGCCAAAGATGGACAGGTCTTTTGGAATAATGAAAATCACAAATTTTATGGGATTGATGACTCTGAACTCTATGAAATAACGAAACACCTTTTGACAGGAAACCATTGGTATCTTTCGCAGGCGCCATCAGCGATGGGGACTCGATACTTAATGATTAGACGAACTTCGATGATCGCGCTCGACAATGGCGAAGTCGTCGGAGATTTCTTTGTTGGTGTGGTATTGAATAGCAATTTTTCTTTGGTTAAAGCGTTACTAGACGGTAGTAATGTCGATGAGCTGGCGCTCGCCGTTGGTAGTGAGATTATTGCTTCAAGTGTGAAAGATCTTGGCCATAACGTTAAGTGGTTCAACGAATATCTACCGACTTTAAACGACGACGAGTTCATGGTCTCAAAAGTAGACTTAACTATCGATGGTGTCGCTACATACCTTTCTGTTTATACCATCCAAAATAATTCTCATGTAGCGCTATTGATGCGAGGACACTACCTCTGGCTTGGCGGTGCTGTAGTTTTGATTATTCTCATTACGCTGTATAGCCGCTATTGGTTAGGTCAGCGGATTTCAAACGAATTGAGAAACTTGATGAACTACACCGAGCAAAGCATTGAGGCGGAACAAGTAGAAAAGTTTTCAGGATCAACAATTCACGAATTTAATAAAATTGGCAACTCTTTCCACCGTTCATTTAAACGTCTACGGGAGCAAGAAAAACAGTTTGCTGACTTATTTAATTTTGCACTTTCACCAATCATCTTATGGGATACAAAAGGTAATCTGCTGCGAATGAACCCGGCAGCAGAGCGTTGCTTCCGAGCTGAAGAAAATGGGAACGATCTATATCCAATCTTATTTGAGTCGTTATTGCCACAGGTATTGATGAGCGCTCAAGGTGTTTCTCTAACAGGCGTAAATATGGCCATCGGCGCTCATACCTATCGATGGAACTTTTCGCCAATTATATTAGATAATCGTACCCGAAATGTCATAGCTCAGGGGCAAGATGTCACAAGTTTCATTGAAGCCGAACGACAAAGTCAAAAGGCTCGCGAAGAGGCAGAGCAATTGGCGAATGTCCGGGCCGACTTCTTGGCAAAAATGAGCCATGAATTACGCACACCGCTGAATGGCATCATTGGTATGTCTCAACTGTTAAAAGAACACATTGTTATCGGTAGGGATAAAGAACATGTCGACGTACTGATTAATAGTGGTGAGCATTTGCTTGCTGTTCTGAATGATATTTTGGACTTCTCAAAGATTGAGCAAGGTAAGTTCCATATTCAACATGCAGAGTTTCACCTTCGAGAATTGGTGACAACCGTAGAAAAAATTTATCGCCCACTGTGTAATGAAAAGGGTGTCGAACTCGTTGTTACTAGTAATATTAGTGATGATCAGATTGTCTTTAGCGACAAAGTGCGCTTGAATCAAATTTTGTTCAATCTTGTTAGCAACGCAACAAAATTTACTCATCATGGATGCATCTCTATCGATCTGGGGCTCGAAGCAAAGCGATTTAATTATGAGCTAACGATTACTGTTAAAGACACGGGAATCGGTATTGAGAAGAGTCGACTGCAAGAAATATTTGAACCATTCGTGCAAGCAGACAGTAGCACAGCACGCGAGTATGGTGGTAGTGGCCTTGGGCTGGCGATCGTTTACAGCTTAGTCGAACTATTTGATGGTTCAATTGAAGTCGATAGTGAGGTCGGAATTGGCACTCGATTTACTATCAAGCTGACAATTGATGGTGTTATAGATACGAACGGTATTTCGAGTCAGACTACGATGATCGATCCATCAACAATGTTTGATCAAAGTCTTGCGATACTTTTGGTTGAAGATAATCAGACGAACGCTTTTATTGCCAAGACCTTTTGTGAGAAATATGGGATGAAAGTGACTTGGGTACAAGATGGACACAGCGCGCTCGAGCATCTAAGCGACAACACGCAGTTTGATTTAATATTGATGGATAATCAATTGCCCAATATTGGGGGGATTGAAGCCACTAGATTGATTAGAAACCAACTTAACTTACAAGTCCCTATTTATGCGTGTACGGCGGATGGAATGATAGGAACGGAGACTTCGTTTCTTGAGGCAGGTGCAGACTATGTTATTGTCAAACCATTAAAAGAAATTGATCTTAATCGCGCTTTCATGCATTTTCGCACTCACTACTATCAGACTAAACAAGGGTAGCATTGAAGCTTTTTTCTAACAAAACTCGCTGAATTTGTTCGTTAAACTCAAGCGTTTGGTCAAACTTCACGCCAAATAAATGGCCGAACCGGCGTTTTTCAACGCTTACGATAGTGGAGGTCAAATTATCGGGTAGGAGAGGAGACAGTTCACTTTCTAGTTGAACAGCGGTTTGCTTACCCAGTTTATCCTCTCCCTTAATAAATATTGCGCAGCCATTGAGAGAAATATCAGACAAAATGCCTTGGTATGAAACTGTATTGGCGGTGACAGTAACCGGTATATCGATTGGATAGCGCTCATGCTCACGAATTGGTTTGGTCGCAAAATGGCTAGGCATACGGATGAAAATCAGCCCAGTAGGTGATGTTGTTGAATCAATAATGGTTGATTTAAACGCGACAATATGACCGAGTTTTGACTGTGTAATCGCTCTGATGACGACTTGGCCATTTTTAAGTTGACGCATAATTAAATTGCTCTGTACTTTTTTGGGGTAGTCAACAACCAAGAACTTGTGCCCTTTACTGCCAATATAGTCGGTTGAAAAGGTGAAACAATCATCAGGACCGAACTCAATTCTAATCGACAACCGGATATTAGGCGTCAGTAGTTTTAGCAGCGAATCTAGATTATCTTTTTCCATAAAATTGAGAGAGTAGTGAACATTTTTGTATACTATACAGACAATTATATCGCTTAATATTGTTTGATATCAGTCATATTAAAAGTTGGGATCAAGCTCCGGAATTCAGTCGTTGACGTAAAATGCTTTTCTCATCCGCAGTTAATTGGTAGCAGAGCTTAGTGCGACGTTTAAGTAGATCTTCCTCAGTTAACGTCCATTCATGGTTAACTAAATGGTCAATCTCACATTGATAAACGTCCGCGATAATGGGGGATTGACCATGCTCAAATCGGCTCAAAATACGCCATACTTCAACGCCATATTGTTCTATTAGCCGTTCCAATGTTGCTTTAGCGATACTCGGGTACTTTGATGTAAGTTGGCGGAATAAAACAACAGGATGCAATCCAACTGCTTCATTAAAAACACTTTTTTTGCTGTTTGTTTGGCACAAGTGGCTGAAGTAAGGATTAAGTTTATCGACGGTTTTTTGTGATAATTTTCGATAAGTGGTTAGTTTACCGCCATAGATGGATATCAAAGGCAGCACTTGATCATCATTGACAGCAATATGATAGTCGCGACTTTGTTTTTGTGCTGGAATATTAGGATCACCAAATAACGGCCTTACACCACTGAAACTATCAATAATGTCTTGCTTGGTTAATTGGGTTTTGAAATGTTGGTTTGAAATAGATAATAGATATGAAATTTCATCCTCAGAAGCAACCGCATGATAGGGGTCGCCGCTAAAAGGGATGTCCGTGGTGCCAATCATACTATATTGGTTCAGGTATGGGATGACAAACACCACACGTTTGTCGTCGTTCTGTAAGATATAAGCTTGTTCTCCTTCGTAGATCTTCGGCACGATAAGATGAGAACCTTGGATCAGTTGCATTTGGTACGGGCTTGTTTCGTTGCAACATTGTTCGAGGAACTTAGCGGTCCAAGGACCAGTTGCATTGATTAATGCACGAGAGAACCGCACCACCTGCATTTTTAAACGGTGATCATATAGATTTACCCGCCAAAACTCTCCTTCGCGTGTGACGCTGATTACTTCGCAATAATTGCGCACTTCTGCTCCGTGTTGATGAGCGTGTTTTACGTTAGCGATAACCAGTCTCGAATCATCAACCCAGCAATCAGAATATTCAAACGCAATAGAGTGCGCCGAAGTTAGTCCATCATCGTCGCTTAAGTTGATTGCTTTACTGGGACGTAAAACACTTCTTCGAGCAAGATGATCATAAAAAAATAAGCCGGCCATGATTAGCCATTTTGGGCGAAGGTTTTGCTGATGTGGAATACGAAATCGCATTGGTTTGACAATATGCGCTGCTTTTTTGAGTAGAATTTCGCGCTCGGCTAGAGCTTCTTGGACAAGTCGAAACTCGTAATGCTCCAAATATCGTATTCCACCATGGATAAGTTTTGAACTAGCGGAAGATGTAGCGACAGCAAAATCTTTGGCTTCGTATAGTCCCACTTTTAATCCACGGCTGGCCGCTTCACAGGCGATACCTGCGCCGTTGATGCCGCCACCCACGACGATGACGTCGAGAGGCATAGAAATTTGAGGGAAGTTTAGTGTCTTAGCCATATGGAGACTCACCAATAAATCAATCAACAATAGTCCGATTTATCAATAGTATAGCTAATACTGTAGAATTAACTTGAATTCTAACTGATGTTTGTCAAAAGAGGGAGCGAAGGAAAGCTCTTTCTTCATCACTGATTACCGCAGTAGGCTGGTAGTCTAACTTGGCATCAATTGCACCACGTAACTCTGTAAGCTGATGCGGTGAAAGTTTATGAAGCTGCGCTTTTAACACGTCTAAACGCGACACAGAAGGCTGTTTACCTTCGGTTTGCATCTCGACGTTGATCTGATAGTTGGTCGTATAGTCAGTGGTACTGTTGCGGTTCATAAATCCTCCGATTTCCGGACCATTCCAGAATAGAGAAACTGGCGATGAAAATGTCCGCGTAGTGTCAGAGGAAAGCGAGAAGTCAGTGAAACCAACTTCTCTTGTTATCAATCCGGTTTGGTTGCATTTTGGTTGGATGTAATACGCGCGGTACATTTACTCGCAAGTGAATGCAGTTCAGGCAACATACGATAAATTAGGTAGAGCTGCTGCAACACGAATCTCGCTGAAGAGTCATCTTCTTCACGCCACTCCGCTAGCCGTGACTCAAGCGCGGGGTCATCAATATCTGAGGTATCACACTCAATACATTGATCATGAAGTTGGGTATATAGAACGTCGAGGTGGCGATGAATGACGCGATGTGATTGTAAAACCAGTTGGTGCGTGGTTTCGTTTTCAATCCGTTGACGATGGGCGCCCATTGCTGACACATAACTAAGCAGCGCATGATTTAACGTAAGCAGGCGAAAGCTTTCGTCAACAGCGCCACGGTATTTGCCTGGTTCAACTAACATTGAACTCACCGCTGTCGATAAGTTAGCATCTTGATTATGGGCGTTGCGGCGTGAAATTCGATAGGCGAGGCTGTCGTTTTTACCAATACGATATTGCCCAATGATCTGCGCGAGATAATCTTTGTTGGCTTTAACCGCTTCCGCCATGACCTTGTGCAGGCGCTTAGACTGCCAATCAGGGAAAATAAATGTGACGGCCGCTACCGCGAGTCCACAGCCGACCAAGGTATCTGCTAGACGCGGAAGGACAACCGCAAAACCTTCTCCCAACTGATTAAAACAGAACAATACCAATAAAGTGATAAAGCCAGTGGCATAACCGTAATTAGCAATTCTGAAAGCAAAGAAAGCAACGCCAGATAGCACAATGAAAACCAGTTGGCTTTCTTGAGATGGGAATATCGCGAGCAACGGCGCACCGATCAGTAAGCCGGCCAAAGTGCCGGCGACACGTGCAACGAGTTTTTGTCTGGTTGCACTGTAGTTAGGCTGACAGACAAATAGCGTGGTAAGTAAGATCCAGTAGCCCCGTTCAATATCGAATAACTGAATGATGCCGTAACCAATAGTGAGAGCTAACGACATACGTACTGCATGACGAAACAACATTGAGTCTTTGTTGAGGTTGGCTTTAATTCGTTGCCACATGACCTTGGGAGTATGGGCATCAGTATCGTCCAGTACCCCTTCTTCAAGGCGATTAGCATCCGGGTTATTAATATTACTTAACTGCTTATCGACAGTGGCTAGGTTATTAAACAAATAATTGAGTTGTACCAACAATAGGCGCCACTTCGGATTTTGTTGCTCTTGCAAGAAGCCTATCGATGACTGTAACTCATCGAGCGCTAAAATTGAGTCGTCGTACTGATAGTTATTGCCTAAACGGATAGCATTCGCGATTTCTCTGCAGGCTTTACTTTGTACTTCGAGCAAGTGCTTAAAGCGGAACAAAACATCAGAACGGCCAAAATGCTCGGCGAGTTCTTGATAGCGATAGTGGCTTGAACTCAAACGTTCGTGAATATCTTGTGCAAGAAAGTAGATACTTAAAAAACGGTCGCTCGCTCCATCAACATGGCCCCGTTTAGAGCGGTTTAACAGTGTCAGTTTGCACTGGTTTAGTGCTGACACTGTTGCGGCATTAAGGTTTGCTTCGCGGATGCGATAAGGTTGTGGGTTGAGATCTACAACGGGATAGAACAGTTCACTTTTTGCATCTAAGTAATCCGCCAACGCTAAGAACACATTGGCTAATCCTTGCTGTACAGGCTGCATTGGCCAAAACATATGCCACAGCATCGACATAAAAAAGTACCAAATGGCGCCGGTAAGTAGCATCAATGGCTGAAACCATAAGTTGGTGCTCTCGTGGGCCCCAAGCATGGTGTAGATGGCAATTAACAGTGAACCAAATGCGATGCTGGCGTAGCGTGGACCAATTGAGCCCAGCATAATAAAGCCAAACGTCGATATAAACAGACCAATCGCGAACAAAGGCGGGTGATCGAACAACAGTTCAATAGACAGGGATGCGAACGCAAAACAGATTAATGTCAAAGTGACGGATTTAATGCGCCCAGTAAAACTGTCGTCACTCTCCGCCAGCGCAGCTGCAATCACACCGAGAATAAGCGGTATAATGAGTGTATTAAGTTGGTAATACCATGCAGGAAGAACAACGCCAAGTAGGGTCGTCAAGATTAGCAAGCTGTAATTGAAGGTTTTATTGGTCCAATAATTACGTAATTGACTTAGAAAGTGCACAAGGTATCCAACATCCATTTATTCGAATTTGTATAGTATCAAACAATCAACGCTTAGCATCTGACCTAGGTAAAGATATTATACTGAGTGATGTTATTTTGCTCAGTAAATGCTTGCAAAATAACGGGGTTAAAGAATTGTCGTCTATTTTTTGGCTTGCGTGTTTAATTTGTCATCCAATAAATAGGATTGACAGTGAATTTTCAAAACATTTTTTAAATCAAATTGCTGATGCGGTATGATGGTAGCAACGGAATCTACAGGCTTTATCGAATGCAGCTAATAGCGAATAAGACTGCAAAGTTTTTTATTCAAAATGAATATCACCATGTCACGATCGATAGTGATTATCTCGTCTTATGCTCAGACACGACTGAAGAAAGAGTGCCATTCAATATATGGAATGGAAATGTCGAAATTAAGCGCGGTCTATTTTGGGGTGCTTTGCAGTTTTTTGCGCACCCAGAAGAGGGTCAACAACAATCGTGGTTAGTGCAAGGCTTACCTTGGGAACAATGTCGTCAATTTGCACGTTATGCGATTAAAAACTACCAAGATTGGCATCAGCAGCAATGCACTCAACTTGTAGAGCATCTACCACGTTGGGAAGAGCGCGTTTATGGATTAGAAAAGGCGCAGCGTTTTGTTCCTCATTCAGAGTTAGAATCTTGGCTTTGCATGGCGACGAGTGACTTTGAAAAGATGTCGATGACTCTTTATGAGGCGAGCCATCGTTTGCCTAAGCGAATGGCAAAAATTGTACCTTGGATTGAACACGCTCAAGAAACGTTGCAGCAGCGAAATAACGACTGGATCATTAATGAGTTAGATAACTGGGAAGTGCTGTTTTCTCAGATTGAATCTTCACCATTAAATTTGAGCCAAAAACAAGCCGTGTTGCTTAACGATAACAACAACCTAGTGTTGGCTGGTGCAGGTTCAGGTAAAACTAGCGTGCTAACTGCTCGCGTTGCGTACTTACTACAAAGTCATATGGCCAAGGCAGAGCAAATTCTAATGTTAGCGTTTGGCCGTGATGCTGCAGATGAAATGAAGCAGCGTTTACTCGGAAAAGTGGGCCCTTCAACTGAACAGCTGAGAGTGAATACTTTCCACCAACTTGGCCTGTTTATCCTGCGTCAGGTTGAGGGTGAGCAAGTTAAGTTGTCGCAGATAGCGCTTGATGACAACTTACGTCAAGCTTGGTGTACGGATTGGCTTAAACGCCATTGGATGACACCAACCAGTTACAAACGTTGGCAGAAACATTTGGCTAAATGGCCGATCGCTTATATCGCTGGTGATGATGAGCTCGGAAGCCATGTTGAAAACCCGAAACTGATTGCTTGGTTAGAAAAACAAGTGATGCAGTTAGGGGCGATGGGGTGCACGAAAAAAGAAGTGCAAGAGCAAATTGTCGATCATGAAGAGTACAGCCGACTCAATAGTGAACTCGCTTTGGTTTGGCCTTGCTATCAAGCTTGGCAAGATATGTTGAAAGAACAAGGTGAAATTGATTTTAACACTATGATAAGCCGTGCTCATCAGTATGTCGTTAAAGGAAAATTTAGCGCTCCTTGGAAATTCATCATGATTGATGAATATCAAGATATTTCACCACAACGCTTGGCCTTGATCGAAGCGCTTTGTGCGAATAATCGTAATGAAAACTGCGTCTTGTTCGCCGTTGGCGATGACTGGCAATCTATTTATCAATTTGCAGGTTCAGATGTGGATTTAACCACGGGATTCAGTGATCGATTCCCTAATTCGACCTTGCATTATCTTGATACTACTTACCGCTTTAATAACCAGCTAGGACAAGTGGCGAATCAGTTTGTTCAGCAAAATCCGAATCAACTTACCAAACAGCTAAATAGCCATAAAGAGCACAAAGCGAAGGCCGTTTCGCTGATTCCGATGGCTAATGTTGAGAAGGTTCTTGACCAGATCGATCGTAAGTCAAAGGGGCGTGCTCAAGTCTTGTTATTAGGGCGCAACCATTACCACAAGCCAGAATTGTTTGATGACTGGCAGAAACAGTTTAAACACCTTGATATCCGGTTTATGACTTGCCATGCGAGTAAAGGACGAGAAGCAGATTATGTGGTGGTGCTGAACGTCGATGAAGGACAGTTTCCTTCACGTGTTAAGACACTTCATTTGGATGGTGTACTGACTAGCTCGCAAGACGATTTTCCGTATGCGGAAGAGCGTCGTCTGTTTTACGTTGCGTTGACTCGTGCCAAGAAAAAGGTTTGGGTGGCGTACAACGGCGGTGGCTCTAGTTTTGTCAAAGAGTTGCAGGAAGGGGATTACCCAGTACAAAGCGTGGGTAAGTAAGCATAAACAGAGTCAAAAAAACCGAAGGTTACCCTTCGGTTTTTCTTATGTACAAAGGCGTTATGTACGCTCTGATAAGTACGCTTGATAATCAGGAATCTCGATATCTACTTCTTTTTCGATCAGTCCTGATTCGAATATGAACTTGGCTGTTGCACGGTTGGTTGCCACTGGAATATTCCACACACTGGCAATTCTAAGTAAAGCTTTTACATCTGGATCGTGTGGCACTGCGTTGAGTGGATCCCAGAAGAAAATCAGAACATCAATTTGGCCTTCTGAAATAAGAGCACCTAACTGCTGATCGCCTCCCATTGGGCCACTGATCAGAGATTTGATAGCCAAACCGGTCTCTTTGCTCAGCATGTGACCTGTTGTGCCTGTTGCGTATAGGAAGTGCTTTTGTAGTTTTTCTTTATTTTCTGTAACCCAACGCAATAGCTCAGGCTTGCAGTTGTCATGCGCGACAAGGGCAACGTGTTTATGGGCTGGCATGGTGCGCGTAGTTTTTTGCATCTAATAATCCTAATTATGAACGTAAAACGTAGGGCGATACTCTGACGGTGACAGAGACTCAGCGATCACTTTAGGGCTGAGTTTATGTGGTGTCAAAGCTTCTATTATTGGGGCTTCAATTTTTTCATATGGCATCCCATTCAAGAAGGCGATCGCTTGCCTTAGCGAAAGACGACCTTGAAGTACCATCTTATCGGTCGGGGCAAATTCAACACGGTTTCGTAGTAAACCACGATATACGCCATGGCTGAGATAAGTGGAGACCAAACCTATCTCGCCGGTTTTACCAGCAGAACGGAGCTCGCTAATAGCCGCCTCGATAGCGACGGCGCTTCCGACTATGTAGTCAATATCGTGCGATTCAAATGATTTTTGGACTAGGTTACGCTGTAACTCCTTATCATTGTCTGCCCAATAGGTATCGACGACACGTATATCGCTATCACGAATAGCAGACAATAAACCTTGAATTACGGGTTTTGTCCCGCCGCTAGATTGCGGTCCTGGTAGCAAAGCGATATTTGTGATCCCTGAACCTTTCGGGTGCTTGTGTTTTAAATATTCGCCGGTGTAGTAACCCATCCAGTACCAATCGACACCAACCACGCCTTTTAGAATAGAAGCATTCTCTTTATTAACATCCAACTGATTGACAGTGGCAAACACGGGAATGGAAGCAGAGGCCTTATTGAGTGATGAATAGAACATGTCAGGTGCTACTGTGCCGAGGATGATCGCATCGGCGTTCCACTTAATACACAGATCCAACTGATCTTTTTGTTTATCTTGATTTGGATAACCGCCCGCTTCAAGAACTCGTAACTCCACGCCCTGTTTGCGTGCTTCATCAACCATGCCATAGTTGACAGAAAGCCAGTATGAATCCTTAAGGTGTGGGTAGAGAGCACAAATGCGTAACGGTTCCTTCGCTAGCGCAGAACTTGAAAACAACAAGCTCAGTAATAGAGTGAAGCATAATTTAATGCTAATTGTATAAGATGAAGGAAATAACATGACGCTTTTCGTTGGATAAAATAATCTAAACATTGCAGAATATAGCGCATTATCTCAGAGTTAAGAAGTGATCAATCTGAATGTTACTTGCTAAAGCCAGTATTGGGCGCAAGCTACTGTTTGCTTTTCTCGCCATGGCGCTGTTAGTGCTTATGTCTTCATTTATTGGTGTATTTGGCTTTTCTTCGGTTGCAAAGACAGAAAGAAATGTCGTGAACTCCGCGATTCCGTCGATGATTGAAGCGCGCCAAGTTGCAGAGTTAAGCTCTCGTATTATTTCCTCGGTACAAACATTAACCAGCGCAAAAACTGAGCATCAAAGACAGCAAGCAGGAAAAGTACTGTTCGATCAACTGAGTGCTCTACTCACCCATATTAAACTGCTGGGATCCGATTCCTTTGATTCGTTACTGCTTGCAACGCTCGAGTCTGACGTGCAAAAGATCATTGATACTTTGGGTAAGCTGGGAATCGGGGTAGAAAAAAAATTATTCCTAGAAAAAGATATCGCGCAACGTACGCACGATATGCGTAACCTAGCGCTTGAATTGGAACAGTTGACTCGTACTCAGGTTGCAAATACCAGCACAATAGCCGTAGCCAATGTAACGCATATCTATGACTTGCTAGCAAGCAATCAGACTGAGAAAGCGTACCAAGCGTTGGACGGATTAGTGGAGGTTGATTTGGACTTGTCTGAACGTCTACACGAGTTGCATCTATTAGCATTCCAGCTTCTCAACCAAATTGAAGAAATCCGTACCATCACTGATTCCTCGCGATTGAGTGATATCCGTAAGCAGTTTGACCATAATTTGCTCATTATGAAGCGAAGAGTGCAAGCGGTTGAAGACCCGACACGCTCAGTACAAATGTCAGACTTATTGGTTAAGTTAGAGAAAAGAGACGTGGTATTTGATGTTGTGTTACAGCGTCATAAAAACGAGCGTAACTCTCAAAATCTGATGCAAGACACATTAACTCAATTAAGTGCCTTAAACACTACCATTAACAAGTTGGTCGATGATTCAAACCGCGCAACGACTAAAGCGGTAGAGGAATTGAAAACGACCTTGAATTACGCCCAGCTTACTTTGACGATTCTAACCGTGCTCGGTCTGGTGATTGTGGTGCTTATTGTCTGGAAGGTGGTATATGTTTCAGTGCTTAAGCGTTTGGCTGAGTACTCATCAGCCTTACTGTCAATTGCACAAGGTCAGTTAAAAGTCGATATTACCGTTAAAGGCAATGACGAACTTGCCCATATGGGACAAGCGATTATTACCGCTCGAAATACTGCGCAGGCATTAAAAGTGGTGGCTGAAAGTGAGATTGAAGCGAAGCGTCAGTTGGAGGAGCATAAAGAGCGATTAGAAGAACTGGTGACAGATCGAACCGTTCAGTTGCAAGATACGAATAAACGATTAAACAATGAGGTGCTTAACCACGCTAAAGCTCGTCAACAAGCGGAACAAGCCAGCCGAGCTAAGTCAGCATTCTTGGCGACCATGAGCCATGAAATTCGCACCCCAATGAATGGTGTATTAGGCACAGCACGACTCTTAAAAGACGCCGGTCTCAACTCTCAACAGGCCTATTATGTCGATATTATTAATCGCAGTGGTAAAACACTGTTGGCGATTCTAAATGATGTCCTAGATTATTCGAAGATTGAAGCAGGGCATCTGGAAATTCGCCCTGTTGACTTCAATTTACACTACATGGTCGATGACGTTAACCAACTGATGCAAGGGCGAGCGCAAGAGAAACATCTTGAGTTAAGCTGTTTAATCGAGAGTGATGTGTCACCTTTCTGGTTAGGTGACGTGACTCGTATCAGCCAAGTTCTGACTAATTTGGTTGGCAACGCGATTAAATTTACGGAATCTGGCTATGTTGATATTTATGTCTCTCTCGAGGATGAGTATTACGTTACCTTTGAAGTATCCGATTCAGGTATCGGTATTTCAGAGAAAGAAATGGAAACCTTGTTTGATGCATTTACGCAAGCTGAAGGCGGTCTAAGCAGTAAAGGAGGCACTGGACTAGGTTTGGCCATTAGTAAGCGTATTGTTGAAGCGATGGGGGGCTCTTTAGGCGTTGAGTCTGATGTTGGACATGGCAGTCGATTCTGGTTTACCTTGCCTCTCAAGCTCGGTAATGAGGTGGTTAAGAAAGAGCAAGTTGCACACAACTCTGTCCAAGCTAAGGTACTATTGGTTGAGGACAATCCTGTTAACTGCGTTGTAGCAGAAGGTTTCTTGACTAGTTTAGGCCACCATGTCGTGATAGCGGAAGATGGTGCAACTGCGCGAACGATTTTTTCTGAACAAAGGTTTGATATCGCACTGCTAGACATTAACTTACCTGACTGTGATGGACGGGATTTGCTGGAGGAGCTGCGTGTCATTCAAGATAGTTTCGAGTTGAGCGATGATGAGAAAGCGCCGTTTATTGCTGTATCTGCTCACGTGTTTAGTGAAGAGGTTGAGAGTTACCTATCGGCAGGTTTTGATGGCTATCTAGCTAAGCCATTGGATAAAGATGCACTTTGCGCGTTAATCCAGAATCGTCTTGATGGTAAAAGTCTGTTGCTAGAACAAGGTATGAAACCGCAGGCATCAATGGTAGAGAATATGATCAAAGCAGAAGCGATTATCAATAAAAATGTGATCGAAGATGATATGCAAGTGCTTGGCAAAGAGAAGATGTTGCAGATAGCGGGTCTATTTGTACAAGGCAGCAATGAGATATTGTCACTGCTTGAGCAAGCGAGCAGTCAAGGTTCAGACAATGATGTGAAACAATTGGTTCATAAACTAAAAGGTTCTGCGGGGAGTATGGGGCTGTTGGCATTATTCCAATTATGCCAATCGATAGAAGCGTCGAGTGAGCCGAATCAAACATACTTAGCGACAAAAACAGAGCTAGAAAAATTAGTTGAGAAGTCGATTGAGGAAGTAATGGCGCTGCTGGCTTAAATAGATCTGATATCAATGATTGGGCAGCTTACGCTGCCCAAATTACAGAGAGAGCAAATAGTGCTTGAGCGGTGTAGTAGGTAAACATGACTACATGACGCGAAAAAGCGGAACTGGCTCTAAAGCGATCAATAGCAAGAACCAAATCAGACATGATAAAAATATACGCCCCGATCATGGCCATACCAGAGAGTGGGTTAGTTTGCTGTAACCATGCCATCGTCGCATTGTTCGCCATGAATAGAATGCTTACGAAGTAAAATCCCACATACCATTTATCTTTTTCAATGCTAGGTAGCAATAGCAAAAAGATAATCACACCAACTGCAATCAATAGTATGGTTAGCCAAAGCGGCTGAAAATCAGACATCTTGGTAAAAAACGCATGACCATAAGCGAACTGCGCGAGCAAAAAGCAGACTAACCCATGACGAAACCTATCTTTCGGTAGCATTAAGAAAATATCGCCGATGGCAGAGAGGGCAAGACCTAAGGCTATATAGGCTGTGTATTCAGGATACGTATTGGAAGGCGAGAGCAAAACCAGCGCAGATAAAAGTACTGCAGGTAATGGTTTGGTACTATAAAACAGCCAGCGTGGGCCATGGCTTATCGAATAGATGTGTACTAAACATAAACTAACAATTACTAGCCACATAAATATATTCGGTTCACCTTAGGTTTGAATCTATGTCAGAGTTGTGTAAGCGTAGAGATGGTATCTGATTTTTATCTTCCGTGCAGAGTTTTTTCTCGCCCAGAGCCAAAGTTGTTATTTTGATGCTAAGCTTGACCACATTTGGTTACAGTGTGACATAATTTGCTGGTGAAATACTGTGAAAGTGCTTTCTAACTCATTGGTTAGAAGAGTGAATAGCAAAAAAGGCAGTGTCATGACACTGCCTTCGAGCTAAATATTATATGGTACTTCGATTAAGCGATAGCAGACTCAAGGATCTTGCGGCTTTGTTCGATAGTGATCGCTTGGTGCTCGCCAAGCGCAACCATGCCATGTTTGCTCAACTGTTCGATTACGTTATCAATAGCAGTTTGTTTGTCCGTAGCATGCTCAGTCAGTTGAGTTGCGACATCTAAGCTGTTGTAAAGCGCTTCGATTGCATCGATTGTACGTTCGGCAAGATCGCTACCTGTTTCAAGACGGAATACTTCCGTACCCAATTTCTCTAACTTGGCGCGTTTATGTTCGATCTGATTGCGAAGCAGTGAAGGCTGCACTATTGCTAGCGAACGCGCATGGTCAACGTGCCAAAGAGCCGTTAATTCGTGGCCAATCATATGTGTTGCCCAGTCATGTGGGACACCTGAACCAATTAAACCATTCAGGGCTTGGTTGGCCGTCCACATCAGGTTTGCACGCCATTCGTCGCTGTCGCGTTGGTCGAACTGTTCTGCAAGCTGCTTTAAGTTACGCAGTAAGACTTCAGCGTAGCCATCTTGCACCATATGACCATGGTTATAGGTCAGATACTGTTCACACACGTGCACCCATGCGTCAACCAAGCCGTTGACTAATTGGCGATCTGGTAGGGACTTCATTACATCCGGATCCATGACCGCAAATGCAGGTTGAACAAACGGGGTTAGAAACGCCAGTTTATCTTGTGTTGATGCTTTGGTAATTACCGCACCAGAGTTGGATTCAGAACCGGTTGCAGGCAGAGTCAAAATCGCGCCAATAGGCGTTGCAGAGGTCACTTGGTGGCTGCCAGTCAAAATATCCCAGCCATCGCCGTCATAGTGCGCTGCTGCAGCGATGTATTTGCAGCCGTCGATTACCGAGCCGCCACCGACTGCAAGGATAAAATCAATATGATCCGCTTTTACGATCTCAACTGCTTTGTCTAATGTTTCTTTGGTAGGGTTTGGCTCTACGCCTGAAAACTCCTGCCATTGATGGTCTTTAAGTGCATTTACCACTTGATCGTAAACGCCGTTCTTTTTGATCGAACCACCCCCGTAAACCACTAATACACGGTTATCTGCTGGGATAACTTTAGCGATAGCTTCAATTTGGCCTTGACCAAACAGAATTTGTGTAGCGTTTTGGTATGCAAATTTCATCGACATTCATGCTTCCTCTTTGAATGAGAGTTCGAATAATTGTAGTAGCGTGACAGCAAGTCAGATCACACAATTTGAAATGGGGACAGCAAGCGGGTATTACAAGCGCGATTTTGACTATTTAGTCAAAACAAAGTGTAAAGATATTTTTCTGTAAAAATAAAGATTTACGTTTAGCAATGCTGAGTAAAATGGGAAAAGAGAGTTTACAAATTTACCGTTTTTCTTTTGATAAGTTTGGGTAATACTAAAAGCCCCTATAGGAGATCTAGTCAATCTCTTAAAACACCCTCCACTGCGAGGGTGTTTTTCTTTGTAGTGACTAGCTCCGTCGGCTTTCAATCAAATTGGTAGCTCTCCGGCACCACAACAATCCCATTGGGAGAAATGCTAAAGCGCTTGGCGTCTTCGACTTGGTTATAGCCAATAGTGGTGTTTGGTGGAATCGATACATGTTTATCAATGATGCAATTTTTGAGTTGGCAGCCTTCAGCGACGTGGACGTGGTTAAGCAAAATACTGTCTGCAACCGTTGCACCATCGTTAATATAAACGCAGGGTGAAATGATCGACCGCTGCACAGAGCCACCGGAATTCACCACGCCATCGGCAATGATCGAATTGATAAAAATACCCTCGTTACCTGTTGCTGAGGAGACCGTGCGAGCTGGTGGATACTGTGGCTCGTAGGTACGTATTGCCCAATCACGTTGATAAAGATTCATCGGAGGAACCGGCTCTAATAAATCCATATTGGCTTGATAGTACGAATCAATGGTTCCCACATCGCGCCAATAACAATCTTTGGCAACACGCCCCAACTCACCACAGAAGTGGTAAGCGAAGACATCACGACTCTCAATCAGTTTAGGAATGACATCTTTACCAAAATCATGGCTAGAATTTTCGCGGCTAGCATCGTCTTGAAGACACTCTTTGAGCACATCCGCATCAAACACATAGATCCCCATAGAAGCGAGGCTAAAGCCCGGTTTACCCGGCATAGTAGGTGGATCAATCGGCTTTTCTATAAAGTGGCTAATTTCTCGTGACTCTTCGACATCAACCACACCAAACTGGTGCGCTTCATTCTGCGGTACTTCCATGCAGGCAATGGTCAGTTTTGCACCAGTGCGTTTGTGCTCTTTGATCATCGCTGCGTAGTCCATGCGGTAAATGTGATCCCCCGACAACACCACCACATACTTAGCCGAGCTGCGTTCTATCAACCATAAATTGTGATAGATGGCATCGGCGGTGCCTTCATACCATTTACCACCCCCGCGCATTTGAGGAGGAACAACAGAAATAAACTCGCCAAGTTCAGGGTTGAATAGTGACCAACCATCGCGAAGGTGTTTTTGCAGAGAGTGAGATTTGTATTGGGTGAGGACTAAAATACGTCTTAGACCTGAATGAAGACAGTTGGTAAGGGTGAAATCAATAATGCGATATTTTCCCCCAAATGGTACCGCAGGTTTTGCTCTATCGTCCGTTAATGGGCTTAGGCGGGATCCTACGCCTCCGGCGAGAACCACTGTTAGTGTATCTTGCATAGTTATTCCTTAATGCGCCAGCATATCTAGACGTTGTGTCTAGGAAAGGTTAGTACAAGAAGTAAGCCAACTTATAATCCCTTGTTTTATAGTCACTAGTAGCAGATATGGGGGATGAGTTGACTTGTTTAAGTGCAAACGAAAATAATAATGCACCAAGCTGGTGAACTATCACCCATATCCTATTAAACCTTATGAACCGCGTATAATAATGTTTGGCTATATCACTAGAGCGAGTTGATTATAAGCACTTGAGTGCTTATTTGATTGAATGCTCTAGCGATAGGACAAGTTGATCAAACGCTAGAATAAAAAAAGCGCTTCAATTGAAGCGCTTAGAAAGTGGGGGGTAGGAGCTTAATTAAGCGGTTGCCGCTATTTTGTTATCGCGGGTCTTTAGGAACGCATAGGTAAAGCCTGTCAGCGCAGTACCAGCAGCGATAGCAACTAAGTACATCAATACTGGCGTAATCGCATTAGGGATAAGCAGCACAAATAGACCGCCGTGTGGAGCCATCAATTTCGCCCCGAACAGCATAGATAGCGCACCTGTTAACGCACCACCAGCCATACAAGACGGGATAACGCGCATTGGATCTTTCGCTGCAAATGGAATCGCACCCTCTGAGATAAAGCATAGACCGAGAACAAACGATGCTTTGCCTGCTTCGCGCTCACTGGCTTCAAATTTCTCTTTCGCAAGGAAAGTGGCTAGACCCATACCTAGAGCAGGAACCATACCTGCTGCCATGATTGCAGCCATTGGAGCGTAAGTTTGTGATGCTAGTAGACCCACGCCAAAGGTGTAAGCCGCTTTGTTGATTGGACCACCAAGGTCAAAACACATCATTGCACCGAGAATCACACCAAGTAGTACTGCGTTGGCTGAACCCATGTTATTTAGGAACTCAGTCATCGCCGCCATGATGCCAGATACTGGACCACCAACGATGTAGATCATCACTAAGCCAGTAAATAAACTCGCAACAAACGGAATGATCAAGATAGGTTTTAGTGCTTCCATTGATTGCGGCAATTGCACTTTATCGGCAATGAATTTAGCGGCGTAACCAGCGATAAAACCAGCTGCGATACCACCAAGGAAACCTGCACCGGTCGAGCTTGCCAACATACCACCGATTAGACCCGGAGCTAGACCTGGGCGATCTGCGATAGAGAAGGCGATAAAGCCAGCCAAAACTGGAATCATTAGGGCGAATGCGGAACCGCCACCAATGGTCATCAGTGCCGCAGCAAGTGTGCCTTCTTCTTTAAACGCTTCGATACCAAAAACGAATGAAAGGGCGATAATCAAACCACCAGCAACCACCACAGGTAGCATGTGCGATACACCAGTCATCAGGTGTTTGTAGACACCTTTCTTCTCTTCGGTGTTATTGGCTGCACTTGATGCGCCAGAATGTTGGTACACGGTCGCTTGCTCAAACGCTTTATCCATCTCTTCAGAGGTTTTCTTTAGCGCTGGACCGGTTTTAGTGCGGTAAAGTTTTTTGCCGTTGAAGCGCTCAAGTGGCACTTCGATATCTGCGGCAATGATGACCAAATCGGCATCGGCAATTTCTTGGTCAGTCAGTTGGTTTTTAGCACCAACAGAACCGCGAGTCTCTACCTTAATTTGGTGACCACGACGTTTACCTTCGTCTTCTAATGCTTCCGCTGCCATAAAGGTGTGGGCAACGCCTGTTGGGCAAGCGGTGATAGCCACAATCTTCTTCGCGCTAGTGTTCGCACCTTCTGTTACCGCGTCACTTATCTCAAGTATCTGAGCAGTATCCGCACTCTGTTTGAGTACCAGTTCCGCGTTATCAATGACTTGATCAATCGATACACGAGCCAGTTTTTTACCCACGAAACGAGAGTCATCAACGGCACGGTTGGCTGCAATCAAGACAAAATCGCTCTGTTCGATTTTTTCTTGGCTAACAGGTGTCGCGTCAATTACTTCTGACTGACATTCAATATGGGCTGTCCAACCCAATGACTGTGCGGCTTTTTCAAGAAGTCCGGCAGCGATGATGCTGTTGGCAACACCACTTGGACAAGCTGTAATAATGGTTACGTTCATAACATCGACCTTTTGTTATTCGAGTAATTTATTCATCGTCTAGAGACGAAATTGGATTAAGCTCAGTTTTGGTTATAAGTTGTTGTAGTGCAGATAAATCGTTAACGCCGACACCAACTTGGCTTACCGCCATGGCAGAAAGTGCAGTAGCGAATTGCAGCAGTTGAGGTTTGTCCATTTGCTGCATATGACCCCAGCACATACCCGCGACGAGCGTATCGCCAGCGCCTACGGTACTTACCACCTCCATTTTTGGTGGTTGAGCAGAGAGCCATTCTGATTGGTTAAGCCACATCACACCTTTAGCGCCCAGCGAAACCACAACATTTTCAATGCCAGTGAGGCTGAGCTCTTCAGCAACTTCGATGATCTCTTGGCGCGTATTGATGTCACGACCGATAAATTCAGCCAATTCTTCATCATTAGGTTTGATGAGCCATGGTGTTGCGCTTAAACCGGCTTTCAGTGCGGCACGGCTTGAATCAAACAACACTTTTTTGCCGCGCTGCTGTAAAAACTCAATCCACTGAGCGCACTGTTCCGGTGTCACACCTTGCGGTAGGCTACCAGCGAAAACAAAGTATTCATGTTGCTGGCATAGTGTCTCTAGCGTCTGTTCAAATGCTTCAATGGCTTGCGCGTCCACAGCTACACCCGGGAAGTTGATATCGCTTACCGTGCCATCTTGCTCGACGAGTTTTACATTGATGCGAGTTGAGCCTTTTACACGCACGAAATGATCATTTGCGTTGATTTGCTCAAACAGTTGGCAAAATAGCTCTTGGTTGTCTTCACCAAGAAAACCGGTAACGGTTACTTGAGCTCCAAGATCCGATAGTACTTTAGCAACGTTCACACCTTTTCCAGCAGCGTGAAAATCACTGTGGTTCACGAGACTGACACTGCCGGTATTGAGTGTGTTTAGGGAGCCAGTGAGATCGAGTGCCGGGTTTAGTGTGATAGTAACGACTTTATTATTCATATCCGTTCCTTAACCTTAACCTTCACCAAGACCAGATTGAATTGCGCTGCCAATCGCTTCTAGCGCTAAGCCCGCGTCGTCACCGTTGGCAATAAACTCAAGTTGGTGACCATGTTTGACGCCAAGACCAATCACTTTCATTAGACTTTTTGCGTTAACAGGTTTGCTGTCGCTATCTAAGTTGCGCACGGTAATCGCACTGTCGAATTTCTTGGCACAAGCAACCAGCATTGCGCCTGGACGAGCGTGCAGACCGTGTGCGTTTCGAATCTTAAATATCGCTGAATTAGCTGCAGTATCTTCATCTGATTGTACCGCCGCGCCAGCGCCAGTTTCGGCATCAGGTGTGAGTAGGGCGATCAAATCATTCGCAGACTTACCGATCAGTGACGCAATATTCTTGTTGGCGACGAGTTCGGTAACAATACCAAGTTGTTTACGGTGTGCATCGTTACAGCCGGCAAAGGTGATTAACGCGCTGACAGTCTTGTCGTCTAGCTGGCACTGATTAGCCGTAGTGACAAAAGCCATACCGGTTTTATTCACACCTTTATTGGAACTAACTAACCAAACGCCTTGACCAAGATGAGTCGGTGTTTTTGCAACGATATCTGCAACGAACTCAGTGTTAACACTGCCGGAGTTCTTCAATAAGCCAGCTGACACTGCTGCCATTTGGATCATGTCGCTAGCAGGGAAGTCTAATTGGATGTGGCTTGCATCAAAGTCGATGTTGAACTGCGTTTCACCATTCAATAGTGAGATGATTTGTTCAGCGCTTTTTGCATTTTGCAGTGCCTGTTCAACGCCATCGTCGCCAAGCACTTTTGTTAACTGTTTTAGGATGCCTAAGTGCTCATCACTTTTCGCAGCAATACCAATCGCAAGGTAAACCGTATTGCCATCGCCCCAATCAACGCCGTTAGGGAAGTGCGCAATCGCAACGCCAGTCTGCTTAACTAAATTACGGGTATCTGTAGTGCCATGTGGAATAGCAATACCGTTGCCAAGAAACGTTGAGTTTTGTGCTTCACGCGCTTGCATGCCTGATAAGTAGTTTGATTCAACCAAACCTTTGTTGGTCAACTGATCTGCAAGGAATGCAATAGCTGATTGCTTGTCCTGATGCGCTTGATTAAGCGTAATGTCCTGGATGGAAAGCTCTAGCATATGAGCCTCGTTATCTGTGTATTCGACATAAGCTGAACCGATTCAGCTTTAACTTAAAAAAATTCAGCAAACGCTGGTTAGTTTAGTAGAAGTTGCGACAACCACTACATTTTGCAACTTTGCTGAATCCTTTCAGCTTTTATGCTGTATCGATTCAGCATATAATGCAAATAAGTTAGCGATCATCGTTTTTAAACTTTGATCTAATCCACAGAATATCGGATCGATCATGACCTTAGATGAAATTGCCAAGTTAGCGGGCGTTTCAAAAACAACTGCAAGCTATGTCATAAACGGCAAGGCTCAGCAGTACCGCATTAGCCAGAAAACCCAGCAGAAAGTGATGGCAGTAGTAGAACAGCATAACTACCGACCAGATGTCGCTGCGAGTTCGTTACGTGTCGGCAGTAGTCGATCATTTGGATTGATAATTCCGGACCTCGAAAACACCAGTTATGCACGATTGGCGAAATTACTTGAACAGAATTCACGCAAAGCGGGGTATCAAATTCTGATTGCGTGTTCAGATGACGATGCAGATATTGAACGTTCAGTTGTCGAGGCATTGGTGAGTCGCAAAGTTGACGCGCTATTTGTTGCTAGCAGCATTCCCGATGCCAACGAATTTTATTTCGCATTACAGCAGCGTGGAACGCCAGTGGTTGCCATTGACCGTCCTTTAGATGATGAGCATTTTTGCTGTGTCATGAGTGAAGATTTTGATGGTGCTTATGAGCTTGCTCAATCGATAGTGTCTGAGCGAGTAAATACAATAGGTATTATTGGCGCATTGCCTGAATTGACCATCTCTTCGGTTCGAGAGCAAGGTATTCGCTCAGTCGCAAAAGAACAGGGGCTCGAGGTTCAAGTGGGCTATGGCAGCCACTTTAATCGCGAAGAAGGCAAACGTATCTTTGCTGATTGGCTACACCAAGGTGAGGTGCCGGAGGCGTTGATCACGACTTCATACACTTTGTTAGAAGGTGTACTGGATGAATTGCTTAAGCATCCAGAACTGACCACTAAGATTAAATTAGCAACGTTTGGTGACAATCGTTTGTTAGATTTCTTGCCGTTCAAAGTGAACTCATTATCACAACAGTTCGAAATCATTGCCGATAGCGCTTTGGCATTGGCATTGAATGCAGCAGCTAAACGCTATGAAGCTGGTGTCGAGTTGGTGCCAAGACATCTCAACGTGCGCGAATAACGCTTTTATACCAATCAGGATAAGTAAGTGGTCAGCTAATTGCGCAAGGAAAATCGCTTAGAACGAGGCGCAGATTGCCGCTAACTAGTTATTCTAATTACAAAATCTGCAACAACGTTATCAGCGATTTTAATCAGCAAGAATGATCAAAGACTTATGCTGATTGGTATTACATCCCTTTCATACCAGAACATCGTTCAAAAAAGATAGCCCCGCAATATGCGGGGCTAGTGTTTAGGTTAAGGAGCAAGGATTAGTGTTTAAACATATGCACTTGTTCATTTAGACGCACCGCGATCTGACGTAAATCTTCAGAGAGTGAACGTGAGTTCTGCGCTTCTTGGCTCAAGTGTGTCGAAATATCACTGACTTGCTGAATGTTCTTGCTTACCTCTTCGGTAACCGTGCGCTGTTCAGAAGCCGCATTTGAAATGTGTGATGCCATTTCAGAAATTTGCTGAATTGAAATAGTGATTTTTTCTAATGATTCCGTTGCATCGTTGGCGTCCTCAACACTTGAAGATGCTAAATCGCGACTACGTGTCATTGAATCGACCGCTTCAACACTGTTCTTTTGTAGGCTTTCGATCATTTCGCGGATTTCAACCGTAGAGCTATGAGTACGCTGAGACAATACGCGCACTTCATCGGCAACTACTGCAAAACCACGGCCTTGATCACCTGCTCGAGCTGCCTCAATTGCGGCGTTAAGTGCCAGTAAGTTGGTCTGTTCTGCGATGTCACTGATGGTTGAAGTGATGGTATTAATGTCTTGAGCATTCTTCTCCAATTGACCAATCACTTTCGCTGCATTCTCCAGTTGAGAGGCGAGGTTAGTGATAGAGTCCTGGTTACGACGAATCACACGTTTACCTTGGTCGCAATGCTCGGTAGAGCTTAGTGCAGAATCGGCCGTTTGTTTGGCGTTACTTGCCACTTCTTCCGCAGCCGCAGACATTTCATGTACTGCAGTCGCAATTTGGGAGACCTCATTTAACTGAGTGGCTAGCGAATCGCTTAAACCAATCGCTTGTTTGGTGCTGACTTCAGACTGGTTACCTAAGTTTTTCGAAGAATTTGAAATATCTTGAACAATCTCTTGTAGCTTCGCGATAAAGGCATTGACTTGTTCTGCCAATATACCAATTTCGTCCTTAGTTTTTACTTCAATACGCTTGGTTAGGTCACCATTGCCCTCAGCAAGGTCTTTCATGGAATTGCTGAGATTATTGAGTGGCGCTAATGCTTTTTTAACAATAACCAAGGCGATGATCGCGATAAGTAAAACTTGCACTAATCCCATTATAATTAGTTGACCAAGTAGTTCTTCTTGCTGAGCGAATGCATGTTGCTTATCAATCACAATAGTATAATACCAGTCAGTATTAGGTACTGACTCGGATGTGATTAACACATCTTTATCGGAAATAATGGTTTCAACTAGCTCTCGGCTGTTTGCCAACTTAGTTATTTGGCTCGCGCTCAAGTCTGGTGAAATATTTTCAATACCTTTTAGGGTTAAATCGTGATTTTTATGTGCAACAATCTTACCTTTACTATTGGTAATGAATGCTTCAACACCCGCTTGTTTTAAATCAACTACATCACTGACGAGGTTGTCAATTTCCACATCCGCACCAAGTACGCCACCAACATCACCTTCGGTGAAAGGCAGTGCAATAGTCATGATTAGACGATTTGACTGAACATCAAAATATGGTTCCGTGATATTTAGGCCGTTGATACGCATAGTATCTTTGTACCAATCTCGTTCACGTGGGTCATACCCATCAGGCACACCAAGGTCAATACCAAGAATAAATTGAGCGTCATTTAGACCAGCGTAAGCGACGCGGAAATCACCCGCTTTGGAAGCGGTTGCCAAATAGGCCTTTGCTTGGCTTGGTTCGATAAAAGCGTCAGAGGTAGAACGAACAACATTGATTTTGGCTTTTATCCATTGATCCATACTGGTAACACTGCCATTTAACAGCGTCGTAGCATATTGATTGATTGATCGGGTTGTTTCATCAAATATTTGTTTGCCCGTAATATAGGTTTGGGCAGTTGTCATCAGCAGAATTGCGAGAACAAAAGCGATTGTAAGCTTATTTTTTATTGATAGCGCAGACATAGGTATTTTCCAATACTCGACAGGTAATCGGCGTGAGAATATCAGAGCATCAATTAGTATCTGTAGGAAATTTCTTGCATGTATGATCGTGCTCCCAATAATGTATTGGGCTTATGGCTCGCAAAGTGTAAACGTAAATAAATTTACACTTTGACGTTAATTAGTTTGTTTATTTATCGCTCTCTGTGATTTTACCTATTAATAACCAATTGATAATGAGTATTTAAATTGTTTGTTATTATTTTTACCTAATGGCATATATAAATACGTTGAAAACAAAAAAGCCCTGCATTGCAGGGCTTTTACAAGTGTAAAGAATTTAGTACTTAAACAAATTAACTTGTTGATTGAGTTGCATCGCAATTTGCCTTAAATCTTGAGACAAGGTACGCGAGTTTTGTGCTTCTTCGGAGAGTGTTGAAGAGATGTCGTTGGCTTGCTGAATATTCTTACTGACTTCTTCGGTAACTGTACGTTGCTCTGAAGCGGCATTTGAAATTTGTAGCGCCATGTCTGAAATTTCCTGAATCGACACTGTGATCATTTCCAGCGCGTCAGTTGCACTATTTGCGTCTTCAACACTTGATCCCGCTAATTCTCGACTCTGTGTCATCGAATTTACGGCTTCTAAGCTATTCTTTTGCAGGCTTTCAATCATTTGGCGTATTTCAACCGTAGAGCTATGAGTTCTTTGAGAAAGTACACGAACCTCGTCGGCGACGACCGCAAAACCTCGGCCTTGTTCACCTGCTCGTGCCGCTTCAATAGCAGCGTTAAGCGCAAGCAAGTTAGTTTGTTCGGCAATTTCACTGATGGTTGAAATAATGGTGTTGATATCTTGGGCATTACGCTCTAACTGAGTGACCACACTTGCGGCATTATCTAACTGACTTGCCAAGCTGGTAATTGAGTCTTGGTTACGGCGAATTACACGTTTGCCTTCTTCACAATGCTCAGTTGAGTTTAGTGCTGATTCAGCCGTCATTTTAGCGTTGTTCGCCACTTCTTCTGCGGTCGCCGACATTTCATGAACCGCCGTAGCGATTTGAGAAATCTCATTTAATTGGGCTGAAAGTGAATCGCTGATTTCGCTGGCTAGATTGGTGCTCACTTCTGATCGACTATCAAGATTTTTAGACGAGCCAGAAATATCGTGAACAATCTCTTGAAGCTTAGTGATGAACGCGTTGACTTGGGTGGCAAGAGAACCGATTTCATCGTTGGTTTTGACCTCAATGCGCTTAGTAAGGTCACCATTCCCTTCTGCAAGATCGCGCATCGAATCGGTTAGGCTGTTTAATGGTGCTAGTGCACGCTTTACAATGACCAAGGCAATTGCCGCAATAATCAGCACTTGGGCTAAGCCCATCAGCAAAGATTGACCGATCAAATCATGGTGCGACTGAAACGCGTAGTCTTTATCAATAACAATCGTGTAGAACCAATCTGTATTAGCAATTGCTTTCGATGTGATTAGTACATCTTTGCCGGATATAACGGTTTCAACCAATTCTGTCGATTTTGATAGCTCTTTAATTGTTTGGGTATTGAGATCTGGTGAGATTAACGCGATATCCTTGAGTGCAAGCGAATGGTCTTCGTGAGCAACGATTTTACCTTTGCTGTTGGTTAAAAATGCGGTGACACCTTGGTCTTCTAATTGCACAGCATTATTTACTAGTGTGTCAATTTCGACGTCAGCACCGAGTACACCTTTCGCATCACCGGCAATAAAGGGTTCAGCGATGGTTACGACTAGTTTGTTTGACGACGCATCGATATAAGGTTCAGTAACATTAACGCTGCCTTTTTCCATGGTATCGATATACCAACCGCGAGTTCGAGGATCGAAGCCATCGGGTAGGTCTATGTCGACGCCCATAATAAATTGGCCGTCAGTGAGTGCGGCATAAACAATACGCAAGTTACCCGATTTTGTCGCTTGAGCTAGGTAAGTTTGCGCTGGACCTTGGTTGATAAACGCATCTGACGCTGAGCGAATGACATCAATTTTGGTGTTAATCCACTGATCCATGCTGTCGACTCGGCCATCAAGCAAAGTGTTGCCGTACTGAGTAATCGAACGTTGGGTTTCATCGAGAATTTGTCTACTGGTTAAATAAGTTTGCGCAGTAGTCATTATGAGAATAGCGAGCACGAAGGCTAAGGTAAGTTTATTTTTTATTGAAAGCGCTGACATATACCGGTTTTCCTTACATCACATATGAGCGGCGTCAGGATAACAGGATGGTGGACTGTAACAGTTGTGTTAATGATTGGAAGTGTGATGTTAATCCCATTAATACCCGCTATCCCAACCACGGTAATCTAAGCAAAAGTGGGAAATAGCGGGAGAAGAGCATTAGTATTGGAATCGTACCGACATTGTCAGTTGAGGCCCATGAATGCCGTAATTACGAGTTTCTGCAGAAAGGGAAAGTTGAGATGTAGAGTGGAAGCGGACACCCGCATAGAAAACAGAGCTCTCATCTAATTGGCCAAATCGTGTTGACGCTTCTAACTGATCAGTTAGCCACATACGCAAACCGATATTAAACTCAGGTAGTGTTTCGCGATCTTTATTTTCTTCATCAGTATAGCTAATACTGTGTACCAACGCTTGACCGAAAACGTCGATAAATTGGTTTACGGGACCATTAAAACCAATGCCCCCTGCAATGTCTGCATCGCCCTCAAATTGACTATCGGCACGAGCAAGTACATGAATATTTTCACCAACCATCAGGCTGAATTCACCACCTGAAAAACGTGGACTTACCGCAGTGCGAAACTCTAAATAGTTATAGTTAAAGTTATTGGCCAATGCTGCCGGCGCCAATAGTGAGGTGGCTAATGCAGTGACTATTACATGTTTCTTCAAAGTGTTTCTCCAACGTACAGCAACAAACATGAAAAAGGTCTGCTTAGGCAGACCTTACGTTGGATAGTTTAAACTTAAATCTCAGTGATTTATAGCACTTGAATACGATCAACTTCGATCTCTGGTGTGCTGCCACCTTCAAATTCGCCAAATAGTCGAACTTGTGTAGTTGCGTCGAGTGGTTGAGTCAGCACGATATCATCATCAAGTTCAACTTGTACTTCTGCTTTACCATCACTAAATACAAATTTCTCATGGTTGATTTGGCGCACAAGTTTGCCTTCAACGACCACTTTTTGTTCAGTGAACATAGTGCTGTCTGCAATTAAGCCACTTAGATTAGTGAGTTCTACAGGACCTTTGTATTGTACTGCGTTGCGTGATTCGTGGTGGTCACCACCCGCTAGAGCAATAGTTGGAGCTAAGATAAGTGCAGCGGCTACGATAAATTTTTTCATGGTGTTTCCTTTATATATTGTTGTTAGGCTCTGTGCCCTTGCTTGATGGTGCTATTAAACAATATCTAAAGTGAACCAATGCTGATTAGTGCATTCATTTTCCGTTCATCAATATGCCATCTTGTTATAAGGTAGTCAGATAGCGGAGAAAACATCGTGTTTGTGACAGTGATTAAACACAAGTGCAGTAGTATTGAGGTATTAAACTCGATATTATTCTTCTAACATAATCAATGAGATAACTGGTTAAAATGCAATCACCTCTAAAAGCTTTAATGGTACAAGGAACGACGTCAGATGCGGGCAAAAGTGTGTTGGTCGCAGGCTTGTGTCGTGTATTGGCAAGAAAGGGCGTAAAAGTTGCGCCATTCAAGCCGCAAAATATGGCATTAAATAGTGCGGTAACTCAAGATGGTGGTGAGATTGGACGCGCTCAAGCCGTACAAGCTACCGCCTGTAATATAGAACCAACCGTTCATATGAACCCGGTATTGTTAAAGCCTAATTCAGATACTGGTGCACAGGTTATTTTACAAGGTAAAGCGCTCACCAATATGGAAGCGACCAGTTATCATGATTACAAATTAGTGGCGATGAACACTGTGATGGATTCATTTTCTCGTCTGCAAAGCGATTATGAATCGGTGATGATTGAAGGAGCCGGCAGTCCTGCCGAGATCAATTTAAGAGCAAACGACATTGCCAATATGGGCTTTGCGGAAAATGCCGATATACCCGTTATTATTGTCGCTGATATTGATCGTGGCGGTGTGTTCGCACATCTCTACGGTACGCTTGAGTTGTTGTCTCAATCAGAGCAAGATCGTGTGATTGGTTTTGTGATCAACCGTTTTAGGGGGGACATCGCACTGCTTCAGTCTGGACTCGATTGGTTAGAGGAAAAGACGGGTAAACCAGTCATTGGTGTCTTGCCATATCTTCATGGTTTCGATCTTGAAGCCGAAGATGCGATTGATAGCCAGCAGCAACTAAGCGGTCAAGCCAAACTTGTGGTGAAAGTACCTGTATTCACTCGTATCAGTAATCACACTGATTTTGATGCACTGCGCCAAAACCCAGATATCGATCTTCAATATGTAGGCAAGGGGCAATCACTATCTGGCGCGGATGTGATTATATTGCCTGGTTCTAAATCGACTCGCGCTGATCTTGATTATCTTCGTAGCCAAGGTTGGGACAAAGAACTGGCTAAACATTTGCGTTTTGGAGGTAAGGTACTTGGTATATGCGGCGGTTTTCAAATGCTAGGTCAAAGCATCGCCGATCCTCTAGGTATCGAGGGAGAACCGGGCGTGACTCAAGGTCTCGGGTATCTTGATATCACCACGACCATGACAGAAAACAAAAAACTTACTCGAGTAAGTGGTACTCTTAACCTATGTGGCAAGCAAGCTCACGTTACTGGCTATGAGATTCATGCAGGAGAAAGTGAGGTTGACGAACTCCAACCTATTCAACTTAGTGAAGGGTACCTAGACGGTGCGTTAAGCGATTGTGGACAGGTACTTGGTACTTATCTTCATGGTGTGTTTGATGACGCTGAGGCGCTCTCTTTGCTGTGCGAGTGGATGGGTTTTGCGAATGTTACTACGGTTGACCATCAAGCTAATCAAGAGCGTGCAATCAATCGGATTGCCGACGCGATTGAAGAGCACATGAAACTAGAATTACTTTGGCCTGAGTTAGGCAAATAAGATTAATGATTAAAACGAAAAAAACATCTCTACTGATTTCTCTGCTTGCGAGCAGCGTGCTGTTCTCAACCACAGTGCGCGCTAAGGATGAGGCGACGATTCGAATTTACGCCGCTTCATCGTTAACCAATGTGCTTAATCAGCTGGTGAATGAGTATGAAAGTGTCCATTCGGTAGATATCGTACCAATTTATGGTGGTTCGTCATCTCTTGCTCGTCAAATAGAGCGCGGCGCACCGGCAGATCTATTTATTTCTGCCAACGAGAAATGGGTCAAGCACCTAGAAAAGCAAGGCGTTGCCAAGGCGCAAAATATCTACGATTTTACACATAACCAATTGGTTGTTATCGCCCCAAAAAAGAATAAGATCTCTTTGGATGTAACGCAGCCAAATTCATGGTTAAGTGCTATTGGTGATAGTCGGTTGGCAATTGGCCAACCTAATGCTGTTCCCGCGGGAATATATGCGAAACAGTCTTTGGAAACGCTAAATGTTTGGCAACCGCTGATTAAGCATCTCGCACCAACGAATAACGTCCGGGTTGCATTAACACTGGTTGAGCGTGCTGAGGCACCACTAGGCGTTGTCTATAAGTCTGACGCGGTCGTATCTGATAAGGTACAAGTTGTACATACGTTTGCTGCCTCTAGCCATGATCCAATTCGCTATCCAATGGTGAGGTTCACTGATTCGGCTGCGGTCGCGCAGTTCAGTCAATTTTTAATGAGTGAGCCAGCGAAACAAGCATTGACGCGATTTGGCTTTGAGTAGATATATGGATTTTTTGTCGGAATACGAATATCAAGCGCTCATTCTCAGCTTAAAAGTGTCGTTTTATGCCATCCTTTGGCTGATTCCAATTGGTATCTTTCTAGCATGGCTTTTAGCGAGAAAGCAATTTATCGGAAAATCATTAATTGATAGTTTGATTCACCTTCCGTTGGTATTGCCACCAGTTGTGATTGGTTATCTACTGTTGGTGATGATGGGCCGACAAGGCATTATAGGGGAGTGGCTATATGATACGTTCGGTCTCTCATTCGCCTTCAACTGGAAAGGTGCGGTATTGGCCAGTGTGGTGGTTGCGTTACCACTAATGGTCAGAGCGGTTCGACTCAGTTTTGAAAGTGTCGATTCAAAACTGGAGCAAGCGGCATCGACGCTTGGCGCTACACCAATTAAAGTCTTCTTCACTATTACGCTGCCATTAACTCTACCTGGGGTTATTACTGGCACTATGCTTGCCTTCGCTCGCAGTCTTGGCGAGTTTGGCGCGACAATCAGCTTTGTCTCTAATATTCCGGGTGAAACACAAACGATCCCTTTAGCTATGTATACCTTTATCGAAACGCCGGGTTCAGAAATGGAAGCAATGCGTCTTTGTATCATCTCTATTACAATTGCACTTGCGTCATTAATGGTTTCAGAATGGTTGGCGCGTCAGTGTGTAAGGCGTTTGGGAGCGAAGCAATGAGTAAATTAGCCATCGCTTTCAAGCAGACTCTCGGTGACACCAGTTTTGATATTAATGTTGAATTGCCATCTCGCGGAATAACGGCCATTTTCGGCCGTTCAGGAGCAGGAAAAACCTCACTAATTAACGCGGTAGCGGGTTTAAGCCAGCCAGAAAGTGGTCACATTGAGATCAATAACCATGTGCTATTTAGTGATCAACAAGGCATCAATGTCCCAACAAGACAAAGGCGGGTTGGCTACGTATTCCAAGAGTCACGACTATTTCCTCATTATCGAGTAAAAGGTAATTTGCTTTATGGGGTAAAAACGACAGACTCTGGTTACTTTCAACAAATTGTTGAGTTGTTAGCACTAGAAGATTTACTGTCGCGCTATCCAATTGAATTGTCGGGCGGTGAAAAGCAACGTGTGGCCATTGGTAGGGCTTTATTATCCAAGCCTGATATTCTTTTAATGGATGAACCGCTCGCTTCTTTAGATCTTCCGCGTAAACGTGAAGTATTGCCATTTCTTGAGCATTTGGCTAATAACGTTAATATTCCCATTTTGTACGTCACGCACAGCTTAAATGAAATCATCCGCTTAGCAGAACATATTGTTGTTATAGAAAATGGCAAAGTGGTAACGACAGGACCAATTGATCAAGTCTGGGCATCTAAAGCGATGCGTCCTTGGCAATCATTTGCGGGTCAAAGCTCGCTATTCGAAGCTAAGTTGATCGATCAGATAGAAGAACACGCGCTCTCTGGACTTGAACTTGCACCTGAGGTCGTACTTTGGGTACAGAAAGTGGAAGCCGAGCTGCACAGCAAAGTACGCTTGCAGGTTCGAGCAAACGACGTATCAATTAATCTCGATAAACCACAAAGAAGTTCCATCCGAAACATCATACATGCAGAAATCACAGATATCGAAATGCAAAGCTATGGAACGCATCGACAAAGTGTGTCAATCAAACTGAAGCTTGCTGACAGTTGCTATTTGTGGGCGACGATAACGTCATGGGCGAGGGAAGAATTAGGCCTAGAAGTGGGGATGAAAGTGTACGCGCAGATAAAAGGTGTCAGTGTGACTCAGCGTGATATTGCACTTTCTCACTAATCCGTTAGATTAAATCCGTTAAATTAATTCCAGAGACGCAATAAGAAAAAGGCCGCTAGTCAGCGGCCTTCTCAATACTATGTAGATACCAAACGCGGTAATTACTTAGCAAATACGTCAGTGAAGTCACGTTTAAGAATTGGGTCACGACGTGCTTTTTTGATTTGCTTAACCATATCTTTCACGCAGTTGTGAAGTACTTGGTCTAGCAGAGAAGCGCGGTAATCGTTTTTCTGTTCTTCAGTCATGTCTTGTGGCAGGTTCAGAGTCGGGAACTCTTCCATCACATTTAGACCAGCGAATGCCTGGCTAACTGAAACTAGTGCATGAAACTGTTCGAAGTTATCTAGAATGTTTTGCGCACTTTTTGGTAACTCATTCCACGATTCGCGTACTGCTTCTTCTGAAACTTCATGGATAGATGTAACCATCTCATACATTGCTTCTGGTACACCGTCAAACTCGATTACTTGGCGAAGTTCAGCTGAAACAGTAGATAGATCGATGGTTTTTTTCTCTGTTGGAGTCACGTCAGACATAGTCTTTTCTCTTTACGTAATATATACAGCGTTATGCTAATTTTTCTGCGATAAATGTCAACCTTAGTGGAGGATTTGAAGCGCTTAAAGTATGCTTATTTTTAAACTGCTGATTTAATGATCGGTTTGTGTATTTTTGTTGGTCTAAAAACAACAGGAAAAAAAATGAAAATATTGTTGGTGGATGACATTCAAATAGAACGGATGCAGTTGGCGATCCGTTTAAAGCAACAAGGCCACATTGTTGAGATGGCAGAGTCGGGGATTAAAGCACTCTCAGTCTATCCAGAGTTTGAACCAGATTTAGTTTTGCTCGATATCTCTATGCCTGAGATGGATGGTTTTCAAGTCGCGTGTAAAATTCGCGAGCTTTACCCTGAATGGATACCAATCATTTTTCTAAGCTCACACGACGCCCCTGAAATTATTGCCAATGCTATTGAATCGGGTGGGGATGACTACCTGATAAAACCCGTCGATAAGCTTGTTTTAAGAGCTAAGCTAACCGCGATGCAGCGCATCGCGTTTATGCGTAAACAGTTAAATAACAAAACAGCGGCATTAGCGAGAGCCAATAGAGAGCTTGAGAAATTGGCTAGTGAGGATGGTTTAACTAAAGTTCGTAACCGTCGCGATGTCGACAAAAAACTTAAAGAAATGATTTCAGTACACGGGCGTCACTCTATGGCGCTGACGGTCATTTTGTTGGATGTCGATTTTTTTAAACTCTACAACGACAATTATGGCCATATTCAAGGGGATAAATGCTTAGTTGAAATTGCTGGTTCATTGAATGAACTATTTTCAAGAAATGGCGAAGTCGTAGGGCGCTATGGTGGTGAGGAGTTTGTCGTTCTGCTTGGTCATAGTGATGTTTATCAGGCAGAGTTACATGGGGAGCGCATTAAAACAAACATAGCTAACCTGATGATTGCTCATGAATATAGCACAGTTTCCGACTGCGTTACGGTGTCACAAGGGGTTGTTAGTATTAAACCCAATGGTAGAGAAACGGCAGAGCAACTTTATCACATGGCAGATAGGGCACTTTATCAGGCCAAGAGACAAGGTCGTAATCGCTACGTCGTTTACGATCCAATGATGGAATCTGAAGAGTTGTAGGTCTTATTGGGTGATAATAGAAATAAAAGGCGTATTTTGTTATCGCCCCAAAACCGTTAGACCATGTATTTGGCACAGTTACCTTTAAAGTCTTTCGTTAACTGTCTGGCCGCTACCGTGCAGTTTCTGCCCTGATCTTTAGCTTCATATAGAGCTTGATCGGCCGCTTTAATTATTTTGTGAACGCTTTTTTCGTCATAGGTGTCGGCAAGCCCGATACTAATCGTTAGCGATACCACATTTTTTTCTTCACTGTTGCCTCGCTTCTTACTGCCTTTACGATGACTTCGTGGACGGTCTTGAATATTTCTGATAGTCAGCTCGTAATTGGCGATTTGGCGACGAAGATCTTCTAAGTGCTCTAATGCTTCTTCAGCTAGTTTACCTTTAAATATTACGGTGAACTCTTCACCACCATAACGATAAACTCGCGCGCCTCCGCGAACTTTACGTAATTTGCTCGCCACCAACTTCAAAACATCATCACCAGTATCATGGCCGTATGTGTCGTTAAAAGACTTGAAATGATCGATATCTAGCATCGCTAAGGAATATTTCCGTCCTAGATGTCGAAGGTCGGACTCCAATGCTAAGCGGCCAGGAATCCCCGTCAATCGGTCATTAAACGCAAGCTCATAACTCGCCGATAAAAGGTAAACGAGTAGCAGTATGCCAGCTAATGTAAACAGTGCGGTGGAGATATAGGCGACATGGAAGAATACGAACGTGAATGAGCCAAATAGTATTGCGGAATAAACAGCAGCATCAACAATGCGATTGTACTTTAGTACTAGTATCGCGCAAGAAAGTACAATACCAACAAGATAGAGGACAAGAATAACGGGAAGACGAGAAATCTCTCTACTCACATGCATAAATGAATGTTGCGCGTAGGCAATATCAGATTCAATCACGTACTCTAATGCTTGTTGATTCCAAAATACGAGTAGTGCGAGGATACATAAAAAGCCAAAAAATCCGCGGCTCTTAATCGTATTGTCTTTGAACATGTAAATAGCTAGGCATGCGCCTGGCAAGGAAAAGGAGAGCAAAGACAATTCGAATAACGTAGTACCGGTGGAAAGAGAGCTTTGTAAATTATTTTGTATAACCCAATAGGTTAGTACCATTGCACAAGCAATCATGGCACAGCGGCTCTGTTTAAATACATTGCTTAAAATGATGCAAGCACTGAACAAAACGTAGGGAAGACTTAAGCTCAGGCTTTCGTTAGCCTGAATGATAGAATTGACAGTATCTTTACTGAATGCGACAAAGGCCACCAACCCTAACGGGAATAGAAATCGAAACCAACTAGCTGTAACGATTGAAAAAGACATTAGATTGATAAGCCCTTGGTATGAATAAAACTACCGGATTGACTAGGATAACGTTATAAAATGATTTTCCAAGCTTTTTTGGTTTACAGAGTGTTAAAAAATGCGGATTAACATCAACATTTAACAACGTTTTGTTTTGAATCAGACGTGCTTCTATTAAATTTGATAAAGGTGAACTAGATTTCACAATCAATAACCCTGATATAAGGAAGGGTAACTTGCGTAGCTAAACCAATTCGAAACAGATGTGAGCGAGGAAAGGAATAATGCAGATTAGTGAAGATGTCCATAACTATATGGAGAATTTAGTTGGGCAAGTTTTGTCTCGAGCCGAGTACACGGACAACTTTGGTCATGATCAACTAGCGGATCTCGCCTGTTTGGCATTAAGCCAACTTCGACCTGTCTACATTCGCCATGATATTGATTTTTTAGCAACGCTATCGGAGCAACGATTGATGACGCTTAAAGATTACGCGGAAGCGGCTGTAGACGCGGCAAAAGGTATGATTCTTGATGATAGACGCCAAAATAGACAGGATGAGTTCCCGGTATTATTCACCAAACCTCGCTTTGACGAAGACGCTGAGTTAGAGTGGTTCGAAAAACCAATTCTGAATAAAAAATAGGGTGTAAAGGTGGGATTTTTCTCTCGATTGTTTGGTTCCAGTAAACCAAAAACACAAAAGATGACTGTTGAGCCGACCGAATACAAAGGCTTTTTGATCTATCAAGAAGCAATCGAAGAGGGCGGACAATATCGTATTGCAGGTCGCATCGAACAGGAATTAGACGGTGTTTTAAAATCACATCGTTTTATTCGATCGGATGTACTTTCGAGTCGTGCAGACGCCGATGAGTTTATGCTCAAAAAGGCACAGATGTATATCGACCAGATGAGCGGCAAAATTTTCGATTAGTCTTATTTGAATTGATAGATGTCATAAAACTGAGAACCATTAGCCGTTATGCTGATGGTTCTTTTTTTGTACGTAAGATGTTTAATTTGCTGTTTTATATGAATGTTTTTATCGCAAAAGAGCACTTATTTAGCCATGTAGAAATGTAGTTCTATTACATCGAAAATTACAAAAATACGAGACAAGTCTATCTGGCGCGAAGGAATATCTGTATTTTTATTACAAAATGCTTGAAATTTGGTCGCCCGTTAGTTTAAAAAAGAATAATCATTGTGCCAATAGTCAAGGAATAGCTATGCAAATTGGTGTGCCAAAAGAAATACTCGCTGGAGAAACGCGAGTTGCTGCCTCTCCGAAATCGGTTGAGCAGTTAATTAAATTGGGGTTCGATGTCGTCGTTGAATCTCAAGCTGGGGAGTTGGCGAGTTTCGACAATGCCTCTTTTGAAGCCTCAGGAGCGAAAGTTGTATCGAAGGATGAAGCTTGGAACTCCGACATTATTTTTAAAGTTAATTCACCAATTATCGATAGTGAAAATGGTGTTGACGAAATTGCCCTGCTTAAAGATGGTGCAACACTAGTCAGCTTTATTTGGCCTGCACAAAACCCAGAGTTGATGGAACAGCTTTCAAGTAAAAACATCAATGTACTGGCAATGGACGCTGTGCCACGAATCTCTCGCGCTCAAGCTCTTGATGCGCTCTCATCTATGGCGAATATTGCTGGCTATCGCGCAGTTGTTGAAGCGGCTCATGAGTTTGGTCGTTTCTTTACTGGGCAAATTACTGCTGCAGGTAAAGTGCCACCGGCGAAAGTTCTTGTTGCTGGCGCTGGTGTTGCTGGTCTTGCTGCTATTGGCGCAGCAGGTAGCCTTGGTGCTATCGTTCGTGCCTTTGATGTTCGTCCAGAAGTAAAAGAGCAAGTTCAGTCTATGGGTGCTGAATTTTTGGAAGTGAATTTCCAAGAAGCAGCGGGCTCAGGCGATGGCTACGCCAAAGAGATGTCTGATGAATTCAACAAAAAAGCGGCTGAGCTATACGCTGAGCAAGCGAAAGATGTTGATATCATCGTAACTACAGCACTGATTCCAGGTCGTCCTGCACCAAAGCTTATAACCAAAGAAATGGTTGATAGCATGAAAGCGGGTAGTGTGATTGTCGATTTGGCAGCTGCAAACGGTGGTAACTGTGAATACACAGTAGCCGATCAGGTGATCACAACAGCAAATGGTGTCAAAGTCGTTGGTTATACCGACATGGTAGGTCGTCTACCGACTCAATCATCTCAGCTTTACTCAACGAACCTTGTTAACTTGATGAAGCTACTTTGCAAAGAAAAAGATGGCAACATTGAGATTGACTTTGAAGACGTCGTACTGCGCGGTGTTACCGTTGTTAAAGAAGGCGAAGTGACTTGGCCTGCGCCACCAATTCAAGTGTCTGCACAGCCAGAACAAAAACCTCAAGCTGCACCAGCACCAGAGAAAAAGGTTGATGAACCTGTATCTCCAGTTAAAAAGTTAGTTGGTCTTGGTGTTGCGTTAGCTGCATTTGGTTGGATCGCTTCTGTTGCCCCAGCAGCTTTCTTAGCTCACTTTACTGTTTTTGTATTAGCGTGTGTTGTTGGTTACTACGTTGTATGGAATGTAACCCATGCACTGCATACGCCTCTGATGTCTGTTACGAACGCAATTTCCGGCATTATCGTTGTCGGTGCGCTACTGCAAATTGGTCAAGGAAGTGGTGTTGTGACGTTCTTGTCATTCATCGCGGTATTGATCGCAAGTATCAACATCTTCGGCGGATTTACAGTGACCAAGCGTATGCTTGAAATGTTCCGCAAAGATAAATAGGAGTAACAGGGAATGTCTGCAGGACTAGTACAAGCAGCTTACATTGTTGCTGCTATATTTTTCATTTTAAGTTTGGCTGGTTTGTCTAAGCAAGAGTCGGCACGTTCTGGTAACTACTACGGTATTGCTGGTATGGCAATCGCACTGATCGCGACGATCTTTAGCCCAGACGCACAAGGCTTTGCTTGGGTTATTGTCGCAATGGCGATTGGTGGTGCGATTGGTATTTTCTACGCTAAAAAAGTAGAAATGACCGAGATGCCAGAACTCGTAGCAATCCTACACAGTTTTGTTGGTTTGGCCGCTGTTCTGGTAGGTTACAACAGCTACATCGATGCTCCGGCGATTGCGAATGCTGAACTTCTATCTGAAGCTGAGCTTCACGCTCATCATGTTATTCACCTTGTTGAAGTATTCCTTGGCGTATTTATCGGTGCGGTGACATTTACAGGTTCAATTGTAGCGTTTGGTAAATTACGTGGTGTGATTTCTTCTTCTCCACTTAATCTTCCACACAAACACAAACTGAACTTAGCGGCAATTGTTGTATCAACACTACTAATGATCTACTTCGTTAAAGCTGACGGCAGTATGTTCGCGTTGATCGTAATGACGTTGATTGCATTTGCATTCGGTTACCACTTAGTGGCGTCAATTGGCGGTGCAGATATGCCAGTGGTTGTTTCGATGCTTAACTCTTACTCTGGTTGGGCAGCGGCAGCGGCAGGTTTTATGCTAGCAAACGATCTATTGATTGTAACAGGTGCATTAGTAGGTTCATCAGGTGCAATTCTGTCTTACATCATGTGTAAAGCAATGAACCGCTCTTTCATCAGTGTTATTGCTGGTGGCTTTGGCCAAGAAGTGGTGATCTCTTCGGATGAAGAATATGGTGAACACCGTGAGACGAATGCTGAAGATGTCGCTGATATGCTAAAAAATGCCAAGTCAGTTATCATTACTCCTGGATACGGTATGGCAGTGGCGCAAGCACAATATCCAGTACATGAGATCACTGAAAAACTTCGAGCTCAAGGTGTTGAGGTTCGTTTTGGTATTCACCCTGTAGCTGGTCGACTTCCAGGACACATGAATGTTCTGTTGGCGGAAGCGAAAGTACCGTACGATATCGTGTTAGAAATGGACGAAATCAATGACGATTTCCCTGAAACAGATGTGGTATTGGTTATCGGTGCGAACGATACCGTTAACCCAGCGGCACTTGAAGATCCAAACAGCCCAATTGCTGGTATGCCAGTGCTGGAAGTTTGGAACGCAAAAGAAGTGATTGTGTTCAAGCGTTCGATGAATACCGGCTATGCAGGGGTTCAAAACCCATTGTTCTTTAAAGAGAACACGCAGATGCTGTTTGGTGATGCGAAGCAAAGCTGTTTAGATATCAGCGCGCACATTTAAGCAATCCAATCGAAAAGGTGCCTAAGGGCACCTTTTTTTGTTCGTGCGCCGAGCATGGCGTTGATCTAGGAGGTGAAAGTCCTCTACGGGCTCAGTCGAGCGAGAACCGTTAGCCTATGCAAGGGTGTTCACCGTGAGGTGAAATCTGAAGGAAGCAAATGGTAAAACTTGGT
>NZ_JADILO010000016.1 GCF_015278125.1 Vibrio fluminensis
GATGCAAAGTCGACTTTATATCGATACGTATTACAATCCAGTAAGAAGGCATGGGACTCTAGGTGGTATGAGCCCCATTGACTTTGAACTAATGAATTAACCCCATGTGTCTACTTTTATGGGGTCATACCATCCCGCATCCCGCATCCCGCATCCCGCATCCCGCATCCCGCATCCCGCATCCCGCATCCCGCATCTTTTTTTAATTTTTTTTCCCTTGTTCCCTTGAAATGCTGTTTAGCGCCCTTATCTATGGTGCATACAAGAAGCAAACATTAAAATTTTTGTTTGTGAGCAAGGGTTGAAACCCGATTCTCTATCCCCCACATAGGGGATATAGCAAAACGAAAATAGAATTTATTCGGAGATAGCCTGATGGGTAAAATCATTGGTATTGACTTAGGTACTACTAACTCTTGTGTTGCTGTTCTAGACGGTGACAAGCCACGCGTAATCGAAAACGCAGAAGGCGAGCGTACAACCGCATCTGTTGTTGCATACACAGACGGCGAAACGCTAGTAGGCCAACCTGCTAAACGTCAAGCAGTTACAAACCCAACCAACACGCTATTTGCAATTAAGCGTCTAATTGGTCGTCGTTTTGAAGACGAAGAAGTTCAACGTGACATCGAAATCATGCCTTACAAAATCGTTAAGGCTGACAACGGTGATGCTTGGGTAGAAGCGCAAGGCCAAAAAATGGCTGCTCCTCAAGTTTCAGCTGAAATCCTGAAAAAAATGAAGAAAACTGCTGAAGACTTCCTAGGTGAGGAAGTAACTGGCGCAGTTATCACAGTTCCTGCTTACTTTAACGATGCTCAACGTCAAGCAACTAAAGACGCTGGCCGTATCGCAGGTCTAGAAGTTAAACGTATCATCAACGAACCAACAGCAGCGGCTCTAGCTTACGGCCTAGACAAGTCTGGCGGCGACCGCACTATCGCGGTATACGACCTTGGTGGTGGTACATTCGATATCTCTATTATCGAGATCGATGAAGTCGAAGGCGAAAAAACGTTCGAAGTTCTAGCAACTAACGGTGACACTCACCTTGGTGGTGAAGACTTTGATACACGTCTAATCAACTACCTAGTAGATGAGTTCAACAAAGAGCAAGGTATCAACCTTAAGAACGATCCACTAGCGATGCAACGTGTTAAAGAAGCAGCAGAAAAAGCGAAAATCGAACTTTCTTCTACTTCTCAAACTGACGTAAACCTACCATACGTAACAGCTGACGCGACTGGTCCTAAGCACATGAACGTTAAAGTGACTCGTGCGAAACTAGAATCTCTAGTTGAAGACCTAGTACAACGTTCTCTTGAGCCACTAAAAGTAGCTCTAGCTGACGCAGACCTATCTGTAGGCGACATCACTGATGTTATCCTAGTTGGTGGTCAAACTCGTATGCCAATGGTTCAAGCGAAAGTAACAGAATTCTTTGGTAAAGAGCCACGCCGTGACGTGAACCCAGATGAAGCAGTAGCAATGGGTGCAGCAGTTCAAGGCGGTGTACTAGCTGGTGATGTTAAAGACGTTCTACTACTAGACGTTACTCCTCTGTCTCTAGGTATCGAGACTATGGGCGGCGTAATGACGAAGCTAGTTGAGAAGAACACAACTATCCCAACTAAAGCGAACCAAGTTTTCTCAACTGCAGAAGACAACCAAAACGCAGTAACTATCCACGTACTGCAAGGTGAGCGTAAGCAAGCGTCTTACAACAAGTCTCTAGGTCAATTCAACCTAGAAGGCATCCAAGCAGCACCACGTGGTATGCCACAAATCGAAGTTACTTTCGACCTAGATGCGGACGGTATCCTACACGTATCAGCGAAAGATAAGCAGACTGGTAAAGAGCAGAAGATCACTATCCAAGCTTCAGGCGGTCTAAGCGATGAAGACATCGAGAAAATGGTTCAAGAAGCTGAAGCTAACAAAGAAGCGGACAAGAAGTTCGAAGAGCTAGCAACGGCACGTAACCAAGCAGACCAAATGATCCACGGTACTCGTAAGCAAATGGAAGAAGCAGGTGAAGCACTTCCAGCAGACGAGAAAGAGAAGATCGAAGCAGCAATCGCAGAACTTGAAACCGCACGTAAAGGCGATGACAAAGAAGCGATCGATGCGAAAGTTCAAGCTCTAGCAGCAGCAGCGCAAAAGCTAATGGAAATCGCTCAACAGCAAGCTCAAGCTCAGCAAGCACAAGGTGCGGATGCTGATGCGCAGTCTAAAGACGATGACGTTGTAGACGCGGAATTCGAAGAAGTTAAAGACGACAAAAAATAATTTATCGTCGCTATAGCGTGTGACTTCTGTGTCGAGAGTGCTCACTTACTTGTGTAAGCTGCGCGCTCTCTCCTCGAACTAACGCGCTCTAGCTTAGATAAATCGTTTTTAGAATCTAACGATACGGGCGTCAGAGGTAACTCTAACGCCCGTATGTTTGTAACTAGAGGTTGTCTTTCTAGCTAAGTTCTTTTAGGAATACTTTGAGCGAAAAGCTTTTAGCTAGAACGATATAAAAAACACCAAGCGATGCTGATTCTGGCTCGTTTGCAGTAATAAATTGGTGACTAAAGCATGTCAAAACGTGATTTTTACGAAGTATTAGGCGTAAGCCGTGATGCAGAAGAGCGCGAAATTAAGAAAGCGTATAAACGTCTAGCGATGAAATACCACCCTGACCGTAACCAGGGTGATGAAACTGCATCTGACAAGTTTAAAGAAGTAAAAGAAGCGTATGAAATCCTAACGGATCCACAAAAGAAAGCGGCATATGATCAATACGGTCATGCAGCATTCGAACAAGGTGGCGGCGGCTTCGGCGGTGGCGGCTTTGGTGGCGGCGGCGCTGATTTTGGTGACATCTTTGGTGATGTATTTGGTGACATTTTCGGTGGCGGTCGTCGTGGTGGCGGTGGTCAACGTGCGCAACGTGGTTCAGACCTGCGCTACAACATGGAACTGACGCTTGAAGAAGCGGTTCGTGGTGTATCGAAAGAGATTGAAGTACCAACACTAGTACACTGTGATAGCTGTAATGGTAGCGGTGCGAAGAAGGGCACATCAGCGGATACTTGTGGTACCTGTCACGGTCACGGCCAGGTGCAAATGCGTCAAGGCTTCTTTGCAGTACAACAGACCTGTCCTACCTGTCATGGTAAAGGCAAGATCATTAAAGACCCATGTAACGAATGTCATGGTCAAGGTCGTAAACAGAAGACTAAAACGCTTAATGTTAAGATACCAGCGGGTGTTGATACTGGCGACCGTATTCGTCTATCTGGCGAAGGTGAAGCGGGAGAAATGGGTGCACCAGCCGGTGACTTGTATGTTCAAGTTCACGTGAAAGAGCACCACATCTTTGAGCGTGACGGTAACAACTTGTACTGTGAAGTACCAGTAAGCTTTGCGATGGCAGCACTAGGTGGTGAAGTCGAAGTCCCAACGCTAGATGGTCGTGTAAATCTTAAAGTGCCTACTGAGACGCAAACTGGTCGTATGTTCCGTATGCGCGGCAAAGGCGTGAAAGGTGTTCGCGGCGGTGGCATCGGTGACTTGATCGTTAAGCTAGTTGTGGAAACACCTGTAAACCTAAGCTCTCGTCAAAAAGAACTACTGAAAGAGTTTGAAGAGTCATGCGGTGGCGAAGCGGCAACTAAGCACAAGCCAAAGTCTGAAGGTTTCTTCAACGGTGTGAAGAAGTTCTTTGATGACCTAACTAGCTAATTGTTAGCAAGTTAGTCCCTTATTTTGAAAGCCTGCTTAAAGCAGGCTTTTTTGCGTCTATTACTCAGTCAATTATTAACCTTCGTTACCAGCAAGCGATTGGGCTGCCGTAGCCAGAGTGGTCAAGTGTGATGCTTTGATCGGAGGAGCTAAAGCAAGGGTCTTGCAGCTGCTTACCTTGGGGCTGAGCCGAGATAAGGTAGCTATTCACTCCAGCAGAAACCGAGATCAGATAGTCGCTGCTGTCAGTTTGGCAAACTAGACACACCCCAGCCGATAAGAGTGCGTTTTTTGCACTGACATAACCATTGTCGTAGCGGTTTTCTAACTCGAGTTGTAGGCGGCTTAAATCACTGAGCATGAGATGTCGCGTCCCTTTTATCAATTGGTTTTGATAGCTGGGGTAGGCGATTGTCGTCAGCGTAGCAATAATGACCAAAGTAAGGAGTACTTCGATTAAGGTCATCGCTTCTAATCGTTTTTTACTCTTGATACAGCCGTTCCTCTGCCTCATTTCCCGTCCTTGCTGTTCCACTTTGGGTTTGATTTTGCAAGCTGTTAGCATCGAAGCAAGATTGAATTTACCCATCACTATGTTTGCAGAGGAATGTGGGAAATGAGTCGGGGCTTTAACTTGCTTGAGCTCACCATCACGCTGGTTTTACTCAGTGTGCTGCTAGGGCTAGCAAAACCCAGTTATCAAGCGTTACTCAACCGAGTCAAAATGAAGCGCTTAGCCAGTGAGTTGAGTGGCTTTGTGATCCAAGCGAAAAGTGAAGCGGTGTTACGTAACCAAAGGCTTTATGCTCACTTTTCATTTTCTTCCGCCTCTTTCCAAGACAACGGTGATTGGCATATTCAACTCACCGATAGCAGCACCGCTGGTGGAGAGCGAGTTCTCTATCTCAGTGGTGAAGGTTTTTTAGGGTTGGCAATCACCCATAATTACGGGCTTGGTTATCTCAGCTTTGATGGCGTACGTGGCAGACCGATGGGCGGCTCAATAGAGTTCTTTCCTGCGACAAATAATAGTGAACGGCTAAAGGCGGTGATCGCCAATCCACCCGGTCGGATTCGGATATGCGGTGTGAATGGAGCGTTATATGGTTATGCGCAGTGCCACTAGAGGCTTTAGTTTGGTGGAGTGCTTAGTGGCATCCGCGCTTGGTGTGATTGCCATAGGCATGATGGGTTCCGTATTTCTTTCGGCGCAAAAAGCCGCTCAAGCGCGATCACAGCAACTTTATTTACAGCAAGCTTTGACCCGAGCTTCTCAGACGATCGAGGATGATCTTCGCCGTGCGGGCTTTAATCATTATCAAGGTGACGTGCTGACTCTTGCCAGTAGCAGCTTGGTGGTAGAGTTAGCGACAAATGATGACTTTGCGCTGGCTTATTATCGTGAGATGGCAGACAAGCGTAACTATCGCAATGTACGCTATTACCTCTCTGACGGTAAGTTGATCGTTTGTGAGCAAGGTGTGTTGGACCCAGTCGATATGATGTCGAGGTTGAGTATCAGCAGTTGCCGATCAATGCTGGACGAGCGAGTGCTACAAGTCACCTCCTTGGCGCTAAGCGCGCTTCCCTTAGCCAGTTCAAAGGCAACCTCTTCTTTTTGGCTGTTATCTGTATCAGCACAAACCAACGATCTGCGTTACGCAAAAACGCTGACAACCAATATTAAACAGCGGAACTGGCAATGAAGTGGCAGCGTGGGGCGATCACTTTGCTGACTACTGCGGTTTTATTGTTGGCGTTGCTACTGTTGGTGCTAGGCAGTTATCGCTCGGTATTTTATCAAATCAAGATTAGTCAAAATGAGGTTGAAGCACGTCGAGTTCACTGGTTTGCAGAGGGCGCAGTGGAGTGCCTTCATGCGTATTTACAGGTCAGCGGCGTCAACCCAGATTTGCTGCTTATTGGCAGTAGTGATAGCCACTTTGATGCGATGCAGGCGTTATGCCTGAGTGATGTGAGTATGGAGAGTCTCTATTTAGAGCTTCCTTTGATGGCAAGCCCGGTAAGTGGTCATTATCGCTTGGTGTATCAGCGAAGTGGCATCACCCAATTGAGCCGTGCGATTGTGCTGCAAGCTGGCAGCTATCAGTGGCAAGAGGGCACTTGGAATGATGGGTAGACAAAGGGGGTTTAGCCTAATTGAAGTGATGCTGTGTTTTGCATTGACCAGTATGGCCGCTTTGGGGTTACTCAAACTACAAGCGATACTGGCGAAAAAGGCTGCATTTGCTAACCAGCAAATTGAGGCGCTGCATATCGCTGAACGTCAATTAGAACGCTATTTAGCGAGAGCAGAATCCGTGTCTGGCACGGTAGGCTTGATCCAATATAGCGATCTTGAGTCAGCGATACATTGCGGTGGGCATATCGCAGAGTTAGTCGATTCACCTTACGAGTTGGATTGTCAGTTAGAAGATGTTTCGGGCGTTTTAAGCGGCAAATTAAGCAAGATTATCGTGACGGTTCGTTGGGCGAGGCGAGTGAATGGTTTGACCGCCAGTGAGACACATTATCAGCTTATTTTGGTCAGTTATGTGTCAGTGTTTTCCGAATTCTAAATGTAACAAAATGTTTCTAGCACGAAAAATACGGTAAAGGTTTCAAAAAGGTTTCAATATTGTTTATTGCTAATATGCGGTATTGTGTCTTTAATGTTGTGTCAACAGGGTAAAATTGCAAAATATGTCTCTAAATGTGGTTTTTTCTGTAGGGGGATGTGCTTTTGTGTGATGTATTTAATAAAATGCTCAATTGAACATAGACCGCTATAACTATTTTTACAGGTCAGACTAAACAACATCACAAATGGAATTACCATGAGTAACCAAGCTGTAAATAAAGCACCATCACCGAAGCCGAGTGGTATGGATCGCTTTCTAAACGCGATTGAGCGCGTCGGCAACAAAATTCCAGATCCAGCGATCCTGTTCTTCTGGGCTCTAATTATTACATGGGTAACATCAGCTCTTTTGTCGAATGTAACATTCGATCTAATCAACCCTCGTACTGGTGATGCTCTAACGGTAAGTAACCTTTTAACTGGTGAAGCGCTAGCAAGCTTCCTAGCAAACATGGTGAAAACTTTCACTGGCTTTGCACCACTGGGTATCGTACTTGTAGCGATGCTAGGTGTGGGTGTTGCAGACTCTTCTGGCTTTATCACGACAGGTCTTAAGAAGATGCTGAACGTGACGCCAGCTAAACTGCTAACGCCAATGCTAATCCTTGTAGCTATCGTGTCGCACACAGCGGCTGACGCGGGCTACGTACTGGTTATTCCACTAGGTGGTATCATCTTCCATGCGGCAGGTCGTCACCCTCTAGCAGGTATTGCGGCAGCATTTGCGGGCGTATCGGGCGGTTTCTCTGCAAACTTCATCCCATCAGGTATCGATCCTCTACTAGCGGGTTTCACGCAAACTTCTGCTCAGATCCTAGATCCTGAATACATTGTTAACCCACTAGCAAACATCTTCTTTACGGGTCTTTCTTCAATTGTAATCATCCTTATTGGTTGGTATGTAACTGAGAAAATCATTGAGCCGCGTCTAGCGAATACACCTGTTGATGAAGATGCAGAAAAAGCACCTGATTTAGGTACTTTTACAGCAGAAGAATCGAAAGCATTCCGCGCTGCAGGTTGGGCTATGATGGCAGGTATTGCGCTACTTATCGCAGCAATCATCCCTGAATCATCAGCGCTACGTTCTCCTGAAGGCGAAATCACAGCGTTCTCTGCGCCACTAATGAACTCAATCGTACCGTTAATCTTTATCCTGTTTATCATTCCAGGTTACGTTTACGGTAAAGTTTCAGGCACGTTCAAAACTAGCAACGACATCATCAAAGCGATGGCGGCAACAATGTCGACTATGGGTGCTTACATCGTAATGTCGTTCTTCTGTGCACAGTTCCTATCTGCATTCGCACAGTCAAACATCGGTACGATGCTTGCGCTATACGGTGCTGAAGGTCTAAAAGCGATGAACCTTCCTGGTGAAGCAACCATCGTGGGTATGATCCTTCTAACGGCTTCTGTAAACCTACTGATCGGTTCATCGTCAGCGAAATGGGCGCTAATTGGTCCAATCCTAGTGCCAATGCTAATGGCTGTAGGTATCTCTCCTGAGCTATCTCAAGCTGCATACCGCGTGGGTGACTCTGTATCGAACATCATCTCACCACTAATGGTATTCTTCCCACTTGTGGTTGTTTACTGTCAGCGTTACGTGAAGTCGACGGGTATCGGTACTCTAGCGTCTCTAATGATGCCATTCTCTATCGCGATGCTAATTGGTTGGTCAATCTTCCTAATCGCTTACTGGATGCTTGGTATTCCACTAGGTGTACAAGCGCCATACACTTACACTATGTAAGCGACATCAATGGTTACAAGCCTACCCACAAGGGTAGGCTTTTTTTTATCTGCAACTCGCTATACACTGCAATCGGCGGCAAATGCCGTTATTCCTGGAAAAATAAAATTTATGAAAATTCTGCTTTTAGTAGGGTTAATTGTATTAAACGGTCTTTTTGCGATGTCAGAAATCGCATTGGTTGCTGCAAAAACAAGTCGATTAAAGCGTTTAGCGGAAAAACACAAAGCAGCGCAAGTCGCGCTTGATCTAAAAGAAAATCCCACGCGTTTCCTTTCCACGATTCAAATTGGTATCACTGTCATTGGTCTACTTAGTGGTATTGTCGGTGAAGCGACGTTATCGGCTCCGCTTGCACAGCAAATGGAACTCTGGGGTCTACCAGCCGATCAGGCGAATGTGCTTTCCACGCTTATCGTAGTCGTGGGTATCACTTACTTCGCGATTGTGGTCGGTGAATTGGTGCCTAAGCGCTTTGCGCAGTCTCAGGCAGAGACCATTGCGGTATTGGTGGCATTACCTATCTACTGGGTATCAAAGCTTACCACGCCGTTTGTATGGCTATTGTCATGGTCGACAGAAGCTTTGCTTAAGTTAATGGGACAGAAGAACCAAGAAGATAGCGTGACCGAAGATGATATTCACGCCATTGTACGCGAAGGCTCTGAGTCAGGTGCGATTGAGCAGGGTGAACAAGAGATGATCCGCAACATTCTCCAGTTGGATGATCGCTTGGTGAGCTCGCTGATGACGCCGCGCCGTGATATCGATTTCCTCGATATCGATCAGCCGATCGACCAACTTCTTAAACGCTTGCGCACCACCAAACACAGCGTGTTTCCTGTTTGCCAAGGGCGTCTGGATAAGATGGTCGGTACCGTGACGGCGAAAGCGTTATTGAACCAAGCGAATAACCTAAGTGTTCAGGTTATCGTTGGGCTGTGTAAGGCTCCCGTTTACATACCTGAATCGATGAAAGGTTTGCGACTGCTTACTTACTTCAAAGAGTCTGGTTCTGAGATGGCGTTTATCGTCGATGAATACGGTGATATTCAAGGTGTCGTGACCCACTACGACGTGCTTGAAGCGATTGCGGGTGAACTATCAAATAATCCAAACGACCTATGGGCTGAGCCTACTGATAATGGTTGGGTACTCGATGCGCTGATCCCGATTAGCGAGCTGAAAAACCGACTCGATCTGGCGGAAATTGATGGTGAGGAAGAAGGCTTCCAAACTCTTAATGGTTGGTTAACTTGGCATGCTGGTCGCTTGCCAGCGCAAGGTGAAGTGTTCACTTACCAACAATGGCAGTTTGAAGTGCTCGTGGTGGAGCACAACCGGATCATGAGTGTTAAAGCCACACCTGCTGTGGTTGAAGCGGTTGAATAGCACGACTTAAGTTGTGTTTTCTAGCAAAGATTAGGTATGCTTCGCGGCATACCTATTTTTTTATCCATTTTCGCTATTTTGTATTGGGAGCCCAGATTGGCAGAGCAGTTTTCCGCGCTCGATGAGCAATTTATGCGTCGCGCGATGGCGTTGGCAACGCAGGCAGAGCAAGAAGGTGAGGTGCCAGTTGGTGCGGTGTTGGTGAAAGATGGCCAAGTGATCGCAGAAGGTTGGAATCAATCGATTGGTAGCCATGATGCAACCGCACACGCGGAGGTGCAGACACTGCGTAAAGCAGGGCAATCGTTAGAGAATTATCGTCTACTTGATACCACTTTGTATGTCACGCTAGAGCCTTGCCCAATGTGTGCAGGAGCATTGCTTCACAGCCGAGTTAAACGGATTGTCTTTGGCGCACCGGATTTGAAAGCAGGTGCTGCTGGTACCGTATTGAACTTGTTTGAGCATCAAGCCGCGTATCACTATGCCACGGTAGAACGTGGTCTATTGGAAGATGAGTGTCGTGAGCAGTTGCAAGCCTTCTTTAAACGTCGTCGTAAAGAAATTAAGGCGTTGAAGCAGGAAAAGGGCAGTAAGGACGAAAATAATTAGTTTTTAGTTAGCAAACATAGATCTATGTTTGCTAACTGATTGCGAAACCACGAATAAATTAGTGGTTAGACAATTGCACAAATGCACGATGGCGGGCAATCACCTTTTTCTTGTTATTAGCTAGCTTGCGTTTACGGCGGTTAGCGGAAACAGTCTTTTTAAGGCGTTTTGATTGCATGCTACGTTTTCGCATAAAACAACCTCCAAATTATACGAATTGCATATCGGTTAAAACCGAAAATTCTCACCCAACAGCGATGAGAATTAGCTTCTTTCCCTCTCTATTTGCCCTGTAAGTGTCGTTATTGCACGCTATTAATCCCGTTATTTGCTAGGACTTGCGCACAACTGACCGAACTGGTTTTACAAACAGTTTGGGTACATTTCATTGGATTTGAATATCAGTGGTTGAATACGGATTAGGTATATCACCTCTGAAAGGGCAGTGAGTATGTATGGTTTGCGGGGAGAAATTCAAGGGAAATCTCTACAAATCGAGACTTCCCTTGATTTAGGATATGAAACCAAGATTTTAGTTGGTTTTATCGATTGCGCTTACCGGTTTTGCTGGGGCAGCTGCCGATGTAGCTTCTGCCGCAGAGACTGCCGCTGATGTCGCACTTGAAACTGCGCCAGAGAGAGTGCTTTCGGCCGCAGATAGTAACGCAGGATCGATTTCAATCACGGTTAAGTCATTAATATCTACGTCACCTTCATCAGGTGTTTGCTGCTCGATATGACCAATAATGCTCTGGTAGTAGCGACGGATGTTCTCAACGTAATTCAACGCTTCGTCACCACGAGCATAGCCATAACGAGTTTGGCGATGGTATTTCGCCTGACGCAGCAGTGGTAAACGCTCTTTTACATCTGACCATTGATCTGGGTTGCCACCTTGTTTCTTGGTTAAGCGACGCGCATCCATGACGTGACCATAACCGACGTTGTAAGAGGCAAGGGCAAACCAAATCTTCTCATGCTGGTCAATTGAATCCGGAATGCGGTTAACCATGCGGCGCAAGTACTCTACGCCACCTTTAACTGATTGTTCCGGATCTAGGCGGTTGGTTACGCCAACGCTTTTCGCTGTAGGCAGCGTGAGCATCATCATGCCACGAACCCCAGTTGGTGAGCGGGCAATGGGGTTCCAGTGTGATTCTTGGTACGCTAAAGCGGCAATTAGGCGCCAGTCGAACTCTTCTGAATACTCTTTAAATAGCGGAGCCCATTTTGGTAGCTTGTTATCCAGAGCGCGAATAAAGGCGCGTGTATCTACGTAGTCAAAGCTACCGATATGGCCGATGTATTTCTCTTCGAGCTGAGCGAGGTGATCCGATTGTTTTAGGTTACCGAAAAATTCAATTACCATCGCGTATAGGCTTTCATCATCAGAGCGGCGCAGGAACCAAGATGTTGGTTGGTCTTCAGTTAGCTCAAATGCAGTCGCCACATCAGGATAGATGCGTTGAGATAGTGAAACTTCAACCGAGTCTGCGACGGTGAATAGGATTTTGCCTTGCGAAACTTGTTTAAGTAGGTCGCTTACGTCAGCTGACTGGTCAATCTTAAACTGAAACTCAGGATGATCGCTTTTGATCTTAGTGAGCGTTTGATTGAAGTGGGAGTCCCCTACGATGGTGACTACTGGCTCGCCATTATTCTTTTCAATCAGCTCAGCTTGTTTTTTCAGTAATTGATCAAGGTTACGTGGACGCCAGTGTCCTTTCTTGTAGATGAGTTGTTGGCTGACGTAATAATAAGCTGGCGCTGGTCGAAAGCGTTTGATGCGTTCAGGGGATTGGGTCAAACCAGCGGCGATAATATCAATCTCACCATTTTCCAAGGCAGGATAAAGGTTAGAGATTTGATAAGCCGGTTTCATTTCAAGGCGTACGCCCAGCTCTTCGGCGAACTGACGCGCTATTTCATAATCCAAACCCGCCGGACCATCGGGACCGATGTAATATGAAAGTTGGTTGTTTAATGTGCCGACACGCAATACGCCGCGCTCACGAATCTGATCTAAATCGCTTTTAGGGGCAGACTCGATCTGACAACCCGCCAGCATGATTGCGCTGAGGGTAAGCAGGATGTATGTGCGTGCTTTTAATAGAAATTGGCTACTCATTCATAATGTCTCGTACTTCATGTACCGCATTTATATCAGAGTAGGCGGGCGAGGCAAAGTAAAGCTGAAGTGTTCGCGAGGACGGCTCAATTTTTCTGTTCGATGAGAAAAAATTTCACGTGATGTTTTTTGTCCTTCCAAAGTGCCTCAGACAAGGCTGTATCTGGCGTCATGAGCCGCACTTGAATTTTCAGCAGTGGGTTGTAATTCAAATTTGACAAAAAAATAAAGCAAACGTTTGCTTTTGATGTTACATCACAAAAATAAATCCTTTATAATGCGCCCGCAACCCGAGGTGAAATTGGTATGGGTTATCAGTGTTTTGAGTCTAACTAGCTGAATTTATTCCAATATCACCTTAATCAATTGCAGAGAGACCTAAGCACATGAGAATTTTGCGTGGCTCCCCAGCTCTTTCCGAGTTTCGTGTTAACAAACTACTAGAACTTTGCCGTGAACAGCAGTTGCCTGTGAACGATATTTACGCAGAGTTTATGCACTTTGCTAGTTTAAGCGCTGATTTAGATGCGTCTGAATTAGACAAGCTTGAGAAGCTTCTTACCTATGGACCAACCATCGAAGAGCACGAGCCGCAAGGTCTGCTACTGTTGGTGACACCACGCCCAGGCACTATCTCGCCTTGGTCTTCAAAATCGACGGATATCGCGCGTAACTGTGGCCTAGACAAAGTAAAACGTCTTGAGCGCGGTACGGCTTACTATATCGAATCGTCAGTTGCGCTTTCGGCGCAGCAAATCGACGCTGTGAAAGCACTTATTCATGATCGCATGATGGAAACGGTGTTCACTGAATTTGAAGCGGCGGATGCGCTGTTTAAGGTTTCTGAGCCAGCGCCTGTAGCGCATGTTGATATCTTAGCCGGTGGTCGTCTTGCGCTTGAAGAAGCAAACGTTTCCCTAGGTCTTGCTCTGGCAGAAGATGAGATTGATTACTTGGTGGAGAACTTCACTAAGCTTGGTCGTAACCCAAATGATATCGAGCTGATGATGTTTGCTCAGGCGAATTCAGAGCACTGCCGTCATAAAATCTTTAATGCCGATTGGACTATCGATGGCGTCGAGCAAGAGAAGTCGCTATTTAAGATGATCAAGAACACGTTCGAGACGACGCCAGATCACGTGTTATCTGCCTACAAAGATAATGCAGCGGTTATGGTGGGTTCTAAAGTTGGTCGCTTCTTCCCTGATCCGCAAACGCGTCAGTACAACTACCATCACGAAGATGCGCATATCTTGATGAAGGTAGAAACGCATAACCACCCAACGGCGATTTCGCCATGGCCAGGCGCTTCAACCGGCTCTGGTGGTGAAATCCGCGATGAGGGCGCAACAGGTATTGGCGGTAAGCCAAAAGCGGGTCTGGTTGGCTTCACTACATCAAACCTACGTATCCCTGGTTTTGAACAGCCATGGGAGACGGATTTTGGTAAGCCGGGACGTATCGTCAACGCACTTGATATTATGCTAGAAGGCCCACTTGGTGGCGCGGCATTTAACAACGAATTTGGTCGTCCAAACCTACTCGGTTACTTCCGTACTTACGAAGAAAAAGTGACTTCGCATGCCGGTGAGGAAGTGCGTGGTTACCATAAGCCAATCATGATTGCTGGTGGTCTAGGTAATATCCGTGACCAACACGTGCAGAAGAAAGAGATCCCAGTGGGCGCGAAACTTATCGTGCTAGGTGGTCCAGCGATGAACATCGGTCTGGGTGGCGGCGCAGCATCTTCGATGGCATCGGGTCAATCGGCTGAAGATCTCGACTTTGCATCGGTACAGCGTGAAAACCCAGAGATGGAACGTCGTTGTCAGGAAGTGATTGACCGTTGTTGGCAGCTTGGTGAGCAAAACCCAATTGCCTTTATCCACGATGTGGGTGCCGGCGGTATTTCAAACGCATTGCCAGAGCTTGTTGACGATGGTGAGCGTGGCGGTAAATTCCAGTTGCGTGATGTACCAAACGATGAACCGGGCATGAGCCCACTTGAGATTTGGTGTAACGAATCACAAGAGCGTTACGTAATGGCGGTTGCGCCAGAACATATGGCAGTATTTGAGGCGATTTGTCAGCGTGAGCGTGCACCTTACGCGGTAGTGGGTGAAGCGACGGAAGAGCGTCACCTAACATTAGAAGATTCGCACTTCGACAATACGCCAATTGATATGCCAATGGACATTCTGCTTGGTAAGCCGCCGAAGATGCATCGCGATGCGACGACGCTAAAAGTCGATAGCCCAGCGATCATCCGTGACGGTATTGAGATCAACGATGCAGTTGAGCGCGTGCTGCGTTTGCCAACAGTTGCTGAAAAAACTTTCCTAATTACCATTGGTGACCGTTCTGTCACGGGATTGGTGGCTCGCGATCAAATGGTTGGTCCATGGCAAGTGCCGGTTGCAAACTGCGCAGTAACGGCTGCAAGCTATGATTCTTACCATGGCGAAGCTATGTCGATGGGTGAACGTACCCCAGTGGCGCTGCTTGATTTTGGCGCTTCTGCTCGACTTGCGGTTGGAGAGTCATTAACCAACATTGCTGCTACCGATATTGGCGATATCAAACACATTAAACTGTCGGCTAACTGGATGTCTCCTGCGGGTCACCCTGGTGAAGATGCAGGTCTTTACGAAGCGGTAAAAGCCGTGGGTGAAGAGCTTTGTCCTGCATTAGGTCTTACTATTCCAGTGGGCAAAGACTCAATGTCGATGAAGACTAAATGGGAAGAGAACGGTGAAAACAAAGAAGTTACTTCACCTCTATCTCTTGTCATCACAGCATTCGGTCGAGTAGAAGATGTACGTAAAACTGTGACTCCTCAGCTTCGCATCGACAAAGGTAATAGCTCACTTGTTCTTGTCGACCTAGGTAATGGTAAAAACCGCCTGGGTGCGACGGCTCTCGCACAGGTTTACAAGCAATTGGGTGATAAACCTGCTGATGTTGATAGCGCAGAGCAGCTAAAAGGCTTCTTTGATGCGATGCAAAGCCTAGTGCGTGATGACAAGCTGGTGGCTTACCACGATAAGGGCGATGGCGGTCTGTTTGTTACTCTAGCTGAAATGGCGTTTGCGGGTCACTGTGGCGTGAAAGTAGATATCGCAGCGCTGGGTGAAGATACACTGGCGGCACTATTTAACGAAGAGCTTGGTGCGGTTGTTCAGGTTAAGAATGACGATCTAGATGCGGTACTTTCAACTCTGGCAGCGAATGGTCTTGAAGCGTGTTCACACGTAATTGGTCAGGTGGAAGCGTCAGATTCGATTACCATTAATTCTGGTGATACTGTGTTGGTTGAGCGTTCACGTACCGACCTTCGCACTATTTGGGCTGAGACAACACATAAGATGCAAGCGCTACGCGATAACCCTGCTTGTGCTGACCAAGAATTTGCGGCGAAGAAAGATAATTCAGACCCAGGTTTGAATGTGTCACTGAGCTTTGACGTGAATGAAGATATTGCTGCGCCTTACATTGCTAAAGGTAGTAAGCCAAGAATGGCAATCTTGCGTGAGCAAGGCGTTAACTCACATGTAGAAATGGCCGCTGCGTTTGATCGCGCGGGGTTTGAAGCCACTGACGTACATATGAGCGACATTCTTAGCGGACAAGCGGTATTAGATGAATACAACGGCTTAGTGGCTTGTGGCGGCTTCTCGTACGGTGACGTATTGGGTGCCGGTGAAGGTTGGGCGAAGTCTATTTTGTTCAACGCACAAGCACGCGAGCAGTTTGAAAGCTTCTTTAACCGTCAAGATACTTTTTCGCTAGGTATTTGTAATGGTTGTCAGATGCTGTCTAACTTAAAAGAGTTGATTCCGGGTGCTGAACTATGGCCTCGCTTTGTTCGCAACGAATCAGAGCGTTTCGAAGCGCGCTTTAGCTTGGTGGAAGTTCAGAAGTCGGACTCGGTATTCTTTGATGGTATGGCTGGCTCTCGTATGCCAATTGCGGTATCACATGGCGAAGGTCGTGTGGAAGTGCGTGATACGCAGCATCTTGCGGCGCTTGAAGCTTCAGGAACGGTTGCGGTGCGTTACGTGGATAACTTTGGTAATCCAACTCAGCAATACCCGAATAACCCGAATGGCTCACCAAACGCTATCACGGGTCTAACTACTCAAGATGGCCGAGTGACTATCATGATGCCGCATCCAGAGCGTGTATTCCGTACGGTGGCAAACTCATGGCATCCAGAGAACTGGGGTGAGAATGGTGCTTGGATGCGCATGTTCCAAAATGCACGTAAGAACCTAGGTTAAGTTTGAGATGGGTTAACTATTCGTAGTAACCGCTAGCAAATGAGCCGCCAACGCAATCGCAATGGCGGCTTTTCTTTTCGATTCCGGTCGTAGCGTCGCGACTAATATGAAGAAAAATGGCGCATGGCTAGATTGAGAGCGCGGTTTGTGCTCTAATACGCCGCCCCAAAGGAGGGGAATGATCGACTTAGCTGAGCGGGAATGCAGCAGGCGAAGTCATTGTTAATAATTCATTAGAGCAAAGACTATGACCACAAGTAAAAAGTTTGCAATTCGCGTATCAGAAAAGCGTAACGGTTGGTGTGCAGAGATCACTCGCCAAGTAACTTCTCGTAAGCAAGTAGTATCAAAGCGTGAACAAGGTTTTGAAACTGAAGCACTAGCACAAGAGTGGGCTGAAAAAGAGCTAGCACAATTCGTTGAGAACCAAGTTAAACGCAACGAGCGTAAAGCGGATCAACGTGCAGAACGCAATGAGCGTCAAGAGCGCGAAGCGGCGGAGCGTAAAGCAGCAGCAATGCGTCGCCGTAGCGAAGCAGCACTTGCAGCAGAAGCTGACGAAGAAGATGAAGACGATTTTTAATCGCTGCGAATAATCTGAATCTAAAAAAACCGCCTATCGGCGGTTTTTTGTTTTTGTTCAGTAAAACTTTGAACGAGCTTAACGGAACTGGCCCGCGTCAGGTAGAAACTCAAAGCCCGCCGTGGCGAGTTTTGTTTCTAGCGCCTGACGATCGATATCAAAAAACTTCACAAGTTCTTCAAGATCGCCTGCGAAGTCATCACGCAGTTTCAAGTTGACGATGCTCATAAGCATGATGGGATCCATGCTCTCAAATTTGGTGAGATCCATACTTAGTCCTCAAAGTCAGAGATAAGCAGGTTAGCCGCCGCGAAAGCCGCTTTTTCACGAACTTGCATATCTAGATTAGTATCTGCGGCAATTTCGTTTAGCGTGCGCACGGCACAGGTAATTGCCTGAGGAATATAGCCTTGGTCACCACTACCAATTTGTGCGTAAAGTTCGCGTACCAAATCACAACAATCGTAAACTTTCATCGTATTACTTCCACTATAAATGAGAACTTCTCTCACTATACTGTTTCTATTAGTTAAGTTCAAAGCCTGATAAACGCTTGAGATTGCGCTAACTCAAAGCGGCTTTAGGTTTGCTGATATATTACCCAGTTTTGTTATTCAGCCTTACTTGTTGGGTCTTATTTATTCAGCTGGAGTGATTCAGTTCTAGCTATTCAGTTGCAGTTCTAATTGCTGAGTGACTTCTGGCGCAAGGTTAAGTTGTTTGGCTAACTCTTGCAGATAGGCTCTTTCCATAAAGTTCTGTTCATCAACCACGATCAGTGATGCAAGATACACTTCTGATGCTTGTTGCGGAGTTCGAGCCAGTTGAGCGATCTGAGTTGGGTCGAGTGGTTTGTTGAGCTCTGCATGGATCAGAGCTTGCAATTGCGGATCAGCACCGGCTTGTTCCATTGCTGATTCAATATGTGCCATTTCAGCTTGGTCAACATGCCCATCGGCTTTGGCTGCGGCAATCATCGCTTTCAGAATGAGTTGCTCATGGACGGTGTCATTGGCATCAAAGGCTTCTGGTGCTGCTTGCGGATTGGATTGTTTGCCCTGCCAATCGTTATATACCTTGTAAGCCAGCGCGCCTAGAGCGGCTGCACCACCGACTTTAAGTGCATTTTTTCCCACTTTTTTACCGATCTTTTTACTCTTTTTTGAACCCATAAGTAGGTTGACCAGTCCGCCGCCAACCGCCCCAGCACCAAGAGATTTTAGAGCATTTGATGTTGATGCACTTTTGAGTTGTTGTTGACCTTGGCGAACCACATCGGAATTAAGTGCCTGATTAAGCAATGATTTGATATCCATAAGTACCTCAAGTTATTGGCTGTGAAGGGAGAGTCACTGAAACCAGATTAACTGAAGGAAAATGAACGGGGGATTAATGAAATGGAATCGAGAATACGGATGCGGGGTAAATAAATTAGCGGAAGAAAACGAGAGTCGAGATAAACTCAGACTCTCGTCCAATATAGTCGTGATCGTTAAGCGACATTCTCACAGCGCCTTCATTCCGTAGCGCAGCGTTCCGTCATCCGTGAGCTTGCGTTTTGTTTTATTCTGTTGCGTAGCCGTGCATACCGAGTTGTTCGCCGTCTAAAAAGGCTTTACCTTCACGCATTTCTAGGCGATCGTCCACGAACCACTTAGCGACCATAGGGTAGATGCGATGCTCTTGATTTTGTACGCGTTCAGTGAGTGTTTCGACGGTATCTTCGTCGAAAATTGGCACTTTTGCTTGTAAAATGACGGGACCGCCATCCAGTTGCTCTGTAACAAAATGGACACTCGTGCCGTGCTCTTCATCCCCTGCGTGGATCGCGCGCTGGTAAGTATTAAGACCCGGGTACTTAGGCAGTAGAGAAGGGTGGATATTGATCATGCGGCCTAAATAGTGGCGAACAAATTCACCACTTAGGATACGCATATAGCCAGCAAGGATGATTAAATCAGGTTTAAATTCATCCATTTGACGCATGAGTTCATGATCAAATGCGTCACGAGTATCGAATGCTTTAGGATCAAGAAATACCCCAGCAGCTCCTGCGATTTTTGCACGTTCTAGTGCGTAGGCTTCCACTTTATTAGAGAAAACCGCGGTCACTTTACCATTAGTAATTGTGCTTTCGCAGGCGTCGATGATCGCTTGCAGGTTGGTGCCATTTCCTGAAACTAAAACAACAATACTCTTCATAACTTAGTTGATCTCTACTTGCTCTTCACCTGCCTGTGCCGGTGCAATTGTGCCGATAACCCAAGCATTTTCGCCTTCTTGTTTAAGAAGTTCTACTGCTTCATTTGCTTGGTCTGCTGGCAATGCAACGATTAGACCTACGCCACAGTTAAAGGTGCGGTACATTTCATGTGTGGTTACGTTGCCTTGCTCTTGTAGCCATTTGAAGATGGCTGGCCATTCCCAGCTGTTGCCATCAATAACGGCTTTAGTGCCTTCAGGAAGTACACGTGGGATGTTTTCCCAGAAACCACCGCCAGTGATGTGTGAAATTGCATGGATGTCATGCTTTTCGATCATCTTAAGTGCTGATTTGATATAAATTTTTGTTGGTTCTAGAAGGTGCTCGCCAATAGTACGGCCTTCCAGCTCTTGATTCTTGTCTGCGCCAGACACTTCTAAAATTTTGCGTACCAGTGAGTAGCCATTTGAGTGTGGACCACTTGAACCTACTGCGATTAGAGCGTTACCTGCGGCGACTTTAGTCCCATCGATGATGTCTTCTTTCTCAACCACGCCAACACAGAAACCCGCGACGTCGTAGTCTTCGCCTTCATACATGCCCGGCATTTCGGCGGTTTCACCACCGATAAGCGCACAGCCTGCTTGTACACAACCTTCAGCAATACCAGAGACGACATCTGCTGCTGTATCAACATCGAGTTTGCCTGTTGCATAATAATCAAGGAAGAATAGTGGCTCTGCACCTTGCACGATAAGGTCGTTAACACACATTGCCACAAGATCGATGCCGATGGTGTCGTGTTTGTTCATATCCAACGCTAGGCGCAGTTTTGTACCTACACCATCCGTGCCAGAAACCAACACTGGTTGCTTATATTTGGTTGGCAGTTCACATAGGGCACCAAAGCCACCAATACCACCCATTACTTCAGGGCGACGAGTACGTTTTACAGCACCTTTGATACGATCAACAAGTGCGTTGCCTGCATCAATATCAACGCCTGCGTCTTTATAGCTAAGAGATGTGTTATTGCCACTCACGGGAAGTCCTCGGTCTAGTCAATTGGATATGAGAAAACGGCGCTATTCTAACAGTGGATAAAGCGCAATAGCAAACGTTTGCGCAAGTTTTTTATCTTACCCTAGATCAAGAAAAATAGAATGAAATCGTATATAATCTGAAGGTTTGTTTAAAAAATACTAAAAAGCCGGAGATGGACATGAAAGTTGTTGAAGTTAAACACCCGCTTGTTAAACACAAAATTGGTCTAATGAGAGAAGGTGACATCAGCACGAAGCGCTTCCGTGAATTAGCGACAGAAGTTGGTAGCCTACTAACTTATGAAGCAACCGCGGATTTTGAAACCGAGAAAGTAACCATTGAAGGCTGGAATGGTCCAGTTGAAGTTGACCAAATTAAAGGTAAAAAAGTTACTGTAGTGCCGATTCTACGTGCAGGTCTTGGCATGATGGATGGTGTACTAGAGCACGTACCTAGCGCACGTATTAGTGTAGTGGGTATTTACCGTGATGAAGAGACTCTAGAGCCAGTACCTTACTTTAATAAGCTTGCTTCTAACATTGACGAGCGTATTGCGCTAGTTGTTGACCCAATGCTTGCTACGGGTGGTTCTATGATTGCCACTATCGACCTTCTTAAAGAGAAAGGTTGCCAGGCAATCAAAGTACTTGTACTTGTAGCTGCACCAGAAGGTATCGAAGCACTTGAGCGTGCACACCCAGATGTAGAACTTTACACAGCAGCTATCGATGAGAAGCTAAACGATAAAGGTTACATCGTTCCGGGTCTAGGCGACGCAGGTGACAAGATCTTCGGTACTAAGTAAACCAAATAAAATGTAAAAAGAGGAGCTTTGGCTCCTCTTTTTTTGTTTGAGAGATAGGGCGCAAAGCGGGGCTTTGCTTCGGAAGACGAGCTGCGCTCTTGGATACGGGAACACGAATCAGAGATTCGTTTACGGAGTTGGGAATGCTAAGCGAGGCTTCACTTTGGGATAAGGTTTTCGGCTGAAAATGTTGTAAATGTCGTTGCTGAGTGTAACGATATTCCGTATTCCGTATTCCGTATTCCGTATTCCGTATTCCGTATTCCGTATTCCGTATTCCGTATTCCGTATTCCGTATTCCGTATTCCGTAGAAAAGTAATGCTTTGCGTTCGGTAGTTTACGTTCCCGCATCCCAAAAATCAGGCTTGCCAATGGCAAGCCTGATTTTTATTTCTTCAGACTCAGTGTCCCGCCTACGCGTGGAGCTGAATTTGGTTTGTGTTCGGCAGGTTTGCGGTTGTTAGGCTTCGCGTTGCCAGATTTGTTGTGGTTCGGTTTACCATGGTGTGGCTTGCCGCCATTCGCTTTGTCGTCTTTTGCTTTGTAAGATTCGCCATCGCGGTTTGGCTTGCTGTAACCTTTGCCTTTATTGTCGTTTGCACGATCTTTGTAGCTTGGTTTGTCATTGAAGCGATCACGATTACGCTCATTACCATGTTCATAACTACGTTCGTTATTACGAGAATGGCTACGCTCATTGTAGCGCTCGTCATTGCGTTCACCGCGACGCTCACTGTTATAGCTGTTGTTTTGGTTGCGACCTTTTTTCGAGTTCGGTGCGTGACGGAACTCATCAGCGTTGCGACCTTTAAACGTGCGCTCTTTTTGATTGCGACGGGCTGTTGAAGTTTGGTTCTCTTCACGGCTATCAAACAGTTTTGCATCGGTGGCTTTGCGAATACGCTTACCTTTTGCATCCAGTTTAGAAGCTTCTTCAGTACTCACCGAGCCTTCACACATGGCGTGAATTTCGTTGATTTCATCGTCCGATAAGTAGCGCCACTGACCGTTTGGAATGCCATCAAGACTGATGTTCATGATGCGCACGCGGCGGAGCTTAAATACTTCATAGCCCAGCGCTTCACACATGCGGCGGATCTGACGGTTTAAGCCTTGTGTCAGTACAATACGGAAAGAAAATTTAGTTTCCTGAGTCACCTTACAAGGTAAGGTAATCGTATCGAGAATATTTACACCTGAGCCCATAGCTTTAATAAACTCGTTGGTGATTGGCTTGTCGACACGTACCACATACTCTTTTTCGTGGTTGTTGCCTGCGCGCAGGATCTTGTTAACGATGTCGCCATCGTTAGTCAAAAAGATCAGACCATCTGAAGGTTTGTCCAAACGACCAATTGGGAAAATACGTGATTTATGGCCTATGAAGTCAACGATATTACCGGGAATATCGCGCTCAGTGGTACAAGTGATGCCGGTTGGTTTATTTAGCGCAATGTAAACCGGTTTCTCTTTAGCCTTGACAGGGTTGCCATCAATGCAGACATCATCACCCGGGAGTACTTTTGTACCCATTTCTGGCACTTGGCCATTAATGGTGACTCGACCTTGTTCGATCAGCTTATCGGCTTCACGACGTGAACAGTAACCTGTTTCACTGATGTATTTGTTTAGGCGTTTGGCATTATCTTGTGACATAGGATTTCTCTTAACGTTTCCCAACGGCAAATAGTAAGTGCCATGTGATTCCTTCCCATGGCATGTTAAAGCGCGGCGATTGTAGCAGTGCCGAGAGCATTAGCCCATTCGTTTTTGATGACGTTCGCGGTTTTCTAGCTTCTTATCGTCGCTTTTACGCAATAGGACATACACAGCGCCTGTACCACCATGGAAGCGTTGTGCGCTGTGAACACATTGCACATCGTTGATTTGGCTGAGCCATTGCGCCAAATAGCTTTTCATCATGGCTGGTGGATTTGAACGCTCACCACGGCCATGAACTATCGTCACGGTGCGAATGTCCATTCGCATACATTGCTTAAGGAAGCTTACTACTTCATCTCGCGCATCTTTTAATGTTTTGCGGTGCAAATCGAGTCGAGCTTGAATTGGGTATTTACCTAGACGCAATTTGCGGTAAACCCCATCTTGTACACCATCACGCTTAAACTCGATGATGTCATCGGGCTTAATCATTGGTGCATGGTCAATGGAAAGATATTCAGGGTTATCTTCAGTTAACCAAATAGCCGCTTCTCGTTTGGCTAGTTGCGCTTCACTCGCTCGATGCGATTTTTTAAGCTCAGCAGTATCATTGTGTAGGGGTTTTACATCCCCCATCATTTGCTGGAATAGCTCGAAGTCGTCTTGAGACATAAGTGCATCTCAGGGTAGGAGTTCAATATTGCAATTATACCTAGAGTTGGTCGAGAGTGATCATTATTTGTTTGGTGAGTTTAGAGAGAAGTGAAGAAAAAACCGAAGTGGACAGATAATCCACTTCGGTGCAAAGCGTTGGGCTACTACTAGCTGTGCTTAGCGATTCTAGTGAGGAGATTTGTCAGTCATCACCTTGTAAACGAAGAAACCACCATAAAATAGCATTAGACCTAAAGCGCCGAAAATAACGATCATTGACGAAAGTCCAACTGCATTACCAAAAAGGAGATCGAGCCAAAAGTCCATGTTTCCTCCAAAGTTCCGAAGACAAGGTCTAGGTTAACTTTTGGATAAAAATTATTAATGATCTGGATCAATTGTATTTTTAAGGTTGCCAATGTATTTCATTTAATGTGTTTTTGCTCACAATTTGTAGCCCGTTGATGGTGTTTTAGGCAAACGATTCGAAATGACGAACAAAGTGATGAAAACCACTTGCGTTGCTCGGAATAATCAGTAATATACGCATCCGTTGACGGGCAAAACGCTCGAATAAAACATCTCGGTGAATAGCGCAGCTTGGTAGCGCATCTGGTTTGGGACCAGAGGGTCGGGGGTTCGAATCCCTCTTCACCGACCATATTAAGAGAAAGGCTCTACAGCAATGTAGAGCCTTTTTCGCATTCAGAGGTATAGGTTAAGGAGAGGCGCAATCGGGGGCTGGCAGCCCAGTCGCATCGAATTCCTCTTCACCGACCATCTTCGAAAAAGCCGCAGTAAAAATACTGCGGCTTTTTTACGTTTGCGCATTAGCAGCGTATGAGGTCGGGTGCGGAATGCCGCCCAGCTGGAGCGCCAGTCCGATCAATCCCTCTTCACCGACCATATTAAGAGAAAGGCTCTGACTGCGCGTCCCGACAGCAATGTAGAGCCTTTTTCGCATTCAGAGGTATAGATTAAGGAGAGGCGCAATCGGGGGCTGGCAGCCCAGTCGCATCGAATTCCTCTTCACCGACCATCTTCGAAGAAGCCGCAGTAGAAATACTGCGGCTTTTTTACGTTTGTACTACTTAAAAGTTAAACTGGCAATTAGCGGCTTGGCTTTGAGAGCGTTGGGTGATCTTAAAGCCGCGGCTCTCTAGCAGAGCCAGTAGGTTGTCGGGACCAATTAAGTGTAAGGCGCCAACGACAATCAGGTAGTTACCCTCACTAGTGGGGAAGATCGAAGCTTGGGCGAGTTTCTCTGCCCAATCGCGGTTTCTTTGGTGCATAAACACTTCTTCCATTTGTGGTGACATTTCAGAGAGTCTGGCAAACTCATTAAGATTTTCAATATCTCCGCTTTTCCAGCTGCTAATTAGGCAGTGCGCCGCTTCCTCATTGATATCAAATTGCTCGATTGCCGAAGTGAGCAGCTCTTCACCGTCGTTTGGCAGGCTGGCCAACATATCAATTTGAAATTGGACTGATTCAAGGTTGTAGATGGGTTTATTCAGTGATGAAGCCTGCGTTAGGAGCGCTAAATCCACGCCATCTTGGGCTCGATAGCCTAAATACTCAATCTGTTGCTTCTGTATAGTTAATGCTGTAACCCATGGCGAAGCCATCAGCAACTGTTGGGCATCTAGACCAAGTAATCCAGCGATGCCTTTCAATTCACGAATATTGTTTTCGCTCAGCACTTGCTCGGTTGTCATTTTCATAGCTGGAAAGCGGATGTTTTGTTGAGTACGAATATCTGTTTCCACAACTAGTCCGTCGGAGTGCTCTAAAAATGTAGTGACGTTTACAGGTAGTGGATACATGGACTTATCGCCAACATGCACCGAACCGAGTAGCAAATAGTTCAAATTCCCTTTACTTGCCTGCCAATAGAGTGGTTCCGCTTGGGAAAGGGGAGTAAAGAAAATAAAAAGTAATAGGTAGTAGAATTTTTTCATAGCGCGCTCAGGGATCCATGGGTCCTATTTACTATAACAACTCAGTGAGAGAAATCAGGAATGTGAAGTAAGGCATTGGCATCGAGAGTGCGAGAGAGGAATAAATTCGTGATCTATGACGCATTAGTTTGTCGAATGAAATAAGCGCGTCGAGGGGGTAATTAAATTTTCGATGTGAAATAACTCGCAAAAATTGGGTGGCGAGGTATGGATGTTTTTAGCGAGTTAGAGAAGAAAATAAAAAGCCCAGCATAAAGCTGGGCTATAAAGTCGAACTCTTACGCCTAATTAAGCGACTTGAGTTTGTTGTTCTTCGATTTGCTGTTCAGTGCTGATAGGCGATTCGGCGCCGTGCATCCAACGAACTAGCGTGTTTGAGAACAATAGTAGAACTACGCCACTAATGGTTGCTGTAACTGCAATGCCGCTAAAGATAGATAGTGCGCCTAGTTCACCCACGTGTGAGCCAACATAACCTGCTACATAGTTTGCGATAGCGTTACAACCGAACCATGCTCCCATCATTAGCGATGCTAGACGTAGTGGTGCAAGTTTGGTTACCAGTGACAGACCAATTGGCGATAGGCATAGTTCACCCAAAGTATGGAAGAAGAACGCACCAACTAGCCAAAGCATAGAAGTCTTCACTGTTGTGTCGCCACCTTGCTCCATTACCGCACCGACCATACATAGGAAGCCAAGCGCCAGGAAGAACATTGCTAAAGCGAATTTTACTGGTGAGTTTGGCTCACGTTTACCCAGTTTAACCCAAAGCACAGCAAGTAACGGCGCTAGAGTGATAATGAAGAATGGGTTAAGTGACTGGAACCACGCCGCAGGGACTTCAAAACCGCCAATCATACGATCAGTGTATTGCTGAGTGTAGATATTCATTAGACCGCCAGCTTGTTCAAAGCCCGCCCAGAATACGATGGTAAAGACACTCATCACTAAGATAACTTTGATACGGTCAAATTCTTCTTTAGTTAGCGGCTCTTTCTTGTTTGAGTTTTTAAGCTCAAGATCGCGTTTCGCTGCTGGCTCTCTACCGATATCGCCCAACCATGATTGTGCTAGCGTCATTTGCATGACTAAGCTCATTAGCATACCGATACCTGCAGCAACAAAGCCTGCTTTCCAACCAAATTCGTTAGTTACAGAGCCTGATACGACACCCGCCAGCAATGCACCAATGTTGATGCCCATATAAAAGATAGTAAATGCGCCATCACGACGGTTATCACCTTCTTTGTATAGGTCGCCCACCATTGTTGAAATGTTTGGCTTAAATAGACCGTTACCAGCGATAAGCAGTGCAAGACCTAGGTAGAAACTGTGTAGCACGCTTAAGCCAAGCATATCGGCAGGAATGGCTAGCGTGAACTGACCAATTGCCATAAGCGCACCACCGATAAGGATAGAGCGGCGTTGGCCTAAGTAGTTATCGGCTAACCAACCACCGATTAGGGGAGTGATATAGACGAGTCCAGTATAGATGCCGTAGAGATCTAGAGCATCTTTAGTCGACCAGCCTAAACCGCCGTTTAAAGTTGTATCTGTTAGATATAGCACTAAGATTGCGCGCATTGCGTAGTAGGAGAAACGCTCCCAAAGCTCAGTACCGAATAATAAGAACAGTCCGCGTGGGTGTCCTAGGATTTGATGATGCTGTGTTGACATAAATTTTACTAATAGATTTTGTTAAAGAATTTTATGTGGGAAATATCTATACAGGATGAGATTAAGTATTGCAAATTATTAATTTGTTGGAATTTGCATAAAAAATGTGACAAGTGTATGTTTTGTGGTGCTTTGAAGAGTCTAAGTTTGGGTTTTTTACATGATTAAAACTTAGGTTCCATATTTGGTGGTAGTTTGATTTATTTGGCTTTTTCGGCATGAAAAACCAATAAAAAAGGGCGCCGAGCGCCCTTTAGTCTATAAGGTTAACGAAGTGTTAATAAGAGTCGTTATGAACCGCTTTTACCGCGCGACCTGAAGGATCTGCATTGTTTTTGAACGATTCATCCCACTCAATCGCTTTTGCTGACGAACACGCCACTGATGGACCACCCGGAACACACTCAGCAGCCGATGGCAGCGGGAATAACTCTTCAAAGATCTCACGATAAACGTAACCTTCTTTGGTGGTTGGTGTGTTGTATGGGAAGCGATATGCAGCGGTTTCTAATTGTTGGTCGGTTACCTTCTCTTCAGCGACCGCTTTTAAGGTATCAATCCAGCTGTAGCCGACACCGTCTGAGAACTGCTCTTTCTGACGCCAAGCAATTGCCTCTGGTAGGTAATGCTCAAAACACTCACGTAGGATGTGTTTTTCCATTTTACCGTTACCACACATTTTATCCGCTGGGTTTAGACGCATCGCCACATCAATAAACTCTTTGTCGAGGAATGGTACACGACCTTCTACGCCCCATGCTGCGAGTGATTTGTTGGCGCGAGCACAGTCAAACATGTTGAGCGCCAGCAGTTTACGCACCGTTTCTTCATGGAATTCTTGCGCGTTTGGTGCCTTGTGGAAGTATAGGTAGCCACCAAAGATCTCGTCAGCGCCTTCGCCTGAGAGTACCATTTTGATGCCCATCGCTTTGATCTTACGTCCCATGAGGAACATCGGTGTCGAAGCTCGGATGGTGGTCACGTCATAAGTTTCAATGTGGTAAATCACATCGCGCATCGCATCCAAACCTTCTTGGATGGTATAGGTCATTTCATGGTGAACGGTACCGATTTGGTCCGCGACTTCACGTGCTGCTTTTAGGTCGGGTGCACCTTCTAAGCCAATCGCAAATGAGTGCAGTTGTGGCCACCAAGCTTCAGATTTTTCATCATCTTCGATGCGCATCGCCGCAAAGCGTTTTGCAACCGCAGAAGTAATCGAGGAGTCTAAGCCTCCGGAAAGTAATACGCCGTAAGGCACATCTGTCATTAACTGACGTTTCACTGCCGCTTCTAATGCTTCGGTCAGCTCTTCTTTGCTAGATAGGTTACCTTGTACTGCTGCGTATTCGTTCCAATCGCGAATGTAGTAACGTTGTGGTTCGCTGTCGCTACTTGCGTAGTAGCTGCCTGGAGGAAACTCGCTGATGGTTTTACATACAGGAACCAGAGCCTTCATTTCAGAAGCGACGTAGTAGTTACCGTGCTCATCATAACCTTGGTATAGAGGGATGATACCAATGTGATCACGACCAATTAAGTACTCATCTTTTTCTTCATCGTAGAGAACGAAAGCAAAGATACCGTTTAGCTCTTCAAGTAGATCTGCACCCATTTCTTGGTAAAGCGCCAAAATAACTTCACAGTCAGAATCGGTTTGAAAGTCGTATTTACCTTCGTAACGAGCGCGGATCTCTTTGTGGTTGTAGATTTCGCCGTTTACCGCCAGGATGTGTTTGCCATTTGGGCTGTAGAGCGGCTGAGCGCCACTATTTAGGCCAACGATAGCGAGACGTTCGTGCGCAAGTATCGCTTTATCTGATGAATAGATACCTGACCAATCTGGGCCACGGTGGCGCAACTTTTTCGACATCTCAAGTGCGATTGGGCGTAATTGGGCTGCATCACTTTTGATGTCTAAAATGCCAAAAATTGAACACATACAAATCCCTCATGTAAACTTTATTTAATCTGTTAGCTATAAACTTGCCATTTTGGTTAAGAAAATCAACCTTAATCGATAAAAAAAATGACAAAACAGCGAATGAATTAAATAATATTTAATATATTTCTTAAATGTTAAAAAAAATCCACCAATCGGTGGATTTTAGTACAATTTGGCCGCGTTTTTTGTTTAAAACATCACTAAAATTAAGGTTTTTGGAAGTTTGGCTTGAGTTGGTCGCAAACATTGTTAGCAAAACCGGCACCAGCTTCGCTATAGATGTTAAACGCGGCATCGACACCGTTTTCCAACAGAATATCCATTTGATCTTGATACTCAGCTATTGCGGCAATCTGCCCTTGGAAATTGCGCGATTGAAGCTGTTCTAGAGCGATTTGGTTACCTTGATGGTGTGGCATGGCAAGAAGCACAAGTTTTACATGTGCGGTATCGAGTATGCGCTCCCAGAAATCAGGGTCGGTGGCATCACCTTGAATCACATTGCGCCCTTTCTCTCGGTGATGTTTGGCCGCTTCGTCCCGCACTTCGATGCCTAAGCTAATATTGCCGTAATTACTTACGAGTTCATCATAGGCTCCGGTGCCTATGCGCCCCATGCCAAGGATTAACACTTGTGCACTGCCTGGGTTGATCAATTGGTCACGTTGATTGAGTTTTTCTGCGGCATGTTCTTTTAGCCAACGGTTTGAACGCTGATAAATTTCATGTCCTTTACGGTTAATGGGTGCAGAGATAACAAACGAGATGGAAACGGCTAACGCGAGCGCGACGAGAATATCACCGCTCATCCAGTCCATCTTAAATGCCAGTCCACCTACAATTAGACCAAATTCACTGAAGTTAAATAGGCTCAGTGAAGCGAGTAGTGAAGTGCGTACACGGAACTTAAATGCGTTAAGCACTAGGAAGTAAAGTAACCCTTTAATCGGCAGCAATAGCAAGAACAGCAGTGCGAGTGCTAAACCTGTCATGGTTGGTTGAGCAGATAAACCAATGTTGAGGAAGAAGCAGACTAAGAACAGTTCTTTTAGATTGAATAAGGATTTGGACAACTCAGAGGCTTTCTTATGGCCGGCAAGGAGCATACCCAAAATTAGCGCACCAAGGTCTGCTTTCATCCCAACAAGTTCAAATAAGCCAGCGCCTACCACCAAAGCAAAGAAGATACCAAATAGTACCAACATTTCGCCGTGACCGACTTTATCTAATAACTTGAAGAAAAGAGGGCGCAGCAATGGCAAGGCAAACAGAGCGATGGCGTACCATTCAGGTATTTTGCCGGTTGATGCGGTAAGGAAAATCACGGCAAAGATATCTTGCATAACCAAGATGCCGATCGCGAGTGTACCGTAGGTGGCATTCATCTCGCCTTTTTCTTGCAGTGATTTCACTGCAAATACGGTACTTGAGAAGGAAAGAGCAAAGCCAAGTAACACGACTTGCTCAATGTTCATAGAGGCGATACTACTCACCCCAAGAACTTTCAATAGCAGCAGTGCGGCGGTAAAAAGTGCGGTTGAAAGAAGATTGTGTACCGTCGCGCCTGCCCAGATTTCTTTTGAAAGTAGAGTTTTGATATCCAGTTTTAAGCCAATGGTGAATAGCAGTAAAGTCACCCCGAGATCGGCAAGTGCCACAATGGTGTCGTTACTTGTATAGCCAAAGGCACTTAAGCCGAAGCCAGCTAATAAGAATCCGACCAGTGGCGGTAAGTTGCATTTGAGCGCGATAAAGCCAGCTGCAAATGCCGCTGTGATTAATGTAAGTTCCATATAGTTAAAGTTTTACTTCCCACAAAAAATAAAGGCTACGTCAGTGACGCAGCCTCTTATTCTAACGCAACAATATGCTTAATCTATCAATCTTCGAGCAATTTTTGTAACAAAACGCCGTTTAACATTGCGCGTTTGATCATTGCAAAGGCACTTAATGTTGGTTGTTTGTCAATTTCTGAGGCGACAATTGGCAAGTCAGTATGGAAAGTGGTTAAAGATTGGTTTTCCACATTGCGGCGAATCGCTGGGAATAGAATATCTTCACATGAGGTGATATCACCAGCGATGATCACTTTTTGTGGGTTAAATAAGTTAATCGTGATAGCAACCGCTTTACCTAACTGATTACCAACGCGAACTAGGCTTTGTTTTGCAAGTTCATCACCAAGGTTGGCATGATCACATACATCTTTGATGGTGATGGTTTCCAGTTGAGCTAAGCTCGATTCGTAGCCCTGTGCGATTAATTTCTTAACGCGATCCACAATAGCAGGGTTTGCCGCTACGGTCTCTAAGCAACCAAAGTTACCACATTGACACTGTTCACCTAGCGGGTCGATCTGGATGTGACCAATTTCACCAACGTTACGGTTATAGCCTAAGAATACCTGACCGTTAACGATGATACCTGCACCTGTACCGCGATGGACACTGACTAAGATTGAGTCTTGGCTATCTTTGCTTGCGCCAAAGTAGTGCTCTGCCAATGCCATACCACGCACGTCGTTGCCTACGAAACATTCAACGTGGAAGGTATTACGAATTAAATCGCCTAACGCGAGATTGTCGACATTAATGTTTGGCATGTATTCAATCACGCCAGTTTCAGGATTAATCAAACCTGGTAGGGCGATACCAATTGCGATCAGTTGATTGATGATAGCTTGGTTGTCTTGGATAAAACTTTTTAGAAATTGCAGTAGACCATCAACCAACTCACCTTGGGTGGTGTAGTAAAATTCTTGATAGTCAGTTGCTAATTCTTTTCCGCCTAGGTCGAATAAACTGAATTGAATGTAGTCTCGGCCAAGGCGCACCGCGACTGAGTGAAAAGGTTCCACTTCCGTCGTTAAAGAGATCGCTCTGCGACCTCCGGTCGATGCTTGTTGCGCGACCTCTTTAACAAGGCCGCGTTCAAGTAGTTGGCGGGTAATTTTTGTTACGCTAGCTGGTGCTAACTGACTTACATCAGCCACTTGGATCCTAGAGATAGGACCTTGTTGGTCAATCAGCCTGTAAACCGCTGCACTATTTAGTTGCTTGACTAAATCTACGTTACCTATTTGTCCGCCATTCATGTTTACACTTGCTCGTACTGTCCGTTAACAATATTCGCTTGGATAGTGAAGTCACGATCAAAAATAGTCAGGTTTGCAACCATGCCTTTCTTGATACGACCAAGTTTGTTATCAACCTTGATTGCTTTCGCTGGGTACAAAGTAGCCATGCGTAGTGCTTCATCCAATGCGATGCCGACGTGCTCAACTGTATTTTGAACTGCTTCAATCATAGTTAGCGCTGAGCCGCCCAATGTGCCGTTTTCATCAACACACTTACCATCACGGTAATATACTTTCTTGCCTACAAAAATAAAGTAATCCATCTCAGCACCTGCAGGAGCTGTGGCATCGGTCACTAATACTAATTTTTCACCTTTAATTTTGTGAGCAATTCGAATGTTCGCGTAATCAACATGGAAGCCATCTGCAATGATACCCGCGTATACATCTTGGGTATCGTAAATCGCACCAACAACACCAGGTTCACGACCGACCATAGGTGTCATCGCATTGAATAGGTGAGTGGCAAAAGTAATACCACTTTCAAAGCTTTGGCGTGCTTCTGCGTAGGTTGCATTGGTGTGACCAATTGATACTACGATCCCTGCGTCACGTAGACGTTCGATGTGCTTAGGATCGTTGTGTTCAGGTGCAAGCGTTACTTTTGCAATCACATCTGCGTTATCGCACATAAAGTCAACCATGCTGTCGTCAGATGGACGGATATAGTCAACGCTATGAATACCTTTTTTTGCAACGTTAAGATATGGACCTTCTAGGTGTAGCCCTAGAGATTGGTTTTGATGCAATGCATGGTAGTCGCGAGCTGCAGCTACTGCTTGGCGCATGTTTTCGTCAGATGAAGTAATCAGTGTTGGTAAGAAGCTAGTACAACCCGACTTTAGGTTAGCTTCGTGCATGATTTGAATGGTTTCAGCCGTGATTTCGTCGTTGAACATAACACCGCCACAACCGTTTAGTTGCAGGTCGATAAAGCCAGGGCTCAGGTTAGCGCCATTTAGATCATGGGTTACGATGTCCGCTGCAAGCTCAGCAACAGGGCATACAGACTCGATAATTCCGTCATTGATGATCACAGCATGGTCAACGAGAACATCGCTGCCTGTATAAATTTTACAGTTAGTTAGCGCATACATGATTAACTAATCCTTATATGTTGAAATCTGGGGTTCATGGCCACTCAAATCGAAGAAATTTTCCTCACTTGTCTACTTAATTTGTGAGCTTCAATTAGGCCGCAAAATATCTTTAGCAAAGGATGATTTTGTCCTGTTTTTGCTTCACTTTCGTGCTTTCCGTCGCGAAAAAAATCTATCTTTATTTATAATTATGTCATAACGCATAAAGCCTTAACCAAACAGACTTTATCGCTGATATGAGCCACTCTACATAGCGAGAATAATATCCGCTATTAGCCATTTTTTTGAATTGTAAAATAAGTTTTATGATCTCGCTAGCAAAAACCTTCGATCACACCTGTTTCTGGTGACTATGATCACAAATGATAAGGTTTTAATTTGCGGAGCAAAATTAATGTCATAAACTGGCTTCGACTAAATTGAGCAACATAAAAAAGTAGCTCGGCCAAAATACAAATCCTATAGGGGGAACTAAAGGTGAATATTCTTGGATATGCACAGAAGCTAGGTAAAGCGTTGATGCTACCTATCGCAACGCTTCCTGTTGCAGCGCTTCTACTACGTTTAGGTCAAGGCGACCTATTAGACATTCCGTTCATGGCACAAGCTGGTGGTGCTATCTTCGGTAACCTTCCACTACTATTCGGTCTAGGTATCGCAATCGGTCTTTCTAAAGACGGTAACGGTGCTGCAGGTCTAGCTGGTGCCGTGGCGTACTTTGTACTAACAGCAACAGCAACAACAATTAACGCTGACGTTAACATGTCATTCTTCGGCGGTATCATCGCTGGTATCATCGCGGGTCACTCATACAACGCTTTCCACACAACCCGTCTTCCAGAGTGGCTAGCATTCTTCGCAGGTAAACGCCTAGTTCCAATTATGGCAGGTCTGTTTGCCTTAGTTGCTGGTGCTGTAGGTGGTGTTGTATGGCCTTCAATCCAAGGCGGTCTTGACGCACTAGCGCACGCAGTATCGACTTCTGGTGCGATTGGTCAATTCGTATACGGTACTCTTAACCGTGCACTTATCCCTGTAGGTCTTCACCACGTTCTTAACTCATACTTCTGGTTCGGTATGGGTACATGTCAAGAAATCGTAGTAGCAGGTGCTGCTGGTTTCGAAAACATCAAACAGCTTTGTGTGGACCCAGCTCTTGCTAAAACTCTAGTTGCTGGCCAACAGTACACATTTGAGTTTGCTAACTCTGTAACTCCAGAAATCACTGCAACAGTTAAAGAAGTAACTGAAACAGTTAAATCTGGTGACCTACACCGTTTCTTCGGCGGCGATAAGTCTGCTGGTGTGTTCATGAACGGTTTCTTCCCAATCATGATGTTTGGTCTACCAGGTGCGGCGCTTGCAATGTACCTAGCAGCGCCTGCTGAAAAACGCAGCCAAGTTGGTGGTGCACTATTCTCAGTAGCATTCTGTTCATTCCTAACAGGTATCACTGAGCCGCTAGAATTCATGTTCGTATTCCTAGCGCCTGCACTATACGCAATGCACGCCGTATTTACGGGTCTATCTCTAGTTGTTGCTAACATGTTCGGTACGCTGCACGGCTTCGGTTTCTCTGCTGGTCTAATCGACTACCTATTGAACTTCGGTCTAGCAACTAAACCTCTACTACTTGGTGCAATCGGTCTAGGCTTCGGTGCTCTATACTTCTTCACTTTCAGCTTCGCAATCCGCGCATTCAACCTTAAGTCGCCAGGTCGTGAAGATGATGACGAAGCTCCTGCAGGTGCGCCAGCAGCTGACGCAGCAAAAGGTGACCTAGCACGTCAATACCTAAAAGCTCTAGGTGGTCATGACAACCTAACTTCAATTGACGCATGTATCACTCGTCTACGTCTTACTCTAAAAGACCGCTCTGTAGCTAACGAAGATGTTCTTAAGAAGCTTGGTGCGAAGGGTGTAGTGAAACTAGGTGAAAATAACCTACAAGTTATCCTTGGTCCTCTAGCAGAAATCGTCGCTGGCGAAATGAAAGCTATCGGTGCTAACGAAGACCTATCAGATGTAAAACTTCCACAATAACCTCAGGTTAGAATGTAAGTGTAAAAGCCTCCTTCGGGAGGCTTTTTTGCGTTAGCGCACAATTAAAAATTAGACTGGTTAAATAACCATCGTTCGCGAGTGATTATTTCTCAATATTAGTTCAGATCTAGTTGTGTCTTAGGCAAGAATTGTGGATGATAAGTCGCTATATGCTCTGATAAGTCTATTTTGCGTTTCAGAGCCTTTTTTTTCTGAACAATACTAAATATCTGAGGTGTTATAGATGAGTGAAGCTGAAGCTCGTCCATCGAATTTTATTCGCCAAATCATTGATAAAGATTTAGCCGATGGAACACACACAAGCGTGCATACTCGTTTTCCGCCAGAGCCAAACGGCTACTTGCATATCGGTCACGCTAAGTCAATTTGCCTAAACTTTGGTATTGCTCAGGACTATCAGGGTAAGTGTAACTTACGTTTTGACGACACTAACCCAGAAAAAGAAGACGTAGAATACGTTGAGTCAATTAAGAATGATGTGTCTTGGTTAGGCTTCGAGTGGGATGGTGAAGTTTGTTACTCATCAAACTACTTTGATAAGCTTTACGAGTACGCCGTGGAATTAATTAATAAAGGCTTAGCGTATGTTGAAGAGCTAAGTCCTGAGCAGATCCGCGAGTACCGTGGCACACTTACTCAACCAGGTAAGCCAAGCCCATACCGTGACCGCAGCGTAGAAGAAAACCTAGCGCTATTTGAAAAAATGCGTGATGGTGGTTTTGAAGAAGGTAAAGCGTGCCTTCGTGCGAAGATCGACATGGCATCATCGTTCATCGTGATGCGCGATCCAGTGCTATACCGCGTACGTTTTGCTTCTCACCATCAAACAGGTGACAAGTGGTGCATTTACCCAATGTACGACTTCACACACTGTATTTCGGATGCATTAGAGGGCATTACGCACTCTATCTGTACGCTTGAGTTCCAAGACAACCGTCGTCTATACGACTGGGTGCTAGATAACATTACTATCGACTGCCAACCACGTCAGTACGAGTTTAGCCGTCTAAACCTAGAATACACGGTAATGTCTAAGCGTAAGCTAAACCAACTAGTGACTGAGAAATTGGTTAACGGTTGGGATGACCCACGTATGCCAACGATCTCAGGTCTACGCCGTCGTGGTTTCACGCCTGCGGCTATCCGTGAGTTCTGTAAGCGTATCGGTGTGACTAAGCAAGACAACATGATCGAAATGAGCTCTCTAGAGTCTTGTATTCGTGATGACCTAAACGAAAACGCGCCACGTGCGATGGCGGTACTTGATCCTGTGAAAATTGTGATTGAGAACTTCGAAGAAGGCAAAGTTGAAACGCTAACTGTTGCTAACCACCCGAATAAACCTGAAATGGGTGAGCGCGAAGTACCATTTACTCGTGAAGTATGGATCGAGCGTGAAGACTTCCGTGAAGAAGGCAACAAAAAATACAAGCGTCTAGTGCTAGGTAAAGAAGTTCGCCTGCGTGGTGCTTACGTGATCAAAGCTGAGCGTATCGAGAAAGATGCTGAAGGTAATATCACAACTATCTTCTGTAGCTACGATGCTGAGACGCTAGGTAAGAACCCAGCAGACGGCCGTAAAGTAAAAGGCGTTATTCACTGGGTATCTGCAGATCAAGGTCTACCCGCTGAAATTCGTCTATACGATCGTCTATTTACTGTACCTAACCCAGCAGCAGCAGATAACTTTGCGGAGACAATCAATCCAGATTCACTGGTTGTATTGAACGGTTTTGTTGAGCCAAGCCTAGCTTCTGCGGAAGTAGAGAAAGGTTATCAATTTGAGCGCATGGGTTACTTCTGCGCAGACGCAAAAGAATCTTCAGTGGACAAGCTAGTATTTAACCGTACTGTAGGTCTACGTGATACTTGGGCTAAAATTGAAGCTTAATAAGTTCTGATTGAGAATAGTAAAATGCCAGTCTAAAGACTGGCATTTTTTTGTTCGTAATTTAGTAGTAATAAAAAAGCGCCCTTGAGGCGCTTTTTTATCGAAGATTACTTCTTCGCTTTGTGTGCGTCAGGGTTATCTTTGCACGTGCCATCACCACATTTACCATATAGGTATAGGCTGTGGTTGGTAAGAGTCACATTGTACTTCGCTGCGATCTCACGTTGGCGCTCTTCGATAACGCTGTCTGAAAACTCAATTACTTCACCACAGTCAAGACACACTAGGTGGTCATGGTGATGTTGGGTAGATAGTTCAAATACTGACTTGCCACCTTCAAAGTGGTGGCGAGTTACAATACCTGCATCATCAAATTGGTTTAAAACGCGATAAACTGTCGCCAGGCCAATCTCTTCACCTAGATCGATCAGTTTTTTGTACAAATCCTCAGCACTGATGTGTTGGCAGTCAGGTTGCTGTAGTACTTCTAAAATCTTCAGTCTTGGTAGCGTTACCTTAAGACCAGCATCCTTGAGCGCTTGGTTATTGTCTGACATATACTTTCCCGTTGATGATCTGCAGTGTTTAACAGAATTCAATATTCCTACCATTATAGGGCAGGTTACCTTAACAATAAACCACGAAGTTCAAGGGGTTACTTATATTTTTGCTAAAGTTGTGTGGTGTCACGGATAAAACTGGTCTGATTAGTTACAATTCATTAACTTAATCAATATTGAGCATGGATGCTTTTCGTAATGAGTTCTTTATTTTCAAAGGTTTATAAACCGGGCTTTGTAAAGTTTGCCTTGAATTCTTGGCCGCCTTTTTGGGGCTGTGGGATAAAAATTGTTGCAATTAGTGCGGATTTTCGTCAGGTAAAGGTTAGGTTGAAGTTGCGCTGGTGGAATAAAAATGCCAATCGTACGCAGTATGGAGGCAGCATATTTTCTCTCACCGATCCTATTTATGCATTGATGTTAATGGGTATTTTAGGTGAGGAATATTACGTGTGGGATAAAGAGGCGAGCATTAATTTTATTAAGCCGGGTAAAGGGGATTTGTATGCTGATTTTGAGTTGCATGCTTCCCAGTTAGATGAAATTTACCAACACACGGCGTTGGGAGAGAAGATTTTTCCAGAGTTTATTGTGCATGTTAAAGATGAACAAGGCGAAGTTGTTGCTGAGGTTCAGCGTAAACTCTATGTGCGTAAGAAGCCTAAGTACCGTGAGGCAGTTGAGTCTCAAGCGTGATCCCAAATACTCTCAATGGCTGGGGCCATGCATGACTTTACTCTGCTCTAAAACAAAAAAACCTCCCAAGAGGAGGTTTTTATTAGATTTGACGATTAGCCTTCTAGTTCAGCTAGGCACATCTCATCGTAAATCTGCTTACACCAGTTAGTTACGCGCTCGTCAGTCAGCTCTGGTTGACGATCTTCGTCAATACACAGACCAACGAATAGGCTGTCGTCGCCTTCGACTAGTGCTTTAGATGCTTCAAATTCGTAGCTTTCAGTAGACGTGTTACCAAGGATAGTACCGCCTTTTGACTCAACGATGTCACGTACTGTGCCCATTGCATCACAGAAGTACTCTGCGTAGTCTTCTTGGTCACCACAACCGAAGATAGCAACAAGCTTAGTCGAGAAGTCGATTTGCTCAAGTTCAGGGAAGAAGTCATCCCAATCACACTGCGCTTCACCGTAATACCAAGTTGGGATACCTAGAAGCAAAAGATCGAAATTATCGATGTCTTCTTTGCTGCTTTTCGCAATGTCTTGAACGTTAACTAGTTGCTTGCCTAGTTGTTTTTGAATCATCTTTGCAACAGCTTCAGTGTTACCTGTGTCGCTACCAAAGAAGATACCTACACTTGCCATAGATTCGTTACCTTTAAAATTGTCTACTTACTAGCATCAAAAAAGTGGATTAGCCTAAACCGCTGCCTTCCCAACTGAGCTGGATAAGTCCTTTCGCGACAAAACCGGCACAGCCTAGAAATAGCACCAACCATACAATTCTACGACCGAATGCTGGAACATTACCTGCGTGAAGTACATCTTTAATTGCCATACCAATTAGAAAAAAAATCGAGGCAAATAATAGATCGAGACCAATAGACTCAAGCATGTTCATGTAGTCGTAAAGCATGATATCCCTTTATGCTAATTTACTTGCGCTGCACTATACCACTGTTATAACGCAAAGTTAATGTGGAAGCTTCTCACTTTACGTTTATCCGATAAATTTACGAATTATCCTGATAACTTCTTCTGGCTTTTCTGCGTGTAACCAGTGTCCAGTATTAGCAATGATATGGGCTTTTGCTTGGTTAAATTGCGCTTTTATAAGTGCTTGATGTTCCGCACGCAAGTAATCAGATTCCGCACCTTTGATAAACATAGTAGGTGTATTTATAGGAGTAATTGGCTCCCAACTCATGATGTTTTGGTAGTTATTAAACAGATTGTTGACGTTAAATCGCCAGGCCAAATGTTCATCATTTTTGTATAGCGACTTGCTTAAGAACTGTCTGACCCCTTCGATCTCAATATGCTGCGCTAGAATATCTAACGCTTGTTTACGTGTGGTTGGTTTCGCAGTTTCTACCGCTTGCAGCCCCGCAAACACATTGTCGTGGCGATTCTCAGTATAATGAACAGGCGCCATATCGAGCACGATTAGTTTTTCTATCGTAGATTGAAGTTGTTCAGCCGCCTTCATTGCCACTTTGCCACCCATTGAGTGGCCAATTAAGGTAAATTGCTCGAGATTAAGATGTTGGATAAGTCGACAAACATCTTCGGCTTGAGCTTGATAGTTGTGGAGCTCAGAATGAAATGAAAGCCCGTGATTGCGAAGATCAATGCTAAGCACTTGATGATCTTGCTTTAAATTGCGAGCGAGTAGACCTAGATTATCGAGATTGCCAAATAATCCGTGGATCAAGACTATGGTGTGACCCTCACCTTCGAGTTTGTAGTTGAGCAGTTGTGACATTTTATCTTATTCGTGACTGGTTTAACGTAGAGTCTGAGAGAAGATCTCGCTATAATCGCCACAGAGTTTAAACATAGAGATTGTGAAAAGCGAATGAAAACAATTGAGGTAGATGAAGATCTATACCGTTATATCGCAAGTCAAACCCAACACATTGGTGAGAGTGCTTCGGATATTTTGCGCCGTTTATTGAATGTTGATGGAGATACTCCGGTTGAGGCTCCACAATTCGTGAAGGCTGCGCAAGGTCTGGTTGTTAGCAAAGATGCAGTAAAAGATGTGCAGGTGGATTGCGTAAAAGAAATGCGCTCACTGTTGATCTCTGATGAATTTGCCGGTCTTAAGAAAGCGATCGATCGCTTTATGATGGTATTGTCTACTTTACATCGTCTCGATCCTGAGAGCTTCTCTGAAGCCACTCAAGTAAAAGGCCGTAAACGTGTTTATTTTGCCGATAATGAGCAAACACTGCTTGCTAATGGTAATACGACTAAACCAAAAGCTATCCCAGCATCCCCATTCTGGGTAATTACAAATAACAATACTAGTCGTAAGAGACAGATGGTAGAGCAGCTTATGTCACGTATGAGCTTCCCTGCCGATTTGATTGAGAAAGTGGCTAACTCAATCTAACACTCATAATTAATAGCCTCATAATTCGAAAAGAGTTATGAGGCTTTTTTTTAGCTTGTTTATTTCGAAAACTTGTTTATTTAGAAAGGATGTCAAAATGGCTATGCACCCACGAGCTGGACAAAAAGCTCAGCAACAGGACTTGCACAATATCCCTGCGTTGGTTTCCAATTACTTCTTGTTACAACCAGATCCTGCAAACTCTGCGCATAAAGTAGAATTTGGTACATCAGGTCACCGTGGCACGGCGGACAAATCAACGTTCAATGAGAATCATATTTTAGCGATAGCTCAAGCGATCGCTGAAGTGCGCGCAGAACAGGGTACGACTGGCCCACTGTTTGTGGGAAAAGATACCCATGCACTTTCTGAGCCGGCTTTTTCTAGTGTGTTGGAAGTGTTAATTGCAAATGGTATCGAGGTTATTGCCCAGCAAGACAATGGCTATACACCCACTCCTGGTGTTTCGCATGCGATTTTGACGTACAACCTAATTAATACAAGTAAAGCTGATGGTATTGTTATCACTCCATCGCACAATCCTCCTCAAGATGGCGGTATCAAATATAATCCGACTCATGGTGGACCTGCTGAAGATGCATTGACCAAAGCGATTGAAAACCGTGCAAATGCTCTGATTGCAGAAGATCTGCAAGGTGTTAAACGTATGCCATTGGCAGAAGCGAAAGCATCACCGCTGTTTAAGCAAGTGGATTTGGTTAAACCGTATATCGATGATCTAGTGAATGTTATCGATATGGAAGCGATTCAAAAAGCCAACCTGAAAATTGGTGTTGATCCGTTGGGTGGTAGTGGTATCGATTACTGGCGTCAAATCGCTCAGGCGTATGACCTAGATTTAACATTAGTGAGTGAATCGATCGATCCAAGCTTCCAGTTTATGTCATTAGACAAAGATGGCGTTGTACGTATGGATTGTTCTTCGCCATACGCAATGGCTGGTCTGCTAGCACTTAAGGACGAGTATGACTTGGCATTTGGTAATGACCCAGATTACGACCGTCATGGTATCGTCACGCCAAAAGGCCTAATGAATCCAAACCATTTCTTGGCTGTGTGTATTGATTATCTATACCGCCACCGTAAGGATTGGGGTCAAGACGTTGCCGTGGGTAAAACTCTGGTTTCGAGTGCACTGATCGATCGCGTTGTTGCTGACCTAGGCCGAGAACTGTGTGAAGTGCCAGTTGGTTTTAAATGGTTTGTTGATGGGCTTTACACGGGCAAATTCGGTTTTGGCGGTGAAGAGAGTGCGGGTGCGTCTTTCTTACGTAAAGATGGCACGCCGTGGTCAACCGATAAAGATGGCATCTTGCTATGTTTACTTGCGGCTGAAATTACCGCGGTAACGGGTAAGAACCCACAAGACTACTATGAAGAGCTGGCAGCTAAGCATGGTGAATCTCAATACAACCGTATTCAAGCGGTAGCTAATGGCCCGCAGAAAGATGTGTTGAAGAAACTGAGTCCAGAGATGGTATCAGCAGAAACACTAGCGGGTGATGTTATTACTGCTCGTCTAACGCACGCTCCAGGCAATGGCGCAGCGATTGGCGGTCTAAAAGTAACTACGGCGAACGGTTGGTTCGCGGCACGCCCGTCTGGCACAGAAGACATCTACAAGATCTACTGCGAAAGCTTCAAAGGCGCTGAGCATCTCAAGCAGATCGAAGCGGAAGCGCAAGAGATCGTAAACCAAGTATTTAAAGACGCTGGTTTATAAACTTAAGCTAAGCATTGATTGAGAAGAGCTGACGAAAGTCGGCTCTTTTTTTTGGAAGCGGAATACGGAGTTGGGAAGATGGAACGTTCGGCTTTGCCTCACTTACGGAAAATAACAACGTTCAATTTTTTCAAGTAGTCATTCTATAGGGCGAAATATTAAACTTTGTCATTCCGTAGAGCGCATTAGCGCGAGTAGGGAATCTTGCTCTTCAGTTGGTTTTATGCGGCGTAGCCCTGAGCCCCCTGTTCTGCTTTTCCGTAGCTCGCGTTCCGTGAGCGCAGCGTTCCGTTTTCCGTAAGCTATGCGTTCCGCCCCGGCCACACATCTGGCACCACAAACCAAAACTGTCCGCTTTCAGTTTGAGCGTGAATAAATCGCTCAGGGTTGGGCTCTACGATTGTGGCATTGAGCTCTTTTCCCGTTGCCCAGCGGATTTTCGGCAGTTCATACAGTGTTTCTTGTATTTGATGGGCTTGAGAGTAATGGCACCAGTGGCCGCTAATTTGTGAGGAATTAAGAGGATACTCCAAGCAGTGAGTTGGGGTGGGTTCGGAATTAAATGGATTAATATAGAGCCTGCCTTGCATGAGCAAGTGGTGAGTCGCCACTTCTAATTCTGGGTGTTGCTGTTGAAATTGTGAGGTATTGGACATGGCCAACTGATGGGTGAGCATGCGTGGTAGTTTTGTCTCCAACTGATCGTGGGCGTTAGGACCAAACCAGTTGCCGTTGTGCAATAGGTAGAATTTTATCGCGACTTCCCAATGTTCATTTCTTTGTTCTTGTCTATTGCGCACGATGAGATCGATGGCGCCTAACGTGCGCCCTTGTTCAGAGAGTTGGATCTCTTCTGCTAGCACTTGATAGTTGGGGCTGTTGACAAAAGCTTGAGTACATAGGTGTTGATAGATAAAACCGAGCCGACGGTTGCCATTGTATACCGCGTTATTGGCCAGAGGGCTTGGGTTTAAGGTGCGTAAATCGCAGAAAATATCATGGGGCTCGATAAGGTTTTGGCTGGTGGTTATCCATTGATAAAACTCGTCCAAGGCACTCATATCTACTCACTATTTTCTATAGGGTTTGTTTCGACAATTGAGAATGAAGTTGTTATAACTTCGCTAAAGTCAGGATACTGGAAAGTAAGATGAATAATCTACAACTTGAAAAGATACTTAACGAAAAACTCTCACCACAATTGATTAAGGACTACAGCCCTAATGGTCTGCAAGTTGAAGGTGGCGAACAGATAAAAAAAATCGTTACAGGCGTTACCGCTTCACAAGCGCTGATTGACAAAGCTGTCGATCTTGGCGCCGATGCTTTATTGGTTCATCACGGCTATTTTTGGAAAGGAGAGCCAGAGCCAATTCGTGGCATGAAAGGTAAACGCATTCGCACCTTGATTAAACATGATATCAACCTGTTTGGTTATCACTTGCCTTTAGACATTCATCCTGAACTCGGTAACAACGCTGAACTGGCGCGTTTACTTGAGATTGAAGTAGAGGGTGGATTAGAAGGACATCCTCAATCGGTCGCCATGTATGGCCGCCTAAAACAGCCTGTAACGGGCGCTGAGTTTACCGCACGTATTGATGCCATATTAAAGCGTAAGCCACTGCATATTGCTCCAGAGCGCGCAGAAAAGCTAATTGAAACGGTAGGTTGGTGTACTGGTGGTGGTCAAGACTATATCGAGCTTGCCGCTCAACATGGTTTGGATGCATTTATTTCGGGTGAGATCTCAGAACGCACAACTTACAGTGCTCGCGAGTTGGATATTCACTACTTTGCTGCGGGGCACCATGCTACTGAACGTTATGGGATCAAAGCCCTTGGTGAGTGGTTAGCAAACGAGCATGGCTTGGATGTGACCTTTATCGATATCGATAATCCGGTTTAAAGGGACGAGGAAAGGGAACGGACTTCGTCCTACGGAACGCTGCGCTTCGGGAAGTGGGGGCGGACTTCGTCCTACGGAACGCTTCGCTTCGGGAAGTGGGGGCGGACTTCGTCCTACGGAACGCTTCGCTTCGGGAAGTGGGAACGGGCTTAGCCCTATGGAACGCCTCGCTTCCGGATATGGGCAGGCTTTGTCTTATCGAGTGCTTGGCTTAAGTTTGTCATTCCATAGAGTGCGTTAGCACGAGTAGGGAATCTTGTTTTGTTGTGTGAAAGCGAGATCCCCAACTCGCTCGTACCTCGCTCTTGAGGATGACAGGGGTATGGTTATGCTCTTGAGGATGACAAATATATAAAGTGTCTCGCTCTTGAGGGGCGTAAGGTTTGATGCTCACCCTCAATGACTAAAAATCATTGACTCAACTTGTGCTCTAAAAGACAAAATATCCCGCATCCCGCATCCCGCATCCCGCATCCCGCATCCCGCATCCCGCATCCCGCATCCCGCATCCCGCATCCCGCATCCCGCATCCCGCATCCCGCATCCCGCATCCCGCATCCAAAAAGAAAGGGCTGACGCTTACACGTCAGCCCTTAGCTTTTCTATGCTTTATCGCCTATTCACGCTCATGCAGAGGGCGGAATTCACGCTGGTCTTCACCAGTGTATAGCTGACGAGGACGACCGATACGGTTAGTCGGATCGCTGTGCATTTCGTTCCAGTGTGCAATCCAGCCGATAGTACGAGACATGGCAAAGATTACGGTAAACATCGATACTGGAATACCAATCGCTTTCAGAATGATACCTGAGTAGAAATCTACGTTCGGGTACAGTTTCTTCGACACGAAGTACTCATCAGATAGCGCAATACGCTCAAGTTCCATTGCAACGTCTAGCAGAGGATCTTGGATGTTTAGTTCGGTAAGAACTTCATGACACGCTTCGCGCATGACCGTTGCGCGTGGGTCATAGTTCTTATAAACGCGGTGACCGAAGCCCATTAGACGGAATGGATCATCTTTGTCTTTCGCACGCTCAACGAACTCAGGAATATTGTCTACACTACCGATTTCTTCAAGCATCTTCAGACACGCTTCGTTAGCGCCGCCGTGAGCAGGTCCCCATAGCGATGCGATACCCGCTGCGATACATGCAAATGGGTTAGCACCAGATGAACCTGACAGACGGACTGTCGACGTTGATGCATTTTGCTCGTGGTCTGCGTGTAGGGTGAAAATTTTATCCATGGCACGTGCGACTACTGGGTTCACTTCATATTCTTCACATGGGTTAGCAAACATCATGTGTAGGAAGTTTTCCGCGTAGTTCAAGTCGTTACGTGGGTAGATAAATGGCTGGCCAATTGAGTACTTGTAACACATGGAAGCCAGTGTTGGCATTTTTGAAATCAGACGATAAGCCGCGATCTCACGGTGCACGTCGTTGTTGATATCAAGTGAATCGTGGTAGAAGGCTGCTAGAGCACCAACTACACCACACATAACGGCCATAGGGTGTGCATCACGACGGAAGCCGTGGAAGAAGCTAGCAATTTGCTCATGCACCATAGTATGACGAGTTACCGTCGTTTTGAACTTCTCGTATTGCTCACGGGTTGGGGCTTCACCGTAAAGAAGAATATAACAGACTTCCAAATAATCAGCGTTATTCGCTAACTGATCGATAGGGAAACCGCGGTGCAGTAGTACACCTTTGCCGCCATCGATGTAAGTTATTTGAGATTCACAAGATGCAGTGGCAAGAAAACCTGGGTCAAAAGTAAAGTGGCCTGTGGCCCCAAGTTTGCGAACGTCAATCACGTCAGGACCGATGGTCCCTTCCATAATTGGCAGCTCGACTGGCGCTTGGCCTTCAATATGAAGGGTAGCTTTCTTATCCGCCATAACAATCTCCTTTGTTTATTATTTAATCCATCCAGGATGTTTGTGTGCCATTTTTGTACGTCTCTTCGTTAACAAAGTCAATTTTTCTCCTCTGATGTGTGCTCTTGTTATTATTTTTTGCGCACATTAAGTTAAAAATCTGTTCTGTGTAGCAAAAATTGTTACACTAATTGTATTAGAATGTTGCCAGCCGTATATTGGTGGCGTGAAATCTGGGAGAAACCTAATAAATTCAAGGATTGAAAGAATTATCGTCTATCTTTTCAAGCTTTGTTGTTAACAATTTGCTTACAATTAACTCGCTCATATTTGTTCGATTTTGTTATCAAAATGTTATTATTTTAAAGGGTTCAGCTTCCAAGTTTCGTCAATAACTATAAATGCTCTAGTGAGCTGAGTGAGCAAGCCCGTGAAAGAAAGAAAGTCAAGACCTGTAAACCTAGACTTGCAAACCATACGCTTTCCGATCACTGCTATCGCATCTATTCTTCATCGAGTTTCCGGTGTGATCACGTTTGTAGCAGTCGGTATCCTGTTATGGTTGCTGTCTTTATCTCTATCATCTCCTGTCGGATATATGAAAGCTGTCGATATTGTCGATGGCTGGTTTTTCACGTTTATCCTTTGGGGAATCCTAACCGCTTTGGCCTACCACATTGTGGGTGGCGTTCGTCACTTGCTGATGGACCTAGGCTACTTTGAAGAGCTGGACACTGGCGCAATGAGCGCGAAAGTTTCATTCGGTGTTACAGCTGTGCTGTCTCTATTAGCGGGGGTATTGGTATGGTAAACCACGTTTCATCATTTGGTCGTAATGGTGTGCATGATTTCCTATTGATTCGTGCAACTGCAATCATTATGACGCTATACACGATCTATCTAGTCAGCTTTGTCGCTTTCTCTGATATCTCGTACGCATCATGGAGCCAGTTTTTTGCTGGTAACTTCACCAAAGCATTCACAATGGTCGCACTGACCAGCGTATTGATTCACGCTTGGATCGGTTTGTGGCAGGTGCTGACGGACTACATTAAGTGCTCTAAGTTACGCGGTGGTCTACAAGTCGGCGTAGTCACGCTATTGCTTGGCTACTTCTTCTCTGGTCTGTTTATTCTGTGGGGTGCGTAAGTGTCTATTCCAGTTCGTGAATTCGATGCCGTTGTAATCGGCGCAGGCGGTGCAGGTATGCGCGCCGCTCTACAAATTTCAGAGCAAGGTTTAACCTGCGCTCTGCTCTCAAAAGTTTTCCCTACACGTTCGCACACGGTATCTGCACAGGGCGGTATTACCGTAGCGTTAGGTAACTCACATAAGGATGATTGGCAGTGGCATATGTACGATACCGTGAAAGGTTCGGACTACATTGGTGACCAAAATGCCATCGAATACATGTGTAAAAACGGTCCTGAATCGGTGATTGAGCTTGAGAAAATGGGCTTACCTTTCTCACGTTTTGAAGACGGTTCAATTTATCAACGTCCGTTTGGTGGTCAGTCAAAAGAGTTTGGTGGCGAGCAAGCGGCACGCACGGCTGCGGCTGCTGACCGTACTGGTCACGCATTGCTGCATACGCTTTACCAGCAAAACGTGAAACACAAGACCATGATTTTCTCTGAGTGGTATGCGTTGGATTTGGTGAAAAACCAAGATGGTGCCGTGGTTGGTTGTACCGCTATCTGCATGGAAACTGGCGAGATTGTTTATTTCAAATCGAAAGCAACCATTCTTGCAACAGGTGGCGCTGGTCGTATCTACGCATCGACAACCAATGCGCACATCAACACTGGTGATGGTGTGGGTATGGCGCTGCGCGCTGGCGTTCCGATGCAAGATATGGAAATGTGGCAGTTCCACCCAACGGGTATCGCTGGAGCCGGTGTACTGGTAACAGAAGGCTGTCGTGGTGAAGGTGGTTACCTGCTGAACAAAGATGGTGAGCGCTTTATGGAGCGTTACGCACCCAACGCGAAAGACCTTGCTGGTCGTGACGTTGTGGCTCGTTCTATGATGATTGAGATCCGTGAAGGTCGCGGCTGTGATGGTCCATGGGGCCCACACATTAAACTGAAACTGGATCACCTTGGTAAAGAAGTGCTTGAGTCTCGTCTGCCTGGTATCTGTGAGCTTTCTCGTACCTTTGCTCACGTCGACCCAGTTAAAGAGCCGATCCCAGTAATTCCAACTTGTCACTACATGATGGGTGGGGTACCGACTCAAGTTTCTGGTCAGGCTATCAAGCAAGCAGCTGACGGTGGCGAGATGGAAGTTCAAGGTCTATTTGCTTGTGGCGAAATTGCGTCAGTCTCCGTACATGGAGCGAACCGCTTGGGTGGCAACTCGCTACTCGATTTAGTGGTGTTTGGACGCGCGACTGGCCTACATCTTGGTGAAACCTTGGCTGCACAATCAGAGGCTCGCCCTGCTTCTGAGTCAGATATCGAGGCATCATTGGCGCGTACTATGCGTTGGGAAAATAGCGCGAGTGGTGAAGACCCATTCCAAATCCGTAAGGACCTACAGCAGTGTATGCAGAACAGCTTCTCGGTATTCCGTGAAGGCGATGCGATGGCTACAGGGCTAGAAGAGTTGAAAGTGATTCGTGAGCGACTAAAAGAAGCACACTTATCGGACAAGTCAAAAGAATTCAACACGCAACGTATTGAGTGTCTAGAGTTAGATAACTTGATGGAAACGGCATATTCTACGGCTGTTGCGGCTAACTACCGTACTGAAAGCCGCGGCGCTCATGCTCGTTTCGATTTCCCAGAGCGTGATGATGAGAATTGGCTATGCCACTCAATCTATAACCCGGAAACGGAACAGATGTCGAAGCGTGATGTCAACATGACGCCTGTGCATCGTGATGCGTTCCCGCCGAAAGTTCGTACGTACTAAGGGAGGAATGAAAAATGAAACTAAGCTTCTCTTTGTACCGCTATAACCCTGATGTAGATAACAAGCCTTACATGAAGGACTACACGCTCGAGGTAGAAGAAGGTTCCGATATGATGGTGCTAGATGCACTGATCTTATTGAAAGAACAAGACCCTACTATCGCGTTCCGTCGTTCGTGCCGTGAAGGTGTCTGTGGTTCAGATGGTTTAAACATGAACGGCAAAAATGGTTTGGCGTGTATCACACCGCTCTCTGCCTTGCAGGGTGAGAAAATTGTGATTCGACCATTGCCTGGTTTGCCTGTGGTTCGTGACCTGATCGTAGATATGACCCAATTTTACGATAACTACGCCAAGGTTAAGCCATTCTTGATCTCTGATGGAGCAATGCCACCATCACGTGAAAACTTGCAAATGCCAGAAGACCGTGCCCATTTGGATGGTCTTTATGAATGTATCATGTGTGCGTGTTGTACCACTTCTTGCCCGTCGTTCTGGTGGAACCCTGATAAGTTTATCGGTCCTGCCGGTCTATTGGCCGCCTATCGTTGGTTAATTGACAGCCGAGATACGGCAACTGATGAACGATTGTCCGATCTCGACGATGCATTTAGTGTTTTTCGTTGCCATGGCATCATGAATTGTGTAAGTGTTTGTCCTAAGGGACTAAATCCTACAAAAGCGATTGGTCACATCAAGTCGATGTTGGTAAATCGTTCGGTTTAGTGAACTGTTAAAATTGCCGCTACTCAATTTTGGGTAGCGGCCTATTCAATAGAAGCGCGGCATAGACCGCTGCAAACGTGAAAACTACTGGTTAAGGGAAAATATGCACAACAGTGTGATGAAGGCATGGCTCGAGTCTTCACACTTGGCAGGCGCAAATGCGACATACGTAGAGGATCTCTACGAATTGTATCTAAGTGACCCCGATCTGGTAAGTGAGGAGTGGATTCGTGTATTTGATGGTTTGCCTAAGCCATCTGCAGATGTGGTGGAACAGCCGCACTCACGTGTCCGTGATTACTTCCGTCGACTCGCTCAAGAAACAAAGCATTACAATGTCCAAGTTAGTGACCCCGACGTCGATGCTAAACAAGTAAAAGTTCTACAGCTGATTAACGCGTACCGTTTCCGCGGTCATGAGGCAGCTGATCTCGATCCTCTAGGTCTATGGAACCGCCCTACAGTGGCAGAACTAGACCCTTCCTTCCACAATCTCAACGATGATGACTTAGAAGAAACATTCAACGTGGGTTCTTTTGCTATTGGTCAAGAGACCATGAAGCTAAAAGATATCTATTCGTCATTGAAGAAAACCTACTGCGGTTCGATTGGTGCAGAGTACATGCACATGACCGATACGGAACAAAAACGTTGGATCCAGCAGCGTTTAGAGTCAGTGGTTGGTCAGCCATCGTTCACCGCAGATGAGAAGCGTAACTTCTTAGAAGAACTTACCGCAGCGGAAGGCCTTGAGCGCTATTTAGGCGCAAAATTCCCAGGTGCAAAACGTTTCTCTCTAGAGGGTGGTGATGCCCTAATTCCAATGACTAAAGAATTAATCCGTCATGCTGGTAACAGCGGCATGCGTGAGGTCGTTATTGGCATGGCACACCGTGGTCGTTTAAACATGTTGGTTAACGTGTTAGGCAAAAAACCACAAGATCTGTTTGATGAATTTGCCGGTAAACATGGTGATTCTTGGGGAACGGGTGATGTTAAATATCACCAAGGTTTCTCAGCTGACTTTGCAACGCCAGGTGGTGATGTTCACTTAGCGTTGGCGTTTAACCCGTCGCATCTCGAGATTGTAAACCCAGTAGTGATTGGTTCGGTTCGTGCCCGCCAAGATCGCCTTGGCGATAAAAACGGCAGCACAGTATTACCAATTACGATTCACGGTGACTCAGCGGTCGCTGGTCAAGGTGTGGTTGCTGAGACATTTAATATGTCACAGTCACGTGGTTATCGTGTCGGTGGTACGGTTCGTATCGTGGTGAACAACCAAGTTGGTTTCACGACTTCAAACCCGACCGATACGCGTTCAACCATGTACTGTACTGATATTGCTAAGATGGTACAGGCGCCAATCTTCCACGTGAACGCCGATGATCCAGAAGCGGTCGCCTTTGTTACGCGCATTGCACTTGATTACCGCAATGAATTTAAGCGTGATGTTGTGATTGATTTGGTTTGTTACCGTCGTCATGGTCACAACGAAGCGGATGAGCCAAATGCGACTCAACCGTTGATGTATCAAAAAATCAAAAAGCATCCAACGCCACGTAAGCTATATGCTGATGTACTGATCGAGCGCGGTGATAACGACATTGAGACGGCAACAGCGCTAATCAATGAATATCGTGATGCGTTAGATCGTGGTGAAGTGGTGGTGAAAGAGTGGCGTCCAATGGCTCTACATTCAGTAGACTGGTCTCCATATCTAGGTCACGACTGGGATACGCCTTGGAATAGTCAGTACGACAGAGATCGCCTAGTTGAATTAGGTAACCGTCTATGTCAGTACCCAGACAGTCATAAGCTACAGAGCCGAGTTAACAAGCTTTACAACGATCGTCTATCAATGATGAGCGGTGAGAAAGCGGTTGACTGGGGTATGGCAGAAACCTTGGCTTACGCGACCTTACTTGATGACGGGAAGCGCATTCGTATTTCAGGTCAGGATTCTGGACGTGGTACTTTCTTCCACCGACACTCTGTGCTGCACAACCAATCAGACGCAAGTACCTATATTCCTCTAGCGAATATTCATGATAAGCAGGGGCCTTTCCAAGTGATTGACTCGGTGCTGTCTGAAGAAGCGGTATTGGCCTTTGAATATGGCTACGCGACGGCTGAGCCGAGTGGTTTAACCATTTGGGAAGCGCAGTTTGGTGACTTCGCTAACGGCGCGCAAGTTGTGATTGACCAATTTATCTCCTCGGGTGAGCAAAAGTGGGCGCGTTTGTGTGGTCTAACAATGCTACTACCACATGGTTATGAAGGTCAGGGCCCTGAGCACTCGTCGGCGCGCCTAGAGCGTTACCTACAGCTTTGTGCTGAGCAGAATATGCAGGTTGTTGTGCCCTCAACGCCAGCTCAGGTTTATCACATGATTCGTCGTCAAGTGGTGCGCCCAATGCGCCGCCCACTGATTGTGATGTCACCGAAATCACTGCTACGTCACCCATTGTGTATTTCAAGTTTAGAAGACTTATCTGACGGTACGTTCTTACCTGCAATTCCAGAGATAGATCAACTGGAAGCAAGTAAGGTGAAACGCGTAGTGTTCTGTTCTGGCAAGGTATATTTCGACCTGCTTGAACAGCGCCGCAAGAACGAGCAAGACGATGTTGCTATCGTGCGTATCGAGCAGCTTTACCCATTCCCATTGGAAGAAGTGAAAGAAGCGATTGCTCAATACACCAATGTTGAAGATTTTGTTTGGTGCCAAGAAGAGCCACAGAACCAAGGTGCTTGGTACTGTAGCCAGCATAATTTCCGCGCAGCCATTCCAGCTGGCGCAGACCTTAAATATGCGGGCCGCCCAGCTTCAGCATCTCCGGCGGTAGGTTATATGTCGGTACACTTGAAACAACAAAAAGCGTTGGTCGAAGACGCTTTGACCACTGGTTCTAATACATCAGATTCGAAAACCTCAGATAAAGAACTAGAAGCATAAGGAAGATAGAAATGACAATTGAAATTCTGGTTCCAGATTTACCTGAATCAGTTGCAGACGCAACCGTCGCTACATGGCACAAGCAACCAGGAGAAATGGTTGAGCGTGATGAAGTTCTTGTAGATATCGAAACCGATAAGGTTGTACTTGAAGTTCCTGCTCCAGAAGCAGGTATTTTAGAAGCCATCATAGAAGAAGAAGGTGCTACGGTACTTTCTAAGCAGCTAATCGCTAAGTTGAAGCCAGGTGCTGTTGCTGGTGAACCTACAACAGATACGACCGCTGAGACAGAGTCATCGCCAGACAAGCGTCACAAAGCAGCGCTGACAGAAGAGAGCAACGATGCCCTAAGTCCTGCGGTTCGTCGTTTACTTGCTGAACATGGCCTAGAAGCTTCACAAGTGAAGGGCTCTGGTGTGGGTGGCCGTATTACTCGCGAAGACATTGACGCGCACTTAGCTAACGCAAAATCGAGCGTAAAAGCAGAAGAGCCAGTTGCTCAAGCTCCAGCCGCTGCTCGCAGTCAAAAGCGTGTGCCAATGACTCGTTTGCGTAAGACAGTGGCGAACCGTCTTCTTGAAGCGAAGAACAGCACAGCAATGCTAACTACATTTAACGAAGTGAACATGAAGCCAATCATGGATCTTCGTAAGCAGTACAAAGACCAGTTCGAAGAGCGTCACGGCATTCGTCTTGGTTTCATGTCTTTCTACGTAAAAGCGGTAACGGAAGCACTAAAACGTTACCCAGAAGTGAATGCGTCGATTGATGGTGATGACATTGTTTATCACAACTATTTTGATATCAGCATGGCAGTATCAACGCCACGTGGCCTAGTGACCCCCGTTCTTAAAGATTGTGACACTCTAGGTTTTGCTGATGTTGAGAAAGGCATCAAAGAACTGGCTATCAAAGGTCGTGATGGCAAGCTAACGGTTGATGAGCTGATGGGCGGTAACTTTACTATCACTAACGGCGGTGTATTTGGCTCACTAATGTCAACGCCAATCATTAACCCACCTCAGTCAGCAATCTTGGGCATGCATAAGATCCAAGATCGTCCGATGGCTGTGGATGGCAAGGTAGAAATTCTGCCAATGATGTACCTAGCTCTATCTTACGATCACCGTTTAATCGATGGTCGTGAGTCAGTGGGCTTCCTAGTAACCATTAAAGAGCTACTAGAAGATCCAGCGCGTCTGTTATTAGACGTTTAATATCGCTAAAACGTCGAGTTGTCTTGGATGACTCGACGCCTTTAGCTCTCGGGGCTAGACTGGCTCAACTGTCTGGCCTTCATTTGAATCGTATTGCGATTGATTTGAGAAGACCCTACAGACGTGTAAGCAGAGTTCTACTGCAACGTTAATGGAAATTATAAATCCCTTAAGGGAAGAACAAACGGAATATCAAAATGAATTTGCATGAATACCAAGCCAAACAGCTGTTTGCAGAATTCGGTTTGCCTGTGCCGGAAGGTTACGCTTGTGATACCCCACAAGAAGCGTTCGAAGCAGCAGGTCGCATTAGCACAGAGAAAAAAGTCGTTAAGTGTCAGGTACACGCTGGTGGCCGCGGTAAAGCGGGCGGCGTTGAACTGCATGATACTAAAGATGGTGTGAAAGAATTTGCTCAAAAGTGGCTAGGTAAAAACCTAGTAACTTACCAAACAGATGCTAATGGTCAGCCAGTATCTAAAATTTTGGTTGAGGAAGCGTCTGATATCGCTAACGAGCTATATTTGGGTGCAGTAGTTGATCGTTCAACTCAACGCATTGTATTCATGGCATCGACAGAAGGTGGTGTGGAAATTGAGAAAGTGGCAGAAGAAACGCCAGAGCTCATCCATAAAGCCGCAATCGATCCGCTTGTTGGTCCACAGGCTTACCAAGGCCGTGAACTAGCATTCAAACTTGGTCTTAAAGGTGACCAAATCAAACAGTTCGTTAAGATCTTTGTTGGTCTAGGCGAAATGTTTGCTCAATACGATCTAGCACTGCTTGAAATCAACCCTCTGGTTATCACTGGAGCAGGTGATCTACTGTGTCTAGATGGCAAAATTAATATCGACTCTAACGCACTTTACCGTCAGCCAAAGCTGCGTGAGATGCACGATCCTTCACAAGAAGATGAGCGCGAAGCACATGCAGCACAATGGGAGCTTAACTACGTAGCTCTGGATGGCAGCATCGGCTGTATGGTTAACGGTGCAGGTCTGGCGATGGGTACGATGGATATCGTAAACCTACATGGCGGCCAACCAGCAAACTTCCTTGATGTAGGCGGCGGCGCAACCAAAGAGCGTGTTACTGAAGCCTTCAAGATCATCCTATCTGACAGTAATGTGAAAGCGGTACTGGTTAATATCTTCGGCGGCATCGTTCGTTGTGACCTGATTGCAGAAGGTATCATTGGCGCTGTTGAAGAAGTTGGCGTTGAAGTACCAGTCGTTGTTCGTCTAGAAGGTAACAATGCACCGCTAGGCTCGCAGAAACTGGCTGAAAGTGGTCTAAATATCATCGCTGCAAACTCTCTAACTGAAGCAGCAGAAAAAGTAGTTGCTGCAGCGGAGGGCAAATAATGTCAGTACTAATTAATAAAGATACTAAAGTTATCTGTCAGGGTTTCACGGGCGGTCAAGGTACGTTCCACTCTGAGCAAGCGATCGCTTACGGCACACAAATGGTTGGTGGTGTATCACCAGGCAAAGGTGGTCAAACTCACCTAGGTCTACCAGTGTTTAACACCGTACGTGAAGCGGTAGAAGTGACTGGTGCAACTGCATCAGTTATCTACGTACCTGCGCCTTTTTGTAAAGATGCAATCCTTGAAGCGATTGATGCTGGTGTAAAGCTGATTGTAACGATCACGGAAGGTATTCCAACACTGGATCTGCTGGATGTGAAAGTACGTCTAGACGAAGCTGGCGTTGTGATGATTGGTCCTAACTGTCCGGGTGTTATCACGCCGGATGAGTGTAAGATTGGTATCATGCCAGGCCATATCCACAAGAAAGGCAAAGTGGGTATCGTATCGCGCTCTGGTACACTAACTTATGAAGCCGTTAAGCAGACTACCGACGAAGGTTTCGGTCAGTCTACTTGTGTTGGTATCGGTGGTGACCCAATCCCAGGTTCAAACTTTATCGACATCTTGAAGCTGTTCCAAGAAGACCCTGAGACAGAAGCGATCGTTATGATTGGTGAGATCGGTGGTACAGCGGAAGAAGAAGCGGCTGCGTTCATAAAAGACAATGTGACTAAACCTGTGGTTTCTTACATTGCAGGTGTAACGGCGCCTCCTGGTAAGCGTATGGGTCACGCTGGTGCGATCATCTCTGGTGGTAAAGGTACTGCTGAAGATAAGTTTGCCGCGCTAGAAGAAGCTGGCGTTAAGACGGTTAAGTCTCTAGCCGACATTGGTAAAGCACTTCGTGAAGTGACCGGTTGGTAATCTCGCTGCAATAAAAGAAGATCAAAGGCTCAGCTTCGGCTGGGCCTTCTTTTTTGGGAGACGAGCTGCGCACTTGCATGCGGGAACGCAAAGCTGAGGCTTTGCTTTGGGAACACGAATCAGAGATTCGTTTACGGAGTTGGGAGCGTTAAACTATACCCAAACAACTTGGAGATGCAGGTAGGCGACAAAGGAACAAAGCCTCTGAGCATAGATGGTCTATGTGATGAGGTTTGTGAGTGCCAGTCAACACCGCTGTAACTTCAAGTAGGACGGGTATAAAGCTTCACTTCGGGATAATTTTGTGGCTGAAAATGTTGTAAATGTCGTTGCTGGGTGTAACGATAATCCGTAATCCGTAATCCGTAATCCGTAATCCGTAATCCGTAATCCGTAATCCGTAATCCGTAATCCGTAATCCGTAATCCGTAATCCGTAATCCGTAATCCGTAGTCAGTGCATTGGCGCTGAACGTTCCAATCTACAGCAGCTTCGCTTCAATCGCTGCTAATCGCTGCTGAAGATCTTTTACCTGTGCTTCTAATTCGGCGATGCGGTCAGGTTCAGTTTTGCTTTCAGAGGATACTTCAACTTTTGGTACGCGTTGAGAGCTTTTCCAGCTTTTAATCGTACTGATAAGAGCTGGCATAGGTACTGACGTTTTTAGTCGTGCTTTTACTAAAGCGACAGTTGGCTCTTTGCCTTCTTGAATCAGTGCCTTAATAATCTGTTCTAACTCTTGGCTAACATCTTTAGTAAGCATTATCTTTCCTTGTGAGTTTTATAACCAATAAATTGGATCTTTCTCTAATTTTACTGTCTTATATTAGCTATGGCGAATGGTAAAAATGGGAGTTTTGTGTAAGACATTGACCATTAAATCTGTAAGATAATGCCCATGGTGTGATTTGTTGTTTGTTTTTTGCTTTTAATAACCAGTTGAAAAATATGGGAATTCAATTTGATTCACTCGTTCTTACAGATGATAAAGTGCGAGATAGATCATTGTTTGAAATGGATTTTCAGTTACATTGTGCGTTCAAAAAAGAGCCTTATTTATAAGGCTAACATTAAGGATGCGCATGGCTTTAGTGGGCTTTACTAAAGTGGTGTGTCGGCTATTGATTAGGAAATAGCCATTAAGGATGATAGACGAATGGATTCAAAGGGGATTCTCCCTCACTATTCTATTCTCAGGTTTTGAATACCTGACTACCACCTATCTTTATTAAAATAAAAATTAAACGCGAATAACCTTGGCTATTCTGGCTTAGGTGTTGCTATACGTCGGCTAACGTATTGTTTTATATATGCAACCTAGTAATTAATAATTTGGTCTGTGTATATATTTTTATTGAGAAGTGAAGAGCTTAATTTAAGTTTGCTGAAAGCAAGGAAGATTTGTGACTATCGCAACTCGACGCGTATTACTGGTACCTTATAACGACTCATTATTGTCTGATTTTGTGGTGCTTAACTGCTGTGTAAAAAACCGTGCGCAAATGAATGGTCCGTACACGGTATCTAAAGCGAGAGAAGTCTTTGAACGTATTTTAAATGACAACACTCGTTATACACGAGCGGTGTTAGATAATTTTACTCGTGAATATATTGGTCACATTTCTATTCACGAGGTTGATACCGAACCTGAGCTAGTGTTTATTTTTGATAAAGCTTATTGGGGGAAGGGTATTGCAACTGAAGCATTAGGTGCTTTTTTCAGTAAAGCAACGCGAGATCTTAATTTACATAGCGTTAAGGCAACGGCTAATGTTGATCATTTTGCCTCTATTTGTCTTTTAGAGAAGTTAGGCTTTGTAAAAAAAGGCCTCAATAGCGATGCTTATGGGCCTTTTTATGAATTTCAATTTACATCCGATGAGGCGGTAGATGAAAGTGAATTACTTGAAAGCCTATCATAGTTAGTTCGCCCTGATAGCAATCATCACCCAGTGCCGAAAATTCAAACTGATAGACCGTATACCAACGCCAGATCCCATCTGGCGTTTTTATTTTATGTGCTTTTAAAGCAGTACTAATCAACTGTAGGTCAAGCTGATTACATTTTCGCTGAATCGCAAGCTTAGCAAGCTCTGATTGGCGTCGTTGCTGCCAAAACAGCATACAAACAAAGCAAAGCAGTAATATAGCCAATAAGTCCGTGATCATGTCTATTGGTCATCCATTTCTGGTTACGCTTTTGTCGCTTGTTGCAAATTAACCAACGCATTGGCTAATTCGGCAGAAGGTGATGAATGGAGTAAAGGCAATAGAACCATACGCAATTCAGGTAGCATAACTAAGTCAGCAAACAGTTGGTTAAACAGAGTTTGGTTTCCTGTCTGAGCAAGGCGCAATAGGAACTGTTCGGCAATTACAGCATCGGCTAATAAATGCCAACAGCGCCCAGCAATACCAATGAGTATTTCCTGATGGCTTAAGCGTGGGCTGGCTAACACTTGCTCTAACATTGGGCGAGCGATTTGTGTTTCAGCGCCCGCGAGCGCACGAATCAGAGCTGAAAGAAGAAAGAGGTCCGGTTCATTGCTGTTGATTTGCGCTTGAGCTAATTCAGCAATACGTTGAGCAAGCTTATCTGTTAGCTCCGTATGTTCAAGCGCACCAAGTAGCGCATAGAGCGGCTCTGAGGGAAGATTAGGCAAGGCTTTGCGCAGTTCCACTCCATTTTGCTCTGTACCTAGGCGAGCTGCGATGTCTGTTATACCTTGTAGACCCACGGTCTGCCAGTTCTGCCAGCCTAATCCACCTTTGAAGTAGTGTTGAGCGTGCTCATAGTATGGACTGCATGGCAGGTCTAAATCGGCGCGAATTTGGCTGTGGAATACCGCCATCTTGTCTTCAGAAGGTTTGTAAGTATAAGGATTATTAGCCAGCTTTTGTTGCTGCTCTTCATCCATCTCTTGGTTTAAACGGGTTCCCATTGCTTCGATGACGAACTTGATAAAGTTACCCACATCCGCTTGCTTTAACAGGCCTCGCTCATCAAGCTCAAATTTTAAGAACCAAATCCAAGGTTGTTTGGCTTGGTTCCAATAGGCTATCGCTAGGTGCGCTTTTCGCTGTAGAGGGTATGGGTAAGGCTGTTGGCCTCGCTCAATTTGTTCAAATACATGATTATCAATAGCCTTAATACGACGACCTAAATCGAAAATCTTAAATGTACACTCGCTATTGCGTAGCAGTTCGCTCAGGGTATGAATGGTATCCATGGGAGACTTTTCCTAACTTTCTTTCCCTTATAAATGGTACTCTATAGGCTAATTTCAAGGTCAACGACAAAAGATAAATGAAACAGGATACTTCGCTCACGGTTTTACTTAACCAGCTTGAGCAACAACTCCGCGAGGTAAAGTTGTGGCAGGATATGCCACCATCGACGCAGGCGCTTTCGAGTCAGCAACCTTTTGCCATTGATACTTTAGAGCCGCATCAATGGCTACAATGGATCTTTTTACCTAAGATGCGTCAGTTGATTGAATCCGAGCTTTCGCTACCACAAGGTTTTGCAATCGCTCCCTATTTTGAAGAGTGCTGGAAACAGCATACCCAGTATTTATCCGTTCTTGCGGTGATTCGCCAGATTGATACAGAGGCAGCTTAAGTGTTAGATATCGTTTATCAGGATGAATATTTCGTAGCGGTCAACAAACCAGCAGGGATGCTAGTGCATCGCAGTTGGTTGGATAAACATGAAACGCAGTTTGTGATGCAAACTCTACGTGACCAAATTGGTCAGCATGTTTTCCCTCTGCACCGTTTAGATAGACCCACTTCCGGTGTGTTGATTTTTGCTTTGTCGAGTGAAATTGCCGCGCAAGTAATGCCAATGTTTGCCAATCATGAAATGAAGAAAACCTATCATGCGATTGTGCGAGGATGGATTGAAGAGGCGGGAACGCTAGATTATCCGTTGAAAGTTGAGTTGGATAAAATTGCCGACAAATTCGCCAGCCAAGAGAAAGAGGCTCAAGAAGCGGTAACGGACTATCGACCGTTGGCTAAAGTTGAAATACCACATTCAACGGGGCGTTTTCCAACCACGCGTTACTGCATGATGGAGCTTAATCCTCATACCGGGCGTAAACATCAACTCCGTCGTCATATGGCGCACCTACGCCACCCTATGGTTGGTGATACCACTCATGGCGATGGTAAGCATAATAAACTGTTTCGTGACGTCTATGACTCTCATCGCCTGTTACTGCACGCGACAAGCTTAGAGTTTGTGCATCCATTTAGCGGTGAAACTTTAGTTATTCAAGCGGGCTTTGATAGCACATGGCATCGTCTATTTGAGCAGTTCGAATGGCAAGCGCCGCAAGTATAGATTGAGATAAAAAACAAAGCCCTCGATTGAGGGCTTTGTTGTATCTATTGCGATAGAGCCAATTTAAGCGACAGGTCTACTTGGTCAAGTAGTTGCGAATAGACTGTTCAATACCTTTCGCATCTAACCCCAGTTCTTGATGCAACTCTTCTTGCGTACCTTGCGCGATAAAACGATCGGGTAGGCCTAGGTTGAGAACTGGTTTGATGATCTTCTCTTGCATCATAAACTCAATTACGCCCGCACCCGCGCCGCCAGCAATCGCGTTTTCTTCAAGAGTAACAAGTACATCATGATCAGCGGCTAACTGTTTGATTAGCTCATGGTCAAGTGGCTTAGCAAAGCGCATATCAGCCACAGTAGCATTGAGCGCTTCTGCTGCTTCTAGGGCATTTGGCATAAAGGTACCGAAGTTCAAAATCGCGACTTTTTCGCCTTGACGCATCATACGACCTTTACCAATTTCAAGTACGGTAAACTCTTGCTCAATCGGTGTACCCATGCCACTACCACGAGGGTAACGAACGGCACTAGGTCCGGTATGCTTGTGACCAGTGTAAAGCATTTGGCGACACTCATTCTCGTCACTTGGCGTCATGATGACCATGTTTGGAATGCAGCGCATAAAGCTAATATCGAATGCACCTTGGTGCGTTTGACCATCAGCACCGACTAAGCCCGCTCGGTCAATAGCAAACATCACTGGCAAATCCATAATCGCGACGTCATGGATCAGCTGGTCATAACCACGTTGTAAAAACGTAGAGTAGATTGCGACGATAGGGCTGTTGCCCGCAATGGCCATACCGGTTGCAAGTGTTACTGCGTGTTGTTCTGCAATAGCAACGTCAAAGTATTGCTCTGGGAATTCTTTCGAGAAGCGAACCATACCCGAGCCTTCACGCATTGCTGGCGTAATTGCCATCAACTTAGGATCTTGGGCAGCCATATCACAAAGGAAATCACCGAAAATCTTTGAGAAGGTCGGCTTACTGCTGCTACTTTTCGGCAAGCTAGAATGGCTTGGATCGAACTTAGGTACGCCATGGTAACCAATCGGATCTTTCTCCGCTGGCTCATAGCCTTTACCTTTTTTGGTCATAATATGTAAGAACTGTGGACCTTTTAGCTCTCGCATATTCTTAAGGGTTTTTACCAACTCAATCACATCGTGACCGTCAACCGGACCAATATAGTTAAAGCCCAGTTCTTCGAACAGAGTGCCAGGGATCACCATACCTTTGAGGTGTTCTTCGGTGCGGCGTACCAATTCTTTAATTGGCGGAACGCCAGAAAGCACGCGTTTGCCGCCTTCACGAATCGACGTGTAGAAGTTACCCGAAAGCAGTTGAGCAAGGTGGTTGTTCAGCGCGCCAACGTTTTCTGAAATTGACATCTCATTGTCGTTTAGAATCACCAGCATATCCGGGTGAATATCACCAGCGTGGTTCATTGCTTCAAAGGCCATACCGGCAGTGATAGCACCATCGCCGATAACACTAACGACTTTGCGATTTTGATTCTCTTTGTGAGCGCTGATCGCCATACCTAGAGCGGCACTGATCGACGTAGATGAGTGACCTACGGACAAAGTGTCGTATTCACTCTCTTCGCGCCAAGGAAATGGGTGTAATCCGTCTTTTTGACGAATGGTTGGCATTTGCTCACGACGACCAGTTAAAATTTTGTGTGGGTACGCTTGATGGCCTACGTCCCAAATAAGATGATCAAATGGCGTGTTATAGACGTAGTGAAGTGCCACAGTTAATTCAACCGTGCCCAAACCTGAAGCCAAATGACCACTCGATTGGCTTACAGAGTTTAAAAGGTAAGTACGTAATTCATCACATAGCTTTGGCAACATCTCTTTTGGTAGGCTGCGTAGCTCAACTGGTGTATCTGCCAGCGCTAGTGTTGGGTACTTTGAAATATCAAGAGTCATAATTATGCGCGCTTGTTTTGTTAGTTTTTGCGCTCGACGACGTATCGGGCGAACTCTTCCAGTAATTCAGTATTGTATGGTATTGCATTCAGTGCTTGAAGCGCTTCGTGTAACAGATTGTTAGCTTTTTCAATCGCACCTTCTAATCCTAGCAGAGCAGGGTAGGTGCTTTTATTCAGCTCTTGATCTGAACCTTGAGGTTTACCTAACGTTTCGGTATCACTGATGATATCAAGAATGTCATCTTGAACCTGAAACGCGAGACCTATCGCATCTGCATATTTGTCCAATAAAGGCAGCATTTCTACGCCTTTGTCACCTGCAGCAAGCGCACCAAGTCGAATGGCACATTTCATCAGTGCACCAGTCTTGTTTCGGTGAATTTCTTCAAGCTCTTTTAAATCAACTCGACGATTTTCAGCTTGAAGGTCTAACGCTTGTCCCATGCACATACCAGCAGCGCCGGACGCTTCCGCGAGCACCTTCACCATTTTAATACGCATGGTTTCGGCATTTGGATTCAATTGCCCATCGGCGAGGATAGTAAAGGCTAAGGTTTGTAATGCATCACCCGTTAGGATTGCAGTTGCTTCATCAAACTTAATATGACAAGTCGGTTGACCACGACGCAGTTCGTCATCATCCATTGCTGGTAGGTCGTCATGGATCAAAGAGTAAGCATGGATACACTCTACCGCAGAGGCAGGAGTATCAAGGTCTTCGACTGCGCAGCCAAGCATTTGACCAGTGATGTAAACCAAAAATGGACGTGCGCGTTTACCGCCAAGTAATAACCCATAACGCATTGCGTCAATGAGTGGTTGGTTTTGATGAGGAAGCTGGCTTAGCCACGATTCCAATTGTTGATTGTTTCGTTGCTGGAACGAGATTAATGCCTCATGCATAGAGCGATCTTCTAACAATATTATTATTCAGGCTGTTGGGTAAAATCAGACAGCGGCGCATTATCGTCATTTTGCAATAAAATGCTAACGCGTTGCTCGGCGTCATTAAGCTTAGTTTGGCCTGCGCGAGCTAAAGAGATGCCACGTTCGAACTTTTTCAGTGCCTCATCTAATGCTAGGTCACCATTTTCAAGATCTTCAACAATCGAATCTAACTCTTCAATGGTTGATTCAAAGGTCATATTTTCTGGTTTCTTGCTCGCCATAATTATACTTGTTTTGGAAAGATGCACGAAAGTTACCTTAGCGGCTTATGATGGTCAAATTTAACCGAGTAAAATTGTCAGAAAAATAGAGTTTACTCGGTTGGTTTTACCATTATTTGTTCATTCATTGACGATCTTGCGAGAAAATAAAGGCGTCACTCTGGTTGCTTTCAGTATTGTTTTAGACAGTTTGTGAGAGTGATACCAATAAAAAAGCTAAAGATTCATCGTGCCTGCCGATATAATTCCAGAGATAGAGTAATGAGTTAGCATGAGGAGTGCTGTGTGGATTTAGCTACCCTTTTGGGCTTAATTGGCGGTTTTGCTTTCGTTATCATGGCAATGGTTTTAGGCGGAAGCATCGGGATGTATGTCGATGTTACATCCATTTTGATCGTTGTTGGTGGCTCAACATTTGTAGTATTGATGAAATTCACCATTGGGCAGTTTTTAGGTGCAGCCAAAATTGCTGGTAAAGCTTTCATGTTTAAAGCGGATGAGCCAGAAGATCTGATTGCTAAAATTGTTGAAATGGCTGACGCTGCTCGTAAAGGCGGCTTCCTTGCGCTTGAGGAGATGGAAATCTCAAATAGCTTTATGCAGAAAGGTATCGACCTATTGGTGGATGGCCATGATGCAGATGTTGTGCGTTCAGCGCTACAAAAAGACATTGCCTTAACCGATGAGCGTCATGAGAAAGGCGCTGGTGCGTTTAAAGCGTACGGTGACGTAGCGCCGGCGATGGGGATGATCGGTACTCTGGTTGGTTTGGTCGCTATGCTATCAAATATGGATGATCCGAAAGCGATCGGTCCCGCAATGGCGGTGGCACTTTTAACGACTTTGTATGGCGCGGTGTTGTCTAACATGGTGTTTTTTCCAATTGCCGATAAGTTGTCGTTGCGTCGTGAACAAGAGAAGCTTAATCGCCGCTTAATTATGGACGGTGTATTGGCAATTCAAGATGGGCAAAACCCACGTGTGATTGATAGTTATTTGAAGAATTACCTCAATGAAGGTAAACGCTCACTCGACATCGACAATAGTTAAGGTTGAGTTATGGATGAAGATAACGATTGCAAATGTCCGCCACCCGGTGCCCCCTTGTGGATGACTACGTTCTCTGACTTGATGTCACTGTTGATGTGTTTCTTCGTACTGTTACTTTCATTTTCGGAAATGGATGTACTGAAGTTTAAACAGATTGCCGGTTCCATGAAGTTCGCTTTTGGTGTGCAAAACCGTTTGGAAGTGAAAGATATTCCTAAAGGTACCAGTATCATCGCGCAAGAGTTTCGTCCTGGTCGCCCTGAGCCAACACCAATTGATGTGATTATGCAGCAGACCATCGATATTACTCAGCAGACGCTTGAGTTTCATGAAGGGGAATCTGATCGTGCGGGTGGTACTCAAAGAGATCAAGGAAAATTAACTGGCGGGCAATCGCCTGAGACGTCAACCCAGAACAACCAAAACTCCGAATCTGATCAGCAGCAACAGCAACAGGCGCAAGCGACGGAAGATATGGAGACGTTGACGGAAAGCATTAAGAAAGCTCTAGAACGCGAGATAGACCAAGGTGCAATTGAAGTTGAAAACCTAGGCCAACAAATTGTGATCCGTATTCGTGAGCAAGGTGCGTTTCCAGCGGGTTCTGCATTCTTGCAGCCTAAATTCCGTCCATTGGTACGCCAAGTTGCTGAGTTGGTGAAAGATGTTCCGGGGATTGTTCGTGTATCGGGACATACTGATAATCAACGCTTAGATTCTGAGCTTTATCGTTCTAATTGGGATCTCTCTGCTCAGCGAGCGGTTTCGGTGGCGCAAGAGATGGAAAAAGTGCGTGGATTCTCTCACCAACGCTTACGTGTGCGTGGGATGGCAGATACGGAACCATTGGGTCCGAATGATACAGAACTGCAACGTTCGCGAAACCGAAGGGTTGAGATCAGTATCATGCAAGGGGAGCCTTTGTATAGTGAAGCGATTCCCGCAACGCAAAACTAATGCTGAATTCAAGCTAAACTATAAGACGAGCATCACGCTCGTCTTTTTTATGCTCTTTTCATCATGTATAATCTTGCGCCCTTAAGGTCCTGTGTGCCATGTTTACCAAATTGAACCGCACATAAGTGATGATTGCGAAAACTGTTAACCAGTGAAGTGAAGTATGAAATTTATTGTAAAGCCCCATCCAGAAATTTTTGTAAAAAGTGAGTCGGTGCGTAAGCGCTTCACAAAGATTCTTGAGTGTAACATTCGCAACATTATCAAGCTTCGTACCGAGTCTGTAGCGGTGTTTAACCGTCGTGACCATATCGAAGTGACGTCAGAGAGCGACCAATACCACGCAGAGGTGTTAGAGGTTCTAACTCACACTCCTGGTATTCATCACGTATTGGAAGTGAAACAATCTGACTTTACGGATATGCACAACATCTACGAACAAGTGCTTGAGTTAAGTGGTTCACTTATCGAAAACAAGACTTTCGTGGTACGTGCTAAGCGTCGTGGTAAGCATGAGTTCAATTCACTTGAACTTGAGCGCTATGTTGGTGGCGGTCTAAACCAAGCTGTGGAAACGGCAAGCGTGAAACTGCGTAACCCTCAAGTGACCATTAACATTGAAGTGTCTGGCGACAAACTGAACCAAGTTCTAGCGCGTCATAAAGGTCTTGGAGGCTTCCCTCTAGGAACGCAAGAAGACGTATTGAGCCTGATTTCTGGTGGCTTCGACTCTGGTGTTTCAAGCTACTTGCACATCAAACGTGGTTCAAAAGTACATTACTGTTTCTTTAACCTAGGTGGTCCAGCGCACGAAATTGGCGTTAAACAAGTATCACACTACCTATGGAACAAGTACGGCTCTTCAGCAAAAGTACGCTTTATCTCAGTTGATTTCGAGCCAGTAGTGGCAGAGATCCTTGAGAAAGTGGACGACGGCCAAATGGGCGTGATCCTCAAGCGTATGTTTATGCGTGCTGCGGGCATGATTGCTGAGAAATTCGGTATTCAAGCGCTTGTAACAGGTGAAGCGTTGGGTCAGGTATCAAGCCAAACACTAACGAACCTTCGCCACATTGATGGCGTAACGGATACATTGATTCTGCGTCCACTGATCAACTGGGATAAAGAAGATATCATCAACGTTGCTCGCGATATCGGTACCGAAGACTTTGCGAAGACCATGCCAGAGTATTGTGGCGTGATCTCTAAAAAGCCGACAGTGAAAGCGGTGAAAGGTCGTCTAGAAGCAGAAGAAGAGAAATTCGACTTCTCAATTCTAGAAAAAGTGGTTTACGAAGCGCGTCAGATGGACATTCGTGATATCGCAAAAGAGACAGAACAAGCAGCACCAGAAGTTGAGCAAGTTCAAGCGGTAGAAGAGCACGCGATCGTGCTTGATATCCGTAGCCCAGATGAAGAAGATGAAAGCCCATTGGAAATCGATGGTGTTGAAATTAAGCACCTACCTTTCTACAAGCTATCAACTCAGTTTGGCGATCTTGATCAGAGTAAGACTTACCTACTGTACTGTGACCGTGGCGTAATGAGCCGCTTGCAAGCGCTTTACTTGCAAGAGCAAGGCTTCGCAAACGTAAAGGTTTACCGTCCATAACGGTGACGCAGCGCTAATTGATTAGCGTTGTTGAAAGAATAAATTAAGCGCAAATCGTTCATTCGGTTTGCGCTTTTTTTTGTCTTGTTTTTGTCATTCCTGATAGCCCGCAGGGCGTAGTCAGGAATCTCGCTTTGGATACTTGAACTGAGGGTAGCAGTAAACTTCGGGCATAAAAAAACACCGCCTTATAGGCGGTGCTAAAAAATTTGACAGACAGGTCAAAATAAATACAGGAAGTATACGTTTTGTTTCTTGGGATAAATAAAACAAAACTATGGTAGAAATCTACCGAACTCGAAATACGAGTTTGCAAACACAACATCGCAACAACAAAGCCAATTGATTTAAAATAAACCAAGCCGTTCAGGCTCGCGTTGCGAGACGAAATATAGAATTTCTCTGGTCGTCAGGCAATGGACATTTTATAATGTTTCAGATAAAAAAAACTAATCCAATATATTGAGGGCCTCCTATGTCCAGAAGACTACCGCCTTTGAACTCATTGAAGGTATTTGAAGCAGCGGCTCGCCACCTAAGTTTTACGCGAGCAGCAGAAGAGTTATTTGTGACACAGGCCGCAGTTAGCCATCAAATCAAGGCCTTAGAAGAGTTTCTTGGTTTAAAACTGTTTCGCCGCCGTAACCGTTCATTATTGTTGACCGAAGAAGGGCAGAGCTACTTTCTCGACATTAAAGACATTTTTACGTCACTAGCAGAAGCCACTGACAAAGTACTAGAACGCAGTGAAAAAGGTGCACTAACGATTAGTTTATCACCAAGTTTCGCGATTCAATGGTTGGTTCCACGTTTAGCGGACTTTAATCAGCAAGAGCCAGATATCGATGTAAGGATAAAAGCGGTTGATATTGAGGAGGGCTCGCTGACCGATGATGTTGATGTGGCGATTTACTATGGTCGAGGTAATTGGCCTGGCTTACGTGCCGATAAACTTTATCAAGAATTTCTAATCCCACTTTGCTCTCCATCTCTATTGCTTGGGGCAAAACCTTTAGCCGAATTGGCGGACCTTAAAAATCACACTCTTTTGCACGATACCTCGCGTAAAGATTGGAAACAATTTGCCAAGTCTCATGGTATTGAAGGCGTTAACGTTAACCATGGTCCAATCTTTAGTCATTCTACAATGGTGTTACAAGCGGCGGCTCACGGTCAAGGGGTTGCTCTAGGTAATAACGTGTTAGCGCAGCCAGAATTGGATGCAGGACGCTTGATTGCCCCTTTTGATGAAGTGCTCGTTTCGAAAAACGCTTTTTATGTTGTCTGCCATGAGAAGCAAGCCGATATGGGCCGCATTGCTACGTTCCGAGATTGGATGTTAGCTAAAGCGCAAAGTGAACAAGAGGATTTGCTAGAAGATGACGAATGATCGATTGAGTGATGGTGAGTTGGGTTCACCATTATTTGTTTTAGCTCATGGCGCTGGTGCTGGTATGGATCACGCGTTCATGCAGCAAGTCGCTTCAGGCTTGGCAGAAAAAGGCATACAAGTTATTCGCTTCAATTTTCCATATATGGTGAAACGCGCTGAAGACGGCAAAAAGCGTCCGCCAGATCGTGCGCCAAAGCTGTTGGAAGCATTTGAGCAAGTGATTGCTGAATATGCAGATAAACCCATTGTCATTGGTGGAAAATCGATGGGTGGACGCATGGCGAGTTTGCTTGGCGATAACCCCCAAGTCGCTGGTATCGCTTGTTTAGGTTATCCATTTCACCCGCCGGGTAAACCAGAGAAATACAAAGGTGAGCATTTAGCGAGTTTGTCTAAGCCATGCCTGATTTTGCAGGGTGAGCGAGATACTTTTGGTAAGCGTGAAGAGTTTGCTGAATTTGTACTTGCTGAAAGTGTGTCGGTAGAGTTCATCGCAGATGGTGATCATAGTTTTAAACCGCGTAAGAGCTCCGGCTACACCGAAGAGGGTAACATCGCTCACGCAGTTGATGTGCTCAGCCAGTTTATCTTTGCTTGTTATGAGGAGGTGAGTAATGCGCGCAAATAATCTTCTTGCTGCTGGTGGCTTGCTCGCGGGCACAGGTGTTGCACTAGGCGCGTTTGCTTCGCATGGCCTAAAGAAAATGCTTTCACCTTATTTGTTGGATGTATTCTCTATTGGAGTGCAGTATCAATTTATTCATGCAACGGCAATCTTGCTGTGTGGGGTACTGTTATTACTTAATCTTGGTGAGAAAGCACAAAAGTATTTTTTCATCGCCGCAATTTGCTTTATCATCGGCATCTTTTGTTTTAGCGGCAGTCTCTATGCGCTAGCGTTGACTGGGGTGAAGTGGTTTGGACCAATCACTCCGTTGGGTGGTTTCACCTTTATGCTAGGTTGGGCACTGTTCGTTTTCGCAGCACTACAGATCAAAAGAGGTGAGTAAGTGAAACAACTGATGCTTTATTGCCGTTCGGGCTTTGAAAAAGAGTGTGCCGGTGAAATTCAAGACCGTGCTACGGCGTTGGAAGTGTTTGGTTTTCCACGTTTACAAAAGAACTCAGGTTACGTGCTGTTTGAGTGCTATCAAAACGGTGACGCACAAAAGTTAGTAAAAGAGCTCGATTTCAATTCGTTGATTTTTGCGCGTCAGATGTTTGCCGTTGCCGCAGAGGTAACAGATTTGCCGCGTGAAGACCGAATTTCACCTATTCTCGAGCAGCTGAGTGACGTAGATACAATGCCATTATGTGGTGATATTCGTATCGAAACGCCAGATACAAACGAAGCGAAAGAACTGTTGAAGTTTTGTCGTAAGTTTACGGTACCAATGCGTCAAGCCCTGCGTGGCAAAGGCGCGTTGATGCATAAAGAAAATGCGAAAAAGCCAGTGTTGCATATCTGTTTTGTACAACCAGGTCATTGCTATATTGGTTATTCGTTACCAGGTAATAACTCGCAGTTCTTTATGGGTATCCCGCGTCTTAAATTTCCAGCAGATGCGCCAAGCCGTTCAACCTTGAAGCTTGAAGAAGCTTTCCACGTATTTATTCCACGTAACGAGTGGGATGAGCGTTTAGCGTCAGGTATGTGGGGCGTTGACTTAGGTGCTTGCCCAGGTGGTTGGACTTACCAACTAGTGAAGCGTTCGATGTTCGTTCATTCCGTTGATAACGGTATGATGGCTCAGAGTCTGATGGATACCGGTCAAGTTAAGCACCATCAAGAAGATGGCTTTAAGTTTGAGCCTGCACGTAAGAACGTGACTTGGCTTGTGTGTGACATGATTGAAAAGCCATCCCGCGTAGCACAGCTTATGGGTGAGTGGATCATTAGTGGTTGGGCAAAAGAGGCGATTTTTAACCTTAAGTTGCCAATGAAAGGTCGTTACGACGAAGTTTTGCAAGATATCGAAAACTTGAAGGTGTTCTTAATCGAGAACGGCGTGAAGTTTAAGCTGCAAGCGAAGCACCTATATCATGACCGTGAAGAGATCACAGTGCACGTTCAGTGCCTATCGAACATCTCGCCACACTAAATATTGGCTTTTTAGTGTTTGATAAAACCCGCGTTTAACGCGGGTTTTGTTTTTGTATCACAGGCTCAAGCCATTTTTGTCCTTCGGTAGTGCGCTTAGTTACACCTTTGTCATTCCTTGGTTCGCACCACTATTTTTCCTTTTCAAGGGCACAACACTATTTGTCATTCCATGGAGCGCGTATGCGCGAGCAGGGAATCTGCTTTTTGGTTTTATGAAAGCGAGATTCCCAACTCGGTCGTTCCTCCCTCTCGGGAATGACAATTTATGGGTCGAGCCTCCTTCTTAGAATTGACCAGTAGGGGCGTGTCTTTAGCTGGGTAATGACAGGTTTTACTTACCAGGAGTCGTCATCGCCCCAACTGCCGGAATCATCACCACCAAAGTCAAAACCGTCGCCAGAATCTTGATCGCCGCCCCAGCGCGTTGAGTCATCACTAAAGCTCGAGTCATCCACGTTTGAATCACTAAAGCTTGGGTTATCAAAATTGAGTTCATCTGGGTTGCCAAATCCGGTATCGGTATTCCAACCGCCAGTGTAGCTTTGGGTATAATCATCACTGCCCGCTAAAAATGAACTAGCGCTATCTTCCGTCGTTGCTGTGTCAGTCTGAGCATCATCGGTCGGACTATTATCAACATTGCTATCAGCGTTATCGTCGGGCTGCTGGTAATAATTGTTGGTAATGTTTTCTGTCATTGGTTCTGCTGCGTGAGAGTCAGAAAAGAGCAAATGGCTCAGAGCACTGCCTGCGACCATACCCGCCGCTACACCAGCTGCAGTCTGCATAAAGCCACCAAAAGCGCTGGGTTGATAACTTGGTGCTGGAGGTCGTGGTGGCTGACGGGTCTCACCAAACATTTTGCTCATGGTGCCGCGTTTTGCTTCTTGTTGATAATACTCTGCGTTGCTTTGCAGGTAGTCATTGCGCTTTTTTAACTCGGTTAGCGCAAGTTCTTGAGCAAGAGCTAACTGGCTGAGACGATAAATAATGTCGGGTTGTGAGGCAATTTTATTGCTAATCAGCTCCGCCGCAGCCTGGTCTCGGTTTATATCCTGTTTTGCAGCCAACTTATCGGCTAACTGCTCGATCATCGTTTGTTCTTGTGGAGTCATATAACCAAGTCCTCAAATCATATTTGGCTTTTGCCCGATCCCCATTGGCGCTGTTGTCGCGCGTGGGATGATCGCAGTGTATGCCTGCGTTGAGCGATGCAACAGTAGTGAAATCTATCTTTGCGAGAATTGAAACTGAGAGTTTAGAGGGGGAGATTTGAGATCTGAGATCTGAGATCTGAGATCTGAGAGTCAGAGGCACAACTGAGTTGATTGTGCCTCGAGAGGAATTACTGATTTGGACCGTTGTAGCGTAGGTCTTGTAAGTTAAAACCGAGTTCGATATCGGTTTTTAGTGCTGCAACTTGCTTACACTTACGTGCCATTTCAATGTCTTTATCTAATTTTTTGCGATATTTACTAGGTAATTCCTCACTGGCAAAGGCTTGTTCGATATCGGTAAACTGGGTCAGAATGTCTTTCGCAGCTTTTGGTCCTATACCGGCCACACCGGGAACTTGGCTTGAGCTAATGCCGGTTAGCCCCCAGTAGTCAGCGAGTTGAGTTGGCTTCACACCAAACTCATTTTCAATAAATGGCTCATCTAGCCAGCGATGTTGGAAGTAATCGCGAATTTGTAGCGTTGGAGAAAGCAGTTGGCAGTAACCTTTATCGGTTGAAATGATGGTCACTTTTTCATTGTGACTGGCGACTTTGATCGCTAAGGTTGCAACTAGATCATCGGCTTCGTCACCTTCAGAGAGTAGCGAATCAATACCTAACTTCCACCATGCGTCTTGAATAGCATCTAACCCGTTCACCAGAGGCTCGGGCATCGGTTTTCGGTTTTGTTTGTACTCGGGTAAAATTTCGCCGCGCCAACCCCTGTCTTGCAGATGGTGGTCAAATACCGCAATGATGTGAGTGGGTTGAGCTTCATTGATGATGCGGGTGATCGTGCGCCCTGTCGTGTCTATCGTTCTAGCGATATCAGTAGGATCGGGTTGAACCGAGTGAACGCGACGGATCAAGTTGAGCGCATCGATAATAACGAGATGAATAGACATAAAGGTATAAAAAATAAGGGCCGATGGCCCTTATTGTAATAGAACTGGGTACGAAAGTCTTATTTCGTCGCAGTCGCGATTTTGTAGCATGGTACGTAGTCACTACCACCCGGTAGTTTCATGCGGTGTTGATTCACGAAGTCTTTTAGCAGTCGATCCATTTTCTTCATTAGGTCCGCATCACCATCTAAGATGAATGGTCCTTTGCGTTCAATTTCACGAATCCCCTCGGCCTTGACGTTACCCGCCACGATACCCGAGAAGGCTTGGCGCAGTGCTGCGGCCAAGTTTTCAGGGCGTTGATTAAGGTGTAGATCTAAGCTCGCCATTGCTTCATGAGTTGGATCAAACGGCAGTTGGAATTCCGGTTCGATTTTTAGTGACCAGTTGAAGCTGTATGCATCGCCGGTTTCTTTGCGATGCTCACGGACATCTTCCATACTTTGCTTCATGATGCGCGCAACCTGAGCTGGATCATCGATAATGATTTGGTAGTGCTTCTGCGCAGCTTCACCCAATGTGTCACCAATGAACTGGTCAATTGAGCGGAAGTAGGCTTCACTCTCTTTTGGACCGGTTAATACGATCGGTAGAGGTTGGTCAGCATTTTCTGGATGCATCATGATGCCCAGAATATAGAGTAACTCTTCAGCCGTTCCTGGGCCTCCAGGGAAGATAACGATGCCATGCGCCATGCGTACAAACGCTTCGAGACGTTTTTCGATATCTGGCATGATAACCAGTTCATTGACGATTGGATTTGGTGGCTCCGCGGCGATAATTGAAGGTTCCGTTAATCCTAGATAGCGTTGCTCAGTATAACGTTGCTTCGCATGGCCAATGGCTGCGCCTTTCATTGGGCCTTCCATTGCACCAGGCCCACAACCGGTGCAGATATTCAGTTCACGTAAACCTAATTCATTACCAACTAAACGGGTATATTGATATTCGGTTTCATTGATTGAGTGTCCCCCCCAGCAGACCACAAGATTTGGGTCAATTCCCGGAGTTAATGCACTAGCATTACGTAAAATACCAAACACTAGGTTGGTAATGTGGGCGGCATTGGTTAAGTTCAGGCGTTGATTATCTGCTAGGTGCATATTGACGTAAACGATGTCACGCAATACTGCAAACAGGTGCTCTTGAATACCTTTGATGATTTGTCCATCAACAAAGGCGTGTTCTGGTGGGTTAGTGAGCTCGAGTTTGATGCCGCGTTCTCGACGCATAACGGTCACATCAAATGTTTTATATTTATCTAACAACTCTTTGGAGTTATCGGTATGGCTACCAGAGTTCAATACTGCAAGTGTGCAGTTTCGATACAGCTGATATAGATCACTCGATGCGGTTTTTTTAAGGCGCTCAACTTCAAGTTGAGAAAGTAAATCCATACTTCCCGCTGGACTGATGTGGGTGATCATAGTGACCTCCTTGACTATGTTCGGCAGCTTTAAATCCTGATGCTTACAGCGATGACTGAATGTTTGATGAATCATCGAGACAATGTTGTTGGGTCATGTGTTCGGCATCTTTAGACTGTCTATCATGAGATACGAAAAAGCTATCCATATTGTTTTATTGTTGTTTGAATACCCCAATTCAACGATTGGTTTTTAGCCTTTAGCTATTGGTGCTAAAAGGATTATTTTGGTATATCACCAAATGTCGACCAATGTATTACTAAATGGCTGATATCTTTAAACCTATCACAAAATGTCCCAAATAAAAAAGCCGCTAGGCGATTAAACCAAGCGGCTTTAGCAATGTGTATTGTCGAGTTTATTTCCAAATAATTTGCTCAGGCCCTACCGTGGTGGCTTGGCGTTGCATACTCCGTAGGCGCTCAATCACTTCTTCTGGCGTGTCAGAATCTTTAAAACAGGTGCTAGCCGCAGTCGCGGTAATGCTGATTTGTTGATCCCTAAATTTAAATGGTAACAGCGATATTTGCTGCTGAATTTGTTTCACTAAATCGAGAGCTTCAGCGTCAGCTCGATCGGGTAAAAGAACAATGAACTCTTCACCAGTGAAGCGCGCGATTGTATCGGTTTCGCGTAATTCAGACTTGATATTGCGTGCAATGATTTTTAAGGCTTTGTCGCCCGCAGTATAACCAAAACTGTCGTTAATCGTTTTGAACTTGTCGATATCGAATTGCACAACACGTAAGTTGTGCTGGCTGCGAATCCAGCGACGGTATTCTACTTCCAAGCGTTCGGTAAATGCAGAGCGGTTCAACACGCGTGTTAACGGGTCTTGTTGCATTCTTTCGGTTTGTTCGTCCAATCGGCGACGATACTCTTCCGTGGTTTCCTGCAATGCTTCTAGCTGACAGTGATTGAACTTCATTCGCTCTAGTAGTGATTTCTCTCTTTCTTCGGCATGCATTAGGCGTTGATTCAAAGAATCCATTTGTTGCAGTAGAGGAGATAGCATTTTTTGCGCATTCTCAAGAGTATCAGCTTGCTCTAAGGCTTGTTGGCTGCTTGCAACCAAGGTTCCGAGAGCTTTACTGTGCTCAATACGTTGCGAAAAGTAGCTTTCACTTTGATCGGCAATCTGGGCTGAATTTTTAAGTGAGCTAGAGATGGCACTGTTGACTTGTTCGATGAACTGTTGAGAAGTTTTGCGCTCATAGTGCGTCGCTTGTATTACTAGTTTTAGAACTCTTAATATTTCTTCTAATAAAGTATGAGTACTTACGCCTAGCAGTAGTTTCGCTCGAATGTCATTAAGCAGTTCACCTGACTCTCCAGCAAAATCCAGTTCAGTGATTAAGTGCTGAAGTTCATTCTTTATGCTTTTTAGTAACTCTTTGTCGGCCTCATTATTTAAAACCGCTGCTGTTGAGTTAGTGTTCGCCACAAGAATTTTTACTGAGCGCTCATAGATAGACAGTAGCTTTATAACTTGCTCCACTTGTGGAGTATCATTGATACCATCAAAGCTCAATATATCGCGTAGATCGCGTTTGATCTTCGCAGGTAATCCGACGACACGAAGAAGTGTTTCGCCAGCGTGTTTTACTTGCGAATCTAGCTGTTGCCTGTGAGAGTCCATTGCCACTGAGTTCTGTCTGATTAGTCTTTCAATTACCAAGAGTTTTGGTATTAATTGTGTCGTATCTTTTTGTTGCTCAATGGCCAACTTAAGCTCAAAGAGCTCAGATTGCAAATGTGGGTCATTACTAATACACGCGTTACTTAAAGAAGTGATCACGCGCTGTAATACCTGAAGCTCTCGTTTGTACTTTAAAGAGCTATCTCTTTGCTTCAATCGAGTTTGCTCCAATTGAGCTTGCAGCCTATTTAGCTGTGACTGAATATCTTGTTCGAGCGAGCTCATGTAACTAAAGTCTTATTTGTTATCGGGTGCCATACCCTATTAATTAATTTATAGATAATAACAAATTAAATCATATCGTCACGGCTTGGAGGCTATGAAGCTTATGAATTTAGTCATCTTTTAATATTTTTTTGAGGCTCTCCTCATTATTGAAAGAAGAGTGTACTTTTATTAACCCTTGGTTGATTGAGTGTTTACAAGCTTTGCGTACATTCCCAGTTGCGAGACTCGCTGCTGGCGCATTTTCAATTGCTTTAAGGTATACCCAGTGACTTCTTTTTTCTTCTAAGCTAAGCGTTCGAGCAGCACCGGTTGCCATAAGCAAAATGTCGAGTAGCTCTTTGTCGTTAAGCGCGGTATAGGCTCTTGGTAAAAACGGATAGTCAATCATCCCCATTCGAACGATTCGATTGAGTGACGTTTGTGGCTTGAAGTCTTCGATCCATTGTTGAACTTTTTCCACGAGCGCTTCCGGTGAACTATTACGATCGCTATTTGGTTCGATGTAAAGTAAATTGGCGTCAGAAAAGTGGTAGATTCTATTTGGTGGCGTAATCTTGGTCTCGAGATATTCACCAAATTCTTTTTCCAGTTTAAGACCATCAATGTAGCCGTATTGCATGTGCAAGTTGCGTAGGAAAGGAATATCTAACATGACAAAGCGTAAGCGGTCATTGAGCGGCTCATTAATGAGTTCGCCGACATGCCACCTTTCAAATTGATCACTACTTGCTTCTAAAGAAGCGGGTAGTTTGGCATTTAACATGCGTAGATTTCTTAATCTTGAGCGTGAATGGGTGAATAGGTTTTGATTGAGCTTATCGATTTCTTCTTTTTGTAAGCGCATGACATGCCCGCGGCGCAATAAGAATATAAAGAGTAAAGATGCGGCGATAAACATAGCAAAGGCAATTTTCTGAAACTTACGATATTCTACCTGAGCATGTTCGAACTCTTTTTCTTGTCCACTTAGATGGATATTACGCTCAACAAACGCTTTTTGCTGGCGAAAAGCGTCTTCGCTGATCAGGTCCATCTCTCTTTGTTCGACGGAGACTAGAGCATTGTACTGCTTGAAGTATTCGAGCGCTGTCTTGTAATCACCGGTAAGTTCGTAGCCATGATTAATCAAGCGATAAGCGTATTTTTGCGTAGTAAGATCATTGATCTCTTGGGCAATTTTTAGCGCTTTTTTCCCGTTTTCAATTGTCTCTTTGGCTAAACGTTTTTCAGAAGATATACCAGCACGAAGTAGGTAGGCATAGGCTTGTAAACGCGGAATATCTTCTGTTTTTAGAAGGGCTTCAGCACGCTCCAAATACTGCTCAGCGAGAGGGAAGTTCACCAAGTTTAAGTAAGTTGCGGATAACGCAATGCGAATATCGATTTCACTTTCGATATCGTTGTTGGTGCGCTCATGATCCATCGCATTAAAATACTGCACCAAAGCAAGGTTGTATTTTCCTTGGTAATAGTAGCTGTCTCCCATCAATTTAAGAATCTTAGGTAGAACAGGGGAGTTTTCATAATTATCGTAGAAGTCAGCGGCTTGAGATAAATGATTGCTCGCTTTATCAAGTACTTTGCGATCGTAGAATAGTTTACCTAAGCAGTAGTTTGTTTTACCTAATAACGCTCGAGAATCTTCTTCAATCGCTTTCCAGTATGCTATCAGTAATTCTGACAGAGACTTATTGTATTGTTTATGCGCAAGTAGGTGTTGACCAACGGTAAGGTGATAGCTTATTACGATATACGAAGATTTAACTTCGTCTATAAAGGGTTTTGCTTGTTCAAATAATTGATTAGCCAGATCAAGTTCGCCCTCTTTAGACGCAATTTCAGCTTTAAGCATTGTGATCTGATAGTGCAGGCCACGCGCTAGCTGCTCAGGGTTCTTAATCGTTTTATAATCTTGTTCTATTTGGTGAAGTTGCTCTCTGGCAAGAATACCATTGCCAGAAAATCGCCACTCTAATCTAGCTTGGTGAAGGCGAACGCCAATGCCTAAATAGGGTAGGTCATAGGTTTGGGTTAATGCTTTTGCTTCCGTAAGATGCTTGAGAGAAGCTTCAGGATTTCCTAAATTGAATTCCGCATCCGCTAAAATGCTAAGAGCATCGATGGTTGCTCCTGGGGTGCGGATGCGACTGTCAGACTCATCGCGCGAAATCGCGGAGGGGCTTTTTTCTGAGTTATCCGACAATGTGCGCTGGGCAAGATAATCACTAGCCAGTTGGCGTGCCTGTTGGGGCACTATGTCAACTAGGCTATTTGCCTCATTTAGTGTCGGCGATGTATAGACAGGGTTGGCAATAGTGTGACTGGTAAATAACAGCACAAAAACAGAAAGCCAACGTTCCCAGCGCAATTTTAGCATCCTTCGCTTATTCCTTATTGACGAGCCATTCGTTGATTATGGTGTGGTTGTTGTTGCTCTGTTGAACGGAATGGATTGATATCCAAACCGCCACGACGTGTATAGCGAGCGTAAACCGTCAACTTTTCGGGTTTGCAGTATTTCATAATGTCGGTGAATATACGTTCAACACATTGCTCGTGAAACTCATTGTGTTCACGGAACGAAACAATGTAGCGTAACAGAGCTTCGCGATCGATTTTTTGACCTTGGTATTGAATCTCGACACTTCCCCAGTCAGGTTGGTTAGTTATCAAGCAGTTAGATTTAAGTAGGTGACTATGTAGCGCTTCTTCTACCACCTCTTCGCCAGCCGCATTTGCTAATAGCGAAGCGTCAAACTCATAGCTGGTGATTTCGATATCTTGCTCATCGATACAGTCACCTTGCATGGTCACAATCAGGCTATCTGTGTAATCGGCAACTGAGCGAATGGTGACCGACACCTTTTCACCAGCACAAGCTGAAAGGTCTTTTACTAGAGTTTTTTCTACGTCGTCCCAGGAAGAAAATCGAGTTTGGTTAAAGCTGTTGAGGTACAACTTAAATGACTTAGATTCAATTAAGTTTGCACTGGTTGCAGGGATGCTTACTTCACCTACAGCGACTTGTGGTAAGCCCTTGTCATTGAGCCAAGACAGTTCGTATAGCGTCCAAATATCACAGCCTTTGAATGGCAGGCTATCACCTAGCTCAAGATCATCACGGTTTAAGCTGCGTGGTACTGGCTGAAGAAGTGAAGGGTTGTACTGATTAGCGTACTCGGTTTTTTGACCAAGAGTTAAACCTGCTAACTCTTTTGCGTCTGAATATTTGCTCATACTTTGGCTGGATTTCGATTAGAATATCGGGAATTTTACGCAATCTCTGACTCAGTGTCATTAACACAACAACTCTGGAGACTCGAATGGCTGATAATGCCTCGCAAGCCTTACTCGCATTTAGTGAAAAATACCGTTTTCAATACCAAGAAAAGCACGGCGGTTTGCCGTTTAGTGAAGAGTTAGCCGACTTGGTTTCTCCGTGTGTTGAACAAAAGCGTGCCGACGGTGTTGAGTGGCTAGCATATCCTCGAGAGCAACTGGCAGATTTTAGTAATGTTGAAACTGGCATTGAACTGGTGTTGCACGAAGATATTAAAGCTTTCTATGGTTCTCAATACAGTGCAGATATGGACGCGACGTGGAATGGCAATGAGTTATCACTTTTGCAGGTTTGGAATGATGACGATTTTATTCGCTTGCAAGAGAACATTCTCGGCCATCTTGTGACGCAGCGTCGTCTTAAACTCAAACCAACCGTATTTATTGCTGCAACGGATGCTGAGTTAGATGTCATCTCTATCTGTAATATCACTGGGAATGTCATTCTAGAGCGTTTAGGCACTGATAAGCGTGATGTACTGGCAGAGAACCTTTCTGAATTCCTAACTAAACTTGAGCCAGTGGTATAAACGTGTACGTAGTAGAACTTCAATTTGAGTGTTTTGATAACACCACCATCAGTGCTGTTGATAAAGCGATTAACGGTTTAATGGATGCATTGCGTTACAACGGACAAGTGCTAGGACGAGAGTTTCCTATTGTAATGGGAGAGGGTGAGTTTTATGTGCGTGCAGTGTGCCCTGAAAAAGAAAGCTTGCACCCTAGATATCACTCAGACTTTGTTAAAGTGTGTATTAATCGTCTAGCCGATGCCTGTTTACTTGCACCGAAAGTTCGTTTGCTAGGTCGTGACTTAAACTCTGAGCAGGCTGCGGAAGAAGAAAGGCCGAGTTGGCAAGTACTGTATACTACATATGTGCACACATGTTCGCCATTGCGCAGTGGTGAGACTTTATTGCCAATCCCTCTTTACCGTAACCCCCCAACGTTGAATGGTGATCACAAGGCGGTCGTGAAGTGGCAGACCGAGTGGCAAGCGTGTGACGAATTACAAATGGCAGGTGGATGCCGTGCAGAGCATGCTGCGCTGCATGAAATTTGTGATACTGACAGTGTGTTATTTCGTCGCGGCTGGGATTTACGTGGTCGCATTGAATATATTACCAAGATCCCTACGTATTATTATCAGTATCGCGTTGGTGGCCAGAGCCTTGCGGATGAGCAGGCACGTAAATGCCCTAAATGTGGTGGTGAATGGTTATTAGATGAACCGTTGCATGATGTGTTTTATTTCAAGTGCGATGAGTGCCGAATTGTCTCGAATATTTCTTGGGATCATATTAAATAAATATATTGAGTTAAATTGATTCTAGAATCAAAGTGACATTTATTTGGCATGACTTTAAATTGTCACTTTGATTAAGTATTTGAAAATGCTAGGTTAATGTATTTTCTTTAATTATTATTTGTCGTGACGACATGAACAATTATTTTACAATACGCATTATAATACAGTATGCATAGTAGGCTGGTGATATAATTATCGCGTCCTTAAGTTGTATATTCGCCGTCTAAAAAAATAAATATCAATCTCGGTGGATAAAGAGATATTGTTCATGCGTTTATCAATTCCGTTCATTGTTTCGTCAGTTATTTTATTTTCCCCCCTTTCTTCGGCAGAATTTGATCTTGATTCATTATTAGAGATGCCGTTAGATTCTTTAGCCGATACTAAAGTGGTTTCTGCTACTCGAACAGCAGAAAGCCTGTCTGATATAGCTGCCTCGGTTTATGTTATTACTGGTAAAGAGATCAAACGTTCAGGTGTTCGTTCGGTTGGAGATGCACTGGCGCTTGCTCCTGGTTTACATGTGTCTAAGTACTCTAATTATGATTGGGGGATTACGGCTCGTGGTCAAAATCAGCCGTTAAGTAATACGTTATTGGTGATGGTAGATGGCCGTAGCGTATTTAATCCGACTTTTTCTGGTGTGGACTGGGACTTAATTCCAGTCAGTTTAGATAATATTGCTCAGATTGAAGTGGTATTAGGTCCAGTAGGGACGATTTGGGGGGGAAATGCAGTTAATGGCGTGATCAATATCATCACTTTAGACGCAGAAAATGCACCGAAAGGAAAGTTGAGCGTTAAAGAAGGCAACTACAATTATTCAGAGTATCAAATTCATGATTCAACAGAAATTGGTGAATATGCGCATTTAAGTGGTTATTTTGAATATGTCGATCATATGCCGTGGACCAGTGAAGAAGAACGCGTTCAAATTGCCCAGCATTTCAATGTATATACTGAACGTTTTGGAGCGCGTTTAGATTATCAAAAGTTTGCTAATACCCTCAGTTTTCAAGTGGGTGGAATCCGCTCTCGTGAAGATTATCAATGGTTGACTTACTATCCCCATTATCTATTTCCAGGTAAGCCTAGCGTCGATGTCTTTGACACTGAAATGACCATGCAAGAATATTTTGCAGGCGCTCAATATATCCACGACCTCTCCAACGGAGATAGTTGGAATAATAATGTCTGGCTCACATACAATAGCAACGATGGCACACATCGCAATGCTGAGTTTTGGCGTTTAGATATAGATACCCATTACACTATGGTGGATTTGTGGGGGACGCAATTAGGTTTGGGATCTAATATTCGTCTTATTGATGAAAAGCTAGGCACATATAGCATCTTTGAACAATATACGATGCCTTATCTTCGAGTCACAGATGAGCCAGATTACTTACATCAAAATATCGGTATCTATGCGAACTGGGATATTAATGTAAATGATAGAACCCAATTAACGTTGGGAAGTCGTTGGCAATATAACAATTTAACTGATGAAGTTTATACTCAACCGCAAGCGCGAGCTAGCTATGAATTAGCCAAGAATCAACGCCTTTGGGCTGGATGGGGCCGCGCGGTAGTGACGCCTTCAAGATTGGAGTTAGCAACGACATTTCAAGAGAATACCTATTTGGAGTCGGGTGTCTGCATTGATACAAAAGATCGTTGTGATGCTGGAAATGGAGAGCTTTACGATTACTACGCTGTTTCTCAGCTAATAGGAAACAATGGTTTAGAGGTCGAAAAGATAGAAACCTTTGAACTTGGGTATCGCTATTGGGATGATAACAAGTTACAAATTAATCTGAGTGCTTACTATAGTGTTCATGAAAATATTCGCGCACTAATGCGCCTTTCAAAGGTCGCGGGTATCATCGGCGGCAACTCTTCTTTAGGTACAGTAGGTACGTATTTATATCATAGTCAATCCCAGTATATTGCCCCCCTTTGGTCCGAAACAATGGGTGGTGAAATTGCCGTAAAATGGCAGCCGATAAGCAGTGTTCAAGTGAACACAAACTATAGTTATAAGCGTATTGTTGGGCATTGCGAAGGCTCTATTTGTAAGGGCAGCAACGCCGCTAAGCGACAACTCGAGAACCAACCAAGTCATTATGTCAATGCACAACTTATTTGGGATATAAACCCTCAGTGGTGGGCAAGTACGACCATGCACTATGTTGGTAAATCTTCGCCTCATCCTGACTATATTGCAGCGACTCCTGCTCATTTATCTGAAGATGACTATGAATGGCCTGAAGTGATTAGTTTTGACGCTTCTGTTGGTTGGCAGATGAACAAGTATGCTCCGTTAATTATTGGTAGCGTTGAAAATCTTGGTGCAGAACAATCAAAGGAATTTGCTGAATATCAGAGTCCATTCCAAAATGGTACTCAATACTGGTTAACCCTTGAATGGCAATATGGTGAGTTAAGATAGAACGATTAATGAAGATGGGATTGAAATTTAAACCAACTCTAGCCAGTATCTTGCTGCTGTGTGGTCTTTATTCTTTTTCGCAAGCAGCGATTGCTAAAGTGGACGATGTTGATCTTAAAGCGGTCTATTTGTTCCGCTTTGCTTTATTGGCTGATTGGCAAAATACCGGCATAAATTCGGAATATCTTGAGTATTGTGCAACGGATGTTGATGATATTAGTCTACGTCTAGAGGCTATCGTCGCGAGCAAAGCACAGATGGCTCGATTTTTCCTATTGTCAGAAGCTGCGCCACCTCAGGTATGCCATATTCTTTATACCAAGCAAACGGATGCGCAGAAGATAGAGCAATTAAGACAGCAATTTCCTCATGCATTGTTGGTGGGCGAAGGTGTCGATTTTGTTGCTAATGGCGGTATGATCGCTTTTGTTAAGGTTCGAAACCGCATTCGTCCACTTGTCTCTCGTGCCAATGTGGAACAGTCTCAAGTATTGCTTCGCTCCCAGCTACTTGAAGTCTCGGAGATTTATGAGGATAAAATCTCATGATTCTCAGACGTTTCACTCAGTTACCCTTACGCTACAAAATGATGTTGCCGACCTGGTTTATGGTCATGCTTTTGGTCGGTTTGATTGGCACACCAGCGATTCACTTATTGGTGCTATCTCAACGTGATGCGCAAGAGCAACGAATTAGCATTCTCTCACAAGGTGTTGCAGCGACGTTGCAAGCGGCTTTGATGTTTGATGATCCCATTACAGCAAAAGAGCAATTGGTGAACCTTAACTTTGATCCAGTGATTATTGCTGCCAAAGTGGTGAATGAAACCGGTGAACAGATTGCGCATATTGACCAGTTACCTAACGCTTGTTATTGGTTGAAAGATCAATTGCTCTGTGACGAAGTGAGTTTTGCGACGGTTGAGACGGACATCTCGATGTTGGGAGAGCGTCTCGGGACATTAGTCGTATGGGAGTCGCTAGAGGGGTTAGAGAAACAAGAGCAGGAACTGTTTGGCTACCTTGGAATGTTGGCGCTCGCCGTTTCGTTATTTTCTTGGTTATTTGCGCGAGTGCTACATGGGCTGATTGTTACCCCATTGAATGCCCTGCATGAATCTATGGAGCAGACCATAACTCAAGGGATGACGAAACAAAGTATCGAAATATATCACGATGACGAAATTGGTAAGCTTACGACTTGTTTTAATGACATGATTGCTAATTTGCTTGACCGAGAGGCGCAATTACAAAGCGCTTTGCTTAGCGTGGAGCAAAAGAACCGATATATTCATAGTGCGCTTGATGCGATGAAGCGTGGCGTTATGGTCGTTTCTCCGGGCAATAAGGTCGATTACTGTAATCCAGTTGCCAACCAAATTTTTAGTGACCAGCATCTAAACAATACCCGCATTGCGATGGAAAGCAATTTTGAACCCAAATCTGCTATCGAAATGGTACTTAATGCCGTTGAGCACCACCTTTCTTTGTCGAGTGTCGAATTAAGGGCTCAATCCAGTGAACAACGTTACCACGTTAGTTGTCATCCTTTGAAAGAAGTAGGGCAATCTTTACTTCAATTTCAAGATGTTACGCAAATAAACATTGCAGAAAAACGCCGTATGCTGCTTGAGCTAATGTTCGACCAGTTTCAAGATGCAATATTAGTATTAGACAGGAACCTAAACGTCGAAACACAAAACAATACGGCACTGCAATGGTTTGGAGAGTTAGCGTCTGTTCACGAATTGGTGTTCAAGCAACCAATGCATATCAATCAAAAGATGAGACGCGATCTTCTTAACGCAGGTTTGTTGTTCGGTGAGATTGAAATAAAGCATCAAAGTAAGCGTTGGATGCCTTATGAACTCAAAGCCCGGGCACTTAAAGGTAAAGACGGGCGCGTGGAAGCTTTTGTGATTAGTATTACGGATCTAAGTGTGGGGATAGAGCTGAAACGTCTCGATTTTGCTGCCAACCATGACCCATTGACTGGGCTAGCGAATCGTTCGAAAGCATTGAAATATTTACAGGATCGCCACAACAAAGGTGAATCTCAGTTCATCTTCTTCCTCGATTTGGACGGTTTTAAAGCGGTAAATGACCGCTATGGTCATGGTGTTGGTGACGACTTACTGTGCATCGTAGCTAAGCGGCTTGAAGGTTGTATATCGGCGCATGATTTGGTGTCACGTATTGCTGGCGATGAGTTTTTAATTGGTATTCGTGGTACCAACCAATGCCAACCTATTGCTCAGCGTATTATTGAGACACTTTCAAATCCAATTGTTATCAATGGACAGGTGTGTAATGTGACGGCCAGTTTGGGTATCAGCTATTGGTCTGCCAATGATGGCAGCATTATAGAAGATAAGATTCAACAAGCGGACAGCAATATGTATACCGCCAAGCGTTTGGGTAAAAATCGCTTTTACTATACACAGTAAAGCCCTAAATCTCTGATGTTAAATAACTAGTGAAAGCTCTGGTCGTTATCAGAGTTTTCGTCAGCTTTTGCTTCTTTTGGCTTTGGCGTATCAGACTTTTTCTTCATCTGGGTGGTTTTCATATTGGCAGTGTATTTGAGCACGCTAATGTTGCCGATAATCACCGCTAGCACTATTGCAATGATCACCCAAGGGTTAGTCAGTAAGTCCATCATAATTCTCCACTGATGTTGGTGATAAATTGAGTGTAGATGTTTTCGAGGTTATCGAGCACCACTTGGTGGCCTAATATGGGAGATAAGCGCAGACGAAAACGCAACTGCTCTGCGGTGAGTTGATTTAGACAATCTTGTGCCGTGATTTGGTGACTGATATGCCAAGGTTCAGGAGCAACACCACCGAGATCTTCTGCATAGGGAAAGAAAAAACCAAATCGAGTGAGGTTCCGTTTCAGCCATAAATAGAATTGCGTTTGATGACCTTGAAGGTACTCCCATGGCTCAAGCTGCAATGTTACGCCGTGCGGCAAAGATGCGCGATCAAAAACATCAAAATCACAACCCCAATGGTGCCGGCTTGCTCCAGGGAGTGCTGACCAGCGCAGAATTGCCATGACTTTTTCTTGCTCAGAAAGTTTTTCGTTATCAAGTGGTTGACTGTCGCTATCTAAAATTGCGCTAGCACCAGACATTTTATTGTTCCAAATGGATCTTTGTCGCTCAAAATCACGAAAACCGCTGGCGATATTTAAATTGAAACCCGCCTGAGCCGCGGCGTCTTTCAATGCGAGCAAATCTTGTTGTACTGCAGGGTGGACAAGAAAAGTCTTTTGTCCAAATAGAAGTTCAATCAGATGGTCACTGGTGACCCCGCATAGCTGCTCAGGCGTCATTTTCACGCGAGTACATTCTCCAGAATATTTTGGTACATGTCAGTGAGTTTTTCTAAATCAGAGATGCTGACACACTCGTTAACCTTATGAATGGTCGCGTTAACTGGGCCAAGTTCTACCACTTGTGCACCCATTTGCGCGATAAAGCGGCCGTCTGACGTACCACCTGTCGTAAGTAGCTCTGGTGCTTTATGGTTCACATCGGCAACACCTTTGACTACAGCATCGAGTAGTGTGCCTGTGTCGGTTAAAAATGGTTGACCACTTAACGTCCATTTTAGGTCGTAATCTAACCCATGGGCATCGAGTGTTGAATGAACACGGCGTTTGATTTCACTGTCAGTCAACTCGGTACTGAATCGGAAGTTAAATTGCACATCAAACTCTCCTGGGATGACGTTTGAAGCACCTGTGCCGGCAGCAAGATTCGGGATCTGAAAACTGGTTGGTGGGAAGTAGTCATTACCGTTATCCCATTTAGTTGACGCAAGTTCAGCTAATGCCGGTAGTGATTGATGAACTGGATTGTTAGCTAGGTGAGGGTACGCGACGTGGCCTTGGGTTCCTTTGACGCGTAAGTCACCAGTGATTGAGCCGCGGCGACCGTTCTTCACCACATCACCCACCGCATGAGTACTTGAAGGCTCACCTACGATACACATGTCGAGGATCTCATTGCGAGCCATTAGGGTGTCCACCACGCGGGTAGTGCCATTAATAAATGGCCCTTCTTCATCAGAAGTAATCAGAAAAGCCAATGAGCCTTTGTGATCAGGATGCTCGGCAATGAAACGTTCGACGGCAACAACCATACAAGCGAGCGAACCTTTCATATCCGCTGCGCCGCGTCCATGTAGATAGCCGTCTATAACGGTGGGCTCGAAAGGCGGCGTGTGCCAGTGTTCTAATGATCCCGCCGGCACAACGTCGGTGTGGCCTGCAAAGGCAAACAGCGGCGCTTGGTTACCACGGCGTGCCCAGAAGTTAGTGGTATCTTCAAATACCATCACTTCAATTTCAAACCCGAGCGCTTGCAAGCGCTCAATCATTACTTGTTGGCAGCCGGCGTCTTCTGGTGTTACTGATTGACGGCTAATTAAATCTTTTGCCAAAGCCAATACAGGGCTATCTGTCATCCTTGAAATCCTTTTTATGCAAAAATTGCGGCGTATTGATCCGCTTTAAATCCGATATGGTACTGATCGTTGAGCAATAAGATAGGGCGTTTAATCATCGCTGGTTGTTCTACCAACAATGCAATCGCGGTTTGCTCATTGAGGCTATCTTTCTGCTCTTGGCTTAATTGACGGAATGTGGTTCCGCGTTTGTTAAGTACGTTTTCCCAGCCGAGAGCTTGGCAAAACGTGGTAACCATTTCTGTGTCGATACCTTGTTTGCGATAATCATGAAACTCAAAGCTAACACCTTCAGCCTCAAGCCATTTTTTAGCTTTTTTAATCGTATCGCAGTTTGGGATTCCGTACATGGTGATCGTCATAATGAACCTTTTGAAGTGACATTTTTATTATTTTTTAATCCTATCAGGAACTTCAAAGGGAAACAAAAAATGTGACGCATATATTTTGACGAGTAAAAAATACCCTTGTTCAACACGAATGACGACGAGTTATTGATCAAACGCAAGTATTTAATTGCATAAAAGGAAATAATGAGGGCTGTAGTTTATAGGAGGTATCAATGGAACTGAGTCCTGTGTTTGCACGGCGTTTATACTTGGCTCTACTCGTCGAAAGTTTAGAGCGCCCAAATGTTCCTAAGTTAATTGAACAGACAGGCTGGCCGCGTCGAACTATTCAAGACGTTATTAAAGCTCTTCCTGGCATCGGTATCGAACTTGCGTTTGTGCAAGACGGTCGACGTCATAATGATGGTTACTACCAGCTTTCTGACTGGGGACCGTTTGATAGCCAGTGGGTGAATGAACGAGAGCCTGATATTGCAGCAAGTTTAGGTTTTAAAGCCTAGTTGAATTCATCCACAGTTATACGCATTCCCTACCACCGTGAATGAGGTGGTAAAGTCTTGTGGAGCTATCATATATACTGTAGTCGCGCCAAGTTTCTTGGCGCGATTTTTTATGTCATTCATGGCACCTTGTACCATTGCATCATTGGTGAAAAATAGATACGAGTACCAATGTCCCTCGGTACCTGTGACTTCACCCAACCATTGACAATTGTCGGCATCAAAGCCGCTGTCTAAACGCACATGTACATCTTGCGCACCTTGTTCTAAATGAGTATAGGGTGATGCGCATCCCGTAAGCATAATTAAAGTTAGACTGGTAAAAATACTACGCGGTTTGAGTAACATAAACAAAGAACCCCATCCAACTTACGACCAATAACATCCATGGCAGTATAGCGCTTTTGGTTTGGTTTGTAGGCTCGTCAGTTGATTGGTGCTTCACTTCGTGATCTTGGTGCTGTTCAACACGCTTGGTTCGAACATTTTTCTTTTTCGCTTTGTCTGCTTGACGAGCTTTCTCTTTTTGCTGCTTCTTATACAGCGCAATCCCTTTCTCGATACCTTGAGCAATGAGTTTGGTTTGCTCTTTGGTTTGACCAGGTTTCTGAGTCGCTTTCGCGACTTTCATTGCTTCTTGTTGGGTTTGTTGTGAGGGTACAACTTTGTTTTTCATCGTTGGTAATTACTGCTGGATCAAAGATACACTTATCCTACCACGGTATAATTGAGAGATGGTCAAACAATCCGACAAGAGGCTCATTTTATGAAAAAAGTGCTAATTGCAAGCGCATTGCTTTCTGTGCCGGTGTTCTGGTTATTACGTGGTACGCCTCCTGAACAAAATCGCGTGATTTTGGAACCTGTTTCCAATCAGCAACAGATGCTTGACCTGCAAAATGAACTACAAAATAACCCGAATAGCGCTGATCTTTGGTTTCAACTTGGTCAAGGTTATTTAACTCAACACGAGTTTGAATCGGCATTAACATGCTTTGATTATGCGTTGAGGCTAAGTGAATCACCGACAGCCAATCAATTTTCTGCTAAAGCGAGTGCTTTGTATTACCAGCAAAAGCAACAGATGACGAAAGAGGTACGGTTGTTACTTGATAAAGCTCTGCAACTAGATAGTGACAATGTGACTGCGCTTACGTTGCTCGCCAGCGATCACTATATTAGTTTGCGCTATTCTCAGGCTGTCGAAATATGGACCCAGTTACTTGAATCACAGAACCCTGATTTAGATCGAGCTTCAGTCATTTATGCACTCAATCAAGCGAAGCAGATGTTGTAGCTAGCTAAGATTATTAAGAGGAAAAACCGGTGCAAGCACCGGTTCAGACTGCTGACAAAGGTCTAGCTTTCGAGCTAGACCTTTGATCTAATAGGGGTATCGAAATATGGATACTCCGATATGCTTCAAGAACCGACTCCGCAACAATACGAACTGGAAATGGTAACGATGGAAC
>NZ_JADILO010000017.1 GCF_015278125.1 Vibrio fluminensis
CTTACCCGAAAGTAAGAAGTAATTTTAAAGCTATTATCGTTCCAACAGAACGATAATGAATTGACTGTGCTGATACCGAAGTATCAATTGGTCACTCAGTTCATTGAAATCTAATTTGATACCGAAGTATCTATTTGGATTATCATCAACGAGTGCCCACACAGATTGATAGGTTTATATTGTTAAAGAGCTTTCTTCTTTGTGACTCACATCACTTCGGAAGAGGCGGTCATTTTAGCGAGATAAAGTTTAGTGTCAACCACTTTTTTCAAACTTTTTTTCAAGCGTTTCGCTTGGCTAAGTGACCATGTCAACTTGGCTTTCGTTTCTTTCGAAGCTTTGCCGTGTCAACGAGGTGGCATTATAGAGATCGCCGTCACATTGGCAAGCCCTTTTTGCGGTTTTTTTTGATTTCTTTATCATTTGGGCATTTTATAGTCACAAACGCCTATTTCTTCAACTCTTCTTGGCAAAATCATGGCTATATTAGGCTTGAAACATCTATTCAGGAGCAAAAATGAGTTCATTACGCAGCTATAAAGGCATTGCCCCATCGATTGGTCAACGCGTCTATATAGATAGTAGTTCAGTTTTAGTTGGTGATATCACTATCGGCGATGATTCTAGTATTTGGCCGCTGGTCGCAGCTCGCGGAGATGTAAACCATATCGAGATCGGTGAGCGCACCAATATTCAAGATGGGTCAGTTTTACACGTCACCCACAAAAATGCGCAAAATCCATCCGGCTATCCGTTGATCATCGGTAATGATGTCACTGTCGGGCATAAAGTTATGCTGCACGGCTGTATTATCAAAGATCGCGTTTTAGTTGGTATGGGTACGATAGTGCTTGATGGTGCGGTAATAGAAGAAGAGGTGATGATTGGTGCAGGCAGTTTAGTTCCACCCGGAAAAAGATTAGAAACTGGTTTTCTCTATGTGGGTAGTCCAGTAAAACAAGCACGCCCATTAAAAGAAGAAGAACGTGCTTTTTTACTTAAATCTGCCAATAACTATGTACAGAATAAAGAAGACTACTTACATCAAGTTGAGAATATTACGCCTTAAGTTCAATTAAGCCTGCAACGTTGTACTCTTCCTCTTCTATTAACTGTTCAGCAAGCTCTTCGATTTCAAAGCGATTTTGTTCAAAAACCGCTAAGGCTTGTTGGGCAGTTGTCAGAGGCTCACTCGCCAGTGAACTCAAATACTCTAATGACACCACACATTCAATTAATGCTCCGGCTTGTTGAGCAGGAAACTTTACCCCGTTCAACCCATCATCCCAGTCTTGAATATCTGGGAATAGAATCGATTGATTCATTACATACCTTCTAAATTCTTGCGTAATTCGCGTAAGATTTGCTTTGTACCCGGCCTTAAACCTCGCCACAACATAAAACTTTCTGCGGCTTGGCCGACCAACATACCTAATCCGTCATATGCCTGAGCAACGCCTAGTTCTAGTGCCCATTGGTTAAACGCCGTCTTACCTTGTCCATACATCATGTCATAAGCAATGGTCGTTGGGGTAAAGATTGCTGGAGAGATATCCGGTAACTCGCCACTCAAACTAGCAGACGTTGAGTTAATCACTAGATCAAAACCGCTTAGTACTTGGTCCATCGCCACAGCTTGAATCGAGCCTAACTCGGTAAACATATTGGCAAGCTGCTCAGCTTTACTAAAGGTTCGATTGGTTATAACGATTTGCTGAGGCTTTAACTCTAATAATGGTTGAATGACACCTCGCGCCGCGCCACCCGCACCAATGATCAGAATACGTGCATCGGTCAGTGGTACTTGGTAGTTTTGCAAGTCCAGCACCAAACCTGCACCATCAGTGTTATCACCAATAATAATGCCATCATCAAGCTTCTTTAGGGTATTGACCGCTCCTGCTAACTCAGCACGGGCGGTAAGTCGATCAGCAAACTGATAGGCATCTTCTTTGAATGGCATCGTAATATTACAACCACGACCACCTTGGGCGAAAAACATCTCAGCGGCATGTTTAAAACCATCCACTGGTGCCAGTTCCGCAGTATAAGTCAAAGGCTGGCTAGTTTGGCGGGCAAACAGAGTGTGAATAAATGGCGATTTACTGTGTCCAATGGGATTACCAAAAACAGCGTAGCGATCAATTTGTTGTGTCATATCCTTATCACCAAAAACAAAATAGGGTCGACATTGACCCTATCATTATCTATATAAGGAGAAAAGCGTTACCACTCTCTTGGCTTGAGGTAATGCTCATAAAGTGCAGCCTCGGTAGAACCCGCTTCCGGCTGGTAGCCATATTCCCAGCGAGCCATTGGTGGCATTGACATCAAAATTGATTCGGTACGTCCACCACTTTGTAAGCCAAACAAGGTGCCACGGTCAAAGACGAGGTTAAATTCAACGTAGCGTCCACGACGATACAGCTGGAACTGTCTTTCTCGGACACCGTAAGAGGTCGTTTTACGACGCTCAACAATTGGCAAATAAGCTTGCGTGTAACCCTCTCCTACTGCTTTGATGTAGGCAAAACACTTTTCAAACTCCCACTGATTGAGATCATCGAAGAACAAGCCACCGATACCACGAGTCTCATTACGGTGTGGTAAATAAAAGTACTTATCACACCATGCCTTATGCTCGGCATAAATATCATCACCAAACGGTGCACAAATTTCTTTCGCCGTGTTGTGCCAATAAACACAATCTTCTTCAAATGGGTAAAAAGGTGTAAGGTCAAACCCACCGCCAAACCACCAAATAGGCGCTTCACCCTCTTTCTCAGCAATAAAGAAACGCACATTAGCATGGGATGTCGGCACATAAGGGTTATGAGGGTGCATAACCAAAGAGACTCCCATCGCTTCAAAACTACGCCCTGCCAACTCAGGTCGATGTGCGGTCGCTGATGCAGGCATCTCTTTTCCACTAACATGAGAAAAGTTCACCCCACCTTGTTCAAACACCGCGCCATTGGTCATCACACGAGTTCGACCACCACCAGCCAAACGTTCGCCAGGCTGACGTTGCCAAGCATCCTCTTCAAAGCTCGCTTTACCATCAGCGCTTTCTAACTGGGTACAAATTTGATCTTGCAGCGCCATTAAGAACTGTTTTACTGCGTGTTTATCAATTGAAGTTGGCATCTTGGCTTCCTTTGTTCTTATCCTTGTCTTAGCACTTTTAGCGTTTTTGCGTCACGAATTTCACTCGGTTTATCGCGACCGCTGGTTTCGCCACGCAAAATGGCAACTAACTGGTCACCAAGTTGCGATTCGACTTCTTCCGTCGTCATACACGGTGGCAAACCAGAAAGGTTGGCACTGGTAGAAGTCAGCGGTTTACCAAACGCTAGGCAGATTTTTTGTACCAATGGGTGAGCGGTCACTCGTACTGCGATCGAATCAAACTGACCCGAGACCCAATCAGAGACCTTATCACTTGCCGGCATAATCCAAGTATAAGGACCAGGCCAAGAAGCTTTCACCGTTTGCAATTGTTCTTCTGTCAGCTGTGATTCATCAATATAAGGCAATAACTGCTCATAGCTCGCCGCAATCAGAATCAATCCTTTTTCGACAGGACGCTGCTTTAAGGTCAATAGTTTTTCAATCGCTTGCGGGCTATCAGGATCACAGCCAACACCGAATACACCTTCGGTTGGATAGGCAATCACTTCACCTTGCTGCAATGCTCTCAGCGCTTGCTCAAAGTTATCCACTCAAGTTTCCTTTCTAATTTCGATACCGAAACGACGCAAAGCGAAGTGCAAAAAAAGCGTCTCCATCGTGTGCCTTGAAGCGAGCTTTTCCTGAGTTCATCACACTGCGACGTCTAGTTGGAATGGTATGTTAACATTTTTGTTCAGTTTACTAACAATCTGCCGCGCTGACTAAAGCAATTTTTTTATTAAATGTGTCAATTCGATTTTTACCTCGCGCAAACGTTTGCTTGAGCTAAAAATACTCGTATAATGCGCACAAATTAACTTGGTATTCCCCAGTAGCAGCTTGAAGGAGTGTGAGATGAAAGTCGGTATTATCATGGGTTCAAAATCGGATTGGCCAACCATGAAACTTGCAGCAGAAATGCTCGACACATTTGGCGTGAGCTATGAAACCAAAGTGGTTTCTGCGCACCGAACCCCTCAACTGCTAGCAGAATACGCCACCAGCGCAAAAGAGCGCGGCATCAAAGTCATTATCGCTGGCGCTGGCGGCGCCGCACACTTACCGGGCATGACGGCGGCCTTTACTAGCTTGCCAGTGTTGGGCGTACCGGTGCAATCTCGTGCACTAAAAGGCATGGATTCACTGCTATCAATCGTACAAATGCCAAAAGGCATTGCGGTCGGTACACTGGCGATTGGTGAAGCAGGCGCAGCCAACGCAGGTATTCTCGCGGCACAAATCATCGGTACTCATGATGAAGAAGTGATGGCGAAAGTAGAAGCTTTCCGTAACGAGCAAACCGAAACTGTACTAGCAAACTCAAACCCAGCAGAGGATTAATCCATGCACGTTTTGGTTTTAGGCTCAGGTCAGCTGGCGCGAATGATGTCACTGGCTGGTGCACCGCTGAATATCGAACTGTCGGCTTATGATGTCGGTAACGGCAATATTGTTCATCCATTAACGCAAACTGTACTTGGCAGCGGCTTAGACAACGCGATTGCCAGCGCCGATGTGATCACCGCTGAGTTTGAGCATATCCCGCATCATATTCTCGATCTGTGTGAACAAAGCGGCAAGTTTCTCCCTTCAACGGCCGCGATCAGAGCTGGCGGCGATCGCCGTATTGAAAAAGCACTCTTGGATAACGCTGGGGTACGTAACGCTAAGTATGCAGTGATTAACACTCGTGAAGATTTTACCCACGCAATTGAACATGTGGGTATTCCGATGGTGCTAAAGAGCGCACTTGGTGGCTACGACGGCAAAGGACAGTGGCGTTTAAAAGATGCCGCAGACATCGAGACTATCTGGCTGCAAATGGCAGATTGCATCGCAAGCAGCGATAACCAAGCCATTGTGGCTGAGCAGTTTGTGCCTTTCCAACGTGAAGTCTCATTAGTTGGTGCTCGTGGTAAAGATGGCTCGATTGCAGTCTACCCATTAGCTGAAAACGTTCACACCAATGGTGTATTGAGTCTTTCTACCGCTATCGCCGATCAAGCGCTGCAAGAACAAGCGCAACAAATGTTTACCGCAGTAGCAGACAGCTTAGATTACGTGGGTGTATTGGCACTGGAGTTTTTTGACCTTGATGGCCAGCTATTAGTCAATGAGATAGCTCCGCGAGTGCATAACTCAGGTCACTGGACCCAGCAAGGCGCAGAAACTTGCCAATTTGAAAACCACCTTCGTGCAGTCTGCGGTCTACCATTAGGTAGCACCAAACTGGTGCGTGAGACGGCAATGATCAACATCCTCGGTGAAGACACCTTACCAGCAGAACTACTATCAATGCCAGGCTGTCACATTCACTGGTATGGCAAGGAAAAACGTGCGGGTCGCAAGATGGGGCATATCAACGTTAGTGGTGACTACAGTGGTGAGCTGCAACGCAGACTCTTTGCCTTAGCGGATGTATTGGACAGTGAGGCATTTCCTGCTATCCATGATTTTGCTAAACAATTTTCAGCTTAACTGAACCTAGTCAGTATCTTATCAACATCTATTAAAAAGCGACGTTAAACCGTCGCTTTTTATATTTATCATAACGAAGCATCAGCCGTCTGTTTGAGTGTGCTGACATTTCCGGTCGGCACACTGCAATCTATTTCCGCTAGCGAGCTTCTTTTCCACTAACAGCGGAAAACCGCATGCCTGACATTTGCCAGCCACAGGTGGCTGATTAACGGCAAATTTGCACTTCGGATAGTTATCACAGGCGTAAAACAGCTTACCAAAGCGTGTTTTACGTTCAACTAGGTGACCTTTGCTGCACTCAGGGCAAGTAATCTGCGCATTCTGCTCTGGCTGTTCGTTGTGCTCCAGAGATTCAATGTGATGACACTCTGGGTAGTGACTACAGCCGATAAACATCCCGTAACGACCTTGGCGCAGCACCATTTCATTGCCACATTGTGGACAGGGCACACCAAGCTCTTTGATGATATGACCATCGTTTTGGTGCAGCGGTTTAATGTAGTCGCACTCCGGGTAGAGGCTACAACCTAAAAAGGGACCATGTTTACCGTGGCGCAAATGCAACTCGCCCTCACGCTGCTGTTCCTGACATTTAGGACAAGCTTGGTGTTCTAGGGCGTGCTCATGGGCAGAAAACAGTTGTTGGTCGATTTTACTACTCATATAAATAGGTGCGTTCTGCCTAAGTTAGTGAAGAATACCTTGTTCTTTGGTATACAACAGCTCTTCCATAAGCGTGTAGGCATTTTCATTGCCCGGCACATTAAATAGCACCATTAACACAATCCATTTGAGATCTTCGAGTTCAAACTCATCGGTCTCTAAACCCATCACTCGATCAATCACCATCTCACGAGTTTCTGTGGTCAGCACACTCACTTGCTCCAAGAACATCAAAAAGCCACGACACTCAAGATCTAAGCGGTCCATCTCACGCGCGGTGTAAATACGCGTCGACATTGCACCACTGACTGAGATCGCTGAATCAAGCTCACCTTGTTGCAAGGCTGCCAACTCTTCTAACCAGACAAGGGCTTTATAAATGTCTTTTTGATCAAAACCCGCTCGAAGCAATTCATCTTCAAGCTCATCTTGATTGACCTGTAACTCTGCATCGCTATGGATGTAAGTTTCAAATAGATACATAAGGATATCCATCATCATAGCTAGCCCCTCCCCTTTCGAATATAGCCACCGGAAACCGCAACAACATGCCCTAAGAGCTCGAGCTCTAACAGCTGCATCATGACCTCTTGCACAGGAATATTGGTCCTTTGTGCCAGAATATCAACTGGTGTTACTTCTTTGCCTACGTTAGCTAGAAGATCGGCAAATGGCAATTGTTCTTTCGCTTCTTTTTCAATCACGTCATCAGCGTCTAATCTAGCCTGATAATTATTAGACCACAGTAGCAGGTGCTCTATTTCATTTACGATGTCATCAACGGTTTGGATTAACGCAGCCCCTTGCTTGATCAACTGATTGCACCCCTTGGCTTGGGGCGTATGTATTGAGCCCGGCAAAGCAAACACGTCTCGTCCTTGCTCAGCAGCATAACGAGCAGTAATCAAAGAACCACTTCGCTCAGTTGCTTCCACCACCAAAACCCCCAATGACAAACCGCTGATAATACGATTACGACGGGGAAAATTGGCGCCTTTGGGCGAGATGTTGGGGTGAAACTCCGAAACCAACGCACCTTGTTGCTCAATTCGCATTGCCAATTGTTTATGCCGCGCCGGATAGATGGTATTGAGTCCGCAGCCTAATACCGCCACAGTTTGACCACCACCTTGCAGCGCACCATCGTGGGCATGACCATCGACACCCAGCGCTAAACCGCTAGTCACTATCAAACCCTGCTCCACCATGGCTCGCGCAAAATGCTTAGCGCTCTGCAAACCATCGATCGTAGCGTGGCGACTGCCGACGATCGCGATTTGTGGCGAACTCAAGCTGGTGAGTTCACCTTTGACAAATAATAGAGGGGGTGGCACTGGTACCTGCGCTAACAGTGGTGGATAACGTGGGTCATCAAGAGTAATGATATGGTGATGAGGCGCTTCATCTCGCCAGCGTAAGCACTGCTCAATATAGTCATGACTGGCTCGCTGAATAAAAGCGACTTGCGCGCTAGAAAGCCCTGCCGCTTGCAGTTGCGCGCCATCCCAACAGAGCAAATCATTCGGGCTCGCTTTAGCGAGCAATTTTTGTAACCCCTTCCCCCCTAATCTTGGCGTGAAATAGAGCGTTAACCAAGCTCGCAATGCTTGTTCAGTCACGACGCTCACTCCACTCTATCGGTAGCGCAATATCATCAGCCCGCACTTCTTGTAGTAAACGAGTGATCTGCAAACGCGACATCTTTTCCCCGCTCTCTTGCAACTCAGCCCATGCGACCACTTTTAGCTGGACGAATTCTGACTCATCTTGTGAGTAGCTTTGGGTTGGATGATAGATTCCCCAGCGAGTTTGGCTCTGCGCGCCAGTAATAAAGAGCCGATCTTGGTCAGTGATGTAATGCTTACCATGGTTAAGTCCAATCACCCGCGCAGCGTCTCGCAACTGTTGTGATGAGAGCACCAATGCCAAGCTATCGGCAGCCGACTCAGTTGGCAGCACTGTTTGATTTGCATCGAGAGGACGAATTTTGGGGATTAGTTTAACTGTCGTTTTAACCTCAGGCGCTTGCTGAGCATAGCTTGGGAGCTGCAAAAACAGTAGTGTAACCAGCAAAAGAAGCTTAGTGTATCGCCAATGCATAACCCACTCCTTGTATTGATTCGTTAATAAACCTGACAACAAAGGTGGTTACTTTATCGACAGAAAAGCACCTCAAAAAGCGTATTGATGCTGTCATTTGAGGTCTAAAATGTCTAGAATTGAGCCAACGAGGTAATCTCGATTCGGCACAAATCAATATTTCGAGTGAATATGTCTGTATTACAAGTATTAACATTCCCAGATGATCGCCTTCGCACTGTGGCTAAGCCAGTAGAAGCTGTGACTCCAGAAATTCAAAAAATCGTCGACGACATGATTGAAACCATGTACGACGAAGAAGGTATCGGTCTTGCTGCGACGCAAGTTGATGTTCACCAGCGTATCGTAGTTATCGATATTTCAGAAAACCGTAATGAGCCAATGGTGCTTATTAACCCTGAAATTCTAGAGAAACGCGGCGAAGATGGCATTGAAGAAGGGTGTCTTTCAGTTCCTGGTGCTCGCGCTCTTGTGCCACGCGCAGCAGAAGTGACCGTTAAAGCACTAAACCGCGACGGTGAAGAATACACTTTCGAAGCGGACGACCTACTGGCGATTTGTGTTCAACACGAACTGGATCACCTAGAAGGCAAGCTATTCGTTGATTACCTATCGCCACTAAAGCGTAAGCGTATTCAAGACAAGCTAGCGAAAATCAAACGCTTTAACGACAAGCAACGTTAAGTCGCGACAGAATTAGTAAGAAGGAAGGTACCTTGAGCAAGCCTTTACGTATTGTATTTGCAGGTACTCCGGACTTCGCCGCCCGTCATTTGGCGGCGTTGTTGTCTTCGGAGCACGAAGTTATTGCTGTCTACACACAGCCAGACCGCCCAGCAGGTCGCGGTAAGAAATTGACTGCGAGCGCGGTAAAACAGATCGCGGTTGAGCACAACATTCCGGTATACCAACCAGAAAACTTTAAGTCAGACGAAGCTAAGCAAGAATTAGCCGACCTTAATGCGGATCTAATGGTGGTAGTAGCATACGGCCTTCTACTACCTCAAGTAGTTCTAGATACGCCGAAATTGGGCTGTATCAATGTGCATGGTTCGATTCTTCCACGCTGGCGTGGCGCTGCACCTATCCAACGTTCAATTTGGGCGGGTGATACCGAAACAGGCGTAACCATTATGCAGATGGACATCGGTCTTGATACTGGTGATATGCTAAAAATCGCGACGCTACCAATCGAAGCAAGCGATACTAGCGCATCAATGTACGAAAAACTTGCTGAACTTGGTCCTGTTGCATTGGTTGATTGTTTAGCCGATATCGCAACAGGTAAAGCCGTACCAGTTAAGCAAGATGATGAGCTTGCGAACTACGCGAAAAAACTAAGCAAAGAAGAAGCGCGCATTGACTGGAATGACGACGCGGCGCACATTGAACGCTGTGTACGTGCTTTTAACCCATGGCCAATGAGCCACTTTGAAGTAGCGGAAAACAGCATCAAAGTATGGCAAAGCCGTGTCGCAGAGCAAAGTAGCAATAAACCTGCGGGTACGATTATCCAAGCGGATAAATCAGGTATCTATGTGGCAACAGGCAATGGCGTATTGGTACTAGAGCAACTGCAAGTACCAGGTAAAAAAGCCATGTCGGTTCAAGATATTCTGAACTCACGTGCGGCTTGGTTTGAAGTAGGCAGCCAACTGGCTTAATTCAAACCAAAACCAATGCGTAATCCGCGCAATGGTGACAATACCTGCCGAGCAACAGGTAGGTATATAAGAACTTTTTGAGGGCAGAGATGCCCTCCTTTACTTTAAGGTATTCAACATGAATGTTCGCGCTGCGGCAGCTAATGTCCTTTTCCAAGTTGTCGACAAAGGTCAATCACTCTCTAACGCCCTTCCTGCGGCTCAACAGCAGATTCGACCTCGTGACCATGCTCTATTACAAGAGATTTGCTACGGTGCGCTGCGTTACTTGCCTCGCTTAGAATCTATCGCCAATGAGTTGATGGACAAGCCGCTAAAAGGCAAACAACGTGTCTTCCACCACCTAATCCTTGTGGGTATTTACCAGCTGAGCTTTATGCGTATTCCTGCTCACGCAGCGGTTGGCGAAACCGTCGAGGGTACCAAAGATCTTAAAGGTCCGCGCCTACGTGGCTTAATCAATGCGGTATTACGTAACTACCAACGCAATCAAGAGCAATTGGATGAGCAAGCCGTTAGCCACAACGCAGGCAAATACGGTCACCCAAGTTGGTTACTGAAACTGCTGCAACAAGCGTATCCAGAGCAGTGGCAAAACATTGTTGAAGCCAACAACAGCAAAGCGCCAATGTGGCTACGTGTGAACCACCAGCACCATAGCCGTGATGAATACCAAGCGCTACTCGATAAAGAAGGCATCGAAACTAGCCTTCATCCACAAGCGGCTGACGCTCTGAAACTCGCTGCGCCTTGTGATGTCATTAAGCTGCCAGGTTTTGAAAAAGGCTGGGTATCGGTCCAAGATGCCGCGGCTCAGTTGTCACTTGATTACCTAACCCCGCAAGATGGTGAACTGATTCTAGATTGCTGCGCTGCACCAGGTGGTAAAACGGCACACATTCTTGAGCGCACCAAAGATGCACAAGTGGTCGCAATCGACTGTGATGACTCACGTCTAAAACGTGTGCACGACAACCTTAAGCGCCTTAACCTTCAAGCAGAAGTGATTTGTGGCGACGCGCGCAAACCACAAGATTGGTGGCACGGCGAACAGTTCGATCGCATTCTATTGGATGCACCATGTTCGGCAACCGGTGTCATTCGTCGTCACCCAGACATCAAGTGGCTACGTCGCGCTGACGACATCGACGCATTGGCTGAACTGCAAAGTGAAATCATTGATGCGATGTGGCAACAACTAAAACCAGGCGGAACCTTAGTTTACGCAACTTGCTCTATCACCCCGCAAGAGAACAAACTACAGGTGAAAGCTTTCCTTGAGCGCACTAAAGATGCACAGCTGCAAGGCTCAGAGAGCGACAACCCTGGTCGTCAAATCCTTCCAGGTGAAGACGATATGGATGGTTTCTACTACGCAGTAATGACCAAAAAAGCCTAGTTCTGTCATAAAAGTGAAACTTATTCTTTATAGGTTTCACTTTTATTTTCAAGGCATTGGAATACGAACTATACCTAGTAGGTAAGAGTTAATATATATTAACCACAATAGCCTTATGGGTATTTCAGTAACAAAATGAGATAAGAATATGAAGATCATCATTCTTGGCGCAGGTCAGGTTGGCGGTACTTTGGCAGAAAACCTTGTTGGTGAAAATAACGATATCACCATCGTCGATAAAGACAGTGACCGACTACGTGAACTGCAAGATAAATATGATTTACGTGTTGTAAATGGTCATGCAAGTCACCCAGATGTACTGCGCGAAGCAGGGGCGCAAGATGCCGATATGCTGGTCGCGGTGACCAACACTGATGAAACCAACATGGCGGCCTGCCAAGTAGCGTTTTCTCTGTTTAACACGCCCAATCGAATTGCTCGTATTCGTTCCCCTCAATACCTTGCTGAAAAAGAAGCGCTATTCCAATCTGGCGCAGTGCCCGTTGACCACCTTATCGCTCCTGAAGAACTCGTCACGAGTTACATTGAACGTCTGATCCAATATCCAGGCGCCCTGCAAGTAGTCAGCTTTGCTGAGCAAAAAGTTAGCTTAGTTGCGGTTAAAGCCTACTATGGCGGTCCATTAGTGGGTAATGCACTCTCCGCTCTGCGTGAGCACATGCCGCACATTGATACCCGTGTTGCTGCGATTTTCCGTCAAGGTCGTCCTATTCGTCCGCAAGGCACCACCATTATTGAAGCAGACGATGAAGTTTTCTTCGTTGCAGCAAGCAACCACATTCGCTCCGTAATGAGTGAACTGCAACGCCTCGAAAAACCATACCGTCGCATCATGATTGTCGGGGGTGGTAACATCGGAGCCAGCTTAGCTAGACGCCTTGAACAAAACTACAGCGTTAAGCTGATTGAGCGTAATTACCAGCGCGCTGAACGTCTCTCAGAAGAGCTGGAAAACACCATTGTATTCTGTGGTGACGCCGCAGACCAAGAGCTACTGACCGAAGAAAACATCGACCAAGTGGATGTATTCATTGCCCTGACTAACGAAGATGAAACCAACATCATGTCAGCCATGCTTGCCAAACGTATGGGTGCGAAGAAGGTAATGGTACTGATCCAACGCGGTGCTTACGTCGACTTGGTACAGGGTGGCGTCATCGATGTCGCAATCTCACCGCAGCAAGCCACCATCTCTGCCCTACTCACTCACGTGCGTCGTGCTGATATTGTTAACGTATCTTCACTGCGCCGCGGCGCTGCAGAAGCAATCGAAGCGATTGCCCACGGTGATGAGAGCACCTCGAAAGTGGTCGGTCGCGCGATTGGCGATATTAAACTGCCACCAGGCACCACCATTGGTGCGATTGTGCGTGGTGAAGAAGTACTGATTGCCCACGATAGAACGGTTATCGAACAAGATGACCACGTCGTAATGTTCTTGGTCGATAAGAAGTATGTCCCTGATGTAGAGACACTCTTCCAGCCGAGTCCGTTCTTCCTCTAAGGCGCTGTTCAACATGGTTAATTTTCGTCCCGTACTGTTCGTGATAGGGTTAGTACTGTCTAAACTCGCCCTATTTATGTACGTACCCACCTTAGTGGCATTTTTCTCTGGCACCTCGGGTTTCATCGAGTTTGGTCAATCGGTCTTGATCACGCACGTGGTGGCTTTTTTCTGCTTAACCATAGGTCGCACCGCGACCTTTAAACTCAGCGTGCGCGATATGTTCCTCATCACCAGTTTGGTGTGGACCATTGCCAGTGCATTTGCAGCGCTGCCGTTTGTGTTTATCAACCACATTAGCTTTACTGACGCCTACTTTGAGACCATGTCGGGCATCACCACTACCGGCTCAACCGTGTTAAGTGGCTTAGATAGCATGGCGCCGAGTATTTTATTGTGGCGCTCTATCTTGCAATGGCTTGGTGGTATTGGCTTTATCGTAATGGCAGTAGCCATCCTACCGATGCTTAACGTCGGTGGTATGAAATTATTCCAAACCGAGTCTTCCGATTGGTCAGATAAAAGTAGCCCACGCGCAAAAACCGTCGCGAAAAACATCGTCTTGGTTTATGTAACGCTAACCGGTTTGTGCATGCTTGGTTTCTTACTGTCCGGCATGGACCTGTTTGAAGCAATCAACCACTCATTCACTACGCTATCCACCGGTGGTTACTCCACCTCTGATGGCTCAATGAACCACTTTTCCCACGGTGCACATTGGAACGCAACGCTATTCATGTTCCTTGGTGGTCTGCCTTTCTTACTGTTTGTCTCTGCCCTTACCAAACGCAAGCCGAGCATTCTACTGAAAGACGCTCAAGTGCGTGGCTTTACTTACTTAGTATTGGCAACAGGCGTGGTGATCAGCACATGGCTGGTGATTCGCAATGATTACACCGTGCTGGATGCGGTACGCGTTTCGCTGTTCAACATCATTTCTGTGGTGACGACGACCGGTTTTGGCTTAGAAGATTTTACCGCCTGGGGCGCACTGCCTGGCACACTGTTTTTCTTCTTACTGATGGTGGGGGCGTGTTCGGGCTCAACCTCTGGCGGGATGAAAATCTTCCGCTTCCAGATCGCAATGACGCTACTGAACAAACAGATCATGAAACTGATTCACCCATCAGGGGTGTTTATTCAGCGCTACAACCATCGTCCGGTTAATGATGATATTGTGCGCTCAGTTGTCGCCTTCTGTTTGACCTATTTCATTACCATCATTGTTGTGGCTGGCAGCTTAAGTGCTTTAGGGCTCGATCCGGTGACCAGTATTTCTGGCTCTATCACCGCAGTAGCAAACGTCGGTCCTGGTATGGGTACCGTTATCGGACCAACCGGCAACTTCTCTTCGCTACCGGATACCGCCAAATGGATTTTAAGTTTTGGTATGTTGATGGGCCGCTTGGAGATCCTCACCATTTTGGTGTTGTTCTTCCCTGCCTTCTGGAAACGTTAACTTGTCAGCCAGTCTCACACTGGCTGAACAAAGTAATAAATAGCAAAGAAATGACAAGCGCATCCTGCTAAAACAAAGCCATGCCAGATGGCATGATTGTAAGGGATGCGTTTCGCCACATAGAAAATCACCCCTAGCGAATAAATCAGTCCACCTACCGCTAACAGCGTTAAGCCTTCCCAAGCTAAATTCATCGCCAACTGGTAGATCACCACTAACGATAGCCAGCCCATCATCAAATAGGTCACCAGAGAGAGTCGCTTAAAGCGATAAACAAAGACCAGTTTCATAATGATGCCGACCAAAGCGATCGACCAAATCACGATCATCAAACCAATCGCCAGTGGTGTGCGCAGGCTGACTAACAAAAATGGGGTATAACTGCCCGCTATCAGCAGATAGATCGCACAGTGGTCAAAAGTCTTAAGCGCTCGCTTGGCTTTACGGTACGGAATCGCATGATAAAGAGTGGAAGCAAGAAACAGCACAATAATACTGCCCCCATAAATGCTCATACTGGTGATAGTCAACGCATCGGCATGATGGTCGATGGCTTTGATCAATAGCAATACCAGACCAACAATACCTAGCACCATGCCGATAGCATGAGTAATGGTATTGGCGATCTCTTCTTTGACGCTATAAGCCGCATTTTGATTATCGTCGGACATAACTATCGCTCGGGATTGGCTGCAACACGAATCCCGAGTATGGCACATTTAGCTTACACGTGTAAGCCCAAAGTGGTTGTAGTTTGTTATGGTTTCGCTAGCAAGTGACGTCAAGATACTCCAGCACTTGTTGACCCGCCGCTTTAGGCTCAGTGGTCAATGGGATAGTCAATTCACGTTTTAGCTGACCAACCCCCAGCAGAGATGCCAGCATGCCGCGCGCGCCCTCTCGATGTCTATCGACCTCAAACCACAGTTTCAGTTGTTGATCTTCACGATAGGCTACCAACTCCAGCTCACGCCAACGCCCATGGTAAGGGCCGGTAGTGGGTACAAATTCAAACTCTTGTACGAAGGGCATAGCAAAACCATCAACCGCTTCACACTCAACCTGACGCAGACGCATTCCTTGCGCTTCTAACGCACTCAAAATACCATCCATGAGAGGGTCAGGGCGTACGGTAAGAATATCTTTATCAGTTGGGTCTTTGGCTAGCGCGATATCGAGACCGGTATCAAGCCACACTTTAGAGTCACCAATGGTAATTGGCGTATTCCACGGCACATCCAGTTCCACATCAAAGTCACGCGTTTCACCTGGATGAATAGTAAAGGCATAAGGCAAGTTCCACTCCGCTAACACATAGCTTTGTGGTGCGCGGCGTTTGTTAGTGGTTTCATGTTGCGCTTTATCGGGATTAACCGGAACTTCTTTAATATAACGACAGCATAGCTTTAACTCGATGTTGTCGATGGCTTGCTCTGTAGCACCGCCATAGACATGAATCGTCACATTAACCTTCTGCCCCGGATAGAGCACTTCTTGTTGCAGGACTGAATCAACTTGGGCAGAACCAATACCAAAACTGGCAAGGGTTTTCTTAAAAAACGACATCAAACTCCTCCTTGATACACAACGAAGCCAAACTCTTTAAGTATACTATTTAGTGAGTTTGTCTCATAGATAGCCCAAAAACTAGGCATGTGAGTGAACTCTTCACACCATCGCATATTATTCACTAAGCGACCACCACTGCGAGCGGCTTTTCAATGATTTAGCGCACATACTGAACCGCAACCCAACTAAAAACCCCAAAAATTATAGTGACATACACTGCTTAAAAAGCGATCAGATATCGACCAAACTGTTACGTAATGCTAACCTATTAGTGATATGTTGTTCATATCATAATCCCTCTTCAATCATTTGGATTGGCGTAGGCCAGAAAGAGCCAAACTTCAGCAATGAAGCTCAACTCATGATTGATTAGGCCATAACATTGGCAATGGATGTGCCTGACAGTTAGGTAATTAGATGCGCCCAACAACAGTCAGGTTTTCGCACACAAACCGTAGTGCAATGCGTCGTCGCAGTGGTTTTACCAAAGCGTTTGTCGCACCAAAACTTACGCCGACAATGACTTTGGTAGAGAAGCAAACGATTTTGGTTGCGACTCCGAACGAAGAAATTAAAGCGGCATAATGAAAAAGCGCAGACTCCTGCGCTTTTTTCTTATCTATCCTTCTCTGGAACAATATTGTCGATTGCTATCTACCGCATGGATTTGTTACCTTTGACCGAAAATCATTATAAATATTGTGGAGAAAGTTAATGAATTGCCATCGCATCGAAGAGTTGCTCGAACTTATTGGCCCTGAGTGGCAAAAAGACCAAGAACTCAACCTACTGCAGTTTATCGTTAAGCTAGCAAAAGAAGCTGGCTACAAAGGCGAACTTGCAGATTTGACCGATGATGTGCTGATTTACCATCTTAAAATGCGTAACAGCGCGAAAGATGAAATGATCCCAGGCCTTAAAAAAGACCAAGAAGATGATTTCAAAACCGCGATTCTTAAAGCGCGTGGCATCATCAAATAAAGTCAAAGTCTCAATCTCTTCAAGCAGCCAATGGCTGCTTTTTTATTACCTGCTAGTTAAATCCTCTATTAATCCAGTGATTTAATAAGGATAATTATTGTTAAAGGTTGATAGTGTTAAAGAAATGGATTTGTTATTAACTGTATACTTTCTCTTCTAATGAAAATTAGCCCTAAAATTAAAATAGCAATGTCTCAAGTATTCAGTGCCTAGCTAACACTCTAACTCTACATTTTGTTAGGCCTCGCTGAACTACTGCACCATTCAACTAGAGCGCTACATAAGAAACTGCGCCATTGAAAGCCTAGAGGAAGCGTAATGAGTCAAGATAAGATTGACGTAAAGGATGTGACGCCCAAAACTTTTAACCCCAAAGCCCACAAAGAGCAAGGCGATCGCTTTAACCCCAATAACCGCATTTACGTGCGCGAGAGCAAAGGTACGTTTCAAAAACTGCGTCGTTATGGTGGCTGGTTCTTACTCCTGTTGTTTGGCTTAATTCCATGGTTACCCTTTGGTGAACGCCAAGCAATCTTGCTCGACATTGGTAAGCAACAATTCAATTTCTTTGGCACCACGCTTTATCCGCAAGATTTAACCCTACTCGCGACCCTATTTGTGATTGCTGCCTTTGGGCTGTTCTTTATCACCACCTTCCTAGGACGGGTATGGTGTGGCTATCTCTGCCCACAAACCGTCTGGACTTTTATCTATATCTGGTTTGAAGAAAAACTCGAGGGCAGTGCCAATAAGCGCCGTAAGCAAGACTCCGGTAAACTCACGCCTCAACTTATGTGGCGCAAAGGAGTAAAGCACTTAGCTTGGATTGCAGTGGCCTTAATTACCGGACTGACCTTTGTCGGTTACTTTGTGCCGATTCGTGAATTAGTGGTGAACTTTTTTAGCTTCAACGCGGGTTTTTGGCCGGTGTTTTGGGTGCTATTTTTTGCCGCTTGTACCTATGCTAACGCCGGTTGGATGCGTTCAATTGTCTGCATCCACATGTGCCCTTATGCACGCTTCCAGTCAGCGATGTTCGATAAAGATACCTTTATCGTAGGTTACGATACCAAGCGAGGTGAAAGCCGCGGACCTCGTTCACGCAAAGCCGATCCGCAAGCACTGGGACTCGGTGACTGTATCGACTGTAACTTGTGCGTTCAGGTATGTCCGACCGGAATCGACATTCGTGACGGGTTGCAATATGAATGCATCAACTGTGGTGCATGTATTGATGCCTGTGACCAAACCATGGATCGTATGGGATATGAGAAAGGTCTAATTAACTACACCACCGAACATCGCCTATCAGGGCATAAAACTAAGGTGATGCGTCCAAAACTGCTGGGTTATGGCGCAGTATTACTGGTGATTATCGGTCTGTTCTTTGCGCAAATTGCCACGGTTGAACCCGTTGGCATGAACGTTTTGCGTGATCGCAACCAACTCTATCGTGAAAACGGTGCTGGCGAAATTGAAAACACCTATACCTTAAAAATCATCAACAAAACCCAGCAAGCTCAGCAATATAAACTCAGTGTAACCGGCTTAGATGATGTCTCTTGGTATGGCAAACAGACCATTCAAGTCGCACCTGGTGAAGTACTGACTCTGCCAATGAGCTTGGGCGTCAACCCTGAAAATCTCAACTCTCCTGTTTCAACAATTCAGTTTATACTGTCTGACAGTGAACAGTTTACCGTGACGGTAGAAAGTAGGTTCCTCAAGAACTTATAAGCCGACTTAACCCAATAAGGATACGGAAAGGGCTCAGTAATGAGCCCTTTATTTCTATGTCAGAAACAGCATTTAACTTTGAAGCGCTCACCCCTGATTTCATGTGGTACGCCCTCGAAAGTATCGGCGTGCGCGCAGAGTCCGGTTTTCTTGCCCTCAACAGTTACGAAAACCGCGTTTATCAATTTACCGACGAAGAGCGTGTGCGTTATGTGGTGAAGTTCTACCGTCCTGAACGTTGGACGCGTGAACAGATCCAAGAAGAACACGATTTCACCTTGGAGTTGATTGACTCTGAAATTCCAGTTGCGCCGCCATGCAAAATCAATGGCCACACACTGCATGAATATCAGGGTTACCTTTTTGCTCTGTTTGCCAGCGTCGGTGGTCGTCAATTTGAAGTCGATAACCTAGAGCAGCTTGAAGGGGTTGGTCGTTTCTTAGGTCGTATCCATAAAGTCGGCGCACGTCAGCCTTTTATTCATCGACCGACGATCAGCTTGCAAGAGTATCTCTACCAACCAAGAGAGATCTTACAGCAATCGCCGTTTATTCCGATGCATCTCGAAAATGCCTTCTTCAACGACTTAGATATGTTGATTGGTCAATTAGAGCAACATTGGCAACAACCAAGTCAAATCTTACGCTTACATGGCGATTGCCACCCAGGTAATATCCTCTGGCGTGATGGTCCGATGTTTGTCGACTTAGATGACTCACGCAATGGCCCTGCGGTACAAGATCTGTGGATGCTACTCAATGGTGACCGCGCGGATAAATTGATGCAGCTCGACATTATTTTAGAGGCTTACCAAGAATTTAGTGACTTCAACATGAGTGAATTGAAACTAATTGAGCCATTGCGCGGTCTACGTATGGTGCACTATATGGCATGGTTAGCAAAAAGATGGCAGGATCCAGCCTTCCCAATTGCCTTTCCTTGGTTTGATGATCCAAAGTATTGGGAAAGTCAGGTGTTGGCGTTCAAGGAACAAATTTCAGTGCTCAACGAGCCACCACTATCACTGATGCCACAATGGTAAAATAAGCAAATACATGGAGAACATAATGAAAAAGCTGTTTGCACTATTTACAACTTTAATACTGAGCTTCTCAGTTCAGGCAGCTAAGTTTACCGAGGGCGAGTACTACAAAGTGCTAGACCTTGAGCCAGCGAAAAAGCCAATGGTGACTGAGTTTTTCTCATTCTACTGCCCACACTGTAATACCTTTGACCCAATCATTCGCCAGTTGAAAGCGCAACTTCCTGAAGGCGTTAAACTGCAAAAGAACCACGTATCATTTATGGGTGGATCAATGGGTCTACCAATGAGCAAAGCTTTCGCGACGATGATCGTGCTGAAAGTGGAAGACAAAATGGCGCCAATCATGTTTAACCGCATCCACAACATGCGTAAAGCACCGAAAAATGAAGCTGAAATTCGTCAAATCTTCCTTGATGAAGGTATCGATGCGAAGAAATTCGATGCTGCTTACAACGGTTTCGCCGTAGATTCGATGGTGCGTCGTATGGACAAACAGTTCAATGACAGCGGTCTAGCGGGTGTTCCAGCGGTTATCGTTAACAACAAGTACCTAGTAGAAGCGGGCTCAATCACCAGCATCGACGAGTACTTCGCGCTAGTTAACTACCTACTAACGCTAAAATAATTAACCAAAAAGGAGCTACGGCTCCTTTTTTAATCCCGCTGGCAATTCACTTTGCTCGCCTGACGGCTGGGATTGTGGCGACGCCGACTGGTAGATACTGGCTAGCTTGGCATCTTTACGCTGCCACACCTGTCCCAACCAAAGCTGAAACTGGCGTTTGTACTTCTTATCGTTAAAGTAATCACCGCTAACCTGCTCATCCATCGGCAGCAGCGCCACATCAACCACAATCCGCTTCATTCGCCCCATCAGCATATCTTTAAACGGCTGCTCAGTATTATCAGGATAAGCCAACGTTACATCGATAATCTGATCAAACTGCTCTCCCATTGCAGCTAACGTGTAGGCAATACCACCGGATTTGGGTTGCAATAGATGCTGATAGCCGGCTTTACTCTTGGCGTGTTTCTGCTCGGTAAAGCGAGTGCCCTCAACGTAGTTCACCACTGTGGTAGGAATATGTTTGAATTTAGCGCAAGAACGGCGCGTGGTGTGCAAGTCCTGACCGCGCTTTTCTGGATTACGCAGTAGATATTCACGTGAGTAGCGGCGCATAAATGGCATATCCAACGCCCAGCACGCCATACCGATGAAAGGCACGTAAAGCAACTGCTGCTTAAGAAAGAATTTCGGCATTGGAATACTGTCTTTAAATACGTAACACAGTACCACGATATCAGTCCAACTGCGGTGGTTAGAGAACATCAAATACCACGCATCCTGGCTTAATCCCTTTACGCCTTTGATATCCCACTCGACATCATTTGTTGCTCGCAAGATCACACCATTGATGGTCGCCCATAACCACATCACTCGATTTGCACTATAGGTTATCCAGCACCTGACGGTTTTTATTGGCACTATCAACTTAAATATCGCGAGCAAACAGATGATTAGCGACATCACAGCCGAGTTGAAAATGACCAACGATACATTGATGAAAAATAATAGATACGCCAACATAAGAAATCAGGTTAAAATTCGCGCCGAATAAAAAATGATATGCAATTATACTAACCCGCTCAAAGTTTGAAATATCTAACCAATTGGTCAGATTTGTTGTTTTGACAACGACGAGGTTTTCTTCTCAACTTCACTTCACACTATAGTGGGACAATTGCTGAGATAATCGAGGAATCATGAACGTTAAATATTCTCTAGTGGCATTAGCACTTATGAGTGGCTCTGCATGGGCACAACTTGCTGACACAGCAGGCTTCGCTGGTGAGATCTCACTAAGCACAGGTTTCTACTCAGTTGAGTCAAACCTAAATACGCACGACGATAACAAAGACCTAAAAGATCCAACATTAAGTCAAACCAATGATGCGGTAAGTGGCGGTCTACTGCTACCACTAGGTAACCTATCTTACACTTTCGGTAATAACCTAAATCAACAGTTTTACATGGGTACCTCACGTGAAGATATCGCCACTGGTACACTTGCATTCGAGATGGGTTACAAATACCAACTAGCATCAGGCATGATCATCGACGCGTCGATTCTGCCAACCATTATGTCTGGTGAAGTATGGGCAGACCCATACAAAGCGACAGATCGCCAAACCACCGATGAAGATGGCAACGCATACCGCCTAAAACTAGAAAATATTGCCGGCAGTAAGTTCTCTGTGGATATGGCTTACGCGACCAAAGACGTTGAAAGTGAACGCTCTGGTTTTGCATCTGCAGACCCACAAGTAATTGCAAATCGAGACGCATTACGTCGCGATGCTGACACGTTCTTCTTCAGAACGGATTACAAGTACATGGTTGACCAGACCACAATGCTTAAGCCACGCCTATCATTCATCAAATCAGATGCGGATGGTGATGCTAACTCATTTAAAGGCTACGGTGTGGAACTGAGCTACTTCAAGTTCCTAGGTCGTCATCAATTTGCACTAACAGCTGGTTTTGATACTCGTGATTACGATGCGAACAATCCAGTATTTAACCAAACTCGTGAAGACGATGAAATGAGCCTATTCGCGGCTTACGAATACGCTAACGTAATGGACTGGCAAGATTGGTCATTCATCTCATTTGCTGGCTTTAACAGCTCAGATTCAAACATCGATTTCTACGATAAGAATGAGCTGATCATGTCTGTGGGTATGAACTACCAGTTCTAATCTGCGCAGCTAACTGATTTACATAGTTAATGACGGTTTGTGAAACCCACCTTTTGGTGGGTTTTTTATTATTCACAATAATGACTGTCGTTACACCGCTTGAGCATGAAGATGTTTCAACAAGCGATCCATCGCACGGTAACCTAAAGCTTCGGCAAGGTGTTGGCGAGCAATATGTTCTTCACCAGCCAAGTCAGCAATGGTGCGCGCGACTTTAATGATGCGATGATAAGCTCGAACCGATAGACCAAGTCGATGCAGAGCTTGCTCTAAAAATTGCGCATCACTTTTATCTAAACGGCAATCTCGCTCAATCTCTCTACTCGCCAGCAGCGCATTCGCTTTACCGCCACGCGCAAACATCACCTCACGCGCCTGCAACACGCGCCACTTAACTTCTGAAGTGGTTTCTCCTCGCTCACCGCCAGCCGCTAATGTCCCTTTGGGCAAGGCTGGGATTTCAATCGACATATCAAAGCGATCAAGCAATGGTCCAGAAAGACGACTCAGATAACGCAGCGCCGCTTGGCTGTTACCTTGCGGTTTGCTGGCATCATAGTGACCAGACGGACTGGGATTAAGCGCCCCGATTAGTTGAAAACGGGCGGGAAAACGGGTTTTACCCTGTGCGCGCGAGATAATGATCTCGCCTGATTCAAGCGGCTCGCGCAGCGCATCCAGCACTTTGCGCTCAAACTCAGGCATCTCGTCAAGAAACAGCAAGCCATTGTGGGCTAGAGAGATCTCACCCGGCCTGGGCACTGAACCACCGCCCACCAACGCCGCCATTGAGCTGGAATGATGCGGAGCTCGAAACGGTCGCTGCTTCCAGTTGTATTGATTAATTTCTTGTTGAGTCAATGACGCGACCGAGGCTGACTCCATCGCTTCTTGATTGGACATCTCAGGTAATAAGTCACTTAACCGAGAAGCCAGCATGGTTTTTCCGGTACCGGGAGGACCGAGAAACAACAAATTATGATGACCTGCCGCCGCGATTTCTAACGCACGCTTACCCTGCTGCTGACCGATAATATCTTGCAAATCGCGAGTTAAACTTGGCATTTCGACCGATGCTGGCGTTTGGTGCAGTGCCAGCTTTTGCTGACCACAGAGATCTGCGCACACCTCGAGGAGGCTTTGTGCTGATTTATGTATCTCTTTCCCCACTAGCGCTGCTTGGTCGCCATTGGCGTGCGGTACCACTAAGCTCCGCCCGTGATTTTGCACCGTTAAGGCTGCAGGCAACACACCTTTGACCGCCCGAAGTTCGCCTGACAGCGCCAGCTCTCCGACAAACTCTTGGTTTTTGAGTGCTTGTAACGGAATTTGCTGTGAAGCCGCCAAAATACCCAGTGCTATCGGCAAATCAAACCGACCGCCCTCTTTGGGTAGATCCGCCGGCGCTAAATTTACCGTGATACGTTTGGCAGGAAATTCAAAGCGCGAATTGAGGATCGCACTGCGCACCCGATCGCGGGATTCTTTCACCGTGGTTTCCGGCAAACCGACCAAAGCAAACCCCGGCATACCGTTACTGATGTGCACTTCCACCGTCACCAGCGGGGCTTCAACCCCCACCGATGCTCGGCTATAAACCACCGCTAATCCCATACTTTTCCTTATTTACTCAGCTAATTAAATCGCTTATTTTTATAGCGCCATTGTTATATAGCGTGGTGAGTTGCTGAGAGAATGTGAAAAAAGAATGACTTTTTGCTTGTCAATTAACGGAAATATGTGATACCACTAGTGGTGCAAATTTAGACGTATCATATTACGCAAACACAACAGTAAAGAATTAATAATGAACTTGAACGCCCGCTTACATTCTCTGATCGCCCTGATTATCGTGGTCATTATCGGATCGCGCGGGGTCTAGTGGGCGAAACAAAGCCAAGAATTAGATAAACCCCCGCACTGAAAAGTCCGGGGGTTTTTTTACAATTATTTCGAATATTTTTTATGCAGTGCAGATAACAATTTAAAAACTAACAAGTACTTAGCTCGTAGGACTTCGAGCAGGTAGTGACAGGAAGAATGGGAGCGCACATGAAGTGCAACAATCACAAGGAATGCTACTCACGTAGCGAAGGAGGCGGACAATGACAGGTGCACAGTTAGTCGTTGCCGCGTTACAGCAACAAGGCATCAAAACAATCTTTGGTTACCCTGGCGGGGCAATCATGCCGATCTACGATGCGCTCTATGACGGCGGTGTCGAACACATCTTATGCCGTCATGAGCAAGGCGCAGCTATGGCTGCAATTGGTATGGCACGCTCAACCCAAGACGTCGCAGTATGTATGGCAACATCCGGACCGGGTGCGACCAACCTAGTGACAGGTCTGGCCGATGCGTTTATGGATTCCATACCACTTGTTGCCATCACCGGTCAGGTGGCCAGCTCACATATCGGTACCGACGCGTTCCAAGAGATGGATGTGATTGGTATGTCCCTCTCATGTACTAAACACAGCTACTTAGTTACCGATATCAACGATCTTGCACCCACTCTTGCAGAAGCATTTGAAGTGGCAAAGGCGGGGCGTCCGGGGCCGGTTATTGTCGATATCGCCAAAGACGTGCAACTGGCTCAAGCGCCAGTGGTGGATTTGCCGGCGTTTACTCCACCAGCAACGCCAGTCGCTACTGTAGACGCGATAGCCAAAGCGCAAATTCTACTTTCGCAAAGCTCTCGACCGGTCTTGTATGTCGGTGGTGGTGTACAACTAGGCCATGCAACTGACTCTGTTCGTGAATTCCTGCGCCTTAACCCAATGCCTACGGTCAGTACCTTAAAAGGACTGGGCACCATAGAGCGCCATGATCCGCATTATCTTGGCATGCTCGGCATGCATGGCACCAAAGCGGCCAACCTAGTGGTCCAAGAATGTGACTTATTAATTGCCGTTGGTGCGCGTTTTGACGACCGAGTAACCGGCAAGTTAGACACCTTCGCACCGAGTGCCAAAATTATCCATATTGATATCGATGCCGCAGAAATCCATAAGCTGCGTCACGCTCACGCACCTCTACGTGGTGAAATCAACACTATCCTTCCACTGCTTGAATTAACTCAAGATATCACGCCGTGGGTCAAACACAGTGAAAGCCTTCGTAGTGGCTTTAAATGGCGTTATGACCACCCGGGTGAACTAATTTACGCACCGGGACTGCTTAAACAGCTCTCCGACTTAATGCCAGATAGCTCGATTGTGTCAACCGATGTCGGTCAACACCAAATGTGGGCAGCGCAGCACATTCAGCCCCGTGAACCACAAAACTTCATCACTTCAGCCGGTCTTGGCACTATGGGTTTTGGTCTGCCAGCCGCGATGGGGGCAGCCGTCGCACGCCCTGATGATCAGTCGATCCTAATCACTGGTGATGGTTCATTTATGATGAATGTGCAAGAGCTTGGCACACTTAAGCGTCGTCAGATCCCAGTCAAAATCGTACTACTCAACAACCAACGCTTAGGCATGGTGCGTCAGTGGCAATCTCTGTTTTTCGATGGGCGCCACAGTGAAACCATTTTGGATGATAACCCTGACTTTATCACGCTAGCTAAAGCGTTCGATATCCCGGGTAAAACCATCACCACCAAACAAGAAGTTGAACCGGCTCTAAAAGAGATGTTGGCAAGCAAAACTTCTTACCTGCTTCATGTCTTAATTGATGAAGAAGAGAATGTATGGCCACTCGTTCCACCGGGTGCCTCGAACAGTGACATGCTGGAGAACACCTAACATGGAAAGATACTTACTCGATATTAAAGCGGACGATAAGCCAGTTTTACTAGAGCGTGTTCTGCGTGTAATTCGCCATCGTGGCTTCATCATCAAACAAGTCGCGGCGACGCAAAATCATGAAAGCCATGTCGCGAGTGTCGAAATCATTGTAGATAGCGATCGTCCTATCTCATTTATCACTAATCAAATTGAAAAACTCTGGGATGTTCGCACTGTTGACGTCACACAAATCGCCCGTGATGAACTACCAAATAACAACCTACAACAAAAAATCTGTGCATAAGGAAGGCAAGCAATGGCTACAAGAACAGCAGACTATATTTGGTTTAACGGTGAAATGGTTCCTTGGGCTGAGGCGAACGTTCACGTCCTCACTCACGCAATGCATTACGGAACATCCGTATTTGAAGGTGTACGTTGTTACAACACGCCGAAAGGACCTATCGTCTTTCGTCACCGCGAGCACGCCCAACGTCTAAAAGATTCAGCAAAAATCTACCGTTTCCCAATCCCATATACGGTAGATCAGATCATGGAAGCGACGCGTGAAACGCTCCGTCAAAACAAGCTGGATAACGCTTATATCCGTCCACTTGGCTTTGTTGGCAACGTCGGTCTCGGTGTTTGCCCACCAGCAGGGACAGAGATGGAGCTGATCATTGCCGCTTTCCCATGGGGTTCATACCTAGGTGAAGAAGCTCTAGAAAATGGCGTAGCTGCGATGATTTCCAGCTGGAACCGATCGGCACCAAACACCATTCCTACCGCCGCTAAAGCGGGCGGTAACTACCTATCCTCACTATTAGTTGGTGGTGAAGCGCGTCGTCATGGTTATGCCGAAGGTATTGCCCTTAGCGTGGATGGTTACCTTTCTGAAGGTGCGGGCGAAAACATCTTTGTCGTCAAAGATGGCGTGCTGTCTACGCCGCCAGCAACCAGTGCAATTCTACCGGGCATCACTCGTGACTCCATCATGACGCTGGCGCGTGAAATGGGCTACGAAGTGCGTGAAAACAACATCGCTCGTGAAGCGCTCTACCTTGCCGATGAGATCTTTATGACCGGTACTGCCGCAGAAGTTGTGCCTGTTAGCTCTGTGGACCAAATTGAAATTGGCAGCGGTAAACGCGGTCCAATCACCAAGCAAATTCAAGAAGCATACTTTGGCCTATTTAATGGCACCACCGAAGATAAGTGGGGATGGCTTGATTACGTCTACCCGCAAGATGCAGCCAAGTAGTAGAGGAAAAGGATATGCCTAAATACCGTTCAGCCACCACCACCCACGGAAGAAATATGGCTGGCGCACGCGCACTTTGGCGTGCAACTGGGGTAAAAGAAGAAGATTTTGGTAAACCGATCATCGCCGTGGTGAACTCATTTACCCAATTTGTACCGGGTCATGTCCATCTTAAAGACATGGGACAGTTAGTTGCCGGTGAAATTGAAAAAGCGGGCGGTATCGCGAAAGAGTTCAATACCATCGCGGTTGATGATGGTATCGCAATGGGTCACGGAGGCATGCTTTATTCACTGCCATCGCGCGAGCTGATTGCTGATTCGGTCGAGTATATGGTTAACGCTCACTGTGCGGACGCCATGGTGTGTATCTCCAACTGTGACAAAATCACCCCCGGGATGCTGATGGCATCAATGCGCCTCAATATTCCGGTGATTTTTGTGTCTGGTGGCCCAATGGAAGCGGGTAAAACCAAGCTTTCTGATCAAATCATCAAACTCGATTTGGTTGATGCCATGATTCAAGGTGCCGATCCAACCGTCTCTGATGAGCAAAGTGAACAAATTGAACGCTCAGCGTGCCCGACTTGTGGCTCGTGCTCGGGGATGTTTACGGCCAACTCGATGAACTGTCTAACCGAGGCGCTTGGTTTGTCTCAACCGGGCAATGGCTCAATGCTGGCCACTCACGCCGATCGTGAACAGCTGTTTATCAATGCGGGTAAACGCATTGTTGAATTAACTCGTCGTTACTATGAGCAAGACGATATCAGTGCCTTACCACGCACTATTGCTGATCGCGCGGCGTTTGAAAATGCGATGGCGCTTGATATTGCCATGGGCGGTTCAAGCAATACCGTGCTGCACTTACTTGCGGCGGCACAAGAAGGCGAGATTGACTTTGATATGGGCGACATCGATCAGATGTCTCGTCGCGTTCCGCATCTATGTAAAGTGGCGCCGTCCACCCAGAAATACCACATGGAAGATGTCCACCGCGCAGGTGGGGTAATGGCGATTTTAGGCGAACTCGACCGCGCTGGTCTGCTCAACACCGAAGCGCGCACTGTGCTCGGTCTTAGCCTAAAAGAACAATTAGCCCAATACGACATCATGCAAACCGAAGATGAAGCGGTACTAAAATTCTTCCGTGCTGGTCCTGCGGGCATCCGCACCACCCAAGCCTTCTCACAAGATTGCCGTTGGGATCGCCTTGACGATGACCGAGTCGATGGTTGTATCCGCACCAAAGAAAACGCCTTTAGCCAAGAAGGTGGTCTGGCGGTGCTATCTGGCAATATTGCCGTGGATGGCTGTATTGTAAAAACCGCTGGTGTGGATGAAGAGAACCTCAAATTCCAAGGCCCTGCGATTGTGTTTGAAAGCCAAGATACCGCGGTTGATGGCATCTTAGGCGGTAAAGTAAAAGCCGGTGAAGTGGTCGTGATCCGCTACGAAGGACCGAAAGGTGGCCCGGGCATGCAAGAAATGCTCTATCCAACCACTTACCTTAAGTCGATGGGATTGGGTAAATCGTGTGCATTGCTGACAGATGGACGCTTCTCTGGTGGCACTTCTGGTCTATCAATTGGGCACGCATCACCAGAAGCAGCCAGTGGCGGCACCATCGGTCTAGTGCGTGATGGCGACATCATTACCATCGATATCCCTAGCCGCTCTATCACGCTTGATGTGCCAGAAGCGGAGCTGAATGCCCGCAGAGCTAAGCAAGATGAGCTTGGCTGGAAACCAGTCGATCGTCAGCGCGAGGTTTCTTTTGCCCTTAAAGCGTATGCCAGCATGGCGACCAGTGCCGACAAAGGTGCAGTGCGCGACAAGAGTAAACTTGAGGGGTAATACCATGAGTGACACCTCTGTCGAACATAAACAATCTGGCGCAGACTATCTGCGCCAAGTCCTGCGCGCGCCAGTTTACGAAGTAGCAATCGTCACACCGCTACAAGCGATGCCAAGGCTATCTGCTCGTATCGGTAACCAAGTGCAACTCAAGCGAGAAGACCGCCAACCGGTCCACTCTTTTAAACTGCGCGGCGCTTACAATATGGTTTCAAGCCTCAGTGACGGGCAAAAAGCCGCAGGCGTGATTGCTGCATCAGCAGGTAACCACGCCCAAGGTATGGCGCTATCAGGCACTAAACTAGGCATCAAAACCACGATTGTGATGCCGAAAACCACACCAGACATCAAAGTCGAAGCGGTACGTGGGTTTGGTGGCAATGTGGTGCTACATGGCAACAACTTTGATGAAGCCAAAACAGAAGCAGAGCGTCTATCGGTAGAATATGGCTACACCTTTGTGCCGCCTTTCGATCATCCTTTGGTGATCGCCGGCCAAGGCACAATCGGTATGGAGATGCTGCAGCAAAATGGTCATCTCGACTACATTTTCGTTCCAGTGGGCGGTGGTGGTTTAGCCGCAGGTGTTGCAGTACTAGTAAAACAGCTGATGCCAGAGATCAAAGTGATTGCCGTTGAGCCTGAAGATTCTGCCTGCTTGAAAGCCGCACTGGATGCGGGAGAACCTGTGGTAATTGATCAGGTCAGTATGTTTGCAGACGGTGTAGCAGTTAAACGCATCGGTGAAGAAACCTTCCGTCTGTGCGACAAATACCTTGATGGTCACATTACCGTCTCCAGCGATGAGATCTGTTCAGCGGTCAAAGATATTTTTGAAGATACTCGAGCGATTGCAGAACCCTCTGGTGCATTAGCGCTGGCAGGGTTAAAGAAGTTTGCTGAGCAGCATCAACTGCGTGGTAAGCAACTCGGTACTGTGCTATCTGGCGCGAATACCAACTTCCATGGCTTACGTTACGTTTCTGAACGTTGTGAATTAGGTGAAAAACGCGAAGGTTTGCTGGCGGTGACAATCCCAGAACGTCAAGGAGCCTTCTTTGAGTTCTGTAATCTGATTGGCGGTCGCGCGGTGACTGAGTTTAACTACCGTTACAACGATGATGCCCTCGCCAATATCTTTGTTGGTGTGCGTCTCAATGGTGGCCAAGAAGAGTTGGAGCACATCATTCAAGATCTGCGCGCTGGAGGCTACCCAGTGGTCGATCTCTCCGATGATGAAATGGCAAAACTGCACGTGCGCTACATGATAGGGGGCAAACCTTCTAAACCACTGCAAGAGCGTTTGTACAGTTTCGAGTTTCCCGAGTACCCGGGAGCACTATTGAAATTCTTAAGCACGCTTGGCACGCATTGGAATATTAGCCTATTCAACTACCGCAACCACGGCGCCGACTATGGTCGCGTACTGTGTGGTTTTGAGCTAGCAGATAGCGATTTAACCCGTTTCTCTGCCCATCTGCGAGAACTCGGCTACCAATGTAAAGATGAAACCGATAACCCTTCTTATCAATTCTTCCTTTCTTCTCCTCGCTAGTTCAAGCTCCCTAAGCGCGGTATTGAGCTAGATCTTAGTTTTGATATTAAAGCCAGTCGATAGACTGGCTTTGTTCTATGTTTAAAATATTGTTTTTTATGAATTAATGCATTTTAAACATAATATAAATGCTAAAGTTTCATTTTTGTCATAGCATCAACCCGACTACACTGTGTGGGTAGAATTTAGAACAATTAATTTGCTGCACTATTCATTTGCTGCATCATGCGGAGATCCCTATGTTTAACGCTCTAATCCTAAATCAAGAAGACAAACGCACTATCGCTTCAATCGAACAGATCGACGAAGCACAACTGCCGGAAGGTAACGTTCTAATTGAAGTTGATTACTCTTCACTAAACTACAAAGACGGTTTAGCAATCACAGGTAAAGGCAAAATCATTCGTAACTTCCCAATGGTTCCAGGTATCGACCTTGCGGGTAAAGTAGTGAGTTCTGAAGACGCTCGTTACCAAGCAGGTGACGAAGTGGTTCTAACTGGTTGGGGTGTGGGTGAAAACCACTGGGGCGGCATGGCGCAACGCGCGCGTCTAAACGCAGATTGGTTAGTACCACTACCAAAAGGCTTCGACGGCAAAAAAGCGATGATGGTGGGTACAGCAGGCTTTACTGCAATGTTATGTGTACAAGCACTACTGGATGCGGGCGTTAAACCAGAAGCTGGCGAGATCTTAGTCACTGGTGCAAGTGGCGGCGTAGGTTCAGTGGCAGTCACGCTACTTTCTCAACTAGGCTACAAGGTGGCAGCGGTTACTGGTCGCGTAGAGCAAAACGGTCCACTGCTAGAAAAACTAGGTGCTAGCCGCATCATCGATCGCGTTGAGTTTGAAGAGCCAGCTCGTCCACTTGAAAAACAAGTTTGGGCTGGTGCCGTTGATACCGTGGGTAGCAAAGTACTGGCGAAAGTATTGGCACAAATGGATTACAACAGCGCTGTAGCGGCATGTGGTCTAGCAGGTGGTTTCGACCTACCAACCACTGTAATGCCATTCATTCTACGTAACGTGCGCCTACAAGGTGTGGACTCAGTAAGTTGCCCAACTGAAAAACGTATCGCAGCTTGGGAAAAATTGGTTGAGCTACTGCCTGACAGCTACTTCGAGCAAGCATGTACAGAGGCAACGCTAGAAGAAGCACCAAAATACGCAGAAGACATCACTAACGGTCAAGTAACGGGTCGCGTGGTGATCAAGCTATAATGCTTAGCTAAAATGATGAAGAGCCAGCAATGCTGGCTCTTTTTGTATCGCTGCAATAACTGCGGCAACGTCGACTAGAAAGTAGACAATTAATCCAAACCCATATCTTCAATCCGCTTGGCAATCAAACGGCTACACTCTTCACGTAACACACCTCGAATCCACTCTTGTGCCGGAGAATGCTCACAACGTGGATGCCAAATCAGCGAGTAATCAAAGGGGGTAAAGTGAAATGGAAGTGGTTTGACGACCAAGTCATAACGCTCAGAAACCAAATAGGCTAAATCAGCCGGTACGGTAATAATCAACGGCATGGTATCGACAATCGCCAGCGCCGCTTCTAAGTGATACGCTCTGAGTACCATTCTGCGCTGCGGTAAATCAACCAGGGCTTGCTCAATCAGCGCCTTTACCCCATCACTAATTGCGATCATCGCATGTGGATAAGAGAGATAATCGTCAAGCGTCATCTCTTTATCGGCCAACGGGTGATGTTTAGACAGCAGACAAAATACCCCGACTCGACCAATCACTTCACTGCGCAGAGGCTCAACTGCTCCAATCGGACGGCAGATCGCGAGATCCGCCCCTTCATAAGTCAGCTGATCAGCCAAGCGATCATGATGCAGAGGAATAAAATTCAACGATACCAGCGGCGCTTCTTGGTACAGCCTTGGAATAGCGAACGGCAAGATAGTCTGCATCGCGTAGTCTGTAGTCGCAATGGTGAAGGTTTGCTCGCAACTGTGTGGATCGAATTCAGCCGGCGCCAACAGTTGGCGCAACGACTCAAGCGGCACACCTAATTGAGCATCAATTTCTAATGCCTTTTCCGTTGGAATCAAGTGTTGCCCTTGGCGGGTAAATAACGGGTCATTTAACAAACTTCTCAGACGCCCCAGTACTCGACTCATCGCCGATTGACTTAAATTCAGGCGCGTCGCCGCTTTACTTACACTGCACTCTTCAATCAGTACTCGCAGCGCCACTAACAAATTTAAATCGCGGCGGTAAATCTCTTCTAATTCCACGTATGGGTTCCAACGGCTAACAATGGCATAAGTGTACTATATCCCGAGCCCAACGTACGGGATTTGCATCGAATTTGCTCAATACAACACTGATTAAGAGTGAGGGTGAAAACCAAATGACAGGCAAAAAAATCCCGCCTTTCGGCGGGGAAGCCCAAGAAAACTGGGGATAGTGTCGGAATGTGTTTGGAAGATGTCTCTTTCAACATACATTGGTCGGTTTGTACTCTCTCAAGAGTTAAGCCTCTGGCGCTTCTCAGTTCAAATCCCTACAATGAGAACCGAGTTGTGACGCTAGTGGTCTTTGTCCCTTGTTGACCTGAGATAAAGTCCAAGAGTACCGAACAAAAGCTTCTCGCTATCAATTCAAGCAGGTCGGTCAAACTGGCTTTGAATTGGCGTTGAAATAATTTTGTTACCAACTTGTTAATTAAATTAAAACAAAATGATCGTTTTGCCAAGTGATTATTGAATATTTTTTCTCCACTAGTATTATCAGTCGCCTGAAAAGGCAATGAAGTGATGACCATGACATTCAATCCAGAACAGGCTACACATACATTGGAAGCGGAAGGACTCCGCTGCCCAGAGCCAGTAATGATGGTCAGGAAGACAATTCGAAATATGCAGGATGGCGATATACTGCTAGTCAAAGCAGACGATCCATCAACAACGCGTGATATCCCAAGCTTTTGTCGCTTTATGGATCATCAGTTGATTGGCGCTCAAACAGAAGAGCTACCGTATCAGTATCTGATTAAGAAAGGGTTAAGCTAAGATAACGTTGCTGACATGCAACTAAAATCTTTTAAGCAGAATGGAAAACGGCAGCCTATCGGGCTGCCGTTATACTCAAATAACCTCGAGGTGCTTGAGTATATTGTTATTCATCGTATTCGAGGGTTCGCACTTCCGATTGAAGCTTGCGGATTTGCTGTTGCATTGAACGCATCTCTTCATGCATAGGAATTATGTGCGCGACGCGAATCCACGCCTCAACGGTCAAACCAGCGAGAATAATCGCGCCAGCAACCATAGGCAGCCACATATCCGTCAGCATCATACCTAGCAGGGTTAACACAAACCCGAAGGTGAACAGATAGCTTTGACTCTTCGGGGACATCCCCATATAACGTGTCAACATACTCTTGCCCTCCACCACTAATGGTTAAGATTAAAGTAGCATGACAAACATGACACTTATATGTCACTGGTCACGCTATACGCCGATTTTTCGTGGATTTTGAACTAACTCAACTTCCGTGACGGATTGAAAAAATACGATGATTTCACCTATCAATGTTCATTCTGCCGACAATAAAAAAGGCTCTAATCACAAGATTAGAGCCTTTAACGTATTAGGCAAATTTAGCTGCGAGGCTTAAGGTCCAACACATGCAGTAAACGCTCAGGTGTCCCTTCCCAAATCATAGGACGACCTTTTGGATTCTCTTTGGTCCACCAGCCCGTAAAGCGCTTGGTGTTGTACTGATAGAAGTTAGGACCTGACAACACAGGCACCGTGACTTGATTCTCTGCAATGATGTTCTGAATCTTATGCGCAATCTTCAACTGCTCTTGGCTGTCTGCCGTTTTGTAGAAGCTATCTAGCAATTTATCTAACTCAGCATTTTGCCAATGGTGCATCGCAAAACGTGGCATCCCTTCAGATGCTTGCAGACGCGAGTGGTAACCACTGTCCCAATACTTGTGCGGTGTTGGACCGTGGAAATAGTTGGTGTAAGCAATATCATAATCCGCACTGATCATGCCGTTGTTGTAGATCGAGAAGTCCGGTGTGCGCGCTTTGGCATGAATACCCACCTCTGCTAACTGCTCAACGGCTAACATCACCGTATTGTTAAAATCGGTCCAACCTTGCGGTGATTGAATCGCTAACTCAAACGGTTGACCTGATGGGGATTCGACGAAACCATCACCATTGATGTCTTTATAACCCGCTTTGGCTAACAACGCTTTGGCATTATCTGGCGAGTAGGTCATAAATGGTTTGTACTTTTCATGCACTTCTTTATCTGACCATGTTTCAAATGCATAACCTAGACCGGACGCGAAGTCGTTCAATACCGCATTACCATAGTTGGCAATATCGATCAGTGTTTGGCGATCCAATGCCATTGAGAAGGCACGACGGAAATCAATATCGGTCAGAACTTCATGTTTTACTTTGTCTTTCGACGCGTAGTTAAATACAAATGCTTGCGTCCCTGCAGGTGGGAACCAGTAGCCGTGATCTTTTGATACATCGAGGAAAGTCGCATCAATGTCTGGTACAAATGAACCAGCCCAATCGATGCGAGAGTTGATAAGCTCACCCAATACTTGGTCATTATGGTTCATCTGCGGAATACGCAGACAGTCGACGTCTAGCTCTGCGTTATCCCAATAATTGGGGTTACGACATTGCAGAAATAGTGTCGATGTAAATTGAGGCAGCTCTGTAAATGGACCGGTACCTACCGGATTTGGGTTCATAAACGCGGCAGGGTCTTCAACGGTATTCCATTGGTGCTCAGGTACGATTGGTACTTGGACAATTTCATAACTGATGTTGGTGTTTACTTCATTGAGATGAAAACGCACTTTGTACGGGCCCAGTTTCTCAACCGATTTCAACTTACTGTTGATTCCGCGATCGTCAATATTTGGGTGCTTCTCAACCAAGTTAAAGGTAAAAATCACATCATCGGCATCGAACGTTTCGCCATCGGACCATTTCACACCTTCACGCAAATCAAAAGTGATGCTGAGTAGATCATTACTCATCTCATAGTTGGTCGCCAAACGGAAATTAGGCGTATTGCCTTTCAGTTCATTAAAAATGACCAAAGGTTCGAAAATAAAGTCACGAGCGGTGTGCAAACGTGAGACAGCGTAAGGGTTGAAGTTACGGATCAATGACGCATTATGGTTAGGAATAATGGTGACTTGCGACATGTTATCTACATCAGCTGCGACTGCGGTATGGGCAGACAGAGTCAATGCAGAAGCGATCACTGCAGAAAGTAGGTTTGTTTTCATGACGTTACCTTAACTATGGACATGAACACAAAATAACCAGTTAACTACTAGGCTTCAACGGTGATAAAAATCACATAAAAACAGTTAGTTACTCTATTGTTAACAACAGAGGTAAGTTTGATGATGCAGTAACGTAGCTTTGCCACAGCAGACCACAACAACCTCGATATGAGTCGAAAATAAACCGACCAATTGTTGGAAAATTACCACAAGTAAGGTGTCTTTAAGCGCATTTGATTAGAAATGAAAAATGCGAGTCGATTAAAAATTTCGCTCAACTCGCATCATCCGTTGCTACCGACTAGAAAAACGCGGCAACGATCGCCAACCCTAAGAACAACAAGGCCGATATTTTACGAATAAGCGCCAAGGGTAATTTATCCGCCGACATCTTACCCATCAAAACCACGGGTACATTGGCGACCATCATGCCTAACGTGGTGCCAATAATCACCATTAGCAGTGCATCGGCATACTGCGCACCTAAAATCGAGGTGGCTATTTGAGTTTTATCGCCAATTTCAGCGACAAAGAAAGCCACAAAACTGGTGACAAAGGCACTTTTCCCACAGTGGGTTTGCTCTTCGTCGAGTTTATCTGGAATCAAAACCCAACCAGCCATCAATAAGAAACTGATGGTCACGACCCAACGTAGAATATCTGGTGAAAGGTAATCGGCAACCAACACACCAAGCCAAGCGGCTAGGGCATGATTTGCCAAGGTCGCAAATAAAATCGCGAGGATGATTGGAATCGGTTTACGATAACGACTAGCGAGAACCAGCGACAATAGCTGGGTCTTGTCGCCGATCTCAGCGATCGCAACCGTAGTTAAAGATAGTGCTAATACACTCACAACATGCTCATTGCGAGGCGGGGATTATAATTTTTATAACCATAGACAAACCTCATGCCCCACCCCGGTTCATGATGATTTGTCTAAGGTCTTGCTAAACTTGCCAAGGGTGGCAAGTCTTGGACGCCATGGTGATTTTGCACCAATTATGTTGACGAACAAACTCATTCACCAAGCTGTGAATTGAGTAAGCTACTCCCCAAAGACGGCGCGATTTTAATCATATTACCTCGGCATCTCAAGCCCGCTTTTGTAAGCAAAAATCACCTTAAAGGTTCAATTTCTCGCATTGATAGCCAAATATGCCAATAAATGGGCAAACTTAGCGGTTCTGGCTATGAAATAAGCAAGATTAGCTCTACTCCCTCGCACAATATCTGGGTATACTTGATTGTTATTTTATTCAACCGTCATTACTCCCAAACGTCAGAGCTGAGGTATCAAGCCTCGCCAAAGATGCCATGCGAGTAATTAGAGAATCGCGCGAACCGACTTATGCAAAAATACGATATCAAAACCTTCCAGGGAATGATCCTCGCGCTGCAGGATTATTGGGCTCAAAATGGTTGCACCATTGTTCAACCGCTAGATATGGAAGTGGGTGCGGGTACCTCTCACCCAATGACCTGTCTACGAGCGCTTGGCCCAGAGCCAATGTCTACAGCTTACGTACAACCTTCTCGTCGTCCAACTGATGGTCGTTACGGTGAAAACCCTAACCGTCTACAGCACTACTACCAATTCCAAGTAGCGCTAAAACCATCACCAGACAATATCCAAGAGTTGTACCTAGGTTCTCTAGAAGTACTTGGTATTGACCCACTAGTACACGACATTCGTTTCGTGGAAGACAACTGGGAAAACCCAACACTAGGCGCATGGGGTCTAGGCTGGGAAGTATGGCTAAACGGTATGGAAGTAACTCAGTTTACTTACTTCCAACAAGTTGGCGGTCTTGAATGTAAACCAGTTACGGGCGAAATCACTTACGGTATCGAGCGTCTAGCAATGTACATCCAAGAAGTAGACTCTGTTTACGATCTAACTTGGAACATTGCGCCAGATGGCAGCAAGGTTACTTACGGTGATATCTTCCACCAAAACGAAGTTGAGCAATCAACTTACAACTTTGAACACGCTGACGTTGATTTCCTATTCGGTTTCTTCGAACAGTGTGAGAAAGAGTGTCAAAACCTACTTGCACTTGAAACACCGCTTCCGCTACCTGCGTACGAGCGCATTCTAAAAGCAGCACACGCGTTTAACCTACTGGATGCTCGCAAAGCAATCTCAGTAACTGAGCGTCAACGCTACATCCTGCGCATCCGTAACCTGACTAAGTCAGTAGCAGAAGCATACTACGCATCGCGTGAAGCACTAGGCTTCCCAATGTGTAAAAAAGAACAAGCGTAAGGGGTAGAGTGAATATGGCAAAAGAATTTCTAATCGAGCTAGGTACTGAAGAACTGCCACCAACGCAACTTCGCACTCTGGCTGAAGCATTTGCAGCAAACTTTGAAGCTGAACTGAAAGGCGCTGAGCTAACGCACGAAGGCGTAAAATGGTATGCAGCACCTCGCCGTCTAGCACTTAAAGTGACAGCACTGGCAGAAAACCAAGCAGACAAGATCGTTGAAAAACGTGGTCCTGCGGTATCAGCAGCATTTGATGCAGAAGGTAACGCAACCAAAGCCGCTCAAGGTTGGGCACGTGGTTGTGGTATCACCGTTGAACAAGCTGACCGCATGGTGACTGACAAAGGTGAATGGCTACTGTTCAAACAAGAAGTAAAAGGCCAACCAACTGCTGACATCGTAGTTGAACTTGCAGCAAAAGCGTTAGCAGGTCTGCCAATTGCAAAACCTATGCGTTGGGGCAACAAAACCACTCAGTTTATCCGCCCTGTGAAAACGCTTACTATGCTAATGGGTAGTGACCTTATCCAAGGTGAAATCTTAGGCGTAGCCTCTGATCGCGTTATCCGTGGTCACCGCTTTATGGGTGAGCGCGAGTTCACTATCGATTCTGCAGAGCAATACCCAGCGATCCTAGAAGAGCGCGGTAAAGTGATGGCAGATTACGATGCGCGTAAAGCCATCATTCTTGCTGATGCACAAAAAGCGGCAGCAGCAATCGGCGGTATCGCAGATCTAGAAGATGACCTAGTAGAAGAAGTGACGTCTCTGGTTGAATGGCCGGTTGTACTGACAGCTAAGTTCGAAGAAGAGTTCCTAAAAGTCCCAGCTGAAGCATTGGTTTACACCATGAAAGGCGACCAAAAGTACTTCCCTGTTTACGATGAAAACAAGAAGCTACTACCTAACTTCATCTTCGTATCTAACATCGAATCGAAAGAGCCTCGTTACGTTATTGAAGGTAACGAGAAAGTGGTTCGTCCACGTCTTGCCGATGCTGAGTTCTTCTTCAACACTGACCGTAAGAGCAAGCTAGTCGATCGTCTGCCAATGCTAGAAAACGCGATTTTCCAACAGCAACTTGGCACCATCAAAGACAAAACCGATCGCATCACTGAACTTGCTGGCTACATTGCTGAACAAATCGGTGCGGACGTTGAGAAATCTAAACGCGCAGGTCTACTAGCAAAATGTGACCTAATGACATCAATGGTATTCGAATTTACCGATACTCAAGGTGTTATGGGCATGCACTACGCTCGCCATGACGGTGAAGCGGAAGAAGTGGCAGTGGCACTTAACGAGCAATACATGCCTCGTTTCGCTGGTGATGAGCTACCATCAAATGGTGTGTCAGCAGCGGTTGCTATGGCAGATAAGCTAGACACTATCGTAGGTATCTTCGGTATCGGTCAAGCACCAAAAGGTTCTGACCCATTCGCACTGCGCCGCGCATCACTTGGTGTACTGCGTATCATCGTTGAATACGGTTACAACCTAGACCTAGTAGACCTAGTAGCGAAAGCGAAGTCACTGTTCGGCGAGCGTTTAACTAACGACAACGTTGAGCAAGAAGTGATTGAGTTTATGCTTGGTCGTTTCCGTGCATGGTACCAAGATGAAGGTTTCAGCGTTGACATCATTCAAGCGGTATTGGCACGTCGTCCTACTAAGCCAGCTGACTTTGACCAACGTGTTAAAGCGGTTTCTCACTTCCGTGAACTGGAAGCGGCAGAAGCATTGGCAGCGGCGAACAAACGTGTTGGTAACATCCTAGCGAAATTCGATGGCGAGCTAGCAGCAGAAATCGACCTTGCGCTACTGCAAGAAGATGCGGAAAAAGTACTGGCTGAAAACGTGGAAGTGATGACTGAAGCGCTTGAACCAGCATTTGCAACAGGTAACTACCAAGAAGCACTCAGCAAACTGGCTGACCTTCGTGAGCCTGTGGATGCGTTCTTCGATAACGTAATGGTTATGGCTGATGATGAAGCGCTTAAGACTAACCGTCTAACGCTACTGAACAACCTACGTAACCTGTTCCTACAGATCGCAGATATCTCATTACTGCAAAAGTAATCGAGACCAAAGTAATCGACTCCAAGAATTAAGAGCCGATCGCTCAGATAGCAAAGGGAAGCCAGTGGCTTCCCTTTTTTATTGCTTACAACCACCAGCCAATCCGTATCGATTTTTTTACCCGCATTTCATTCTTATTAATCCTAGTTTGATTAAATAGTTTCTAACTAGGCTATCAATAGGCAGAGAAAAGCACTTTTATCTTATCTTGCGCAAATTTGTGCTTTGCGTCTCAAAGCCATTGCGGTATGTTCAAGGATTACTCGATTCGTCAGCAATGTACTGACGCCATACACATGAAAGCAAACACAATGTACTAGGTCTAACAAAGCATGCAATTCTCAAAATTTGGTGAAAAATTTAATCAGTATTCCGGTATCACGCAATTAATGGACGATTTGAATGATGGTCTGCGCACACCTGGCGCCATCATGCTCGGAGGGGGTAACCCAGCCGCCATTCCTGCCATGCTCGATTACTTTCATCAAGCCAGTGAGAAAATGCTCGCCAATGGCGAACTGGTCGCCGCCCTCGCCAACTATGATGGTCCTCAGGGCAAAGACAGCTTTGTTAAAGCACTGGCTAACCTACTTAAACAGACTTATGGCTGGGATATCAGCGAGAAGAACATTAGCCTAACCAATGGCAGCCAAAGCGGCTTCTTCTATCTGTTTAACTTGTTAGCAGGCAAACAACCAGACGGGTCACACAAGAAAATCCTGCTACCACTGGCGCCGGAATACATCGGCTACGGTGATGCGGGTATCGATGAAGATATCTTTGTCTCTTACCATCCTGAGATAGAACTACTTGATGATGGTCTATTTAAATACCATGTCGACTTTGAACAGCTAACCATCGATGACTCTATCGCCGCAATCTGTGCATCACGCCCAACCAACCCAACTGGCAATGTCCTAACGGATGAAGAGATCCACAAGCTGGATAAACTGGCACGCCAGCATAACATTCCCCTGATCATCGATAACGCTTATGGCTTACCGTTCCCGAACATCATCTTTGAAGATGTCGAACCGTTTTGGAATGACAACACCATTTTGTGTATGAGCCTATCGAAACTCGGTTTACCGGGTGTGCGTTGTGGGATTGTGATTGCTAGCGAAGCGATCACCGAAGCGATGACCAATATGAATGGCATTATTAGCCTAGCACCAAGCAGTGTTGGTCCCGCTTACGCTAACCATATGATTGAAAATGGTGACCTGCTAAAACTCAGCACTGAGGTGATTAAACCCTTTTATCGCCAAAAAGCGCTGCGTGCGGTTGAACTTCTACAACAAGCCATCACGGATCCACGCTTTAAAATTCATAAGCCGGAAGGGGCGATTTTCTTGTGGCTGTGGTTTGATGAACTGCCGATTACCACTATGGAGCTATATAAGCGTCTTAAAGCACGCGCAGTACTGATTGTTCCGGGTGAATACTTCTTTATTGGTCAAGAAGACGACTGGGACCACGCTCACCAGTGCTTGCGTATGAACTACGTACAAGACGATGAGATGATGCAAAAAGGCATCGCGATTATCGCAGAAGAAGTGGCAAAAGCTTATCGCGAAGGTCAGTAGACTCACCAACTAAGTCACTGTTCTGTTTAGAGTGGTCGCTTAAAAAAACCAAAACTAAAAAGAGCGCCATCTGGCGCTCTTTCTCATTCTATAACCGCGTTCTATATACGCGTGGTTAGCTGAGGTATAACTAACAGATTAGTTATTCTCAATTAGGCTGTTGCCACCGATAGCAATCTTACGTGGTTGCATCGCTTCTGGAATTTCACGAACTAAATCGATATGAAGTAGACCGTTTTCCATTGAAGCACCAACAACTTTCACGTAATCCGCCAATTGGAATTTACGCTCAAAATCGCGCTCTGCAATGCCTTGGTAAACGTAGTTTTTACCTTCTTCCGCTTTACGCTCACCTTTAACAATCAACATGTTTTCGTTTTGAGTCAGATCTAACTGCTCTTCAGCAAAGCCTGCCACTGCCATAGTGATACGGTAGTTGTGCTCGTCTTTTTGCTCGATGTTGTATGGAGGGTAACCGCCAGAAGTGTTTTTCGCAGAGCTTGCTTCCATCAGGTTGAACAGACGGTCGAAGCCAATTGCATTACGGTATAGTGGTGAGAAATCTACATTACGCATAATCCTATCCTCTTATTAAGCAATAGTCTTAGCTCGGATGAGAGTCATCCACATGGCGCATTTATGCAAGAAAGCGCCGAGCTAAGGGATTCGATGATTCATTCCTCTGACCTACTCTTTAGGTTCGGGGACATGATGTCGAATCTAGGGTCAAGTTGTGTGCTAATTTGAGTATCCTCTCCTGAGCGATCTCATTTAGCGCTTCCAGAGGCGCTGCACTTCTCTTGTTGAGCAAGTTAGCCATTCCTCTTCATAAATAGATATAAGGTCAAAAGATCGGCTTTCAAGGGATCGGCTAAAAATATTATTAGGTCCCCTCTTCTATCGAGGTCACATTCTTGAAGCGAAGCGCTCCCGCAGCCCACTCGTATCCTCAGCCAATAAAAAAGCACCCCCCGAAGGCAGTGCTTTTAAAATTCTATCAAAAGAAATTTAGATTCGTTTTTTCGCAGTGGGATACGCTTTAGTTCTAGGAGAAGGCGCGCAGCATACAAATGTATGTGAGCACCTTCGACAACGAAATCAGCGTATCCAGCAAAGAAAAAATAATCTAAACGTCTAGGTTTGCTACTTTTAATGCGTTCTCTTCAATGAAGTTACGACGCGGCTCAACTTGGTCACCCATCAATGTCGTAAACAATTGGTCTGCACCTACGGCATCTTCAATCGTTACTTGCATCATACGGCGAGTTTCTGGATCCATCGTGGTTTCCCAAAGCTGATCTGGGTTCATCTCACCAAGACCTTTGTAGCGTTGTAGGCTTAGACCACGACGTGACTCTTTAATTAACCACTCTAGTGCATCAACAAAGCTTGCGATAGGCTGAGTACGCTCACCACGTTTGATGTAAGCACCCTCTTCAATCAGACCATCTAGTGCTTCTGATAGGGTTGCCAGTTTGCCGTACTCTTTCGAGTTCAGCAGGTCAGCACTTAGCGCGTAATCGTAAGTTACACCATGGGTACGTACGATGATTTTCGGTAGGTTAATACCAAGCTCAGCGTGTTGCTCAACTTCGAAGCTGTACTGACTTGCACCAACTTCTTTCGCGTTTAACTGCTCAACCAACTGCTTAGTCCAAGCTTCCACAGTTGCTGCATCTTGGCACTGTTCTGCCGTTAGACGCGGTACGTAGATTAGCTCATGCACTAGTGCACGTGGGTAACGGCGGCTCATGCGATCCACCAGCTTAATTGATGCGTTGTACTGCTGTACTAGCTTCTCTAGAGCTTCACCTGCTAGTGCTGGTGCTTCTGCATTTACATGTAGTGCAGCGTTGTCCAGAGCCAATGAAACTTGGTACTGGTTCATTGCATCTTCATCTTTAATGTACTGCTCTTGTTTGCCTTTCTTCACTTTGTATAGTGGTGGCTGAGCAATGTACACATAGCCGCGTTCAATCAGCTCTGGCATTTGGCGGTAGAAGAAGGTCAACAGTAGCGTACGAATGTGCGAACCATCGACGTCAGCATCGGTCATGATGATGATGTTGTGGTAACGCAATTTGTCTGGGTTGTACTCATCACGGCCGATACCACAACCAAGTGCGGTAATTAGCGTAGCCACCTCTTGAGAAGACAGCATTTTATCAAAACGTGCTTTCTCAACGTTTAGGATCTTACCTTTTAGTGGCAGGATAGCTTGATTCTTACGGTTACGACCTTGTTTTGCTGAACCACCCGCAGAGTCACCCTCCACTATGTATAGTTCAGACAGTGCAGGATCTTTTTCCTGACAGTCAGCAAGTTTGCCTGGTAGACCCGCAAGATCAAGTGCGCCTTTACGACGAGTCATTTCACGCGCTTTACGCGCCGCTTCACGTGCACGAGCAGCATCAATGATCTTCGAACAAACCATCTTAGCTTCTGACGGATGCTCCGCTAGAAACTCTGACAGTTTCTCACCCATGGTCGACTCAACAGCTGATTTCACTTCAGATGAAACCAACTTGTCTTTAGTTTGGCTTGAGAATTTTGGATCAGGCACTTTCACCGAGACAACCGCGGTTAGACCTTCACGCGCATCATCACCCGATGTTGCCGTCTTCGCTTTTTTCGAGAAGCCTTCTTTATCCATGAAAGTATTCAGTGTACGCGTTAGCGCTGCACGGAAACCTGCTAGGTGAGTACCACCATCGCGTTGTGGAATGTTGTTGGTGAAACAGTAGATGTTTTCTTGGAAACCATCGTTCCACTGCATTGCCACTTCTACAGAGATGCCATCATCACGTTCAGAGTTGAAGTGGAATACTTTCTCATGGATTGGTGTTTTGTTGGTGTTTAGGTGATTAACAAACGCTTGGATACCACCTTCATACATAAAGTGATCGTGTTTGTCTTCTTCACGCTCGTCAGCAAGCTTGATAGAAACACCTGAGTTTAGGAATGATAGCTCACGTAGGCGTTTCGCTAGGATGTCATAGTGGAACTCTACGTTAGTGAAAGTCTGGTCACTTGGCCAGAAACGAATCATGGTACCGGTTTTATCGGTATCACCCACAACCGCTAGTGGTGCTTGCGGCTCACCATGATGGTAAGTTTGGGTATGGATGTGACCACCACGATTGATAGTCAGTTCAACTTTCTCAGACAGAGCGTTTACAACCGAGACACCAACACCGTGTAGACCACCCGATACTTTGTACGAGTTGTCATCAAACTTACCACCCGCGTGCAGTACCGTCATGATAACTTCGGCTGCCGACACTTTCTCTTCCGGGTGCATCTCAGTTGGGATACCACGGCCATCATCACTAACAGAAACAGAGTTATCCTCATGGATTGTCACAATGATGTCTTTACAGTGACCTGCCAACGCTTCATCAATTGAGTTATCCACCACCTCAAAGACCATGTGGTGAAGACCGGTGCCGTCGTCCGTGTCGCCGATGTACATACCTGGGCGCTTACGAACAGCGTCCAGACCCTTCAGTACCTTAATACTCGATGAATCGTAATTTTCAGACATGAGTTATCTTCCGCTATTTATAGTTGCTCTATTGTGCCATGTTCCACATGGAACATCTTGCCTTTATCGTCGTACATATCGGCAATTTGACCCTCAGTAATAGAGCTTACAAAAACTTGAGCCCCCGTCTCTTTCAAGCAATCAGCAAGACGCTTGCGACGTTGACTATCTAATTCCGATGCAAAGTCATCAATTAAGTAAATGCATTGCTTTCCGGTCATTTCGGTAAGGAGTTGCCCTTGCGCCACGCGCAAAGCACACACCATCAGTTTTAACTGACCACGTGAAAGCACATCTTCTACTGGTGTACCATTCACTTTTATGCGCAAATCCGCTTTATTAGGCCCACTAAAGGTATAACCTAATGCTTGATCGCGTTCGAAGTTCTTTTCGAGGATTTGTTGATAAGGCGTGTCCTTATCCCACCCACGATAATACTTCAATTGGATATCAAATTCTGGCAAAAATTCGCGACAGAGTTGCTCGGCCTTGCTGTTCATCTGCTCAACGTAAAAAGCGCGCCATTGGCTAATGTTTTCAGCCAAACGAGCCATTTCTTGATCCCAATAGCTTAATTCTCGGTAGCTACGGGCAGTTTTTAATAAAGCGTTACGCTGTTTACTCAGCCGACGAAATCGTCCCCACGCATCATAAAAAGCCGATTCTGAGTGAAACACACCCCAATCAATAAATGCACGGCGATGTTTAGGACCGTCAGTCAACAAATCAAACCCTTCCGGGTGAATAAGTTGCAGTGGCAGAACTTGAGCCAGTTGCGCTAACTTTTGCCCAGATTGACCGCCTATTTTAACCTCTGTTGTGCCGTCACGCTGCTTATTAATCCCAATAGGTAGCTCAAATTGATCCGAGTTCAAAAAACGGCCATGAACAAACAGTTCATCACATTCATTTTGGATCACGCGTCCAGTTAAACTGCTTTTAAATGAACGCCCATGCCCCAATAAATAAATGGCTTCTAAGACGCTGGTCTTACCGCTACCGTTAGGACCAATAAGAAAGTTAAAGCCTGCTGATAGTTGGATATCACAGGCTTTAATATTGCGAAACTGCTTAATAATAAGGCGAGATAGCGGCATGCTAGAGTCGAATTGGCATCACCACATACAGAGCACTGTCATCATCGGCGTTTTCAATTAACGCACTGGCATTAGCATCTGACATGGAAATACGCACTTTTTCACAGCGCAACGTATTCAATACATCAAGAACATAACTTACGTTGAAGCCGATTTCGATCGCATCACCTTCAAAGCTCACATCCAACATCTCTTCCGCTTCTTCTTGCTCAGGGTTGTTGGCCGTAATACGCATCTCACTTTCTGCTAAGTTAACGCGTACACCACGGAATTTCTCGTTAGAAAGGATTGCTGCGCGTGAAAATGCTTGGCGCAGTTCATCACAATTTGCTTCCAACGTTTTAGTCGTACTCTGTGGCATTACGCGGCGGTAATCCGGGAAGCGGCCATCGACCAGTTTAGAGGTGAAAACAAAGTTATTTACTTCGGCTCGTACGTTGGAGCTACCTATCTGAAGCACCACTGGTTGCTCTGGTGCATCCAGCAGTTTCACCAATTCTTGTACCCCTTTACGCGGTACGATAATTTGCTTGTTTGCAAAGTCTGCGCCTAACGAGACCAAAGAAACCGCCATACGGTGGCCATCGGTTGAGACACTACGTAGTGTCGTACCATCAATTTCAAACAACATACCATTGAGGTAGTAACGTACGTCTTGGTTTGCCATAGAGAATTGCGTTTTCTCAATCAAACCACGCAGTTCAGCTTGAGTCAGTGATACTTCAACTTCACTTTGCCAATCTTCAATATTTGGGAAATCGTTCGCAGGTAGCGTCGCTAAAGAAAAACGGCTACGACCTGAGCGAACTTGTACGCGATCGCCTTCAAGTACGAAGGTGATCACTGAGTCGTCTGGTAGACCACGGCAGATATCAAGAAACTTACGTGATGGCACAGTGATGCTGCCCGCTTCGAAATCCCCTTCAAGGGTCACGCGGCTGATCAGCTCAACTTCCAAATCCGTTGCGGTCATTGATAAGGTGTTTTCTTCAACTTTAATCAATAAATTACCAAGAATTGGTAACGTAGGTCGGCCGCCCAAAGCACCCGACACTTGTTGAAGTGGTTTCAGTAGATGACTGCGTTCAATGGAAAATTTCATAATGCGCTCTTGTTTGAATTCTTGATGGCGTTTAGCTCTATAGCCAATACTAGCAACTGATAAGAATACAGCGAATTAAGAAGAAAGGGTACGAATCAAGTTCGAGTAATCTTCTTTAATATCGTGACTCTCTTCGCGCAGCTGCTCGATCTTACGACATGCATGCAATACTGTCGTATGATCACGACCACCAAACGCGTCGCCAATCTCTGGCAAACTGTGGTTGGTCAGCTCTTTTGCTAGTGCCATCGCCAACTGGCGAGGACGTGCAACGGAACGCGAACGACGTTTTGATAGCAGATCAGCCACTTTAATCTTGTAGTATTCCGCAACTGTCTTTTGAATATTATCAATCGTTACCAGCTTTTCTTGTAGAGCCAGTAGGTCACGTAGCGCTTCACGTACAAAATCAATCGTAATTGGACGACCGGTAAAATTCGCATTGGCAATTACGCGGTTTAATGCGCCTTCTAGCTCACGAACGTTAGAACGTAGACGCTTAGCAATAAAGAAAGCCACTTCATCCGCCAAATGAATTTGGTGATCTTCGGCTTTTTTCATCAAGATAGCGACGCGCGTTTCAAGCTCAGGTGGCTCGATCGCAACCGTCAAACCCCAACCAAAACGCGATTTCAAGCGATCTTCAACACCGCTGATCTCTTTTGGATAGCGATCCGAAGTCAAAATGATCTGTTGATTGCCCTCAAGCAGAGCATTGAAAGTATGGAAGAATTCTTCTTGAGAGCGCTCTTTATTGGCAAAGAACTGAATATCATCGATAAGCAACGCATCCACACTGCGGTAATAGCGTTTGAACTCTTCAATCGCGTTATTTTGCAGCGCTTTAACCATGTCTTGCACAAAACGCTCTGAGTGCATGTACACCACTTTTGCATTTGGCTTGTTATCGACGATCGCGTTACCCACCGCATGCAACAAGTGAGTTTTACCCAGACCTGTTCCACCATAAAGAAACAGTGGGTTGTATGCTGCACCAGGGTTATCCGCTACCTGACGCGCCGCTGCCAAACCCAATTGGTTTGATTTACCTTCAACAAAGTTATTGAACTTATGTTTTGGGTTCACGTTTGAGCGGTGGTTTATATTTGCCATCGCTTGCGCATCATCATCCCAAGTCTTATGCACAGGCTTACGCGCTTGCAGTTGTGCTGGCGCAGAAGATTCCGCCGCCACATCGGCTGGGGTGCGCTTAGGAGCCGGAGCAGGTGCTGCTACACGGCGACTACCGACCTCAAAACGAAGATTCGGAATATCGTTACCACAGTACTCTTGCAGCAGACGATTGATGCTATTGAGGTATTTATCACGCACCCAATCCAATACAAATCGGTTCGGCGCGAATAAAGTGAGTGTATTGTCATTAAGCTCCGCTTGTAACGGACGTACCCACATACTGAATTCTGTAGCTGGTAGCTCTTCTTGAAGCTGTTGCAGGCATTGCAACCAAAGCGAAGATGACACAGAGACCCCACTCGAGATAATTGATCGGAAAAGAGAACGGATTTTACCTGTTGATAACCAAGATCGCCAGCAAATGATCGATGATCCAGTGAATAAGATCTAAGTTATTCACAATTTTCTCGCAATTATTCGACGGATCATCACGCCCAATCCCAGTATTACCCACAAATTGATCCACATTTACCCGTTTATCCCTAGATCCACGCATTGGTGATAACTCTGTGCATGAAGTTATTTTTTCAAAGCTTATCCACAAGTAAATTCAACAGATATCGAAAAACAAGCCCCTACAAATAACAATCTTATTACTAAGCTATCTAGGTTATCACTCGAAGTTATTTATCTAAGCAGATTCTCATATGTAGTATTTGTAACCATAAATTTATGAGGATGTAATATGAAAAACTGGATAAAAACAACAATTGCTACTATCGCCCTCTCGACTGCTGCATTGCACGCTTCGGCTGAAACTGTGATTGATGAAGTAAAAGTGGGGATGTCCGGTCGTTACTTCCCATTCACGTTTGTAGAAAAGGATAAACTGCAAGGGTTTGAAGTCGATCTATGGGATGAAATTGGTAAACGTAATGGCTACCAAGTGGAGTATGTGACAGCCAACTTTTCAGGTCTATTCGGCTTATTAGAAACCGGTCGTATTGATACCATTTCGAACCAAATCACCATGACTGACGCGCGTAAAGCTAAGTACCTATTTGCTGACCCATACGTAGTGGATGGTGCTCAAATCACAGTACGCAAAGGGAATGATGAGATCCAAGATGTTACAGATCTCGCGGGTAAAACAGTGGCGGTAAACTTAGGTTCTAACTTCGAGCAACTATTGCGCCAATACGATAAAGACAATCAAATCAATATCAAAACTTACGATACCGGCATCGAACACGATGTCGCTTTAGGTCGCGCGGACGCCTTTGTGATGGATCGACTCTCAGCGCTAGAGTTAATCAAGAAAACCGGTCTACCACTGCAACTTGCTGGCGAACCCTTTGAAACCATTCAAAATGCTTGGCCTTTCTTAAACAATGCTCGCGGTCAACAGCTACAAACTGAAGTCAACCAAGCCCTGAGTGACATGCGCGCAGACGGCACGCTAAAAACCATCTCAGAAAAATGGTTCGGTGCCGACATTACTCACTAAGCTCTAATTATCATCCAACACAATAAAGGTGGAGTAACTCCACCTTTTCTTTTCTCTTTTAGGTAAGGTTTATGGGATTCGATTTTAACTACATGCTTGAGCTGATGCCGATCCTACTCAAGTATCTTGGCACCACCATGGAGATGGCATCGTGGGGGTTGGTATTTTCACTGATCTTAGCGGTCATTCTTGCCAATATTCGTGTTTTTCGTCTACCGGTGTTGGATCAACTTAGTCAGCTATACATCAGCTTCTTTCGTGGTACTCCCCTATTAGTTCAGTTGTTTTTGCTTTACTACGGCTTACCACAAGTCTTCCCAATAATGGTTGGGCTGGATGCCTTTAGCGCAGCGATTATCGGTTTAACCTTACATTTTGCCGCTTATATGGCGGAAAGTATTCGCGCCGCAATTATTGGTATTGATCGCAGCCAGATGGAAGCCAGTTTGTCTGTGGGTATGACCACCACCCAAGCTATGCGCCGCATTATTCTGCCGCAAGCAACCCGAGTCGCATTGCCATCATTGATGAACTATTTCATCGATATGATTAAATCGACCTCGTTGGCATTTACTCTAGGTGTGGCTGAAATCATGGCCAAAGCCCAAATGGAAGCCTCTTCGAGCTTTCGCTTCTTTGAAGCCTTCTTAGCGGTTGCACTCATTTACTGGGGCGTTGTCGTGATTCTAACTCGCGTGCAAATTTGGGCAGAACACAAACTAAATAAGGCGTACGTACGATGATCAAGTTAGATAATATTCACAAACGCTTTGGCAATAGCGAAGTACTTAAAGGCATTGATCTTGAAATTAAACAAGGTGAGATCATTGTGATTATCGGCTCTAGTGGTACCGGTAAATCGACGTTATTACGTTGTGTCAATTTTCTCGAGCAAGCCGACCAAGGTACGATAACCATTGATGATGTGAGTGTAGATAGCCAAAAACACACCAAAGCGGAAGTGTTGGCGCTGCGACGAAAAACCGGTTTTGTGTTTCAAAACTATGCCCTATTTGCTCATATGACCGCCAGACAAAACATCGCCGAGGGTTTAATCACAGTGCGTAACTGGAAAAAAGCCGATGCTCTCGCCCGTGCTCAGCAAATCCTTGATGATATTGGTCTAGGTGATAAAGGCGATAGCTATCCCGCGGCACTTTCTGGTGGACAACAACAACGTGTAGGAATTGGCCGTGCCATGGCATTGCAGCCAGAATTATTGTTATTTGATGAGCCAACATCAGCGTTAGATCCTGAATGGGTCGGAGAAGTGTTAAACCTAATGAAACACCTCGCCACTCAACATCAGACCATGCTGGTGGTGACTCATGAAATGCAATTTGCCAAAGAAGTCGCTGACCGAGTGATCTTCATGGCCGAGGGAAATATCGTCGAACAAGGATCGCCTGCGGAAATTTTCGACAATCCGCAAGATCCGAGACTGAAAAAGTTCCTCAATCAGGTAGGAGTTGAATAAAGATCCAACATAAGGATCGCTTGATCCTTGAGATTTTGCTCACACTACGTATAATCGCCCGACGCGGAATTTCATACACATGAGTCGTTGACACAATTTGTGAGTGTGATTACAATTCCGCCTCTTTGTTGAGAGGCGTCGGTTGTCCTCTTTATATATAAGAAGACTTTATGCCCACGCCGGGTTAACTAAAGAACCTAAAACTACTGATCAGTAAGGTAATTATCATGAAACGCACTTTTCAACCTACAGTTCTAAAGCGCAAGCGTACTCACGGCTTCCGTGCTCGCATGGCAACTAAGAACGGTCGTAAAGTAATTAATGCACGTCGTGCTAAAGGCCGTGCGCGCCTGTCAAAATAATAATTAATTTATTTTGAATACGTACGCGTTCAATCGGGAGTTACGCTTGTTAACTCCCGAGCATTATCAAAATGTCTTCAAGCAAGCTCATCGAGCGGGCTCACCTCATTTCACCATCATTGCACGCAATAATAACCTATCTCATCCTCGACTAGGTTTAGCTGTTCCTAAGAAGCAAATCAAAACTGCTGTCGGTCGCAACCGCTTTAAGCGTTTATCTCGCGAAAGTTTCCGTAATCATCAACATCAACTTCCTAACAAAGATTTTGTTGTAATTGCCAAGAAATCTGCGCAAGATTTAAGCAATGACGAAATGTTCAAATTGTTTGATAAGCTATGGCAACGACTGTCTCGCCCATCACGTGGCTAGCAATCGGTGTAGTCCGACTTTATCAAGGTCTCATTAGTCCGCTTATCGGACCACGTTGTCGTTTTCAACCAACATGCTCAACTTATGCCGTAGAAGCACTGAAAGCTCACGGTTTTGTAAAAGGGTGTTGGTTATCTGGCAAACGTCTATTAAAATGCCACCCTCTAAATGAAGGGGGCTTTGACCCCGTTCCACCAGTTCAAAAACACGACAGAGATAAATAACGATGGATTCTCAACGTAATATCCTGTTAATCGCCTTGGCTTTGGTCTCCTTCCTACTTTACCAGCAATGGAATGTAGCTAAGAATCCAGCTCCTCAAGCGATTGAACAGGCACAATCAAGCAGCTCCCTACCTGCACCATCTTTTGCCGATGAGCTAGACCCTGCGCCTGCTCAACAGGCAACAGCGAAAGCGATTACTGTAACAACGGATGTATTAACTCTGTCTATTGATACGGTTGGTGGTGACGTTGTTCAAGCTGACCTAAACCAATACACTGCTGAACTGGATTCACCAGAACTGTTTGAGCTACTAAAAAATGAACCGGGTCACCAGTTTATTGCTCAAAGTGGTCTAGTGGGCCCTCAAGGTGTCGATTTAAGCAGCACAAACCGTCCTCACTACACAGTAAGTGCTGACAGTTTCACGCTAGCGGAAGGTCAAGACGAACTGCGCGTTCCAATGACATTCTCAGCAAATGGTATCGAGTACACCAAAACTTTCATCTTAAAACGTGGCAGCTACGCGGTTGACGTTGAATACGATGTAGTGAACAACTCTGGTAACAACGCAACAGTTGGTATGTACGCACACCTACGTCAAAACGTAATGGATGACGGCGGCAGCATCACAATGCCAACTTACCGTGGCGGTGCTTACTCGACTGAAGATACCAAGTACAAAAAATACAGCTTCGAAGATATGCAAGATCGCAACCTGTCTATCAACTTGACTGACGGTCAAGGTTGGGCAGCGATGATCCAACACTACTTCGCAAGCGCGTGGATTCCACGTGATGAACCAGGTACAAACCTATACACTCGCGTCATTGGCAACCTAGCGGACATCGGTGTTCGTATGCCAAACAAAACTATCGCGAATGGTGAAACGGCAGAAATGACCGCAACACTATGGGTGGGTCCAAAACTTCAAGGTCAAATGGCGGAAGTAGCACCACACCTAGACCTAGTAGTGGATTACGGTTGGTTATGGTTTATTGCAAAACCACTTCACACTCTACTTTCATTTATCCAAAGCTTTGTGGGTAACTGGGGTGTTGCGATCATCTGTTTGACCTTCATCGTTCGTGGTGCAATGTACCCACTAACGAAAGCGCAATACACGTCAATGGCGAAAATGCGTATGCTTCAGCCTAAGCTACAAGCAATGCGTGAGCGTATCGGTGATGACCGTCAACGCATGAGCCAAGAGATGATGGAACTGTACAAGAAAGAGAAAGTAAACCCACTAGGTGGCTGTTTACCTCTTATCCTACAGATGCCTATTTTCATCGCGCTATACTGGGCACTAATGGAATCAGTTGAGCTTCGTCATTCACCATTCTTTGGTTGGATTCACGACCTATCAGCGCAAGACCCATACTACATCTTGCCTATCCTGATGGGTGCATCGATGTTTATGATCCAGAAGATGAGCCCAACAACCGTTACTGACCCGATGCAACAGAAGATCATGACCTTCATGCCGGTTATGTTTACCTTCTTCTTCCTGTTCTTCCCGTCAGGTCTAGTACTGTACTGGTTGGTATCGAACATCGTAACGCTAATCCAGCAGACACTTATCTACAAGTCTCTGGAGAAGAAAGGCTTACATACTAAGTAAGTTTGATTCGAAAACAAAGGCGACCAAAAGGTCGCCTTTTTTATTGGAGCTGATTACAATTCAGCTAATCGCATTATTTAGCTCAATAGAGCCACTCAATCATAGGCACACTCTTTATGACTACAGATACCATTGTCGCCCAAGCTACTGCACCCGGTCGTGGCGGTGTCGGTATTATCCGCGTCTCAGGTCCGCTAGCAGAAAAAGTTGCGCTAGAAGTGACAGGTAAGACTCTTCGTCCACGTTACGCAGAATACCTACCATTTAGTGACGAAGCAGGTAATCAGCTAGACCAAGGCATCGCCCTTTACTTCCCTAACCCGCACTCATTCACTGGTGAAGATGTACTTGAGCTGCAAGGTCATGGTGGTCCCGTTGTGATGGATATGCTGATCAAGCGTATTCTAAAAATTGACGGTATTCGTACCGCACGCCCAGGGGAGTTCTCAGAGCGTGCCTTCTTAAACGATAAGCTCGATTTAGCCCAAGCAGAAGCGATTGCTGACTTGATTGATGCCAGTTCAGAAGAAGCAGCAAAATCAGCGCTACAGTCGCTGCAAGGCGCATTCTCACAACGCATTAATACGCTGGTTGAATCGTTAATTCATCTACGTATCTACGTTGAAGCTGCGATTGATTTCCCAGAGGAAGAGATCGATTTTCTTGCCGACGGCAAAGTATCAGCAGACTTACAAGCTATCATCGATAACCTGAGCGCAGTACGCAAAGAAGCCAACCAAGGTGCGATCATGCGTGAAGGCATGAAAGTCGTCATTGCCGGTCGCCCGAATGCAGGTAAATCGAGCCTACTTAATGCCCTATCAGGTAAAGAGTCAGCGATTGTGACCGATATTGCAGGCACTACTCGCGACGTACTGCGTGAGCACATTCATATTGATGGCATGCCACTACACATCATCGATACAGCAGGCCTACGTGATGCCTCTGATGAAGTAGAAAAAATTGGTATCGAACGTGCTTGGGATGAAATTTCACAAGCAGACCGCGTACTCTTTATGGTTGATGGCACCACCACAGATGCCACCGATCCTAAAGATATTTGGCCTGACTTCGTCGATCGCCTGCCGGATAATATCGGCATGACCGTGATCCGCAACAAAGCCGATCAAACGGGCGAAGAGTTGGGCATTTGTCACGTGAATTCGCCAACCTTAATTCGTCTTTCAGCAAAAACAGGTGAAGGTGTTGATGCACTGCGCAGCCACTTAAAAGAGTGCATGGGCTTTGCTGGTGGTCATGAAGGTGGCTTCATGGCGCGTAGACGCCACCTAGAAGCATTGGAGCGAGCCTCTGAGCATCTTGATATCGGTCAGCAGCAACTCGAGGGCTACATGGCTGGAGAAATCTTGGCAGAAGAGCTACGCATTGCTCAGCAGCACCTCAACGAGATTACCGGTGAGTTTAGCTCTGATGACCTACTCGGCCGTATCTTCTCTTCTTTCTGTATCGGCAAATAATCATTAAACGCGCGCCATCGGTGCGCGTTTTTGTATCTATTTAAAAAATCCAAGCAATAGAATCAGTGAGGGATCAAAACAATATGATTCATATCATTACAGGCAGTACCTTAGGTGGTGCAGAATACGTCGGTGATCACCTAAGCGATCTGTTGGTCGAAAAAGGCTTAGAAACCACGATCCACAATCAACCCAATCTAACTGAGATCGACAACCAAGGTACTTGGTTGATCATCACATCGACCCATGGTGCGGGGGAATACCCTGATAACATCAAGCCGTTTATCCAGACGCTACAAGATACGCCGCCAAAGATGGCCGACGTGAAATATGCCGTCATCGCCATTGGTGATTCGAGCTACGATACCTTCTGTGCAGCCGGAAAGCATGCCTACGATCTACTGGAAGATATCGGTGGAACCCCGATTTGTGACCTATTAACCATCGATATATTGGCACATGCCGTTCCGGAAGATGCCGCAGAAGAGTGGTTACAAGTTCATATTGAACGTTTATAGAGCCACTTTTTGCTTAAAACACAGTGAAAAAATAAGATCGTCATTCAATTAGGTCAGCTTTGCTGGCCTATTTTTTTGCCTTGTGGATAGAGTTGCTCGCAAAAACCAAGTTCATTTGCCTAAAAAACACCCAATCAGTCTGTGCATAACTCGGGGTTTATCCGGTGATTAACCTATAGTTATCCCAATAACAACTTTGATCCAAACTTACCCCTGTGAATAAGTGCCAATTTTGATCCCAGCTAATCCTCGATCTGATCAAGGTAAGATCACATGATATGATCCGAATAAGATCCATGATCTTGTTGATCATTTTTAAGTTATCCACAGAGATCGTCGATCCTAATAATAGATCTAATAAAAGATCATATATATAGATCTTATATATATTTAGTTTGCCCCTCTAAACTTAAAAAGTACAAAAGCGTTTTTCTCTCTACTAGAAAGCAGGTAGAATATCGCTCTTTTTTATCTGTCCGACTTTTCTTGAATACCAGAGGTCAGTTCATGCTTTATCACGAAAACTTTGACGTCATTGTGGTTGGTGGCGGTCACGCAGGAACGGAAGCCGCACTCGCATCAGCGCGTACAGGGCAAAAAACCCTCTTATTGACTCATAACATTGACACATTAGGTCAAATGTCATGTAACCCAGCGATTGGTGGCATCGGCAAAGGGCATCTAGTGAAAGAAGTGGATGCTATGGGTGGCTTAATGGCACAAGCCATTGATCATGCTGGTATTCAATTTCGAACATTGAATGCTTCTAAAGGTCCTGCAGTACGAGCGACTCGTGCCCAAGCAGACCGAGCACTATACAAAGCCTTTGTGCGTGACGTACTAGAGAACACACCAAATCTGACACTTTTCCAGCAAGCAGTAGATGATCTGATTGTTGAAAATGATCGTGCAGTAGGTGTGGTTACTCAAATGGGTCTTAAATTCCGCGCCAAAGCGGTTGTATTGACCGTTGGTACCTTCCTTGGGGGCAAGATTCACATTGGGATGGAAAGTTCGTCAGGTGGCCGCGCAGGCGATCCTCCATCGATCGCACTAGCAAATCGTCTACGTGAATTACCACTGCGTGTGGATCGTTTAAAAACGGGAACACCACCACGTATCGATGCCAACAGTGTTGATTTCTCAGTACTCGAAGCGCAACACGGTGATAATCCAACACCTGTGTTCTCGTTTATGGGCAATCGTAGTCAACATCCGCGTCAGATCCCGTGTTTTATTACTCATACCAATGAGCGTACGCACGATGTGATCCGCAACAACCTTGATCGTAGTCCAATGTATGCGGGCGTAATCGAAGGTATTGGTCCACGTTACTGCCCATCGATTGAAGATAAGGTGATGCGTTTTGCGGATAAAAACAGCCACCAGATCTTTATCGAACCAGAAGGTCTCACCACCACAGAACTTTACCCGAATGGTATTTCCACCAGCTTACCGTTTGATGTGCAGGTGCAGATCGTTCGTTCAATGAAAGGTTTTGAAAACGCGCATATCGTGCGCCCTGGCTACGCAATTGAGTATGATTTCTTTGATCCTCGCGATTTGAAGCAAACTTACGAAAACAAATTTATTGCTGGCTTGTTCTTTGCTGGTCAAATCAACGGTACTACCGGTTACGAAGAAGCGGCTGCACAAGGTCTTATGGCGGGTCTAAACGCAAGTTTGTACAGCCAAGATAAAGAAGGTTGGAGCCCTCGCCGTGACCAAGCGTACGTCGGCGTGCTTATCGACGACCTATCGACTATGGGTACCAAAGAACCATACCGTATGTTTACTTCTCGTGCGGAATACCGTTTGTTGCTGCGTGAAGATAACGCTGATCTACGTTTGACGGAAAAAGCGCGCGAGCTCGGTTTGATTGATGATGTGCGTTGGGCACGTTTCAACGAGAAAATCGATAACATCGAAAAAGAGCGTCAACGCCTGAAAGAGACTTGGATGAATCCAAAATCGACCGGTATTGATGAGCTAAATGCTTTGCTGAAAGCTCCAATGGCGCGCGAAGCCAGTGGTGAAGATCTTCTGCGTCGTCCGGAGATCACTTATACACAGTTAACTCAATTAGCGGCATTCCAACCTGCTCTAGAAGATCAACAAGCCGCTGAGCAAGTTGAAATTCAAGTGAAGTACGAAGGCTATATCAAGCGTCAGCAAGATGAAATTGAGAAGTCGCTGCGACATGAAAACACCAAGCTGCCCGCTGATCTTGATTACAAACAAGTTAGTGGTCTATCTAATGAAGTGGTGTTAAAGCTGACTGAAGCGAAACCGGAATCAATTGGCATCGCATCACGTATTTCTGGTATTACACCTGCGGCGATCTCTATCCTGTTGGTTCACCTGAAGAAACAAGGTCTACTGAAAAAGGGTGAGGAAGCCTAATGTCTGTCTTACGTCAAAAATTGGATGAGTTGATTGCACAAACTGATCTCGACGTCTCTGAGCGTCAACGCGAACAGTTGGTGGGTTATGTTGAACTGCTTAATAAGTGGAACAAAGCGTACAACCTGACTTCAGTGCGCGATCCAATTGAAATGTTGGTGAAACACATCCTCGATAGCATCATCATTAGCACTCACCTTGAAGGTGAGCGCTTTATTGACGTTGGTACTGGCCCTGGTTTGCCTGGTATTCCTCTGGCAATTATGAACCCAGACAAAGACTTCCATTTACTCGATAGCTTGGGTAAACGTATTCGCTTTATCAAGCAAGTGATTCACGAGCTGAAAATTGAAAACGTGACCCCGATTCAAAGTCGAGTTGAAGAGTATCAACTCGAAGACAAATTTGATGGTGTACTAAGTAGAGCATTTGCCTCGATGGTCGATATGGTTGAATGGTGTCACCACTTACCAAAAGATCACACCGGACGCTTTTTGGCGCTCAAGGGGCAATTATCACAGAATGAGATTGCTGAATTGCCAGAGTGGTGTTGTGTGACCGATATCAAATCTTTGCAAGTTCCTCAATTGGAAGGCGAGCGTCATCTAGTAATCTTATCGCGCAAGGAATAATAGCGAGGTAGATCGTGGGAAAAATTGTAGCCATTGCCAACCAGAAAGGCGGTGTTGGAAAAACAACGACTTGTATTAATTTAGCTGCGTCTATGGCCGCAACTAAACGCAAGGTACTGGTTATTGATCTGGACCCACAGGGTAACGCAACCATGGCAAGTGGTGTCGACAAATATCAAGTTGATGCCACTGCATACGAGCTTTTGGTGGAAGATGTCGCGTTTCATGATGTGGTGATCACTAAGACCACTGGGCATTATGACCTAATTGCTGCCAATGGTGATGTAACTGCTGCTGAGATTAAACTGATGGAAGTGTTTGCGCGTGAGATACGCCTAAAGCAAGCGCTTGCGTCGGTTCGCGATAACTATGATTTCATCTTTATAGATTGTCCTCCTTCTCTAAACCTTCTTACAATCAATGCCATGGCCGCAGCAGATTCTGTGTTAGTGCCAATGCAGTGTGAGTATTTTGCACTAGAAGGTTTAACTGCGTTAATGGATACCATTAGCAAGCTAGCCGCTGTTGTTAACGAGAATCTCAAGATTGAAGGGTTATTGCGCACCATGTATGACCCTCGAAACCGGCTTTCCAATGAAGTATCCGATCAATTGAAAAAGCACTTTGGAACCAAGGTGTACCGCACTGTTATTCCTCGCAATGTTCGCTTAGCAGAAGCGCCAAGTCATGGTAAGCCTGCTATGTACTACGACAAACATTCCGCAGGCGCTAAAGCTTATCTAGCCTTAGCGGGTGAAATGCTTCGTCGTGAAGAAGTACCTGCTTAACACTAACTAATAGGAACTGAATTCATGTCTAAACGTGGTTTAGGTAAAGGGCTTGATGCGCTTCTTTCAACCAGTTCGTTGGCGCGTGAACGCCAGCAGACAGTGAATTTGAGTCAAGAACTGTCTAGTAATGGTCAGTTAACTGAACTTGGCATCAATCTTTTACGACCAGGTGTTTATCAGCCACGTAAAGATATTGAGCCAGAAGCACTTGAAGAGTTGGCTGCATCGATTGAATCGCAAGGCATTATCCAGCCTATCGTGGTACGTCAGGTCGATCACGACAAGTTTGAGATCATTGCAGGTGAGCGTCGTTGGCGTGCTGCCCGCAAAGCAGGCTTAAGCCAAGTGCCTTGTTTGGTGAAAAAAGTCGAAGATCGCGCGGCGATCGCTATGGCATTGATCGAAAATATTCAGCGTGAAGATCTGAACGTGATCGAAGAGGCTCAGGCGCTAGAACGTCTGCAGCACGAGTTTTCTTTGACTCATCAGCAAGTGGCTGAGGTGATTGGTAAGTCTCGAGCAAGCGTAAGTAACATCTTGCGTTTGAATCAACTGGAAGACGACGTAAAAAAATTGGTGGTTCAAAAGCAACTAGAAATGGGCCACGCACGAGCATTGATTGTGCTAGAAGGTGAACAACAAGTCGAAGTTGCGACTCAGGTCGCAGCGAAGCAAATGACGGTTCGCCAAACTGAGCAGCTAGTGAAAAAGTGCCTAAAGCCAGTAGTTGAGTCGAAAAACGTGCCAGAGGATGCTGAAACTCAACAAATGTCACAAAAATTGAGTGAAATCTTAGGGGCAAAAGTTGCGATTACACGTTCCGCGACAGGTAAGGCAAAAGTGACAATAAATGTTGATGAACCTCAAAAATTGGCGCAATTAATTGCCAAGTTGCAGAGCTAAGTGAGATAATTGATCTTCATCAAATTTTATAAAACATGATTTTTATGTAAAAGTTGTAGGTTTGTAAACAGAATTGTAACTTTTTGCGGTGTTTCCATTGCATTCAATTCGACTGACCGTATAATTTTTGCCAATTTCCCAGCACAAGGTTGTTATTGCTGTGGATATTACTAGAGGTATGAATACATGGTAGCGGCGTTAGCTAGACCTGGACGAGAGCTTGCTAAGCAATTGTTAATGATCCAGCTTGGCGCGGTTACGTTAGTGGCAGCGGGAATGGCTGGCACTGTGAGTATTGAATGGGGAATTTCTGCATTGGTTGGTGGCGGCATTTGTGTCCTAGCTAACGCGGTCTTTGCTTTATGTGCCTTCATGTTCAGTGGAGCACGTGCAGCAAAGAAAGTCGCTGCATCCTTTTACACGGGTGAAGTGCTTAAAATCCTAATCACAGTCGCTCTATTCTCGCTTGTCTACATGTATACACAGGTGGAACTTGTTCCCCTAAAACTAACCTATTTACTGGCTCTAGGAGTTAATATCTGTGCGCCAGTGCTTTTCATTAACAACAAAAAATAGGATGAGTTATGGCTGCGCCAGGTGAAGCGCTAACACAATCCGGATATATTGCTCACCACCTTTCAAACCTTTCTTTTGGAAAGTTTGGCTGGGTGGAAGAAGCAAGTTTCTGGAACGTACATATCGATAGCCTGTTTTTTTCTTGGTTTACTGGTTTAATTTTCCTAGGAATTTTTTACAAAGTAGCAAAGAAAGCAACAGTAGGTGTACCGGGTAAGCTTCAGTGTGCTGTAGAAATGATCGTTGAATTTGTCGCAGAAAACGTCAAAGACACGTTCCATGGACGCAACCCTCTGATAGCGCCTTTAGCACTAACTATCTTTTGTTGGGTATTTTTAATGAACGTGATGGACTTAGTTCCGATCGATTTCTTACCTTACCCAGCAGAGCATTGGCTCGGAATCCCTTACTTGAAAGTGGTACCGTCTGCTGATGTAAACATCACCATGGCTATGGCACTAGGCGTATTCGCTCTGATGATCTACTACAGCATCAAAGTGAAAGGTCTAGGTGGCTTTGCAAAGGAATTAGCATTACATCCGTTTAATCACCCTGTAATGATTCCGTTTAACCTACTGATTGAAGTGGTATCGCTCCTTGCGAAACCTCTATCACTTGGTATGCGTCTATTCGGTAACATGTTTGCAGGTGAGGTTGTATTCATTCTTTGTGCGGCAATGCTACCATGGTACTTACAATGGATGGGTTCACTACCGTGGGCAATCTTCCATATCTTGGTTATTACGATTCAAGCCTTCGTGTTTATGATGTTGACAATTGTTTACCTGTCAATGGCTCACGAAGACAGTGATCATTAATTTTTTTAAGCTTTTTATTTGGGCACTAAGCCAACAACTATAAATTGGAGATAGTAATGGAAACTTTACTGAGCTTTTCTGCAATCGCCGTAGGTATTATCGTCGGTCTTGCTTCTCTTGGTACAGCGATTGGTTTCGCACTTCTAGGTGGTAAATTCCTTGAAGGTGCAGCACGTCAACCAGAAATGGCTCCTATGCTACAAGTTAAGATGTTCATCATCGCGGGTCTACTTGATGCGGTTCCAATGATCGGTATCGTAATCGCGCTACTGTTCACTTTCGCAAACCCATTCGTTGGTCAACTAGGTTAATCACTTATTGCCAAGGGCAAGCCACACGGTTTGCCATTGATTAACACTAAGTCCAAATAGAGGGGTAGCTGTTGTGAATATGAACGCAACTCTGCTAGGTCAAGCAATCTCGTTCGCACTATTCGTGTGGTTCTGCATGAAGTATGTATGGCCACCATTGATGAATGCGATTGAAGAGCGTCAGAAGAAAATTGCTGACGGTCTACAAGCGGCAGAACGAGCTTCAAAAGACTTGGACCTAGCACAAGCCAACGCTTCTGATCAGTTGAAAGAAGCGAAGCGCACAGCATCTGAGATCATTGAGCAAGCTAATAAGCGTAAAGCTCAAATTCTAGATGAAGCTCGCGAGGAAGCTCAGGTTGAACGCCAGAACATCCTTAATCAAGCTGATGCTGAACTAGAAGCAGAACGCAACCGCGCACGTGATGAACTGCGCAAACAAGTTGCAACTCTGGCTGTAGCTGGTGCTGAGAAAATCCTTGAGCGTACTATCGATAAAGATGCGCACAAAGATATTCTCGACAACATTACTGCAAAACTTTAAGTCTGGGGGCGCATATGTCTGATTTGACTACTATCGCACGCCCCTATGCTAAAGCAGCATTCGACTTTGCAGTTGAAAAAGAGCAATTGGAACAATGGGGACAAATGCTCTCTTTCGCTGCTGAAGTAGCCCAAAATGCACAAGTTAAAGAGCTTTTATCAAGCTCAATGTCTGCCGATAAGTTGGCAGAGATTTTTGTCGCAATTTGTGGTGAACAAGTAGATGCCCATGGTCAAAACCTGTTAAAGGTGATGGCTGAGAATGGTCGATTAAAGGCCCTTCCTGATGTAAGTGAGCAATTCTTCTTTTTGAAGAAAGAACATGAGAAAGAGATCGACGTTGAAGTTATTTCAGCAACAGAACTTTCTGATGAACAGCTAGCGAATATCGGTGGCAAACTTGAGCAGCGCCTAGCGCGTAAAGTGAAGCTGAATTGCAGTGTAGACGAAGCCCTACTTGGTGGGGTAATAATTCGAGCCGGAGACCTAGTCATCGATGACTCAGCGCGTGGTCGTTTGAACCGCCTGAGCGATGCATTGCAGTCTTAATGGGGATTGGAGCATGCAACTTAATTCCACGGAAATTAGCGATCTGATCAAACAACGTATCGAGTCTTTCGAAGTTGTTAGTGAAGCTCGCAACGAGGGTACTATCGTATCGGTAAGCGATGGTATCATCCGCATTCACGGCCTAGCGGACGTGATGCAAGGTGAAATGATTGAATTACCGGGTGGCCGTTATGCACTAGCACTTAACCTTGAGCGTGACTCGGTTGGTGCGGTTGTAATGGGCCCATATGCTGACCTTAAGGAAGGCATGAAAGTTACAGGTACTGGTCGCATTCTTGAAGTGCCAGTAGGTCCAGAACTACTAGGTCGCGTAGTGAACACGCTAGGTGAACCTATCGATGGTAAAGGTCCAATCGAAGCTAAATTGACTTCGCCTGTAGAAGTGATTGCACCAGGTGTAATCGACCGTAAATCGGTTGACCAACCTGTACAAACTGGTTACAAGTCAGTTGACTCAATGATCCCAATCGGTCGTGGTCAGCGTGAACTTGTTATCGGTGACCGCCAAACTGGTAAAACAGCAATGGCGATCGATGCGATCATCAACCAGAAAAACTCTGGTATTTTCTCAATCTACGTAGCAATTGGTCAGAAAGCTTCTACCATCGCTAACGTAGTACGCAAACTAGAAGAACATGGCGCACTAGCGAACACTATCGTTGTTGTGGCATCAGCTTCTGAGTCTGCTGCACTGCAATACCTAGCGCCTTACGCTGGTTGTGCAATGGGTGAATACTTCCGCGATCGCGGCGAAGACGCACTGATTGTTTACGATGATCTATCTAAGCAAGCAGTAGCTTACCGTCAGATCTCTCTACTACTTAAACGTCCACCAGGCCGTGAGGCATTCCCAGGTGACGTATTCTACCTTCACTCGCGTCTACTAGAGCGTGCAGCTCGTGTAAACGAAGAGTACGTAGAGCGTTTCACTAACGGTGAAGTGAAAGGTAAGACTGGTTCTTTGACTGCTCTTCCTATCATCGAAACTCAAGCAGGTGACGTTTCAGCATTCGTACCGACTAACGTAATCTCGATTACTGATGGTCAGATCTTCCTACAAACTGAGCTATTCAACGCGGGTGTACGCCCAGCGGTTGACCCTGGTATCTCAGTATCTCGTGTAGGTGGTTCGGCACAGACGAAAATCATCAAGAAGCTATCTGGCGGTATTCGTACTGCACTAGCTCAGTACCGTGAACTAGCGGCATTCGCACAGTTCTCGTCTGACCTTGATGACGCAACGAAGAAACAGCTAGACCACGGTCAAAAAGTTACTGAGCTAATGAAACAGAAGCAATACGTTCCATTCTCAGTATTTGATCAAGCACTAGTTATCTTCGCGGCAGAGCGCGGTTACCTAGCAGATGTTGAAATCAGCAAACTGCTAGATTTTGAAGCGGCTCTACTATCGTATGCTCGCGGTCAATACGCTGAACTTGCAGCTGAGATCGACAAGACGGGTGCTTACAACGATGAAATCGAAGCTCAGTTGAAGAAACTGACTGACGACTTCAAAGCAACCCAAACTTGGTAATAGGTCGGTGGCAGTAATGCCACCAACTAATGGAGAGTAACGATGGCCGGCGCAAAAGAGATACGTAATAAAATCGGTAGTGTTAAAAGCACGCAGAAAATTACGAAAGCGATGGAAATGGTAGCAGCTTCAAAAATGCGTCGTTCTCAAGATGCAATGGAAGCTTCTCGTCCATACGCTGAAACAATGCGTAAAGTGATCGGTCATGTGGCTAATGCAAATCTAGAGTACCGTCATCCGTACCTAGAAGAGCGTGAAGCTAAGCGTGTTGGTTACATCATCGTTTCTACAGACCGTGGCCTGTGTGGCGGCTTGAACATTAACGTGTTCAAAAAAGCCCTAGTTGATATGCAGGCTTGGAAAGAGAAAGGTGCTGAAGTTGAACTTGCGTTAGTGGGTTCTAAAGCAACTGGCTTTTTCAAAAGCAGTGGCGCGAAAGTAGCCGCTCAGGTTTCTGGTCTGGGTGATAGCCCAAGCCTTGAAGACCTTATCGGTTCTGTAAGCGTAATGCTGAAGAAATACGATGAAGGTGAACTGGATCGTTTATATGTGGTTTTCAACAAGTTTGTGAACACCATGATTCAGGAACCAACGATCGATCAATTGCTACCTTTGCCTAAATCGGACAGCGAAGAGATGCAGCGTGAGCACTCATGGGACTACATCTATGAGCCTGAGCCAAAGCCTCTATTGGACACACTTCTAGTGCGTTACGTAGAGTCTCAGGTTTACCAAGGTGTAGTAGAAAACCTTGCTTGTGAGCAAGCGGCCCGAATGATTGCGATGAAAGCTGCAACGGATAACGCGAGCGACCTGATTGAAGATTTAGAGCTTGTGTACAACAAAGCCCGTCAGGCTGCGATTACACAAGAACTTTCGGAAATCGTTGGCGGCGCTGCTGCGGTTTAAGTTTAGGTAAAACGAAATAGTTTAGAGGATTAACGATGGCTACAGGTAAGATCGTACAGATCATCGGTGCGGTAGTCGACGTAGAGTTCCCACAGAGCGATGTACCTAGTGTATATGACGCTCTAAACGTAACGGACTCAAAAGAACGTCTAGTTCTTGAAGTTCAGCAACAGCTAGGCGGTGGCATAGTTCGTTGTATCGTTATGGGTAGCTCAGATGGTTTACGTCGCGGAGTAGAAGTTGTAAACACTGGCGCTCCAATTTCAGTACCAGTAGGTACTAAAACCCTAGGTCGTATCATGAACGTTCTAGGTGACGCGATTGATGAGCGTGGCGAAATCGGTGCGGAAGAGGTTTACTCTATCCACCGTGAAGCGCCAAGCTACGAAGAACAATCGAACGAAACAGCACTTCTAGAAACTGGTGTTAAAGTAATCGACTTGATTTGTCCATTCGCTAAAGGTGGTAAAATCGGTCTATTCGGTGGTGCAGGTGTAGGTAAGACCGTTAACATGATGGAACTTATCAACAACATCGCACTACAACACTCAGGTCTATCTGTGTTTGCAGGTGTTGGTGAGCGTACTCGTGAAGGTAACGACTTCTACTTTGAAATGCAGGAAGCAGGTGTTGTAAACATCGAAAAACCTGAAGAATCAAAAGTAGCAATGGTTTACGGTCAGATGAACGAGCCACCAGGCAACCGTCTACGTGTTGCACTGACGGGTCTAACGATGGCAGAACGTTTCCGTGACGAAGGTCGTGACGTACTACTGTTTATCGATAACATCTACCGTTACACACTTGCAGGTACGGAAGTATCAGCACTGCTAGGTCGTATGCCATCAGCAGTAGGTTACCAGCCTACACTAGCTGAAGAAATGGGTGTACTACAGGAGCGTATCACGTCAACTAAGCAAGGTTCTATCACGTCTGTACAGGCGGTATACGTACCTGCGGATGACTTGACTGACCCGTCTCCAGCAACAACGTTCGCGCACTTGGATGCAACGGTTGTACTTAACCGTAACATCGCAGCAATGGGTCTATACCCAGCGATCGACCCACTAGATTCTACATCTCGTATGCTAGATCCATTGGTTGTTGGTCAAGAGCACTACGACACAGCTCGTGGCGTTCAGCAAACTCTTCAGCGCTACAAAGAGCTGAAAGATATCATTGCGATTCTAGGTATGGACGAGCTATCTGAAGCAGATAAGCAAGTTGTATCTCGTGCACGTAAGATTGAACGTTTCCTAACTCAGCCTTACCACGTAGCAGAAGTATTTACAGGTGACCCAGGCGTATACGTACCTCTTAAAGAGACTCTACGTGGCTTTAAAGGTCTACTAGCTGGTGAATACGATGACATTCCAGAGCAAGCGTTCATGTACTGCGGTACTATCGACGATGCTATCGAGAATGCTAAGAAGCTATAAGGCTAACTAGGAGGCGATATGGCACCAATAACCTTTCATCTAGACGTAGTAAGCGCTGAGAAAAAACTTTTCTCTGGTCGCGTTGAAACGTTTCAGGTGACCGGTAGCGAAGGTGAGCTGGGTATTTTCCACGGCCACACTCCGCTGCTGACCGCTATTAAGCCTGGTATGGTGCGTATTGTGAAACAGCACGGCCACGAAGAGTTCATTTATGTCTCTGGTGGTATGGTAGAAGTTCAGCCGGGTACAGCGACTGTACTGGCTGATACCGCTATCCGTGGTGAAGATCTAGACGCAGCGAAGGCAGAAGAAGCTAAGCGTCGCGCTGAGGAGAATATCCAGAACCAGCACGGCGACATGGACTTCGCACAAGCGGCCAGTGAGCTGGCTAAAGCCATTGCTCAGCTACGAGTTATCGAGCTGACGAAAAAGCGTCGCTAATCAATATTAGTGGTGTTTATAATGTGAGAAAGGCGGCCATTTGGTCGCCTTTTTGTTTATTTATTCACGTCAGGCATTAACTAATGGACTAATGCTGACTACAATATGCGCCAGTTGAAACAAATATAACGTCATAGGTTCTACATAATGAAATTTAGCGCTGTCATTCTTGCTGCGGGTAAAGGCACTCGCATGTATTCCAACAAGCCAAAGGTATTGCATACATTAGCAGGCAAGCCAATGGCGAAACATGTGATCGATACTTGTACAGGATTAGGTGCGCAGAATATTCATTTGGTTTATGGCCACGGTGGCGATCAAATGCAAGCAGAGCTTGCAGCAGAGCCAGTAAACTGGGTATTGCAAGCGGAGCAACTTGGTACTGGCCACGCGGTAGATCAAGCTTCTGATCAATTTGAAGACGATGAAAAGATCTTAGTGCTTTACGGTGATGTACCATTGATCTCATCAGAAACGATTGAGAACCTACTTGATGCGCAACCAACCGGCGGTATTGCCCTGCTGACAGTCGTTCTGGATAACCCAATGGGTTATGGCCGTATCGTGCGTAAGAATGGTCCCGTTGTAGCAATCGTTGAGCAGAAAGATGCGACTGATGAACAGAAGTTGATTAAAGAGATCAACACAGGCGTTATGGTGGCAACAGGTCGCGATCTTAAACGTTGGTTGTCTGGCTTAAACAATAATAACGCACAAGGTGAGTACTACCTGACTGATATTATCGCGGCTGCTCATGATGAAGGCCATGCGGTTGAAGCGGTTCATCCAGTAAACCCAATTGAAGTTGAAGGGGTGAATGACCGTGCGCAATTAGCTAGATTAGAGCGTGCATATCAGTCAATGCAAGCGCAAAAGCTACTTGAGCAAGGCGTGATGCTACGCGATCCTGCTCGCTTTGATCTACGTGGCGAACTGCAATGCGGCTTAGATGTCGAAATCGACGTAAACGTCATTATCGAAGGTTCGGTATCCCTTGGTGATAACGTTCGTATCGGTGCTGGTTGTGTACTGAAAGACTGTGAGATTGACGACAATACTGTTGTTCGCCCATATAGCGTAATTGAAGGGGCAACTGTTGGGGAAGAGTGTACGGTTGGTCCATTTACTCGCTTGCGTCCTGGCGCTGAATTACGTAATGATGCACATGTTGGTAACTTTGTTGAAGTGAAAAATACCCGCATTGGCGAAGGTTCAAAAGCCAACCACCTTACTTACTTAGGTGATACTGAGATTGGTCAACGTGTTAACGTAGGTGCTGGTGTGATTACTTGTAACTACGATGGTGTGAATAAGTTTAAAACCATTATTGGTAATGACGTGTTTGTTGGTTCTGATAGTCAGTTGATTGCGCCTGTGACGATTGCCGATGGTGCCACGATTGGTGCTGGTACGACTTTGACCAAAGACGTAGCAGAAGGTGAGTTAGTGATCACTCGCGCCAAAGAACGCAAAATTACTGGCTGGCAACGCCCAGTAAAGAAGAAGTAAGCTAGGGCCTCTGCTTTGAATTGATGAAAACCGCTCTTTTGAGCGGTTTTTTTATGTCTAGTGCTTATGTTTAATAACTTGGGATGGCAATGCGTCTTTCCAACCAGCGTACCGCCTGAGAAACCAACAAGATTAATAGTAAGTACTCGAATACGAGGAAGGTATAGATCTCTAGTGGTAAGTACTCCGTTACCACCAGCTCGTTGGCTCGTCGAGTTAAGTCACTTAAACCAATCACGCTAACCAGTGAACTCATCTTGAGAATATAGACAAATTGGTTCCCGAGCGGAGGTAAGATTTGTCGAAATGCTTGCGGTAAAATCACTAGGCGCATGGTTTGCCAGTAATCTAAGCCCAGCGAACTTGCAGCTTCATGTTGTCCTTTACGTATCGCTTGGATACCACCACGAAAGACTTCAGCCATAAAGGCACTCTCAGCGATAGTGAGTGCTATCACTCCTGCCCAAAAATGATTCAGCGAGATATCCATCAGAGTGGGCATACCGTAGTAAACCCACAGCAGTAGTACCAGAACCGGTATTGAGCGAACGACCTCGACGTAGAGGCGATTAAACCATTGTAGTGGTTTACTTTTGGACAATGCGGGTAGAGCGATAACCAATCCTAAAGACATTGCGAGTAACATGCTGAGCAGTGAGATCTGTATGGTGTCGTTAAAGCCTGCTAATAAAAATGTTAGGTTGGTTCTGCCTTGCTCAGTGCTCGGGTCGAGTACATACCAGCCCCATTGGTAATCGGAACATCCCGTTAGCATTAGTAAACTTAGTGGCCAAAGTCGTTGGTAGTTCACAGTTACTCCCTAAACTTGTGAAAAACAGTCCTTGTAACAACTATGTTACCAATGAAGACTGTTTAATGGTTAATAATTAAACGGAATATATTGGTCGTCTTGCTTTCGAGGGAATGAAATGAAAAAAATACTGTTGGGATTAGGGCTGAGTTTATTGATGGTCGCGCAGGGAGTGCAGGCACAAAGCCGTTTGCATGAGATATTAGATAGTGGGGTACTGAGAGTCGGCACAACGGGTGATTGGAACCCGATGACGATTAAAGATCCCGCGACCAATAGTTATCGTGGGTTTGATATCGATATCACTAGTGAACTTGCCAAAGATCTCGGCGTAAAAGTGGAGTATGTACCTACCGATTGGAAAACTTTGGTCAATGGCATTACAGCGAATAAATACGATATCACCGGTAGTGCTTCTTTGAATATGTCGCGTGCCAAAGTCGCTGGTTATAGTCAGCCCTATTTCTTTCTCGCGTTTGTACCTGTGGTGCAAAAGAAAGATTTAGCTAAGTTCAGCGATTGGAGTGATTTTGACCGACCTGAAGTGAAAGTGGCAGCGACGCTGGGTACAGTACAAGAGAAGATGGTTAAAGAGTTTTTCCCTGCCGCGAAGCACATTGTGATTGAAGCTCCGGCGCGAGATTTTCAAGAGTTGCTTGCTCGTCGTGCTGATGTATCGGTAACGTCTAATGTCGAGGCTGCAACGCTGGTGGAGAAGTTTAACCAGTTGGCAATTGTTCCAGTGAAAGAGCCGCGTAAACCAACCCCTATCGCCATGTTATTGCCACAAGGCGATCAGGTGTGGATTAACTATATCAACCACTGGGTTGAGCTAAAGCAAACTCAAGGTTTTTTCAAAGCCACTGCTGAAAAGTGGGGACTGCAAAGTCTTTGATAGCAAAAGAGCCGCAAGTGCGGCTCTTTAAACTTACTCTTCACTTACAACGCGTGAATTATCCGGCGCGGTGAAGTGTTGAGAGAGCTCTCGGTTGGAAACAATATAACCCACCCACATACCAAGCATACAAATCACAATCGCAATACCAGTCGCGTGTTGTGCTTGGCTAGCCAGTGCTGCTACTAATGCGCTGGATAGGCTGCTAACACTAATTTGCAGGCTATTTTGTAAACCTGCTGCCGTTGCAGGGCTTTGTTTAGCACTACCGAGTGCGCGGTTTACCACGATTGGGTACATCGCGCCGTTAGCTACGGCAATCAGACAGAATGGCGCGAGAATTGGCCAAATTGAACTAAGCTCCCATTGTGATGCGACAAAAATCATCACAGACGCAACGCTGAACAATCCGACTAATTGACGAAGTACTTTTTCATCACCGTACTTAGCGACCATCACTTTTCCTAGCCAGCCACCTGCCATAAATGCGATGGTTTGAGGCACAAAGCTAAGACCAATGTCTTTTGCTTCATAACCCAGTTGCGCCATGATTTCTGGCATACCGGTTAGGTAAGCAAAGAAAGCCGCTGATGCGGTAGCAAACATCATCACGTTACCTAGGTAAGTTTTCGAACTTACTAAAGCGCGAATGTCAGCAGTGACTGAGGTTTGCTTAGTTTCCACTTGTTCTTGTGGTTGGCGCATCGTAGCGAATACCAGCAATACACCCATAATGGTTAGGGCGTAGAAAATGCTGTGCCAGCCAAAGCTATCCGCTAGTAGAACGCCCAATTGTGGCGCGAGTGCTGGAGAAAGTGCAACCAAAGGCATTATGGTGGCAAAGATCTGTTGGCTTGCACTGCTGTAACGCTTGATTACCATTGCTTGCCAAATTACCGCTGGCGCACAAACACCGATAGCTTGAATAAAGCGCAGTGTCAGTAGCTGCCAAACCTGATCGCTAAACGCTAAACCAAGAGAAGAGATAGTAAATAGCGCTAAGCCAACTGCCAAGGTATTGCGGTGACCAAATTTATCCGACGCTAAACCCCATAGTAGCTGACCGCTTGCCATGCCAACCAAAAATACGGTGAGAGAAAGTGCGATTTGTTCTGGGCCAGTAGCAAAGTCAACTTCCATCATCTTAAATGCGGGAAGGTACATATCAGTGGCAATAAAGCCGAGCATCGAAAGTGCTGATAAATAGAACAACTGCAATTTAGAAACTTGAGTAGAGACGTTCATCTTATTACCATTCAAAAAAATTCATTTATAAAGGTTTGCAATACTCTTCTGCAGAGTATGCCATTCAATGTCCCGCATTCTATTTTTGGTAATAAATAAAATAAAACGTTAATATTTGTGGTTATCAATCAAAAAATTTGAAGGCTAGCTATGAGCGTGTTTTCGCGTAACTCTCTTAAGATGATCGACACTGTGGCTCGACTGGGCAGTTTTACTGCGGCCGCAGAGGTATTGCATAAAGTGCCTTCGGCGATTAGCTATAGCGTCAGGCAGATGGAACAAGATCTCGATGTGGTACTATTTAAGCGTTTACCTAGGAAGGTCGAGTTAACTCCAGCCGGTGAAGTGTTCTTAACGGAAGCGCGCGCAATGCTACGACAAATGGAAGAGGTGAAGAGCCAAACTCGACGTGCTGCTCATGGTTGGCAAAAAACCTTGAAGTTGACGTTAGACAATGTGGTGCGTTTGGATCAAATGAAGCCGTTGATCGAAGCGTTCTATGCCACGTTTGAGCATGCAGAGTTACAGATCAACATGGAAGTATTTAATGGATCCTGGGAAGCGATTTCACAAGGTCGCGCGGATATTGTGATTGGCGCGACCGCGGCGATTCCGGTTGGCGGTGACTTTGAAGTTAAAGAGATGGGGGTATTGGATTGGGCATTTGTGATGTCGCCAAGCCATCCATGTGTGCGTGAGCAAGTACTGACCGAAGAGTTTGTTAGTCAGTTTCCTGCGATCTGTTTAGATGACACATCGAATGTATTGCCTAAACGTCATACTGTGCACTATCCACAACAAAGACGCTTGTTATTGCCTAATTGGTACAGCGCGATAGAGTGCCTGAAAAACGGTGTTGGTGTTGGTTATATGCCGAGACACATCGCTCAACCTTTGATTGAGGAGGGCGTGCTGGTGGAAAAAATTCTGCCTGAGGATAAGCCATTAAGTTATTGCTGTTTGGTGTGGCGAAAAGATGAAAACCACAAAATGATTGAGTGGATGGTGGATTACCTAGGCTCAAGTGAACAGTTGTATAACGACTGGTTACGCGCATAAAAAACGCCAGCGAGTCGCTGGCGCTTATTTAAGGTTTGCTCTGATACTGACAGCGTGATTACTGAGGACGCTCGAATACCGTTGCAATACCTTGACCTAGCCCGATACACATAGTGGCTAGGCCATATTTGGCATCTTTCGCTTCCATCAGGTTAATGAGCGTGGTTGAGATGCGCGATCCAGAACAGCCAAGTGGGTGACCAAGTGCAATCGCACCGCCATTCAAGTTTACTTTCTCATCCATTACCTCAAGTAGACCAAGGTCCTTGGCAACAGGCAGAGCTTGCGCCGCAAAGGCTTCATTGAGCTCAACCACATCCATATCTGCGACAGTTAGCCCCGCTCGTTTAAGCGCTTTCTGTGTTGCAGGTACGGGGCCATAACCCATGATAGAAGGATCGCATCCCGCGATAGCCATACCCTTGATGTAAGCGCGAATCGGCAGACCAAGTTGTTTGGCTTTCTCTTCACTCATGATCAGCATCGCTGAGGCACCATCAGATAGTGCTGAGGAAGAGCCTGCAGTGACCGTTCCATTGGCCGGGTCAAACACCGGACGCAATTGTGAGAGACCCTCAACACTGGTTTCTGGGCGGATCACTTCATCGTCTTCAAGCAGCATTAAAGTACCATCAGCTGCGTGTCCTTCTGTCGGCAGGATTTCGTTCTTGAAGCGTCCCTCAACCGTTGCTGCATGAGCTCTGGCATGCGAGCGTGCAGCAAACGCATCTTGTTGCTCTCGGCCTATGCCATGCAACTTACCGAGCATTTCGGCGGTTAAGCCCATCATACCGGCCGCTTTAGCAACGTTCTTTGCCATACCTGGATGGAAGTCAACGCCATGATTCATCGGTACATGCCCCATGTGTTCGACGCCTCCAATCAGACAGATCTCTGCGTCGCCAGTCATAATCGCACGGGTACCATCATGCAGTGCTTGCATTGATGAGCCACATAAACGGTTGACGGTTACGGCTCCCACCTCAATAGGTAAGCCGGCAAGTAGAGCGGCATTGCGCGCGACATTAAAGCCTTGTTCCAATGTTTGTTGTACGCAGCCCCAGTAGATATCTTCAATCTCACTTGGATTAACCTGTGGGTTACGCGCTAGGATGCCTTTCATTAAATGTGCAGAGAGATCTTCTGCGCGCACGTTACGAAAAGCGCCGCCTTTTGAACGTCCCATTGGGGTTCGAAGACAGTCAACGATTACTACTTTTCTTGTCTCTATAGTCATTTTCGATTCCCCATTAAATTGAACTTTGCTGCTGATTGGCATAAAAGTTTTCACCTTTCTCTGCCATATCAATCAATAACTGCGGTACTTGATACATGGCACCTAAATGCTGGTATTGCTCAGCTTGTTCAATGTAAGTATCGATCCCCATTTGATCGAGATAACGGAATACGCCACCTCTAAATGGAGGGAAGCCGAGACCATAAATGAGCGCCATATCAGCTTCTTGTGGTGAAGCTATGATGCCTTGCTCAAGACACAGTACGACCTCATTGATCATCGGAATCATGGTGCGGGCGATAATGGTTTTTTCATCAAAGACTTGTTTATCTTGGCAAACCTCTGCGATCTGACTAAGGACTAACGGATCAAATGTTTTCTTTGGTTTACCTTTGCGATCTGTGGCGTAGGTATAAAAACCGCTCCCATTCTTCTGACCGTATTTTTCTGCTTCAAATAGAACATCAATGACGTCACGTTCTGTTTTTGCCATTCTCTCAGGGAAGCCTTGCGCCATTACCGCTTGGGCATGATGAGCGGTATCAATACCGACGACATCGAGTAGATAAGCAGGTCCCATTGGCCAACCAAACTTACGTTCCATCACTTTATCGATTTGAGTAAAGTCAGCGCCATCACGTAACAGCATGCTAAATCCGCCAAAGTACGGAAACAGTACGCGGTTAACGAAGAATCCAGGGCAATCATTCACGACGATAGGGGATTTCCCCATTTTGGCTGCGTAGGCGACCACGCGATTGATGGTTTCCTCTGAAGTGTGCTGACCACGGATGATTTCGACCAATGGCATACGATGTACTGGGTTGAAGAAGTGCATACCACAGAAGTTTTCAGGGCGTTTGAGTGATTTCGCCAGTAGGTCGATTGGAATTGTCGATGTATTTGAGGTGATCACCGTATCTTCAGCGACATTTTGTTCGACTTCGCTTAATACGGCTGCTTTGACTTTCGGGTTTTCGACTACGGCTTCAACAATCACATCAGCTTGCTCAATGCCCGCATAATGGAGGCTTGGCGTGATAGAGGCGAGAATGCCAGTCATCTTAAAGCCAGTAATGCGTCCGCGTTCTAGGCTCTTGTTGAGTAACTTCGATGCCTCGTTCATTCCTAAATCTAATGACGCTTGGGCTATGTCTTTCATCATTACCGGTACGCCTTTCAGCGCCGATTGGTAAGCGATGCCACCACCCATGATACCTGCGCCCAGTACTGCGGCGCGTTTGGTCTCTTTATTGGCTGATTTCGCCGCTTTTTTAGCGATACCTTTGATGTATTGATCGCTAAGGAATAGACCCACTAGCGCGCTTGCTTCAGGGGATTTAGCGAGACCAACAAAGTTCTTACGCTCAACATCGAGCGCTGCATTGCGTGCCAGTGTCGCGCCTTCTTCGATGGTCTTCACTGCCGCCATTGGCGCTGGGTAATGTGGTCCCGCTTTTTGCGCGACTAATCCTTTTGCCATGGTAAAACTCATCATGGCTTCGAGCTTGCTCAGTGTTAGCGCTGAGGTTTTTTGTCTGCGACGTGACTGCCAATCGACTTGCTCACTGATTGCTTGATTAAGCGTCGTCAGGGCCGATTGGGTTAGTGCTTCTGTATCGACAACCGCATCAAGGAGACCAATTTTTAGCGCTTCATTAGCGCGGCATGCTTTGCCTTGGGTGATGATTTCCATTGCGCTATCAGCACCAATTAGGCGTGATAGTCGAACACAGCCGCCAAAACCAGGCATAATACCGAGCTTAGTTTCTGGTAATCCTATGCTGGTGGATTTATCACCAATGCGGAAGTCGGTAGCGAGTACACACTCACATCCACCACCAAGCGTATGTCCTTTCAGTACCGATAAGGTTGGGAAAGGCAAGTCTTCCAACTTAGAAAAAATTTGGTTAGCGAACTGTAACCACTGGTCCAGTTCTTCATCGGGTTTGGCAAACAGGCCAAGGAACTCAGTGATATCCGCTCCAACAATAAAGGCTTCTTTATCACTGGTTAGCATCAAGCCTCGAATATTGGCGGTTTGCTTGAGGGCGTCGAGTGCAGCGTCTAGCGATTCAAGTGTTGATAAATCGAGTTTATTCACCGAGTTTGGAGAGCTAAAGCAAAGCTCGGCGATACCGTCTTGCACTTCCTTTACGTGTAGGGTATTTGCTTGGTAAATCATGTCTATCTCCGTGACATTTAATCTACTATTAGACTTTTATACTGGTACGATTTGTTTCGCTTCTAGTGTGGACTCGAGAATGTTTAATTTCAATACAAAATTCAAACAAGTGTTTAACATTGTGATTTAGGTATTCCACTCTTCTCTTGCTAATGGCTCGTGATAAACTTGCTACCACTATGTATTTTGCAAGCAAATCATGAACGATAAGCCCTATTTAATTCCTGAAAAACCAGTGATTTTCGAAGAAGAGATTAAAAAGAGTCTCTTTATTACTTATTTAGCGCATACACCTAGTGTTGCTAGCGCGAAGTCTTTTGTGGATGAAATAAAGAAGAAACACGCAGATGCTCGGCACAATTGCTGGGGATTTGTCGCGGGTCGTCCCGAAGATTCAATGCAGTGGGGGTTTAGCGATGATGGTGAACCTTCTGGAACGGCAGGAAAGCCCATTTTGGCGCAATTATCTGGTTCAGGCGTTGGTGAAATTAGTGCTGTTGTGACACGTTATTATGGTGGTATACGTTTGGGAACAGGCGGTTTGGTGAAAGCATACGGCGGTGGTGTACAGCAAGCTCTTAAGCTGCTTCAAACAATCGAGAAAAAAATCACCACATTAATAACGCTCCAGTTAGACTATGGCTTTATGCCTGTCGCACAATCGTTATTTGCTCAGTTCGGTGTGCAGGAAGTTGAGGCACAATACAGTGATGAAGTTGTACTTACCCTTGAGATTGAAGTGCGTGAGTTAGAGGTATTTACTCAAACTATCATCAATAAGAGTGGCGCTAAAGCCATTGTTACCCCGATTAACGGGATTAAATAGGAAGTCAGAAGCCTAGCTTCACACATCATTAAGCAATGCAATTTCGATCAATTATCCGAATCGTAGGGCTCTTGCTCGCCCTGTTTAGCGTCTCGATGCTTGCCCCTGCCTTGGTAGCGTTAATCTACCGAGATGGTGCTGGCGTACCGTTTGTGACGACTTTCTTTGTTCTGCTTTTTTGTGGGGCAATTTGTTGGTTCCCCAATCGGCGTCATAAGCATGAACTTAAAGCGCGAGATGGCTTTTTAATTGTTGTTCTGTTCTGGACGGTTATCGGCAGTGCCGGTTCCTTGCCATTTTTACTCGCTGATAACCCTAGTGTGTCGGTAACGGATGCCTTTTTTGAATCCTTTTCCGCGTTAACGACCACTGGTGCAACAGTAATTGTTGGTCTTGACCATTTACCTAAAGCGATTTTGTTCTACCGCCAATTCTTACAATGGTTTGGCGGGATGGGGATCATCGTGTTAGCCGTCGCTATTCTTCCGGTGCTTGGTATCGGGGGAATGCAGCTTTATCGAGCAGAGATTCCAGGACCAGTAAAAGACAGCAAAATGACGCCACGTATCGCTGAGACGGCAAAAGCGCTGTGGTATATCTATTTAAGTTTAACGATAGCTTGTGCTGTGGCGTTTTGGTTGGCAGGGATGACACCGTTTGATGCCATTGGTCATAGTTTCTCAACCATCGCGATTGGTGGCTTCTCTACCCATGATGCGAGTATGGGCTATTTTGATAGTTACGCGATTAATATGATTACCGTGGTATTCCTATTAATATCAGCGTGTAACTACTCATTGCACTTTGCGGCTTTTGCTTCTGGTGGTGTTCACCCTAAATATTATTGGAAGGACCCTGAGTTTCGCGCTTTCATCTTTATTCAAGTGCTTTTATTTCTCGTGTGCTTTTTGATGCTACTCAATCATCACTCTTATGACACGATCTATGAGGCATTTGATCAGGCGCTGTTCCAAACAGTTTCAATCTCCACCACCGCAGGTTTCACCACCACAGGATTTGCTGAGTGGCCTTTGTTCTTACCCGTATTGTTATTGTTCTCTTCTTTTATAGGAGGATGCGCAGGTTCGACGGGGGGAGGCATGAAAGTTATCCGTATCTTGTTACTCACACTGCAAGGTGCTCGAGAACTGAAACGTTTAGTGCATCCGCGCGCGGTTTATACGATTAAATTAGGAGGAAGTGCGCTTCCTCAGCGAGTGGTTGATGCCGTATGGGGGTTCTTCTCTGCATACGCATTGGTATTTGTAGTTTGTATGCTGGCTCTGATTGCAACTGGTATGGATGAACTCAGCGCATTCTCCGCAGTAGCGGCAACATTGAATAATCTCGGCCCTGGCCTAGGAGAAGTTGCGCTGCATTTCGGTGAGATTAACGATAAAGCGAAATGGGTATTAGTGGTATCGATGTTGTTTGGGCGACTTGAGATCTTTACTCTACTTATATTACTGACTCCAACTTTTTGGCGTAGCTAAGGACTAAATGTGAAAAAAGCACTGTTTCTATATTCTTCCCAAGAAGGGCAGACGATTAAAATTCTAAAACATATCGAAGCACAGTTTGGAGAGTATCAATGTGAGCTGGTGGATTTGCATCAGGTAGATAGTGTTGACTTCTCTTTATATGAACGAGTGCTGATTGGTGCATCGATTCGTTATGGCAAACTTAATAAAAAGCTCTATCAGTTTATTGAGGCCAACCTTGTGCAGTTGCAGCAACATAAAGTCGCTTTCTTTTGCGTTAACCTAACAGCTAGAAAAGAGGACCAAGGTAAAGATACCCCAGAAGGGAGTGTTTATATTAAGACGTTTCTACAGCGATCACCTTGGCAACCGGAATTGATTGGTGTGTTTGCTGGTGCTCTTTATTACCCTCGTTATGGCTGGTTTGACAAAATGATGATTAAACTGATTATGACGCTGACTGGGGGAGAAACGGATACCAGTAAAGAGGTTGAGTATACCAATTGGGAAAAAGTGACTTTATTTGCCGAAAACTTTAAGAACTTGTAAACAAAACCGCCTCTTTTGGCGGTTTTAGCTTAAGAAGTAATCGAACGATAAAAAAAACGGAAAAACTTCAAAAAAGCACTTGCCAAAGCGAACGCGATCTCTATAATGCGCCCTCGTTGACACGGCAAAGCTTCGAAAGAAACGAAAGCCAAGTTAACAAGGTCAAATTAGCCAAGCGAAACGCTTGAAAAAAAGTTTGAAAAAAGTGGTTGACACTAAACTTAATCTCGCTAAAATGACCGTCCGTTTTGAGAGAACTCAAAGCGAAAAGCTCTTTAACAATATAAACCTATCAATCTGTGTGGGCACTCGTTGATGATAATCCAATTAGATACTTCGGTATCAAATTCGATTTCAATGAACTGAGTGACCAATTGATACTTCGGTATCAGCACAGTCA
>NZ_JADILO010000018.1 GCF_015278125.1 Vibrio fluminensis
TTCCATCGTTACCATTTCCAGTTCGTATTGTTGCGGAGTCGGTTCTTGAAGCATATCGGAGTATCCATATTTCGATACCCCTATTAGATCAAAGGTCTAGCTCGAAAGCTAGACCTTTGTCAGCAGTCTGAGCTTCCCCCAAGGGGAAGCTTTATTATTTGCGCCAGTTAAATCATAGTTTCATACGACATTTTATGCGCAAAATCTATCTGCTGGCTTTACTCTCCATTTCTAGTGTTACTCAAGCGGAACCTTTCGGCGATGCCGAACTCGGAAAAGTCAAATCACCAAGCTGCGTCTTTTGCCACGGCCCAACCGGTAAGGCTGCTAATCCAAGCTATCCAAATCTAAATGGACAAAACGCTCAATACCTTTACCAGTCGATGCTTGACTATCAACAAGGTAAACGTACAACATCCATGGCTCAAATGATGGCAGCGCAGCTACGCCAGCTTAATGACCAAGATTTAAAAGATATCGCAGCCTTCTACGCACAACAGCAGTAATCTGATTATGTTATGTGAAAACAAGCTTGAACTCTTCAAGCTTGTTTCGGTGTGCCGTTCAACGCAAACAGCCCTCTAAACAACGCAAAACTCATAACAACATTCACGATGCAAATGTATAATTTCCACACACAAGATTTACATTTATCTCATTCGAGCCGAGGTTTTAAATCGCAAAAAACATAGTAAAATCATCAATATCAAACATATTGCGAGCAGCATCCATTTTTTAATTTGTTCTTGCCACAACTTCGATATAGACTGCGCGCCCTTTTAACCTATTTTTACAACGAATGAAATACAGCGCTCCTGTTTTTAAATGGCAATTCCTTCTTCCAAACTACTGGGGTACTTTATTGCTCATCGCTTTAATGTACTCATTAAGTTTGCTACCGTTTAAGGCCCAGTTAAAGCTCGGAAAGGCCATCGGCCGATTCGCACTAGGACGGATGCAAAAACGCTCTAATACTATCCGACGCAACTTAGAGCTCTGCTTCCCAGAAATGAGTGAGGCAGAAAAACAGCAACTCATTGCCGAAAATATTGAGAACACAGGTATCGCGCTTTTTGAAACCGCTATGGCTTGGTTTTGGCCAGACAGCCGCGTTAGTAAACACGTGACTATTGTTGGCATGGAGCGTTTAGAAGCTCTAGAGAGAGAAGGTAAAGGCGCATTGATGCTCGCAGTACATTCAATGAACCTCGAACTTGGCGCGCGCGCATTTGGTATCAAGAAGTCAGGTATGGGTGTATACCGCCCTAACAATAATCCATGTTTTGATTATTTTCAGTACCAAGGCCGTTCACGCTCAAACCGCACGTTAATCGACCGAAAAGACGTAAAAAGCATGATTCATGCTCTACAAAATGGTGAGCGTGTTTGGTATGCACCCGACCATGACTACGGACGTCGTCGTTCAACTTTTGCCCCATTATTTGCGGTTGAACAAGCGTGCACAACAACAGGTACTAGTCTTCTGGTGAACGCGGCTGATTGTGCCATTGTACCGTTTACTATGGTACGTGATAGCAATGATCACTACATCTTGACGATTCACCCAAGCCTTGAAGAATATCCGACAAACTGTGAGATTCAAGCAGCGGCGTACACCAACAAAGCCGTCGAAAACTCGATTATGGCAGCACCAAGTCAATATATGTGGTTACATCGTCGCTTTAAGACTCGCCCAGAAGGCGAAGCTTGTTTGTATAATGTTTAGTATCAGTCAACATCAGTCTTACTGAACTACATTCATAGCGATAAAAAAGGTCAAGCAATGCTTGACCTTTTTTATTAAATTCAGAAAGTTAAACTCAGGTTCTGTAAAGAACCTTTACCACGTGCCAGCCAAATTTAGTTTTAACTAAATGCGGTACGAGTGTTTCACCACTAAAGCACACTTTGTCGAACTGAGGTACCATTTGGCCTCGACGAAACTCGCCTAAATCACCACCCTTTTTACCAGATGGGCATGTCGAGTACTTCTTCGCAAGTGTTTGGAATTTTGCGCCCTTTTTAAGCTGTTTGATAATATCTTCAGCTTGTTCTTTATGCTTTACCAATATATGTAAAGCCGCTGCTGTATTTGCCATGATAGTCTTTTGAGTAACCTAACTAATCTTCAGATTGTATCTAAGATTTATGAGATCTTCATCAAACCTTTTCATCATTCCTGTATTGAGGGGCACTTCAACGGCCAATCTCTGATCTGTTTCAACGAAAACTTACTGATTTACCCTAATATAAATAAACTAAATAATCACAACTCAGGTAAACTTTGGTTTATTTTATGTGGTTAATCAGAGCAGTTCTCAGTATATGGATGTGGTAATGGCGGTAAAAAGTAAAGCGAATCAATCGCAAGGCATGTTGATGTTTACCTTAACTTCAAACCAGCAGATGTTTGCTATCGGTACGCTCAAAGTGCGTGAAATTGTTCCTTTCTTACCAACCACGCAAATTCCCTACTCACATCACCATGTTGTAGGCACTGTGACTATTCGAGAGCTTAACGTCCCTGTCATCGATATGCCTGCAGCAATCGGTTTTCGTCCTATCCAGCCAGAAGAATACCAATCTTGTTTTTTAATCGTAACCGACTGCTTGCGCACAGTTGTGGCATTTATGGTACGAAGCATTGAGAAAATCATTGATTGCGATTGGCGCAATATCGAACCATCGCCTTCAACTGCGGGAAGTAATGTTTTCATCACAGGCATTACCCGCTATGAAGAACAAATCGTACAAATGCTGGATGTTGAATTACTGCTTTCAAAAATCTACCCATTATCTGAATCTGCACGTATTCCGATTCTGACTGACATTCAACGCGAACGTCTCAAAGCACTGAATATCTTACTCGTTGATGACTCTAGCATCGCGCGTCGACAACTGTCTGATGCATTAGATAGCATCAATATTCCATACCAAATATGCACTAACGGTGCGGAAGCTCTCTCCTGCATGCGTGATGCGGTTAGTCATGGTAGAGCGATAGATTTACTCGTCAGCGACATTGAAATGCCCGGTTTAGATGGCTACGAATTGGCGTTTGAAACCCAGAGTGATCCTGAATTACGTAGCGCCTACATTATTTTGCATACTTCGCTTTCCAGTGAAATTTGCGTTAACCGCGCCCAACAAGTTGGCGCACATGAAGCTCTAGAAAAATTTAATGCTGGCGATCTCATCAACGCGATGTTGAGAGGGGCTGATATCATTGCCAAACAAAAAAGCATCGCTTAATTAAATAGATGTAATTTATTCCTATTTGCCAATGGGTTATGGGCTTAGTTCACAAATATCTGATGTACAAAGCAATGCTCCTGTACCTCGTATTTAGGATTGTTTAATGTTAATCAATAGTCGATCTTTTTTGGCTTCGCTGTAACGAGAGTTTGATAGTTCCTCTTACTTACTAGTCAAAACTCTCATGCCGTACTAATTTGGTTTACATAATAAAATGACAGAAGACGTATTTAAAAAGTCTACCGCTAACTTAAAGAAAGCGGTTCCGCTAATGATGAAAAATCATGTTGCCGCCACTCCTGCTAACTATGCGCTTTGGTACACCTATGTTGACAATACATCCCCGCAGCTCAACTCCGAGCTAGAAAATATTGTCGATAATTTTGGTATATGTCCGCCGAGTGAAGGGGAGAAACTCTACAGTAAGCATATCGCTCCTAAAGCAGAGATAAGGCTCAGCGATCTTAGAGCCAATATTGAGATATTGTTGGGAGAGCTCGCCACTTCAATGAGTGACACTCTTAGTGATACGTCTCAGTTTTCAGCAATGATTGATAAGAGTTTCGACAACCTCGAGCGAGTCGAAAATGAGAGTATGTCGCTTGATGAAGTGATGGTGATCATCCGCCAGCTTGTCGCCGAATCAAAAGGAATCCGTCATTCAACCGGTTTTCTAACCCACCAACTTTCAACCGCAAGTGAAGAAATCCATCGTTTGAAAACTCAGCTTGCTGAAGTACAGAAAGATGCTCTATTTGACAGTATGTCTGGCTTGTATAACAGACGTTCATTCGATAATGATATCAAGATTCTGTGTCAGAGCGAGCAGCACTTCTGCCTGATCTTAGCCGATATCGACCACTTCAAGAACTACAATGACAAATACGGTCATTTATTTGGTGACGCGGTCATTCGCGGTCTTTCAAGACGGCTGCAAACAAGTTGTCGTGATGGGGCAACTGCGTATCGCTTTGGTGGTGAAGAGTTTGCTATCGTTGTACCGAATCGAAACATCAGAGTCGTAAGACAGTTCGCCGATAGTTTGCGCCGAGCGGTAGAAAAGCTTTCGATAAAAGATCGCCGCAATGGTAAACAAGTAGGCAATATTACCGCCTCATTTGGGGTCACCGAATTTCAACAGAATGACACGGTTGAATCATTAATTGAGCGCGCCGATAAGTTATTGTACGAAGCCAAGCAGCTTGGCCGTAATCGAGTGATGCCAATTTAGGCAACTTGATGAAAAGTCGTCTATTCTTTAGCCTTAAGCATTGCTGGAGATAAATTATGGATAATATTCAAGTTTCGCCTGCCCTTTCAATGCTGATTGTCGCGGGCGTGTTTACCACTCTAATTGGCTGCACATCAGAAACGTCAAGATATCAAAAAACCGAATACCAAATGGCGTCAAACCCCGCAGCTGTTTATTGCGTGCAACAAGACGGCAAATTAGATACTGTTTCTGAAAATGCGCAAAGGGTCACTTACTGTGTTTTGCCCGATGGTACTCGAACAGAACAGTGGGACTACTATCGTAAAAATCACCAACAAAGCGATACTGCCTCTAAATAGCAAACGTTAATGAGACTCCGGATCAAGTTGCTGCTTTAGGTCAACGAGGATCTGACCAAACTCTTTCGACAAACGTTTCACAACGCCAATTTCTGCTGTAGATGGCGTCAATTCAATAAGTTCGGCCAACCGCATGATCAACGCATCATGCGGTGACATTACCGTTAACTGCCCTAGCTTTCGCAATGCCCTATTCGCAATGTATTCTGGGTCTTCACGAACAATAAATATAGCGCGTTGATAAGCGGAATTGACTACGCCTTCCAAATAGACACGATAACTCGTTAGCTGATCGAGCAATAAAAACGCATCGCTTTCCTCTGTGTTATAGGGATAAGGGGCAATTAGGTGTTGATTAATATCCAAAGGGATCGTTAACGCAAGTCCTGCCCTTTTTCCTGCACGTAAACATTGCCCAATCAATCCCTGCTCAGGCAAGATTTTCTCTATTTCAACGACACGCTCGATATGGTAGTCATTCGAAACAAGCCGTAATTGGAGATAATCGCCCGCTAGACAGAATTGGCTATCCATGAGTTTATTCAAGGCGTTGAGCAAGTTCTCGACCGTTGTTGTCGACTGATCTTCTACTAACACTCTCTCGTGACTTATTTTCTGAGCCAGTTCTGGAAAGTGCTGGTAGAAAAAATTGCGCATAGCGTCGCCTTCAGACATTGCCATCGCGCCCTGCTTTCCGCCACAAAATACGATAGCAAGTCGACTGACATTCGTCTCGGCAAGCATCTCGGCCAATTCCACTACTCTTGAGCGGCCTTCGAGCGTCAGTTGACCGTCAACCAAACGCTTTCCAAGCACTAAAAAGACTTCGCTCACATTCTCTTTTGTTGAATTGCTCAATAACTGAATTGCCACTGCCCTATTTGTCCTTCAATAGCTATAGTTAAGTTATATACCCAAGTGACTTCAAGATGCAGGATTCAGAGCGTTGTTATTGATTTGAGTTCAAGGAAAACGCCGCGGTGAAATAGTGTACTATTTCCAAGTCGTTTGACGCCGAAGTCGTAGGAATAACACGCTCCCGAAGGGCGAGTTGCCTTGTCTGCCAACCAAGGCATTCTTGCTGAACCAAGCACCTTGAGGTTACTTGGGTATATATTACACAAGGATACCGTGATGTTGTCGATATTCGATATATTTAAGATAGGCGTTGGACCTTCCAGCTCTCATACCAATGGCCCAATGCTGGCTGGGTATGATTTATCTCAATCATTGATTAACAAGCAACTTATCACTCAAGTTGCTCGCCTAGAAGTCAATCTATATGGCTCTTTGTCTCTAACTGGCATAGGCCATCACACTGACCGAGCAGTGATACTAGGTTTACTTGGCAATCGTCCCGATACGATTAAAGTCAGCAGTGCCAAGAAAGCGCTACAAACCGCACTAGACCAAGGCTCACTTACCCTTACTGAGCAACACTCGATCAGTTTTGACTATGATAAAGATATTCTTTTTCATACCAATAACCTACCGCTGCATGAGAATGGCATGACTATCATTGCATTCGATGGCGATCAAAAGGCGATTTACAAGCAAACCTACTATTCCATCGGTGGTGGTTTTATTGCGACTGAAAAACAGATGCTGGAAGGTTGTGATGAACAAAACATTGCCGTCCCATTTCCTTTTGAGAGTGCCGAGCAGCTCTTGAATGATGCGGAAGAAAACGGCTTAAGCCTAGCAGCGTTAGTTCTACGCAATGAAGTTTGCTTTCAACCAATGAATGATATCGAACGCCGCGCTGATCAAATTTGGAAAGTGATGCAGCTGTGTATGCAACGAGGCTTCGATACAGAAGGCATTCTGGAAGGCGGTTTGAACGTGACAAGACGCGCCCCTAACCTACAGAAAAAACTTGAGTCAAACCAAGAATTTGAAACTGACCCGATGGCGGTAATGGACTGGGTAAACTTGTTTGCATTCGCTGTTAGCGAAGAAAATGCCGCGGGTGGACAGGTTGTAACCTCGCCCACAAACGGCGCAGCTGGCGTTATTCCCGCCGTCTTAATGTACTACCATAAGTTTATTCGCCCGTTAGACACCAAACAGCTGAAAGACTTTCTCGCCGTTGCTGGTGCTATTGGTATTTTGTACAAAACCAATGCCTCGATTTCCGGTGCCGAAGTGGGCTGTCAGGGGGAAATTGGCGTTTCATCCTCCATGGCGGCGGCAGGGCTTACCTCGTTAAGAGGTGGCAGTAACGAACAGATCTGTATCGCTGCAGAAATTGCGATGGAACATTCGCTCGGTATGACCTGCGACCCAATCGGGGGGCTTGTTCAAGTCCCGTGTATAGAACGCAATGCAATGGGGGCAATGAAGGCAATCAACGCTTCACGCATGGCACTCAAACGCACCAGTAAAACTCTAATTTCCTTAGATAAAGTTATCGAAACCATGTATATCACGGGTAAAGACATGAATCGTAAATACCGTGAGACATCCCTCGGAGGCTTGGCATTGATTCACCTTGCGCCTCCGTGCGAGTAAACATTACCTTTATCAAATCAATTGCCGAAGCCACTTTTTCTGAGTGCTTCGGTGATTTCACCCTATTCACCATCCATTGCTGATGCCACTTCCTCCTAACTGCCACTGAGCAATGAACTTCATTTAATATAAAAACCCAGCCCGCAAACGTTTGCTAGTAAATTCAGGATAAAATCCTACTAAATAGTGGGGAAATTTCGTGCATCAAAATGATTTTCTGACATAATCGTCCGCCTTCCCATTTATTTGAACTAAATCACAAGAGAAAGTTATGTGGAATAGGCTAAACAAGTCGATGATGTTCTGCCAAATGATGTTTGGCTTGTCTTTCTACGGTGTCATGGTGATCTTGACTCGCTTCTTCCTAGAAGATCTAGGTTATAGTGAAGCGGATACTATGATGGTTGTAGGTGCATTCTCCTCAATCGGTCCACTATTCGCGATTGCGGGTGGCTTTATTGCCGATAAATTTTTAGGCGCATATCGTTCGCTCACTATTGCGTATTTAACTTTCGCTATTGGTTATCTGCTGCTAATCCTAGGTTCATCGGCAACGAATGTTCCAATGAGCTTAGTGGGTATTGCACTAGCAAGTTATGGACGTGGCCTCATGTCGCCATCATACCCTAGCCTGTACAAACGTACTTTTGCTTCTCAAGAAGATTTTGAGAATGGCTATCCGGTGAACTACTCAGTGAACAACATCGGTGCACTGTTAGGTCAATACCTATTCCCTATGTTCGTACTTGTGATTGGCTTCCACGGTAGCTTTACTCTATCTGCAGTAATGGCAACTTTGGCCTTGGTTACGCTAATCATCTTTAGAAAACCATTGGTCGGTGTCGCTGCAAATATCGATCAAAAACCGGTTGGCATTGCAAACTGGGTAGCATTTATCGCGCTATCTGCAGGCATGGTTGGCTTAGTATTCTTCATGTTCTCAAACATGGATATTGGTCAAAACATCGTTTATGCGATTGGCGGAGCGGCAATCCTGTACTTCATCTCTTTGATGTTTAAGTCAGGTAAATCTGCAGCACTTAAGATGGGTACTATCCTTATCATGACCGTGCTCACGACCTGTTTCTTCGTTTACTACGGTCAAATGATGACATCAATGACAATGGTAACGATCAACACCATGCGCGGCGATCTCTTTGGATTCATTCCAATTGCTCCAGAAGCATCAATGGCGATGAACCCATTATGGTGTATTCTTGCCGGCCCAGTCATTTCCTACACATTCTCTAAACTTGAGAAGCGCGGTATTACATTGTCTACCGCGAGTAAGATTGGTATTGCGTTTATCTTTACTGCCATTGCATTTGGTATTCTGACCATGGCGGTAATGAATGTAGGTACAGACGTCATTATTCGTCCAGAGACCTTCTTCGTGATCCATTTCTTCCAAGCGTTTGCGGAAGTTATTGTCGGTAGCTTGGTGGTTGCATTTATCTTGTCAGTCGCTCCAAAGCACATTGAGAACTTCTCAGTATCTCTGTTCTACATCGCGATGGCGCTAAGTGGCATTATTGGTGCGGTGTTCTCAACATCGATTGCCCTTGAAAAAGGTCAAGCAATTACCCAAGAAGTTGTTCAAACCGTTTATGGTGACTACTTCCAAATGCTGACAATTCTTGCAGTAGTGATGGTGGCAATTGCATTTGTATCTTCGTTTATTATTCGTAAGATGTTAGAAAGTGCACAGCGCCATGAACCAGAATTGGTAGAAGCTGACGCAACAGCATAGGCACAAAATAATAGAAAGCCCCAGCACAATGTCTGGGGCTTTTTGCATAAGGGTGAAAATGTTCACAAAACCTTATTAGAATTTATCTCATTCTGTTCGGTGCTAGCGAAAACAGAATTAATCACGCTCTCTTGCGCGGTATTCGTAACTTAGACTAATCACTGGTTGATAAGCAATTGCCCCTTCGCTGGTCACGATTTCTTCAATCTGAACTTGTGAGTTAAGGATCTCGAACGAATTTACGTCGACCAAGTCGTTACTATTCCAAGAAACATTTCTGCTTAACTCTAAAGATCCCATACGATTGACATCCACTATCATCATTCGTCCTGATTCTAGCGCTGCAGCTTTCGAATCGTATGCGTTCCCTGACATTGTACTTGATTGCATTACCGTAGAGTATGAACCACTTGTGCCGGCCATTGCTACAGAACTGAATAAAAGAACACTTGCTACACTGGCTAATTTAATCATAATTATCTCCTTTACTTACCAAAGTTCGGACTCCCTCACTGCTGCCCGAATACCTAAATAGTACGTTAGAGAAGACCCAATTGGTTTTGAATAAATTGCACGTGTTGAACAATTTTTTTGACCATCACCCATTTTCCATCTGTATCGATTTGATTAACAAAGCTTGGTCTAAATTCTGCTTATCACCTAAACAAGATGATTTATAACGGTTAATTTTATTCGCGAAGAAAACAATCTTAATCCTGTCAGCATTCTGTTTAGAGCGGATTGTTATATCGATGAACTAAATTCTTCTTAAAAAAAGATGAAGATTTCTGCAAGAAAAAGGATGGACTGGGTAAATTTCGCGTCATTTTCACAACTCATGCATTTGTGATTAATTCCTGCTATGATTCGCGCCCAACTAAATCAAGGGTGCTAGCATGAACCGTAAAAAGCGTATTAACCAAATTTTGAAATCAAAACAAAAGAAGGCGAATGCGAAACTGCATAACAGCAATAAGCCTCGCTATATCTCGAAGGCTGAGCGCGCTAAAATGGAAGCTGAGGCGCAACAAGATAACGTGATTATTGACGCTCAAGAAACAGAAATCACCGAGCAGCCAGCACAAGACAACGCTTAATTCATCGTTCAGCCTCTCGCATGTGCGCAGAGGCTGTATGAATACCAGTTGGTAAGCTAATTAGAAACTATCTAACTCTTGATTCTCTCCAGCGACCTCCGCATGGTCACGATCTCTTCAAGAGTAGCCTTTCATCAATGGCGATATAGTTATCACAGACATCAACCAAACTTTGCGCGGTCAAATCTGGTACTGAGTAAACATTAACTCTAGTATTAAAACGTTGTTGCACCCTTTCCACCAGCATTTCAAAATCGCCATCGCCTGACAATAGGATCACACGGTCAACATCAGAGGCAGCTTCATAAACATCTAATGCAATACCTACATCCCAATCGCCTTTAGCACTGCCGTCCATACGCTGGATTAGCGGCTTTAGACAAACCTTAAAACCAATACCACGCAAAATATGGTGAAACTGACGCTGTTTTGGGTCTTGCGATGCAATTGCATACGCGTTTGCACTTACAATATCAAATTCTTGGCTTACTTGAGCCCAAAATTTATTGTAATCAAAGTTCGCTTGATAGCGTTGTTTAGTTGTGTAGTAGATGTTTTGTACATCGACGAAAATCGCCACTTTTTCCATGGGTAGTATTCTCTGATTCAATTCGACGTTATTTTAACAGTCTTATCTACGTCACGCACGGCTCTCTACCCAAGCAAGGCAAGTGAGGCAATCATTATGACTGCCTCACTTGATTCTATCGATAACTAACTCGCATCCCTACCCCACTGTTCTGGCTCTGGGTATTTATGAATAATTTGCTTAAGATATTCTTGTTTAAGCCGCAACGCATCAACGCAAAGTGCATCCAATTTACCTTGCTGGACCATTTTCTCGAGTTCAAGCAAGGCGGCGGTGACTGAGCACGCTTGTTTATAACTTCTGTGCGTTGTCATTGAATCAAAAATATTGGCAACCGTCACAATACGTGCGGCCAAAGGCACTTCTTCTTGACTGAAACCATAGGGGTAACCGCTACCATCCAGATACTCATACTGGAATCGCATAATTTGATTGAGCAACGTAATACTTGGGTGATTTGGATTACCGACTGACGAAACAATTTCATCCATCAACTTGATGCCATTATCGATATGCGAGCGAGCAGACATCAGCTGCTGAGGTTCAAAGCGATTTGTGTCACAAATTAATGTGTCGGGTAACAGAGTTTTGCCTATGTCGTGGATTTGAGAAAAAGCAGCAATTGCATCTACCTGCTCATCATCCAAGTGACGATGATCCGCAACGTACTCAGCGATCAGCTTAGTGTAAGCACGCATGCGTCGACCATGGTAGTACGAATCACGGCAATAGACCGTGCTACCCGTTCTTAGCCGATCAGCGAACTCAACAATGGTGTTAACCACCTGGCTATGTGATTCAACTGCGAACTGCAGCATTTCTATGTATGGAGCGAGCGAGAGTAACGATTTGCTATCAAACACATTTGGCTCATAGGCATTTAAGAACACAAAGCCACTGAAACGATGGTTTTGAAAACAGGGAATCGCCGCCGAAGAGCGGTAACCTTTGTGCCGCAAAAATGCCAAGCGGTCACAGTGAGTCAAATAAGCTAAATCATCAATGATACGCGGAACACCCATAGCCGCCGAACGCTTTAGATGATCAAGTTTACTCAATCGCTTTTCATGATGTAATTCACTCCAAAGCTGAAACTCACTGTCAGCATAAGTCACTAGAGTGTCTTTTTCTCGATTATATTTAGCGTACGAGACTCTCGCGATTTTCGGCGCGTGGGCATGCATACGGTGCATTAACTGCTGTAACTGCTGATTAAGCGGTTTTGCGGTTTGAAAATAGTGATTGTTCATCTTATTCCCCTGCACTTAGCTCACTAAGCACATTGAGCAAAGAATCAACATTCGCAGAAATACCTCTGAGCGGAGGTCTCAATCCTTCTTACGAATGTCGCACATACCGATATATCTTATCTTTCAAACATACAAAACAACCGCTGGTTTCAGCCAGCAGAAATGGTGAAAATTCGTTCATCTCGTGATCACTATCAAATAGCGCAGTCGCTTGATTAGTGCTTGATATTAAACCAATCCAATTTTTCATGCAGGGAAGTCACACTACCCACCACAATTAAAGCAGGACTTTGTGCTTGTTTCGCTAGATTAGGCAGTTGCGCTAAATTACCACGAAAAACACGCTGTTCACGACGAGTGCCATTCTCGATTATCGCGCAAGGCATATCTTCGGCTATACCGTGAGTAATTAATTTATCGGCAATGTAACCACTTTGCTTTAGACCCATGTAGAAAACCAAGGTTGAATTCGACTGGGCTGCCGCCTGCCAATCAATTTCTTTACCATCTTTTTGCACATGCCCAGTAATAAATTGCACCGCTTGGGCGTGGTCTCGATGTGTCAATGGGATACCCGCATACGCTGTCGCCCCTGCTGCAGCGGTGATGCCCGGTACCACCTCAAAGCGAACACCTTGCTCGGCAAGCGTTTCAAGCTCTTCGCCACCGCGACCAAAGATAAATGAGTCGCCTCCTTTAAGGCGAACGACACGCTTACCTTCTAAAGCTTTGTCGACCAAAATTTGATTAATTTGATCTTGTGGCACGCAGTGATAATCCAATTTTTTGCCCACATAAATCATCTCAGCCTTCTCATTCGCTAGTGCGAGAATTTCTGGTGATACCAGACGGTCATACACCACGACCTGCGCTTGCTGGATCACGCGGTAACCTTTAACGGTTAACAAGTCAGGATCACCAGGACCTGCGCCTACTAGAGATACAAAACCTTGAGCGAGCGATGCTTGAGTAGAAATTAAAGTGGTCGTCATTGCGATACCTATCTCGAAAAATTTGGTTATAAAAAGTGCCACTTAAAACGGTTAAATAAGAACTTGTTATAGCCAAACTGCCCCGCACTACAGCGGGGCGGCTTAGGATTATTTGCTTAGCGCAGGCTCAGTGTTGAATTCTGCGTCAGCTTCAACTTCTAGACCTTTTGCGGTTTTAGCGTGAGTTAGATATAGCGGGACACAAGTAAATAGCAAACCACCAACAATGTTACCTAAGATCGTTGGGATTAGATTGTAGTTCAGCCAAGTTGCGATACCAAAGTCAGCACCTAACATCATGCCAAGTGGAAATAGGAACATGTTAACTACAGCGTGTTCGAATACGAGTGCGAAGAAGATAAAGATTGGCAACCACATTGCGGCAATTTTGCCCGCTACAGTGCGCGCGGTCATGTTACCGATCACGCCTAAACAAACCATCAGGTTACATAGAATGCCGCGCACAAAGCAGGTGATCCAACCGTCCATGCCTAGGTTTTCAAAACCCACGGTACGTGCCGTTGAAACTTTAATAAACGTTTGGCCAACTGCGTTAGGCTCTGCGCTAAAGTTCATGGTCAAAGAAAGAGCGATCAAAAAAGCCACTATCAAGGAACCAATTAGGTTACCTAAGCCAACGAGTCCCCAACAGCGAAGAACACGTCCCCAAGTGATGCCAGGGCGATCATCGAACTTAGCTAAAGGGGCAAGGCCAAATACACCCGTTACTAAGTCATAACCCATTAGGCTTAGGATACAAAAGCCCACTGGGAAGACCAATGCACCAACAATACCAATACCGGTTTGGGTGATGGTTGTAATCGCTACCACGACCGCTAATGACAAAATGATCCCTGCCATCGTGCCACGCAGAATCAAGTCTCGGGTCGAGGTTCGGACCTTAGTTTCGCCCGTCGCTATCATAGTTTGGACAAATTCAGCTGGTTTTAAGTAAGACATCATGTCTCTCCAAAAAGTTAAATTAAAATTGAATAGTGAAAGGCTCCCTACTCTCGTCCTGTGTCCCCCGCCAAGGGTAGGAAGCCTTTAAGCTATTGAATCTTTGTTAACTGATTTGACTAAGCTGTGATTTCCACTTCACCGCCCATCACACGAGCTTGGTAAGCTTTGACACTAAAACGCTCATCTTCCATACATTGTCCCGTTACTAGGTTGAAGCGCTGCTTCTTAAGAGGACTTGCTACCCAAAGTTCGCCTTGGTGCTGACAAATCAATCCGCGTGACAACACATTTGATTGGAAGAACGGATCGGTGTTACTAATTGCAAACACTTCTTCCGCTTCGGTTGGACGAAAAACCGCAACTTGCTGACCTTCCACTAGCGCACACACGCCTGTTCCCGGAACGATATCGCTGATATGACAGATTTTTTCAAATGACATAATTGACCTACCTTAATCTGCAACTGCTACATGAAGAATGTCGCCTTTCACTTCCGGGTGTTTTTCCGTGAAGGTGGCTGGACGGTGCTGTTCGCGCTCTGCGACGAACATTACGTTATCATCACGCTTATCTGAGTTAATGAAATGAGCAAAACGAGTCAGTTGCGATGGTTCATTGATGGTCGCTGTCCACTCACATTCGAAGTCATCCACCAATTTCGCCACATCTGCTTCAAGTTGAGCATTGATGCCTAACTTGTCATTTGTGATGACTTCACGCAGGTAGTCAACGCCACCTTCCATGTTTTCCATCCAAACCGAAGTGCGCTGTAGTGGCGCGGCAGTACGGATGTAGAACATCATGAAACGGTCAATGTATTTGATTAGAGTCTCTTGATCTAAGTCGCTAGCTAATAAGTCTGCGTGACGAGGTTTCATACCACCGTTACCACATACGTACATATTCCAGCCTGCATCGGTTGCGATAATGCCAAGGTCTTTACCTTGTGCTTCCGCACACTCACGAGTACAACCCGAGACGCCAAACTTCATCTTGTGCGGTGTACGGATACCTTTGTAGCGATTTTCAATATCTGATCCTAAGCCAACAGAATCTTGTACGCCGTAACGGCACCAAGTTGAACCTACACAGGTTTTCGCCATGCGCAGTGCTTTTGCATAGGCTTGACCCGTTTCAAAGCCGGCTTCAATCAACTTGCGCCAGATTTCCGGAAGGTCATCTTTTTGTGCACCAAACAGACCAATACGCTGCGCGCCCGTCACTTTGGTGTATAGACTGTATTCTTCGGCAACTTTTGCTAGTACGCCCAACGCTTGTGGCGTCACTTCACCGCCTGCCATACGTGGGATCACTGAGTAAGTGCCGTCTTTTTGGATATTGCCAAGGAAGTTATCGTTGGTGTCGTGCAGTTTAACCAATTGCGGCTTAAGGATGTGTTCACCCCAGCAAGAAGCAAGGATTGATCCTGCCAATGGCTTACAAACTTCACAACCATAACCTTTGCCGTACTTTTCTAATAGTTCGTCAAAGGTTTTAATCTCTTCAATACGAATCAGATGGAACAACTCTTGGCGTGAGTAAGCAAAGTGCTCACACACATCGTTTTTCACTTCAATGCCAGATTTTGCAAGTTCGGCATTTAACACTGAAGTCACTAGAGGAATACAACCACCACAACCCGTACCTGCGCCGGTCACCGCTTTGATGTCCGCAAGCGTATGATTGCCATCCGCAACAGCTTGAGCAATTTTGCCTTTAGTCACATCAAAACATGAACAAATGACAGCGCTCTCTGGCAGAGCATCCGCGCCAAGTGCAGGTTTTTCAGCACCAGCGTGCGCTGGAAGAATCAACGCATCTGGATGCTCAGGTAAGTCAATTTCATTGAGCATAAGTTGCAGCAAGTCACCATAGTCAGCGGTATCGCCAACCATAACGGCACCAAGCAACTTCTTATTATCTTCAGAAACGATCAGTCGCTTGTAAACTTCTTGCTCTTCATTCTGATATACATAGCTCTTACAGCCAGGCGTACGACCATTCGCATCACCGATTGAACCCACCTTCACACCCAGTAGCTTCAACTTGGCTGACATGTCCGCACCTTCAAAAGTGCTGTCGCTGTTGCCTAGCAAATGGTCAACCGCAACCGTCGCCATTTTATAGCCCGGCGCGACCAAACCGTAAAACATGCCGTTCCACGATGCACATTCACCAATTGCATAAATGTCTTGATCGGACGTTTGACAGTGATCGTTAATCGCAATACCGCCACGAGGCGCGATTTCTAGTTCCATCTGGCGAGCGAGTTTATCTTGCGGGCGAATACCCGCCGAGAAAACAATAAAATCCGTCTCAAGCTCAGTACCATCGGCAAAACGCATCACATTGCGTGCATCTTTGCCATCTGCAGTGATCTCTAGCGTGTTCTTACTAGTGTGGACGTTGACGCCCATACGCTCAATCTTTTGACGCAGTTGATTACCACCCGCTTGATCAAGCTGCTCTGCCATCAGTTTTGGCGCGAACTCAACGACATGCGTTTCCATGCCCAATGCTTTCAGTGCACCAGCCGCTTCTAAGCCAAGCAGACCGCCGCCAATGACGACACCTGATTTGCTCTTTTTCGCAGTTGCTTCAATGGCTTTAAGATCTTCGATGGTGCGGTATACAAAACAGTCCTTGCTTTCATTACCTTTGATAGCGGGTACAAAAGGGTATGAACCTGTCGCAAGAACAAGCTTGTCGTATTGAATCTCACGACCAGAAGAAGAGTAAACAGTGCGATTTTGACGGCTGATATTGATCGCACGCTCGCCTAGTAGAACTTGAATGCCATGTTTCTCATAGAAGCCCTCTTTGACCAATGAGAGTTCTTGAGCAGTGTGATGAGAGAAGTAAGAAGAAAGGTGGACACGGTCATAGGCGACACGCCGTTCCTCACAGAAAACCGTTACCTCAACATTTGAGATATCTGTTTTCTCAACGAGATCTTCGATAAAGCGGTGTCCTACCATGCCATTACCGACGACCACTAGCTTGAGCTTGCTCATAATCTTTTCCAGTTTTATTTGGTATCTGAGCAAGATTTTCATTTATGAAGAAAAATTAATACATGATGTAAATCAATTACTAATTTAAACTACCCCAAAGGGGTATAAGTACTACTTAAGGGGTATTTGAACGGAAATTTTAAGATAATTTGGTAATTATATTTCATAAATGGTATCTAATTTACCATCCGTGGAGAAAGATTATGAAAAAGGCGCAAAATGCGCCCTAACAAATATCTCGATTTATCTAAGCTGTCGCTAATAAAATCGCCTTAAGCTCAGACAAACATTTAACCGTGTAACTCGGGGTTATATCTTGGCAATGTGGTTGCTCTGCCGCGTTCAGCCAACAAGTATCAATACCAAAGTTTACACCACCCAGCACATCAGAGTGTAAGTTATCACCGACCATCAATACGCGGTTCTTCTCTGGCTGGCCCATTTGTTCCATCGCGTAACTAAAAATCCCCGCATCCGGCTTAGCTACACCGACTTCTTCAGAAATAACCACATGCTCAAACATGTCGCTTAAAGCCATTTTCTCAAGACGGACTTCTTGCAACTCAGTAAAGCCATTGGTAATGATCCCCAGCTTCGCTTTACCTTTTAATGCATCTAGCAACTCACGTGCTTGTGGGATCATCGTGCAGATATCCGCCATGGCATCAAGGAAAGCCGTGTTTAAATCGGTAGTCGTGGTATTAAACTGCTCTGCATAGCCTTTGAAGCGAATGTGCTTAATGTCAGCCGCTGTGATGGTGCCGTTTTGGTAATCCACCCACAATGGCTTATTAATTTTTTGGTATTGCTCGAAATCGTCACGCGTATACTCAACCCCCATGCGCTCGAACATTAGCTGCATCCCTTTGAATGCGTCGAATTTAAACAGGGTTTCATCCGCGTCAAACAGAATCCAATCGTACTTCATGGCTCTACCTACAAATAAGAAAAGAAAACGCCCGTTTGGGCAACAATGCGCGCGCATTATAACGCTAAAAACGACGGAAAACAAAAAAGGAGTTTACAATGTAAACTCCTTTTTTATCATAAGGTTAAACGTCTATCGGTAAAATATTTTCCCTGTATTTACGTTTAGATAAATTTTGTTGGCTTGCTTAATTCCACCACAATAAACAAAGTAAACATCTTCACTGTACCTGACCGATTTAACCCAACCTTTAAGCTCTTCAAAATCGGGGGGTAAACAAATACCTTCTCTAATCAAATCGTCCGTGGTTTTTATAAACACATCAAAATACTGTTTAAAATCATCAGACTCTTCTATATAGCTACTGATGGTTTTAATTCGTTCAGCTTTGGTTATTGTGGGCGGAACTTCAAGTAACTGATCCATAGGGATCCACTCAGCGACCTCGTCTTCACCTTCTTTATAAACATAATAGGGTGAGATACGCCCCCAGCCATCACGCTTTTCCAATATATGGACTTTGTCACCACGATAAAGCTCCGACTCAATGAAAGCACTCATGTTAGGGTGTTCTCTGATCCCTAGACGCTCAGGGCTAACGTAATAATCTGTCACTTCGGGCACTGGTGGCGGTATTTCTGGAGTGGTCACCTTTTCTTGAACCAATGGAACCCGCTGTTCTGCCTTCTGCTTAGCTGCTCGAGCAGCATCCTGCTCAGGTTTAAGATAGAACATATAATAGCCACCACCAGCTAGTGCTATGCCAACTAGTAGTAATACGACCATTAATATTTTCTTCATGCACTTTTTCCATGATATTGCTGTGGATCTAATTTACTTTATCGGCAACAGCGCAAAATCTTTAGCAAAAGTGATGACTTGGCGTCTAAGGTTCAATTAAGTCACATTTGGCTGCACAGATAAAATCATTCTTGTGTAACCCTTTAATCGAATGACTCCACCAAGTCACTGTCACTTTACCCCACTCTACTAATATCGCAGGATGATGAAACTCTTCTTCCGCAAGCTCCGCTATCTTATTGGCAAAAGACCAGGCAGAAAGAAAGTTTTTAAACTTAAACTGTTTTTCCAATTGAGGAATACCCTCTCTTTCAATAACCTGCCAATCTTTTAGCTGCTGCAACAATTCTTGCTGCTCATCATAGCTCACTGGCATCGCTTCTGGTGTGCAAGCCTCACATCTCAATTCGTTCAACATTATTTGCTTCCTTTACGTTGTTTGTTCCTTTGCGGGAAATAAGGGTGGGTACAATCCCTCTAGAGTCGCTTGTTCTACCTCTGAAACTAAGTCTAGTCGACTCAATTGGTACAACTCCGAAATATCATCCAGCATAAAATAAATTGGCTGCATAATATCAATGCGATAAGGTGTTCTCAGCACAGTGTTGAGTTCAAAAGTCGCTCTAACGGGTGTTTGTGAGTCAAGAGCATAAAGAGTTTCGCCTGGCGAGGACAAAATACCCCCGCCATAGATTTTCAATTCTTCACCTTGTTTTACCAAACCAAACTCAACAGTGAACCAATACAAGCGAGCTAAGAATGCACGCTGCTTAGGATTGGCATGGTAACCAAGCTGGCCATAAATGTGCGTGAAATGAGCAAATTGCGGATTGGTCAACATCGCGCAATGACCAAAGATTTCGTGGAAGAAATCGGGTTCTTGGAGGTAATCAAACTCTTCTCTACTGCGTAGAAAGGTTGCCACAGGAAAGCATTGGTTTGCCAGAAGTTCAAAGAAACGATCAAAACTGATTAATGCCGGGACAGGTACGACTTGCCACCCTGTTTCTTGTAGTAAGATTTTATTGATATCAGGCAACTGAGGCACGCGATCACGAGGCAAATTCAATAACTCGAGCCCCCTTAAATACTCATCGCACGCCCGGCCTTGTACTAAATTGAGCTGACGCGCGACTAAATCTCGCCAAATGGCATGCTCTTCTTCGCTCCAAGTGACATAACCTTGCTCGTCCACTGGGTTTGATACATAACACGTCATCGCTCCCTCCCTGCGGCGTCCTCCGCCGATCTTCTGTTAGTCCCTACCTCTTTTAAGCTTATTGAGACTTATACCAACAGACAAAGATGGCCTGATATTTTGATTACACAATTCGTGTAACATTTTTTTTACATATCATTTTTTAATACGATTATTCGGCCATATAGTTATGATTAACATGTAAAAAAAAGGGCATCTAAGATGCCCTGTTTCTATAAGTCATATCGTTGTAGTCTTACTTCACGGCTACTGCCATGAGAACTTTAAACACACCTTGCTCGGTGTTAATCTCAAATGGAACTGAGGTAGTTACCTCACTAAAACCAACACCAGTTAGCACTCGCTCAACGTGGTCAGGATACATCGCCATTTCTTCTCCAGGTTCAGCCGCTAACCAATCCCAATGAATAAAATGTCCGCCCTCTTCGAGCAAAGAGTAAATGATATCTGAAGTATCGGCGTAGTTTGCTAAGAAACCACACACAGATGAAGCTACGACTAAATCAAATTGATTACGAAATGCTGGGTGTATCGCAGCTAAACCGCGAGTAAGAGTATCAACTACCGCTTCAACGTTCGGCAGGGATTTATTGTCTAGCTGCTCGATCATCGCTTCAGAACAATCTAGTGCCACTATGTCTTTGACTACTGGAGACATTTTTTGGCTAAGTAACCCTGTACCACATCCAAAATCAAGCACATGCTTGCCTTTGATATTAAATGTTTTAATTAGTGAAGAATATGCTTCCTTTGCAAAGATAGTTGTCGCTTTATCTTTATCCCACGTTTCAGCATGTTCATCCCAATTGATCGCCATTGTGCTCTCCCTAAACTGCTTAAAAAGCAAAAATCTGTTATGTATACCCAAATAACCTCAAGAAACCCCGAGTAACCTCGAGTAACCTCGAGATAAAACGTTAAGACTTTGCTTTTATGACAAAGCACAAAGTCACTTGGGTATAGCGGCGCCATTATATGCTAGGCATTGCTGTGTGAAAATAGACATTTATGTTCTGATGCAGGTTTCAGACCCTTGTCACTGGTTTTATGTCACATACTTGACTCGATAGTTATCTATAGCTTTGAGTAAACTACTTGACGTAAAAGTAAAACCAGTGGAAAACTACCTCGTCGTCCAGCGCAGAGAACATCTATGAATTTGTCACAAATTGAAGCATTTTGTACCGTCGCAGATACGGGGTCGGTATCCGAAGCGGCCAGACACCTCGACTGCAATCGTACAAAACTGAGTATGGCAATTAAAGCGTTAGAGAAAGAGCTAACAGTTGCGCTATTTATCCGTTCGGGAAACCAACTTACGCTGTCCGAGGCGGGAAAAGCAATTTATCGCGACAGTCAAAACTTACTCATTACAGAAGCTCGTATTCGTCAAACCTGTGCTCAGGTATCCGGCGAATTTAGCGCTGAAGTATGGATTGCTCGTGACGACTCATTGCCCGATGACCTTTGGCAAGAGCTATCACATAAACTGAACAGTGACTTCCCAGCGACGTCGTTCAATATCGTACTTGCATCCTCTGGGGATCTGGCAAACCTCGTGGTTACAGGCCAAGTCGATTTTGCGTTTGGCGTCGACTACGAGAGAACCGACGATCCTCACGTAACCTATCAACCATTGGGTAAAATCCGCATGATGTCGGTCTGTGGCGCTGAAAACCCGCTCAGTAAAATGCGGCGTGTATCTGACAGCGATTTACGTAACTCTATGCAAGCAGCAATGGTCTACCTTAACGAAAAGGACAACCCTGAGCTCAAGCCGCTATCGCTGCGCCATATTGGATTTTCCAGTTTCGACTACATGCTGAATTCGATTCTTACTGAAAACGCTTGGGGCGTGTTACCCGAGCCACTTATTCGCCATCACTTACGCAAACAAGAGCTCGCGGTCATTAAGCATACCTATGGTTTAACCCAAGAAGACTACTGTATGTTTACCCCTTCCGGCAGAAAAGAGCACCCTGCTATGGCTTGGCTTGCTGAACAGCTTAACGAATACTTGTTCGACTTTTAAATGACAAGTGAATAAAAGTCAGTCAGCGTCAATTATATTGACAGCACAAAGCTAGTCTAACCAATTGTATTTAAACGATTTTATATATAAACCTTAAATTCCAAAAATGAAATCAGCAAGATCTAGTTTGTAAATTTCCTTAGAACTCACAAGAATAGAGTCAATTCTAAGGAGATTTTCAATCATGTGTGCCCAAACAAGTTTAAACGAAAAACGTATTCTTTCTTTCTCAGCCCTCTTAGCATCTGGGTTCGCGATCGGTGGACTCGTTGTCGGTGTAATCATGGGTTCACTGGTTATCGTTTTTGACGGTGTATACTCGTTAGTCAGCTTACTGTTAACTTTATTGTCGCTTGCGGCATCACGTTATATTAGCCGTCCTTCACAAGGTCACTTCCAATTTGGTAAAGCGGTCATTGAACCTGTCGTCATCGCAATCAAAGGTAGTGTGATCCTGAGTGTTGTTCTCTATTCGCTTTATTCAGCAGTCACCGCCCTATTTACTGGTGGACGCGAAGTCGATGCCTCATTTGCGGCACTGTTTGGTTTGGTGAACGTTGTGGGTTGTGGTTTTGGCTGGTGGTACATCCACAATAAATCAAAACGTTTTTCTTCTGGTTTGATCAAAGCAGAAAGCAAGCAGTGGCAAATGGATACATTATTAAGTGTTGCTGTCACTCTCGGTTTCTTTGCTGCGTATGGTTTAACGCTAACACCTTTAGCGCATTACAGTATTTATGCTGACCCTATGATGATGCTTTTGATGTCGTTCTACTTTATTAAAGTGCCAGCAGAAATGATTGTTCAATCAGCGCGAGAACTGCTGATGATGAAACCAGACCGTAAAATTCATGAGCGTGTGGGTCATGAAGTAGAAGAGGTTCGCAAACACTTTGAGCAAGAAATTGAACTAAATGGTGTTGCGAAAGTAGGTCAGGAACTATGGGTAAATATTGATATCCATAGTGACGCTAAACAACTTGACCTCGCAGAAGTTGAAAAAGCGCGTCGCTTACTAAAAGATAAGCTATCTTCGTTGAAACTCGACTTACAACTTACGATGAACGTCGCGATTTAATTAACTCAATCACAAAAACAAAGGCTCGCTAATGCGAGCCTTTGTTTTATACGTAGAGTTGAGCAATCACGTTTGCGATATAGCTTTTATGAAACTAGTGGACTAGTATTTATATTATCAAGCTATTACCGCTTTGCTCACTCGTTGCAGGAGGCACACTTGCGCAAAATTAATACTAGCTTTTTGAAAACACTTCGCGTACTCATCGTTGATGACTCCAGCACCGCGTTGTTGTTGGTAAAGCAGCAGCTAGTAAGCTTGGGCGTAGAACACGATAACATCGTAACTGTAGAACGCTATCAAGATGCAATTAAAGCGATGGAAACCCATCAATTTGGCGTTCTTATTCTCGATTATCACTTAGAACAACACTTAACCGGTTATGAGTTAGCAATGTTGTTATATCGTAATCGCTTGATTGGAAACTCGACTGGAGTGCTAATGATATCGGGTGATACAAGGCAAGAAACTGTACTTACCGCACTATCAGGCAAGGTCCGTCATTTCATAACTAAACCATTGAGTAATGCTTCACTCGCAGAAAAGCTCCATACTATCCATAGTGAAACACAAAAACTCAATCAAATCAGTGAAACGCTACGCGATGGAAAGCACCTTTCCGCAGCCAATATGTTCGAGCTGATTAATCGCTCTGGATTTAGCTTAAGTTTAGAGGCGTATTTAATTGAGCATCTAATGTGTAACAACCAGTGGGACTTCCTTGATGTCTATATCACGATTTCTTCAACGCCTTGTCATGCCGCTAAAGTATGTGCCATAGCGGGCTTACTTCATCGAGAAAACAACACACAACAAGCTTTGGAGGAACTGCATCAGTTTTTAACAGAAAATCCGCTATCAATACGAGTGATGGATCTGCTTACCGATATCTACGGAGAAACAGGACAATATCAACAAGCGGCAATCTGGGCAAACAAAGCATTTGAACTCACGCCGAGTATCGGTGAAAGAGCGACTAAAGCAAGTAAGTTTAGTATGCTCGCGAACAAAAAAGCTCAACTGTTAAAAGTAGGAATAACCTATGCTCAGCACATGTCTCTCGCAGACGTTAATTGGTTGAAAACCGTCATCACTCACTTTCAATGCTTATATTCGATTTATACTCTTACAGAGAGCACAAAGGCAAAAACTGAGATTATGGTTCATGCAAATAAGTTTACCCGTTTTGCTAGCCGCAAACTCACGCCTAAAAGGCTCCAGCAACTACAGGCAGTGCTATTACTCGCACAATGCCATGTACTTATTCATGAAAATAACGAAATGTTGGCTCATCAGAAACTATTGCAATCTTTATCGCACTTCTACGATGAGTTGTTTGAATGTCCACCTGTTTTATTAATGGAGTATCTACCTGCCTTGACGTTGTTTGGCGAATTACAGATCCACTCGACGATAAATCATGTACTCAAAACAAGACGTATAAAAGTCTCTCAATCTAATCACGCCACATCAAATACCTTTTCAGCTGTGATGCCGAATGACATTACATTGTTATCTCAAGACGGCCAATTTCTTAGTCACTACCCTCACTCTAGTGAAGCAAAAATGATTTACTTACATCAGAACGCCGTTAATCACTCAAATTCAGATAACAACAAAGTTAGCCGTGTATTAGCCGAATTATTGGTATTGGATCTACCACCAAATTGGCGCAACTGGCTTGTAACTAACAGACAACATGGTTTCTCTTCGGCTCCACCTGACGCTTTCTCTCTGTCAGCATCAGGACAAAATAAGGCATAAATATTCAAACTAGCTTATTTGTATCGCGACCTATATCGGGGGGTTGGTATGAATAACAAAGAACTACAGATTATCTACAGTATGATTGATTCTCTGACAGACGAGGAGAAAAAGAAAGTACTCGCGCATTTAGGCGCCTCTTCTCAAGAAGCAGGCTTTCGAGAAATCGTCACACAAGACGAACTCGATTTTTTGTACTCTACACTAACCCAAAATAGCGTCGAGAATAACGATAGGTAGCTATGTGAAATATGTGCTAGCGTTTTTATCTAGCACATATTTCGTCCCTTTACGCTTCTTGCGCGCGCAACGCTTTAGCACTAATAATCCAATGCCTGACGGCTTGCGGTGACATGACTTTCGGATTGCCCAAATCTTTATCATTGACCGCTGCTAGCTCAGGAGGCAGTACATCGATGATTAGCTCAAGATCTTCATGTGAATTGATTTCATTAGTAAAGACATCCGCCATCTCTTGGCTATATTCAACTTTCCTCGCCTTTGCAGCTTTTACCAGCCCATCCAGTAGCACATACCAGGTTGTCATTGGTCCTTGAACAATTGAAGCAGACTCAGCTGCGGAATCGATAAAAGCAAAGGGCGTTGTCGCAATAGGTTGATTCAACTCCATAGCAGCAAAAATCCAATCGGTATCAAATGAAAAATCGTAAACAGTTGGCTTCTGCAATATCTTTTCTAATACTGAACGACCATATAGCTTGAATGCCGCTTGAGTATCTTTGATTCCTCTCTCGAAGATTTGTGCACCTATCATGCGCTGCATATGACGTAGCGTTTTAATTCCGACACCCCAGCGTTCTTCTTGTTTAACCAAGATAGAGTCTGGATGCTTTCTATTACCTAATATCACTTGCTTGCCATCATGAATAAAAGGCTGTAGCAAAAAACCAATTTGTCCAAGGTGGACAGAGTTATCAGCATCGGTATAAACCACGGCATCAACTCGATCACTTAACGCTCGTTCACAGCCTAAAATAATCGCGCCACCTTTGCGCGAGTCATCGACACTATATAAGTTTCGCAATGGACCAGAACTCGTAGGAATCGCTGAGTTAAGCTGCAAAACGGTGACTTTCTCACAAATCGTCCGCGATTGCTGCTTGGCAATGCGCTTTGCAATATGCGCGCTATCATGAGGGCAACCATCATCAACACAATAAAGGTTCCATGTAACCTGTGAGTCCTTCGTCACCCATTCCAATTGGCGTATTTTGGTACGCAGTGAATCTTCACCATGAGGGTTGGTCGATGTTCTCTTTTGTAGGCGGTTGTGTTCGCCCCACATCGCAAACACAACCCCTATTTTCGTCGGTTTATCAATGCTTAGAACTTTGCGTCTAGAGCTGACTAACTTAATTGCAAGCTGGAACTCAATCGGCGCATCATGAGCATGCGCTAATGCGGCAAACTCTTGATCTGACAAATCATCAAGAGCGATGAGCTTATCTGCGAGTGTAAGTAAAGTTTGTTGTTGAGCGTTACTGGTAAGATCGAAATTGACACTTGAATTCTGCATCAAGTGCTGTGCAAGCGAAATTGATGATTTCATACTGATACCCTAGACTGACGTTATTATTATTTCCGTTCTAATCTAAGCTTAGTATGCAATAGGTTGAATACAAGTTGGTTCAATTACTCTTTGACAGTGTCTAATCAAACATCAACTTATTTGCAGAGAGCATCTGGTGTATAAGAGAAATTTCGGTAGCTGGCAGTGTGCTTCGTTCTACTCTCTGTATTAAAGTGTCCAGCCCAATTGGCTATGTCATGATCTGTAGCCCATACATTTGCCATCACACGAAGCTTTGAGTGTGTCGCATTAGGGGTCGGATCAAAGCGATTGTTACGAATTTTAAGTACTGAGCGACCGTCAATAAACCATTCTAGATACTTTTCTCCCCAATAAATTCCATAGCGATGAAACTCTTGTGATGCATCGAAATCAAGAAATATTAGGGTTTCATGAGTGTTGGAGTAATCGTCATCGTCAGTCCAAAAATTGAACTGCACCATGTTTGTATTTGCCCCAAGAAATTCAATATCAATTTCATTGTGGCGGCCATTGCCATCAACGGGTTTATCGTAAGGACCTGAAAACAAAAAAAACGAACTCACTACACCAGGAGCACTAACCGGTTTCATGTCGATTTCATAACAGCCATAGGAGTAAAAACCTCGGCTCCTTAACTCTCCCGAGTAGAAAGTACGACTGCCTCCTTCATCCAAAATTTTATCTGGGGACAGTGTTATTGTCATACCTTTAGAGTTAAAGCGCACCGCTTTTTCTTCCCACCGATTAGCAAATGGGTAACCATTTTCCCAACCATCAGCAATCTGCCAACGACTAGAGTCAAAGGCCACAAGTGGGTCTGTTATTTCATCGGCATTGCCCGCGCTGACTGCCAGTGGCATATGCGCGAACATGGTAGAAACCACACACAATGGCAAATATCGTTGCATAGTCGATTGACTCATATCCTCGGGCTGTTCTTTAAGCCTAATTCAATTCATCAACTTTGCATTTTAATTATTTTCTGTTGGCGCAAAGCTTCTTCTCTGAGTTGCACTAACTCCTTGGCTGCTTTGAGCTTCTAAATTACCACGGAATTTAACGGCCTCTCCAATATCATCATTTCTGTTGATCTCCTTATGGTTCTTTCGCATTAGAGATGAATCCGTGTCTTGCTCTAAAAACTCTTGTTCAACGCCTAAAGGTGAAACTACCACTGTAGGTTGGGTCTCTACCTTCTGAACTTCACGTTCAGTTTTAACGATAGCCTTACTTTCCTCTGTATTTTCTAACGGTTCAACTGGATTAAATGTTTGGGTTCTGGTGAAGCCTGAATTAAGGTTCAATGGGTTGGTTGGAGAGTATTGCCGTAACTGTGAACCGTTTGACTCTAGTGTTGCACCACCCGCTTGTTCTAAGCCGCCGCTTTGAGACAACGCTGTTCTTTGTGCTAAATCCGAAGACGGCTGACGATAACCAAAATAATTTAGCCTCTCTTGCCACACCTCTACCAATGAGAAAAGTTCGAGCCAAACGGTATCGACAGCGACCCCTCCATCATTAGACACCATGCTCGCTTGTAAACGACTATTCGATTGCTCAAATTCTTGGTGCAACATAGACTGTATCTCTTGCCAACTGCTGCCTGACATCAAAAAATACCTTACGCTATTGGCCCAATACTCGTAAGCAATGGGATCGCTATTTTTCTCCGCCGCAATTGCGGCCAAACCCTCAGATAAACCCGCCACTTGCCACATTAACTTCGTGCCTAGTCTTTTCTCTAAGGTTAGCGCCAAGTTACTTTGATTATGAAAGCTTTCGGCCGCTTGAGCATAGCGGCCTTTGCTTAAAATCAAGGTTGGGGCCACCAGAGTATCAATCGCTGTTTTCGGTAACATCGGCTGACTAAGACTCATGGTAGAGTAACTGAGTAAACAAAATGCAATCAGTAGTACTTTTCTCATCGGAAAGTCTCCACTAAGCAATGTCCAGGATGGCTAAAGCGCGAGTTAAATTGTACATCTCTATACTCTTTGTCTTCAGATTTTACGTAGAGCTTTCCTCGTTTTTTGTACAATAGGGCCTCTAAAACCCCTGCGTTTGTCTTTAGACTCAAACTTTTTTCATAAGCACTCGTCATTTCATATCGCCCTTCATACCAACCTCTTTGCGGATCATAGAGCTCTTTAACTAACGTCATTAAGCGGTCGGTATAATCGGTTTTCCATAGTGCCCACATTTGAAACGCGACACGAGTCGAGACCAATGCAAGATGATCATGAGAGGACCCATCTTCAGCAAGCGTAATCCATGGTGTGCCTAAACCATATATCGCATCATAGACAAAATAGGGTTCACCCGAGACAACGTGCTCTCCACGCGCAGTATAAATACGCTCATTCTCCCAACGTAACTCTTGTACTTGGTATATAGCATCGGCCATTGCTGAAAGGGTATTGTTGCTGTGATTGGCATCGTTAGAACTGTCGTCACCAATATCATCCCAATTAAATTCCAGCCCTAGCCATAGGTAAGGCGAGCTATAAACTGGCCTAAGAACATTGAATATTCGCGGATCTCGTCCATCAAAGATCAAATCAACACCATAAATTGTTGCAACATCAAAGGGCTCTATATTAAAGGCTTTTTTGGGTACCACCTGCCAATCTAGGTAACCATACGAGGTATATTCTTCGATACCCAATCGCCCCTCTTTGTAACGGTGCACTTGACCATCATTTACCGCTGCACCATACAATTCCCCATCTTCACTCACTAACTCACAGAAATTCCAACGCAACACGGCTCTATCGATATATTCCGTAAATTCGGGAGAATGACGCTTTACAATTGCGAGAACAATCAGCAGTCGCCCCATATCGAGTGAAGACCAGCCAATATCTTGAGGTTGATTACCATAATTGACCATTTGACCATGTTGAGTACTGTAAACTTTATTAGGCACTTGTCCTTGGCTTAAAGGCATTTTGTTTAAAAATGTCAGGACTAGTGAGAGCCGCTCGTCATACTCTTTATTGGTAATGAATTCAAATTCCTTGGCGGCAAGCAAAGCAATCAGATAGTCTGCTACCCCCGACATATTCGTAGTCGGATAATTATCAAGGTTATTCACCAAACCGGTCGCAAGTTGAGTGTTATTACTCACGTATTTCCAAGCCGTCGCCGCCCAAGTTAACTCTTGCTCAGTTAACTCCCCATGGCGACCCTGTCGGAGTACCTGTGATTGATTGATGGCATCAAACCCATCATTTACCCCTTGATAGATAATCCCGCAGGCCGTCAATAGGTAAATACTTGCTAAAACAACACAACTCTTTAGCATTATCACTCTCGCTATTCTACCGGCGTGATTTTTTTACGTGGTAAACATTGCCCTTCATAACCGAATGGCGACTCCAATGCTTTCTCCCATAAACTTGGTGCTGGATTATCCTTATATTTAAGTAGTTTACCCTCTTTTTTATACAACAGAATTTCTAAAGTAATGCCGTTATTATTAGAGGTAAAAGTGTTAATTAGCCCAGTACCATTCTCGAATATTCCTTCATAGAACCCTTTGTCGCGATCATAAGCAGTCGACACATGGCTAAATAACAAATCGGTGTATTCTGTATCCCACAGCACCCACATACCCATCGCGCCTTTAATCGCCACGGCAGAATACTGAGGTAAGAAATCACCCACTTCAGAGATGGTATTCCACGCAAAGCCATCGGTATAAATTGTGTCGTAAACGAAGTAAGGCGCTCCTGCTAACTGATGCTCGGTGCGTGCAGTAATAATACCTGTTTGTTTATAGCGCTCTTCTTGAACTCGATAAATCTGCAACGCGAATTCCGCCATCCAGTCGTGCGAGTACTTTTTATCAGGTGGAGAACGATCTGAAACCACATCCCAACCAAGCTCAATACCATCTAACACATAGCTTTCCGTTACAACGTAACTGTGAGCTTTGAGTTTACGTGGGTCTCGCGTATCATAAGGTACGTCATAGCCATACAAATTAATCGTTGAGTATGGCTCTGGCATTATGGCTTGAGTCACGTCAAAACCCCACAGTTCAAACCCCTTGGCGGCATACTCTTCGTAACCCAAACGCCCCTCTTGGAGATACTGAACGTCTTTCCCGGGTTCCAGTAATGCGCCAAACATAGTGCCGTTTTCATCCACAACGTTACAAAAGTTCCAACGTAGAACCGCGGAATCGATACTTGGAGCAAACTCAGGAAAACGATTTTTGACAATATGTAGCCAAATCATCAAACGCCCCAAATCGAGCGCTGAATAACCAATTTCTCCTGGTTGGTTACCATAATCCACTTTGGCAGCGGTTTGGGTGTTATAAGCTTTATTCGGCAGTTCACCACGAAATAGGTCTAAGGTATTTAGAGTGGCAAGAAAACGCGTTAGACGAGAGTCTAGCTCTTCTTTTTCAATAATACCTAGCTCATAGGCGCTGACCATACCAGCCAAATAGGACGCAGCATCCCACCATGTGACTGAAGGGTAGTTATTTACCGCATTAACTAACCCTGTATTCTCTTGATAGTTGTTCTCGAAATATTTCCACGCGATTCGCGCCATCTCCATCTCTTGCTCAGTCAGTTCACCAGAACGCGGTTGAGGGATATTCCAGTGTGACTTTCTATCGATGATATCGTCTGAAAAATGGTTATATTTATTGCCACAACCTACGAGAGCTAATGTGATTAAACCTAAACAAATACCGCGCATACAACCTTCCTTAGTCCTAATTTTGTTTCTCACCTATAGTTAGAAGCGGCCCATTTTCGATATATGCCAGTGACTCTAAAACAATACCATTGGTATTGGCCGTAATTGCTTTATTGGTGCGGCCATCTAATTCATATTTTCCTGAATACCACCCCTTTTCATTGACATATAAGTCACTGGCTTCTTGGATAAGCAAATCGGTATATTCTTCATCGTACAGCGCATACCAACCAAAAGCGGTCTTGGTAGATAATGTCTTTAAATGAGACTGATCTTTGCCGTCATCTGAAATCGCATTCCATTTCTTACCATCGGAAAAAACCGTGTTATAGACAAAATAAGGGGCTTCATCGACGTTATCTTCGCTAACTGCAGTTAAAATGCCAGTTTCTTTATAACGACGTTGTTGGGCTTCATAAACTCGGTGAGCAAAGATCTTTGAGACGCTATCGGCTCCAAATTCTATGCCATCAAGAATATAGGATTCACTGACGACATAGTTATGGGCGTGATACTCAGCGGGATCGCGTTTATCGGTTGGAATTTGGATTCCATACACATCGACCATCTGTAGAAAATCAATGTATTTCATTGAATTGAATACATCGCGCCCCATTAATGCTAGAGATTTAGACGCGTATTCTTCATAACCTATACGCCCTTCTTGTACCAATTCCATGTGGTTATCTTGTGTACTTGGCCTTGCGCCGTACATATAACCATCTATCAGCATTTCGCTGACTCTCCAATGTATTAGTACATTGTTCACTTTCTGATTAAATTGAGGATATTGCCAAATCACAATATTCAGTGGTACCAGCACTCGGCCAATGTCAATTGCAGACCAACCAATACCATTTTCTTTAGGATTATTTTCATAATCCACCATCTCAAGTGTTTGCGTGTTATACGCTTTATTCGGTAGCTTGCCATTGACCAAAGGAAGGCGCGCTAACGTGGTAAGCGCTTTTTCCATGCGCATATTAAATACTTCTGTAGTCACTACATTAAGCTTTTCAGCGGCGATCAGCCCCATCAAATATGAAGCTGTATCCCACATGGTTGTCGATGGATAACCATCAACCGAATTGACCAGCCCTGTATTCTCTTGGTAATTATTTTCGAAATATTGCCAAGCGATATTTGCCCATTCATACTCTTGTGCGGTCAAGACTCGACTTTGTTTGAGTGGAATGTTTTCCGGGGCATCAAAGATTATATTGCCAAGAACCTGTCCGCTTTGTCGGGTCTCAATTGCGAAAGCAATAATTAACGCAGTGGTTAAACCAAGAATAAATACGATGTGATGTCGAGCATTAACTAACGCTTTTTTAAACTCCATATTTTAGCTCCTCTGCATCCGTTGCTTCTTGTTGGTCTTCATCGGTTGATGGTGGTGTCCAAAATGCGGCAGCCATCATGCCCCACATCGCCATCATGTTATTAATTATCCAGAAGGTGTTCAGTACTAGCCCACCAAATGAGTAGTTCCCCCAAGATCCCGTGTTGTAGCCCACCCAAGCAAATATCAGCGCAAATAGACTGACAAAAAATACCAACGTTTGAGGTATCACGAGTTTGAAGAAGTTACCGGTTTGGCGCTCTTTTGGCGTAGTGGGGAAACTGATTTTTCTTCCGCGTAAAACCGTCCACAAAGCCCGTAAATTGACTGGGAAAAATGAGAGGAAATTGGTTTTTCCTTTGTACCCAGCAACTCCCCACGTACCTATCATCATCGCTAGCTCTGCGGTAAGTACATACGGCAAGAAGTGCATATAGAAAGTCACATCATAAGCGCTGACTGGCGCAATTGAAGTAAGAAAATATACGATTGGACAAGCTAAGAAAATGATGTTCCAAATCGCAGAAAGGTTTGACCAAAAACTCGCGCCATACATAAGCTTTTGTTTCAAGTTCAATCCTTTACGAAAAACCGGATTGTCATTCATGAATATGTCGATTGAACCACCAGAATATTTAAAACGCTGCACCGTCCAAGTTTGCAAATCTTGAGGTGACAACATTTTACTTTCGACTCGCGGATGCATCACTGACCGCCAATTTCGTTCTTGATCGGAATGGAGCACAATCGATGTGTAAAGATCTTCCGAAACATGAAATTTATATGGTGTGAATTCAGTGTCGAATAAGATTTCGTCTCGCAGGTTGTCCGATACGTCTTTATCCACTTGCTTCTCTTTAGTCAGACGACGGATTTGGCGTTCTACTTCGTCTTGCTCTTTGGTAATTTGCTCGGCATAAGCGCGCAATGCAGCTTCCATCACGGCTTCTCGGCGGTGAATCGAGCCAGCGCCGCAGCAAAAAGAGGCATTTGCCCAATTACGACGACGCTGAATAACGTCATAGAACATTTGCGGATCATTCACAAAAGGATCTTCACCAAGCGTCACCGGTCCATAGAATTTCTCTATACCTTTTCCTAAAGGCATCGCCCAATCACCGAGCTTTCGCTTAAGAAAGGCAGGCAGCCGCTCACCTTCGGGTAAGTCAAAAAACCACTGAGGCGTTTGTACCCAAGCAACTTTGGGATCACGAAAGTACCCTAACGTATTTTCTAATATGGTGGGAAATGGCCGCGTATCAGCATCGCAAATGACGACAAAGTCACCGTATGTTTGCTCCATAGCATTACGTAGGTTACCCGCTTTAAAGCCAATATTGCCGTCACGAGTGATGTAGCCGACCCCCATCTCATCAGCCATTGCTTTCATTTCTGGTCGATTCCCATCATCCAAAATATAAATGTTTATCTCTATATCGTGAGGATAACGAATACGCTTAGCATCAATAATACTAAGCTGAACTAGCTCGGGCTCTTCATCATAACTCGGAAAGAAAACATCGACATTTATCGGTCTATCTTCATCTGTATTACTCACACATTCTGCAATTTTAAAAGGCGGTTCACGCTTTGGCTCATCTTTAACCTTCCATAAGTTATACGTGAATAAGACAGAACCAATAAAGGCGCACGACTCCGCAAACGCGAGCGGCAAAGAAAACCACAAAGCATCATAATTGAGCGCAAAGGACCAACGCCACCACAAATACCAAATGCCTAACGTCAAGTTACAGGTTGCTAAGTATTGATATAGCAATTCACGAGGAATGCTATGAGGTACGGGTTCTGGCGGAACACGATGCTCGAAGCTCTTAAAATAGTGATCCATCCTTGTTCTCCCTATTATAATTTTTGTTCTCTAGCCAATTGTTTGGATCTTTGAACTGTGTTTAATCGCTACCAACTAGCTCTTTCGTCATGACAAAAGTGTTCTTGCCATCTTCTATTTTCAGCGCGACTGAATCCATTAAACTTGAAACGATAATGAAGCCACGTCCTGAGGTGGTCCACGTTGAGTCATCAGCAGGATCCGGCTCAATAAAATCCCTTGATAACTTCATTGCTAACTCTTTCTGGGACATTGCAGTGCCGTGATCTGAAATTGAAAGCTTCAGTTGTTGCGTTATCTCACCGTCAATTTCACACATTAACTCTATTGGTCGTCCCTCTTCCTCTGCATAGGCATGCAAAAAAGCATTATTCATTATCTCAACAATACAAAGTTCAACTTGTGCAGACAGTTCGTCTTTAATCCCCGTTTGTTGCCAGAACTCATTGAGTTCAACACATGCGTCTCGCGATGCCTCTAAAGAGCTCAGATAAGTACTGCCAAAACGCCGTATCTGGCTATTGGTCATCCTTATATTCCTTTGTTGTTAAATCGATTTAAGTACATCGGATACTCTATCTTTTGGACTTGAGCGCATATGACGCCAACGTTGGTCTGTACAAGGCTCACCATCATGTCCAATGCAGTAGTTGCCAAAGATCGTCTGCTCATCCACGATTGCACCTTCGCTAACGTGAATGTTGTCGAAAATCAGGGATTCTTTAACACAGCAGTTAGGGTCAAGCACACAATTCGCTCCCACCAATGCCGGTCCCACAATTGTCGCGCTATCATCGATTTTGCAACCACTGCCAATCACAACCGGTGGCGTTAAATTACATTTGTCCAAATCAACCACCGTGTTTATGCCCAGCCAAACACCCGCTCTTACCTGCGTCCCTGGAATACGATAGCCCGGCACTTTGCCATCAAGAATGTCGCGAGTAACGCCCCAAATATCTTGAATATTACCCACATCCAACCATTGAAACTTCAAATCAACCGCATAAAACGGTACATGCTTTTCAACTAGTAATGGGAAAAGCTCACTACCAATATCAAATTCCTGATCTTGTGGGATATAGTCAAAAATAGCCGGCTCAAAAATGTATATTCCAGTGTTAATTAAGGTAGAAAGCGCTTCTTCTTTAGCTGGTTTCTCTTGGAAACTGGTGACTTGCCCGCGTGAGTTCGCAACGACAACTCCATATTTTTCCACCTCATCGAGTAACACGTTTTTGGTGATAATGGTTGCGATACCACCGAGTTTCTTGTGTTGGCGTATCGCCTCGGTCAAATCGAGATCAATCCACGCATCACCACACACAACGACAAAGGTTTCATCAAAGAAGCCGGAAAACTCTTGGATTTTTTTCATCCCACCAGCAGATCCAAGTGCCTTACTGACATACTCGCCATTGACTAATTCACCTTCATAGGAGTATGAAAGCTGCACATCGAAGTGATGTCCATCGCCAAAATACCCTTCAATGACTTCAGCTAAATGGCTAGTATTAACCACTATCTTGCGGACATTATGCTGGGCAAAAAGCTCAATCATCGACTCCATAACAGGCTTGCCTAAAATGGGAATCATCGGTTTAGGAATAGATTGGGTAATAGGTCTTACCCGCGTTCCTTTACCTGCAGCTAAAATCATGCCTTTCATCACCCGCTCCTTAAGCCGCCGTTGTGAGTGCCGATTCGACACTATCGTACGTCTTAATCAATCGGTCCATACGAGTCAGTTTGAACAAGTCTTGCACAGGCTTTTGCGGTTTAGCGACACTAATTCTCTTATCGCGTAACAACTTATACACCCCCATCACAGCACCAAGACCACTGCTATCCATAAACTTAACCGCACCAATATCCACCACAAGATGAGGCGACAGTTCATTCGTAATGTTTTCTATTAAGGCGCGAAACTCCGGCGCTAGTTTTGCGTCAAAACGCTCCTCATCTATTCGAAGAACTGTGCTGTCGCCTTCTTGACTAACTTGATATCGCATAGGTTGTCTCCTTTGGTTGAACCCTTCCATTCCGCCACCAGCAAACTGACATCATCATCAAAATTGTCATTTTGTCGCCAGTCTTGTACCGATTTCACTAGCATCGTAGTTTGTTGTTGAGTGGGATATTGTTTGAGATTAGCGATGGTTGAGCGCAACCCATCTTCGGTAAATTGATCTTCACCATTGTCCGCTTCGGTTATACCATCTGAGTAAAACCAAACTCGGTCACCTGCCTCAAGTTGAATGGTGGCAGCCTGATAATCAACGCCATCAAATGCGCCTACGACAAAATTATCATGTCCAATTAATTCAGTAGACGTCGTGCTATTGCGGTACCAAACTAAAGGCGGGTGGCCCGCACAGCAGTATGACAACACACCAGTTTTTGTATTGAGCACAGCGTAAATCATAGTGAAATAAAGCCCGTCTGTAGACCCACTCGCGTAGATTTGATTAAGCCGATCGATGACGCCCTCCGGAGGGACAATCTGCTTGCCTTCATGGGTACTGCGCACGACAATCGAGCCTTCCCCACTTAATAACGACAAACTTTGCTGTACAGAAAAGGACATTAATGCTGAAGATACACCATGACCTGCAACATCAATTAGGTAGAACGCCACATTGTCGCCATCAAGCTGCATATAACCCAACATGTCTCCGCCAATTTGTGCGCTGGGAATAGAGATATAGCTTAATTCAAGGAAGGGGAAGTGCTTCTGCTTAGGTAAAATCTGCTTAATCAAATCACCCGCAGATTCAAGGTCGCGCTTAATGGTCTCATAAGCCGCATCGAGCTCGGTATTTTTTTGTACAACCTCATTATGAAGAGCCAGCGTTCTAAAACCTGCATGAATTCTTGCCTCCAATTCGTCTACCGAAGTCTTTTTATCTACGAAATCATCGGCACCAGCGTCGATACCAGTGATAATTGACTGTTGGTCGTTATTTGAGGAGAGAAGTACAAAGAAAATATAACGCCCAAACTGGCGATTTTTAAGCGTTTGGCACAGTTCAATACCGCTCATTCCAGGCATGAGCCAATCAGAGAGCACAAACTGTATCGTGTCTCTTTCAGCAAGTATTTGTAAGGCTTCTTCACCACTGGTAGCAGTGAAAACTTTAAAGCCCTTTGACTTCAGAACCGAACCCATGAACACCAATATGGTTCGACTGTCGTCAACCAGAAGTATTTCCTTCATCCCTAGCCTTATAATTATTCTATTCGTTTCTGTTTGCTCTAACCGCGCTGAAAATGTATCTAGATCACTGATTAGGCTAATTTTTAGCAAGCTCTATAACTTTAGGTTAGACTCAATCAATGGTAATGCAAATTATTGAATAACTTTTTCTTCACATTGAGCAAAAAGTGTTAGAAAACTAGATCGCGGTTATAAATATGGTAGCGGAAGGTCAAAATTGGTGAGATGGAAAACCCGCATAATGTTTTTTTACCCGCTATTGTTAGCAGGGAAGCATGCTTATGCCGATCTTTACCATGCGAATACCAGTCCTCATGCGGTCAATCCTTCCCAGCATGTATTAACTCAATCACCACCAAGAGAAGTTGAACAGCCACAACCTGAACCCAGTGAAGAAATCTGGAAAGGCGTGAGCAGCTCGTTTGCTTTTCCCTATCAGGAATGGGAAAGCCGAACCTTTCTAGATGGCTTAAGTGGCAATATTGGTTACCATCATCCCCTTGCGGAAACAGAGTCTGCCAACTTACCTGCAGGGGCAACAAGTGGACCAACGAACGCCAATACGACCTCTACCCTGTCATTAAAATATTCGATAGCTGGCGCATGGTTTGTCTCTGGTACCGTCTATTACTACTGGGACAGCGAGCAACAGCAAGCATGGAATCCAGACTTTACTTATGTATTCGGATACAGTGATTGGCGCCCCTATACCTTTAGTTTGGTTTACTCCAACTACGGTGGAAATCGATTTTCACCAAGCGGTGAAGAACGTGTCACCAACTTCAACCAAGGAACATGGTCGTTAGGTTGGAAATTTCCGATCACTAACCCGGTAAAAGATTGGCTGACCTTCACGCCTGAAGGTCCTATTGGCTGCCAAGTCGACTACAACTACACGCCCGAGTTTTTCGATCTCGCCTCTACCTCTTATCAAGCTGCGTTGCAAACTGTTAGCCTTGGCTGCAAATATTCCATTTTTGGCAATTGGTATATCAACGGCACTGCTTTTTACTATTTTGACAAATCTCAGCAGCAGCCTTGGAACCCAGATTTTACCTATGGTTTTGGTTATTTTGACTGGAGACCTGGGACAATTACTTTGCAATATAATAATTATTCTGGGAATCGCTGGCGCTCCTCAGAGCGCGGAGAAGACACCGGCAGGTTTAAAGATGGTTCAATAACTCTTGCATATAGCTTCTCATTTTAATCCTATCTATTTGTTTTCCCGTCACGAATAAACTTTCGTAGCAAATCTAAATCTAGCGACTAGGCTTTAAAAATAAGCACAAATATGAATCTGGTATCACTATTGCTATATACAGATTCTACGCAGTCAGGCTAGGAGAAGGCATATGGAAGGCACCAAACACGATGACGTAATCGTTGGCACAGGCGAAGATGATGCAGTAAACAGCCGCGCTGGCAATGATGAAATTTCAACCCTCGCTGGTGATGATTTTATAGCCGCTGGTGAAGGTAGCGACACAATATTAGCAGGCGAAGGCGCGGACACGGTTCTTGGTGATGTTGAATATGAACTCAATGAAGAGCAACCAGCCCAAAACAACGACGACCATTCATGGGGTACCGCTGCAACTATATACGAACATACCTCTGAGCAAGGCGAGAAAACCAGCCACACACTGAAACTCGACAACTTTGCCGTCAATCAAGCTGTACAAACCTCAACCTCAGCGGGTGGTTTTGCTGAACACGATGAAATAACTGTGCAGATTACGGATGAGCAAGGCAATGTCATCGCAACACACATTGCGACAGTAGACCAAAGCGGGCAAATCAATGTCGACATCGATATTCCAGAAAATGAACTTCCTGATAATGGAAGCGTGGTGATCAGTTTTCTTGATCCGCAGAACAATCCAATCTCGCAAATTGATGATATGAACGTGCAAGTGCGCAATATCTTTAATGACACCATTGATGGTGGCGCGGGTGATGACATCCTGAAAGGGCAGCAAGGTGATGACACCATCTATGGCGGTGAAGGTAACGACTTTCTCGATGGCGACATTAACAACGATACTCTGCACGGAGGTTTAGGTGATGATGTACTCGTCGGAGGCGCTGGCGAGGATACGCTTTATGGCGACGAAGGTCACGATACCCTACTCGGCTCAGATGGCAATGACAAACTCTATGGGGGGGATGGTGATGATCTCCTTATGGGTGAACTCGGTGATGATTACCTTGAAGGCGGTGATGGGAACGACACACTGATTGGCGACGATGGCGAGGACACCTTACTCGGTGGTGAAGGTCACGACAAACTGTTTGGCGGTAAAGGTGCCGACAGCTTAACAGGTAATAGTGGTAATGATGAAATCCATGGTGAAGACGGTGATGACACCATCCTAGCAGGCGAAGGTAACGACTTCGTACTGGGCGGTAGCGGAACAGACACGATTAGTGGCGGCAGCGGTGAAGACTTACTGCTCGGTGGCGATGGTGATGATATTGTCTCTGGCGATGCTGGTCACGATACCTTAGTGGGTGAACTCGGGAATGATCAACTGTCGGGCGGTGAAGGCAACGATACATTATATGGTGATGTCGGTGACGATACGCTACTCGGTGGAAGTGGCGATGATCAACTCTACGGCGGCGAAGGTAACGACACCATCGATGGTGGCGAAGGTAACGATATCATTCATGCCAACGAAGGCATTGACACTATTACCACCGGACTCGGGGATGACCAAGTATACGCGGGTAGTGGCGACGATGTTATTGACACCGGTGAAGGTCGTGACACCATATTTGGCGAGACCGGTAACAACACCATCGATTCCGGTAGTGATGACGACACAATTTATACCGACTCAGGTAATGATGCCATTACCAGTGGTGCAGGACACGATACCATCTATGCGGGCGATGGCACCAACACCCTCATTACTGGCGAGGGTGACGACCTCATGTATGCAGGTAGCGGTGCGGACTCAATCACAACAGACAGTGGGCGCGACACCATTTTTGCCGGTGATGGCGACAATACGATCGATTCTGGCAGCGACAATGACACTGTATATGCAGGAAGCGGTAGCGATTCCGTCTTACTCGGCAGTGGCGATGATAAAGCGTTCACTGGCGATGGGACTGATACGATTTACGCAGGTGAAGGTAACGACCAAGTATTTGCAGGCGGCGGTGACGATAAAGTCTATGGCGAGCAAGGCAATAACCAACTCTTCGGTGAGGCAGGAAACGATGAGTTGATCGCGGGTATCAACGCCAGTGAACTCTATGGTGGTTCTGGAAAAGATTCACTGCTCGGTTCCGAAGAGGGAGACAAACTTTACGGTGGCTCCGACGATGACACCATTACCGCTAACGCAGGTGACGATATTATCGAAGGTAATGACGGCAACGATACAATCGATGCCGGTCAAGGTAATGACACAGCCTTTGGCGGGCAAGGTGGTGACCATATCATCGGTGGGCTGGGTAATGACACCCTGATTGGTGATGGTGGCGACGATACTCTACTCGGCGGTGAAGGCGATGACGTTCTAGTTGGCGGCAAAGGCGCTGACACCCTTGATGGTGGCACGGGTCGTAGTGAGATCTATGGTGAAGATGGCGACGACACCATCATCAGTGCTGATCAAGATGATCTTCTTTCGGGTGGTTCCGGCAACGATACCATTAATTCAGGTCTGGGCGACGATACCGTTTTTGCAGGCTCTGGCGATGATACCGTCAATACTGGTGAAGGTAACGATACGGTTTATGGTGAATCTGGCACCAATACTATCAATACTGGACTCGGCGCGGATACCGTTTACGGTGGAACAGACGCTGACACTATCAACAGTGGTGACGGAGTCGACCAAGTTTACGCTGGCGGCGGTGTCGATGTAATAGACGCCGGTGATGGCGACGATCATATCGATGCGGGTGAAGGTAACGATCTTGTGCAAGGCGGTGCCGGTAACGATGCGCTATTTGGTGGTGGAGGTAATGATGAGCTTATCGGCGGCGAAGGATATGATTTCCTCGCAGGCGGCGCAGGCAACGACACCATTCGCGATGACGGGCAAGATACGGTGTTGGGCGAACAAGGCGATGATACGCTTTATGCCGCCCAAACAGGTAGCCACAACATCTTTGGTGGCGAGGGTGACGACACCATCATAGGTAGCGACGTGGCGGATACCCTTTATGGCGGTGCAGATGCCGATACCATTACGGGTGGTGGTGGTGATGATGTGCTATTCGCTGGCGAAGGAGCAGACAATGTTGATGCTGGAGAAGGCAACGATACAGTCTATGGCGAAGCCGGTAGCAACACTATTTCTCTAGGTAGCGGCAACGATACCCTCTACGGTGGTTCCGGAGCAGATACCGCAGCCGGTGGTGTCGGTGATGATACCCTTTCCGGTGCAGGTGGTAACGACACCTTAAGTGGTGAACAAGGTCAAGACCTCATCGATGCTGGGGAAGGCAACGATACAGTCTCTGGCGGCGATGATAATGACTTAATCTTCGGTGGTGCGGGTAACGACTCCCTATCAGGTGACGACGGGGATGATGAGCTCTATTCGGGGACCGGTAATGATCAACTCGATGGTGGCTTGGGTGCAGACAAATTGGTTGCCGAAGGTGGCTCAAACACGCTCTCTGGTGGTGCGGACGACGATATTCTGCTAGGTGGTAGTGGTGCTGACACCTTACTTGGCGGCGAAGGTGATGACTACATCGAAGATGATTCAGACAATAACACCATTGATGGCGGCACTGGACAAGACACCATCAAACTCTCTGGTGCTAACAACACTGTATTGGGTGCTGCAGGCGATGACACTATTGATTCAACTGGCGCAGGGGCAAGTAATATTGATGGTGGCGAAGGCAACGATACCATCAAAGCATCAGGAGACAATAATGTCCTTGCAGGGGGACTTGGCAACGACAATATTCAAGTCTCAGGCACAGGCTATAACCAAATTGATGGTGGCGAAGGTAACGATTCAATCACAGCACAGGGCGGCACGAATATTATCTCCGGCGGCTTAGGCAACGACTCTATTTCAGCGGCTAGTGGCACCAACACGATTGAAGGTGGTGAAGGTAACGACCAAATCACTACAGGTAGCGGGGTCGATGTGCTGCGTGGCGATGCTGGGCAAGACACGCTCAATGCTGGTGGTGGCAATGACTCACTTGATGGCGGCGTTGACAACGACAAGCTCTATGGCGGCTCTGGCGATGATAACTTACAAGGTGGGGACGGCAATGACTCACTATGGGGACAGAACGATCAAGATACCTTAGCTGGCGGTCTAGGTAATGATTACCTCTCAGGAGGCTCAGGTAATGATACGCTACACGGCAATCAAGGCGACGATACTTTACGCGGTGATTCAGGTAACGATGAGCTTTGGGGCGGTGACGGCAGTGACAATCTAAGTGGCGGAGGCGGCAGCGACACACTATACGGCGAGGATGGCAATGATACCCTCTCCGGTAATGGAGGGAACGATATGCTTTATGGCGCAAAAGGCGATGACAAACTATCCGGCGGATCAGGTGAAGATTATGTCTCTGGTGGCGAAGGCAACGATACCCTAAGTGGTAACGACAATGCTGACACATTAGATGGCGGCATCGGCAATGACTCACTCTCAGGTGATTCGGGCGACGATACTTTGTTTGGTCAAACTGGTAACGACCTGCTCGACGGAGGTTCAGGTGTAGACCAACTCTTCGGTGGCGCAGGCAATGATACCTTGGTGTTCGATTCAGAAGAATTTGAAGCTGGCGAAAGTAATATGGTCCACTTTAGCGGTGGTGCTGACTTTGACGTTCTGTTAGTCGGCGACGACAACGACACCAATCTCATTGATATGAGCCACAACGCTTTCCAAGAATTGGAAGGCGTCAATATCAACTCTAGCGACACGGAGTTAGCGCTGGCTCTAGATAAGATCGCAGCCAATAACACCGCAGGTGAAACCGCAGGGCAATTCGTTTGCACTGGCGCAAGTAGTATTGATTTGAGTGGCTGGGGCTGGCAGTTGACTGAAAGCAACATCGAAATGAGTGATTCACTACAAAGCATCTACCAAGCAAGCAATATCGACACTGGCTCACTATACGGCTATCGCTTCGAAAATGACTCTGGGCAGGAAGTGGTGCTCTGGAGTGACTTAGACAGCAACGATATTAATTTCCCAGAAACGAATGATGTTTAAAGGAACGTAAAGCAGAGCTTTACTTACGGAACGCAAGCTACGGATTAGGGAACGCGGCGCATAGCGCCGCTTACGGGGAGCGGAACTAGAACGGAACTTAAAGCAGAGCTTTACTCACGGAACGCAGGCTACGGATGCGGGAACGTAGAGCAAAGCTCTACTTACGGAGTGTTCTCACCTCCCGCAACCGTAAGAGAAGCAATCCGTAACGAAGTGTTCCCACATCCCGCATCAGTCAGCGAAGCATTCCGTAACGCAGTGTTCCCATATCCCGCATCCGTCAGCGAAGCATTCCGTAACGAAGTGTTCCCACATCCCGCATCAGTCAGCGAAGCATTCCGTAACGAAGCGTTCCCACATCCCGCATCCGTCAGCGAAGCGTTCCGTAACGCAGTGTTCTCACCTCACGCATCCGTGAGCGCAGCGTTCCGTAACGAAGTGTTCCCACCTCACGCTTCCGTGAGAGAAGCGCTCCGTAACGCAGTGTTCTCGAATCCCAAACCCGTAAGCGAAGCGCTCCATAACGCAGTGTTCCCACATCCCGTATCCGTAAACGAAGCGTTCCGTAACACAGTGTTCCCATATCCCGCATCAGTCAGCGAAGCATTCCGTAACGAAGTGTTCCCACATCCCTCATCCGTCAGCGAAGCGTTCCGTAACGAAGTGTTCCCACATCCCGCATCCGTAAGCGAAGCATTCCGTAACGAAGTGTTCCCACCTCCCGCATCCGTAAGCAAAGCATTCCGTAACGAATTGTTCCCACATCACGCTTCCGTGAGCGAAGCGCTCCGTAACGCAGTGTTCCCACATCCCGCATCCGTAAGCGCAGCGTTCCAATCTATACCAACTGCTTATAACACTTCTGCTCACAGTTAGGGCAATGATAGGCGTGGCGGTCGACTTTGGCGGCACAATGAGGACAATATCCATGTCTCCTATCTTGGCTGCACAGAATTAAAATCAGACCGATCGGGCCGAGAACATAACCAAGCAAAATGCCGGCGACAGTGTTGTTTTTGTAATACCCAACTATCGCGGAGACAAACATAAAAAAAGCATAGAAGCTTAACCAAAAAAGCATCTCATTACTCATTATACTTCCCTCATCGCTTTATTTAATCCGACCATAATTGGGCTAACTAAGTAGTCCCATAGCGTTCTTTCCTCACCAAGGATCAAAACCTCAGTCAGCATGCCAGGATAAAGCTCTACACCATGGTTAGTCGTTAAATTTTCAACCGCATCCGCGTCAAAACGAATGGTGACTAAATAACCTTGCGTTGCTTGCTCATCACCGCCCTGCACTACCCTATCAGCAGAAACATGCAACACTTGCCCTTCTACAGGTGGTGTATTGCGAGCACTGTAGGCGGTTAACCTCACTCTGGCATCCAAACCCGGTCTAACTACATCAATGTCTTTTGGCGAGACCACCGCTTCAACAATTAACTCATCACTATCAGGGACTATTTCCATCAAAACTTGTCCCGGCTTAATCACACCGCCAATACTTGCGATGTTCATCCCCACCACTTTTCCTGCGAACTCGCTGCGAATTAATATTCTTTCACGAATATCCAAAGCCGTTTTGATCAGTTGCTGGACATCTCTTAGCTCATCATTGACCGCCTTTAACTGAGTCGCGTATTCGCGTTGCAATTCGAGTACTTGATTGCGATAACTCTGATGTAAAGATTCCAGCTCTCGTTCAGTAACATCAATGGTTAAGGTGATTTCCGCTAACTCAGCATCTATCCTTGCTTTATGTCGTAGCAACTCCAGCATACGGGTTTTTGAGACATAACCTTTATCGACCAACCCTTTGGTCATCGCAACCTCTTGTTGAACTAAATCTCGTTGAGTTGCAATCGCTTTTTTTTGAAATTGATTACCTTTGATCTTCTCCTCAAACAGCGCCAATTTCTGCTGATATTGTGAATCAATCAACTGCTGCCGAAGTTTCGCCTGCTCAAACTGAACGTTTTCACTGCGAAGCAAACCGTCCACGACCAGCTCTTCATCGCTTGTTTCCAATAGATTTGACCAAGAAATTGTTGAACGACCTTCAGTTAATGCTCGCAAGCGTGCTTGTTGAGCAAGCAACGAATAGCTGCGGTAAAGAAAGCGACGATAATCAGCTTCTGCTTTAGTGTCCGAGAGTTCAATAAGCGCTTGGCCGATTTCTACCTGCTGCCCTTCTTTAACAAACACTTGTTTTACCCAACCACCTTGTAGATGTTGGATTTGTTTCCGCTTACTTTCGACGACTAGACTCCCCTGCGCAACAGATGCTGAGCTCAGCGCCATGTTCATAGACCACCATAGAAAGCCTCCCACGGTAAAAAGCGAGACCAAGGTTCCAAGAATAATCAGGCGCTTAGTGCTAAATAAGTTTTCCATAACGCCTCCTTAAGCGGTTTTTGTTTTGGGAGTAGAAACGCTTTCATTCTCTACATGCAAACCAAGAAACTGTTCACAAGTGCCCGCTTTTTCGACCTTGCCATCTTTAAGCTGTATCACCCAGTCCATCTGACGCAGAAAGCCTGGTCGATGACTGATCATCACAACAGTGATTTGATTCTCTTTGCAATATTGCAGCACAATCGCGAGCGCAGTTTCCCCTTCAGGGTCGAGGTTTGAATTGGGTTCATCTAACACCAAAACTTTTGGGTTGGAATAAATGGCTCTAGCAAGTCCAATACGTTGCTTCTGACCACCAGAGAGCAATACGCCTCCCTCGCCGATGTAAGTATCATATCCTTCGGGTAACGCGATAATCAGCTCATGAATACAAGCTAATTTCGCGGCGCGTACCACCGCTTCATCATCTCCCACCGTGAATCGACAAATATTCTGCTTCACCGTGCCTGCCAAGAGGCCAACATGCTGAGGAAGATAGCCAATGTATTGACCAAACTGGTTGAGATCCCACTTCTCAATGCTGGCGCCATCCACCATGATGTCACCCATGGTAGGTTGATAAATACCCATTAACAGCCCAGCTAACGTCGACTTACCTGAACCAGAATTGCCCATCACTGCCAGTGCGTTGCCCGCTCCCAGTTTAAAATTGATGCCATGAATGGTCGGTTTACGCGCATGAGCGAATTTCAAACTCACATTGCTAAATTGAATCTCACCTTTGGGTTCGGGCAAAAGCGTTTTAGGGGAGGCATCGGTCTCAATAACAATCTGATTCAAACTCTGCCAAGATTTGAACGCGCTGTACCAAGACTTCCAGCCACTGACCGCACTCTCAAACGGACTCAGCACACGACCAATTAAGATTGAGCTTGCAATCACCGCTCCTATACCAATATGTTGTCCTAGTGCAAGGTAAACGCCACAGGTTAAAACCGCGACTTGCAAAAGAGTACGAAAATAACGGCTAATCGCCAGTAATAGACTGGCGCGTGAATTGACCAACCATTGTAAATTGAGTACCTGAGCATTAGTTTTTTGCCATGATTTACCCACATTCTCACTCATCCCCATCGCTTTAAGGGTCGGTGCGTTACGCAGATAGTCGTTAAGCTCCATACTCACTCGTGCCGTTGTTTCTTGTGCCTCCGCACTCATCTTACGTCCACCAAGCATCATCGTAAGTGCCAGCAAGGCGAACACCACAACACCGGTTAAAGCAGCAAAACCGATATAAGGATGAAAACTAAACAACAGCAACAAAAACAGCGGAGTAAATGGTAAATCAAGAATAGAACTGGTTGATGGCGAAACGAGAAAATTACGCAGCGTCGTCAAGTTGTGCAATGCATGCTTTTCTATGCGGTTCGCTTTTGAAGAGGCAGCAATACTTCTCGCTAGCAGGTCGCCGCTTAGGCTCGCATCAAGCTTCAGAGCAGAGCGCTGCATCAACATCGTGCGAATATGCTCCAACAACGCCTGTGAACTTACTAAGAACAGAGTGATCAGTAGCAATGCGATTAACGTCTCTAGACTGGCACTGCTCATCACTCGATCGAATAGCTGCAAGCTGTATATTGGTACAGCAAGAACCAATATATTAATACCAAAACTAAAGCCAATTGCAGCCCAAATTTCTTTCCTTACTGCAGTGAAAGGATCCTTTCTATTCTGATACATACTCAAGCCAACTTTGTTGCATATAGTTATTTAGTTGAGTATAGACACTGTTAACTGACTCGCTAGCTAAAGTAGTTGATACCTTTGGCTAATTTCATATCCCGTAATCGTTTCGCGATGGCTCTCTTTAATCACCCAATTAATAGGATTACGCACCCAGGGTTGCGGGTCATCGTATGGAAAATGGTTAATTACGCGTAACGCCACGACTTCCGTCCCAAGCGATTGACACGTCTCCACACAACGTTTTGCATGCCAAGCTTGGGCTATTACACCCATCTTATTCCCAAGCGCGACACCGTGCGCTTTTTGCGCGACATCTAATGTGGTTTGATAACCCTCTTCCGCCAACACAACGAAACCCGAACTTTTACAATAGAGAGCGACCTCTTGTTGCACATAGAGTGGTATCTTCGGGTAACACTGAGAAATAACATCAACAATTTGAGCTAATTGAATATTGGTACTTGCTCCATCACCAAAAGAAAATCCAACAATAAACTCGGAATCTTCAAACGAACCAAAATCATTTAAGAACAAGGGCTGACGAGAAAGGTAATCAAAGACTTTTTTTTGCGAGCCTTTATCCAAAGGATAATCACACTCAGCATATTGAAACTCAGGCAGTGCCCAACCACTCGAGTGATTGAATTCCGATAACGATGGATTAATAAACGCTGCAAACTGATAAAATTGACGCATTATGGCTACCTAAGAAAGCTTAAACCCAACTAGCCATTATCATTCGTTGATAAAAAATATAAGTATTTAAGGCGATTAGATGTTTGGCAAAGGCTTCTCAGCCCTTCTACCCTATGTCCAAAATTAAACCAATTTTTTATAGTCTAGTCATCGCCGTCATCTCTGCCAGTACCATTTTATTTCTTTGAGCATAGCATCATTTAAAACTTGTATTATCATTATGTTAGGACTCATGTTAAATGGAAGTAAGCATTTCATGCCACCACATCGCTTATTAGCAATGATTCTAGGATCAACGGCTAGCTTGCCACTATATAGTTTGGCGAGCGAGAGCAGCGTTGCGGAAGAGATAAGCTTTTATGGTCAGCGTAGTGTCAATGCTAGCCAGCATGAAGAAAAATCCAAACAAGAGTTTTATCGCCGAGCCATCGCTCCGGTGATCGCCCCTTCAGAAAGCGATGTAGGAAAAGATGCAGAAAAAACAACCAAAGCGCATACTCCGCTAATCAAAGCGTCTACGCAAATCTCTCTATCACGCAATGAGTTGTTGTTAGCTAAAAAAGCCCAACACTACATTGAGACAAACTATCGAAAAGAAACAGGTTTGTGGGACTCAGTCCAAGGCTACCCTCATACCACTATGTGGGATATTGGCAGTGGGATTGGCGCTACCTTAGCACTTGAAGCCTTAGAGCTAAAAACAACAGAAGAAGTGCATATCGAGTTAACGCGGACACTCGCCACCTTACAAGCCATGCCACTCTACAAGAACCGACTTCCTAATCGTGAATACAACACCAAGACCGCCCTACCTTCCGGTAAGTTAAGCACCTCGAAAAGTAATGGTAACGGTTGGTCTGCTTTAGATATTGGTCGCCTATTAATCTGGCTAAAAATCCTCATTCAGATCCACCCTGAATTTCACGATCAAGTACTGGCAGTCGTGAATAAATGGCAATTAGATCAAGCCATTCACCAAGGTACCTTATTTGGTACCAAACTGCATAAAAACAAAGAGTACTATCGGCAAGAGGGTCGCCACGGGTATCTGCAATACGCCGCCAATGGCTTTGCGATGTTCGACTATCAAGTGACTCTGCCTGACTTAGAGAGTTTCATTTCAACGGTTAAAATCAATGGCACAAATCTCGAAATTGACACTCGTAATGTACCGTTTTTGACCAGCGATCCCTACGTATTAGCCAGCATTGAATTTGGTCAAGATACACAATGGAATCAGATCAATACGATCTATCAATTGCATAAAGATAAATCTAAACAAGCAGGCACTCTCTACAGCTATGCGGAAGATGCAATGAGTAAAAACCCTTGGTTTGCTTACAACAATCTCTACTACTACGGTAAACCGTGGACGAGCGTAAGCCCTGCGGGTAAGGTTATCGAAAATCCTCAAATTTTTAGCCACAAAGTGGCTATTGGCTTTAGTGTGCTATTTGATGACGAGTTTGCTCAAGATCTATTTGAATCTGTGCTAAATAACAGCTTACACGCCCGAAGTGTACCAACTGGTCAATATGAAAACGGGGGACTAAACACCTCATTCAACATCAATACCAACTCACTCGTTTTGGTCTCACTTTGGTTTAAACAAAATGGCTACCAACCAATTTACCAAGTCACAAACCCGAGCCTGTTATCTAGCAAGCAACAAAATATCGACTAGGCTTTGAATATCAACAATAAATTAAGTTGCTCGTCATGGCTAAATTAAAACAATCGATACGCTTACAAATGGTACTCGCCAGTGCTCTGATTCTCGGCTTAGTACTCACATTCGCTTCTTTTAATCATTATTACAAAGAATTGGAAAGCGAACTTAGAGATTTGCAAATTACCATGTCAGACACGGAATCATTGATGCTTGAAGTCCGTCGTCGCGAGAAAGACTTTCTTAGTCGAGTGGATGCAAAATATGTTGACGAGACTTTACTGCAAATCGGATCACTCACAAGTAGCATTAGCCACATACAAACCGTATTCAACAAGCATCAATTTGATTTTCAGTACTCAACTCAAGAATTATTAAACTCAATTACCAACTACACCAAGACATTCGAGCTTTTAGCGGCGCAAAAAATACTCATCGAAGGTGAAAACCGCACCGGACTCATCGAGGACTTTAAAGAAGCGTGGTTCAACTTGGAAAGAACCATGCTCATTAACGGTGATGAACGCTACCATGACACCATTATTTCGCTACAAGAGAGCACCTACTATTTCTTCCGCACCTTTAATCCTGAACAATTGGTTAACTCGCAAAATCTAATCTTCAAACTCTCATTTTTGTCCGCAGGTGACACACAAGCCGTTCGAGAGGCCATTTTAAACTATCAACAAAATTTCAATGCACTTCAACGTGCCTATCAGGCTCTCGGCTATGACCACAACTCCGGTTTACGCGGTGAACTGAGGCGTGAGATTCATGATGTTGAATCTAAATTAGAAATTATGCATCAACATATCCCAGCACAAATTCAAACTAAGCTAGATAATATCGACCGAGATACGCACATCATCATGCTTGCGCTCACCTTATGTTTGGCCGGTATCCTTGGCTACGCTACATGGTCAATAACACGCTTAGAACGCCGGCTAGTTAAATCTGAAGACGAGGCAAAAATCTCCAATAAAGCAAAGAGTACCTTTCTCGCCAATATGTCTCATGAAATTCGCACGCCGCTAAACGGTATTATCGGTATGTCTCAGATCATCGCGGATACGACGCTTACACCGAATCAACGTGACTACCTGCATGCGATAGATACGTCATCGCAAACGTTGTTGATGCTCATCAATGATGTCCTTGATCTGTCGAAAATTGAATCTGGGCATATCGAGATCACAGCCTACCCATCTGATGTTCGTGATGCGATTTATGATACGGCCGCTATGATTGCGGTGAAAGCCACGGAGAAAGATGTCGATATCGACATTCAAATCAGCAATGAAACGCCTTACAGCGTCAAAATTGACGAACACAGACTGCGTCAAATTTTAATGAACCTCGTCTCAAACGCCGTCAAATTCACAAGCCAAGGTAAAGTAACGATAAGTGTTGATACAGATATGGAAGATGGTCAATGCTTGCTCACTTTCGCCGTCACTGACACAGGAATAGGCATTGATAGCGATAAACTTGACGATATTTTCTCTCCATTTAAGCAAGAAGATAGCTCCATTACCCGCAATTTCGGTGGTACTGGCTTAGGCTTAAGTATCAGCAGTCAGCTAGCGGATCTACTTGGTGGTAAGCTAAAAGTTGAATCTAAGAAAGGTGAAGGCAGTCGTTTCTATTTCACTCTACCCGTTGAACTGTTGGAGCGAATCCCAAGAAAGCAAACCTCCGTAGCACAGCACGCATGTATTGTATGTGAGCAAGAGACTATTAGCCAAGACCTCGAACGTTCATTGCTATTCTATGGCGTCAATAAAGTAACACGGACAAACACCATATCTCACAGTGTAGATAGTGATATTTTCTTTTTATTCCATGGTGAAAACCAACGCACATTAGACAATATCGATAAGTTGCAAAAGCTTTCTCCTGCAACACCCATTGTCATCATTCAAACCTTAGCAACTGCGGGTATCGATTATGAGGACAAAGTGGATGGGATTGTTAAATACCCAATATTGGGTTCACGATTAATCACATCAATTGCACAATCTAAAGAAGCGTTACGTGAGCGTATGTTGCACTACAGCGCGAAAGTGCAAAGTCCCGTTAAAGAGCCTAGCCACAACGGCAGAGTTTTGATTGTTGAGGACAATAGCGTAAACCAACAGGTGGTTTCACTGTTCTTGAAAAAAGCCAGCTATCAGTACGATATTGCTAACAACGGTTTGGAAGCGTTAAACAAAATTAAGCAAGGTGAGCGGTATCAAATCTTGTTAATGGACTGCATGATGCCAGAAATGGATGGCTTTACCGCCACATTAGAGATAAGAAACCATGAAAAACTCAATAACCTGCCTTCTACGCCTATTGTTGCGTTGACTGCCAGCGTATTGGATCAAGATATAAAGCGCTGTATTGACGTTGGAATGGATGACTATTTGGCTAAGCCACTCAAAAAAGACAAGTTGTATTCGATTCTAGAGAAGTACGTTTGAACCCATAAGTGCAATTAAACTTTTGAATTAAAGTAAAGTAACCCAAAATGATTAGCAGAAAATGCTAATGAATTTAGAATGCGAATCACAGGATAAATGTAACTGCTGATTAAATTATTTACTAATTTATGGGAGCAAAGCCCCTATTTGTATAATTCATAACACGAATTAATGGGTTTTTTGTTGTTACAATTTACACAGCTCAATTTGAGTAGTATTTTCTTACTATAAACATAAAAAACCTTCGCTTGCCGACTGGAACTCCAAGTTTTTTGCTGACGCTTGGAGAACAAAAAAGCCGCTTTACGCGGCTTTTTTACATTTAAACAAATCTAATCGTTAAGCTTTAGCTTTTTGCGACTTCTTTGTGGTTGGACGCGGTTCATCCATCAAACCTTTGACTAGTGATACCGATGCCACCAATAGTACTAAGGTAAACGGTAAACCAGTCGTCACAGCCATTGCTTGAGCTGCTGCCAAACCACCACCTAGTAATAGCGCAATTGCAACTAAACCTTCGAATGTACACCAGAACACACGTTGTGGGGTTGGTGCATCCACTTTACCACCAGCGGCAATGGTATCGATAACCAGTGAGCCCGAGTCTGCTGAAGTAATAAAGAATACGACAACCAACACGATACCGACTAGAGACGTAATTTCTGATAGAGGCATCACATCAAGCATTGCGAACAGTTTCAGAGGAAGTTCTGCATCAAATACCGCTTGGTAACCATCGTTCACGTATTGGCTGATCGCTGTACCACCAAATGCCGTCATCCACAGCACACATACTGTTGAAGGGATTAGAATTACACAAACGATAAACTCACGCACAGAACGGCCACGAGACACACGTGCGATGAACATACCTACGAATGGTGACCATGAAATCCACCAAGCCCAGTAGAATGCAGTCCAGCCTTGCGAGTAATTCACATCTTCACGACCAAATGGCATTGATAGCGCAGGAATGTTCGCTAAGTAAGCGCCAATATTTTCAAAGAAACCTGTAAAGATCGCGACCGTTGGACCGACTACAATCACAAACAGTAGTAACAATGCCGCAAGACCCATGTTGATCTCAGACAGACGTTTTACACCACTATCTAGACCCGCAACTACAGAGATTAGCGCAAGTGCTGTGATGATAACGATAAGTACGATTTGCGTCGTATCTGTCATTGGCACGCCAAACAGGAAGTTTAGACCTGTTGCAGCTTGAGATGCACCGTAACCTAGTGACGTTGCTAGACCGAATACTGTTGCTACTACCGCAAGAATATCAATCACGTGGCCAACCCAACCCCATACTCGCTCACCGAATAGTGGGTAGAAGATTGAACGCATTGTCAGTGGCAAGCCTTTGTTGAACGAGAAGATCGCTAAACCCAGTGCTAATAAGGCATAAATTGACCAAGGGTGTAGAGCCCAGTGGTAAATTGTCGCCGCCATACCTAGCGCAGATGCCGCTTCAGTATCACCAATTGCGCCACCTAGTGGTGACCAGTCAGTGCGCACGCCGTTTTCAACTGTGACACCGTTTAGTGCTGCGCTGAAATGTGACATTGGCTCTGATACACCAAAGAATACCAGACCGATACCCATACCAGCAGCAAACAGCATTGCCAACCAACCCGCGTAGCTGTAGTCCGGCGTAGCTTCAGTACCGCCGATTCTCACGCGACCAAGTGGTGTAACGATCAGGATTAAACAGATGAAAACAAAAATGTTACCTGCCGATAGGAAGAACCAATCAAGGTTGGAAGTTAACCAGCCACGCAACCCAGCGAAAAACGGCTCTACTTGCTGTCTAAACGTTAGCGTTACGATAACGAACAGAACAATTGCCATACCTGAAATTGCAAAAACGCGGTTGTGGATATCTAGACCGAATGGACCTACTTTTAAAGCAACGTTATCTTGACCAATTTGGTAGTCAGTATCGATAGCGTTTACCTTACCGTCGGGACGTTGGATCCCGCCATTATTATCAGTGCTCACGATTTATCTCCTTAAAAACGTGACCATGGAGAGAGTTTTATTATTCTTTTTATTGAGATAGGTGGCTCTTTTCTGATCCAAACACTCAGAATAAATGAAACTATATGTATATTAGTCATTTATAAGACGCCAAGATAATAAACCCTAGCGCCCTATATTGCACTTTATTTTTACCGACAAATAACAATAATTACTGCAAAATTAGCGATATTGTCGCATTTTCACTCAAATTGTACTGAATTTGAGCCTGCAATAACTCCGCTGTCGCTAACGCGTCTGTTAAAGCGTGATGGGGCTGATAAGCCGGTAAACCATAGCGTTCACGAGATTGTCCTAAACGCACCGACGCAGGCTTTTTACGCTTCAACCAATTGAGCCAACCTTTACATTGCTCGTGTTGGATTGCCCACTCAATATCAAGAGTATCAACAACCGGAAACTCGATACCTTCACCAATACTATTGAGCAATGCTTGGTTGAAAAATTGCCTCTCAATGTTTTTGTAATGCACGACGACGACTTTACCAGCCAAAGCTTGCAGCACCTGTTCGAGGATTTCATCTAACTGTGGGGCATTCTTGACGTCAGAATCGGTGATACCGTGGATCACCACCGACTCTTCATTCAGATCTCGATTTGGATTCACCACCCAGTGTGCCGAGCCGTTACAGTAGATACGCTTTAAACTAAAAGGCACCAAGCCAATGGTCAAAATGGCATCTTCTTGCGCATTTAGGCCGGTGGTTTCAAAATCTAGCGCCACAAAAGGCACGTCACTAAGCGGTGTATCGCCGCTTACCGCACCTTGCGCATAGAAAGCTTTTAAACGGCTGTCCTTGGCCTGTTCAGCAAGCTGTTTAAAACGCTGAGACCAATCGGGTGTTGCCGACGTATCAACCTTCATATGAACTCCTTGTGACGAGCATCATGTATCCGATCATGATTTGGTACTACTTCTTTGGTAACGGAACTTAATAAAGCTTTGTGCATTACTCAAAATTTGGAAAGCCGCTTTTAGGTTGCGACGCTCAAAATCTGACATATGCTCAGGCTCGATGTTGTTATCCGGCTCATCTCCATTTTCGATATCCAATGCTTGGTGTCGAATACGCACCATATAGATAAGCTCCATCGCATCTTTCAAGTCCATGCCCCGCCCTTTCGGCAGGATGCCCGCATCATTAATATCATCGAGACGCTCAAACGAGTTCTGTGCTCGAGAGCCAATCGCGAGTGCATGAACACGGATCAAATCCGCCATAGGTGCAGTACCGCGACGCTTTAGGTTGATAGAATTACGGTGACGACCATCTTTTTCCATCACAAAATCTTTGAAGAAACCAAGTGGCGGTGTACGTCGAATCGCGTTATACGCCATCGCCGCAAGGAAGCGGTTATTGCGTTTAGCGCGGCGAACAATAAAGCTGCTGAGTTGTTCTGCCCATTTAACGCGCCCATAAACACCCAGCAGATCGAAGAAGATTGAACTGTTGAGTAATCTTTCTGGGTTCGGATTATCAATCCAGCTAGCGAAACACTCTTCCCACTCACCACGAGTTTTACGCCATTCGGGATTGGTTGCCATGATATCGCCAGTACAGTAAGAGTAACCGCAAGCAGCTAAACCATCACAAACAAACTTGGCAAACTGCTCGAAGTACTCGCCATGCATTTTCTCATCATAGCTGTTATCGAGGATTAGAGCGTTATCTTGGTCGGTAACGATTAATTGTTCATCACGCGCCATCGAACCCATCGCAACTAAGCAATAAGGAATAGGTGCCGGTCCAAACTCAATTTCCGCTAGTTCTGCTAGACGCTGCTTGAAGCTACTACCAATCACCGACATCGCGCGTCCAACCATGTGTGCGTTCGCATCTTCGCTTACCATGCGCACAAAACAGTCTTTAACCTGCCCTGAAACTTGGGCAAGATCTTCCACGGTGGTTTGCTGGAATATTGAGCTGACCAACAACAAACTGCTTTGCGACTCATAACGGACAATATCCGTCATGCCGATAACGCCAACTGGCTTTCTATCTTTGAGGATCGGTAAGTGATGGATGTTGTAACGCAGCATTGTGAGCATCGCTTCGAACACATACGCGTTGTAGTCTAACGAGACCACATCGGTACTCATCACATCCCCTACCGTGATGTTGGTATCAATGCCTTGAGCAATCACGCGAATACAGAGGTCGCGATCAGTCAAAATGCCAAGTAGCTGATCATCATCTTCCTCGGTGATTTCTTCACTCGGACGAACAATAAGTAGCGCCGTTACGTTTTCCTCAGCCATCAAGTTGGCTGCTTCTTGAATGGTCGCTGTCGCTTCTAATGTCACCGGTTCGCGATTGAGAATTTTGCGCGCTTTCGCGGTGGTGAAATCATTGCTCTCGTTAGAATTCGAGACAGCCGTTCTTAAACGAGCGCTATCTTCCAGCTCCATATAATCAGCAAAATGCTCTGACTCTTCACAAAGTTCGTTAAAAATTCGCTCAGGGATACAGTAAACCAGCGTGTCGGAAATCGCTTTCACAGGCATACGAACGCGATTATTCATCAATAGCCCCATTTGACCGAATAAACCACCCGCATCAATTCGGTTATAGAGCTCACCTTTACGACGATAAACCTCTACCACACCACTGCGCACCATATAGAGGTCACGAATATCATCACCAAACTTAAGTACATCAGTACCTTCTCGGTAATAGGCTATCTCAACATTAATGGCCAGTTCGTGTAAGCGCTCTTCTGGGAGATCATCAAAAGGAGGGTGTTGGCTTATGAAATTGAGTACTTCTAATTGCTCAGCTTCCATTCTTTATATTCCATGATTTGCCGATATTTCAGTGATAAATAGCACCAACCCTCTGTGTAAGCAACAAAATTTTATCAGTACTGCTTGTTAATCCGTTACAACAGCACAACATCTATCCACCACCCCATATGCAGCGTTGCGCTTATCTAAATCAACAGCTAAATTTGAAATTATATTTCATCGAAATGAGTGAGACAGTAGATGCTAGATTTTAATACGATTAAAGAGATGGTAGATGACGACAACGATGTGATTGTCGCCCTTTTCACTACATATCTAGAAGACTATATGGAGGCGGGTAACAAGTTGCTCAATCTCACTCAAACCCAAGATTGGCAAGCCTTATTTCTGTACTGTCACAGTTTAAAAGGGACACTCAAAATCCTTGGTGAGGAGATTGCTAGTCAGCACTTAGAGAACATTGAACACGTCAGCCGTGACAACCAAATACCTGAGCCAAGCGATGTTGAGGCAGCGAAGCATCAGCTTGATACTATTCAATCACAGATGCAACATTACCTCATCGAAGAGGGCGTTTACTGACTCTGAATAAACATTTTATGTCTCATTGTTTTCATTGAGCCATTTATACATAACATAACTGTCGACTAAACCTAATTTTGCATGGCGATACGCTTTAGGTAATGTGCCAACAATAGCGAAACCGAGTTGCTGCCAAAGGTTTACCGCAACTTGGTTTGTTGAGACTACGCTGTTAAATTGCATTGCGGAAAAACCAGATTCTCTTGCCGTTTGCTGAGAGTGTTCACACAGTTTGCGAGCAATCCCCTTCCCTCTAGCGCGAGTTGAAACCATGTAGCCACAATTGCAGATATGGCGACTAGGCCCCATAGCATTGGGTTTGATGTAGTACGAGCCGAGAATCTCATCATCTTCCTCATAGACAAAGCTATTGAGTGCTGTTTCGCACCACAATGTATATGCTTGTTCACAAGTCAAATCAGGTTCAAATGCATAAGTTTCTTGTGCGGCAACGACTTGATGAAAAGTTGGCCAAAATTGAACAAAGTCCTGTTTGCTCATTTCCCGAATCAAAACACTCTCCTTAGATTTTGTCCAACTAATCGCAAAACTTAGGTTCTGCTTATCACTTTTTTCTTCACTACATTTCAAATTGAGAAGCAAATTAACACTCAAAACGCATCAGCGAAATCAAACACCACAAAAAAACTCTTAATTCATTGTTTTTATTAAATTTAGTCAGACAACCATTTTGGTACATAAACTGCTAAACAATATTATGCAGCGATTAGCACATTGAATCAAACCGATGAATAGAGTCACAAAAACTAAAGCAATAAACACAGCGACAAAGACAGCAATAAGCCTTGCGACATTCACACTCCCAATACTGTTTGTGATGCCGCTCAATAGTGTTTTTACCGGCTACTACGTTGTGCTGTCACTCCTTGTGGTTACTTCTGCTTTGACGCTCAACGGCTGGTTAGGAAACCTAGCCAAGTTACTACTGACAGTCTCATGCTTAGTTAGTATCTTGTCTTTGGCCGTCTCGGGCGGCTTTCTCGCCACTGGCGCGCTTCATTCAATATTGCTCACCAACAGTGAAGAAGTGGTTGGTTATTTTCAACTGATCAACTGGACGTCGTTTATTCCCTGCATGATTTTTGCTCTGGTTGGACTCGCCTGTTTTTGGACCACCCGCTTACCCTTCAAGGCTTCTAACAAAGCAATACTAATGGTGTGTACGCTCAGCTTTGCAGCACTCATACCTGCGTTTAAATGGTATGCCGATCCAGAAACTAAGCATCAATTAACAGAGAGTAAACTTAATAGCCTCTACCTCTATCAAGATGTACCAGCCTACAATCTATATCGCGTGGCGGCTCTAGCGTTTATTGAGCGCTACCGCAGCCATAACGATTACGGTTCGACACTACCTGACCACATTGTATCTACAGAACCTCGCGCATTACCGCAAAATATCATCGTGGTGATTGGTGAGTCATCACGCCGCGCATCTTACTCTCTGTACGGTAGCCAAATAAATGCAACACCTAACCTACTTGCCAGGTCAAAAGCATCTGCACAACCAATGCAAATTGTCGATGGTGCGTTCGCCCCAGCGTCCAATACTCGTGAATCTGTGCCGCGCTCATTCTCATTCGCGACCACTGAACATCAACTTTTCACCGGACTTTCACACGCTAACCTTATCGATGTTGCACGCTCTATTGGTTATCACACAACTTGGGTCACAACGCAAACGCTCTACACCCGCTGGGATTCATTCACCGCTAAAGTCGCCACCTCAGCCGACCGAGTAATACATACCAATGATAACCACAATAGATGGCATGACCGCGATGCCGTTGAAGCGGTTAAGAAACAACTCATCGCTAGGGACAAAAAACAATTTATCGTACTGCATCTTTCTGGCGAACACGCTGACTATGCAATAAGAAACGGTGAGCCCTTACCGAAAAAACACTTCGAGGCGATCAAAGCGCAGCTTAGCAAACATCAGACCATATCCTCGACTGAATTGGCTTACCTTAGCTCGATTCATATGACTGACGACTTATTAGATAACCTCGTAAGCGCAATGTTTGACGATGCCACTAATAGCTTATTGGTTTACTTTTCCGATCATGGCGAAGTGATCGGCAAAGGGCATGGGCTTCAGCCGATACAAATTGAAGAAGAGCTCGCGATTCCCTACCTTGCGATTGGTACTCTGGCGAACAAAATGGCGCGGGTAATTGATTGCTATCGCGATCATCGCCATCAACTCTACAACAACAGTTATTTTCCTGAAGTGTTGCTATCAACGCTCGGCATGAAGGTAAACCCTCCACGCCAAAGCCAAACATTTACTTATTACTCTATTCAAGGTGAGACTGAAGTGTTGCCAACCGATTTCTCCTTCACCTTTTTTCATCAAGGAGATAAACAATGCAAAAAAAGCGTTCATTAATTTATTTTCTGCTCCCTTCACTGCTCATCGTGCTGGCAATGACCGATAGAATGCGTCCAATGCGAGTATTTGTCGCCTATTACAGCTGTAAAGTTGTCGAACAACTTGGGCTCACTCAGACTTGTGAACAACTACCTGTCGTTACTGTATTGGAAAATGGCAAACCCGACGCTGATCTCTACGGTATTGAAGATCCATTGGCGCTCACCCTGTTTTTTGAACGCTACAAGTTACCCGGTCACGTTTATGCACATCGCACCAATAGCCCTGATCGAGCCAAGCTCTATGCAAACTATTATCAAGCGTTTGAATTTGATGCGGTGTGGGACGAAAAATCAGGCAAATTGGATATCTACCACTACCCTGAACACAACTCGATGCAGTTTTACTTTGAAAATCTGCTTACACTCGTTCCAGAAACCAGTCGACTTTGGCTAGATCTCAAAAACCTGACTGCAACCAATAAGCAGCAGGTGGTTAACTATCTGGACCAGCTCTTCCCGGACGTCGAACAACGACAAAGATTGATTGTAGAATCCAAAAACCCTATCGATCTCGATCTATTAAAACAGTCCGGCTACAAGACTTCTTATTACTTACCGAGTGAAAACAAACTGCATGGTTGCGATGAAGATAGCTCCGTGCAAACGGTGATCAATAACATCAACCAAATCAGTAGTGACTACATTTCCTTTCCTTACACCCAGCAAGAGTTTGTCGATCGCTGCGTGTTGCCTCTAGCGCGAAATGTCGAGCAATTATCATGGGGGGGACTACCATTCGCCATCCCTAATGGAGCATTAAGCCGCTATCAAGGCTATATTGTTGACCACTCGGTGAGTTTGAATAAATTGGAGTAGCTCTACGTGAATTGGCTCTACTTGAATGTAAAAATATGGACTGAAACTCTCCGCTTCAGCCCATATTGTGCAACTAGCCATTTTCTGCCAACTACTTTTCTGCCGAACGGGCATTTAACGCTTAACCAAACCTTTGTGGTTTAAATAAGGCAAAATATGTAGGCGTGACTCACCCGACAATTTCCCTGTCACCTCACTAGACCAAGTACTTTGCTTCTGGTTGGTAGAGCGATTCGCATAATAGCCCTGCATCAATTGGTCATACTCATCTACGGCATTTCTATCAAGAGGCTGATAGCTATTTTCATGCAGCACCACTTTTTGCGGTAAACGGGGTTTAACTTCCGGATTTTGGTCAGGGTGTCCCAAACATAAACCAAACAATACTGCGGTATGCTCAGGCAACTCTAACAGTTCATCAACTTGCTGTGCGTTGTTACGTAGCCCGCCAATGTACACGCCGCCTAACCCCATTGACTCCGCGGCAATGAAACAGTTTTGCGCCATGATTCCCGCATCGATCGCGCCAATTAAAGCGAGCTCCGTATAATCGCTCTGCACATCAGGGTTAATTACCGTATGCCGTTGATAATCGATACAGAACACCAAGAATTCCGCCGCATTGGCAACATGAGCTTGATTGCCCGCGAGAACCGAGAGCTTATCTCGTTTGGCTTGGTCGGTAACACGAATAATTGATACCACTTGCAACAAACTGGACGAAGATGCCGCCAAGCCAGCTTTAATAATCGTGTCTAAGCTATTCGGTTCGATAGGTTCTGCGGTAAATTTTCGTATCGAGCGATGCGACAATATTGTCTCAATGGTCGAGTTCATTTTGGTTCATCCTTGTCTAATGCGTTGTATTATCTGAGCACATTTATCGTGCAAATTTAAGTGATAGATTCACAATTTAGCAAAATGCCATTAAACAAGGATGCTTGTTGTTACTCTACTCACTCAGCATATAGATATACGCTTCAACTACACTGCCATCATCTAGATGTACTTGAGTGGCAACACGCTTATACTCACTGCCCTCAAACTCATCCAGTTTATGCCAATTCTGCGCAAGGTTGTCTGAGGTAAAAACAAAGCCTCTTACCTGCTTGCCAGCGTCATTAAGCTCAATACCAGGGTAACCCATCTCTGAACCCCAGCCTTGGTTTTTGAGAAAACCAAGCACATAACCTTCACGCCACTCGCCACCTATCGCAGTCATCACATGCTCATTTGGGCGTCCTGGACCAAGAGTGCCATAGACAAATAACTTATCTAACATCGTACTTCCTTTAGGTTCTATTTTGATTTCGTTATTACACAGAAAAGTGTTAGCGTCTATATTCTCAAACAACACATAGCTTTGTCACAACAACATGATTGAACAACTGCCTTCGATACTGCAATTTCTGCGTGATGCAGAGCAGTTAAAAGATACTCTGCGTACTGCTTGGACTTCTTCTGGCCGACAAGAAAGCACTGCCGAGCACACATGGCGACTGTGCCTATTGGCAATGCTCGTTTCCAAGCATTACCCTCAACTCAACAGCGAAAGAGTGCTAAAACTCTGCATTGTGCATGATCTGGCGGAAGCGATTGGTGGTGACATATCCGCGGTTGACCAACATGCCGATTTGGATAAAAGCGCTATTGAGTTAAGGGATTTAAAGCAGCTCATTGCACCGCTGAACCAAGAGTTACAAGCAGATATTTTAGCGCTGTGGCTGGAATATGACAGCGCGACGACCGAAGAGGCAAAACTGGTTAAAGCATTGGATAAGTTAGAGACCATTTTGCAGCACACGCAAGGTGATAACCCGCCAGACTTCAACTACACATTCAACCTTAGCTATGGACAAAAGCAGACTGACTATGATGAGTTAACTCAGCAATTTAGATTGTTGCTGGATGCTGAAACAAATGCGCGTATGGAATTGTTTTAAGCTCTCAATAAAACAAAATCCTTTTTACTACAGTTAGAGCAAAAAGGATTTACTTTAGCCGCTTAATTGAGCATTAAGCACTTAAACAATTGATTAGAAGTGGTAGTTCATACCAACAGACATGATGATTTCATTCTTGTCGTAGAAATCGATGTTTGAGTCAGTGCTACCGAAACCTGCGAATGATACTAGAGACCAATCCTGCCAATCCATGAAGTTTGCGTATTCATAAGCCGCGAATAGGCTCATTTCGTCATCTTCGCGAGTTTCACCGAATACTGGGTTTACTGCATCGTAATCGCGGTTGTTAAAGCCTGCTGTCAATGCAAACTGGTGACGATCCAGCATCTTAAAGTAGCTTAGTTCTACACCATAGCCTTTAAACGAGTTCGCTGCACCATCAGCATCCGCTGAGATGTAGGTTAGGCGCGGTTTCAGCATAGTGGTTTGATCCACCATGTATTTGTAATCTGTACGGAAATAGAACGCGTCAGCATCACGGCGCAGAGAATCACGCTGTGCCGCAGTCAACATTGGATCAGCCATGCCTGAACGTTCATCTTCAACATCTTTAGTCGCGTAAGCCATATCTACTGAAAACTTCGAACCCATGATGTTATCAAGCTTCAAGCGATACGCGTTGCCGTCTTCATCAGTCGTTTTACGTTTACCATTATCTTTGAATGGGTCTTCCCACACTTCACCCGACATGATGGTAGGTAGAATAGAAGCATCGATGATCATGCCAGACGCTAGTTGGTACTTGTAACCCATCTCAAACGCTAGCGTACCGGTTGCGATATCTTCACGAGAAGTACCCATGTAGAACTGCTGGTTAAGCTTATCACCAAAAGTGTACGACAAGTTACCTAGTGGCAATAATAAACCGCCACTTACTGCATCATTGGTTTTATTTAGATCATCAAGCTCTTTATTGTCATCGTTGGTGTTCAGGTTAGACTCAATTGAGTAAAAACCAGTACTCACTGACACCTCACCAGAAAAACCAGCTGTTTCAGCAAGCTGTGCCCACGCAGAACCACTCATTAATGCTAGTGCGACTAGCGATAGTTTAGTTTTCATAATTTCTCTTAATAAAAAATACCACTGGATAGTCGGCAATGTGACAGCAGACCAACACGGCAATTTTATTTCTTCCTGACAAAAAGTAAACCCCAGGGTTTACATTTTGAAGCAATTATTACGAACTTGATTGAAGACATACGAAAAACAGCGTTGCATGTAGTTGAGTTTGATAACAATCAAATCGCCGAGTCAACCATCACGACGATATTTAAAGTACTTACTCTTATTTCAAATCCATTTTGATAGAATACTCACAATTCTCCGGACAAAAAATGCCAGATACAGATCTGGCACTTCAAAACTAAAATTAAAACGTTAAACTCTAAACGCTCAACTTTAAGGATTAGAGACGCAACTTACGTAGGTCTCTAAGCTCTGACTCACGGAGCGGTAATAAACGTGTTCGGAGAGGATAATTCCATAATGGCTGCTGCCATTCTCATGAGGAGTCGCCGTCATAAAAAATTGTCCGACCGCCCAACCTCGCTTGGCAAACATATTACCGAATTCACCATGCAGTTCCACTAACTCGTCTAATGTTGCTAAACGCCAGTTAGTTCGCCCACCAAGACTAAGGGTGTTGTACTTCGCACACAGTGTATTTGCGTGAGTCAAAATAAAGGTGGCATAATCACCAGCAAAGCCGTGATCTGAGTCTTCTTTTATACTAAAAATACTCTCGTAATCACTACCTCCAATGCCATCTAGGTAGGGCACTGATGGTGAACTGGTAAACAACTTACCGCTACCTGTATCGAAGACGTCAATAACAGCGCCCCCCAAAGAAGTTACCGTCACTGTGTTATCATCACTAACTATCCCGCTTTTTGAAGCAGTGATTATAACTTCACCCTCTATTTCCCCTTCAAGCAGCCCCGTAGAGGATACTTTAGAAGTAGCTGTATCATAAACGATTGTCCATTCGACAGAGTCACTAATATCTAACTCTGTTCCATCATCATACTTACCTATCGCTTTTAACTGTAGCGAGCCGTGCTTCATTAACACAAATCCATCGTTGGGTGTTAATACTATGTCAAATAGCACGCCTTCTGGTGTATCAAAAACATCTTCTGGAGAATTAAATGCATCTTCTGAAGAATTAAATACACCTTCAGAATTACAACCTACTAATAGCAATAACGACGAAAAAGTAATTACGGCTAACCATTTTGGGAATCTTGTTTTCATATTGATCTTCATTATTTCTAATATTCAAATTGAGATAAATTGACTTCAACTCGGCAGTTTTGATCTCGGCTCGCCCTTCAACAGTATTGTTATCCACGACAGGGATAAACTATTCCTCTCCCTGCTACTCAAGTTGCGCAGAAGGTGCACCGAGTTCGATAATTTTGGTCACCACGACCTGAGCACCTTTTCAGACAATTCTTGCTTGTATGCGTCTTAGCCTATGGTATTCGCGTGATCCCCAATAACTGCTCGAGATTGAGGAAGATGCATAAGTTAATAATGAAACAGGTAAAAATAGAATAGGAAGTATTCTCAACACTACGCTCATAATGAACTCCAAAAAACGAAATCCATTTCGCGTTGTATTTAAAGTTTTAGTGAATCATTTACAAATATGCTTGCTGCAAAAAACAGTAAGCTTCAGTCAAGTACTTACATCAGAAATTACGATTTGGGGTTTATTTACAAGTCTTGTTATGTAAAGCCCAAATGACTCTCTTTGCTTGAACGAGACTATACAGGCGAACGTTTCAGGTGGGAAAATAAGTTTTGTAGGACTTTTTTCTATCTGTTTTTTGGGGATGCAAATCGGTATAGGCGAGTTTAACTTCCGGCAACTGAGGGATGCCGCCTTCGTGGAAGGCGGTCACAACACTAACATTAGAAACTAAAAAGAGTCTGCTTCCGTGAGAAATTTTTCGGCGTCTTGGATGACCAAATTGATTTGTTTCACTAACTCATCAACAAGGTCTTTGTTGCCAATGTCTTGCTCTAGCTTAAGGCAAGCCTCTGCAATCGAAGGAAGTGACAACGACCCTGCCGATCCTTTAAGGCGGTGTGCGATTGTTTTTATTTGAGCATGTTCTGAACCCAGCTCATGCAAAGCCTGCTCTAAAGAGCCAATGATTGCCTGTGTCATCTCCACTCGGTTTTCTTTTTTAAGGTGAGGTAGCCACTCTGAGTTTACGCTTTGAGGCTTTAGCTCGCTGAGTTCTTCAGTTGTCCAGGCTTCGCCTTCTTGCTGCGCAAAATATAACATGAGTACATTATAAAGCTCTACCAACTCATAGGGCTTAAATACTATCGAATCAATACCCAATGATTTGGCGGTCTCAAACGTCGCGATCGAGTTATCTGCCGTACACAAAATAACGGGTAACTCAGGAACAATTACCTTAATCTTTTGCGCAAGCTCAAACCCATTAATATCAGGCATATGTAGATCAGATATTACAGCGCCAAACTCTAAATTCTGCTCAGAAATACGTTCTAATGCTAAAGAAGAATCTGCGACAATTTCAGCCTCCAATCCTAACGCTTCCAGTTGGAGTTGAACCAAAAACCGATTCACTGGATCGTCATCAACAACAAGCACCTTACCGCTTAGCATGCTCATCTCGCTGATACAATGACAAACCTCTGTTGTTTCAAACTGCTGCGCCAGCAATTCCACGACAACGCTTGGATAAAAGTTACTCTCTTCGCGCTGATGTTCTGGTTTACTCAAGCGATAGCCAATCTGGTTTACATCCAGCCATCTTGCGATGTTATGATCTTCTATCTCATACAAGGCAAGCGTGTCAGTTGCTACAAACTCCGTCGTCTTTACAGGGATCACTACTGTTACATTTGTTCCAATATACTTCTCTGAGCTGACGGATATAGTTCCTCCCATCATCTCAACTAAGTTCTTAACGATGGACATTCCTAAGCCTGTTCCACCAAATTTTCTCGCTATCGTATTCTGAGCTTGGACAAACGGAGCAAAAATATTTTGCAGTTCTGCTGCGTCCATTCCGATGCCCTGGTCTTCGACTCGAATCAGTAAACTGTTTTCTTCTAAACGAATAAAACAAGAAACCGCACCATTTTCAGTGAATTTGATTGCGTTCGACAAGATATTTGAAATAACTTGAGAAACACGGAGTATGTCTACTTCAGCCTCAAAAAAGCGACTTGGTTTCCAGTCTAGGTAGAAACGGAGACCTTTGCGCTCCGCGAGCACATCGAAAGAGCGAATGATTGGGCTGATTTCTTTTGGCAAGTTAACCAACTCTGGTGTAACACTGAGCTGCTTAGCTTCTAGCTTTGAAAAATCGAGTATGTCATCAACTAACAACTTGAGTTTGCTGGTAGACATTGATGCATTATGCAATATTTCTCTATTGAATTTGTCTTCTAGCCTTTCACCCAATAATTCCATTAAACCTAGAATGCCAGAAATTGGCGTTCTGAGCTCGTGACTAACCACGGCTAAAAAGTGTTGCTTCTGTTGTGCTAAGGACTCTGCATTTTGACGGGCTTGTTGTAGATAATTCTCTCTTTCTTTTACTTCAGTGACATCTGATAAAATGGTCATAAAAAACTCTTTTTTATCAACATAGTCTGTAATGGATTTATTCTCTATATGAAAATATCGACCAAACAATGGATGAGAAGAGTCTGTTACCTCAATGTTTTCCGAAAAATCTCCAGCCATGTTAAGTCTACTATTATCAAAGAATACCTTCATACATTCGTTTTTTTGGCAATCACATGCATGGTAAAAATCGGAAAACTCCTTATTTGAAAGAAGTATTTCACCCTTAACATCGCGAATACAAATATAGCTTGGGATGTTATCAATAATATCATGAAGAAACTTTCTTTGCGCTTCAGATAATTTGACCTCATGCGCACGCCCGATTAACTTCTTCCTAGTTTTCCTTAAATAAGAAAAAACAAAAATTGCAAAAGGCAACAATACCAATAAAATAAAATAGATAAACTTCTTTATTTCTTCTTTATCATAACCAATGTGATAATTAACTTTGTTATAGTCTTTCCATATTCTGTTAATCTCTCCGTAAGATAACAAAGAAAATGCAGACTCTACCATTTCTTTAAGTTGGTCATCACCACGGCGAAGAAGCATAGGCGCCTTAGTATCTAAGTTAACGCCAACTCCTGTTTGGTTGACTTTAAACTCTAAGTCTTTATAATCTCGAATAATTAAATCAACTAAGTATTTATTTAGATAGGCGTGATTAATCGCTCCAGATTGAAAATCAGATAGAATACTATCTACATCATCGTAGATCGTGTATCCAACAGCTCTAGTATCATTTTCTAAGTTGCTAAACCTGTCTAGAACGCCAAATTTATCTACCCCATCAATTGATGTTTTTTCTATTAATGTATACTTCACATCAATGATATCATCAGTAAAACTAAACAGCTTTGTACTATAGCTTTCCTTTTTTGCGATTGGCACCACGTCAATGACACCATGTAGCAACATCTCTGTGATATCTTGCTCGCCAGGAGGCACGTACTCAAACTCTAAAGGTGTTATTGCCTCAACGCTGTCGAAAAAATCATGAATAAACCCGACATAATTCCCCGTTTTCTCGTCAATATAGGAATATGGGAATACATCTTCGTCAATCGAGTATCTTATTACTAGTTCACTACTATCATTATCATACCAATCAGCATAAACATCTCGATTATTACTATGTTTGAAATAAAAATTATCGAAGACATCAGATTTAGAGTAATGCTTAACCTCAAAAATAAAATTATCAATCATTTTTTTGAGATCATAATTCTCTTTATTCATTAGCACTCTGGAATAAATGCTACCAAACCTTTCATCAAAATACATTTTTTGTTCATCATTACTATTAACCTTAAACTGATAAAGAAATGATGAATAAAACCCAATTAACGCATCCACATCATTAGAGTTTAGCTGTTCATGAAGTTCAGCACTGGTTGCTACTTGTCGAATCGAGTCGACTCCAATTTGTTCAAGTACAGTGCAATGACTTGAGCCTTTGATACACGCCCATTTAAGATTGTCAACATTTTGAGCTTTCGCTTTTGCGGCATCATCGATCCAACCTACAATTTCATCTTTATAAATAGGGTTTGAGAACAGGAACTGATCTTTATTGTCTGCGGTCTTTATGTAACCTATCGCTAAATCAATTTTACCTAAAGCTACTGCCTCCTTGATTTCAGCTAAAGTATTGAAAGCAACATATTGAATGTCGACTTTCATTTGTTTTTCCATTAATGAGGCAATATCGTGAATGATGCCTTTAGGTAGCTTAGTGCTCCCCCCCCAGTATGGGTAAAGTGGAGAGCTTGTCACCCCTACTTTCAAGATAGGCTCTTGCACACTACCAGAGGAAGAACTGCCTTTCGCAGATGCCAGATCACTGAAAATCAAACAAAGAAAAATCGCAAATATTTTCTTAAACACAACAAACTCCAGCTCCACAAAATTCCATTTCATTCAACTATTCATATAGTTAAGTAAAGAATACATCAGATAATTTGCAAGCTATAGCAAAATTTATAGCTTGGATTTATTCAGGCGTTTTTTATTCAATTACTAAGTAAAAGTTACAAAATAGCATGCATATAATTGTTGACCATATAGAGTCAGGATAGCTAGACTCATACATGTCAGCAATGCCATTAAAGGTTGAATGTAACTCGTTGTTATTGAGCAAAAGTTACACACCCCAGACATTAGTAACCGAATCTATGAAAACATTAATAATCGAAGACGACTATCCTCAAGCTCTTTACTTAAAAATGCTATTGCAAGATCTGGGCTACAACGATATTACTATCACGAGTAACCTTGAGAGCATTCATAATGCAACCGCTTCAACTCAGTATGATCTTATTTTTACTGATATCAGAATGCCTGAAGCCGACGGCATCACGCTACTTTCAAAAAAGCTGACGCCAAATACCACTAGAGGTGTCGTAATCGTAAGTGTTGTTGACGACACAATTAAAGAACTAACTAAAGGTATGTGCCATCAACTTGGATACGAATATACAAGTATCCTATCAAAACCGTTCGACTCGGAAAAGTTAAGCCTAGAAATAGACCTGTTTCTCTCACATCTAGCAGAGAGTAAGCAGACACAAGACGAGTTTAAGCCAGAAGCCGATGACGTCTTAAGTGCATTTCGAAGCCATTCAGTATTACCACTTTATCAACCACAATTTAGCTTCAATAAAGCTGAATTAGTAGGTGTCGAAGCGCTAGCTCGTTTGAACCATCCAGAACATGGGATGCTGGTTCCAAGTCAGTTTTTATCTATTCTCTCTGAACATAATCTCTTATTAGACCTCTACTATTTTATGTTGGAGCGAAGTACTCTTGACCTTGGTACCATACTTTCTCCCCCTCAGCTATCGCTCAACATCGATACCAATTTTTTAAATACAGAATTTTGTGAAAAAACGGTAGAAATATGCCAACAAAATGGATTTCCTCTAGAAAAGCTGACCTTAGAAATCACTGAACACAAGGCATTTCAGCCAACTCCAACGGTATTAGAAAATTTAGCTCGCCTGAACCTTTATGGCGTCAGTTTTTCAATCGATGACTTTGGTACCGGATACGCTTCTCTCAATCAATTGATTGACTTGCCGATCTCAGAACTCAAGATTGATCGTCGCTTTGTTTCCAATGTTGTCACCAATTATAAGCACCAACAACTTACCCTTGCCGCCTTGAGGCTCGCTCAAGCATTGGGTCTATCTTGCGTTGCTGAAGGGATAGAAGATCAACAAACATGGGAGTATCTCAAAGAGCTCGGCGTTGATATTTGTCAAGGTTTCTATACCGGTGCACCGATGAGTTTCCTTGAGTTGGCATCTTTGCATCGAGCCGTTTCTGGTGAAGCCACTTCTTGGAGTAAAGAAGAACAATACGATACCGTTATTTTGTTCGACCAACTCCAAACACGAGGCAAGGCAATACAAAAACTCGTAGCGAAAGAGTTAAGCTCAAATCCTATTATACTGGCATCAAACCCTAGTCTGTTTATCGAATTACTCAATGAGGCATCAAATAGCTTTGTCGTGGTTGATTCCAAGTCATTTCAGTCTCTACCAGATAACATCCGTTCAGACATAAGCAACACCGTTAGAAAACGAAATGCAGTGTTATTAGTCGAACAAGGCGATTCGTCTATCTCAGAGCTGGTGATTCCAACGGTTTCAAGTACAGGAGATATTACAAGCACTTCGATTAACCTGGCTAAATATATCGATAGCCAACACAACAATAAAAAGAAAAGAAACCAACCAAAGCTGTCGCAAAGCGAACAAAAAATCGCTCAGCTACTATTGGCGGGCTTTACCAACAAACACATTTGTTATGAGCTTGATCTCAGCCCTAAAACGGTAAGCACTTTCAAAACACGCATATTGCAGAAAATGGGGGTCAAATCCATCGTCGAGCTCGCTAGAGTACTTAACCTGTAACATATATTGAATAGTTAAGCTTTTAAGACTCACCGCGACTACTAACAAAGATTCGTTGTCTAGGTGAGTCCAAAACAGGTTAAATAACGTCATAAAATTTGCTATTTGTTCCCAAGCTACTCATGGCTATGCAGCAAACAACATAGCTCTAGTTGGGTAGACTCTTTTATCACCATAAGCGTTGCCTAGGTTAACATTGATAAATTTGCTTAATTGTTGACCATTAAACGGCTTGGACAACATCTGATATGACTGAACATTATGGTTAATGATCGCGTTTTTGTTTTCCAAAAAGGAAGGTTCACTTCCTAAAACAAACAAGCTAACACTTGATTTTCGGTCTAACGCATTCATTACATCAAAAATAGTTTTCCGTTTTATTTTAGATTTGCTATTTATAAGACGAGGTTTCTCATCTAAATCAAAAAATAGTGATACATTACCAAACTCATTTATCAAACTATCAATTTTTTGGTTGGTTAATTCTTTTATATCGTTAACCACCATAGCATGACTAAAGCCAAAGTGCTGTTTAATGCCATTTCTAATGTAATGTCTGATAGGTTCGAAATCGCTTATAATAATAGAGAACACTTATTACTAGACCTTTTATAAGTATATATAAATCAGATAAGCAAAGTGATAGCTTCAATCAATTGCTTACAAAATTCTAATATCCATATATTCCCGGGGGCTAATCATAATACCAAAGACAGTTTCATCGTAGTATAAGCTCTCTGACTAACGTGATATCGTCTCTTAATGACTTTTCCAAATCCGGCATTTCCTTCGTATAAAGCCTAATAGGCTTCGGCTCTTAGTCATCAATCTTGTTCACTAATGTAGAAACGATGACAACGGAAGAAGCGCTAATGTACTCAAGATGAACATTTAAAGAAACCCAGTTTTTGTAGGACTTTTTTCTTAACCTGAATTGGAAAACATCACTATACAAATTACAGCATAGCAGAAGACACTGTGGAAAATGTGCCTTGCGATGTTTCGTATCACTATGGTCAAACCCACTTTTTATGAGGTAGAAATGAAGCGTTCTATGCCATCTAAATCTCTTAACTCACTAGGCAAATACTCCTCAGCATATTGCAGGTAAACACCGCTGGTTAGCAGTAGTTCGAAAATGTCTCTATCGATATGACCACTATCTACCATCTTCGACAGAATGGTGATGGATTCACTAAGTGGCTTAGCTTTCTTGTAAGGTCTATCCGATGCCGTTAATGCCTCAAAAATGTCTGCGACAACTAGGATCCTCTCAGGTATTGAGAGCTCATTATGGTTTATGCCCCTTGGGTAGCCTGTTCCCAATAGTGTCTCGTGGTGGGTTGTTGCGTAGCGTGGAACACGAGCCAACTCAGGTGGAAATGGAATGCTTTCCAGCATTTTTATTCCACTTATCATATGTTCATTAATTTTAAAACGTTCTTCATTAGAGAGTGTTCCACGTCTTACAGAAAGGTTATACAGCTCGCCATGATTATAGAGTTTGTCGGGCACTTCCATGTTAATACCAAACAGCGCCACATCGCCAAAAGGTTGTTCGCGCTCTATGATATGTTCGGGTTTATCAGATAACAGCTTTTCCGTTGCAGGAGTTTGCTGCGGTTGATAACGCGTTTCTTCTAACGGTGATAACCCTAAGCCAGCATCAAAATAACGAGTCCATTCTTTTTCTGCTAATTGCTTCAATCGAGTAACATCATCGTCAGACATAAACTCTCCGCCGACGTTCGCATTAGCGATAAAAGCAAACTCTTCCCTTAATGCAGCTAGATCACTTCGCAAATCACTCTCTAGGTCCACTTCTTTTTCCAAGCGCGACAGGAGGTAATCAATTTGCGCATCTCGCCACAATACTTCAAACCGCATTCTGACCTCGTGGATACGGTTATAGTTTGTTTCCAATTTACTGCCTTTATCTACGACGTACTCTGGCGTCGCGATCTTGCCACAGTCATGTAACCAAGCCGCTACTCGAAACTCTCGTCGTTCATCATCATTTTCAAATTTGAAGTTTTTAAATGGTTCACTGTCAGAGGTTTCAGCTGCTTCGGCTAACATCAAAGCAATTTCAGGAACTCGATTACAGTGCCCAGCAGTATAAGGCGACTTTTCATCAATCGCGCGCGCGATCAACTGTATCATCGCCTCAAAGAACAGGTTCTGTTGTTTCTCGAAATTTTCTAATGAGTAGCTGCCTCGCATCACAGACAGACCGAGTTGGTGGATTTCCTCAATACGACTATGGATGCGAGTAACCTTTGAATATTGTCGTTGATTAATGAGTCGAACTTGCTCTCTCAACTGATTTATCGGCTTTGAGATAGGGCGTGCGACTTGCCAAGCTATCGGCAACAAAAGTAACAGCACCAACAATGACGCACCGATTGAGTAGAGAGCAACCTCATTCACCCCTGCCATGATATACGATTTAGGAATCACCACGGCAAAATATCGCGAATCCAGCTCTCTTAACTTGGCAACATAAAGATAGGTTTCTACCCCATTAATAGTCGTTAGTTGCACGTTGCTGCCATTCGAGCGCATCTTCCCTATATCAAGAAGTTCTGGGTAAGGGATGAAAGTAAACGTCGACTGAGTTGCACCTTTTGCAAACCACTTCTCGCGCAATTCGCTACGATGTTCTTCAGAGATCGAATTAATCGCTAAATCGATTATTTCCACAATCTCCTTGTATTCTTCACGCACAGAGTAATAGAACTCTCTTGGCAAGAGCTCAGATTCTATCGGTACTATCTTTAATTCTTTACGAAACTTCTGCTGTACTTTACTCTGTAGCACTTGCTTCATATCTAGCACCGCTGAAATATTCCCGGCTTCAAGATCATCAATCGCCGAATGCAGTGAAGAATAAGAAATCAACGTCAAATTGGGAAATGAATCCAATAAGTTATCCTGAATACTCCAGCCTCGAAGAATTCCTATCTTTTGATTACTGATCGCATCAAGGCTAGAAAAATCATTGTTATCCTGCTTGGTAAGCAGTGCAAAGTTACCTCGATAGAGCGGAGCTCCCAGAATACCACTTTGTGAAAAGTCGCTAGGGTCAGAAATTGACTGCAATATGTCGAGATTACCTTGAGAGAAATCGTTCACTAGTTCATCCCAAGAGCGCCCATTAACAAACTTAAACTTTAGACCTGTCATTTCTGAAATCATTTTGAACAGATCAATAGCAAATCCATTTGGCCGACCACCTACAGTATAATCTAGCGGTCCCCAGTCATTTTGGTTGGAGACTTTAAGCTCGGGCAACTGACTAATCAACGATTGCTGCTCTTCAGTAAGCTTTATCGGTGTCACTAGAGGAATACGGTCCTCAATATCTATCATTTTGTTCGTTGCGATCAACCGCCCATCCTGTTGATAAATAAACGACTCTGCCTCAGGACGTTTACTATTTTCCACAAAACGATTGGTTAATTGGGATTCCAGAGAAGACAGTAGAATATCCACACCAACAACTGTCGCGGTTCCTTCTACTTTGATAGAGAAAGTTTCACCGTTTACTTTCACGGTATTAAATAGGTACGGAGCTGTCTCAAAAACAGTTTCAACGTTGGCATTTTCATACCAACTACGCTGAGTGGGCAAAAAGTTGCTAAATTCAGTGCGGGTATCGGTACGTTGGAATTGTTGGTTATAAAAAATAGACGTTTTCTGCCGCTCTTTACCTCTTCCTTGGTGCAGAACCAGTAACCACTTGTCATGTTCTTGAGCGCCTACTCGTGTTTTTATCTCTTGAGTGGACAAATTGATAAGTTGGAAGAAATCGTTGTTTTCTTTTGCAACAAAAATACTGTGAAGGTTTGGATCTCGAGCGAGAAGTTTAGAGAGCGGAACAATTATTCGCTCATCAGCCGAGTCTATTCCAATGATAGAAACAAGCTGAGCGCTGCTGCGAGCTGCGTTCTCCGCTAAGCTTTGCAAGTTACCAAGATACTCTGAAACGCCGGTAGCGATAGTGTTGTAACGGTTGAGTGTGTGCTCTAACTCTTTCTTACTTGAGAAGTAGTATTGTAAAGATATCGCGACCGCAGAGGTAACAATCGTACAACACACAAACATCACGCCCAAAACAACGCGCAAAGAGATCCTTCTATGAGCAACTTTTTTCACAGCAATATATCCTTCGTTTAGCCTAAGATCTAAGTTAATTATCAACTCATCAGAAAGTCAAACAATTGTTTTAATTGATTTATATGCTCAAGAGAAGTTTGATCAATAAGTACGAGTGACCCCTTGCTTAAATAAAAAAGGAGCAGCTAAAAGCGGCTCTCTATTATTCGATATTTATGTTGATGCATCTTAGTGCCCTGTAAGAAGGCTCAATAGACAGAAAGAGTGTGTGAGCTTTTTTAGGCAAAATAATGCAATAACCAGTGTTTTCAGCGGCGAGTCAATTCATTGGGTTCGGTATCATCTCCGGTATTGCCTTTTTCCTGTTCACTCTAATTTCTGTTCGATTATTCTTTAAATCATCACCAGATCAAGGGGTGATTATTCAAGGTGGCTTTCGTGCTAATACCGGCATTATTGGTATTGCTTATGTCGCGAATGCATTTGGTAGTTCAGGTTTAGCATTAGGCGCACTGTATGTTGCGGCAACAACATTTCTCTACAATATCCAAGCCGTCATATGCCTTTCTCCACGGGGTTCCGTATCGGGGATGCAAGCACTGAAGATGATGGGGAAAACATTAACCAAGAACCCACTGATCATCGCGATTTCACTTGGTCTTCTTTTTTACGTTCTCGCCATTCCTGTACCGACAGTAATTACTGAAGCTGGTAATTACTTATCGAAAATGACGCTACCTTTGGCTCTGTTATGCACCGGAGGGTCACTTAACCTGACCGCTCTTAGGGCAGATCAAGCAGCGCAGTGGTTTGCCAGTAACTACAAGTTACTCATAGCGCCAGTATTGATCACTTCGGTCGCTTATTGGGTTGGTTTTAGGGACATTGAGCTAGGCATTTTATTCTTTATGAACGCTTCACCCGTTGCGGCAGCAAGCTACGTGATGGCACGCTCGATGGGCGGAAACTCGATTCTGGCAGCAAACATCATTGCCTTCACGACAGTGGCATCCACCATCACGTGCACTCTTGGTGTATTAATCTTGCAAGCTTATAGTTTGATATAAGCATAAAAGCGTTAAGTGCATATAAAAAAGAGCCGCTAAAAGCGGCTCTCAATTATTCAGTTTTTACGAAAAGTGACCGAATCACTCTTTACCGAATACGTTGTTCTCTTGCTCTTGTACGCGGATAAATGTCGTGCGCTTCGTTAGCTCTTTAAGCTTTGCTGCGCCTACGTATGTACACGTTGAGCGTACACCGCCAAGGATGTCTGAGATGGTGTCGTGCACTGTGCCACGGAATGGCAATAGTACGGTTTTACCTTCAGCTGCGCGGTATTTTGCAACGCCGCCAGAGTGCTTCGCCATCGCTGACTGTGAATTCATGCCGCAGAATTTGATCACAAAAAATAAATCAATTAAATCAATTAAATCAATAAGTTACAAATAAAACACTGTATATGATAACAGCAATTATGACGTTTTATACCGTCTGTTTAAGAAGTTTCCGAGGGCTGCCGCCATTTTTGTCGCCTCTCGCAACTTCCCTAATCTAAGAGCTGAGATTTAAGCTCTCAAAGCCGAAACCAACAAACAGGCTGCCATGAATTCAATAAGTTAAAACCATTGAGTTATTGATAATAGTTGGCATCGAGTAAACTATAGCCAAACCAAAAGCCGATATTAGTTTTTAATTTTCATAACAATCAAAACGCATTTGCTAGACGTTCCCCTACAGATTGGGCATATAACTTAGTCCCTACTTCATTTAAATGACTAGTGTCCAGATAAATCATTTCATTTTTGTAAAATGGCAATGATTCAAAAATAGAAGCATCTGACAAGTCAATATATTGAGCATTGTCATACTTTCCTGCTACTTGCTTGATAATTTCATTGGATGTCTTCCAATCTTGGGCTAAAACAACCTGAGTTGATAAGCCAAGCTCATTGAATCTTTGTAGTCGGATGGGATTTGATTTTAACCTTGGAATTTGAGATAGAACGACGACATCTATATCATCTTTCTTTGCATCTTCTAAAAATAGCTCCAGACTAGCCATGAAATCTTTACTCCTTGTTTGGTATGACCACATTCCAGCAATCACAACCTTATCGTAACTTGGGAGTAAATCCCTAATAACATCAATTTGATTTATACATGGTTGCCTAGCCCATTTAGGAAGACGATCCACATCAAATCCGGGTATTGTCACACAACTACTAGCTGTTATAACTTTAAACGACAACTTGTATTTATCACCTATTTCATCGAAAAAGCCATTTAGTTGAGCGGCATGACTATCACCAATGACAAGAACCTTTGTTTCTGAGTCTTCACTTCCTCTTATGCAATTTCCAACAATTTGACCATGGCATATTTTATCTGCGATCGCGTAACGAGTTAAATTCAACTCCAGAGGCTCAACTACATTCTTATTTATGTACTTTGAAGAAACGATAGCCAAACAAACAAGAAGTATAATTCCTATAACTCCGTAAGCAGAACGTTTCCCTTCCAATTTAAACAAAAAACCTTGCTCGACAAATCTGTACGATATATAAGAACAACAAAATGTGAGTATAGCAAATACAAACAACCAGTATTCACTTAGAGCGTAACTTTCTAAGTAGTATCTAATTCCTGCCAAAATTGCCCAGTGCCATAAATATAGTGAGTACGATAGTCCACCAACCCAAACTAAAATAGACAAAGAAAAGAATTTATTAGTCATGCTTTTCTGAGCAGAAATGATAAATGCTGTTCCTATACATGCAGGAAGAGCTAAAACCCCTGGAAACAGACTATTTTCATCAATACATATAATACTTCCTACTATTAGCATCAAGCCTACAGCAGCTAATAAATTGGATGTCACTCCACTCCATTTCTTACCGCTCCCAGTCAAAGCACACCACGAACCAATAAGAAACTCTGGAATTCTTGATATTAGAGAAAAATATACCCTCTGCTTATCATTATATACTAAAATCTCATAAGTACTATATGCACTTATTAAAAATATCAAGGTACAAACCGTTGTTTTAAGATATTTTGACGGCATATACATTAGAAGTAATGGTAAGAAAAAATAAAACTGCATCTCTACGGCTAATGACCAAGTATGCATAAGTGGCAATTCATTTGCGTTAGGTGCAAAGTAATTACCAAAATCAGCAAAATATTGATTACTGGCGAAATATGATGCATATTTCAAGCTATCTCTAAAGAACTTGAAATCTGAAGGTGTTAAAAGAATTGCCATAGCAATTGCAATGACCACCAAAAACACGATATAGGCAGGTACAATTCTTTTAAATCTACTAAAATAAAAATTCTTAAATGAAAATAAATCATTAATTTTCTGATTTAAAATAATAGATGTAATTAAGAAACCAGAAATTACCAAAAAAATATCGACGCCTATAAATCCACCAGGCACCCACTCTTTATTCACATGAAAAAGAATGACTGAAGAGACTGCCAATGCTCTAAGCCCTTGTATATCCTCGCGATAGGCTGTTCGCGACGGCTGATTTTGTAACATTAATTCCACATTTCCACTTAATAATTCAAATTCTAGGTCTGCACAGATCATACATAAGCTTTAGCATTATGTATATGTGAGATAGCGTGAATTCATGATTGTACTGTCTAATGATTCCTTCCTTGCATTGATAAACTATTAGTGTAAAACCAGAATAATATGGACGCTTGCGAAACGAACTAATCATTATCACATTCAACGTATCTTCGAAATTGAATTCGCACCTAGTTAAAAGAGAACAACAAAAGAAGGTGCGTTTATTTAAACGCCCTTCCTCGCCTTTAGTAGCTCATGCTCATATTGCCAACATCTAAATTCAGATCAGTGCCTTTCTCACCCTTCGCTTTGTCCACGGTTACTGGCTTATCTGATTTTATTCTCAATTCTACTTCTGATTTTACTATTCAAAGTTTGGTTTTTAATCGGCTGATAAGCATTGGATTGCCCTAATTGCGTTATCGCTTGATAACCTGAATCCACATCCGAATTATAAGACTTGCCACGTCGCTTATACCGTTCATAGCCTTCTAAGCGTGTTTGGCTGTATGTAACTTCAGACGCTGCATTTTTATTTTGGCGTTGCTTACTCGCCTTGGTTTGCTGTTTGGTTTTATCGCTCTCTTCATCATCATACCAAATGCTATTCCAGAACGATTTAACATTGTCCATTATTTGGGTTAATCCGCCAAAGTGATCAATCAACAATCCGACTCCAGCAATGATTGCACCGATCGCAATAATGAAAGGACCAAGAGGGTTTACTAGTACGACGGCGTTAATACCAATCAGCACTAATTTAACGCCGAGTAATGCGACGATCACTTCATGATGAATGGTGGCAATATATTGGTATTAAGAGACGTTCTTGGCCATGGTGATATATCCATGACGATGCGATACGCACATTTCGCCCCCGATCACCTCTCTGAAACAATAGAAAAGAACCCTCTCGCATTTCTTTGAATTTGCATAAAATAGAATAAAAATGCAATTTCCAGCATTTCTGCAAAATAAAAGTGTCTTGTGTATAGAGTAAGCGCCCCATGAGCCCACGGGGCGATATTACTAATGTTTAAAGTTCCAGGGTAGGAGTGCATCGATATCTGGCTCAGTTTGCGCTAGCTCTTTCATGCACTTGACCATGTAGTCGTAGAGGATAAGCCCG
>NZ_JADILO010000019.1 GCF_015278125.1 Vibrio fluminensis
TCCATCGTTACCATTTCCAGTTCGTATTGTTGCGGAGTCGGTTCTTGAAGCATATCGGAGTATCCATATTTCGATACCCCTATTAGATCAAAGGTCTAGCTCGAAAGCTAGACCTTTGTCAGCAGTCTGAAAGCCATGGTTTCAACCATGGCTTTGTTTTGATGTTCAATAAGCAATTAAACTGTGCTATCAGAGATTAAATTGTGCTTATTAAGCAGTCGGTACATTGTTGCGCGAGATACACCTAACTCTTTTGCTGCCATAGACACTTGGCCAGCATGAGACTCTAAAACCAAAAGTAAAGCATCACGCTCACTACGTTCACGGATACTCTTAAGACTACGTTTACCATCGCTGCGCTTAGGCAAATCAAGGTTTACTTCGTCTAACATCACGCTGTCTGACATCAAAACAACCCGCTTAATCTGGTTCATCAATTCACGTACGTTGCCCGGCCAATGGTAGCGTGTTAGTGCCCTTACGGCTTCTTCGGTAAAGCTACGCGCTTGAGCGTTATATTCTCGCGAGTAATCCATCAAAAAGTGACGAGCCAAGATGGCAATATCGCCGGCACGCTCTTTTAGGCTTGGGACATTAATGCGCAGTACATTGATATAATGGTAAAGCTCTTCATTAAAATCACCATCAATCAATGCTTTCTCTATATCAGCAGAGTTAGCAGCGAGGACACGCACGTCTACTTCTCTGGGTCCATCGAGAGTATCCACAGTTCCTTCTTGTAAGAAACGCAGTAAGTTAATTTGCTGAGATTTTGGTAAGGTCAAAATGTCGTTCAAAAGCAGCGTTCCGCCATCGGCTTGCTCTAACAGCGACGGTTCATCCGCTTCATCACGATTGATGCCGAATAAGTCACTCTCGATACGGCGCTCAGACAACGCTCGACAGTTAACTGACACAAACTCTTTATGTGCTCTAGCTGATGTTTTGTGCACTGCTCGTGCGACCGTCTCTTTACCGGTACCGCTTTCACCATAGATAAGGATACTGACGTCTGTCGGACCGATACGTTTGATCTGATCACGTAGACGCTTCATGGGAATAGATTCTCCTACTAATCCCATATCATTGTTGTTGCCATAATGAGGCCAGACCTTCTTCTCCAACTTAAGCATACCGAGCTGATGTCCTATCGAACTTAACAGCTGAGCATCTGGAATTGGAGCGGTGAAGAAATCAACACAAAAGTTGACGATAAATTGGCAAATCGTGTCAGAGCTTAGTTGAGACTCACGAATAAACGCCATCCAACGTACTTGCTTGTGAGAACTAACAAGGTTTGCGATACCATTAAGGCTAAATTCATCGTGACTGAGATCGACGATACCAATACATGGGCCCGTTTCTGTAAACAAAGTGTTCGCTTTACGCAAATCCGCGCATTGGGTGCAACGCCACCCCACTTGCTCAAGTACGGAGAGCCATGGTTCGTAGCTACCACCAACTACGACTAGTGATCCCGGGACAGAATCCATTCGGAATTGACTACCCATTAAGCTTCTTCCTTTTAAATTGCATAAAATTTATAGTTATATGTGCCATCCAGCACATCAATTAAGCACCTACTACACTATAAGAGCTTGCCTCAATAATCTGTCTCAAAAATAAGACTAGACTACATTCCATCAATACGACATTTTTAAATGCGATTGATACTTCATTATTTACTGCAAAAATCCCTCTATTTAGGTGAATTAGTTGCTAAGAAGCCAAATGGCATCGCTATATTGTTATAGATGCATATTCATTAACAAAAAAAAAGCGGTAAAAAAAAACCACCCGAAGGTGGTTTTGCTAGTCAAATCAAGTTTATTTAATTAAAAACTATGCTTGTGGACGCATCGCTGGGAATAGGATCACGTCACGGATTGTGTGCGTGTTAGTAAATAGCATCGCTAGACGATCGATACCAATACCTTGACCCGCTGTAGGCGGTAGACCGTGCTCTAGTGCAGTAATGTAGTCCGCATCGTAGAACATCGCTTCGTCATCACCTGCGTCTTTCGCATCAACTTGCGCTTTAAAGCGGTTGTCTTGGTCTTCTGCATCGTTAAGCTCAGAGAAGCCATTCGCTACTTCACGACCACCGATAAAGAATTCGAAACGGTCAGTAAAGAACGGGTTGTCATCGCTACGGCGAGCTAGTGGAGAGATATCCGCTGGGTAACCCGTGATGAAAGTAGGCTGGATTAGTTTTGGTTCAGCTGTTTCACCAAAGATCTCTTCAAGAAGCTGACCACAAGTCCAGAATTTCTCTACGTAGATGTCTAGAGATTTTGCGATAGACACCATTAGATCACGATCTTGAACGCCTTCTTCCGTTAGCGCTTGGATTACTTCGTGCTCTGGGTTGTAGTACTTGATAGCTTCAAGCATAGTCATACGTGCGTATTGACCACCGAATTCAACCATTTGGTCGCCGTAAGGCATTGACGTCGCACCTAGAACCTCTAGAGCCACAGTGCTTAGCATCTCTTCAGTCAGATCCATCAGATCTTTGTAGTCTGCGTAAGCCATGTAGAATTCAATCATAGTGAATTCTGGGTTGTGACGAGGAGATAGACCTTCGTTACGGAAGTTACGGTTGATTTCGAATACACGCTCAAAACCACCTACCACTAGACGCTTCAAGTATAGCTCTGGAGCAATACGTAGGAACATTTGTTGATCCAGTGCGTTGTGGTGAGTGATGAATGGACGCGCAGATGCACCGCCAGGGATCACTTGCATCATTGGAGTTTCTACTTCCATGAAGCGTTTTGATTCCATGAAGCGACGAATCGCTGATACTAGCTGAGAGCGGATCTTAAACGCGTTACGAGAATCTTCGTTCACGATTAGATCAACGTAACGTTGGCGGTAACGCATCTCTTGGTCAGTTAGACCGTGGAATTTTTCTGGTAGTGGACGAAGTGCCTTAGTTAGCAGTTCAAACTCTTCCATATTTACGTATAGGTCGCCTTTACCAGACTTGTGCAGTGCACCTTTAACACCGATGATGTCACCGATATCAAGACCGTGGTATTGGTCTTTCAGTACTTTTTGTACTTCTTTGTCTGCGTAAGCTTGGATGTTGCCAGACGTTTCTTGTAGCAACAGGAATGGACCACGCTTAGCCATTACACGACCAGCGATTGCCACTACGTGGTTCAGCTCTTCTAACTCTTCCTTCGACTTTTCACCGAACTCTTGTTGCAGGTCGCCCGCTAGTGCATCACGACGGAAGTCATTTGGGTGACCATTTGCTTTGCAGCTCTTTCGGATCGCGTCCAGTTTCGCGCGGCGCTCAGCAATTAGCTTATTCTCTTCTTGTGCAGAAGGTTCTTGTACGGTTTCGTTTTGAACAGCATCAGTCATTTTCGATGTATCCTGTTTTGGTCGGTGAAAAGCTTAAAGGCCAGATTTAAGGCTAGCTTCAATAAATTTATCTAGGTCGCCATCAAGTACCGCTTGGGTATTGCGGTTCTCAACGCCAGTACGTAGATCTTTGATACGAGAGTCATCCAGAACGTAAGAACGGATCTGGCTACCCCAACCGATGTCAGATTTGGCATCTTCATTCGCTTGCTTCTCAGCATTCTGCTTTTGCATTTCTAGTTCAAACAGTTTTGCACGTAGCTGCTTCATTGCTTGATCTTTGTTCTTATGCTGAGAACGGTCATTCTGACACTGTACCACTGTGTTAGTTGGTACGTGCGTAATACGAACCGCCGATTCTGTGGTGTTTACGTGCTGACCACCGGCACCAGAAGCGCGGTACACGTCGATACGTAGATCGGCAGGGTTAATATCGATTGCAATATTGTCATCAATTTCTGGGTAAACAAACGCAGATGAGAACGACGTATGACGACGACCACTTGAGTCAAACGGTGATTTACGTACTAAACGGTGAACACCGGTTTCTGTACGTAACCAACCATAAGCGTACTCACCAGAGATCTTAACTGTTGCGCCTTTAAGACCGGCAACTTCACCCTCAGATACCTCGATAACCTCGGTCTTGAAGCCTTTCGCTTCAGCCCAACGTAGGTACATGCGAAGTAGCATATTGGTCCAGTCTTGCGCTTCTGTACCACCCGAACCTGCTTGCAAGTCGATGTAGCAATCAGATGAGTCGTGATCCCCTGAGAACATGCGGCGGAATTCAAGCTTAGCCAGCTTGTCTTCAAGCTCCGCTAACTCTGGTTCAATTTCGTCAAACGTTTCTTGGTCTTCTTCTTCAACTGCAAGCTCTAAAAGACCTTCTACGTCTTCCACACCTTGCTCTAGTTGATTGATAGTTTCAACAACCGCTTCGAGTGATGCACGCTCTTTACCTAGTGCTTGCGCACGCTCAGGTTCGTTCCATACATCTGGTTGTTCAAGTTCTGCGTTTACTTCTTCTAGACGCTCTTGCTTAGCGTCGTAGTCAAAGATACCCCCTCAGGATTGTTGTGCGCTGAGACACATCCTGTAGACGGTTTTTAATTGGATTGATTTCAAACATGCTTGCTCAATATTTATGAGTAGAATTTAACCGAAGAATTGTACTGAAAAGTGTGACGGAGATACAGGAATTTTTTTGGCTCAAACATAGAACTCGTATATAGAAAAAATCCCCCGCCATGCTATGCATGACGAGGGATTGTTATCAGAAACTTAGCTTACTTTAAACTGAGGTTAAGCCACATCTTCGACTAACGTTGGCTGACTAGATTTGCCAATGAAGAACACACCAACGGTTGCAGCAACTGTTGGCAGCAACCAACCCATACCTACTTCAAATAGTGGTAGGAAGTTAAACGCTGATACATCAACACCCGCAACTTTAGCTGCATCAATCAGTGCAAATACCAATGACACTGAGATAACGGCACGGTAAGCGATACGTGGGTTTGGTAGTTTACTACGTAGGAACGTCAGTACCACTAGCGCGATAGCAACTGGGTATAGAGCAAATAGCACTGGAACAGACAGCGCGATTAGCTGAGCTAGACCTACGTTGGCAACAAACGCACATGCAGCGCCATTAATCACTACCCACTGTTTGTAAGAAAGTTTAGTTAGTGAGCTAAAGTAATCAGAACATGCTGAGATCAGACCGATCGCGGTAGTCAAACACGCTAGCAATACAATAATAGTCAGTACAATTTGACCGTAAGAGCCAAACAGCGCTTGCACATACTGGCTTAGGATCACACCACCGTTATCAGCACCCACAGCGAGCGTTGAACTGGTTGCACCTAGGTAGAATAGTGATACATAAACAAATGTTAGGCCGACTGCAGCAATAATACCCGCGCAAATTAGGTATTTGGTTGTCGGCTTATGCTCAGTGATGCCTTTACCACGTAGTGCGTCAACAATCAGTACACCGAACATCAGAGAACCGAACGTATCCATGGTGTTGTAACCTTCAAGGAAACCTTTTTGTAACGGATGCGTTAGGTATTCGCCTTGCGCAGCGACGATTTCACCTTGAGGGAAAAAGAATACAGCACCAGCAAGTACAATCAGACCAATAAATAGTACTGGTGTTAGCACCTTACCGATGATGTCGATCAATTTACCTTGTGACCATGCAAAGAACATCGCGATGGCAAAGAAAGCAATTGAGAAGATCGTTAAATGCATCTGCTCTGCATGAGCAAAGAATGGCTTCACCGCCATCTCATAAGCGACCAGACCAGTACGAGGCGCAGCAAATGCAGGACCGATGATGATGAAAATCAGAACGGCCATAATGGTTGCCGCTTTCACTGGCAAATCTTTGGTTAGCTTTTCCCAAGAGCCACCAGCAACAGCAATAGCAATAATGGTAACAAGAGGAAGACCTACTGCTGTTAATAAGAAACCAAACATAGCTGGTAGCACGTTCTCACCTGCAAGCTGACCTGCTAGCGGTGGGAAGATTATATTACCGGCACCCAAGAAGAAGGCGAAAAGCATGAAGCCTAACGCTGTGATATCTGTTAATTTTAACGACTGCTTCACAGAATTACCCTTGTACTGATGATTGATGTTGTGTCTGTTCAGATGAGCTAGATCACTCTCTGGACTATTTAATTTAGAACCGAATAATGACCAAATACTCAACTATTCGCAACAGCAAAGCGAAAAACACCATATAAATTTATCTCGACAACTCAAAACCAGTTGATAACACCAGTTTGAAAATTAAAAACAGAATATTAATCCAATAAAATTATTAACAATACCATCTATATATAGAGCAATGTTTTATACAATTTATATACAACAGTAAAAACCTCTGCATTTATAAAGTTTAACCGGATATTTAATGAACAAAAAAATTCATAAAACCAAAGGATTTAGCTTCAAGCAGTTCACCATCGAAGGTGGCGAATGTGGCATGCCTGTCAGTACCGACGGCGTGCTGTTGGGTGCATGGTGTAACGTTAGTACTGCTTCAACTATTTTGGATATCGGCACGGGTACTGGCTTACTGGCTCTAATGTGTGCCCAGCGCCAAAAGAACGCTATTATTTGGGCTGTCGATATTGAAGAAAGTGCAGCGGTAACCGCACAGCTGAACGTGGCGAACTCTCCTTGGGCTGAACGCATTCGTGTCGAATTAGGTGACATCAATGCCGTCACTTATCCAACGCCATTTGACGTTATCATCTGCAACCCACCCTATTTCAATAGCGGTGAACAGTCGCACACTCAACAGCGGGCTACCGCTCGACATACCGATACACTCAGTCACTTATCACTGCTCGCTCGTTGCAAAACTCTACTTTCACCACAAGGGCGTGCAAGCTTTATCCTACCGGTGGTTGAGGGCGAAGCATTTATTCAACTTGCTCAACAGCAAGGTTGGACGCTATCACGCCTATGCCGAGTCAAACCGACAGAGAGCAAAGTCGAAAATCGCCTGCTGATTGAACTTAGCCAGCAAATGTGTCAAAGCAACACTCAACACCTTACGATCCGTGGTAATCTCGGCTACAGCGCAGAATTTACAGCCTTAACTCAAGACTTTTATTTAAAGATGTAGAAATAAGGTGTGATCCTAATCACCAATACAACTATACTATGCGGTCTAATTTTTGACTTAGTCCGCTGGGACTGAGTAATTTGTCTGCCGCTTAATATTGTTAATCTCGCCGAAAGGCTTGTGGAGAACTCACTGTGATCAAAAATTTTGCAGAACTCGATTTAGATCCAAACCTGCTTAGCGCAATCGAAGAAATGGGTTTTAAGCGCCCAACTCAGGTGCAAGCTCAAGCGATCCCTCAAGCTCTTGATGGCAGAGATATCCTAGCTTCTGCACCAACTGGCACAGGCAAAACAGCCGCGTTTGTATTGCCAGCATTGCAATACCTACAAGATTTTCCACGCCGTAAGCCTGGGCCTGCGCGCGTGCTTGTTTTGACACCAACTCGTGAGCTTGCAATGCAAGTAGCCGATCAAGCTCGTGCGCTAGCAAAGAACACGAAACTAAATATCTTTACCATTACTGGTGGTGTGCAATACCAAGAGCACGCAGATATTCTCGCAACGACTCAAGATATCGTAGTGGCAACACCAGGTCGTCTAATGGAATACATTCAAGCAGAGCGTTTTGACTGCCGCGCTATCGAATGGCTGATCCTAGATGAAGCTGACCGCATGCTAGATATGGGCTTTGGCCCAACAGTAGACCGTCTATCTCAAGAATGTCGCTGGCGTAAACAAACCCTACTATTCTCTGCAACACTTGAGGGTAAAGGGGTTGAAGGCTTTACAGCAGACCTACTGAAAGATCCGGCAGAAATCGATGCTGAGCCATCTCGCAGTGAACGTAAGAAAATTACTCAGTGGTACCACCGTGCTGATAATGCAGAGCACAAACTGGCGCTATTGAAGAAAATTATTACTGAGCAAGCAGAACGCTCTATCGTGTTCTTGAAAACTCGTGAACGTCTTGCGGAATTGCGCACTGAACTAGAGAAAGCACAAATCCCTTGCGCATGGATCCAAGGCGAAATGCCACAAGATCGCCGTAACAATGCGATTGCTCGTTTCCGCGATGGCAGCGTTAACGTTCTGCTAGCGACTGACGTAGCCGCGCGTGGTATCGACTTACCAGACGTAAGCCACGTGATTAACTACGATATGCCTCGTAGCGCAGATGTTTACCTACACCGTATCGGTCGTACCGCTCGCGCAGGTAAAAAAGGTAACGCAATTTCAATTGTTGAAGCGCATGACCAACAAATGTTAGACCGCGTAGCACGCTACGTGAAAGAAGACATCAAAGAGCGCTTTATCAAAGAAATGCGTCCAACACACAAAAAACCTGTGTTTAAGAAAAAGAAAAAAGACGACAAGAAAAAGTCGGCAACTAAAGCGAAAGTGAAAAAGAAAACTTCGAAGAAGAAGTAATTGAGAACGCTGCGCTTTAACAATTGAGAGCGCTACGCTTTGAGATAATAGAGAGGCTGATGTGAAAACATCAGCCTTTTTCTTACGGAAAATGGAACACTTCGCTTACGGAAGACGGAAGACGGAAGACGGAAGACGGAAGACGGAAGACGGAAGACGGAAGACGGAAGACGGAAGACGGAAGACGGAAGACGGAAGACGGAAGACGGAAGACGGAAGACGGAAGACGGAAGACGGAAGCGCTAGCGCGATGCGTTCGCAAAAAAATACCGCCTCAAGGGCGGTATTTTTGTATCCAGCAATATTCAAAGTAGTTGGTGTTAGAACAAGGCGACAAGCTCACTCATCGCCATGAGCATCAACAGCTTCATTTAGAACATAACAATATTCTAAATAGTTGCCGTTGTGGCTAGGCAGCTAACTTTCCCACCAATCCATATTCAAAGTAGTTGGTGTTAGAGCAAGGCGACAAGTTCATTCATCGCCATGAGCATAGTCAACTATGTGATTGGTGTGAATTAACGCAGCCAACGCAGTTATCACACCAAATACGAAGAATATTAGTGTTCGCGAGTCGCGCGGAACTGAACATCCGGATGACGCTCTTGCGCTAAGTTCAAGTTCACCATCGTTGGCGCGATGTACGTTAGGTTATCACCACCATCTAGCGCTAGGTTTGCTTGGTTCTTGCGTTGGAACTCATCCAGCTTCTTACCATCGCCACACTCAACCCAACGAGCGGTTGCTACGTTTACACCTTCGTAGATGGCTTCTACGTTGTATTCTGACTTCAAGCGAGCCACAACTACGTCAAACTGTAGAACACCTACTGCACCAACGATAAGATCGTTGTTTTGTAGCGGACGGAATACCTGTACTGCACCCTCTTCAGAAAGCTGTACTAGACCTTTTAGCAGTTGCTTCTGCTTCAGTGGGTCTCTTAGGCGAATACGACGGAACAGCTCTGGTGCAAAGTTTGGAATGCCTGAGAACTTCAGTGCTTCACCTTGCGTGAAGGTATCACCAATTTGAATCGTACCGTGGTTGTGTAGACCGATAATGTCGCCTGCGTACGCGTGCTCGGCACGAGAACGATCACCCGCCATAAAGGTTACTGCATCAGAAATACTTACTTGTTTGCCAAGACGAACATGGTTCATCTTCATGCCTTGAGTGTAAGTACCCGAGACGATACGCATAAATGCGATACGGTCACGGTGTTTAGGATCCATGTTCGCTTGGATCTTGAATACGAAACCAGAGAACTTGTCTTCAGTCGCTTCAACTTCGCGCTCAACCGCTTGACGAGTTTTTGGCATTGGCGCCCACTCAGTCAAACCATCTAGCATGTGGTCAACACCAAAGTTACCCAGTGCGGTACCAAAGTAAACTGGTGTTAATTCGCCTTGTAGGAACAACTCTAGATCGAATTCAGGGCATGCACCCATCACGAGTTCAAGCTCTTCACGAACACTTGCTGCTAGGTCTGCACCGACTTTTTCATCAAGCTCAGGGTTATCAAGGCCTTTAACGATGCGCACTTCTTGGATCTCGTGACCATGACCTGATTCATACAGGATCGTTTCATCACGGTGGATGTGGTACACGCCTTTAAATTCTTTACCACAGCCGATTGGCCATGTGATTGGCGCACACATCATACCCAGTTCGTTTTCTACCTCATCCAACACTTCCATTGGATCACGAACATCACGGTCAAGTTTGTTCATAAAGGTAACGATTGGTGTGTCACGTAGACGCGTAACTTCCATCAGTTTACGAGTACGATCCTCGACACCTTTCGCCGCATCGATAACCATTAGACATGAGTCTACTGCAGTTAGAGTACGGTAAGTATCTTCCGAGAAGTCTTCGTGTCCCGGAGTATCGAGAAGGTTAACTAGGCAGTTGTTGTATGGAAACTGCATCACAGATGTAGTAACCGAGATACCACGTTCTTTTTCCATCTCCATCCAGTCAGATTTCGCATGCTGATTAGAGCCACGACCTTTAACTGTACCCGCTTTCTGGATCGCGTTTCCGAATAACAGAACTTTTTCTGTAATAGTGGTTTTACCCGCATCCGGGTGCGAGATAATTGCGAACGTTCTACGTTTAGAAACTTCGCCAATAAATGGTGTCGTTGACATGAAACTGGTCTTCTTTTCTGTCTGGATGCTTGTTTAAACTCTAAACAAACGGGATTCGATTCAATTTTGCGCGGTATTTTCGCTCATATTCCTTTGCGGGGCAAATCAGAAAAGGAATAAATAGCTCATGATAATCGCATCTTCGTTACCACTAGCGGTTGGATAGTAGTTTTTACGGCGATCCACTTCATTGAAACCTGCCGACTCGTAAAGAGAAAATGCTTTATGGTTGCTCTCACGAACTTCCAACCAAGCACTCTCGGCTTGAGCGTTTTCGCACACATCAATAAAGTGCTCTAATAGAGCCTTACCGTAACCTTTACCTTGATGTTGTGGCGCAATCGCAATGTTAAGTAGCGTTACTTCACCGACGATATTCTGCGCATAGAAATAACCAACGACTTGGTTATTCTCAAGTAATACATGATGAGAAGCCCCACGACTGTTTAAATCACGAATCATCGATTCTGCCCATGGGTGGCTATGCGCCTGCTGCTCGATTGCCCAAACATCATCAAGATGTTCAGCGGCAAGAGAAAGAAATTGTAGTGTCATAATTAATTAGGAAAAGGAACAGATTTGTTGCCACAACGCTTTGCGCTGCTCATTGTTACCATCGATTTCACTGATTAGCAGTGAATTAAGTACCTTACTTGATTGAAGCGTACTAACTTGTTCAGAGCTTGGGCAGCCAGCAAACCATATCCATTCTGTGAGCGACTCTACCTGAGCCAACTGCTGGGGATAAATATGGCGAACCTGCTCCAGAGTCAACTGCATACTTTTCAATACACGTTGCAAAAACTCTGCTTGGCTACCTTGAGGAAATACAGGTGAAACCAACAACAACTTACAATCAGACGGCAAGGTAATAGATTCAGATTGATAGCCAGACAAACGCTGTGCGTGAATCAACTGATACTGGTCGATACCCATTTCGGATAAATATGCCATTGGATCTGTTTGCATGAGTGCTGTTCTCTATAAATTGGTTGCTAATGCTATCACAAATCAACACACAACAAAAAAGGGACCGTAGCCCCTTTTCATCGTTCAATTAACCGAACTATAAATCGGTAAATTCAGCGCTATATTCTATAAGACCGCCACGTTCAGCGAACTCATCCGCCGCAATCGCTAGCACTTGAAATGCACCTGCTGGTACATCCCACTGACAACGGAAGTTGTGTTGTTCTGCGGCACTGAAACCAAAGCGTGAGTAATAAGCAGGATCGCCTAACACCACACAAGCTGGGTAACCAAAATCACGTAGCGACTCTAAGCCCTCGCGAACCATATTTTCCGCGATACCTTGCTTACGAACATCTTGGCGTACCGCTAATGGTGCTAAACCCTGCCAGTTGAGGTCTTCGCCTTCAAGCGTCACCGGGCTAAACATGGCGTGACCGACAACTTCACCCTCGTCATTACAAGCCACCAGCGACAAAGTTAATTTGCTGTTTTCTCGTAATGCCATGACTAAGTTCGCTTCCGCTTCAGTTTCAAAGGTCTCTTTGAGCAAGCGATCAATAACCAGAATATCCGCTGGCGCTTCAGTTCGTATAAGCATGTGCTACCTCTTTTTGCATTGCTGGCGATTGTACGCCTTTATGCACGAAGTCAGCCAGTTGATTAAGCAAAATTTGCACAGGTTTCGGTAGAAGTTCAAGATCAACACTATCCATCAAGTTTTTCACTTCCAATCCCAACTCTGTATCACCTTCAATGGAAAGTCGACGTTGGAAAAAAAGTGTATCAGGATCTTCTTTACGACCTGCAATTAGCACCAAGTCATTCAGGTTACCGCTAAAAGACACGTCTTCTGCTACTGGGTTATCTGCCACCACCAGCTTTTCATCTTGATAACTAATATACCAAGACAAGTTCATATCTTTGATTTCAACTTTTAACCACTTATCTTCGAGGAATTCAAAGTCACCATCCTCAAGCGCTTCTTTAAATACCAATTTAAGCCCATCAAGCAAGGCTTTTTTTTGAACAGATTGCGGCAATAAGTGGACTGGAGATCGCAAAATTGATGCTGCATTTTGAACTAATTGAGTACGAATCTTGTTAATCACGCAGGTTATCCGTTACTTTGTAAATGATGTCAGGATGATAATAGAACAAATCTTTGCGTGACCTGTTGTGCATCAATAAATAACCACATGGCTGTGACTCTTTAATCTCTTTGAGAACAAAGTTATATTAGTCCATTACCTTTAACCGCACATTCACACTTTGTTTCTATCTTTGGAGAATTGGTAACCTTTAAATGCCACCGCAACAACTTCAGCATTGGTTTCAACAAATCACGGCCAAAGGACCTTTCTTCTCGGCCATTATCGATAGCCAACACAACTATGTGATGGTTAACGACCGCTATTGCGATATATCTGGACTCGAACATGCTGAGTTAACTGGTATGTGCGATAGCGCTGTTTTAGGTCATCAGTTATACCAACAATTGAAGCCATATTATGATCTCGCATTTGAAGGGCAATACTTAGAAACTGAAATATCGTTACTCAATCTGGATATTGAAACTAGCCTAGCTTGTACTTTCTCTCCGGTGAAATACGACGATCACATTCAATACGTTGCTTTCCATGCGGTTGACACATCAGAGAAGCAATTATTAGTCCGTTCATTAGAAGAGTCTGAGAACAAGTTCAAAGTACTGACTCACTTACTTCCTGATGGCTTATTGCTAGTCGAAAACGACTGCATTATTTCTGCCAACCCAGCCGCGGCGCGCATACTCGGTTTTGATTCGGTCAATATTCTCTTAGGTGAAGAACTCACGACACTATTTATTGATGAAAACACCAAGACTGTATTCAACAATAAACTATCAATACTTCTGCACGACACACCTCTACGCTGTCTTACTGGACCACGCTGTAGTTTCGAGCGTAAAGTCCTACTGCAATCGGCAAAAACGGTCATTCTTGGCAATGAGTCGCAATTAGTCTTAATTCAAGATAACGATAAGTCACCGAAAAAAATCAATTCTTCTGTTCATGAAGATGCGCATGTCGATTCTCTCACCGGCCTCTACAACCGATTCGGTTTTACCAAACGCCTTGAGCAAATGGTAAAGAATGAGACGCCGTTGATCATGCTCTACTTAGATATTGATAATTTTAAGAACATCAACGATTCACTTGGACACCATATTGGCGACAAAGTCATTAAGGAAGTCTCGTCACGTCTTAAACGTCTATTGCCGCAACAAGCGGTGCTTGGGCATTTAGGAGGGGATGAGTTTGGTTTAATACTGCCTGAGCCTGAAAATAATCGTATGGCAGAAACCTTATCCGATCGAATTATCTCACTAATCAATCAACCTTTTGATTTGCACCACTTTAGTAAGCGCTTAGCTTGCTCTATCGGTAGCGTGAATTACCCTGGTGATGGCAACGATGCACGTATTTTGCTGCAAAATGCGGATACTGCGATGTACGAAGCCAAAGAGCGAGGCCGTAATCGCCTGATCAAATTCAATGATCAGATGAACAAAGAAGCGCGCATGCGTCTTTGGCTCGAAATTGAGCTACAAAAAGCATTGCAGCAAAATGGTCTCGAAGTATGGTATCAACCTAAAGTTAACGCTCGTGATTTTAGTATTAACGGCGCCGAGGCACTGGTTCGCTGGAAACACCCGGTAGAGGGCTACATTAGTCCCGGGGCATTTATTCCTGTCGCCGAAAAAGCCGGTCTGATTGAGAACCTTGGCCGCGTGGTGATGCGCGAAGTGTTCACCACCGTTAAGCGCTGGAAAATGCAAGGTATCCTTCCTGGTCGTGTGGCTATCAACCTTTCCCCAGAGCAATTTGGTAATCCGATGTTAATCGATTACATGGAGAAACTGCTGCGCAGTACTGAACTTGATCCAAGCTGTATCACTTTTGAATTAACCGAAAGTGCCGTAATGAGTGACAGTGAGCATACTCTGCAAATGCTTAATGCGATTAAAAAGCTTGGCTTTGCTCTTTCCATTGATGATTTTGGTACCGGCTATTCATCTCTGGCCTACTTGGCTCGATTCCCACTGGACGAACTAAAAATTGACCGCGCATTTATCAATGAAATCGATATCCTGCCAAAACAAGTGACAGTAATTGAGAACATTATTAACTTAGGTAAATCGCTCAATTTAAGCGTGGTAGCAGAAGGTGTTGAGACTCAACAACAAGCGACCCTACTCTCTAATCTCAACTGTAACTCGATTCAAGGCTTCCATTTCTATCGTCCGCAACCGAAACAAGAAGTAGAAGAATTGTTTGTGCAAAACCGTCGTCATAAGAATTAATTTAACGTTTAGCCGACTTTTTTTAACTTGCTGGTCGGCTAACTCACTTAAACCTGCCTTACATCAAATTTGCCATTCACAATCCTTCATAAAATGCGGACAATCACAGAAGTAATAGAATTTTGTAAGCAATGGAACTCCTATGCCCTGCAGGTAATTTACCTGCTTTAAAAACCGCTATTGATTGCGGTGCTGATGCGGTGTACATCGGCTTCAAAGACGATACCAACGCCCGCCACTTTGCTGGTCTGAACTTTACCGGTAAGAAACTGGATAAAGCGGTGCAGTATGTGCACGACAACAATAAAAAAATCCACGTTGCGTTAAATACTTTTGCGCACCCAGATGGTTTTGAACGTTGGACCAATGCGGTTGACCGCGCTGCTGATGTTGGCGTAGATGCCCTGATTGTAGCCGATATCGCGGTACTGGATTACGCATCACGCAAATACCCAGACCTAGAGCTTCACCTTTCAGTTCAGGCTTCTGCAACTAACGTTGCGGCGATTGATTTCTATAAGAACAACTTCAATGTTAAACGTGTGGTACTGCCGCGCGTACTATCAATCCACCAGGTAAAACAGCTGTCGCGTAATATGACCAGCGACGTTGAGTTGGAAGTGTTTGCTTTTGGTAGTCTCTGCATTATGTCTGAAGGACGCTGCTACTTATCGTCTTACATGACGGGTGAATCACCAAACACTGTTGGTGCTTGTTCGCCAGCAAAATATGTGCGCTGGCAAGAGACTCCACAAGGTCTTGAAACACGCCTGAACGATATCCTTATCGATCGCTATAGTGACGGCGAGAACACCGGCTACCCAACGCTGTGTAAGGGGCGCTTTGTGGCTGATATTGAAGGCGAAGCTAAGCGTTACCATGCACTTGAAGAACCAACCAGCCTAAACACCCTATCACTGCTGCCTGAGCTGTTCGCCGCCAATGTTGCATCGGTGAAAATTGAAGGTCGTCAACGCAGCCCTGCTTATGTCGAGCAAGTAACGCGTACTTGGCGTGCGGCGATTGATCGTTACCAAGCTAACCCAGAAGCGTATCATGTTGATGCCGCTTGGGATGCAGCACTGGCTAACGTATCCGAGGGTACCCAGACCACACTTGGTGCTTACCATCGTAAATGGCAATAAGAGTTTAGGAAGATATTGATGAAATACGCACTTGGCCCACTTCTCTACTTTTGGCCTAAGCAAGATGTAGAAAGCTTTTACCAGCAAGCGAAACACAGTTCAGCCGATATTATCTATCTTGGTGAAACTGTTTGCTCTAAGCGTCGTGAGATGAAACCTGCTCATTGGTTTGAAATTGCCAAAGACTTGGCAGACTCAGGCAAACAAGTCGTTCTGTCGACTATGGCGCTGTTAGAAGCACCAAGCGAAGTCAACGTGATGAAAAAGTACATCGACAATGGTGACTTCACGATTGAAGCCAACGATGTATCCGGTGTACAGCTCGCATTTGAGAACAAAGTACCTTTCGTGGTTGGTCCGGCGATCAACACTTACAACGCGCACACTCTAAACCTGTTTTTAAAACAAGGTATGGTGCGTTGGTGTATGCCTGTCGAGCTTTCTCGTGAATGGCTAAGTAACGTTATGACTCAGTGTGAAACTCTGGGTATTCGCGATAAATTTGAAGTAGAAGTGTTTAGCCATGGTTACCTACCATTGGCTTACTCAGCACGCTGCTTTACTGCGCGCGCAGAAAACAAAGCCAAAGACGACTGCGAAACTTGCTGTATTAAATACCCAACGGGCATTCAAGTAAGCAGCCAAGAAGGTCAGGAAGTGTTTAACCTTAACGGCATCCAAACTCAGTCTGGTTACTGCTACAACCTGATCAACGATCTCCCAAGCATGGAAGGTTTGGTTGATGTGGTTCGCTTAAGTCCACTTGGTTTAGATACCTTCTCAGAGTTGGACCGTTTCCGCGCCAATGAGCAAGGCCAAAGCCCAATAAAGATTGCTGACCGCCAATGTAATGGCTACTGGCACCGTCTCGCCGGCCTAGGAATCCAGTCTTAAGCTCGCGCTTATTTGATACAAGAACCAACCTTCGGGTTGGTTTTTTTCTATCTTTTCCTGCTTCTCAGTTCTCTTTTCTCAATTCTCGCTTTCTTTACCCACCAACAAATATGGAAACTTTACCCAACCAAAAGCAAACGATTGCTTTTTATTGTGATTTCACTCACTAATTAAGCCTTACGGGTTATTTATATTCTGCGCCATTAATCTGCTTGCAATTTCTTGGTTGAAACATGAAAACTCTAACTAAAACTCGCCTAGCCTTGTCCCTAGGCGCGCTTATGATGACTGGTTCTTTTTCCGCACAGGCTGAAGTAAAGGAAATCACTCTACTGCATACCAACGACATCGAAAGTGTCTACGAACCTGTTGATGCGTTTTGGAATCCTGATATTACCCGTATTGGTGGTATCCCTTACCTAGCTTCACTGATTAAACAAGTGCAAGCTGAAGAAGAGACCAGCTTCTTATTTGATGCCGGCGATATTTTTACCGGCTCACTGTCAAAGAAAACCCAGGGTAAACTGGCGTTCGACCTATACAGCGCGATGGGCTACGACGCGATTACTCTAGGTAACCACGAATTTGAATATGGCTGGAAAACGCTAAAAGAAACCATGCCACGTGCGGCTTATCCAGTATTGAATGCCAACATCAAATTTGAGCAAAACGATGCACCTTTCTCTCAGCCATACACCATTGTTGAACGTGATGGTGTGCGTATAGGTGTGGTTGGTGTTATGGGAATTGATGCGTTCTACAACACCATGTGGAAAGGCAATCGCAAGGGTTTGACCATCGATGATCCAATTGCTGTCACGCAGTTTTGGGTTGATAAAATCCATGACGAAGTGGATATGGTCGTAGTACTGACCCACCAAAACAAAACCGCGCCAATGCAAACCGACAAAGAAGCCGATCCTGAAGTGCAGCGCGGATTTGATGAAGACTACGCCATGGCAGGTCAGCTAAAAAATGTCGATGTCATCTTTGGTGGCCACTCCGATCATGGTCTGTGGAAACCGGTTGTACACCCTGAAACCGGTACAGTGGTTGGTTTGACTTTTGGACAAGGTAAATACCTTGGCTATACCAAATTTGAGGTTGATACAGAAACTAATTCGGTAAAATTCCTCAATGGCAAACTTATCCCTGTTGAAGCCGATAAACTCAAACGCGATAAGAAAACCGGTGAGCTTATCGATAATGCACGTAAGCAATTCCCAGAGCTAAACCAAACGATCGCCACTATCGACGATACAGCGTTCCGTCGTTACTACCGTGAATCAAATATAGGTAACTTGGTCGCAGATATGATGCGCAATGCGGCTGAAGCTGATATCGCCATGATGAGCTCAGGCAGTATCCGTGTCGACTTAAACCAAGGTGATGTCACCTTGGAAAATGTAATGAACGTGTTCCCATTTACCGATAAACTTGCCGTAGTATCAATCAGCGGAAAACAAGTAAAACAATTACTTGAGTACAGCTACACTCTGCCTTATGGTCTAGCGCAATTTTCTGGTATTGAAGCGAAATACGACAGTACTAAACCTGAAAAACAGCGCTTAATTAGCCTTAATATTAACGGTGAACCTATTGATGACAGCCGTCAATACAGCGTCGCAACCTACTCGTATGCGGCAAGTGGTGGTGATGGTTATCATGTGTTTGCAGAAGGAAAGCCACTCTCTCAAGGTGAACCGGTGATGCAAGTGTTAATTGAGCAATTTAAACAACGCAAGAACATTACTGTTCCTGATCTTGGCCGCCAAGTGGATATCAGCCGTCAAGACTAAATCATAGAGATCACTAGCCTTGTCCTTTCGCCTGAACTATAACGGTTGTAAGACATACGGTTGCCGCAATTGTGGCAACCCTAATCAAGACCTATATCAATTCTCAAAGCGACTTGGCTATCCGGCATGGCACTGCGACCTATGTGGTGCCTATCCACCTATGCTGTTAAATGAGCCAATCCTCGCGCTGGCTAAGCAACTTCAGCAGCAACAATTTCCCCTCTATCCAAGCAAGCGTTGTGATTGCGAATCACCGTCTTGGCTACGTTATGGTCACACACCGACAGGCAGTCAACGTATTCAATGTCAGTGCTGTATGCAGGTCTATACCCTACCTAACCCCACCCAACTTGCGAAAAGATTACAGCCTTGGCTAGATGCCTTGATGACAGGTATCACGCCAGAGAAATTACAGTCGCATCTCGGATTAACCAACAAAATTTTCAATCAGCATTTACAGAAACTCAGTCAGTTGCTTAACCAGTACTCTCGTTCGGTTGAGCAAAAATTATTATCACAGACGATGACTCTCAATTGGCACAGTTTTACTTATCGACAAACTTGTCGCTCGGGCTTAAGTGCAAGCACAAAACAGCATCATGCCACCCAGTTATGGACGCTTTGCACCCTTGATAGTCAAACCGGTTATGTCTATCTGATCTCCGATAACGCATGGCTCAATAACCAAGGCAATGCTAGTTCACCAGCGAATTGGCAGGCAGACGCTCAGTATCAAGCAAAGACAGAAGAGCCATCACTAAGCCATGATCCTGATGTGCTCAATCGCGCTGAGCAAACCTATCAAAAAATCTTAGCCCGTAGCCAGTTTGATCAGATTGCCTATTGCAAGCCACAACATGGACAACTGAAGCTCGATAAACACACACCCAACGCATTATTAAGACCGGTATATGCTGCCCATGCGCATATGCAAAACTTGTATCAACATCTGCCAAAACAAGTCACACTGAACTGGTTACTCGAGCATGAGAGTTTTATTCGTGGCGCCGCTATTACCTCGTTTTGCGCAAGCGTTAACTCTGGTACGACTGCACTTTACTACTATCATTATGCGCTCAATAGTCAGCAAACTGAGTCAGCCAATCAACAACGCACTTTGAGTTGGTGGAATGAAAAATGGTACAAGCTATTCGTCAATGATAAACAAGCAGCATATCAAGTGGGACTGGGGGTTCTGACCTCGCAAGCCGATAAGAGTCCGGAACAACTCAAACCATTACTGCCAAGCCAAATCAATGTAGCTGAACGCTTTTTCCAGCCGTTCAAGTTGTGGTTACCTGATAGCTACGCCAGCAAACTCAGTGCCACCCGAGTTCAGCAATGGCAAACGATATATCGCTACCTGCACAACTATTTACTGGTTCATACTCCAAGAGTAACCTCATCACTCGCATCGTCAGCGCACTCTGTCTCTTCCATGGTGGCACAGTTGAACAATGACACCATTACACATAGTAAAAAGGGATAAGTTTCCTTATCCCTTGTTGATTGTTAGTTGGCTAGAGTCATAGGCTCCGCTGGTGGCGGTGTTGGTGGCAGAATCATGCGCTTCACATCGCGCCATAGCATCCAAGCAACAACTAAGCTTAATGCCACATTCGACAATGGGTAAGCAATCCAAATACCTGGAATACCCATTAGTTTTGGCATAATGAATAAGAATGGTAATTGAATAACCATGTTACCCACCGTGACAAACATCGCTTTGCTGCCCTTATTGATTGACTGATAGTAAGCGCCCGCAACCACTAAGAAACCATCGAGGAACATAGCAAACATATGTAAACGAATACCAATCACTGCGTTGTCCATCAAACTAGCGTCACTTGAGTTAAATACCGAAACAAACTCACGCGGGAACAAGTTAAGCAGGATAACAAAAGCTAAACCGCCGAACACTGCACTGCCCATCGCCACACCAAGTAGTTTGCGAATATTATCTTGATTTCGCGCACCATGGTTATAGCTAACCAAAGGCTGCATACCATTAGCAAAGCCTTCAACAACCAAATAGTAAACCGTTACGATATAACCCAAAATCGCATACGCACCAATGAGTACCGAGCTACCATACTCTGCAAATAAACTATTGTGCAGCGCCACCATCATTGAGCCATAAGCATACATAAAGAAGCTTGAAACACCGATAGCCGCAATTTGTGGTACCTCACTGAACTGAATACGCAGATCAGCCAAGCGCAAACGCATCTTGGCTTTGCTTGAGAAGAAGTAACCGACGCCAAGAATAGTCACCACCATCTGTGCAATAGCGGTTGCTATCGCAGCGCCTTCGAGCTCCCAACCTAAGTGGGCAATGAACACATAGTCGAGGATAATATTGACTACCGCACCAACAACCATGAGTAACGTTGCTAAATTCGGGCTGTCATCATTTCGCAGCAAAAATGGCGCTGCAATAGAACCAAGTGAAAATACACAAGCGAAGATCAGAATATGTAAGTACTGCGAACCAAGTTCAAGTACCCGACCTTGTGCACCTTGCCATAGCAGAAAACTATCGGCAAACGTATATAAAACAAACGACACGATAGGCGCCAAAACAAGCAGTAGCAAAAGTCCCGTCGCAAGAGTGGCTCTGGCACCAACCTGATTGCCTTCGCCTTGCTTAATGGAGGCAAGCGCTCCGGTACCAACACCTACCAGCATACCGATACCTAGAATGGAACCAATCACGGGCCAAGCAACGTTTATCCCCGCGAGACCTTCCGCGCCCACATAACGCCCAATAAATATTCCATCTACGACCTGATAAAGGCCATTGACCAACATAGCGGCAACAGTGGGAATGGCATAACGCCAAAACTGTTTATAAATAGATACTTGCATCTTCTCACCAAGAAAGAGTGTCTTACGACACTAGTTAGCATAGCTAACTAAATGGATAAATTTTTATTTTTTAAGTGCTTTATTAAGCAATTGCACCAATTGCTGCGCTTCTTGTTCACTCAATTGAGCATTCAAATCCGTCGCAATTTGTTGGTATACCACCCGCTCAAACGACATATTCTCGATCACCCAGTCGGTTAACACCACGCGCTTAGCTCGTGCGTCTTCATTGCAAGCAATGGTACTAACCAAGTTTTTTTTCGCTAATCGAGTGACCATGTTCGAAGCTGAAGGCTTAGAGACACAGAGCTCCTGTGCTAAGTCCGTAATCCGCACACCTTGAGGGTACTGCTGGATAACTTTCAAGTAATCGAACTCATTAAAGCTCAACTGACACATAGGATCGTCATTTCCATGCTGTCGCCAAGCCTTAGAGCAAAAGCGTTCTAAGTCCATCAAACTCTCTTCTAAATGCATACTAGGATCCTATTAGTTAGCAAGGCTAACTATTTTAGTGATTTTGGAGAATCGTGCAATAAAAAACCACCCGAAGGTGGTTTAAATTCAGAATATCATCAAAGGCAGTTGCGCTATTCTTGAGAGGCTTGCTCTAGTTTCGTTTTCGCTAACTGCTCGGCTTTAACTTTATTAAAGATACGCGAGAGTTCAAGGAATGAATAACGATGCTCGACATATTCGTAAACGTTGAATGATATCGCCAGTTTATACATCGAAATTGCACTCGCAAAATCGCCTTGATATTGATAGCGCTTGCCCAAATAGAAATACGCTTCTGTTAGGCGTTGAGCTAAAACAGTGTTGTCACGAGTTCCGGCAAAAATCGCTTTAAAGGTTTGTTCTTCAGATACTTCATTCAAAGTTATCGCGACTAAGACCCACCCCCATTGATTATCACGGGCTTGGTATTGCTCGAGCAATTGCTTACGAGCTGCTTGCGGATCTTTCTCAAGCTTAATGAGATAAAGCCAGAGCGCGCGAAATGGGTCGCTAGGATCTTCAGCATAATGCGCTTCAATATCTTCTAAAGCCAGCTCAATACGATCCCCGTAGTAGAGTGCTATCGCACGGTTACGTACCGCATAAGAGTTACTTGGATCGAGATCAATCGTCGAATCAAACGCTTCATAAGCAGCATCAAACTCCCCCACTTGCGTGTAGTACACACCAAGTAAATTAAACAGGTCTGATTGAGCAGGATTAATTTGTAACGACTGCGTGTAGTCTAAACGTGCTAAATCTCGTAGGCCGACACTATCATAGTAGTTACCGCGCTCGTACAGCATCTTTGCACGTAATTCATCAGAGAGATTAGGGCGCAGGAGTAATTGAGACAAACGCGCAATCTGCACTTCTTGCTGCATACTCGCTTGTAGAGGCACTGCCATTGGTGGATAAAACCACTGTTGTTTATCCGCTGTTGAAGCACACCCTGTAGCGATCAACATGCTTAAGCCAAGCGTTACGGTTTGAAACCATTTCACGAATACGTACTCCTATTACCTACTTATTATGAGTCTATACCCTAAGAGTCACACGTCTAGTTGAAGTTCAAATGCCTTATTACTAGCGTGACGTTATAATTATTTATGCCTGACATGTTTTCCTAAGGCATAAAAAAAGGGAGCTCACAGCCCCCTTTATAGCATGCTTTTAGCCGTCTAGGCTAATAGGATACCAGATTACTCAGCGTCAGCAGCTGGCTTTTCAGCTTCTTCTGCTGGCTTTTCAACTGCTTCTTTCATGCTTAGACGTACACGGCCCTGACGGTCGATCTCAAGTACTTTAACTTGAACTTCTTGACCTTCAGTTAGGTAGTCAGACACTTTCTCAACACGCTTCTCAGAGATTTGAGAAATGTGTACTAGACCGTCTTTACCTGGCAGTACTGTAACGAATGCACCAAAATCAGCTAGACGAGCAACTTTACCGGTGTAGATACGACCAACTTCAACTTCTGCAGTGATCTCTTCGATACGACGGATAGCTTCTTTCGCCGCTGCACCTTCAGTTGCTGCGATCTTGATTGTGCCGTCATCTTCGATTTCGATAGTTGTACCAGTTTCTTCCGTTAGAGCACGGATAACTGCACCACCTTTACCGATAACGTCTTTGATCTTCTCTGCGCTGATCTTCATTGTGTGAATACGAGGCGCGAATTGAGAGATATCTTCACGAGCACCAGAGATAGCTTGATCCATTACAGATAGGATGTGCTTACGTGCACCTTGGGCTTGGTTAAGCGCAATTTGCATGATCTCTTTAGTGATACCTTCGATCTTGATGTCCATTTGTAGTGCAGTGATACCAGAGTTTGTACCTGCTACTTTAAAGTCCATGTCACCTAGGTGGTCTTCGTCACCAAGGATATCTGAAAGAACAACAAAATCATCGCCTTCTTTAACAAGACCCATTGCGATACCCGCAACAGAAGCCTTGATTGGCACACCAGCATCCATAAGTGCTAGAGAAGTACCACAAACAGAAGCCATTGAAGATGAACCGTTAGATTCAGTGATTTCTGATACAACACGTACAGTGTATGGGAACTCATCTACAGATGGCATTACTGCTGCAATACCACGCTTCGCTAGTTTACCGTGGCCGATTTCACGACGCTTAGGAGAACCTACAAAACCCGTTTCGCCTACACAGTATGGAGGGAAGTTGTAATGTAGTAGGAAGTGATCTTTACGCTCACCAGTTAGTTCATCAATGATTTGCGCATCACGTTGCGTACCTAGAGTCGCAGTAACGATCGCCTGAGTTTCACCACGAGTGAATAGCGCGCTACCGTGAGTACGTGGAAGAACACCAGTACGTACGTCTAGCGCACGAACCATATCTTTCTCACGACCATCGATACGTGGGTTACCAGCAATGATGCTGCGACGAACAACTGTCTTCTCTAGATCGTGGAAGATAGTGTGAATTTCTTTAGCGTCAGCTTCTGGATCTTCAGCAAGTAGAACTGCGTTTACTTCTGCCGCGATTTCGTGAATGCGGTCGTAACGAGCCATCTTTTCTGTGATTTGGTAAGCTTCAACAAGTTTCGCTTCTGCTAGTTCAGCAATCTTGTTGTTAAGCGCTGTGTTCTCTTCAGGAGCAACCCAATCCCAAGCTGGAGTAGCAACTTCAGCTTTGAATTCGTTGATCGCGTTGATAACAACTTGTTGTTGGTCGTGACCATAAACAACCGCTGCTAGCATTTCTTCTTCAGTTAGGTTGTCAGCTTCTGACTCAACCATTAGTACTGCAGATTCTGTACCTGCAACTACTAGGTCAAGCTTAGATGCATCTAGCTCAGTGTTGCTTGGGTTTAGAACTAGTTGACCATCAACGTGACCAACACGTGCAGCACCGATAGGACCGTTGAACGGGATACCAGAGATAGCAAGCGCAGCAGAAGTACCGATCATTGTTACGATATCAGGCTGAACGTCTGGGTTTACAGACATTACTGTCGCGATAACCTGAACTTCGTTTTTGAATGCGTCTGGGAACAGTGGACGGATTGGGCGGTCAATTAGGCGAGCCGTTAGTGTTTCGCCTTCAGAAGGACGACCTTCACGCTTGAAGAAACCACCTGGGATTTTACCTGCCGCGTAAGTACGCTCTTGGTAGTTCACTGTTAGTGGGAAGAAGTCTTGGCCTGCAACCGCTTCTTTCTTACCTACAACTGAAACGAATACTGCTGTATCGTCCATTGTAACCATTACTGCAGCCGTAGCTTGACGTGCGATAACGCCAGTTTCTAGAGTAACCGTGTGGTTACCGTACTGGAACGTTTTAACAACTGGTTTTTCGAACATTGTTAATCCTTGTCTCTGAGCAACGCTCAGAATATGTAAATAAAAGCTCAAGGCACTACGAATCGCGACTAGTGAAAAGAAACTAATGTAAGTTCCCTTTTAATAGTCGCGACCTTTTGGTCGACGTGGTTGACTGTAATGCAATGAACTATAGAGAAAACCCCGAAACGAGGTTCAGCCGTGCGTAGTATAACGGCATTCGTAGGATTTGGCTAAATTTAGCCAACAAAAAAGGGGCATAAAGCCCCTTTTAAACAAACTGCTATGCAGTCGCTTATTAGCGACGTAGGCCTAGACGCTTGATTAGGTCTTGGTAGCGAGCTAGATTTTTACCTTTTAGGTAATCTAGAAGCTTACGACGACGAGAAACCATACGTAGAAGACCACGACGGCTGTGGTGATCGCCTTTGTGTGCTTTGAAGTGACCTTGTAGGTGGTTGATAGAAGCTGTAAGTAGAGCTACTTGAACTTCTGGTGAACCAGTGTCGCCTTCGCCTTGTGCGTATTCTGCAACGATTGCTGCTTTAGTTTCTGCATTCAGAGACATAATTCTCTCCTAATAAAAGAGTAGGTTAATATTTGTACCAGCCAATCTCTGATTCAGCTGGTACGAGAAGCGCGAATTATAGGGTATGTACAGAGGTTAAGCAATAGCTTTTGCAAAGCGAAGCTTGGCAAAAAGAACGCGAAGTAAGCTTCGCTACGGAGGCGGGAACGCAAAGCGAAGCTTTGCTTCGAGAACGCCCAGTATAACTGGGCTTCGGGAAGTAAATACTGTGCTTTTATACGATAAGACAACTAGCCGCACTTGTTTCTCGACTCTCTATTATCAAAGTTCAGTGAGCCTCCCGCAGTGAGGCACAGCCGAACGTTCCCGCATCCGTGAGCACAGCCTTGCTGTGCGTTCCACAAACGAAGCTCTGCTTCGTTTGCTGAACGTTCCCATTCCCACCTTTTCTGGTACACTTACGCCATCAAAATTTAGCTATTCGAATAAACAGGATTCCCTATGAAAATCGGTATCATCGGTGCGATGGAACAAGAAGTTGCCATCCTTAAAGACTCTATCGACAACTGCCAACAAGTGACGAAAGCAGGTTGTACTTTCTTCTCTGGTCAACTAAACGGCGTTGAAGTTGTTCTTCTTCAATCTGGTATCGGTAAAGTTTCTGCAGCAGTCGGTACTACTATTTTGCTGGATGAATACCAACCAGATGTTGTGATCAACACAGGTTCTGCTGGCGGTTTTGACTCAAGCCTAAACCTAGGTGATGTGGTTATCTCAACTGAAGTTCGCCACCACGATGCAGACGTAACGGCATTTGGTTACGAAATCGGTCAAATGGCTCAACAGCCAGCTGCGTTCATCGCTGATGCAAAATTGATGGACATCGCTGAACAAGCACTTGCGCAAATGAAAGATAAACACGCAGTACGTGGTCTAATTTGTACAGGTGACGCTTTCGTCGCGAGCGCTGAGCGTCAGGAGTTTATCCGCAAGCACTTCCCTTCTGTTGTAGCAGTAGAAATGGAAGCAGCGGCGGTTGCACAAACTTGTCACCAATTCAACGTACCGTTTGTTGTTGTTCGCGCTATCTCTGACGTAGCAGATAAAGAAGCAACCATGAGCTTTGATGAGTTCCTACCACTTGCAGCACAAAGCTCATCAGAAATGGTTATTAAGATGGTTGAATTGCTAAAGGCATAAATGCTTAACGCTCATGGAAGAACTTTTTAATCAGCTATTTAGTAATGGTGCGCTCCTCGTTATGTGGGGCGCACTACTTTGCCATTGGGTTCTTCCTCTACCACGTGAAGCCCATCCAGCCGTTCTATGGCGCAAGTTTGCCGAGCAGTTGGCTAATAAGGTCAACTCACCGGGTCATTATTCGCAAAGCCTGACCGCTGGCATCCTCGCCTGGTTATTAATGATGCTACCAATGCTCATAGTACTTGGGGCGCTCAAAACTCTGGTATGGCAACCCCAACTCTACGAATTAGCATTTCTACTTCTAGCGCTTGATTGGCGCAACAATCACGTTTTTGCCACTCAATTTACTCAGTTTTTAGCTAATGAAAACAGCGCTGCAGCAAAAAAGCAGCTCGCACCTTTAGTCAACCGCAATACCGCATCACTCTCTTTGCTCGGATTGGGTAAAGCAGGCAGTGAAACACTCATCATGGGTTTGGGACGCAATGTTGTTGCCGTCCTATTTTGGTATGCCTTGGCTGGCGGAATAGGCGCATTCATGTACCGCATGGCAATGGAATTAGCGCGAGCTTGGTCACCTTCACGCCAACAATTTATGCCGTTTGGCATACCAGCAGTCAGAATCCTCGCAGTGCTGGACTTTATCCCTTTGCGACTGTTTGCTTTGATGATTTTACTCGGCAATCGCGCTCAAGCTTCACTAACCCTATTAAAACAACAAGCCGCATCATGGCCGCTACCCGGTCCTTCATGGTTGCTGATTGCTTGTGGTTCTAAACTCGAACTTTCACTCGCTGGCCCTGCTATTTATAACGGTAGAAAAGCAGTTCGAGCCAAACTCGGTGGACGTATCGCGCCTGCCGCTTTTCATTTTGCCCAGCTAAGCAAACTATTAACTAGCCGCTTATGGCTATGGGTTTCCCTACAAAGCCTTATCATGGGTGCAATTTACCAAGGATTGTAATGTTTCGATTCGCTCTACTACTAACGTTAGCTAGCTTCTCTCTTCACGCGCAAACGATTGAGCGAGTAATCAGCTTGGCGCCTTCCGCCACTGAACTCGCTTATGCCGCAGGATTGGGAGATAAACTTATCGCGGTCAGCGACCGCAGTGACTATCCTGAGTTTGCCCAAGATTTAGAAAAAGTGGCCAACTATCAGGGTATCAATATCGAACGAATTATTACCCTGCAACCGGACTTAATCATCGCTTGGCCATCAGGGAACCCGGCTAAAGACTTAGCGAAACTGCGTCAGTTCGGCTTCACGTTTTATGACTCACAAGCCACCTCCCTTGACGATATTGCTCGTAACATCGAGCAACTCAGTCAATACGCTGACGATCCAAGTATTGGCTTAAAAGCAGCACAAAATTTCCGCCAATCACTGGCAGAGTTAAAACAAAAATACCACACTGAGCAGCCCGTCAGTTACTTCTACCAACTGAGTGAAAAACCAATCATCACAGTAGCCAATGGTCATTGGCCAAGCGAAGTGTTTTCTTTCTGTGGTGGTAAAAATGTCTTTGCAGAAAGTTCAGCATCTTATCCACAAGTCGGCCTAGAGCAAGTTATCTTGGCCAACCCCGAGGTCATTTTTACTTCACGCCACGCAATTGATAACACCACCATGTGGCAGCCATGGAAAGAACAACTTCAAGCACTACAAAATGAACAAATATGGGTCTTAAACTCAGACTGGTTAAACCGCCCTACACAACGAACTTTACGCGCGATTGAGCAAGTTTGTGAGCTCTTCGAAACAGTGAGACAAAAGCGTTAACGGTTGCGTGAGTAATCCCGTAATATGCGCGCCGATTTTTGCTCGTTAGCTAACACTACTTTTATTTATAACTATTGAGATCCTTCCATCATGGATTCGTTGTTGATTTACATAATTGACCTTTTTGGCACTGCCATTTTTGCTATTTCAGGGGTTTTACTTGCGGGTCGTCTTAAGATGGATCCGTTTGGTGTTGTCGTACTCGGTAGCGTTACGGCAATTGGGGGCGGTACTATTCGTGATATGTCGCTTGGCGCCACACCAGTTTTTTGGATAACCGATACTAACTATTTGTGGGTTATCTTTGTCACCTGCCTGCTTACTATGTTGATTGTTCGTCGACCTAAGCGCCTAGCGTGGTGGATTTTACCGGTCTGTGACGCGGTTGGCTTAGCCGTATTTGTGGGCATCGGCGTAGAAAAAGCGATGATGTTTCAAGATTCAGCGCTGGTTGCCATCATCATGGGCGTAATCACGGGGTGTGGCGGCGGTATTATTCGCGATGTGCTCGCCAGAGAAGTACCAATGGTACTCAGAAGCGAGGTGTATGCCACTGCGTGTATTATCGGAGGTGGATTCCATACCTCAGCGTTAGCTATGGGTTGCAGCAATGACACGGCGTTTTTAGTAGGTGTTATCTCAACACTGGTGATTCGTTTAGGTGCAATTCGCTGGCATTTGTCTCTGCCTATTTTTGCATTGAATCGTTAACCTGAAAGGTTAAGAGAACGCACTGCGTAAAACGCAGTGCTTCGGGTGGCGGGAACACTCGGCAAATGCCTCTTTTCGAGAACGCTCAGCAAAGCTTCGCTACGGGAAAGAGCTAATTCAGACCGAGTTCTTCTGCAATATAGCTTTAATGCGTAAAACGCAGTGCTTCGGGAGGCGGGAACACTCGGCTAATGCCTCGCTTCGAAAACGCTCAGCAAAGCTTCGCTACGGGAAAGAGCTAATTCAGACCGAGTTCTTCTGCAATATAGGTTTAATACTTAAAACGCAGTGCTTCGGGAGGCGGGAACACTTGGCAAATGCCTCGTTTCGAGAACGCTCAGCCTAGCTGAACTTCGGGAAGTTGGAAAAAGTTCGTAATTTCCGTAAACAAAGCGGTTTACCGCTTTGTGCTCTGTAAGCCATTTATTGGCGTTCCCAATTCCCACATCCATTAAAAAAGGTCGCTTTCGCGACCTTTTTTCTATTTCTGCACTTTTCTCAGTACTTGTTTTAAGGCTTCAAAGTCATTAGCCAGGTCTTCCGATAGAAGCTCCATCGCCGCATGTTTAGCAAGTGGCGCAGGTAAATCGATATCACTACTTAGAATGTCATCCACAACTTCTTTGAACTTAGCTGGATGTGCGGTACATAGGAATAAACCTGTCTCGCCTTCCGCTAATTGCTCTCCTAAAACTCGGTACGCAATTGCGCCATGTGGCTCACATAGATACCCTAACTGGTGAAGTTCTTGCACCGCTTCCGCACTCTGCTGATCGGTTACCGCACCTTTACCGAGTGTATCTAATCCCCAACCTTTGATTTGGCACAACTCTTCGATACGCGGCCAGTTGTTTGGTTGGCTGACATCCATTGCATTCGACGTGGTTGCCACTGTCGGTTTAGGATCCCATTGACCTGTTTCTAGGTAACGCGGAACGGTGTCGTTAACGTTAGTCGCAGCAATAAAACGCTTAATTGGTAGCCCCATTGCTTTCGCCAACAAACCGGCCGTTAGGTTGCCAAAGTTACCACTAGGTACAGACACAACGAGATTTTCACGTTGCTGCTTAGTTAGCTGCGCTGCTGCTTCAAAGTAGTAACAGATCTGCGCCATTAAACGGCTGATATTGATTGAGTTTGCTGAGTTCAAACCAATCTCTTCACGCAGCGCTGCGTCATCAAATGCCTGCTTCACCAGCGCCTGACAAGCATCAAAATCGCCATCAATCGCGACAGTATGAATGTTCTTACCTAATGTACAGAATAGCTTTTCCTGTAGCGGGCTGATCTTACCTTTCGGGTACAGGATCACCACATTAATGTCTTCCATACCATAGAAAGCATGAGCGACAGCCGCACCAGTGTCACCTGACGTTGCAGTTAGAATGGTAATTTTCCCGCCATTAGAAACCGCCGCTAAAGACTGCGCCATAAAACGGCCACCAAAATCTTTGAACGCCAGTGTCGGACCGTGGAATAACTCTAGAGCATAAACGCCCTGCTTGACTTGTTTAATCGGTGCTGGAAACTGAAATGCAGCATCAACCATGGCATTTACCTGCTCTGAAGCAAGCTCATCACCGATCAATGCTGACAAAATTTTAGTACTACGCGCGATAAAATCTTCATCTAAAAGCGCATCAACATCGTCAAACTGTGGCAGTTGCGATGGAAAAAACAGACCTTGATTGCGGCCTAACCCTTGGCGAACAGCTTGACCAAAGGATACTTGTTCGTCATTTTCTTTTATATTGTACAGCTTCATAGCTCACTTCCTGTCACTTTCGAACCTTGTTTATCTAAACGACAAACATGAACGAATCCCTCTTCATTTTGTACGTAATTTTGTTCGAGCCATTGAGCAACACGCTCAGCGATGTCTTTCTCTTTACAAATACTAAATAGTGTCGGACCACTACCTGAAATACCTGTCGCAAGAGCACCCGCTGAAGTGGCGTATTTGCGCGCATCAGCAAAACCCGGTAATAGTTTCTCACGATAAGGTTCTGCGATCACGTCTTTGATCATTTTTGCAGCAAGTTCTGGCTGATTGGAATGACACGCATGAACAAAACCAGCTAGGTTACGCCCATGAGCAATCACATCTTGGCGTCGATATTGTGAAGGTAATATCGAGCGTGCTTCAGCGGTTGATACCTTAATCCCCGGATAGGCCATCACCCAGTACCACTCATCAAAACATGGCACTTCTTGACTAATAATCCCTAGCTCTTCCAGCATCAATTGCAGCCCACCAAGGTAGCAAGGCGCTACATTGTCATAATGAATACCACCAGAGATTTGTCCTTCCATTTCTCCCATCAGAGCAAGCAGTTCCATCTCGCTTAATGGTTCGCCATGGAAGCGATTTAACGCATCAAGTGCCGCGACAATCGAACAAGCACTTGAACCAAGCCCTGAGCCAATCGGCATGTTCTTTTCGAGTGTCATTGCGACCGGAAGTAACGCTTCACCCTTACGATCTAATTCACGCGCAAACACTCGCCAACAATCGTAAACGATATTTTCCTTCGGATCGGCGGGTAGCTTAGAAACAAAGCTACCTGCAGTGTTAAGAGAAAATGCTTCTTCACCTTGGCGAACCAAGACACGATCGCCAAGTAAAGTGCCGTCAATGGGTGACACTGCAGCTCCCAGCACATCGAAACCAACACTGACGTTACCAATTGATGCTGGCGCATAAACCACTACATCCATACCACGACTCATGGTTATACCCCCAGTTTCCAGCCAAGTGTACGCATTACATCAGCGAATACACCGGCTGCTGTTACTTCTGTACCCGCGCCATAGCCACGTAATACCAGTGGGATTGGATTGTAGTATCGACTATAAAACGCCAATGCATTTTCACCATCTTTGATCTTAAACATTGGATCATTTTCATCCACTGCCGCAATACTTACACGACATTGCCCATCGGCAATTTCACCGACATAACGCAGTACTTTGCCTTCTGCGCGAGCTTTCGCAACTTGCTCTTGGAAGTAGGCATCCGCCTCCGGCAAACGCTGCATGAATTCATCAATACTGCCTGAATCATCAAAACCCGGTGGTAGTGCTTGATCAACCACAACATCTTCTAACTCAAGTGCCATGCCTGCTTCACGAGCAAGAATAAGCAGCTTACGAGCCACATCCATACCAGATAGATCATCACGTGGATCTGGTTCAGTGAAACCGTTGTCTTTTGCGATATTCGTTGCTTGGCTTAGCGTCATGCCTTCATCTAACTTACCAAAGATATAAGAAAGCGAACCCGACAATATACCCGTAAAGCGCTCAAGCTCATCACCCGCTGAAATTAGGTTCTGCAGGTTCTCAATTACAGGTAAACCTGCGCCTACCGTTGTCTCGTACATCAATTTACGACGAGAGCTACGCGCAACATTACGCAGTTGATGGTAGTAAGACATGCTGGCGGTATTGGCTTTCTTGTTTGGTGTTACAACATGGAAACCCGCTGCTAAGAAATCAGCATATTGATTAGCGATGGCTTCGCTTGACGTACAGTCCACCAGCACAGGGTTGATAATATGATTGCGCTGAACCAAAGACTTAAGGCTCGCCAAGCTAAACTGCTCAGAAACGCCGTTGAGGCGATCACGCCAATGCTCGAGAGGTAAACCTTGGCCATCAAGTAATACGCCTTTGCTGTTCGCTAAACCACATACGCGCAGCACAATACCTTTATCGGCCAGTTTGGCTTGTTGACGTTGGATCTGATCAACCAGTTCACCACCTACGCCACCGACACCGACCACAAACACATCAAGGAAGTGTTTGGAGTTGAATAGATTTTCGTGACACGCTTTGATCGCTTCAGAGATCTTATCTTCTGGGATCACGGCAGAAATCGCGCGCTCCGATGAACCTTGCGCAATCGCGACGATGTTGACGTTGACTTCAGCCAAAGACGAGAAGAATTGAGAAGCCACACCACGAGAGGTGCGCATGCCATCACCCACTAGCGTTACAATAGCCACGTTATTGATGTATTCAACAGGCTCTAACAGCCCATCTTTAAGTTCAAGTTCAAAGGCATCTTTTAGCGCTTGCTCTGCTAAAGCTTTATCTTCCGCTTCGATACAGAAACTGATGCTGTACTCAGAAGAAGACTGTGTGATAAGCACAATTGATACACCAGCAGATGACATCGCACCGAATACGCGACTTGCCATGCCAACCATCCCTTTCATGCCAGGGCCTGAAACGTTGACCATAGTTAAATCGCTTAGTGTAGTAATGCCTTTGATCGCTAACTTGTCTTCACCTGTGTCTTGACCGATCAAAGTGCCCGCGCCTTGCGGGTTAAAGCTATTTTTAATCAAGCATGGGATATGGAATTGAGCGATTGGTGCAATCGTCTTAGGATGCAGCACTGATGCACCAAAATAAGAAAGCTCCATCGCTTCTTGGTAACTCAGTGATTTAAGTAAACGCGCATCATCCACTAAACGCGGATCACAGTTGTAGACGCCGTCCACGTCAGTCCAAATTTCACAACACTCTGCACGTAAACACGCCGCAAGGACTGCTGCTGAATAATCCGAACCATTACGGCCCAATGTCACTAACTCACCTTTAGCGTTACCAGCCGTGAAGCCCGGCATAATATTTACATGCCCTTGCGGCAGTGGCTTAGCGCGGAAGTTTTCGGTAGAAATTTCAACATCAACCATAGCTTCAAGGTGGTCACCTCGCGCAAGCAAGTATTCAACAGGGTCGATTAAACTCGCAGGCTGTCCTTTCGCTTCTAACACCGCTTGCATTAACTGGATAGAAACTCGTTCACCTTTACTGATAATACGCGCGTTTACATTGTCAGGACACATACCCAAAAGGCTAATGCCACTGACAAACTGACGCAATTGCGTCAACGAACTCTTAACTTGATGGTTATAACCATTCGCATCCAAATTAGGTACTGATTGCTGAATTTCAGCTAATAGTCCGCGGAATAAATCCTCGATTTCGGCAATTTGTAATTCGGCATCACTGCCTTTCAAAGCAGCTTCGATAACGGCCACTAACTTATTAGTGGTTTTCCCTGGTGCTGATAGCACTACAGCTACTTCTTCTTGTTGGGCATTATTAGCAATTATGTCTGCCGCTCGCAAAAAGCGGTCAGCATCGGCTAGTGATGAACCACCAAATTTTAAAACTCGCATCCCTTCCTCCGAATTCTCGATAAATTGGTATAAAAAAAGGCCTGTGTCCGTTTGGGATACAGGCCTTTTTTTTGATTTTTTACGCTTAGCAGCCTGCCCCAACGCGCGTAGTGTCGGTAATAATAATGGTTGTGGTCATTACGTTTAGGCTGTCGATTCGCATGTAAATTTCGCTGCTGTATGTTTGCTTACCTCTACGTTTACCTTATTTAACAACATCTAGTCAACGAAAACTTTATTTTTCAAGCATAAAAACCAACCAATCAAGCTCGATTTAACGACTGAAATCGCATACAAACCCAACGTATATAGCAAATTTGATCGCTTTTAGTTAAAAACTACGACCAATGAGTGAGATCTATGCTTTAATTGTGCATGCAGTGGAATAATTGATTTCAACCTTCGGATTGAGGCGGCTTATGAGAATACTAATTAGCCTTACCTTTACCCTTCTTAGTTGGGGGGCGTTTGCTGCCGATCTTCCTGAGCTAAAAATCGACTCTGAAAAGTCTCCACACAAACTATTTCTATCCAGTGATAGCAATCAGCATAGCTTTGACTCTTGGACTATAGACAGTGGTTATGCCTATAACTTATTTGATAAAGTTGATGTGTATGTCGGTACTCGACTGGATAAAAACAAGGAAAGTGGTTTTCTGAGTGGACTGAAGTACCAAGTTTCTCCGCGTTTATCGTTAAAGAGTACCTTGCACTCTTATAACAATGAAGACGCCCCTGAAGGGCAAGAAAACGGTATTGCCGCAGAAGTATCAAGTCGTGTTCATTTAACTGAACATCTTGATCTACATGCCACTCTCGATTATCAAGAGTGGCAACAAGGTTTTGAAGTGGGGATTGGTTTTCGCTTCTAACTGACTATCAACACCAATTCAGTAATTCACTCGACGTAAGCACGCCATTCCAATCCGCGTAGATATAGTCTCCAGGCTGGATCATTTGGTTATGGATAGTAAGCATTACATCAACGTCACCCGCACCTCGCTTTTCGGTTTTAAATGGGCAAGTACCTAAAGCTTGCACACCAATATCCATTTCAGCAATAACTGCAGCATCACGGATCGCACCATTGATGATGATACCTTCCCAATTGTTCTCTATCGCTAAAATAGCTAATTGATCACCAAGTAAAGCTCGTTGACACGAGCCATTACCATCTACCACTAAAACCTTTCCAGTGCCATCCTGCCCTAATACTTCACGCACTTTAGAGTTATCGTGATAACAACGTATGGTAACAATTTTTCCCCAAAAAGCAGTACGTTGCCCAAAATTACAAAGTGGTAAATTTACGTAATTAACGTGGCTTTCAAATTTGTCACAAATGTCCGGTGTAATGTCTCTCATGTCTTCCTCCATGAACTAAATAGGTATTCCTTATCTGATCCTATGCCCCCATTTCCCTAGGTTAATTATTGTTCTATCTGGTAGGCAAGATAACAATTTGAGCTGTTCATCTTGAACAAAGTAGATAGCATTCTGCTGATATTTTTGCGCAAGCTCAATAGCCAACTGCACAGAAATTGAGCTTGCAAAGCTTGCTTCTGACCAGGAAAAGTCCTCATTCCCCACTAAAACATTATGTAAAATATGTGGAGCTAGATCACACTGCAAACATTTATTTCTTATAAGGTTTTCCTGTTCTTCCAGTCTATAGCTCGCTGGATTATTCGCCGTAATAATCACAAAATCACCAGTTGGAATTCTATTTTCAAATTTGAAGTATGGATCACAGTAAGCTTGCCAAAAATGAGCATCAATCATCATATAACCAATAAATTTACAACTGTCATTTACTATTAATATCTGTTACAAAGAATCTCTTGATATAAATCAACAAAGTGAATGGAATTAACATTTGTGCATTGTTAGCATGCTGTTAACTCTATAAAATCCGAGTCAAACGCTTAATAGTATGAATGAGGATACGGAACCTCTTTTGAAAGAAAGTAACACCAAGGATGGCGGGCATGTAAAGAAGTGTTTTTTTATAGTCTTTGGTATATTGTCAAAATCAATTACCTGTAAGTAATGTTTTTGCCTAGAATTTATTCTATTAGCACATTTTTTCACAAGTTTAGGTAACGCCGATGCAAACCCCGCAGATTCTTATCGTTGAAGATGAGCAAGTAACTCGTAACACTCTAAAGAGTATTTTTGAAGCAGAGGGATACGCTGTTTTTGAAGCCAGTGACGGTGAAGAGATGCACCATATTTTGACTGAAAGTCAAATCAACTTGGTGATCATGGACATCAACCTACCTGGTAAAAATGGTCTATTGCTAGCTCGTGAACTGCGTGAGCAAGCAAATGTGGCACTGATGTTCTTGACTGGTCGTGACAACGAAGTTGATAAGATCCTTGGTCTTGAAATCGGTGCAGATGATTACATCACTAAACCATTTAACCCACGCGAACTCACTATCCGCGCTCGCAACCTACTAAACCGTTCAATGAACTCTAGTTCAGTTCAAGAAGAGAAACGTAGTGTTGAGAAATACCAATTCAACGGTTGGGTTCTAGACATCAACAGTCGCTCTCTAGTGAGCCCTGATGGCGATAGCTACAAGCTTCCTCGTTCAGAGTTCCGTGCACTACTACACTTCTGTGAGAACCCAGGTAAGATCCAAACTCGTGCGGATCTACTGAAGAAAATGACTGGTCGTGAGCTTAAGCCACATGACCGTACGGTTGACGTAACAATCCGTCGTATCCGTAAGCACTTTGAATCAGTGTCTGGTACACCAGAGATCATCGCGACTATCCACGGTGAAGGTTACCGCTTCTGTGGTGAGCTAGAAGACTAATCTTCAGCTGAATTATAAAAAAGGAGCCCAAGGCTCCTTTTTTGTTTTTTACGCCTGCCACACGCCTAGCGAGCAAAAAAAACGCCCATCAAAGATGAGCGTCTAATCATTTGGGTTAGCAGTGCTAGTTAGCCTTTGCCGCCTTTAATCGCATTGATGATTTCACTGGTTGAGCAGCCATCTTCAAAGTTGAGAACTTTTACTTCACCGCCATTGGCAATCACTTCTTTACCACCAGCAATCTCTTCCGGTTTGTAATCACCACCCTTCACCAATAGATCAGGCAGCACTTCAGCAATTAATCGTTGTGGCGTATCTTCACCAAACGGCACAACCCAATCAACCGCGCCTAAGCCTGCCAGCACCGCCATACGGCGATCTGTTGGGTTAACCGGACGACCAGGACCTTTCAGACGCTTCACTGACTCATCAGTATTCACCGCCACAATCAAACGATCGCCTAATTGAGCAGCATGATTCAGGTAAGAAACATGGCCTGCATGCAAAATATCAAAGCAACCATTAGTCATGACAACTTTCTCACCACGACCTTGCGCCTTCTTGACGGCTTCAATCAAGGCTGACTCAGCAATTACGCCGAAATCCGTGTCATGGCTACCATGAATCGCTTCCGCCAATTCAATCGTTGATAGCGTTGAAGTACCCAGTTTACCCACGACCACACCTGCCGCCGCATTTGCGAGCGCACACGCTTGATCAAGAGGTTTACCCGCTGATACAGAAGCCGCCAATACAGAAATCACAGTATCACCAGCGCCCGTCACGTCGAACACTTCTTTTGCTTGAGTCGGCAGATGGAATGGCTCTTGACCACGGCGGATCAATGTCATGCCATGTTCACTGCGTGTTACCAATAGCGCTTCAAAATCAAACTGTTCGATCAGTCCCAATGCTTTTTCAACCAGATCCTGTTCTGATTTCACTTTACCAACCACATGCTCAAATTCCGACATGTTTGGCGTCAGCAGTGTCGCACCACGGTAACGTTCGAAATCGGCACCTTTCGGGTCGATAAATACTGGGACGTTGGCTGCGCGAGCTTTTTGAATAAATTGCTGCACATGCTCTAGCGCACCTTTAGCGTAGTCGGAGAAAACTACGGCTTTGACTTTTGGCAGTGCTTGCTCCATGCGATCGAGGATCGGCTCTGGGTCGACGCCTTCAAACGGTTCTTCAAAGTCGAGACGAATGAGCTGCTGACCACGGCTCAATACACGAAGCTTGGTAATGGTTGGCAGATTTGGTAGTGAAACAAAATCACATTTCACTTTTAGTGCTGATAACGTTTCGTTCAACACTTTAGCTGGTTCATCAATCCCTGTTAAACCCACGATGTGTGCGTGTCCACCTAGTGAGGCGATATTCATTGCTACGTTAGCAGCACCACCAGGACGCTCTTCGTTGTTTTCTACTTTCACTACTGGAACAGGTGCTTCTGGCGAAATACGACCGGTTGGACCATACCAGTAACGGTCTAGCATTACGTCACCAACAATTAGCACACCCGCTTGACTGTAGTCAGGTAGGATTGGTTTCATCATGGAACTCCACTATTTAATTCTGGGCAAAGTTTATCATAGCGCCAGAAGGGTCAAAACCTTTTGATTATCTAACCACTAAGATACTAACCACTGCTGCCAGACGTCCACGACTAATTGGCGCTCTTGAGTAAATTTATCATCAGCAACATCGGCATCTAGGTTAAGCAAATTACGGTGATGGATTTGGTCACGCATCGAAGTATAGGCGTTGGTTACCGCCATTGCCTGATACTCATCCATGATCCCCTGAGCGATGAGCGATTCGAATATACGCACGTTATCCGACCATCGCGTTAGCTTTGGTTTATCATGACTGTAATTAAGCACCAAGTATTGCGCGAGAAACTCAATATCCGTAATCCCGCCGGGGTCTTGCTTCAACATAAAACGACCGGCTTTTTTGCCACCTAAGTGATCGCGCATTTTTATACGCATATCAACCACTTGCTTTTTCAACTCTTCGGTTTCACGTGGCAGACATAAGATCCCATGACGGATCTCATGGAACGCTCGTTGTAGCGGTTCATCACCATAGATCATACGCGCGCGCACCAATGCTTGATGCTCCCAAGTCCATGCTTCCGTGCGTTGGTACTCGTCAAACGCATCCGTTGGACTGACTAATAATCCCGAAGCGCCCGATGGACGTAAGCGAGTGTCCACTTCATACAGAATGCCCGATGCAGTACGGATTGAGAAAATATGGATAATGCGCTGTGCAAGACGCAAATAGAACTGACGGCCATCAATATCTTTCTTACCATCGGTATAAGCACTCACTGGGCAGTCGTGCATAAACACGATATCTAAATCGGAGTTATAGCCAAGCTCCCACCCACCAACTTTCCCGTAACCAACGACCGCAAAGCCTTTACCTTCACGATCTTTAAGATGGTTAGGCTGCCCATATTTCGCCACCATCTGCAGCCAAGCTTGGTTAACCACACACTCAACAATCGCTTCCGACAAATAAGTTAAGTGGTCACTCACTTTCATCACAGGCAACACACCCGCGATATCCGCAGCGGCAATGCGTAAGATACAAATCTGCTTAAACTGGCGCAGCGCTTCCATCTGCTGTTCCATATCATCTTCTGGGATACGAGCAAGATAATCGCGCAATTCTGTACGATATGACTCAAGAGGAATTGGGTTATACAAATGCTGTGGGTCAATCAGCTCATCAAGCAGAATTGGGTAGCGCCCAAGCTGCTCAGAAATCATTGGACTCGCGGTACATAGACGCACAAGTTGAGTCAAAGCAGCGCCATGTTCATCCAATAGCTCTAAGTAAGTGGTACGTGTCACGATGCGATGCAACAAATGCAGGACTCGTGGTAAACCAAACTCAGCATCCGCATGAGCGAAGATCGCTTGGAATATTTTCGGCATTAAGCGATTTAGCACTTCTCGCCCACGCGGCCCTAGCGTTTTCTTTGCTAAGTCCTGTTTGAAAGTGATGATGGTTTGCGCCATCTTTTCCGGTTCAGCGACCTGAATATCATTGGTGAGGATGTTTTCAATTACATCGCTGTGCTGCGCCATGTCCCACAACTCACTGAAGTGTTTGGCAACCTCGCTCTGCTCTTCTTCATCATCACCGATCAAATGAGTAAACACTGCGTGCACATTGGTCATGTTTAGTTCAACTTGCTGCTGCAGTTGTGACCAATCTTGAAAGCCCATTGCGACCGCAAGTTGCAAACGCTCAATCTCGCCATCAGGTAACGTTTGTGTTTGTTTATCTGCCATGGCTTGTAATAAGTTCTCAAGACGTCGCAGGAACTTATACGCATCTCGCAAATGGACGACTTCTTGTTTGCTCAGTAATTCGAGCTCGTCAATCGCATCTAAAGTGACCAGTAAACCGCGCTGACGCAGGCTTGGTTCACGTCCGCCTCGGATCAACTGAAAGACCTGAGCAATAAACTCCACTTCTCGAATACCACCCGCACCCAGCTTAATGTTATTGCTCAAGCCACGACGACGCACTTCGCTGCTGATCATCGACTTCATACGGCGCAAAGATTGAATAGCACTAAAATCGATATAACGGCGAAATACAAATGGACGCAACATCTGACGCAACTCTTGGTACTCTGGGTACATTTCACGCCCCATAACGCGCGCCTTGATCATGGCGTAGCGTTCCCAGTCACGTCCTTGCTCTTGATAGTAATCTTCAAGCGCGGCATAACTCATTACTAATGGACCGCTATCACCAAATGGACGAATACGCATATCAACGCGATAACAGAAACCATCAAAGGTTTGCTGATCGAGCGCTTTAATAATGCGCTGTCCTAAACGAGTAAAGAATTGAGCGTTAGCAATACTTCGGCGAGCGCCTTGCGTTTCACCGTTTTCCGGATAAGTAAAAATCAAATCGATATCGGAAGAAAAGTTGAGCTCACCACCTCCCAACTTACCCATACCAATGATTAACATCGGCTGCGCTTCACCTTGCTCATTACAAGGCGTTCCCCATAACTCACAACAGGCTTTATATTGCCATTGATAAGTTTCGAAGATCATCGCTTCAGCCAGTTGAGAAAGGTGCTCTAAGCTTTCTTCAAGGGACCAACTACCACAAAAGTCACGCCAAGCAATGTAAGCCATTTCTCGATTGCGGAACTGCCTCAATACCCGCTGCCCACTCATTTCATCGCTGCAATGAGATAACTGCGCAGCAAGAACGTCACGATAAAGACTATGCCGCTCCTTTTGCTCGAGCATGGCTGGCAGTTCATTACACAATTGCTCATCTTTTGCCAAAATTTCAATGACAAACTGGCTCAAGCCCGCGACATGTTCCAATTGCTGAACAACCTCTTCAGGCCAATGTTGCGAAAATGGATAATGCTCTAAGTTGGCCAAGGCAGATTGCGATATCGAAGTAAGAGATGAAGGCAACGGCATGATTCTTCCTTGTTGAGAAAAGCTTGATTAGCGAAGGGGCACAGCCCTATTTGATTTTGTTCAGTTAGTTATAACAAACTTTGGACAATAAAAAACGCCTGCAAACAATTCGCAGGCGTTTATTGAGTCACTCTGTGAGATCACACTTTGAATGCGGTAATTTTCTTATCTAACTCTTCAGCGTTTCTCTGCATAATTTCAGACGTTTCGAGTAATTCAGAGACAACGGTCACCGAAGCTTCCACCAGTTCGCGCACATTAGTAAGATTTTGGCTCATCTCTTCTGCAACACTACTTTGCTGACCTGCCGCCGTCGCTATTTGGAAGTTCATATCATTAATTTGGTTGACCTGTGAAACAATGCCATCCAACTCGCTACCCGCATTGGTGACCAATTCAACACCTTCGGCTGCCTCAACGACACTTTTCTCCATCAACTCCACAGCTGAATTTGCGCTACTTTGCAGTTGAGAAATCATATCTTGAATCTCTACCGTCGCTTGCTGAGTGCGCTGTGCTAAATTGCGTACTTCATCCGCTACCACAGCAAAGCCACGACCCGCTTCTCCGGCACGCGCAGCTTCAATCGCAGCGTTCAATGCAAGCAAGTTCGTTTGCTCAGAGATACCTTGGATAGTCCCAACCACACTGCCAATCTTTTCAACACTTTCTTCAACTTGGTTTACCGCTTGCGCTGATGCCGCGATATCTTGAGAAAGCTCACTAATCTTCCCAACTGTATCTTGCACGAAACGCTGTCCAGTTGCCGCTTGGCTCGAAGCGCTCTCTGTTAGTGAAGAAGCATTTTGCGCATGGTCTGCCACAGTTTGTACCGTAGAGGTCATTTCGCTCATCGCTGTCGCGAGTTGATCGATCTCTTGAAATTCTTCCATTGCCGACTCTTTGGTTTCTGACATGCTCAATGTCATTACTTCCGTTAAGCCAGAAAGTTCTTGAGAAGAACTCACTTGAGTTTTGATTAGGTCTTGTAATTGAGTTCTTGTTCGCTCTAATTCACGAGCAACATCACCGTACTCATCACGACATTCAAGACGAACAGGTGTACTTAAATCGCCACTCGCCATGCGTTTAATGGCTTCATTTAAGTAATTGGTTTGACGTAACATAATTCGTGCAGCAAACAGGAGAACAAAAATAAAAACACCAATTAAGGCAATTGTTTGCCAAATTACATCAACCAAGTATGCTTCATAATGTTCTCGTGCGACGGCATCATTACTTGTCGCAGCAAGAAGTGAGTTGTAGAAGGTTTCAGCGTCCCATAATTGCTTGCCGACGATCAGTAAGGTACTGAACACCATCAGCATGGCCATTTTAGGAACGAGACGAATATCCGTAATCACTCGTTCCCATGGCTTAAATGCCATTGTCGTCATTGTTAGTTCTCCACTAAGTCATATATTCTTTCTACATCGGCGGAAAGTGCCTTTAAAAAAGTGGTACTTTAGTATTAGCACCTATAATTATTTCGAGCTTCGTATGAAAAGAAATGATAACAAAGACGAAACCAAGCCGATGAGCTTGCTGTCACTAATTCTCTCTTTTATGGCGCTATTTGTGATCTCAGCCCTATTGTTTTTACCAATAAACTCCGAGACACGTCATATTCTTATCGGCTTAGACTTCATTGTTTGTAGTATTTTTCTTCTACAACTTACGATTGATTTGATCCGTGCCGAAGATAGAGCTCATTTTATGAAAAAGCATTGGATCGATTTCATTGCTAGTGTGCCCATGATCGAACCTTTACGCTTCGCACGCATTTTTCATATTTTGCGAGTCATTCTAGTCATTCGCTCTAGCCGAAATATCATTCAGCAACTTCTCAGTAACCGCAAAGAAACGACTATTGCTTCAATTCTGCTACTGCTGGTTGTGCTTTTGACCCTTGGTTCAAGTGTCATGCTGTTTGCTGAAGGGCACTCCCCTGAAGCCAATATAAAAACCGGAGGAGATGCGCTTTGGTGGGCACTCGTCACCATTTCCACTGTGGGATACGGCGATCACTATCCTGTGACTGAATTAGGTAAAGTCGTTGCTGCGGCAGTCATACTCAGTGGGGTCGGATTATTTGGTATGATCTCGGGCTTGATTACGTCAGTGATCACGTCACCCAGCAAAATGCAGGCGTTAAAAGCGGAGCAGAAGGAAAAGCAGATGCTGATGCTGCTAGAGCAACAGCAAGTGATTCTGCAACGCCTTGAAAAGCTAGAGAGAAAAATGAGTAAGGACATAGACAAACTGCATCAAGGCTCGTCTCTCAAATCTCTCGACAAGTAACCAGCAGAAAACGCTACGCATAAAAAAAGAGAGCCTAGGCTCTCTTTTTTACACCATTCATCTGGCTATTCTTGCCAATAAGGCTCCGCTTCAATGCAAATTACGCGAGTCTGTTCCATCGCGTGCAAGATTGATGTTTCTTGGCGGAACAACCAGCGTTCCAATTGTTCACGCTCTTCCCCTTCAAGTCTCTCGACCATCATTTCCAATGGTTTTAAAGTAAGAAGATCATCAATCCCTTGCAGCAAATCAGCCCATGGTAAACGGAAGCTATTTCGTTCAACTGCATCATATAAACTAGCAAAACCAACGCCAGTGTACAGGTTACGCATCAAGCGATATTGCTGTTCAATGTAATCCTGAGGAGCCATGACTTTTTCTGGCGGAAACGCTTCCATTAACTCATGCCAAGTACGCTCAAGTTGTTCAACCGAAAAAGGCTGAATATTCTGTGCCATCGCTTGGCGCGATTTATCATCTAAGAAAGGTTGCCAACCACGAGTTAAGATCCAACGACTTAAATCTAATAGTAAAGCGGTATAGCGAGCAGAATTAAATTGCGCCAAGGTATCTTCACGTGAAGGCAATTCACGTTGAATCTCACTCAACTCAGCAATTAAGAATTTACGAGCATCAAGTTTACGTAATGCATGCCCTTTATCTTCTAACAGATCTTCTAAATAGTCATACTGCTTAATCCATTCAAGCTCTTGTTCCAACCATTTAAGTTCCTGACGAATCAATGCACTAGCCTTACGAGGTACAATCGCACCATAGATGGTCAAGGTCTGACGAATGAAACTGATAGAGTTCTTTATTTCATGCAGAGCGTCAATCGACTCGCGTTCAGAATAAATTTGCTCATGATTGTGCCAGTGAGATAACGCATGCTCTAGTGACGTGATTAAGCAAGACTCAACTGTGTCGTTCTTATCTGTCGCTACCAGCTCCATTGCCTTTACTTCATCGCCACTGTAGCCAAGTGCAAGACGATAACCACGAGCCGCTTTGCTCAGGTTTCCTAAGCGCATACCACCTGTATCACTTAGACTGCGCGCCAACGTGAACAACGCATCAGTTTGGCCCGATTTTAGTTCAAGCTCTACTTCGCAGATCGTATCTCTCTCTTCTCCGGAAATAACTTCACCTTGATCGAAAGCAACTTCCACTTGGCTGCCGTCTGCCATCGCAATGAGCCATTGCTCACGCGTAAAGTTAGTCGAGAAAAGAGGCGATAACTCAGCTTGTAGCGTGTCGATGTCTTTGCCCATTGGCCAAATATCACCAGGATGCAGAGATAAGTCAGGTTCATTGCCTGTATGTTCAGCATTGTATTCAGGGCGTTGATGTAAACCAGCAACGACTCGCCCTGCCGTTTTTACCGTTTGAACATAAACCTCATCGAAACGGCGAATGCGCAGACCAATATCATGCTGTCTTAGCCAGTTTTCTGGTGTATCAAAATAAGTGTTACCCAGCTCACGACAGCTATGCTGAAGTATCTTTGCTTCAGAAATTTTTTGGCGTAAAGTTTCTGAAAAATCTGGAGAAACAAAAAACTTCAGTTCTATCTCGGTTTCCATAGTTATACCTTTCAAAGCAGATAGAGACAGGATATTGCTATATTTCGTACTCGGCAAGAGTGAAATATCGCTCAATTGATGATCTAAAACAGTTTTAATGATGGATTTAATGCGTTACCATGCGCGCCTTTATAGCCATCGCACAACATTTCGCCCGTAAAGGGTGTATTGTTACTTATGGGTTATATTTAGTAGGTTGAATGACCATGCCAGTAAATACAATTATGGGGTTATTTGCAAAGTCCCCTATTAAGCCTTTGCAGCGTCACGTAGTGTGCGTTAACGAATGTTGCTCTCACCTAGTTAATTTCTTTGAGGTTTGTGCTCAAGGTGACTGGGAAACAGCATCAGAAATTCGTGCACAAATTTCTCATCTAGAGAAAGAAGCGGACGTACTCAAGCGCGAAATTCGTATCAAACTTCCTCGAGGTTTGTTCATGCCTGTAGATCGTAGTGACATGTTGGAACTACTGACACAGCAAGACAAACTTGCAAATCTAGCAAAAGACATTGCCGGTCGCGTTTATGGCCGCCAACTCGCTATTCCTGCTCCTCTTCAAGAAAACTTTATTGCTTACGTGAAGCGTTGTTTAGACGCAGCACAGCAAGCTCAAAAAGTGATCAGCGAATTGGATGAACTGCTAGAAACAGGATTCAAAGGTCGCGAAGTTACTCTAGTTGCAGAAATGATTAATCAACTAGATAAAATCGAAGATGACACCGATGCGATGCAGATCCAACTTCGTCAACAATTAATGGCGATTGAGCAAGATCTGAACCCTATCGACGTGATGTTCCTGTACAAGATTTTAGAATGGGTAGGCGGTATTGCCGATCAAGCACAGCGTGTAGGTGCTCGATTAGAAGTAATGCTTTCCCGCTCATAAATGTAAGTTAACTCAATAACGAGCACATCTTTAAGACACACCCCAGTTAGGCGATGAGTATTTCGACGCTTAAGGGGTTTTCTCGTGTTTAAAATTTGGCTCCGATTATTATCAAACAACTAGGTATTACGATGGATATCCTTGCGAACTATGGCACTGTCCTGATTATTGTTGCGGCCATTTTTGGCTTCATGATGGCAATTGGTATTGGTGCAAACGACGTGGCCAATGCGATGGGTACGTCAGTTGGCTCCAAAGCTCTGACTGTTAAACAAGCAATCATCATTGCGATGATTTTCGAATTTGCTGGTGCTTATCTAGCCGGTGGCGAAGTAACCGATACAATCCGTAAAGGTGTTATTGAAACTTCTCTATTTGCTTCTCAACCAGATGTGCTTGTTTACGGCATGATGTCAGCGCTTCTTGCGGCTGGTACGTGGCTACTGCTTGCGTCATATATGGGCTGGCCGGTATCAACAACTCACTCAATCATCGGTGCAATCATCGGTTTTGCGTGCGTATCAGTAGGTACAGAAGCAGTAGACTGGAGCAGTGTTCAAGGTATCGTAGGCAGCTGGATCATTACACCAATTATCTCTGGTTTCTTCGCTTACGTAATTTTTGTTAGCGCGCAACGATTGATCTTCGATACAGAGAAACCACTGTTCAACGCTAAGCGTTTTGTGCCTGTTTACATGTTCATCACCACGATGGTGATCGCGCTAGTAACAATTAAGAAGGGCCTTAAACACGTTGGTCTACACCTAAGCAACACCGAAGCTTGGATGTGGGGCGCGGGTGTTTCTGCACTTGTTATGATTGGCGGTTACTTCTACATCCAGAAGAAATTTGCTAACCGCGAAGATGATCACGGCTTTGCCGGCGTAGAAGGCATCTTCAGCGTACTAATGGTTATCACCGCGTGTGCTATGGCATTTGCTCACGGTTCAAACGATGTAGCCAACGCGATCGGTCCACTAGCAGCGGTTGTATCAACAGTAGAACACATGGGTTCAATTACTGGTAAAAGCGAAATCGTTTGGTGGATTCTTCCACTAGGTGGTTTTGGTATCGTCGTTGGTCTAGCGACCCTAGGTCATAAAGTAATGGCGACAGTTGGTACTGGTATTACAGAATTGACACCTAGCCGTGGCTTTGCAGCTCAGCTAGCGACAGCATGTACAGTAGTACTTGCCTCTGGTACAGGTCTACCAATCTCAACGACACAAACACTTGTAGGTGCGATTCTTGGTGTAGGTTTTGCTCGTGGTATTGCGGCACTAAACTTGGGTGTTATTCGTAACATCGTCGCTTCTTGGATTGTGACTCTACCAGCAGGTGCATTGCTTGCTGTTGTGTTCTTCTATGCGATTCAGGCCTCGTTTGGTTAATCAAATATAAGTCAGTGAAATGTAAGCTGACTGTCATTATTGACTCAAACACGCAGAAAGGGAGGCTTAGCCTCCCTTCTTTGTTGCACCATAAAAAGAAACTTCATACTATTTGCTCTTCGGGGTTACCCCTTCCCTGAAAGCTTGATGACTGTTAAAGGATTTACCGTGAAAAAATTGGTTCTAATGATCTTTACGCTAATCATTGCAGCACCTTCTGCAATGGCGCAAGATCGCTATATCTCTGATAATCTATTTACCTACATGCATTCAGGTCCGAGTAATCAGTACCGAATCATTGGCAGCGTGGATGCAGGTGAAAAAGTAAAACTGCTTTCTACTAATAAAGAAAATGGCTTCAGCGAAGTGGTTGATAACCGCGGCCGTAAAGGTTGGGTATCGAGCAAATTCGTGACTGCACAAGAAAGTATGACCACGCGTTTACCGCGCCTTGAAAAAGAATTGACTGAAGTAAAAGCGAAATTAGCAAACGCGAACGAGAATGCTGATAAAGAAAAAGCTGGACTAGTAGATTCTCTGGAAACAAGTAACAGCCAGATTTCTCAGTTGAAGAAAAGCAACTCAGAAATGAATCAGCAATTACTAGCATCGCAATCAGAAGTTCGTGATCTGCGCGCTAAGCTAGATACGCAAAAAGATGACCTACTGATGAAGTACTTCACTTACGGTGGTGGCGTTGCAGGTATCGGTTTACTGTTAGGCTTAATTCTTCCACATGTAATCCCACGCAGAAAACGCTCTCCAGCGGGCTGGGCATAAGCAGATATCAATAAGGTCACCACTTGGTGACCTTATTACTTTCTAGCTAACCTTGCCAATCATACAGCGCTGGAACTTGGATGCGCTGGTTATCAAACTCGATAACACAAGCTTGCGGTTCTATCGACACCAACTTCACCCCATCCGCCAGCCAACTCCCCTCTTGGAATTCGGTGTTATTCACTTTCACCCAGCGCTTGTTCGGATTTGACGAATAAACATGAGTTTGAAAGTTTAGAGCCGGTAAACGCCCCGCCCACAGATTCGCATCATTCGTTAACAGTGACTGAGCGAACACATCGTCTGACGTTGAGGCGGATGACTCTGATTCCATTGCTGACTGAAGGAGCTGGGCAACATCAGGTGATAACGTTGAGAAATCAATCCCCTCTAACAAATCATCTTGCTCGTCAGAAGCAACCGCTGGTCCAGTTTCGGCGCTCGATGATGCATTGATAAGCGCAGCTTCAGGTTGTATCGCTGCTGTTGAAGCGACAGAGGCTGGAATCCTTGTTACCGGTGCGACTAACTCTCGTTGGGTATCTCGCAAGACTCCAACGTCAGGATAACTCAGTGCTTGGATCGGCTGAGAAAACTCAACGACTTCCACTCCACCAACATTCTCCGCTAACCAATTATTCCGCATTTCAATATATGTCATCCCTGAAACAACAAGGGAAGCAGTCATGACAGGTAAGACAACTAAGGCTGCACACTTGCCCCATCCGCCACCAGCTTTAATCTGTTGGGTCGGCTGAAAGCTAGCGTGACGAGAATGATGAGCTTGATACCCTTGCTGCGACTCTTCTAACGATTGAATTAAGTTCGCCATTAGATACCCTCCAAAACCGTTAAATGTGGTGCGCTGTCATTCTGAGCTAACCACTCGAGTCGTCTGAGAGTCTTTGCTCCTGCAATACCATCAACACTCAAGCCTTGCCAACGCTGAAACATACTCACTTTATCTCTTAGATCACTACCGTAAGTGTTCTCAGCGGACGCAGGCAATTCGAGCACCTTTGAAAGCTCTGCATCTAAACTGATGACTTGATTACCAACTACACCAGGCTTAAGCGTATCCGTCCACAAGCGCTGCCAGATAAGATGATAATCACCATGCCATATCTGATTAAGCCAACGGCGTTCGAACTCAACTCGCTGACTATCAATTAATAGCTGCACCCTTTCTGGCGTCGCTCGGTACAACACAGCAAAACGCGGTTCACCTTTAAACTCTAAGCTTAAGACGACGGGTAAATTACGCTCCAATAATTGGTCGAAATCACCTTGTAAACTCGCACAATCAAATCGAGAACTATCACTCGTTTCACACATTTTGTCGACCACAGAGGCACGGTAACCCCACGCATAATAGAGCTCATTTAATCCATCAGCGAGTGATGACGGCCTCTCTAATAATTCCGCTAATTCACTAGGAAACACCTCTTTGCGCTCCACCACCAAAGGCTGCTCAGGGTAGGTCTGCTGCAGCTGCGCTTGAATTGGCGCAGAAATATAACCGGGTAAGTAGAACCAGCTCGCGCTAGCTAATGCCAGACCTAGCGCAGTTGAAGCGGCATACTTCAACTTCTGACTAGCCTGAGGACGCTTGGTCACATGAGCCTGATAGAAAGCGGGCTGAAAACTCATGACCTCTTCACACGCTTGATTGACTGACTGTGTGCTTGGTTGTTGTTCGCCAACTTGATAGGCACGCTTCAATGCCGCATCACACACCAAATTAATCAGGCGCGGGATACCCAAAGTCGCTTGAGCAATGAGCTTTAAGCATTTGGCAGAAAAGAGTTCACTATTGCCTCCTGCGAGCTGTAAACGAAATTGGATGTACTTGGCGGTTTCATTACTGTCTAAAGGCAGCAAATGGTAGCGACCAGTAATACGTTGAGCGAGCTGACGCAATTGCGGCATCTGTAATTTTTGCTGCAATTCAGGCTGGCCAATCAAAAGTACCTTAAGTAACTTTCTCTGCTCCGTCTCTAAGTTCGTCAGCAAACGGAGCTGTTCTAGCACTTCGGCAGACAGGTGCTGAGCTTCATCAATGATAACTAAAGTCTGTTTACCATCACGGTAACTCTCAAGTAAAAACTGTTTGATCGTATCAGTCAGTTGCTTAATCGAAGCTTGCTCAACATAAGGTAAGCTAAACTCATCGCAGATCGCTTGTAAAAGCTCTAGGCTAGAAAACGTCGGGTTGAGAATCGAGCCTATCTGGGTCGAGCTATCGAGTGCCTTCACCATTGCTTTTGATACTGTGGTTTTACCCGTACCAACTTCACCAGTCAGCATAGCAAAGCCACCACCGTCACCTAGCCCAGCTTGCAGGTGATAAATGGCTTCTTTATGACGCTGACTTAAATAGAGAAAACGTGAGTTAGGAACAATCGAGAAAGGTAGCTCAACAAATCCGAAATGATGGTTATACATGACACTAGTCGCTGGGAATTTATTGGTAACGAAAGTACCATTGCCTACTACAATAGGCAATGATGATAGTGAGTGAGAACAAAGTGCAAAAATACCTTGTTGGCGGTGCAGTACGCGATCAACTGCTCAATCTCCCAGTGTATGACAAAGACTGGGTTGTCGTTGGCGCAACCCCTGAACAAATGTTGGCGAAAGGCTACACGGCAGTGGGGAAAGACTTCCCAGTATTCTTGCACCCAAAGAATAAGCAAGAACATGCGCTGGCACGAACCGAGCGAAAAACCGGTTCAGGTTACACTGGCTTTCAATGTCATTTTGCACCTGACGTCACATTAGAAGATGATCTCATGCGACGCGACCTCACCATCAATGCGATGGCGCAAGATGAGCAAGGCAATATCATTGACCCCTATCATGGTCAACAAGACCTAAACAATCGCATTCTAAGGCATGTTTCAACGGCTTTTGTTGAAGACCCACTGCGAGTGCTTCGCGTCGCTCGCTTTGCCGCTAAGCTCGCACATCTCGGCTTTAGCGTCGCGCCAGAAACCATGGCATTAATGGCTCAAATTGTTGCGGATGGAGAGCTTGAACATCTCACCGCAGAGCGCGTTTGGCAAGAGTGGCATAAATCCCTATCGACGCAAGATCCGCAAGTGTTCCTTTCGGTATTGCGCGAATGTGGTGCACTCAAAGTGGTATTGCCGGAAATTGACCGTCTATTTGGCGTACCGCAGCCCGAGAAGTGGCATCCAGAGATTGATACTGGTGTTCATACCTTAATGGTGGCGAAACAAGCCTCACTGCTTTCTGAATCGACTTCGGTAAGATTTGCCGCTCAAGTGCATGACTTAGGCAAAGGCGTTACGCCACAAAGCGAATGGCCAAGCCATAAAATGCACTGCCATACCGGGCTTAAAATCATTAAATCGTTATGTGAGCGCGTGCGTGTGCCCAACGAGTATCGCGATCTCGCGCTAATGGTGTGTGAGCAGCACTCTAATATCCATAGAGCGGCTGAACTAAAACCCGCAACCAAGCTCAAGATCCTCAACAAATTCGATGTGTGGCGCAAGCCAGAACGCCTCAATGATATCTTGCTTTGCTGCATGGCCGATCATCAAGGTCGCAAAGGTCTTGAGCATATCGACTATCCACAAAAAGCGATTTTCGAAGCCGCTTTTCAAGCTGCCTTAAGCGTGCAAGTACAAGAGATCATCGCTGATGGTTTTAAAGGTGCCGCGATTCGTGAAGAGATGGAAAAGCGCAGGGTTGAGACGATAGCGAGCGCATAGGGATGCGGGATGCGGGATGCGGGATGCGGGATGCGGGATGCGGGATGCGGGATGCGGGATGCGGGATGCGGGATGCGGGATGCGGGATGCGGGATGCGGGATGCGGGATGCGGGATATTTTGTCTTTTAGAGAACAAGTTGAGTCAATGGTTTTTACTAATTGAGAGTGTGCCTCAAACCTTACGATCCTCACCCGTGAATTGGGGATCTATCTTAAACTTCACCAAATACAAGATTCCCTACTCGTGCTAACGCACTCTATGGAATGACAAACTTAACGCTAGCACTAAATTCGATTCCGTATTCCGTAAGCACAGCGTTCCGTAGGGCGAAGCTCGTTCCCATATCCGTAAGCGCAGCGTTCCGTAGGGCGAAGCCCGTTCGCAAATCCCGGAGCAAAGCGCTCCGTAAGGCGAAGCCGTTCCCATATCCGTAAGCGGAGCGTTCCCAATTCTCAGTTCTTCAGCACAAAAAAAACGCCCCACCGAGGTGGAGCGTTTCAAAGCGTTAAGCTAATAACTTAGAAATCTAAATTATTGACCTTTAACTTCTTTAAGACCGTTGAAAGGAGCGCGCTCACCTAGAGCTTCCTCGATACGGATAAGTTGGTTGTACTTAGCAACACGGTCAGAACGGCTCATAGAACCAGTCTTGATTTGACCTGCAGCAGTACCTACCGCTAGGTCAGCGATAGTTGCATCTTCAGTTTCGCCTGAACGGTGAGAGATTACAGCTGTGTAACCTGCGTCTTTAGCCATCTTGATTGCAGCTAGAGTCTCAGTTAGAGAACCGATTTGGTTGAACTTGATTAGGATAGAGTTAGCGATGCCTTTCTCGATACCTTCAGCTAGGATCTTAGTGTTAGTAACGAATAGGTCGTCACCAACTAGTTGAAGCTTGTCACCTAGAAGTTGAGTTTGGTGTGCGAAACCAGCCCAATCAGACTCGTCTAGACCGTCTTCGATAGAAACGATTGGGAACTTGCTAGCTAGGTCAGCTAGGTAGTGGTTGAACTCTTCAGAAGTGAAAGTTTTACCTTCGCCTTTCATGTTGTAGATGCCAGCTTCTTTGTCGAAGAATTCAGATGCTGCACAGTCCATAGCTAGAGTAACGTCTTTACCTAGTTCGTAACCAGCAGCTGCAACAGCTTCTGCGATAACTTCTAGAGCTTCAGCGTTAGACTTAAGGTTTGGAGCGAAGCCACCTTCGTCACCAACTGCAGTGCTGTAGCCTTTAGACTTAAGAACTTTAGCTAGGTTGTGGAATACTTCTGCACCGATACGTAGAGCTTCTTTAAGAGTCTTAGCACCAACTGGTTGGATCATGAACTCTTGGATGTCAACGTTGTTGTCAGCGTGCTCACCACCGTTGATGATGTTCATCATTGGTAGAGGCATAGAGAACTGACCAGCAGTACCGTTTAGCTCAGCGATGTGCTCGTATAGAGGCATGCCTTTAGCAGCAGCTGCTGCTTTAGCGTTTGCTAGAGAAACCGCTAGGATTGCGTTAGCACCAAACTTAGATTTGTTTTCAGTACCGTCTAGTTCGATCATCACTGCGTCGATTGCAGCTTGGTCTTTAGCGTCTTTACCAACTAGAGCTTCAGCGATTGCGCCGTTTACAGCTTCAAGAGCTTTAAGAACACCTTTACCTAGGAAACGTGATTTGTCACCGTCACGTAGCTCAAGAGCTTCGCGTGAACCAGTAGAAGCGCCAGATGGAGCAGCTGCCATACCAACGAAACCGCCTTCTAGGTGTACTTCAGCTTCAACAGTTGGGTTACCACGTGAGTCGATGATTTCACGACCTAGAACTTTAACGATCTTAGACATTAATGTTTCCTCTCGTATAAATATAAATGTCGAAATTAAAGGGCAGTCGCAAACCTTCGCAACTGCCCGTATCCTTTTTACTTCTTACTTCAATTCACCGCGCGAGTTTTCTCCCGCAGCTTTTACGAAACCTGCAAACAATGGGTGACCATCGCGAGGAGTCGAAGTGAACTCTGGGTGGAACTGAGCCGCTACAAACCATGGGTGAGCTGGGTTCTCAATCATTTCCACTAGTTTCTTGTCCGCTGATAGACCTGATACTTTCAGACCTGCTTTCTCGATTTGCGGACGAAGATTATTGTTCACTTCGTAACGGTGACGGTGACGTTCATGAATCGTCGCGTTACCGTATAGTTCACGAGCTTTAGTACCTTTCTCTAGGTGACATAGCTGTGAACCCAGACGCATTGTACCGCCAAGGTCAGATGTTTCAGTACGTTCTTCAACTTTACCTTCTGCATCTACCCATTCAGTGATTAGACCAACCACTGGGTACTTAGTGTCTTTATTAAATTCTGTTGAGTGTGCGCCTTCCATACCCGCAACGTTACGCGCGTATTCGATCAGTGCCACTTGCATGCCTAGACAGATGCCAAGGTAAGGAACTTTGTTTTCGCGTGCATATTGTGCTGCACGGATCTTACCTTCGATACCACGGTCACCGAAGCCACCTGGTACTAGGATTGCGTCTAGACCTTCTAGAACTTCAGTACCTTTAGTCTCTACATCTTGAGAGTCTACATACTTAATAGTGACGCTTAGACGATTTTTCAAGCCTGCGTGTTTCAATGCTTCGTTTACTGACTTGTAAGCATCTGGTAGTTCGATGTATTTACCGACCATACCGATAGTTACTTCGCCCGTTGGGTTCGCTTCTTCGTAGATTACTTGTTCCCACTCAGAAAGGTCCGCTTCTGGTGCGTTGATACCGAAACGAGCACAAACTAGGTCGTCTAGACCTTGAGACTTGATAAGTTGAGGGATCTTGTAGATTGAATCTACGTCCTTCATTGAGATAACGGCTTTTTCTTGCACGTTACAGAATAGCGCAATCTTCTTACGCTCGTTTGCTGGGATCATACGATCGCTGCGGCAAACTAGGATATCTGGTTGGATACCGATTGATAGCAACTCTTTTACTGAGTGCTGAGTCGGTTTAGTTTTCACTTCACCTGCTGCTGCAAGGTAAGGAACTAGAGTTAGGTGCATGAACATTGCGCGTTCACGGCCGATTTCAACCGCTAACTGACGAATCGCTTCCATAAATGGTAGTGACTCGATATCACCTACCGTACCACCAACTTCAACGATCGCTACGTCATGGCCTTGAGAACCATTGATCACGCGGTCTTTGATTGCGTTTGTGATGTGAGGGATAACTTGGATAGTTGCACCTAGGTAGTCACCACGACGCTCTTTAGCTAGAACGTCTGAGTAAACACGACCTGCTGTAAAGTTATTACGCTTAGTCATCTTAGTGCGGATGAAACGCTCGTAGTGACCAAGGTCTAGGTCTGTCTCTGCGCCGTCTTCTGTTACGAACACTTCACCGTGTTGAGTTGGGCTCATAGTGCCTGGGTCAACGTTGATGTAAGGGTCAAGCTTCATCATAGTCACTTTAAGACCACGAGCTTCAAGAATAGCTGCAAGAGATGCTGCTGCAATACCTTTACCTAGAGAGGATACAACCCCGCCAGTAACAAAAATGTAATTTGTCGTCATGTTTAACCTGAAATTGGTTGAATGAGGGAAAATGGATTTCTTCTGGACGGGATGCAAATATACCAGAAGCCCCTTACCGCCACAACGTGAAATCTATCACACCACTATTAATTATTTTTTGCTTCAAATCAAAGTGAATGATTCAGATTAATTAAACTTGTAAATGGGATGAGTCAAATTTATCCCAATTACGCTCAATTACAGCGCTATATCTCGCTATTCCTGCTTAATTTTTTGCCAAAACTGTTCTAATTCATCCAAACTATAATCTGATAATTTTTTTCCGTTTTGATAAACTTTTTCTTCCACACCAGCAAAACGACGAGCAAATTTAAGATTCGCTTTCGCTAAAGCGACCTCAGGATTGGTATCCAGATGTCGTGCTAAATTGACCACAGCGAACATTAAATCACCTAATTCAAGCTCAACGTTCTCGTGTTGGCTGTCAGCAAGCATCGACTCTTGCAATACTTCGTCTAACTCTTCACGTACTTTGTCAGCGACTGGCCCGAGTGAGTCCCAATCAAATCCATAGCGTGCACACTTCTTTTGTATCTTTGTAGCACGCATTAAAGCAGGTAGAGAATTTGGTATTGAGTCTAGAATACTTTGCTCTGATTTGCCTATTTGAGCCTTCTCTTTTGCTTTCTCTGCTTCCCAATTGGCGTTAATGGCCTCATCTGACTCAAACTCAACACCAGAGAAAACATGAGGATGACGACGAGTCAGCTTCTCATTAACGGTTTCTACCACCTCAGAAAAATCAAACAATCCCTGCTCTTTCGCCAACTGGCTGTAGAAAATCACTTGGAACAATAGATCACCCAGCTCTTCTTTCAGATTCGACCAGTCTTGATTATGGATCGCGTCCACCACCTCATACGTTTCTTCAATGGTATGCGGTACGATGGTGTCAAACGTCTGCTTACGATCCCACGGACAGCCCTTCTGGGGGTCACGCAGCGTCGCCATGATCTGTTCTAACTGTTCAATTGGATGACTCATGATTCTTCTCCTCTGCACGCCTGTTGTACGAGCAGCTAATAAACAAAAAGGTGAGCAGCACAAACCACTCACCTTGAATTTTTTCTATCGCGTAACGCTAAGTCGTAGCCACATGCTTTTTATTTGCTGTCGCAGCTAAACAGCCAGTTTAAATATCACCATTCTAACTATTTTTCTAAGTAGTTGACTGTTAGCTCGCACAGTACATCTTTTTCGCTATAGATTTGGCATCGTAGCTAGGCAGCCAATAAAAAAATCACCACTCTAACTATTTTTCTAAGTAGTTGGCTGTTAGCTCTAGGCGGCTAGTTGATTTCGGCTCCTGAACATAGTCCACTATGTGATGGAGCGAAATCAACTTAGACAACAACGAGATACAGCCAAATACGACGAAAAATTTAGCCGAGGCGTTTAACTAGCATCACATCTTTAATCTGCTCAACCCGACTAATCAAACGATTCACCACCTCAATATTGCTGACCTCTAGATCAAAATCTAGGATCGACAATTGGTTGCGGTAATCGACGCGGCTCTTCATGCTGTTTACTTTCACCTTTTCGTTGGCAAACAGAGTGGTGATCTCTTTAAGAAGACCACTGCGCTCCATTGCCTCGACACGTAGGGTCAGCATGTAGGTGCCTGCAAAACCGGCGCCCCAGACGGTATCTATGATACGTTCTGGCGCGTGATGACGCAGATCATCAAGCTGTTCACAATCGGCTCGATGTACTGAAATACCGCGTCCTTGGGTGATGTAACCTTTGATTTCATCCCCTGGAATCGGTTGGCAACAGCGCGCTAGGTGTGTCATCAGGTTATCCACCCCTTCAACCACTACGGCATCTTTGTTTGGACGGGTTGGTGTGGATGGTTTGTTCTCTGCTTCACGCAACTTCTCGAGCGCTTGCTGATCTTCTTCCTCAGCAGTGGGTTTGTTTACCAGTGCATTGATGTGATTGATGATTTGGTTGATGCGCAAATCACCACTACCTACACCGACGAATAGCTCATCAGAGGTATTCATGTTGAAACGCTTGAGCGCATATTGTTCGGCATCTTTCAGTGTTGCACCGATTTTCGCCAGCTCCTGCTCGAGGATCTCACGGCCTGCTTCGAGATTTTTCTCACGGCTCTGTTTACGGAACCAAGCGTTAATCTTGGCACGCGCACGCCCTGAGGTGACAAACCCTGTTGATGGATTTAACCAGTCTCGCGAAGGGTTGGGCTCTTTCTGGGTGATAATTTCAACTTGATCGCCCATTTGCAGTTTATGGGTAAATGGCACGATGCGCCCACCAACCTTGGCGCCGATGCAGCGGTGGCCGACCATAGAGTGGATGTGGTAAGCAAAATCGAGTGGTGTTGCACCCATTGGCAGGTCGACTACGTCGCCGCGTGGCGTAAAGGCGTACACGCGATCGTCGAATACTTGGCTACGCACTTCATCAAGCATTTCGCCCGAGTCTGACATCTCTTCTTGCCAATCCAGAAGTTTACGCAACCAAGTGATCTTCTCATCGTAACCACTGCGGCCGCTGCCACCTTCTTTGTATTTCCAGTGTGCTGCTACCCCTAATTCAGAATCTTCGTGCATGTCTTTAGTACGGATCTGAATCTCGATGGTTTTACCTTCCGGTCCTAAGACAACGGTATGAATCGACTGATAACCATTTGGTTTTGGGTTAGCAACGTAGTCGTCAAACTCGTTTGGCAGGTGCTTATATTTGGTGTGTACTACGCCAAGCGCGGCGTAACAGTCTTGCAGTTTGTCGGCTATAATACGCACGGCACGAACATCAAAAAGCTCATCAAACTCTAAGCCTTTTTTCTTCATTTTGCGCCAAATACTGTAGATATGTTTTGGGCGGCCACTGACGTCTGCATTGATACTTGAGACTTTCATCTCTTGGAGAAGATCATCAACAAAATCTTTGATGTATTGCTCACGGACAATGCGACGCTCAGATAACTGTTTAGCGATTTGCTTATAGGTTTCAGGCTGTTGGTAGCGGAAAGCGTAATCTTCGATTTCCCACTTAAGTTGACCGATACCAAGACGGTTCGCAAGTGGCGCATAAATATTGGCACACTCTTTTGCTACCGCGCGACGTACTTCGTCTGGGGCTTTTTTCACTTCGATAAGGTTGCAGATACGCTCTGCCAACTTGATGACTACGCACCGGAAGTCATCAACCATTGCCAGCAGCATACGGCGCACATTATCGACTTGAGCAGACGCAGCACTACCCTCTAGGGTCACGTTTAATTGACCTAGTGCCGCCATCTCTTCGACACCATCAATCAATTTGATGATCTCGTTACTGAAATCTTCTTCAAGTTTCTCGCGCTGCAACGCGCCACTGGAAACCAATGGGAACAGCAACGCTGCAATTAGCGTTGGTTTATCCATCGATAACGTAATCAAGATCTCAATCATCTCTCGACCACGCCACAGCAACAGTGGAGCGTTCTCGTTACCTTGAAGGTATTGTTCACACTGATGATAAACTTGTGTTAAGCGCTGAGCAGTTTGTTGTTCCTGCTTTAAGCTAGTAATCCACTTATCTAGCTCAAACTGTTCATCTTGATTTAAATGCGCGCTTCTTACCGCAACCATCTTTTTCGTCCTAGTAATGATTTTTATCTACCGACTAACCATGTCTTATAGGCTATCACAGCCTGTGTTAGTTCACTTTTATTTACCTAGCGCATGACAAATAATGCCATTGACTCAAGGTGTCCCGTGTGAGGGAACATATCTAGCATACCGAGTTTCTCCAACTGGTAGCCTTGTTCTAGCAAGCTTTGGCTATCTCGTGCCAATGTAGCAGGATTACAAGAAACATATACTACACGGCGTGCGCCTAAACTAGAAAGTTGCTCTACTATACCACTTGCGCCAGCTCGAGCTGGATCGAGCAGTATCTTATCAAATTTTTCACTGGCCCATGGCTGTGTTGACATATCTTCAGCCAAGTTTGCTTGGTAGAACGATACATTGTCTATCTGGTTAACTTGAGCATTTTGCGTCGCTTTTTCCACCATTGCATCGACGCCTTCCACGCCGACCACCGATTTAACCTGCTTTGCCATCGGCAAACTGAAGTTACCTAAACCACAGAACAAGTCGAGTACGTGGTCTTGTTTATCAAGCTCCAGCCATGCTAGCGCCTGTGCCACCATTTTCTGGTTCACCATTTGGTTGACCTGAATAAAGTTATTCGGCGCAAATGGGATCGTGACCCCCGCCTCAAGGTAATGCGCCTCTTCACCCACCACTAAATCCAACTGTTCCGCCTGCGGCATCAAGTAGAGCGCAGCCTGGTGTTGTGAGGCAAAGCTTTCTAGTTGCTGCTGCTCTTTGTTGGTCAACGGCTTTAAGTGGCGCAACACAATTACGTTAGTGTTATCGCCTTTCACCAGTTCAACGTGACCAATCGATTCCTGACGGCTAAAGCCTTGAAGTAGTTGATACAACTCTGGCAACATCGCATTAAGGTCATTATCCAATACTGGGCAATTGGTTACCGTGACAATCTGCTTGCTTTGCTTACGGCGAAAACCAAACTGCAGTTTGCGCGTTTTCTTATCCAGCATCACACTGATACGTGCACGACGACGGTAACCCAAACTTTCACCTGTGATAGGTGAACTTAGCTCTAGTGTTTGTCCGGCAAACTTACGCATCAACCCTGACAAGGCCTGTTGTTTGTATTTTAGCTGCGCAGGTTCTTCGAGGTGCTGTAAGTTACAGCCACCACACTCATGGTAATGAGGGCAAAATGCTTTGATGCGTTCAGAACTGGCGGTTTGCACTTTAATCAAGTTAGCACGAGCAAATTTGCTCTTAGATTCGATCAGTTGTACCACAACCTGCTCGTTTGGCAGGGCACCTTCGATAAACATTGGTTTACCAGACTGATAAGCGATACCCACACCTTGGTGATCGATTTTTTCCACCGTAACTAGTTGGTGTTTGGTATCTAATTGAGTCTTCTTCTTTGGTTGGAAAAAACGCGCCATGCTCTGTGCCTGTAATGAATAACTTGATTTGCTCCTCAGACGTCACCTTTTCGCGTCTGAGTCATTGTTTGTGCCGCTTGGGTTGATTATGCTTATCATTTTGACGGCGAGTTTAGTTGATCCCCACAATTTGTTAATGGTTTGAATCAAACTTTGCTTATTTTCCCACATCCACACCACGATGTTTAGACAATAATGACCAGATATGGCTTACGCGCCCGCGTAATTACTCTTACTCTAGCGCCAACCCTCATCATTGGCTTACTTCTGAGCGCAATTTTCTCTTTTAACCGCTACCATGACTTGGAAAGACAGGTTATTAACTCAGGTCTAAGCATTATTGAACCGTTGGCAATCGCCAGCGAAGAAGGCTTAAAAAATAATAGCCGTGAATCAGTGCGCCGTATTATCAGCTATGCCCACCGTAAGAACTCTAAGTTTGTGCGCAGTATTGCGGTATTTAATTACAATCATGAGCTGTTTGTGACTTCAAACTTTCACCCAAGCTTTGAGTCTCTAACCTTTCCGCGCAATGAACCGATCCCGTTGTTGGTCACGTCAAACCTAACAGACAATACCCTGGTATTACGTGCCCCCATCATCAGTGAGTCAGGCATTTTGTCTAGCCCACGCGGCAAGGAAAACAACCCTGCTCTTGGTTATATTTCGATCGAGTTAGACCTTTCGTCACTTCGTTTACAGCAATACCAAGAGATCTTCGCGTCATTCTTAGTACTGTTAACCGGTCTTGGGCTATCGGCTTTCTTCGCCTTCCGCTTAATGCATGACGTGACTCGCCCAATTCGTCACATGAAAAATATGGTTGACCGAATTCGCCGTGGTCACCTAGATGTGCGTATCGAAGGTAAAATGCATGGTGAGCTTGATCAGCTGAAAAATGGTATCAACGCCATGGCGGTCTCGCTATCAGAATACCATGTCGAGATGCAGCATAGTATCGACCAAGCGACGTCCGATTTGCGCGAAACTCTCGAGCAGCTTGAGATCCAAAACGTTGAGCTGGATATCGCGAAAAAGCGTGCTCAAGAAGCAGCCCGCGTAAAATCCGAGTTCTTAGCCAATATGTCACACGAATTACGTACCCCGCTCAACGGGGTAATTGGTTTTACTCGTCAGATGCTCAAAACCAAGCTAACCAATAGCCAAACGGATTACCTGCAAACTATCGAAAAGTCAGCGAATAACTTACTGACTATCATCAATGACATCCTCGATTTCTCGAAGCTTGAAGCGGGCAAACTGGCACTAGAAAACATTCCATTTGAGTTCCAAGACACGCTGGAAGAAGTGGTCAGCCTACAAGCCACCAGCGCCCATGAAAAAGGGTTGGAAATTACACTTAAGATTGATCCGAAAGTGCCAAAAGGAATCGTTGGCGATCCACTACGTATCCAACAAGTATTGACTAACCTAGTTGGTAACTCGATTAAATTTACCGAGCGCGGCAATATCGATATCAGTGTCGAGCTACGCTCGCAAAAAGACGATCTCATCGAGCTACAATTTATGGTGCGTGATACAGGTATCGGCATTTCAGAGCGTCAACAAGCGCAGCTATTCCAGGCATTTAGTCAAGCTGATGCAAGTATTTCACGCCGCTATGGCGGGACCGGACTTGGTTTAGTTATCACGCAAAAACTGGTCAGCCAAATGGGCGGCGAAATCAGCCTAACCAGTCGCTTACACCAAGGTTCGACTTTCTGGTTTACCCTACGCCTGCATATTGCCGATATGCCAATGAGCGAACTTATCGAAGCAAATGTTCTTAACCAACGATCGCTATTGTTGGTTGAACCGAATATGCAAGCCGCATCGATTACTCGTCAAATGTTGGTGCAGTATGGTCTGGTTGTGACCTATCGATCTTCGATGCCTGAAGAAGTGGAAAAATTTGACTATGTGCTACTCAACCTGCCACCAAATCGCTCGAACGAAGTGACAAAAGTGGAGGCTTTAGTTGAAAAAGCACTGAAATGTGCGCCGCATGTGGTGGTGGGGACACCGAGTACGATGCTGGCACTGTCCGATCATCTGATCCAGAAGTACCAAATCCACTGCATCACTAAGCCATTGTCACATAAGAAATTGCTGCAAACGCTAGCGGCAAACCAAGAGAGCTTACCTGAGATCAAACAAGAAGTGGTGTTTAGCGAGCGATTACCACTGACTGTAATGGCTGTAGATGACAACCCTGCCAACTTGAAACTGATCAGCGCCCTGCTAGAAGAACGGGTTGAGACGGTAATTTCTTGTACTAATGGTCAGGATGCATTGCGACAAGCCCAGCAACGCAACTTTGATATTATTTTGATGGATATTCAGATGCCACATATGGATGGCGTCACGGCGTGCAGCAAGATCAAAAACACCTCGTTCAATGCCAAAACCCCGGTGATTGCAGTTACCGCGCATGCCATGAGTGGCGAGCGAGATCGTCTACTCAAAGCAGGCATGGATGACTACCTCACCAAACCGATTGAAGAGCATGTCCTGCAGCAAGTGTTAATGCACTGGAATCCGCACACGAATTCAAGCGAATTAGAAAAGCTCAACCTTCCAGCGCAAGGTGAACCAATTGTACAGACGCACAGCAACAATGCAGAACACAGCGACATGATCATAGATTGGCAGTTAGCACTGAAACAAGCTGCCAACAAAGAAGATCTTGCGCGCGATATGCTGAAAATGCTGATCGAGTATATCCCTGAAGTGAGTGATGTGGTTGAGCAAGCTCTAGAAGAATCAGAGTTCGACATCGAACAATTGATCCACCACGTACATAAGCTGCATGGCAGTTGCTCCTACTCTGGCGTGCCACGCTTGAAGAAGGTCTGTGCCGCCATCGAAAAAGCGTTGCGTTCAGGACAAAGCATTGAAGATATCGAGCCAGAGCTGTTTGAGCTGCAAGATGAAATGGAAAAGGTCAGCGCCAGTGCGCAGCCTTATTTAGAACCGCAAAACTAAGCGTTGATGGAATAATGTCGGCATAAAAAAGAGCGCGAGTATCGCGCTCTTTTGCTATCAAACGTTTGTAATTCAGGCTAATTCTCGTATATCACAGTCGCGACCGCGTATTGGCGCTCATCAGATATCGAAAGATGAATATGATTAACTTGCATCTTGGTTGCCAACTCTAACGCCTTATTGTTCAACGTCAGGTAAGGCTTACCCAGCTCGTCATTTGCGATGGTAAAATCGTGGAAAGTAACCCCCATCGCAATGCCCGTCCCCAGCGCTTTAGAGGCCGCTTCTTTGGCGGCAAATCGCTTAGCGAGGAAGCGCCCTTGCTGCTTTATTTGTGCAAAGCGAACCATTTCTTTAGGAGTAAGGATTCGCTCTGCAAAGGCAATACCCGTTCGAGCGAGGGCTTTTTCCACTCGCTCTATTTCCGCAATATCAGTACCTAAGCCTACAATTGCCATTGATTACTTACGCGCTTCTACCATTAGCGCTTTCATATCACGAACCGCTTTTTCAAGGCCATCAAACGCCGCTCGACCAATGATAGAGTGGCCGATGTTTAACTCGTAAAATTCAGGAATTGCTGCAATCGCCTGTACGTTATGGTAAGTCAAGCCGTGACCTGCGTTAACCGTAATACCAAGGCCTGCTGCATAGCTCGCACCGGCTGCAATTTTTTTCAGCTCTGCTTGTTGCTCTGCTTCTGTTTCTGCATCAGCGTAGTGACCCGTATGCAGTTCAATGAATGGCGCACCACACGCTTTTGCCGCATCAATCTGAGCACGATCTGCATCAATAAATAGTGATACTTTAATGCCTGCTTCCGTCAGTTTTTCTGTCGCGGCTTTCACTTTTTCAAAATGGCCCACTACGTCCAAACCACCTTCAGTGGTGAGCTCTTCACGCTTCTCTGGCACTAGACACACGTACTCTGGCTGAGTCTCAAGGGCGATTTCAACCATTTCATCAGTTACCGCCATTTCTAGATTCATACGTGTCTGTAGGGTTTCACGTAGGATACGTACATCGCGATCTTTGATGTGGCGACGGTCTTCACGTAGGTGCACTGTAATACCATCGGCACCAGCACGCTCAGCAATTTCAGCTGCGTGCACAGGATCTGGATACTTAGTTCCGCGTGCATTACGTAGCGTAGCGATGTGGTCGATGTTAACACCTAGGTAAATTGAGCTCATGTTCTAATACTCCGTGCTCGGGGAACCATTGAAAGAAATAGCTCCCTGCTTTTTAAAGGTTTGCCGCCGAGGTAAGGTTTCAACGCGATACGAGTAAAGCGCTTTGCGGCTTGTAATTGTTGCTTGGTTATAAATCTTCGTTCGCTTATCGCGATCAGTTCATCACCTTTGAACGTGAGATTATCAAGCCTGACCGATGCAATAAACCCTTTCTGATCACGATACCGATAAGTCATCGTCGGATCTATCGGTTCTCCGCTACCTGCGCAGTGTAAAAAATCAACACCGTAGCCCATTGCCGCCAAAAGCGCGAGTTCAAAACGTCTTAGCGCCGGTTCAGGATTATCCGCTTGAGCCAGTTCAGTGAGGGCATGAAGGTAATCATGGAACAGTCCTGGCATCGGTATTTCCGCCATCAATACCCGTCCAATCAATTCATTGACGTACATCGCTGAGTAGAGATTAATGCCGGTAAGAGGTAAGCCTAAACTGATCGGTTCTGCTTGGCGTAGGGTTTTCATCGAACCATTGCCCGACCATTTCAATAGCAGTGGCGTGAAAGGTTGCAGTGCCCCTTTAAGATTTGAGCGCTTACTGCGTGCGCCTTTGGACATGATAGTGACGCGACCGTACTCCTCACTAAAAACATCGAGAATTAAACTCGACTCACTGTAAGGGCGACGATGCAACACAAAACAACGCTGTAAACCTTCTGAGGACATAGGTACCTAAATTAAGTAGCAATAAGGTGTCGGATAACAAAAAGGAGCCTTACGGCTCCCTTAGTTTCAATTCGGAGCGAAGCACTCGTGCTTCACTCTATTATAAATCGTCGATATAGCCTAGAGAACGCAGAGCACGCTCATCGTCAGCCCAGCCCGATTTCACTTTCACCCAAGTTTCTAGGTAAACCTTACGACCGAACAACTCTTCCATATCAAGACGAGCTTCGCGACCGATGGTTTTGATTTTCTCGCCACCTTTACCGATCACCATTTTCTTCTGACCACTACGCTCAACTAAGATCAGCGCGTTGATGTGGAAACCGTCCGTTTCTGGGTTGTAGTCGAAACGTTCGATTTCAACCGTCACTGAGTAAGGCAGCTCTTCACCAGTAAAGCGCATCAATTTTTCACGTACAATCTCAGACGCCATAAAGCGCTGAGAACGGTCAGTCACATACTCTTCAGGGAAGTGATGTACCGCTTTTGGTAGGTGATCACGTACGTGCTTACGCAGTACTTCGATGTTCTTACCCTGTTTTGCTGAGATTGGCACAACGTCAACGAAGTCCATCTTCTTCGACATTTCCATCATGTGCTGCATTACATCATTGCGGTCATTAACTACGTCGACTTTGTTGACACACAGGACAACCGGGAAGTTAGCGTTGCGCAATTTGTTCAACACCATTTCGTCATCGTTGGTCCAGTGCGTACCATCAACAAGGAAGAAAACTAGGTTTACATCACTCAGCGATGAGCTTGCCGCGCGGTTCATCAAACGGTTAATCGCGCGCTTTTCTTCGATGTGTAACCCTGGGGTATCCACGTAGATCGCTTGGTAATCACCCTCAGTATCCACGCCCATAATACGGTGGCGTGTCGTTTGAGGTTTGCGTGAAGTGATCGAAATCTTCTGACCCAAAATTCGGTTCAGTAGCGTTGATTTACCTACGTTAGGACGTCCAACAATCGCGATAAAACCACAGTGTTGGTTTTCTGGCGAGTTGGTTACTTGCTCAGTACCCGACGCAAAATATGCATCGATATCAAATTCGTTGTTATCTGAATCAGCCATTGGTCAATTGCTCTAATGCCGTTTCCGCAGCCGCCTGTTCTGCCTTGCGACGACTGGTACCTTTACCAATTACAGGTGATCCGATACCTGCAACTTCACACGACACAGTAAACTCTTGGTTGTGTGCCTCACCTTTAATATTAGTCACTGTGTAGACTGGCAGAGGTTTTCTGCGACCCTGCAAGAACTCTTGAAGGCGAGTTTTCGGGTCTTTCTGCGATACACCTGGCTTAATATCGTCTAAGCGAGTTTGGTACCAGCTCAGCACAATGCCACGCACCGTTTCAATGTCGCTATCCAAATAGATAGCACCAATGATGGCTTCAACAGCATCGGCAAGAATTGAGTCACGACGGAAACCGCCACTCTTCAACTCACCTGGACCTAATTTTAAGTAATCTCCTAGAACAAATTCACGCCCCAGTTCAGCCAATGTGTTACCACGCACAAGCGTTGCACGCATACGGCTCATATCACCTTCGTTTACCTTAGGAAAACGGTGATAGAGATCATCAGCAATAACAAAACTTAAAATTGAATCGCCCAGAAACTCAAGACGTTCATTGTGTTTACCATTAGCACTGCGGTGAGTCAGTGCTAGATTGATAAGCTCAGCTTGCTTAAAGCTGTAACCAAGCTTTTTCTCTAGTATTGCGATTTGAGAATTCATACTCTCTCATTAATCAATTTAGTAATCTCAATGATCATTGCCGCTGCAATAAGATAAAAAGGCACCTAATTGCAGCGTCAAAATCAACGAAATTTAGTTAATCCCACCAATGCGGTTGAAACGCACACCTGTAGGAATCCAAGTCGGTAAAATGCTGTCGTCACTGCGCTCAAATTCAAAGCTTATCCAGATACCCACGGCTTTACCGACTAAGTTAGCTTCTGGAACAAAGCCCCAGTAGCGGCTGTCTGCACTGTTGTCACGGTTATCACCCATCACAAAGTACTGACCTTTTGGTACAACCCACTCATTGACACCCGGACGAGGCTGATAAGCTTCAATACGGTCACGACGTAGTGGATTGACGAGAATTTGGTGTTCTTGCTGCCCTAGTTGTTCGCTCATCTGCATCATAGGCACGCCATTTTGTACAAATGGGCTCTCTTCAACATTAAACAGTTTGACTGGTTTACAGCTATTTTCACCCGGTTTTTGAATACAAACTTGCTTGTCTTGGCTATAGCGAACGATATCACCTGGTAAGCCAACCACACGTTTGATGTAGTCAATGCTTGGCTGTGGCGGGTATTTAAATACCACAATATCACCACGCTCTGGCTTGCCCGTTTCAACCAGTTGCGTGCGCCATACCGGATCTTTTAGACCGTATGCGTACTTCTCCACCAAGATGAAGTCGCCCACTAATAGGGTCGGCATCATTGAGCCTGATGGAATTTGAAACGGCTCATAGATAAATGAGCGCAGCACCAATACCGCTGCAATTACAGGGAAGATCGAAACACTATTTTCTATCCACCAAGGTTGAGCTTTGACTTTCTCAATGGTCGCCGCATCCAACTCATTAGTTTGAGCTTCCACTTCCGCTAGCCTTAGCTGACGTTTTTTCGCAAACACGAGCTTCTCAAGCGCCCAAACCACACCAGTCACCAAAGTTACCAGCACGAGGATAAGTGAAAAAGTATTCGCCATTGACTTCCCTTACTTTCAAAAACGCGAAAGTGAAAGAGCCGAAACCCTTTCACTTACTTTGATTATTATTCTGAGCGTGTGCTCAATTTATTAATCTTTACCAACATGAAGAATCGCTAGGAACGCTTCTTGAGGCAGCTCTACGTTACCGATCTGCTTCATACGTTTCTTACCTTCTTTCTGCTTCTTCAACAGTTTCTTCTTACGGCTCACGTCACCACCGTAACATTTCGCCAGTACGTTCTTACGTAGCTGTTTCACGGTAGAACGAGCGATGATGTGGTTACCAATCGCCGCTTGAATTGCGATATCAAACATTTGACGAGGGATAAATTCTTTCATCTTCTCAACCAATTGACGACCGCGAGTTTGCGATTGATCTTTGTGAGTGATCAATGCCAATGCATCCACTTTATCGCCATTTAGTAATACGTCTACACGTACCATGTTCGATGCTTCAAAACGTTGGAAGTTGTAATCTAGTGATGCATAACCACGAGAGGTTGACTTCAAGCGGTCAAAGAAATCCAGTACAACTTCTGCCATTGGGATGTCATAAGTCACAGCCACTTGGTTACCATGGTAAACCATGTCTACTTGAATACCACGCTTCTCAACACATAGTGTGATTACGTTACCTAGGTAGTCAGATGGCACCAGGATATTACAGCGTGCGATTGGCTCACGGATCTCTTCAATATCGTTCACCGCTGGCAGTTTCGCTGGGCTATCTACATAGAAAATTTCGCCGTCCGTTTTTTCAACTTCGTATACTACTGTTGGAGCGGTAGTAATTAGGTCAAGATCGTATTCACGCTCTAGACGCTCTTGGATAATTTCCATGTGCAGCATGCCAAGGAAACCACAACGGAAACCAAAGCCTAGTGCCGCCGAGTTTTCTGGCTCGTAGAATAGCGATGCGTCGTTTAGGCTTAGTTTACCTAGTGCATCACGGAAGTTTTCGTAATCGTCAGATGATACTGGGAATAGACCCGCATAAACCTGAGGTTTTACTTTCTTAAAGCCTGGTAATGGTGTTTCGCTGCCATTTTTCGCAAGCGTTAGCGTATCACCTACTGGTGCACCTAGGATGTCTTTAATACCACAAACAACCCAGCCTACCTCACCTGTGCGAAGTACGTCAGTGTCGACTTGTTTTGGTGTGAAGATACCTAAACGGTCTACACCCCAAGTTTGACCCGTACTCATTACTTTGATCTTGTCGTTCTTCTTCAGTACGCCATTTTTGATACGTACTAAAGACACTACGCCTAAGTAGTTGTCGAACCATGAGTCGATAATTAGTGCTTGTAGAGGTGCATCCTCATCGCCTTCTGGCGCAGGGATCTTAGCTACGATAGTTTCTAGAACATCGTCAACACCTAGACCGGTTTTTGCACTACAACGCGTAGCATCAACAGCGTCGATGCCTACAATGTCTTCAATCTCTTCTGCTACACGCTCAGGATCAGCCGCAGGAAGGTCAATCTTGTTTAGGATTGGCACAACCTCAAGATCCATTTCAATTGCGGTGTAACAGTTAGCCAGTGTTTGCGCTTCAACGCCCTGACCTGCGTCAACCACCAATAGTGCACCTTCACACGCTGCCAGTGAACGAGAAACTTCGTAAGCGAAGTCTACGTGTCCTGGAGTGTCGATGAAGTTAAGCTGGTAAATTTCACCATCTTTCGCTGTGTAGTTAAGAGTCACACTCTGAGATTTAATGGTGATACCACGCTCACGTTCAAGATCCATTGAGTCAAGAACTTGCTCTGCCATTTCGCGATCGGTTAGACCACCACAAACTTGGATCAGACGGTCAGATAGGGTCGACTTACCATGGTCGATGTGGGCGATAATCGAAAAGTTACGAATGTGCTTCATGATTTGGGGTGACTAAACTCTGTAAAATAGGACATAAGAAAGCCGTCGTTTGACGGCATTTCAATCAAGTTGGCAGATTCTATCCAATTTTGATCCCCAAGTCACTTGGGTATTTCATTGGATAGGTTCTCCCAATACTCTTAATAATATGACTTGTTGCGACGATTGTCGCTCTATGCGCGCTGCCAAGCGTTTCGCGAGGGCAATTCCCCCAGCGACAAACACGGCTGAAAGTAATATCACCGCACCTTCACCAAAGCCTAACAAAGGGGCAATAACCACATGTGCAAGCGCTGCACCTAGGATCAATGCAAACAAAGGCGTGAGGTACACGATCGCTGCTGATTGCAGTAAACTTTTTTCCGCCATGCCAATCTCGACCACTTGGCCAACTTTGAGTACTTGCTGAGTAAAAAGGTGCCAACGCAACACTTTATTACCCACGGCTTTCGATACTATACCGGTTCCACAACTCTTTTGTGATGAGCAACTGGAGCAGCTAGTTTGCTGCTCGCAACTTAGCTCTACATCATACCCTGATGATTTTTGGGTCACTGCCGAAACAGTTGCCAATGCAGTCATCATAAGCTTACTTCTCTTGCGATGAGGTGATCGTTACCGATTGTGCGATGCGTTTAGCGGTGGCAGGAGGAATATCACCTACCACTGAGATCTCTGCATTGCCACTAACAAAAGTGTGCAATGTGCGTCGACCTTGGCGAACAATCTGACCTTTCAACGAATGGTCATCACGCTGGGAAATATAGATAGAGAAACTAAACAATCCATCACTGTACATTTGGCTTTCAACCATACGATCAGTTACCGCCATGCGGTAGCGATTAAGATCTTTGGCTTCAAACCCCTTCGGAATCCAACCCACAGTCCAGAACGACTCTTTCACCTGCCCTTTCGGTAGCGAGATAACTTGTGGCAGTTTTACATCATTTAAGCCACTCATCATCTCTGCAAGGTGATCATTCACGTTATAAGAAATCGTACGATACTGCTCAAGCACTTCGCCATCACGGTCAATAAGATCGGCACGCAGTGGCAGTTTGGTTTTCTCATCCACCCACATGATGTAGCTGTAACGCAAGCCATCTTTAGGTACCACACGAATCACCTGACAAGCCGCACCGGCTTCGCGCGCACGCCCAACTGGAATGAAGTCGTAATACTCACTAAGCTCATCAACATCCGAGTTGAGCATAGGAATGGTTGGTGCCACCATTTCACCAGACTCAATGGTAAACGGTTCCACACCAGGCTCGATATAACTCACCTCATTACCGCGGCGAATCACCTCTCGAATTGGACCACTAAGATAGACAAGGTGCGCAAACTGCTCCTCTGCGTTACGTGCATGGCGATAAAGCAAAGGTTCAATGCTATTTTTCTTAATCAGGATATAAGAGAGTTCAAAATTAAGTTGCTGACTGGCTTCGTTCATTTGATGCAACAAAGCCTCTGCAGGTTTTTCATCTGCAAAGGCCATTGGAGAAGTCAAACTGAACAGTGTCAGCGCACTGATCAGGATTTTTTTCATTCAATTACCGTATCTGGGTCGACACTATGATCGACAGAACTACCACTATGAAGTCTTAATTGTAGCTCATAGTCTTGCAACATCGCATTAATGCGACGGCGTTGTTCTTGAACATTAAGATCGCTTTTCGCCGCAGGCTCAACGCTTTCACGCGTCAGACTAACGGGCTCCGCACTGCCAGAAAAAGGTACCGTTTGTAGTACAGGCAATTGGTCTGCTTCAGCGTTTGGATTCTCACCATACTGCTGAACGCCTAGTATCACTGCCAGAGACACACAAGCCGCTATACCAACTTGGCCAAATTGAGTTAACCACGTTGGCAAGTAACGTTTTGCTACTTGCGGAGTCGGTTGAGACTCAATATGAGCGTCATTGATATCCGTGACATTGTCCGTTCTAAACGGCGTATGAGCAGGCTCATTTTCTAGCGCTAAAGCAACGCTTTCAGCAATATTCCACTCAGGCTTAGCTGGAGCTTCGCCGCGAAGTACATCACCAATAAGGTGATAGTTCTTCCAAGCATCTAAGCCTTGTTGGTCATTTTCTAGCTCCGCAATGAAAGCCTTATCGACCAACTCTCCATCCATGAGTGCTGAAAGTTTCTCTTTGTCAGCCATTATCTTCACCATTAAAGTTGCTACTAGCGTTGCAGAAGGGGTTGGATTTTTTTCTCCACCGCTTCTCGTGCACGGAAAATACGCGAACGTACCGTTCCTACTGGGCAATCCATCACCGCGGCGATCTCTTCATAACTCAAGCCATCCAGCTCACGTAGAGTCATCGCAGTCTTTAAATCATCGGGTAGTGCTTCTATCGCACTGAAAACTACTTGTTTCAATTCCTTGGACAACGTTAAGTTCTCAGGGTTCGATATTTCTTTTAATGCACTGCCATTTTCGTAATATTCAGCTTCTTCAGAATCCACATCTTGCGCTGGAGGCCTGCGGCTTTGCGCCACAATGTGGTTCTTAGCAGTATTAACAGCAATACGATACAACCAAGTATAAAAAGCGCTCTCGCCACGAAAACTAGGTATTGCTCGATAAGCTTTAATAAATGCTTCTTGCGCTACGTCAGGCACATCTCCCGGGTTACTGACATAACGAGAAATAAGATTGCAGACTTTGTTTTGATACCTCAAAACTAATAAATTGAATGCTTGCTTATCTCCACTCTGAACTCGCTCAATTAATACTTGATCGGTCAGTTGCTCGTTCATTCGAGCGGGTACTCCTATTGTTTTAAACTCGTACCTTACGCAGATATGAGTATTAATTATGCAAAATGTAGTATTGACACCACTGCTTACTTGAGCACTATTGTGACCAAGGGAAATATTGAAAGTTCAAAGAAATTTCATTTTTCTTTAGGAAGTGGGAATTCAACGCCGTCTTTAGCTAGATTGTGAGGACGATGTGAGCGAAAAGCAACGACAATAAAACACAATTACGGTGTATGGAGTGTTATTATTGTTTCCGATTTGACTTCGGTAGAGTGAGACCACTCTACGATAACTCAGGATTTTAAAACTTTTATGAACGCAAACCGTGAACATCAGTGTGATGTGTTAGTGATAGGTAGTGGTGCTGCCGGTCTATCGTTAGCGTTGCGTGTTGCCGAGCACGGCAAAGTCATTGTGTTAAGTAAAGGACCACGCAGTGAAGGTGCAACCTACTACGCTCAAGGCGGCATCGCAGCCGTTTTTGACGAATCAGACAGTATCGATTCTCATGTTGAAGATACATTAATCGCCGGAGGCGGGATCTGTGAAGAAGAGACAGTAAAATTCATCGCAGAAAACGCTAAAGAGTGTGTGCAATGGCTGATTGATGGTGGTGTACCCTTTGACCGTGTTGAAAATGACAGTGATGAGAAACCTCGCTATCACCTAACCCGTGAGGGTGGTCATAGCCACCGCCGCATCTTGCACGCAGCTGATGCAACAGGTATGGCAATGCAAACATCACTGCAAGATAACGTTCATAACCACCCAAACATTACGGTATTAGAACGCCACAATGCGCTTGACCTTATCACTGAAGACAAGATCGGTGGTGACAATAAGAAAGTGATTGGTGCCTATATCTGGAACCGCAATCAAGAGCATGTAGAAACAGTACGCAGTAAATTTGTCGTACTCGCGACTGGTGGTGCATCAAAAGTTTACCAATACACCTCAAACCCAGACGTTTCTTCAGGTGACGGTATCGCAATGGCGTGGCGTGCAGGGTGTCGTGTAGCCAACCTAGAGTTTAACCAGTTCCACCCAACATGCTTGTTCCACCCAGAAGCGCGTAACTTCCTATTAACAGAGGCACTGCGTGGCGAAGGCGCGTACCTACGTCGCCCTGATGGCTCTCGTTTTATGCCCGATTTCGATGAGCGCGCTGAACTGGCACCACGTGATGTGGTTGCTCGCGCAATCGACTTCGAAATGAAACGTCTAGGTGCAGACTGTATGTACTTAGACATCAGCCACAAACCAGCTGAGTTTATCGAGAAGCACTTCCCGACCATCTACACCCGCCTGATGGATTTGGGCATCGATATGACCAAAGAGCCGATTCCTATCGTACCTGCAGCTCACTACACTTGTGGTGGTGTTATGGTCGATAAATCAGGTAGCACTGATTTGCAAAACCTCTATGCGATTGGCGAAGTAAGCTACACCGGTCTGCACGGTGCAAACCGCATGGCCTCAAACTCTCTGCTTGAGTGTGTGGTTTATGCAGCGGCAGCAGCGAGCGATATCATCAATAACTTCCACAATATTGATATGCCACCAGCACTACCATGCTGGGATGAGAGCCAAGTAAGCAACAGTGATGAAGAAGTAATTATTCAGCATAACTGGCATGAGCTGCGTCTATTTATGTGGGATTACATGGGTATCGTGCGCACTAACAAACGCCTTGAGCGAGCTCTGCGCCGCATCCAAATGCTGCAACAAGAAACTCACGAGTACTACAGTAACTTCCGTGTATCTAACAATCTGTTAGAGCTACGTAACTTACTGCAAGTGGCAGAGTTGATGGTGCGCTGTGCAATGGAGCGTAAAGAGAGCCGTGGCTTGCACTACACTCTCGATTACCCTGAACTTGCAGAAAACAGCGGCCCAACAATCTTGGTACCTGAAAAACTTAAGTCCTAAGCATATTAAGCAAGTATTGCAAAAAGGAGCCTATGGCTCCTTTTTTAATAACAGTAACAAGCGCCAATAGCACTCAGGTTCCATGCTATCTCGCCACAACAAAAACCATTGTCGATCCAAACGAACAAGCAATAAAACCTCGGAAAAAATCAAAACGGTATTTTGTAGATACTGAGTTTGACCATTAACAATCACCCGTCCCGTCGTGTGGAAAGTTAACTCGCCGACTAGCGAAGGTATCAATAATCCAACACGATTACCGTAGCGTAATAGCCAAAGAATAAAAGTACTGCTAACAACAAGAGGAAGTGAACTGGTCGCAATAAAACAGCAGGCCAACACCAACACACTGGCATTGACCTGCGGAGAAGAATTACTTGGTTTGAGCGAAAGCTTAACGAACTTTGCTGAGGTTGTGGGCAACAATTTTATCGACCATAGACGCGTGGCTTAGGTTCTCACTGCGACCATGACCCATTACCCAAGAAAACAAATCTGGATCATCACACTCAAGTAGTGATACAAAATCTCGTTGTTCTGTCTCTGTTAGTGCATCAAAACACTCTTCAAAAAACGGCATAATGACGACATCCAGTTCTAACATGCCACGTCGACATGCCCATTTAATGCGCGCTTTTTCTTCTGCGGTGTACATTATCATTCCTCACCTGACATATTGCTTTGCCTCGAGTGTAACAAGCATGTCCTTTGAGCTCTACTAGTTCAATCACACAACTGTCACACTTTGTGTGGGATCGCACACCTTGTGATTTGCAGTAACCGCACCCATTTAATCAATGCAGCACAACGATAGGTAAAGCCAAGTTTCTTGAGGTTATTTGGCGATACAAGTAACATTCAACTATCTGTTTTTTGGCAACACTACCAAGGAAAACACTATGGATTGGCTTAATGACTTTGCTCCTCTATCGCACCAAGCCAGCGATACTCTTCCAGATCTTATGCTGACCCATCTAAATTCATGGGGCGTTGTAACGCTGATCGGTAATGACGCAAAGTCATACCTACAAGGTCAGGTAACGTGTGACGTAGTGCAACTTGATAAAGCACATTCAACCTTGGGTGCACAATGTGATGCAAAAGGTAAAGTCTGGTCTATTTTCCGCATATTCCATCATCAAGGCGGTTACGCTTTATTTCAGCCTAAGTCATCGATTGAAAAGCAGTTAAGCGAAATTAAGAAATACGCCATTTTCTCTAAAGTCGAAATTGAACAAAGTGATGCTATCTTACTTGGCGTGATGGGCAATAATAGCTCGCAATTTGTCGATGGATTGAGTGACGAGCAAGGTGATGTACGCACCATCAATGGCGGGACAGCTGTGCGTATTGATCAGCAACGTTGGCTGCTAGTCATTGAACCAAATGCAGCAACTGAAATAGTTGAGAACTCTTCTGCTGAAAAAGTTGCTGAATCTTTATGGCGTCGTTTCGATATTGAAGCTGCACTGCCGATTGTCGAGCAAGAAGAGCAAGCAGAACACATTCCACAAGCGTTAAACCTACACGCTTTACACGGTATTAGCTTTAAGAAAGGCTGCTATACCGGTCAAGAAACCGTTGCCCGTGCCAAATATCGTGGCATCAACAAACGCGGAATGTTCATTGTCAAAGGTCATACCGACAACGAGTTGGGCGAGCAAACTGAACTTGAACGAGCCGTGGGCGATAACTGGCGAGGTGCAGGTAAACTGTTGGCTCACTACCGCTTTAGTGATGGTGATACCATTGGTTTGGTGATATTACCCAACAACCTTGAGCCAGAGACTCAACTACGTTTGGCCAGCCAACCTAAATCGGTTTGGACAATGCAACCTCTGCCTTACTCACTTGATGACGAATAACCCCTTTGCTACCACACTGACTCGCTATCTCGAACTGCAGCAGATTGAATTTCGCCTGCTGATGCATACAAGGCCAGCAGTCAGTATTGAAGATGCCGCCACTCAGCGCGGCATCCGACCCGCGCAGATGGTCAAGGCGATTTTGCTCCGAGATATGGGGGACTTGTATGCCTTGGCATGTGTTCCTGGCGATCAATCCGTCGATCCGAAGAAAGTTCGCGCTCTGCTTGACTGCCGCCGTATGACTTGTGTCGACCTAAACGATGTTGAAAACATTACTGGTTATCAAATTGGTACCGTGACCCCTTTATTACTCAAACAACCGATGCCAATCATCTTTGACCCACGCTTGTTAGACGAAACCGAAGTCACGATTAGCAGCGGCAGTAATATGGCCGGAATCGCCCTCCAATGCCAAGATCTTGTTAAGCTTTGCGAACCAACCTTTGCTAACATATGTCGTTAAAGATCACACTTAGCATCTTTTGTCGCTAATTAAGTTCACTACAAATGGGATCAAAACCACAATAAATGCCATTTACACCACAAATTTTTATTCACAATGTTCGCATATATAGTCGCTGGGTGTTTTTTGTACTATTCTAGTAACACTATTCACATTACGGTAACTTTATGAGCAAGCCCCCTTTTTTCAGGCTCTCATCGTGCCAATACAATGTTGATAGTAAAAAGAGGAAATCTACTTAACTGAAGATATTCTCTTTTGTGTAATGCATCTGTGACTATTCGCCCGCCTGAAGCGGGCTTTTTTTTGTCTAAAAATTTACCTTTTTTTAACAAGATAAACCTTTGTTGTACTATTCTTATTCTTGTCATCTAAAAGTGGTCTACTGCCACTTCCACTACGTATAAATTTCAGTTCCTGCTACAGAACAATTATGAGGTAAAAGTCACGCTAATTTGGAGATACGTCGGTAGATTTGCATACAGCAACACAAATCTCCAACTTGTTACAAATAACTGCACATTCCCCCATTACTATCACACTTTTTAAAATAGGGAATACGTATAATCCCAGTGCTTGCTAAACATGAAGGATACATTTATGAGACTGTTTAAGCGCTATACACCAAGTATGATTGCTAAACACGTAAGTCGGCTATTTAAAGGAAGAATCTATATCTATGGCGTCGGTAAGTTTGAGTTTGATAACGGTAAACTTATCCTTCCAGAGAGAGCAGAGCGAAGACACTATCAAGCTGTCAAAGAAGTAAATCAGGAAATTATGAAGTTGCGTTGCGCATACGCGTAGCGTGATAAAGAATTAAAAAAAACGGGTTGGCCATGCCAACCCGTTTTTTATACTAGAATTCTGTCGAAGAAAGCGAATACTTGGCTAGTTCCGGCAAATCACCTTTTAACCCTAATGCACGCTTCATGATTTCATCTTTCGCACCAGGCAATTGACCAGCAAGCTTCATCCCAATACCACGAATAAGCTTCTTGGCTGGGTTATCGCCTTCAAACAAGTCTTTAAAGCCTTGCATCGCAGCAATCATTTTTGCTGCTTCGGCTTTACGCCAACGCTCATAGCCACGTAAATTACGTTTAGTGCCAATATCTTGTCCTGCTTGCCACAAAGCAATCAGTTCTTGAGCAAGACTGGCCGCATCGAGTAGACCTAAGTTCACACCTTGCCCCGCGAGTGGGTGAATAGTGTGTGCCGCATCGCCAACAAGCGCCACTCGCTCAGTGACAAAATCACGGGCATAGCGCATTTTCAACGGGAAAGCGAAACGCTCACCAATCACTTCACACATGCCAAGGCGAGCACCAAATTCCGCAGTCAACGCTTTGTTAAACTCAAGTTTGTCCATCGCGACCAAACGTTCAGCGCGGCTTGGTTCGGTTGACCACACAATAGAGCTCATCTGACTACCACTCATTGGCAAAAAGGCAAGCGGTCCTTGCGGGGTGAAAGTTTGACGCGCAACTTTCTCATGTGGCTCTTGAGTCCAAACATTGGCAACTAATGCACTGTGACCATAATCCCAATGAGTCAGAGGAATATCTTGCTGGCGACGAACCCAAGAATTAGCGCCATCCGCCCCCACTACCAATTTTGCCGTGAGTGATTGCCCATTATCTAAAGTTAACCAAGCTTCGCTTTCGCCAATTGCCATGGTTTGACACTGTGCTGGCATAAACAAGGTAACATTACTTTGTTTTTGCACCTGCTCTAGCAATGCCAATTGAATCACGCGGTTTTCGACAATATGACCAAGGTCCGGTTGAGCCATTTTCTTCGCATCAAACTCAATACGCGCAAAGCTATCTTGCTCCCACACTTCCATCGCCATATAGGGTGCAGCGCGGCGGTCAACAATGCCTTGCCAAGCCCCGAGGTTACGTAAAATGGTTTCACTAGAGCGGCTTAAGGCTGACACACGCACGTCTGGTAATTCTTGCAACTCGTTATCCGGAGCACGGCTTTCAATAATCGCAATTCGTAACTCAGAGTCTTTGAGCGCCGCCGCGAGAGCTAAACCAACCATGCCACCGCCAACAATGGCAATATCTACGCTTTGCATCATGTATTTAAATCCTTCTTAGCGCTAACGCGCAACTAAACCTAATGTTCTTTGCTGTAATGGGGCTTTGAGCGGAGGAAGATTATCCATCAACGCCAAGCCTAAGTTGCGACCGATACGTAGCGATAGGTAATCATTGGAAAATAGATGTACCAAGGATGATGTCAAGGTAATAGTACCGACGCGATCGCTTTCTCTGCGCTGCTTAAACGCACTTAATACCGAATAAGCACCGACATCCTCTAAAGACGCCATCATCTGTTCAGCTAGGCTCGCAACATCACGAATACCTAAGTTAAAGCCTTGACCCGCAATCGGGTGCAAGGTTTGCGCAGCATTGCCGACAATCGCAAATCGATGTGAAGTATTCTGCTCACGATAACGCAGCAATAACGGATAGCTGGCGCGAGTGCCAACTTGCGTTAATCGCCCCAAACGCCAACCAAAATCGTATTGCAGCTGTTCGAGAAATGCCTCATCGTTCATTTGCAGCACTTGTTGGGCTGCTTCAGGACGAAGACACCATACCAAAGACATTCGATTATCACTCATTGGCAGTAATGCCACCGGCCCTTGCGATGTAAAGCGCTCAAAGGCACGCCCTTGATGAGCTTGTTCGGTGCAGATATTGGCAATAACGGCGACTTGGTCAAAGTCATGTTCACTTAGGGCAATACCCAATTGCTCACAGCAAGAAGAGATAGCGCCGTCAGCAGCCACCAACAGTTTGCACTGTAACTGCTGACCACTTTTCAGACTGACTACATTGTAGCTTTGTGTTCGCTCAACCGTTTCAACCGCCTCTGGACTGAGTAATTCAATCTGAGCACACTGAGCGATTTTCTGCTGATAAATGCGACCAACATCGGCCAACTCAACCACATAACCCAATGCCGACACATTGAGGTCCTGATGATCTATCTCCGTCATACCTGCATGAGAGCGATCAGAGACATGTATATGTTTGATTGCTGTCGCGACAGGCGCAATATCTTGCCACAACTCCAATTGCTGTAAAATCTGTACAGTGCCGAATGAAAGCGCAATAGAGCGAGAGTCAAACCCTGGGTGAGCTTGGTGATCAACAGGAAATGGCTCTACAACAGCAACGCTGAGCTTTCCTTTTGATAATGTATCCAGTGCCAAAGCAAGCGTCATACCTGCCATTGCGCCACCAGCAATTACCACATCAAACTGCTTCATTTTACAAAACCCACTTAGTGAATGGTTGGCGCTGGCTCTTGAGGAGCCGGCTTTTGTCCAAACTCAGCGTGAATAGTCAACACACACACTTTAATATGCTCAATCACTTGTTCCAGCAATACGGCTTGCTCTTGCATGTCATCTTCTTCATCAATACCGAGTTTAGCAATCTCTTCAAGATCACTCAGAGCCTCTTTCGCTTGAGTCGATGCTTTCTTTAGATCTGCTGCAACTAAACCCAGACCGGAAATAAAATGATTCACCCAATCGGCTACGCCATCCGCCAAGTCAAACAGGGTTGCACTCGCCTCTTCATCTGGCAGTAATAGCCCAAGCTCCATATCGGTGCCAGTGATCTCTTTGGTCGTCACATCTAAAGTCTGCTGTGCAAACTTCAATACTTTATCAGGCCATCCCATACCTTCACTGGTGTAGTCAAAAATCAGCGGTTGCCAGCTTTTATCACTTAAACTCAAACCGCCACTCAACATGCCCGTCAATAGGCCATGTAGCTCTGATGGATTAACGGCTAAGCCCGCAGATTGCAATTCAGTTGCGAAGGTTAAGTAATCTGGAAGGGTGATGTTACTCATGGATAAACCTAATTTTGCAAAATAATACTTAATCCTACCACTTAGATGGATTAGCGAAAATGTACAAGCCACGAATAATGAGCGCCTTTTACACAATTTGCCCAATTACTGTGTGATCGCCCTTTGTTTTGGCTTTGTTGCACGGGAAAGACTTGAATCTTAACAACGCTTTTTCTATAGTTTCCCCCTCGGTGATGGTCTGCATTATCACCTTAATTTAAGTGTAGAGTGGATATGAGTAGCCAAGCGGTAGAAGTTGAAATTTTAGGTAAGTTAACCAGAGTTAACTGCCCAGCGGGTCAGGAAGAAGCGCTGCTTCAAGCTGCCAAACGACTGAATGATCGTTTGAGAGACATGACCGATAAAACCAAAGTGACCAACGAGGTGCATCTTTTGACCATCGCGGCGCTTAACTTTTGCTATGACTTGGAAACTCGTGACAGCTCTACCAACGAACAGCTAGAGTTGCAACAGCAGCTCAATGAGAGAATGGAGAAGCTCTCAACATCACTTGATGATGCGCTAAATAAAGTACAGCCAGGAAAGCCGTCACCTTTAGCTTAAAAAAACATCTCTTGATTGCAGAGTAGCTGACTAAACTTACTCAGTGCGATACAATCAAGATCCAGATTTACCCTGGAGTGTACGTTAGTGGGATTATGTCCCTGAGCCGATAAGCAATCCTTAAGGGTTAGTACTTGAAGGCTATTGAGCAAGCTCGGCACGTACCGAGAAGCCTACGGTCATCATTGCTGATCCGCCTTGAACCAGCTGGTTCAAGGGTCTAAATCTCCAACGGCACTCTGGGGTATCCTTCGATACCCTTCCTATACTCGGGTATCTGCATGAATCTTTCACGACAAGAATTTCGTCAGCAAATTCGCCAACTCAGACGACAACTCTCTCCACAGTTTCAACTGCACTCAGGGATTGAACTCGTCAAACAATTTTCGGCTCTGCCAGAATTAGCCACCGCACAACATATCGCCCTCTATCTCAGTGCCGATGGCGAAGTAGATACCCAACCACTGATTGAATGGCTATGGCGGCAAGGCAAACAAGTCTATCTACCAGTGATTCACCCTTTCTCTAAAGGCCATCTGCTTTTCCTTCATTACCAAGCTGATACTGAAATGGTGTTGAATCAATACCGCATTCTTGAACCGAAGCTCAAACAACCGCTGATTCAACCACTCGCCAAACTCGACCTTATTTGTACTCCGTTAGTTGCCTTCGACTCGACCGGTCATCGTCTTGGTATGGGTGGGGGCTATTACGATCGTACCTTAGAAGCGTGGTTTAAACATGGACAAGGCGCCAAACCAATTGGCTTGGCACACGACTGCCAGCATGTCAGCCGATTACCCATTGAGTCTTGGGACGTACCACTACCAAAAATAGTGACACCAAGCAGAGTTTGGCATTGGGAAAGTCATCTCTGAGGGTATATAATCCGCCGCGCAAACGTTAACTATCCATCCAGTTAGGAGATGAGCATGACTCAAGATGAAATGAAAAAAGAAGCAGGTTGGGCTGCGCTTAAGTATGTAGAGAAAGACAGCATTGTAGGCGTAGGTACTGGCTCAACAGTAAATCACTTCATCGATGCACTAGGTTCAATTAAAGATGACATCAAAGGTGCGGTATCAAGCTCAGAAGCATCAACACAACGCCTAAAAGATCTAGGCATTGAAGTATTCGATTGCAATGACGTTATCAAGCTCGACATCTACGTTGATGGCGCGGATGAAATCAATGCTTATCGCGATATGATCAAAGGTGGCGGTGCAGCACTAACTCGTGAAAAGATCGTGGCAGCAATTTCAGAAAAATTCATCTGTATCGTCGACGACACAAAAGCGGTTGATATCCTAGGTCAATTCCCACTTCCAGTTGAAGTTATTCCGATGGCACGTTCATACGTCGCGCGTGAACTTGTAAAACTGGGTGGTGATCCAGCTTACCGTGAAGGAGTTATCACAGACAACGGCAACGTGATCTTAGATGTGCACAACATGCAGATCGTCAATCCTAAAGAGATGGAACGTGCTATCAACGCTATCCCTGGCGTGGTTACTGTTGGTCTATTTGCAGCTCGCGGCGCGGATGTGGTGATCACAGGTACACCAAACGGTGCAAAAATCGAAGAATAATAGCGACTGTCAGTGATATCGATTTGACGCCAATAATGCATCACTTATCGAACAATCACTCACTCGACTTTCTGTTATTTCATTACAAGCGACCCTTATTTGGGTCGCTTTTGTATTTTTCTTGCCTAAAAATTATTCATTATTCCGTAATTTTCTTACCCAAAGCCAAATTTTTTTGTTAACTTAATGAGCAGAAGACGCACAAGGAAAACGTTTGCGCTCCTTATAAGAGGTTAATGAATGGTCTGTTTTTATCTCTTTGATGCAATGTGCGCCAGTTAAGCCCCCTTTCCCCCATTTTAAGGACGAAGATAATGGCCAAAGTTTCACTGGAAAAAGATAAAATTAAAATACTGCTCTTAGAGGGTCTGCACCCATCTTCAGTCGAAGTTCTACAAGCAGCAGGTTATAGCAATATTGAATACCACAAAGGTTCACTCGCAGAAGATGAACTACTCGAAGCGGTAAAAGATGCGCACTTTATTGGTATTCGCTCGCGCACCAACCTATCGCAACAAGTGATTGATGCAGCAGAAAAATTAGTCGCGATTGGCTGTTTCTGTATCGGCACCAACCAAGTTGACCTTAATGCAGCGGCAGTTCGTGGTATTCCCGTATTCAATGCCCCATTCTCTAATACGCGCAGTGTCGCGGAACTGGTACTTGGACAAATCCTATTGCTACTACGTGGTATCCCAGAGAAAAATGCACTGGCACATCGTGGGATTTGGAAAAAGAGCGCCGATAACTCTTACGAAGCTCGTGGTAAACGTCTAGGGATTATTGGTTACGGCCACATTGGTACTCAGCTTGGTATTATCGCCGAAAACTTAGGTATGCGCGTTTACTACTACGATATCGAAAACAAACTATCGCTAGGTAACGCCACTCAAGTCGCCACAATGAGCGAACTACTAAACAAGTGTGATGTGATCTCATTGCACGTTCCTGAAACACCAGAAACCAAGAATATGATGGGGGCTGACGAATTTGCCCGCATGAAACCAGGCGCGATCTTTATCAACGCCGCTCGCGGTACAGTGGTTGATATTGAAGCACTATGTCACTCTTTAGAAGGAGGGCATATTTCTGGTGCCGCGATCGATGTGTTCCCAACAGAACCAAAAACCAATGCGGATCCATTTGAGTCTCCACTACAAAAATACGACAACGTGATCCTAACACCACACGTTGGCGGTTCGACTCAAGAAGCACAAGAGAATATCGGTGTCGAAGTGGCAGGCAAACTCGCGAAATACTCTGATAATGGTTCAACGCTATCAAGTGTTAACTTCCCAGAAGTAGCACTGCCTGAGCACCGCGACTGTTCACGTCTACTGCACATTCACCAAAACCGCCCAGGTATCTTGACGCAAATTAACACCATCTTCGCTGAAGAGGGTATTAACATTGCTGGTCAGTACCTGCAAACAGCGGCTGACATTGGTTATGTGGTTATTGACGTGGAAACAGAGCGCTCAAAAGAAGCCTTAGAGAAACTGAAAGGAATCGAAGGCACAATTCGCGCACGTATCCTGCACTAATTGCGCCTAAACGCTGAAAAACACAAAACCACCGCAATGCGGTGGTTTTTTATGGTCACTCATAAAGCTTAGATCTGGGATCGTCTAGGGCCTTAGCGCACGCTCACCACGTGCAATACCAACAACGCCACTGCGCGCAACCTCAATCACTTCAGTCACTTCAGAGAGCGCCTGAATAAAGGCATCAAGCTTTTCGCTCGTACCAGTAAGTTGCACTGTGTATTGCGCAGCTGTCACATCAACAATCTGACCACGGAAAATATCCGCAGTACGCTTAACTTCAGCGCGTGCAAAACCACTCGCCTTCACTTTCACCATCAAGAGTTCACGCTCGATATGCTCAAGCTCCGTCACTTCTTGCACTTTTAGCACATCAATCAGCTTATGCAGTTGCTTTTGGATCTGCTCTAGCTCTAGATCATCAGAGATAGTAGTAATGTTCAAACGCGATAAAGTCTCATCATCCGTAGGAGAAACCGTCAAAGATTCGATGTTGTAACCACGCTGTGAGAACAAGCCAACCACACGAGACAAAGCACCAGGTTGGTTTTCTAGTAGTAGTGAAATGATATGTCTCATGTTAGGTACGCTCCGTCTTGCTTAGCCACATCTTATCCATACCCTCGCCTTTGATTTGCATTGGGTACACATGTTCAGTTTCATCGACGTTGATATCGACAAACACCAATCGGTCTTTCATCTCTAGAGCTTTCTTCAAGCCTGACTCAAGTTGATCCGGTGTTTCGATACGAATACCTACATGACCATACGCCTCAGCAATCGCGGCAAAATCAGGTACTGAACTCATGTAAGAATTGGAGTGACGACCTTGATAGATAATGTCTTGCCACTGTTTCACCATACCTAGGAAGCGATTGTTTAAGTTGATAATTTTCACCGGAATATCGTACTGCATGGCAGTCGAAAGTTCCTGAATATTCATTTGAATACTGCCATCGCCTGTCACTACCACCACTTCTTCATCAGGCTTAGCAAACTTAACACCCATCCCTGCAGGTAAACCAAAGCCCATGGTGCCTAGACCGCCAGAGTTAATCCAACGACGTGGTTTATTAAATGGGTAATAAAGCGCAGCAAACATCTGGTGCTGACCGACATCAGAGGCGACATAGGCATCACCATTGGTTAGCTTATGCAGTGTTTCAATCACTTGCTGTGGCTTAATCCGTTCTGGCGAAGTTTCATAACTTAAGCATTTTTTATCACGCCAAGTTTGAATTTCATCCCACCAGCAATTTAGCGCTTGTTCATCATTGTTGCCCCCCTGCTCCACCAGCAGGTTGACCATTGCTTCGAGTACTTTATCTGCAGAACCTACAATCGGCAGATCCGCTTTGACGTTCTTCGAGATCGACGAAGGATCGATATCAATGTGCATCACGCGTGCATTGGGGCAATATTTTTCTAGGTTATTGGTAGTACGGTCATCAAAACGCACCCCAATACCAAATATCAGATCGGCATCATGCATCGCCATATTGGCTTCGTAAGTACCGTGCATACCTAACATGCCAAGGGAGTTTTTATGGGTGCCCGGAAAAGCGCCTAATCCCATCAGCGTGCTCACCACTGGAAGATTCAAAGTCTCGGTCAATTTAAGTAATGGGGCATCAGCTTCCGATATCACTGCGCCACCACCAACATAAAGCACCGGCTTCTTCGCTTCTAATAACGCCTTGAGTGCTTTTTTGATCTGGCCTTTGTGACCAGTCGTGGTTGGTTTGTATGAGCGCATCGAGACAGAAGCTGGATACTCATAAGGGAATTTAAACTGTGGATTAATGACGTCTTTGGGTAGATCAATTAAGACAGGACCAGGGCGGCCAGTCGTCGCAATATAGAAGGCTTTTTTTACCGTTTCAGGGATGTCTTCTGCTTTCTTTACTAAAAAGCTGTGTTTTACCACTGGGCGAGAGACACCAACAATATCACACTCTTGGAACGCATCATTACCAATAAGATTGTTCGGTACGTTACCAGAGATGACAATCATTGGGATCGAGTCCATGTATGCCGTTGCGATACCGGTAATGGTATTGGTTGCACCAGGACCAGAACAGACCAAGACAACACCAGGTTTTCCCGTCGCACGCGCATATCCATCGGCCATATGGGTAGCCGCTTGCTCGTGACGAACTAGGACATGTTTGATTTGGTCGGTTTTAGCATGAAGTGCATCATAGATATCCAAAACAGAACCGCCTGGATAACCAAAAATTTGTTCAACGCCTTCTTCGATAAGAGATTGCACTACCATCTCGTTACCGGACAACATTGCTGCCATATTATTCTCCTTCTCTACGCCAGCCTATTGGGTCAATAGGTTGGGTAGTTGTCACATAGTCTAGGGCTTACTTTTAGCCTATTAGAAAAACTTCCACTTCTTCTCTATGCCTTGCGCTCAGTCATAACAAAACACAAGATACGGCAACAAATGTAACGTTTTATTTTCAAGGAATCTATTGCGACTTTTATCGCATAATCCACACAATGCTATAAAAAGCACACTTACTAGCTCAACCTCAATGACTAGCGTTGAGCTTTAGCATCAAATGGCGTCAAACAAACAAAAAAAGGTGGATAATTTTTATCCACCATTATTCACAAATCGAGTAGGAGGAGGCCTCACGGCCTCCGTCCTCTCACACCACCGTACAAGCGTGGGTCGCATACGGCGGTTCCGAATATACTTTTAGTGACTCATACCCATTTCGCAACGAGTACAGACCCAACTCCTC
>NZ_JADILO010000020.1 GCF_015278125.1 Vibrio fluminensis
ATTTTTAACTCGCTATCCCAAACTAATCGGGATTACAGCTAGGCGACCAGCGAGAAAAGCCTCTGAGCATAGTCATACTATGTGATGAGGTTTTCGAGCGCCCGTCAACAACGCTGTAATACTGAGTAGGCAGGGATCAGCAGTAACCGTAATTCATAAGACGTTGATAACGGCGCGCCATCAGCGCTTCATCATCAAACTGCTCAAGCTCATCAAGCTGACGAAGCAGTGTTTGCTTCATGTTTGCTGCCATTTGCTTGTGGTTACGATGCGCGCCACCTAGTGGCTCTTCGATGATCTCATCGATTAGCTCTAGCTCTTTTAGACGCGGAGCGATTAGACCCATTGCTTCTGCGGCTTGCGGCGCTTTATCTGAATCACGCCATAGGATTGATGCACAACCTTCTGGTGAAATAACTGAGTAGGTTGAGTATTGCAGCATGTTTACGTAGTCACCGACACCAATCGCTAGTGCACCACCTGAACCACCTTCACCAACCACGTTACAGATCACTGGCACTTTAAGACCAGCCATCACTTTAAGGTTTGTTGCGATTGCTTCAGATTGACCACGCTCTTCGGCACCAACACCTGGGTATGCACCGGCCGTGTCGATAAAGGTAATGATAGGCATGTTAAAACGCTCTGCCATTTGCATTAGACGCAGCGCTTTGCGGTAACCTTCTGGCTTTGGCATACCAAAGTTACGTTTCACTTTCTCTTTGGTTTCACGACCTTTTTGGTGACCAATGATCATCACTGGACGACCTTCTAGACGCGCCATACCGCCCACGATCGCTTTGTCGTCTGCGTAGTGACGGTCACCGGCTAATTCATCAAACTCTGTAAAAATATGGTCGATGTAATCTAGTGTGTAAGGACGCTGTGGGTGACGAGCTAATTGAGCCGTTTCCCAAGCACCTAAATCACTGAACGTTTTCTTTTTAAGTTCTAGGCTTTTCTTCTCTAGTTGCTCAATCTCTTTGTCGAGATCGACACCAGCCTCGCCACCATGACGTGATACGTCGCGTAGAGCTTCAATCTTAGCTTCAAGTTCTGCGATAGGCTTTTCAAATTCTAGAAAGTTTAGGCTCATCTATCGATCCTTTTTGATTCGGCAACGTGTACCAAATTTAGTTAAATTCGAGTTCTACTTGGTCAGAACCAAGCAACTGTTTTAAATCATCTAATAGAGCATCACTTGGCGTTACTCGCCACTCTGTACCCATAGTCAAACGCGCTCTGGCATCTTGACGTTGGTAATAAACGTGAACAGGAATTGTTCCTGCTCGATGAGGCTCTAGTATCGAACTAAAGCGCTCAAAAAATTGGCTGTCGATTTGCGATTCGCTTATCGAAACAGAGAGACCGCGTGCGTATTTTTCACGCGCAGCGCCAAGGTCCATTACCTCGCGCGCGGTCATTTTAAGGCCACCATTAAAATCATCAAAGCTGACCTGTCCAGAAACTACCAGAATTTTATCGTTTTCAAGCAGTTCTGCATACCTTTCTAGCGCATCCGAGAACAACATCACTTCCATGCGACCACTACGATCATCAAGCGTCATAATACCGATACGTGTACCACGTTTGGTCGTCATCACTCGCGAAGCGATTACCAGCCCCGAAATCGTCACCGACTGATCACGTCGGGTTGGAGTCGCATCTTTTAGTCGACAACTGGTGTACTTGCCCAGTTCCTTGATATAGGCGTTAATTGGGTGACCCGTCAGATAAAGACCAAGCGTTTCTCGCTCACCCTCTAGCCATACTTTTTCTGGCCATGGTGGCACTTTGGTGTATTTGTGCTCAACCTCTTCTGGCGCTTCGGTCAACACGCCAAACAAATCAGACTGACCAAATGCTTCAGCTTGGTGATGTTGGCTCGCCGCTTTAACTGCATCATTAAGTGATGCCATTAAAGCCGCTCTATGTGGACCTAGTCTATCGAGTGCACCGGCATAAATCAGCTTTTCGATTACGCGTTTATTGACCTTCTTAAGATCGATACGCGCACAGAAATCGAATAAGTCTTTAAAATGTCCGTCTTTATTACGTGCCGCTAAGATCGCTTCAATCGGACCTTCACCGACGCCTTTTATCGCCCCAATACCGTATACAATTGCACCGTCATCATCAACGTTAAAACGGTATAGACCTGAGTTAATATCCGGTGGCAATACTTTGAGCTTCATGCGAAGGCATTCGTCGACCAGACCAACGACTTTCTCGGTGTTATCCATATCGGCAGTCATTACTGCCGCCATAAATTCTGCTGGATAATGGGTCTTAAGCCATAACGTTTGGTAAGACACCAGCGCGTAAGCGGCTGAGTGCGATTTGTTAAAGCCGTAGCCAGCGAACTTCTCTACCAAGTCGAAGATCTTCATCGCCAACTCGCCGTCGACGCCATTTTTCACCGCACCCTCTTCAAAGGTGGCACGTTGTTTGGCCATTTCTTCCGGCTTTTTCTTACCCATTGCACGACGCAGCATATCTGCCCCACCTAGGGTGTAGCCAGACAGTACCTGGGCGATCTGCATTACCTGTTCTTGGTATAGAATGATGCCATAGGTTGGATCGAGGATCTCTTTCAATGACTCGTGTTGCCACTTTTCATCAGGATAAGAGATCGCTTCGCGTCCGTGCTTACGGTCGATAAAGTTATCCACCATGCCCGATTGTAGTGGGCCCGGACGGAAAAGCGCTACCAGTGCGATAATATCTTCAAAACAGTCTGGTTGCAGACGTTTGATCAGCTCCTTCATGCCGCGCGATTCAAGCTGGAATACCGCAGTAGTTTCCGAGTTTTGCAGCACGCGGAATGAAGCTTCATCTTGCAACGGAATCGACTCAATACGTACGGGGGCTTCACCGTTACGCTCAAGACGCGGGTTAATCAAACCCAATGCCCAGTCAATGATGGTTAAGGTACGCAGACCTAAGAAGTCAAACTTAACCAGACCCGCCGTTTCGACGTCATTTTTATCAAACTGAGTAACAGGGAAATGGCCTTCTGCATCGGCATAAATAGGCGCAAAATCTGTAATGGTCGTTGGCGAGATAACCACACCACCAGCGTGTTTACCCGCGTTTCGCGTACAGCCTTCAAGGATACGACACATGTCGATCAGCTCTTTGACTTCCTCATCAGCGGCATAAAGATCCGGAAGAGCAGGCTCGGCTGCAAACGCTTTCTCTAGCGTCATACCAGGATCAGGCGGCACGAGTTTTGAAATTCGGTCAACGAAGCCAAATGGGTGACCTAGTACACGACCCACATCACGAATAACCGCTTTAGCCGCCATGGTACCAAAAGTAATGATCTGCGATACCGCATCACGACCGTACATTTCAGCGACGTGATCAATCACTTTGTCACGTTTATCCATACAGAAGTCGACGTCGAAATCGGGCATGGATACACGTTCTGGGTTCAAGAAACGTTCGAATAGTAAGTCGTATTCAAGTGGATCCAAATCTGTGATTTTAAGGGCATACGCCACCAACGAACCCGCACCCGAACCACGACCAGGGCCAACCGGAATGTCATTATCTTTTGACCACTGGATAAATTCCATTACGATCAAGAAGTAACCCGGGAAGCCCATGTTATTGATTACTTCCAGTTCAATTTCGAGACGCTCATCGTACTCGGGGCGACGCTGTAGGCGCACTTCTTCATCAGGAAACAAAAATTCAAGACGATCTTCCAGACCCTCTCGTGATTTCATCACCAAGAATTCGGTCTCTTCCATGCCTTCAGTAGGGAAGGCAGGAAGGAAGTATTCGCCAAGGCGAACCGTGACATTACAACGCTTAGCAATCTCAACACTGTTTTCTAATGCTTCTGGAATGTCGGCAAACAGCTCACACATTTCCTCTTCACTACGCAGATATTGCTGAGGGCTGTAGTTCTTCGGACGACGGGGGTCTTCCAGTGTGTAACCATCGTGAATTGCCACACGGATTTCATGGGCATCAAACAGCTCTTCATTGAGAAAAACCACATCGTTTGTCGCCACGACAGGGAGATCTTTTTCCAGAGCCAGTTCCAACGCAAAGTGCAGATAACTCTCTTCGTCAGCACGTCCCGTGCGGGTCAGTTCAAGGTAGTAGCGATCAGCAAAATGTTGCTGATAGAAATCGACACATTGATCCACCAACTTTTTGTTGCCTTTCAACAAGGCTTTGCCCACATCACCGCTCTTACCACCGGAGATCAAGATCAAGCCTTCAGCCAGATCGACCAACCACTCGCGGTCGATAACCGGTTGATGTTGCACGTGGCCACGCAGATAAGCTTTAGAGATCAGTAAAGTAAGATTCTTATAGCCGACATTATCAGCCGCCAATACCGTCAGTTTGACCAACTCATCGCCAAACTCAGGAATTTGCATAGCAAAGTCAGCGCCAATAATTGGCTTTACGCCGCAACCATGGGCTGTGCCATAGAACTTCACCAAGCCACACAAGTTAGTGAAATCGGTTAATGCCATGGCAGGCATGCCCATTTCGGCAACTTTCTTCACAAGCGGTGGCACTTTGGATAGGCCATCCACCATGGAGAAATCACTGTGAACACGAAGGTGAATAAACTTTGGATCTGACATTAATACTTTCCGGCTTTGACGCTTAACTGACTATTCTACGCGATTACTCTTCGAGTCCGAGTGCTTTTTTTACTGGTTTAAAGCTTTTACGATGCTGTTCTATCACACCATGTTGCTCAATGGCTTCAAAGTGCGCTTTGGTTGGATAACCTTTATGCTTGGCAAAGCCAAACTGAGGATATTGCTTATCCAATTCTTCCATCTCTTGGTCACGCACAACCTTGGCAATAATCGAGGCAGCACTGATTTCAGCCACGCGTAAATCGCCTTTCACGACCGCAAGAGAATCCATTGGCAACTGTGGGCAGCGATTGCCATCAATCAGGGCCAAATCCGGTTGCACGTGCAGACCTGCAATCGCGCGCTGCATCGCCACCATAGTGGCTTGTAAAATATTCAGCTCGTCGATCTCTTCTGGAGAACAGCGACCAACAGACCAAGCCAGCGCCTTGTCTTTAATTTCAGGCAATAGTGCTAAACGCTTTTTCTCGCTGAGCTTCTTAGAGTCGTTCAACCCTTCAATTGGGTTATTAGGGTCAAGGATTACTGCGGCAGTCACCACATCGCCGACCAGAGGCCCACGGCCCACTTCATCAACACCAGCAATCAATTGATAGCCCTGCGGGTACTCAAATGGTGGTAATTCTTTTTTTTCTTTCGTCATACTGCTTTATTCATTTCAATTAGGTTTAATACCGCTTTGGCCGCTTGCTGATCCGCATCTTTACGGATCCAATGGTGCATCTCGGTAAATTTACTCACCATAGCTTCGCCATGTGCGCCGAGTAAACGCTCCACCTCTGCCGCTAAATTGTCTGGGGTGCACTCTTCCAGCAAGTACTCTTTAACCAACTCTTGATCGGCCAGAATATTAGGCAAAGAGACGTATTTGGTTTTGACAAGGCGACGAGCAATAAAGGCAGTGATCGCATTGACGCGATAGCCAACCACCATTGGTCGCTTAATTAACATACATTCTAACGCGACAGTGCCAGAGGCCAGCATAACCGCATCAGAAGCAGTAATGACATTCTTAGCCGTATCGTCAATCAGCTTAAACTCCAGCTCTGGAGCAAACTCTTGCCACGCAGCTTCAAACTGCTCACGACGCTTTTGATTGACTAATGCAACGACAAAACCAAGCTCTGGATCTTTAGCGTGCAATAATTTACACGCTTGAATAAATGGCTCAGCCAACATTTTAAGCTCACCACCCCGACTGCCGGGCAGCACTGCTAACCAACGTTTATCTTGCTCTAAGCCAAGCAGTTCACGGGCGGGGGCTTTAGCGGATTCCAAAGGAATCGCATCAGCCAAGGTGTGACCTATAAACTCACACGGTACATCGAACTTATCGTAGAACGCTTTTTCAAATGGCAAAAACGCCAAAACTAAGTTGGTTGCCTTGGCAATACCAAAAATGCGCTTTTGACGCCATGCCCATACTGATGGACTCACGTAATGAACGGTTTTAATACCCGCATTTTTTAGATCGAGCTCTAGGCGAAGATTAAAATCTGGAGCGTCAATTCCGACAAAGACATCTGGTGGATTGGTGGTGAAGTATTTGACCAATTCAGCTTTGACTTTTAGTAAGCGTGGTAAGCGACCAAGCACTTCCACCAAGCCCATTACAGACAACTCTTCCATATCGAACAGAGATTCGCAGCCTTGAGCAATCATTTTTGGACCACCGATGCCAACAAATTCTGCGTCAGGGTATTGCTGTTTAATGGCTTTGATAAACCCTTCACCTAAGGTATCACCGGATAATTCACCAGCGACGATACCAATTCTCAGCGGTCTTTCCATCGTAAATTTTCCCCAGCTTAAAAACACAAAAAGATCGCAGTTCATCACTGCGATCTTTTGATACTAATTAGAGCTCAATCGCTTAGCGAATAATGCCACGTTCTGTGGATTCAAGCATCTTCAACATTGGCTCGATTGATGCCCATTCTTGCGCCATCTCCGCCAAAACTGGTTTTACTTCTTCTAGAGTCTTACCTGAACGGTAAATCTCTTTGTACACTTTTTGCAGTGCACGCAACTCTGGTTTCTCAAAACCGTTACGTTTTAGCCCCACTAGGTTTAGACCAAATGGTGAAGCGTGGTTACCTTGAGCCAGTACATACGGTAATACATCTTGCACAACTGCAGAGCAACCACCAATGTAGGCATAAGCACCAACAGTACAGAATGGGTGAATTGCAGACAGTGCCATAACACCCGCGTAATCACCGACTGTCACGTGACCACCAAGAATCGCATTGTTACCAATGTGAGTATGGTTACCAACAATAACATCGTGCGCAACGTGTGCGTTCACACACAGCAGGTTATCATTGCCAATCACAGTGGTCGCTTTGTCTTGTACCGTACCACGGTGGATCTGTACCGCTTCACGAATCACATTACGATCGCCAATCACAACCGTGGTGTCTTCACCGCCGTATTTCTTGTCTTGGTTCTCTTCGCCAATCACTGCGTGTGGGAAGATACGATTATCTTTACCAATCGTCGTGTGACCTTTGATCACAACGTGCGACATGATTTCAGTGCCTTCACCAATTTCTACATTAGAAGTGATGTAAGTGAATGGGCCAACGGTAACGTTAGCACCGATTTTTGCACCTTCTTCAACCACCGCCATCGGGTGGATTTGAGCAGTTTCATGAATCATAAATTAAAACTCTCGACGAGCACACTTAAGGTCAGCAGAACATACTACGTCGCCATCCACTTTCGCTGAGCATGAGAACGCAGCGATACCACGACGCTCCTTCACAAACTCAACTTCAATCACTAACTGATCGCCAGGCGTGACTGGCTTGCGGAATTTTGCGTTATCTACGCTAGCAAAGTAGTAAAGCTCGTTACCTGACGGTGCACCAAATGATTTGAATGCCAACAAACCTGTTGCTTGAGCCATCGCTTCAAGGATCAATACACCAGGAAATACAGGAAGTTGTGGGAAATGACCAGTAAATTGAGGTTCATTTACAGAAACGTTCTTGATCGCGGTTAAGTATTTCGCTTCTTGGAAATCTGTTACGCGATCAATTAATAAGAATGGGTAGCGATGAGGTAGCAATTCCTGAATCTCAGTAATATTCATCGTTTTCTTTTCTGTATTCAAAGTCATATTCCTATTTTGAATGCTAAATTCATTTTTCTGGCAGGCATTATACCCAAGTATGCGACTGTTGCTATGTAGATCAAGCCGCATAGAAGTATATAGACAAAAAAGACCCGCCCTTTGCGAGTCTTTTTTTAGAAACGGAATTAAGATTCCGTTTTCTCTTCTAACTGTTTTTCAACAGCCTTGAGACGTTTGTTCATTTCATCAATGCGGTGTACGCGTGTTGCAGTTTTGCGCCACTCTTTATTTGTTTGAAGTGGGATACCTGATGAGTACATACCTTTTTCGTCGATACCACGCATCACCATACCCATACCAGTAATGGTTACACCATCAACGATTTCAATATGGCCATTAATTACGCTCGCGCCACCGATAATGCAGTACTTACCTATTTTGGTACTACCAGCGACAATTGTACCACCAGCCATCGCTGTACCATATCCGATCTCTACGTTATGAGCGATTTGGATTTGGTTATCAATAATCACGTTATCCGCAATCACAGTGTCATCTAACGCACCACGGTCAATTGTGGTACACGCACCAATTTCGACACGGTTACCAATGCGAACAGTGCCAAGCTGAGGGATTTTAATCCACTCGCCTTTTTCATTCGCGTAGCCAAAGCCATCACTGCCGATCACTGTGTTAGATTGAACTAGACAGTCGCTGCCCATCTCAACCTGATGATAAATACTAACATTGGCCCAAAGCTGAGTATTGTTGCCGATCTTAGCATGTTTGCCAATAAAACAACCCGCGCCAATCACAACATTGTCACCAAGCTCGACACCCTCTTCGATTACCGCATTCGCACCAACCGACACATTAGCACCAATTGTCGCTGTTACAGCGATGACCGCTGAAGGCGCAATAGTTGATGCCGCTTTCGGTGTCGAGTCTAACGCTTGCGCCACTTTAGCAAAAGCGACATATGGGTCATCGACAACCAAAGCATTGCCTTGACACTGCTCTAATTGAGCGCCTTTCACCATAACTATTGTTGCTTGACACTCAGCTAAGTGCTTTGCGTACTTTGGATTAGACAGGAAGGTTACGTGACCTTGCTGTGCTTTATCCATTGGCGCAACCATGGTTACAGTCGCTGCGGCGTCACCATGTAGCTCGCCCCCGGTAATTGTTGCCAATTCGGCTAATGTCAGTGTCTTCATAAACGTCTATTTTAGTGATTTGATTACGTCTTCAGAGATGTTGTACTCAGGTTTTGAGTATTGAAGAGCTGTGATATCGATAACTATATCGTAGCCTTTCTTCTCTGCTACTTCTTTTACTGCTTTTTGAATCAGTTGGAAAAGCTTCGCTTTTTCTTGTGCTTCACGACGAGCAGACGCTTGCTCTAGGGCTTGCGCTTTTACTTTGTATTTGCTGTCAAGTTGACCAATCTCAATACGGATTTTTTCAACTTCATCTTGACCAAGTAGCTCGCCATCACGCTTCAGCTTTTCAATCTTAGTTCTTGCTTCCGCTTGAATCGCTTTTAATTCATCGGCTTTGTCTTTGAACTCTTTCTGCATTTGTTGCAGCACCGCTTCACGTTGAGGAAGCTCTTGGAATACTTGTGCTGTATTAACGTACGCAATTTTCTGTGCAGCTTCTGCCGCGTGAGCGAACAGAGAAGATGTCATTACCAAAAGGCCAAGACCAGCCGCTTTAATTGTTTTATTCACTTTAAAGTCCTTTAATTAGAAGGTTCTACCGATAGTGAAAGTGAAGAATTCTTCGTCGTCACCTTCATAAATTTCAATTGGTTTCGCAACCGAGAATACCAGTGGTCCCATTGGCGACATCCACTGCAGTGCTACACCGTAAGAGGCGCGATAGTTCATTGGATCAGAATAGTCATAGTAGTACTTTTCATCCACACCATCACGGAATACGAATTCCGTATCCCAAACACTCGCAGCATCAACAAAGGCACTGGTTCGAATTTGACTACGAACCTCTTCAGAAGCGAATGGCGTTGGGAAAATCAACTCTAGGCTCGCAAGCGCCACCGCGTTACCACCTACTGAGTCATCTGTTGCAGTCGTACAACCATTGTTACCACAACTGCCACTGCGATCGGTGTATACCGCACGAGGGCCTACACTATTCGAGCCAAAACCACGCAATGAGGTAAAGCCACCCGCATAGTAGTTTTCGTAGAATGGGAACAAGTTATCGTTGCCATCCGTCTTACCATAACCGTTACCATACCCCAAACGACCACGCATCAACAACGAGAAGTCATGCTTCTTAGTCAGCGGAATGTAATTTCTTACATCATACTGAAGCTTAAAGTACTTCGCGTCAGAGCCTGGTACGGTCATCATGTAAGAGGCACGTTGGTAGTTACCTGCCGTTGGGAAGTAACCACGGTTTAGGTTATTGCGTGTCCATGATAGATTGATATCAAAATCATTGGTTACAATATCGCCTTCCGCCTGACCAATACTCTCTGCGAATAATGCAGCTTGATCGTAGGTCGGTACATTACCAATCTTGTTATGAGTATAGCCAATACCAAATTCGAAACGATTTAACTCATCAAATGGGAAACCCCAAGTTAAGTTGGCGCCATAACTTTCGTTGGTGTAGTCGACAATACCCGCTTCAGACGCTTCAAAGGTGTTGTAGAAAACTTTACCGCCAAGGCTTACACCATCAAGGTTCCAATATGGGTCGCGATACTCTAACGTTAGGTTTTTCGAGTAATCGTTCATCATCGCACTGATACCAACGCGATTACCAGTACCAGCAAAGTTATCTTGTTGCAGACCAACTTGGAAACTGATTCCCGACTCTGTACCGTAGCCAACACCAAAGTTAATGCTGCCAGAGTTCGCCTCTTTCACCTTGTAAACAAGATCAACTTGATCGTCACTACCAGGCACACGAACCGTTTGTACATCAACAGTTTCAAAGAAGCCAAGACGATTTAAGCGCCCTTTACTGGTTTCGATCGCTTTAGAGTTAAGCCAGCTGCCTTCCATTTGGCGCATTTCACGGCGCAATACTTCATCTTTGGTTGCATTGTTGCCAACAAAGCGGATATCACGCACGTAAACACGTTGGCCAGGGTCAACGTTAACAACTAATGAAACTTGCTTGGTTTCTTCATTAAACTCAGGAATAGTGCGAACTTGAGGATAGGCATACCCCGCCTCGCCTAAGACGCGTTTCACACCTTCTTCTAATGAAGTAACCGCTGAACCTTTATAAACCTCACCAGGTTCAAATGTTACCAAGCGTTCAAATTCAGCTTCTTTACCAATAAGGTCACCGCGGAACTTAACGCCCTCAACCGTGTACTGTTCACCTTCGTCGATAATCAAAGTGATATAAACACCTTTTTTATCTGGTGAAATAGAAACTTGCGTTGAAACAACTTGGAATTTTAAATAACCACGCTCAAGGTAGTAGGTACGCAACGCTTCAATATCGCCGGCCAATACTTGTTTTTGGTATTTATCATCTGAAAGGAAATTCCACCAAGATACGTTCGCATTAAGATTGAAGCGCGACATCAGCTCATCATCAGTAAATACCTTATTACCGATAAAGTTGATTTGTTGAATCTTAGCCGATACACCTTCAGTAAAAACAAACTTCAAGTCAGTACGGTTGCGTGGTAAAGGCGTAATTACGGCCTGTACTGTTGCATTGTATTTACCCACACTGTAGTAAAAGTCTTCTAAGCCTTTCTCGATGTTTGACAAGGTCGTACGATCGAGCGCTTCACCAACTCGAATACCTGACGCATCCAAGTTCTGTTGTAACTGCTCATCTTTTATCGCACTGTTGCCTGAGAACGAAATCGTCGAGATTGTTGGTCGTTCAGTGACTTGAACCATTAAAACGTTGTTATCTCGAGACACCTTAATGTCTTCAAAGTTACCGGTTGAATAAAGAGCTCGGATAATTTCCGCCACGTCTTGATTACTAACGGTGTCACCGATACGAATAGGCATTTTCAATAGTGCCGCACCAAGCGTTACACGTTGTAAGCCATCGATTTGGATATCTTGCACTACAAAACTTTCTGCTGCGTTTGCTGAAACGCTGGTTGCCAAAAGTGTTGCCAACAGAATTTTTTTCATCGCCATATTTGTTTTAGTTATTCCTTACTACAACCTTCATCCACGTTATAAGCGCGCAAAGTCGTTAAAAATCGCCACGGCCATTAGGGCAAATACAATTGCACCACCGAATCGGTAGCCCATCTCCTGCACTTTTTCTGGTACAGGACGTCGAATAATTGCTTCAATCGCAAAGAACAATAAGTGTCCGCCATCTAGCATCGGTAATGGAACCAAGTTAATGATGCCTAAATTGACACTGATTAAAGCTAAAAAGCCCAAAAAGTACACTAACCCATAATCAGCAGTCGTACCGGCGCCCTTAGCAATCGTAATCGGTCCACTTAAGTTATTTAATCCCACATCGCCCACTACTAGTTTTTTCAACATAGTAATGGTCAGTTCAATCACTTGCCCCGTTTTATCTATCGCTTTGCCGATAGACTCAAATACACCAAATTGTAAGTCGAAGCGATAATTTTCAGGCCATTCTGCGACTTCAGGAGCGATTCCAGCAAAGCCAATCGTTGTGCCATCTTTGAGTGCTTTACTTTGGGGAACTAAGTTCAGACTCAATCGTTGCTCGCCACGCATCACTTCAACATCGAGCGGATTATTCGGATTACCTCTAACGACTTCAACCAACTGTTGCCACTGATTGATTGCTTGTCCATTAATCGCAACGATTTTATCACCAGACATTAAACCCGCAGTCTCACCTGCACCGCCCTCAGAAATACTTGCGAGTGTGGTTGAGATTTCTGGGGTATAAGGCCTAAAACCAAGGGCAGACATTGCCGACTGACTGTCTGGATCAAATTTCCAACCGTCAAGCGCTAAAGTAACCTGCTGTTCCATGCCGATACTGTCGCTTGGGACAACGGTCATCGTCAGTGTCTCTTCACCAATGTGCGACACTAACTGCATGTTCACCGATTCCCAATCCGCGGTTTTGACGCCGGAAATCGCTTTTAGTTCCATTCCAGACTCTAAACCTGCCTGAGCGGCTATCGATTGAGGTTGAATGTCACCCACAACCGGCTTAACGGCTGGCACGCCAATAAGAAAAACCAACCAATAAGCAAAAATCGCAAACAAGAAGTTAAATACTGGACCTGCCGCGACAATCGCGGAACGTTTCCATAGAGACTTTTTATCAAACGCAAATTGCTGCATCTCTTGTGGTACGTCGTCAACACGGCTATCCAGCATCTTAACGTAGCCACCAAGTGGGATCATCGAGATGGTGTACTCCGTTCCGTCTTTACCCACTTTACGCCAAATTGATTTACCAAAACCAATCGAGAAACGCTCAACCTTCACGCCACAGCGTCGTGCAACCCAGAAGTGCCCAAACTCATGTACCGCAACCAAAATACCTAGGGCAACGATAAACGAGATAAAGTTCCATAAGATGCCAGTCATGCTCTGCGTCCACTAATAAAGTTCGTTGCAAGAGATCGCGCTATTCTATCAACCTCTAAGATGCTCTCCAAGCTATCACAATTTAGCTGAGCATTCATCGAACAAATCCTTTCGGTTACCCAATTATTGACGCGCGCAATATGGGTAAACGGGATCTTGCAATTTAAAAAGGCCTCGACCGCGATTTCATTTGCGGCATTTAGCGCCGTCGTTGCATGCTGGCCAATGTAACAAGCATCAATCGCCAACTTCAAACAAGGGTAGCGCTTAAAGTCAGGCTCAAGGAAGGTCAACTCACCCACTTTGGTAAAATCGAGAGGTTTCACGCCAGCTGTAACACGCTCAGGGTATGACAGAGTTAGCGCGATAGGCGTCGCCATATCGGGTTCCCCCAACTGCGCTAATGTGGAACCATCTTTGTACTGCACCATTGAATGAATGACTGATTGAGGATGAATCACCACCTTCATCTGCTCACGGCTGGCGTTAAACAACCACTTCGCTTCGATGTATTCCAAACCTTTGTTCATCATGGTGGCCGAATCTACCGAGATTTTTGGCCCCATCGACCAGTTGGGATGGGCTATCGCCTGCTCTGGAGTCACATGCTCAAGATCATCAAGATTAGAGTAACGGAAAGGGCCACCTGAACCCGTCAACAAAATATGCTCAATGCCGTATTCGGCAAGATCACAATGGCCAAGGTTAGTTTGAATCTCGCTTGGTAAGCACTGGAAAATCGCATTATGCTCGCTATCAACAGGAAGCAGCTCAGCCCCACTTTGCTTAACCGCATCAACAAAAAGCTGGCCAGACATCACCAAGGCTTCTTTGTTTGCCAACAATACACGTTTCCCCGCTTGAACCGCAGCCATGGTTGGCATGAGGCCAGCAGCACCGACAATCGCGGCCATTACCGTATCAATCTCACTCATCGACGACACATGACACATCGCCTCAACGCCCGCAGAAACCTCGATCTTTAAACCCGAAGAGCTAAGGATGTTGGCCAATGCCTTAGCGGATTGCTCATCAGCCATCACCGCATATTTAGGCTGCCATTTAACACACAGCTGAGCCATTTTTTCGACGTTTTGACCAGCAACTAAGGCTACGAGTCGAAAGTGTTCAGGATTGTTTTCAATAACCTTCAATGTGCTAGCACCAATGGAGCCGGTTGCACCAAGAATTGTTAAATTACGCATAGCGAAGAACCGATAGTTAAGAGAGCGAGACAAGCCTCGCCCTTCTTAAGAGAATAAGAAATAAAGGAGCGCAAATACAGGGAATGCAGCGGTTAAGCTGTCTACGCGGTCGAGCACGCCACCATGCCCTGGAATAATATTGCTGCTGTCTTTAATGCCAGATACGCGTTTAAACATACTTTCGACTAAATCGCCCAATACAGAAATAACCACAGTAACTAATGTAATTCCGATAAAAGCAGCAACACTTGCAAACTCGATATCAAACCATTCAGCAGTAGCCCAACCGACCAGCAGTGAAGTAATTAAACCGCCAATCAGACCTTCAATGGTTTTATTTGGACTTACGTGAGGCGCCATCTTACGTTTACCTAGACTCTTCCCTGCAAAGTAAGCACCGCTATCTGCAGCCCAAACAATAAAGCAAACATAGAGCACTAATTTTGCGCCATGATATGGGTCGGTAAGTACCCCTTCAGCGCGCAACATCACGATACTCCATAAAAATGGCAGCATAGTAAGGATGCCAAATAGATGACGAAGTAGTTTAGAGCCTTGCCATAGAGAGGCAGATTTAGGGTAAGTAACTGCTAGAGCACTTGAGAATAGCCACCAGATAAAGCCCGCGCTAAGCACGGCATAATGACTAATAGAGAGATGATTCAAACTGTATGCATCAAAAGGAATTAATGCGAAGCTCAACCCCGTCACCACCAAACTAGGCAATAGAGCGAGAATACGGTTATTGGTTTCGACAAACTGGGTCCATTCCCAAAAACCAATCAGAGTAACACCAGCAATTAGAGCGATAAAAAGAGGTAGAGAAAGCTTAAAAATCGCCAAAATCACTAATGGAGCCAGGATAAGCGCGGTGATAATTCGTTGTTTCAAACTTGAGTCCTTATTGGCATTCCATCAGTGCTCTAACTTGCTCGCCAGTGCACCCGAAACGACGTTCACGTTCGATAAACCAAGTAACAGCTTCAATTAAGCTATCCTCGTTAAATTCAGGCCAATAAATAGGGGTGAAATACATTTCAGCGTAAGCAAGTTGCCAAAGCATGAAATTACTAATGCGACATTCGCCACTGGTGCGAATAAGTAAGTCAACTTCTGGCAGATCTGACATCGTCAGATGCTGAGTAATAAGAGATTCGTTAATTTGGTCTACGTTTAGCTCACCTTGCTGCACTTGTCGTGCAATCTGTTTGGTCGCTTCAGTAATATCCCATTTACCGCCATAGTTGGCAGCAATATTAATGACCATACCGCTATTGCCAGCGGTTAACTCTTCAGCCTGAGCAATTTTTTGCTGTAAACGTTGATTAAAACGGCTGGTATCGCCAATAACGCGAAGACGAAGACCATTTTTATGCAGTCGTTTTACTTCGGTAGATAGAACGGTAATAAACAGTTCCATCAATACACCCACCTCTTCTTCTGGGCGACGCCAGTTTTCGCTGCTGAATGCGAATAAGGTAACGGCTTTAATACCCAATCGAGCGGCAGTAGAAATGGTTTTGCGTACCGCAGAAACACCATTTTTATGACCAAATACGCGAGGTTTGCCTTGCGCTTTAGCCCAGCGGCCATTGCCATCCATAATGATAGCGATATGTTTGGGAAGCAGTTCAGGTGAGAGTTGTGAATTTTGCATAGAGATATCTAGGTAACTAGCAGGGGTCAAAGAGTAGCATAAAAAAGCACTGCGCGCAGAGCGCAGTGCTTTTTTTTGAAGGAGGTTGAAGAATTAAACTTCCATCAACTCTTTTTCTTTTGCCGCTAGTACGTCATCCACATTCTTAACAGCAACGTCTGTTAGTTTTTGGATTTCGTCTTGGCCTTTACGCTCTTCGTCTTCAGAGATTTCTTTATCTTTTAGAAGCGCTTTAAGATCGCTGTTTGCATCACGACGAATGTTACGTACTGCAACACGCGCGCCTTCTGCTTCACCACGTACGATCTTAACTAGATCTTTACGGCGTTCTTCCGTTAGTGGTGGAAGTGGAACGCGGATGATAGTACCTGCAGACATAGGGTTTAAGCCTAGGTCTGATTGCATGATCGCTTTTTCAACTTTTTGCGTTAGTTCGCGGTCGAAAACAGTGATTGCTAGAGTACGAGCATCTTCCGCTACTACGTTAGCCACTTGGTTAAGAGGCGTTGGTGCACCGTAATACTCTACAGATAGACCAGATAGTAGGCTTGGGTGTGCGCGACCCGTACGAACTTTAGAAAGGTTGTTCTTTAGAGCTTCAACACTCTTTTCCATGCGCTCTTGCGCGTCTTTTTTGATTTCGTTAATCACGGTTTCACCTTAATAATTCTTCTTTCTCAAAGAAATTTTAACAGGGCTATTCGATAAGTCGCTACCTTTCTAAATAGCGACTTTACAGATTAAGCTTTATCGGTAATCAAAGTACCTTCAGCCTCACCCATAACCACGCGACGTAGCGCACCTGGTTTGTTCATATTGAATACGCGGATTGGCATTTTGTGGTCGCGAGCAAGTGTAAATGCTGCTAAATCCATCACTTTTAGTTCTTTATCAAGAATTTCAGCGTAGCTAAGCGTATCATACAGCTCTGCGTCTGGGTTTGCTACTGGGTCAGCAGTAAATACGCCATCAACTTTCGTCGCTTTTAGAACTACGTCAGCTTCGATTTCGATACCGCGTAGGCACGCAGCTGAGTCAGTTGTAAAGAATGGGTTACCAGTACCTGCTGAGAAGATAACAACGCGACCTTGACGTAGTTCGCGAATTGCATCAGCCCAGTTGTAATCGTCACACACACCTTTTAGTGGAATCGCAGACATTACACGTGCATTTACGTAAGCGCGGTGTAGCGCGTCACGCATTGCTAGGCCATTCATTACAGTAGCTAGCATACCCATGTGGTCACCCACTACACGGTTCATGCCTGCTTCAGCAAGACCTGCACCACGGAATAGGTTACCGCCGCCAATTACCACACCAACTTGAACACCTAGTTCTACCAGCTCTTTTACTTCCTGCGCCATACGGTCAAGAATTGCAGGATCAATACCAAAACCTTCTGAGCCTTGAAGTGCTTCACCACTCAGTTTTAATAAGATACGTTGATATGCTGGTTTAGGGTTCGTAGTCATGGATTTTACCTTCCAAAAAGAGAGTTATTAATTAACAGTCATGAATGAATACTAAATAAATGATTTGCCATCTATCAATACCAATTCATCACGATTAAAAATCGCTGGCTGATCATAAAAAGACCGCAGCCATGGCTACGGTCTAGATATCTCAGCGTCTCTAAGGATTAACCTTTTTGAGCTAGAGCTACTTCTTCAGCGAAGCTTAGGCCTTCAGCTTTCTCGATACCTTCACCTACTTCTAGGCGAACGAAGTTAGAAACTGATGCACCGCGCTCTTTTAGGATTTCGCCAACAGACTTCTTAGGTTCCATAACGAAAGGCTGACCAGTTAGTGAAACTTCGCCAGTGAATTTCTTCATGCGACCTTCAACCATCTTCTCAGCGATTTCTTTAGGCTTACCTTCGTTCATCGCGATTTCAACTTGAACTTCACGCTCTTTAGCAACTACGTCAGCTGGTACGTCAGTTGGGTTAACGTATTCTGGACGTGATGCAGCAACGTGCATTGCAACGTGCTTAAGAGTTTCTGCGTCGCCTTCACCAGCAACAACTACACCGATTTTCTCACCGTGACGGTAAGTAGCGATAGCAGCGCCTTCAAGGTACTGTACGCGACGGATAGCAACGTTTTCGCCGATCTTAGCAACTAGAGCTACACGCTCTTCTTCAAACTTAGCAATTAGCTCTTCAACTGAAGCTTTAGAAGCTAGTGCTTCTTCTGCTACTTTCTCTGCGAATGCAGTGAAGTTGCCGTCTTTAGCAACGAAGTCAGTTTGACAGTTAACTTCAAGAAGAACAGCTACGCCGTCTGCGTCTTTGATGATGATCGCGCCTTCAGCAGCTACGTTACCTGCTTTCTTAGCAGCTTTAGCAGCACCTGATTTACGCATGTTTTCGATTGCTAGTTCGATGTCGCCGTTAGTTTCAACAAGCGCCTTCTTACATTCCATCATACCTGCGCCAGTACGTTCGCGCAGTTCTTTTACTTGAGCAGCAGTAACAGCCATTCTGTATTCCTCGGTTGATTCTCGATAGGGTAAAAATCAGGGGCCTACATTGTCGGCCCCTGATGATAACTATAACTCAGCGAATGCAACAATTAAGTTACACATGAGCTAAGTAAGACTCGGAGCCGCTATTATTCAGCTTCTACGAAACCGTCTTTTTCAGCTACAACAGCAACGTCTTTGTTGCGACCTTCAGTTACTGCAGAAGCTACAGCATTTAGGTATAGTTGTACTGCGCGGATTGCGTCGTCGTTACCTGGGATGATGTAGTCTACGCCGTCTGGGTTAGAGTTAGTATCTACTACAGCGTATACTGGAATACCTAGGTTGTTAGCTTCTTTAATCGCAATGTGCTCGTGGTCAGCGTCGATTACGAATAGAGCGTCAGGTAGACCACCCATATCTTTGATACCACCAAGAGATTTCTCTAGCTTCTCCATTTCACGAGTGCGCATTAGAGCTTCTTTCTTAGTTAGTTTATCAAAAGTACCGTCTTGAGACTGTGCTTCAAGATCTTTTAGACGCTTGATAGACTGACGAACAGTTTTGTAGTTCGTTAGCATACCGCCTAACCAGCGGTTGTTAACGTAGTACTGGTTGCTTGCGATAGCAGCTTCTTTAACAGCTTCAGATGCAGCGCGTTTAGTACCTACGAATAGAACTTTACCTTTCTTCTCGCCAACTTTAGCTAGTTCAGCTAGAGCTTCGTTGAACATTGGTACAGTTTTTTCTAGGTTGATGATGTGAACGCGGTTACGAGCACCAAAGATGAATGGCTTCATTTTTGGGTTCCAGTAACGAGTTTGGTGACCGAAGTGAACACCAGCTTTCAGCATATCGCGCATTGATACAGTTGCCATTTTAAAATCCTCTATGGGGTTAGGCCTCCACATCCCCCATGATTCCGACTAAGCTTTTGCTCAGCACCCCGGAATATGTGTCGGAATGTGTGTGATTTAAAGATAAATGTTTAGTGGAATTTGTCAGCTTCGCCGAACATCTAATTGAGTCGAAGAGAACAGACAATGTTTCCGGCGCGCTTTATATCACATTTAGCCCCTAATTGGCTAGTAAAAAATCCCAACGCCACTATTGCTATTTCGCATGATTCTCGCCCTGAAGAGCCTGACTTCATTACTTAATGGTTTAGAAATTGAGTTAAACCCTCGCCATAATAGCAAAGTCAATTCACCGATAGAGCCATCCCCGCGCAAGCTACTTGGGTATAACGCCTCTTCCTGTTAAAATGCGTTAATTCGCACATTTATGTGCTGTAGAGAAAGTAGAGAAAAGCCAATGTCAATCAAGATTAAAACGGCTGAAGAAGTCGAACGTATGCGCCTAGCAGGTAGCTTAGCTGCCGAAGTTCTAGAAATGATCGAACCTCACATTAAAGCTGGGGTAACGACAGATGAACTAAACCAAATTTGTCACGATTTTGCTCTAGAGAAAGGCGCTTACTCAGCTCCACTCGATTACCATGGTTTTCCTAAATCAATTTGTACTTCGATCAACCATATCGTTTGTCACGGCATTCCTGCGACACAAGATGAAATGGGCGCTAATGGTCAAATGAAGCCAGCGGTACTGAAAGACGGTGACATTATCAACGTAGATATCACTGTAATTGTCCCTGACGATGAAAACGCAGACCTAAGTGTTCGACCTGCTGGTTATCACGGCGATACATCTAAAATGTTCTTTGTTGGCGATGTTTCACCAGAAGACAAACGCCTATGCATGGTCACGCAAGAAGCCCTATACGTAGGTATGCGTCAAGTTAAGCCAGGCGCAACAGTCGGTGATATCGGTACAGCAATAGAGAAATACATCAAGACCAATAACAAGAACAACCCTCGCAATAAGTTTTCAATTGTGAAGGACTTCTGTGGTCACGGTATTGGTAACGAGTTCCACGAGGAACCACAAGTGGTTCATTACCGTAACAGCGACCGCCGCCAATTCAAAGAAGGCATGTGCTTCACTATCGAACCAATGATCAACGCAGGTAAGTTTGGTTGTACAGTCGACGCTGAAGATGACTGGACGGTCTACACTGGTGACGGTAAGAAGTCAGCGCAATACGAGCACACCATTGTTGTCACTAAAGATGGCTGTGAAGTGTTAACACTGCGTAGCGATGACACGATTCCTCGTTTTATGAAAAACGCCTAATTATCTTATCCCCGCTTCTGCGGGGATATTTTTATGTGCCATATGATTTGATAAAGTGGAACCAGTCAATCTTTTATCTAGCGGTTAAAATTAACTAGCCCCACAAAGCACGGATAGCCCTATGCCTTTTCAATCGCCACTCACCTTCAGTGACGAGCAAATTAATGTTAGCGAACTCAAATCGCAGTTAGAACAATTTGCCGACTATCAAAAGCAAGAGTTTAAGAACCATCATCCAGTCAGTGACTTAGTACTCGGCCGCTCTGATTACACCGACCTACTGCTCACCCGACTATGGCAATACTATGGATTTTCGCAACTGCCGCACATTAGCTTAGTGGCAGTCGGTGGTTATGGCCGAGGGGAACTTCACCCTCTTTCAGACATTGATATCTTAGTGCTATCGAAAAAGACACTGCCTGATGCACTGGGCGCCAAAGTGAGTGAGTTCATCACTTTACTGTGGGACTTGCGCTTAGAAATCGGTCATGCGGTGCGCACCGTCGATGAGTGTGGGGAGATTGGTAGTAAAGATCTGACCGTTGCGACTAACCTGCAAGAGTCGCGATTGCTCACAGGGTGTGAAGAGACCTTCCACCAACTCAAAATGATTGTACATTCCGAGTCGTTCTGGCCTAGTGAGGTCTTTTACAAAGCCAAAGTTCAAGAGCAAACTCAGCGCCACGCGCGTTATCACGATACCACCTACAATCTAGAACCAGACATCAAATCTACCCCTGGAGGTCTACGCGATATTCATACCTTGAGCTGGGTCGCTCGTCGTCACTTTGGTGCCACGTCGTTGTTCGAGATGAGCCGCTACGGTTTTTTAACGGATGCCGAATATCGAGAGCTCGTTGAGTGCCAAGAGTTTCTTTGGCGAGTACGATTTGCTTTGCACATTGAACTGCGTCGCTATGACAACCGTCTCACCTTTGCCCATCAGCCCCCTGTCGCTGAAACACTGGGTTTTGTCGGTGAAGGCAATCGCGGTGTCGAAATGATGATGAAAGAGTTCTATCGCACCTTACGACGTGTAGCAGAACTCAACAAAATGCTGCTTAAGCTATTTGGGCAAGTGATCTTAAATCGTGGCGTAGAAAGCTCAGTGCAAGTCATCAGTGAGGACTTCCAGCGCAGAGGCAGCTTGATAGAAGCACGCAAACCTGCATTGTTCCAAGCACGCCCAGAAACGATTTTAGATATGTTCTTACATATCGCTAATGATTCCACCATCGAAGGCGTCTCACCGCCCACACTACGCCAACTGCGTACCGCGCGTCGCCGTTTTAATAGATTTCTGCATACCATCCCTGAAGCGCGTGAAAAATTCTTAGAGCTTTGCCGCCACCCAAATGCACTGCACAATGCCTTTGGTTTAATGCATAAGCTCGGAGTATTAGCGGCCTACCTGCCGCAGTGGAGCCAAATCGTCGGGCAAATGCAGTTCGACCTATTCCACGTCTATACCGTGGACGAGCATAGCGTACGATTGCTTAAACACATCAATACGTTTAGCTATGCGAAGAACCACAACAAGCACCCGATCTGCTGTGAAGTGTATCCCCGTATTCAGAAAAAAGAGCTGCTGATCATTGCGGCTATTTTCCATGACATTGGCAAAGGTCGTGGTGGCGACCACTCAGTGATTGGGGCCGAAGAAGCCTATGCGTTCTGCCGTGAACATGGTTTATCAACGCCAGAATCCAACTTAGTTTCTTGGTTGGTGCGCAATCACCTCTTGATGTCAGTCACTGCTCAACGCCGCGATATTTATGACCCAGATGTGATTGCCGAATTTGCTAAACAGGTACGCGATGAAGAGTACCTGGAATACTTGGTCTGCTTAACCGTGGCCGATATTTGTGCGACTAACCCAGAGCTGTGGAACAGCTGGAAACGCACCCTACTCGCTGAACTGTTTTACTCCACGCAAAGAGCGCTACGTCGCGGTTTAGAGAACCCGGTTGATGTACGCGAGCGTATTCGTCATAACCAACAAATGGCGTCGGCTCAGCTGCGTAAAGAAGGATTTAGTAGCCGTGAGATTGAGCTGATTTGGCAACGCTTTAAAGCCGACTATTTCTTACGTCACACCCATAAACAGATCGCTTGGCATTGTAGTAACTTACTGCGTCATGATGATCCAACCCAACCTTTGGTACTGATCAGTAAAAAACCGACCCGCGGTGGCACCGAAGTGTTTGTTTACACCAAAGACCAAAAAGGAATATTCGCCACGGTCGTTGCCGAGCTAGACCGACGCAACTTTAACGTCCATGACGCTCAGGTCATGACCAGTAAAGATGGCTATGTACTCGATACCTTTATGGTGCTCGACCAACATGGCAACCCAGTTGAAGAAGGTCGCCATAAAGCCGTAGAGAAACATCTTGTACATGTGTTAGCCGATGGGCGCCCAACCAAGATCCGCACTCGACGTGCTCCACGCAACTTACAGCACTTTAAGGTCAAAACCACCGTCGACTTTCTACCAAGTAAGAGTAAAAAGCGCACTACCTTGGAGTTTGTTGCCCTCGATACCCCCGGACTGCTTGCGACCGTCGGGGCAACCTTTGCCGATTTAAACATTAACCTTCATGCGGCGAAAATCACCACGATTGGTGAGCGTGCAGAAGACTTTTTTATCATTACCGGTGCAGAGGGCGGAAAACTGAGTGAAGAAGAAGAGTTGGCACTGCGCGAGTGTTTGATCGCCAATGTTGCCGAACTGGCTCCAAACTGATCTTATCCGCAAATTGATAAAAATATAGACAGTTCAACTATATCGGGCTCAAATAGGCTGCTACATTAAAAGTGTTCAATTTCACCTAAGCCAAGCTTAGGTCGCCAAACTCACGATTAATGAGGTAGCCTATGTTTCCACACTTAACGGGTCTAGGCATACAAGATCCCAAACAGATTGAGCGCTATTCTTTGCGTCAAGAAGCCCACAAAGACGTACTCAAAATCTATTTCCGCAAACAAAAAGGCGAGCTCTTCGCCAAAAGCGTTAAATACAAATACCCGCGCCAAATTAAAAACGTACTGGTTGACAGTGGCAGTCACAAGTATAAAGAAGTCACCGAAATCAACCGCAATCTCACCCTAGTGATTGATGAACTCAATAAACTCACGAAACCAGAAAAAAGCGCCGAAGTGGACGTAAAACAGAAAATTCTGTCTGACTTACGTCATTTAGAAAAGGTGGTGTCGAGCAAAATTGCCGAGATAGAGGCAGATTTGGAGAAGCTGAAGTAAGTCTGGGAACACAAAGCGATGACATCGCTTTGTTACGGATGAGGGAACGCTGCGCTACGGAGTTGAAGCCATTCCATAAGCGTTAGCGTTCCGTAAGCGAAGCGCATTATGCTGAGCGCTCCCGAAGCATGGCAATGCCATGCGTTCCAAAATCCATGAGATTACATCCAACCCGCGTATTTGCCGACTAAGTAAAGCGCAACACCCGCCATCACACCCGCTACGATGTCGTCAATCATAATGCCTAGGCCGCCGTGGATACGTTTATCTAACCACCCAATTGGCCACGGTTTTACCATGTCGAAAAAGCGAAACAAGATAAAGCCTGTTAGTAGCCATTTCCAATCTGTCGCGGAAAGTTGGAACATCGGCACGACTGCCATGGTGATCCAAAAGCCAGCAAACTCATCCCAAACAATCGAGCCGTGGTCATGCACGCCCATATCATCAGAAGTGACTTGGCAGATCTTCACACCAACCACACACGCCACCAGCACCGCCAGCAAATAACCACTTAATGGCAATTGAACCAACAACAAATAGAAAGGAATCGCAGCCAAAGTCCCCATGGTGCCCGGTACGACAGGAGAAAGGCCACTACCAAAACCAGTAGCAAGTAAATGCCAAGGGTTCTTTAAAGAGATCAGAGAAAGAGGGTTTGTCATAATTCGCTCTTAATTGGTTTTGAAATGATCGTAGCCATGGAGTTGCCACGTAAGCTCTTGACCATGTTGAGTCAAAGTTAACTCACCGCTATCGTTAATTGTGCCGATACGCGTGATCAAACAATCTATATCACTCAATGCACGCCACATCGTCTGCTGCTGGTCTTCCGGGGCAGTAAAACAGAGCTCATACTCTTCGCCACTTGAGAGTGCGTATTGCTGCGCTTGTTGCTCACTCCCCACAAACGCCAATAGCTGCGGCGAGAGCGGTAGTTGTTCCACTTGTAATTGAGCCCCAACACCAGAGCGCTTAAGTATATGACCTAAATCGGAAATAACACCATCAGAAATATCAATTGCCGCACTAGCGATGCCTCTTAGTGCCTCACCAACTTGGATTCTAGGCGTCGATAAATAGTGACGTTGTTGCAGCTCATTAGCACAAGGTTGAGTTAAATGTACCGGCTCCAGTACCACATCCAGCCCCGCTTTACTGTCGCCAAGCCACCCCGTGACATAGACACCATCGCCCGGCTTCGCACCACTACGTTGCAACGCAGCGCCTTGTGGGATCAAACCTTGCACCGTTAAAGTCAAACTGAGCGGTCCTTTGGTGGTATCCCCCCCAATAAGCTGAATACCATATTGGTCAGCAAGTGCGAAAAAGCTATCACAGAAAGGGGCAAGCCAAGCTTCGTCCACATCAGGCATGGTTAAAGCAAAAGAGACCCATGCAGGCGTCGCTCCCATTGCGGCCAAATCACTGATATTAGATGCTAGCGCCTTGTGCGCAACCCAAGCCGGATTAGCCGAAGATAAGAAATGCGTTCCCGCAACAAGCGTATCGGTACTAATTGCAATTAAGGAACCTGTCGGAGCGCTGACTAATGCGCAGTCATCACCGGCCGCCAACACCACATCGCTGCGTTGTGTTTGTCGACCAACAAAATATTTTTCGATCAGATTGAATTCGCCAGACATAGGATAGAGAAATGATGGAGTTAGGCTGTAGTATATAAAAAAGGTCAGCGAATGCTGACCTTTTTAGTTTTAAATCGATTATTTCTTACGTACGTGCGGTGCTGCTTTATCTAGTACACCGTTCACGAATTTGTGGCTGTCTTCCGCAGCGAACACTTTAGCAAGTTCGATCGCTTCGTTGATAACCACTTTGTAAGGAACGTCTTCACGACGAGTCATCTCATACATAGCAAGACGCAGCAGCGCAAGCTCCATCAAATCCAAATCTTGCATTGGACGTGAAGTGTATGGACGAATCTTACAATCTAGCTCTGTGTGACTTAGCACAACACCTGTTAGAAGGTCACGGAAGTAAGCAACGTCAGTGTCTGGCGCAGTTAGTGCAGGTTCTGATGCGTGATGCTCTTCCTCATCATACTTACCACCTGATAAAAACTGCTCTTCAATTGTGGCAACATTGTCTTTAGTAATTTGCCAAGAGTAGATCGCTTGTAGAGCGAATCGACGTGCATTACGACGTGCGGCTGGTTTCACACTGGCCCCCATTAGGAATCAATTTCTGAAAGAACGTTAATCATCTCAAGTGCGCTTAGTGCAGCCTCTGCACCTTTATTACCAGCCTTGGTTCCTGCGCGCTCAATTGCTTGGTCAATCGTATCAACGGTCAATACGCCAAATGCTACTGGAAGGCTAAACTCCAGAGAAACTTGTGCAAGACCTTTGTTACATTCACTACAAACATAGTCAAAGTGTGGAGTACCGCCACGAATAACTGTACCTAGAGATACAATCGCGTCGTACTTACCTGTTTTCGCTACACGTTGAGCTACAAGAGGCAGTTCAACCGCACCAGGACAACGAACAACAGTGATGTTGTCTTCGCTTACTTGTCCATGACGCTTTAAAGTATCGATTGCACCAGACAATAGACTTTCGTTAATAAAACTGTTGAAACGAGAAATAACGATAGCAATTTTTGCGTTTGGCGCTGGGAAGCCACCCTCGATCACTTTCATAAGCCTTCCTTTAACTATGTTCATCAAGTGAGAATCGCCGGATTCTAGCACAAAACTGTGAGCAATATCTAATAGGTTTTTACATATAGAAAACGAAAAAGCGAGACGCCATCGACACCTCGCTTAATTAGTTGATAAATAACAGACTCGATTACTCGGTTACATACTCAACGACATTCAAACCAAAACCACCCAGCGCATGGTAGCGCTTGTTGGTAGAGGACAATAGGCGCATATCATGCACACCAAGATCCGCTAAGATTTGTGAGCCAACACCCACTCTGCGTGATGTACCCTGTTTTTTCGCCAATGTTGGAGCGTTGCCTTGATCTTGCGCTTCAAACATTTTGACACGGTGAATCAGTAAGTCTGTCGGCTCTTCATTGCCAAGGATCACTAACACACCACCGTCTTGACCAATGCGCTTCATCGCTTTATCAAGCGTCCAACTGCGCTCAGCATTGCGGTCACTGCGCAGCAAGTCTGTGAAAGTATCTTGCAGGTGCACGCGCACTAATGGCGCTTGTTCTGCACTCTCTTTACACAGCGCATAATGCACTTGGTTATCGATGGTATCGCGGTAGGTCACCAAATTGAACTCACCAAATTCCGTTGGCAGCTTACACTCTGCCACTCGCTCGATGGTCGTTTCAGTATTGTTGCGGTACTCAATCAAGTCCGCAATGGTGCCCAATTTCAAACCATGTTTTTCGGCAAACACTTCCAGATCAGGGCGACGCGCCATCGTGCCGTCATCGTTAAGAATTTCAACAATCACAGACGCAGGCTCTAAACCCGCTAAACGCGCCAAATCACAACCAGCTTCAGTATGGCCCGCACGGGTTAATACACCACCCTCTTGCGCTGCCAACGGAAAGATATGTCCAGGTTGAACCAAGTCTGCCGCTTTTGCATTTGGAGCGACGGCTGCTTGCACTGTACGAGCACGGTCCGCAGCAGAAATACCAGTGGTCACGCCTTCAGCAGCTTCAATCGACACGGTAAAGTTAGTGGTATATTGCGCATTGTTGTCTTGTACCATTGGCGGTAAACCAAGGTTTTCACAACGTGCTCGCGTCATTGTCAGACAGATCAAACCTCTTCCGTGAGTCGCCATAAAGTTAATCGCTTCTGGCGTAATATGCTCTGCGGCCATAATAAGGTCGCCTTCGTTCTCACGATCTTCGTCATCCATCAGGATAACCATTTTTCCTAAACGAATATCTTCGATAATTTCTTGAGGCGTACTAATTGGCATTTTCCATTCCTATTTCTGACAGGTTTTGTTTCTAGCGAATCAAGGGCATATGTAAGAGCACACTTAAAGGCATTGTGCCTTATTTGCCATCAAGCAAAGCCATTTTGTTGTAAAAATTCCATCGTGATGCGTGACTCTGCCGCTTGGGGTTGCTGACTGGTCAACAGTCGTTCCATATAACGAGCTAAAACATCGACTTCCAAATTCACTTTGCGTCCAACATGGAAGTCAGCAATCGTCGTCTCTTCGCCAGTGTGTGGCACGATGGTGAGTTTAAAAGCATTTTTACGCAATGCGTTCACCGTTAGACTAATACCATCGACGGTAATTGAACCTTTTTCTGCTACGTACTTACTGATCTCTTCTGGCATCTCAACCCAAAATTCAATCGCACGGCCAACTTGATTGCGTTCGACAATCTCACCAACACCATCGACGTGACCTGAAACAATGTGTCCACCAAAACGCGTGGTTGGTAACATCGCTTTTTCAAGATTCACTTTTCCACCAACTTGATATTGGCTAAAACCCGTTTTATTCAATGTTTCTAGCGATAAATCAGCCGTGTAACTATGATCGTTATAAGCCACCACCGTTAGACATACACCATTGGTTGCAATGCTATCGCCAAGCTTAACATCACGCATATCAAGTTTACCGCTATCAACAGTAACGCTAATATCTTCGCCTTTTGGCGTAATGGCAGTTAGCGTACCAACTGCTTCTACTATTCCAGTAAACATAACTATTGTTCTTTATAGATTGGTTTCGCAATGATACGAATATCAGGACCGACTTGAGTAACGTCTTTAATGTCTAAATCGATAACTTGTGACATTGCCGTCAAACCGAGCATTCCGATCAAGCCACGGCCATCACTTCCCATCAGTTTAGGCGCTAAATAGAGGACCAGTTCATCAACTAAGCCAAGCTTAATCATTGAGCTTGCCAACGTTGCTCCAGCCTCGACCCATAAGTGGTTAATATTGTGCTCGCTCGCTAAGGCTGTCACTAAGTGTCGCAGGTCAATTTGCCCCTGTTCATCAAGCTTAGCAATCACGTCACCATGCTCACCAACGCGCAAAATCTCTCCTTCAGAGTGAAACAGTTTAAGCTCAGGATGCAATCGATTTTGGCGGTCTAAAATCACACGCAGTGGTTGGCGTACTGACTCTGGTTGGTAGTTAGCTTGAACCGAAGGCGGTAAGTCATTCCAACGCACATTCAGAGAAGCGTTATCATCAATAACCGTTTTGCTAGTAGAGAGAATAGCCCCAGACTTAGCACGCAGTCGCTGCACATCTTGGCGAGCTTGAGGAGAGGTAATCCATTGACTTTGACCGTTTGCCAAAGCCGTTTGTCCATCGAGACTGGCAGCCATTTTAAGTTGCACAAATGGCTTACCCGTTTCCATACGTTTCAGAAACGCTGGATTTAACGCGCGAGCGTCAGCTTCTAACAAACCGACCTGAACTTCAATGCCGGCGTCACGCAGCATTCCGATACCTCGCCCGGCAACCTGCGGGTTAGGATCTTGCATCGCACAGACTACTCGCGCCACTTTGGCTTTAATTAACCCTTCAGCACAAGGCGGGGTTCGACCATAGTGAGAGCATGGCTCTAAGGTTACATAGGCCGTCGCACCTTGAGCGCGCGCTCCAGCCATACGCAAAGCATGAACTTCGGCATGAGGTTCTCCGGCTTTGGCGTGATAACCCTCACCGACAATCTCATCGCCCTGAGTGATCACGCACCCCACATTAGGGTTCGGTGCGGTGGTATAAGTACCGCGCTGTGCAAGTTTGATTGCGCGCAGCATCATGGCGTGATCTTGAGCACTGAATTCAGCCATAATTACACCTACTTAATCTTCGAGTTTCGCGATTTCTTCGCCAAACTCGCGAATATCTTCAAAACTGCGGTAAACCGAAGCAAAACGGATATAAGCGACTTTATCGAGCTCTTTAAGTTGCTCCATCACTAAGTTGCCGACCATTTCACTTGGAACTTCACGTTCACCTGTCGCACGCAATTTAGATTTGATCATGCTAATTGCAAGCTCAACAGCATCTGCACTAACCGGACGTTTTTCTAACGCACGTTGCAGTCCGCCGACCATTTTATCTTCATTAAATGGTTCGCGATTACCATTGGATTTTATTACGCGAGGCATGACTAGCTCAGCGGTTTCAAATGTCGTAAAACGCTCGCTACACGCCAAGCACTGTCTACGACGGCGCACTTGATGGCCATCAGCCACTAATCGAGAGTCGATAACTTTAGTATCGGTCTCGGAGCAAAAAGGACAATGCATATTACCTCCATATCAATGCCAGTAGTGTAGCGGAATTAGCAACTTGAAGAAAAGAAAAAGGGGCTTGATAGCCCCTTTTCACTGCATATTTCGCATATTACCCCAAATAGTTGCGGCGGCTGCGACAATCTTGCAGCGTCTAATATGAGCCGCGTTTAACTGCGCGCCAAGTAGTTGGCTTTACCCACCCACTTATAGCTGGTCAACTCTTCTAAGCCCATTGGACCACGAGCATGCAATTTTTGCGTCGATACAGCCACTTCAGCACCGAGGCCAAATTGCGCGCCATCGGTAAAACGGGTTGACGCATTTACATACACGGCTGCCGAGCCAACAGAGTTAATAAAGCGCTCTGCATTTTCTAAGCTATTGGTCATAATGGCATCAGAGTGGCTGGCATTGTGCACACGCATATGGTCGATCGCTTCTGCCACATCTGCCACAACTTTCACACCTAAAGTGTAGCTTAACCATTCGGTATCAAAATCACCTTCAACCGCATCACGCAGATCTTGAGCATTGCCCAACAACGCTTTCGCTTTTGGCTCAGCGACTAACGCGACTTTACCGTTTAAACGCTCTGCCAACATAGGTAAGAACTCAGCCGCGACTTTTTCATCCACCAGCAAAGTATCCAAAGCATTACACGCCGAAGGACGTTGCGCCTTCGCGTTTTCAACCACATCAAGTGATTTAACCAGATCAGCTGTTTGATCAACAAAGATATGACTGATACCAAAGCCACCAATAATCACCGGGATGGTGCTGTTCTCTTTACACATTTTGTGCAGGCCAGCACCACCTCGTGGGATGATCATATCCACATAGTCATCGAGTTTAAGTAATTGCGAAACTAATTCACGATCTGGCTTTTCAATGTACTGTACAGACGCTGCAGGTAGGCCTGCTTTATCCAACGCCACTTGAATGACCTTCACCAGCTCCATATTAGAGAAGAAAGTCTCTTTGCCACCACGTAAAATACTCGCATTACCGGTTTTCAAACACAGAGCGGCAATATCAATCGTCACGTTAGGACGCGCTTCGTAGATGACGCCAACCACGCCAAGTGGCACGCGGCGTCGAGACAATGACATGCCGTTTTCCAGCACTTTACTATCGATTTCGCTGCCAACAGGATCATTAAGGCTAATTACATTACGCACATCGTTAGCAATACCCGCTAAACGTGCTTCATTGAGTAGTAAACGATCAAGCAGTGCGTCGGTCAGACCCGCTTGACGGCCTAATTCGATGTCTTTTTCGTTAGCAGCCAAAATCGCTGCTGAATTCGCTTCTAGCTCGTCAGCGATAATTGCTAATGCTTGGTTTTTCTGCGCAGTCGAGGCTGTCGCTAGTACGAAAGCAGCATCCTTTGCTGCTTTACCCATATTAGTTAAATCCACGTCACTTCCTTACTGTCCTTTACCACTTAAAACTCGCGCCGGCGCTCGAACTACCGTCACCATTACTCATTTAAGGTGGTTAGGATGAAAATCTATTATTCTTGAATCACGACCATGTTGTCGCGGTGCATCACTTCTGAGCCATAGTCATAACCTAAAATGGTTAAGATATCTTTACTATGGTGACCAAGGATCTTATCCATATCACTACTTGAATAAGCCGAAATTCCACGGGCAACTAATTTGCCTGCTTGGTCATTAATGCGCACTACATCACCACGACTAAACTCGCCGCTCACTTTAATTACGCCTTTCGCGAGTAAGCTACTGCCTTTACCAATAACCGCATTAACGGCACCTTGGTCGATAATAAACTCACCCGTTGCTGCTGGCCCCGCAAGAATCCAGCGCTTGCGGTTTTCTAACGCTTCTTCACAAGGAAGGAAACGCGTCCCTTGAGGCTCATCACCTAAAGAGTCAAAAATTACGTTTGGCGCGCTACCTGCGGCGATAATGACTTCAATACCAGCTCGGCGTGCAATGTCCGCCGCTTGCAGTTTGGTTGCCATACCGCCGGTGCCTAAAGTCGTGCCACTGCCACCTGCGATTTTACGCAGCGTGTCATCAATGGTTTTGACTTCTTTAATCAGTTCAGCGGTTGGATCTTTACGCGGGTCTGCGGTAAACAAACCTTTTTGGTCCGTTAAAAGCAACAGTTTATCAGCGCCACATAAAATGCCGACCAAAGCGGATAGGTTATCGTTATCGCCGACTTTAATTTCGTTGGTTGCAACGGCATCGTTTTCATTCACGACAGGGATAATTTCATGCTCGATTAGGGCATTAATGGTGTCACGTGCATTAAGAAAACGCTCACGGTCATTCAAATCTGCGCGCGTTAATAGCATTTGACCAATTTTCATGCCGTAAATGGCAAACAGAGATTCCCATGTCTGAATCAACTGACTCTGACCTACAGCGGCAAGCAATTGTTTGCTCGACATCGCGTTGGGCAGTGCGGGGTAGCCAAGGTGCTCACGACCTGCCGCAATAGCGCCAGACGTTACAATAACCACTGAGTGGCCAAGTTTTTTAAGCTCTGCACACTGACGTACCAACTCCACCATATGAGCTCGGTTTAGTTGTAGCGTACCGCCAGTTAGTACACTGGTACCAAGTTTGACAACCACAGTTTGTGGTTGGGCAACTTTTCCGCATTGTTGATTCGTTGTCATGATAAATTGAATTAATAAAAAACAAGAGCTGATGTTTTATCAATCAAAAGCGAATTAAACAAGCAGAAAAGGCGCCAATTGGCGCCTTTTTACTAGTCGATGAAGATTATCAGAAGCAATTAGACAAATTCGACTGACTCTTTGTGCAGTGTTACCTCAATTTCATACTCATTCTTTAGCATTTCCAACAAAGATTGGTGAAAGCTATTTTGAATACGATTCACGTCAGCCACCGCACTTTTCGGCAGTGACTCTTCCACCCACTCACCGAGTTTGTTGTATTTGCCGATTCGATACCGCGCAGCAAAATGATTGTCTTGCTGTTCGAGCTCTAGCCACCACCCCCAAAACTCTCGTTCTTCTGGTGATTTTTTGTCGTTGACACAAACGCCCAAACAATCAAATAGATAAAAACCTTCCTTGCTTTGCGACTCTCTAAGATACGGGCCTAATGCCCTCAGACTGGTTATCAAGCGAAAATGAGTCGGAATCTTGGTCACTTTTGACATGTTGACTCTCCGTAGTTTTAGTTTTTTAGTTAGACACAAACCCTATGCGTCTGATCTTACTGTTAACCAAATTAGTAGAGAAGTCATCTCATTAACTCATCTTCTAGCCATTTAATCGCCAAATCGAGCGCTTGCTCATATCCTTGTGTAATTGTTTTGGAACTGATTTTCTTTGCTCTACCATAATCACTGAAAAGTGCCACTAGTTGATTATCACTCAATGGTGAAACCGGGTCTCCTTCGAGACTCAATGCAAGAATAGGCACTCGTGTTTTACGGCTACCTAGAATGCCCTGCGCTTTTAATGACCATGCTCTCATTTGCGCCGACAAGCTACCAATATCAACCACATCTTTACCAATACGTGTCGCCAAGAGATCTAAGTACATTTTAGACATCTGCTTTAGCTTATCTGGTGAAGAGAGAATATCGTGAATGGGTGCACCAAGTGCAACGCACGCTTTAATCTTAGTTTGCTCCATAAATGACAAACGCACCAAGGCATTACCGCCAAAACGAAAGCCAATCAAACCAACACGGTAATGGTCAACCCAAGGAACCGAAGGCAAATGGTCCAATACCGCCTGATGGATACATGAGGTATCTTCTGTCAAAGGCCAATGGCTAGAATGACCAATCGATGGCATATCGACGGTTAACATTGCAATGCCTTTCGGCGCGAGGTAATCGCGGAATAAACGCCACATATCACTTTGCAATGAATCGAGCCCAGCACTGACCATCACGACAGGTTGAGGCTTTTCGGTACTGGTTAAATGCAAGTGAGCGATGACTTTTTTATTCTTAAATGGCACTTCAAGGCGCTTAACTACAAAACGAGTCTTCTCTGTAGCTTCTTGATAAGCTTTATTGGCAAGCACCTGAGCTTGCAGCGCTAAATTGTCATTTTTTAGATGGGGGTAGCCTGCAATGCTAAAGCACAATGAAGCATTAAACAGTTCATCCGCCACCGCTTCGCCTTGTAAGTCATGAGCACGCTTTTGATGCAGCATACCCAACTTGGTCCACTCATAAGTCCAGTTGCCACTGTGGTAGCCCATCACCGTATCCAGCCACTGATCATGAGTGCGAGAATGGTTAGAGCCAGCAATACGTGCTAACACTTCTTCCATTTCAATCGGATCAATTCCTTGCCAAGTCCACTGCAAGCGATGAAGGTTGCGATACCAACTGCGGTTATCTTTCTCACGCATTTCATCAAGTAAAACACGGTTAGTTGGCATGTAACGAGTAAGTTCGGAAGTCTCTTTCGCCTGCTTGTGCTTAACAAATAGGGTTTCTGAGAGATTCTTATTATCTGTCTCTGACATATGTAGGTACCTAGCTTTGATGTCTGTAACCCCTTAAAGCTATTAGCTCCTAGAAAATAAGGCAATAGCGAGAGCACTTTTTCATCTTATTCTATCAACACAAAGATAAAAAAAATGACCCTTGCGGGTCATTCTTTCTATTATGCAAACACTATTTTTGCTTGCGATTAATTGGCTCAACGTATTGAACGATAGTATCCCATGGCTGCTCAATCCAAGTGTCTTGAGCAATATCGACTACGTAATCGTCAAGCAGCGCTGCACCAGATGGCTTAGCACATACTGCAATGAGTTTTGCTTTCGGGTACATTTCACGTAATTTACGTGCAGTATCACCGCTATCTACTAGGTCTTCTACGATTAGGTAACCTTCACCGTCACCTTCCGGCGCTTTTAGTACGCTCATATCACGCTGATGATCGTGGTCATAGCTAGAGATACAAATTGTATCAACGTAACGAATACCAAGCTCACGAGCAAGAATAGCACCAGGTACTAGACCACCACGACTTACCGCCCAAATACCCTTCCACTGTTCTGCAGGCATTTGTTTTTCAGCAAGTTCACGGCAGAAGTTCTGCATGTTGTCCCAAGTAATAATGAATTTTTTACTCATTGTAATAACCTAATAATTTAAAAGTCTTGCGTCCCCTGTTACGCAAAGAGAGCTCCGATGCAGAAACTAGCAGAGTGCGCACAGTTGAATGGGGACAAGCTGCGCAAACGATTATTCTACCCAAACAAGCATACAATACCAATGGGCAATTAAAAGAAAAGCCATAGCAGTGTGACCGACTATGGCTTTTATAATTATCTAAGATAAAGCACTAACACCCCGACATGCTAGCGCTCAATGATAATTATGCGATTAAGTACTTGATGATGAAGATAGCTGAGAGTACCCATACGCTCATCGACACTTCACGTCCTTTACCACTTAACAGTTTAATAGCCGCGTAAGAAATAAAGCCTAATGCGATACCTTCAGCAATCGAGTAAGTTAAAGGCATCAACAAACATGTCACGACAACTGGCGCCGCTTCGGTAAGGTCACGCCAGTCAACGCTCACCAAGCCAGACATCATGAGAATCGCTACATAGAACAAAGCACCTGCGGTTGCATAAGCAGGAATCATACCGGCAAGAGGGGCAAAAAATAGCGCCAATAAGAACAATAGACCAACCACAACAGCCGTTAGACCAGTACGGCCACCAGCCGCTACGCCAGCAGTTGACTCAACAAATGAAGTGGTGCTTGAAGTACCCAATACTGCACCTACAGACGTTGCAGTAGAGTCAGCTAGCAATGCTTTACTTAAACGAGGAAGCTTGCCATCTTCTTTAATCAGGTTAGCCTTTGTAGCCACACCAACTAGCGTACCGGCGGTATCAAAGAGATCAACAAATAGGAAGGCAAATACAACCGAGATCATACCGACTTCAAACACATCCGCGATGTTCATTTGCATCAATGTCGGCGCAATACTTGGTGGCGCAGACATTAAACCACCCCATTGCACGTCACCTACTACAATACCGATTGCGGTAATGATTAGGATAGCGATCATAACCGCACCGCGAACACCGCGATAAACCAAACCAATTGTAAGGAAGAAGCCAAGGGCTGCGAGCGCTGGTTTAAGGCTAGTAATATCACCACGGCTAACGAGCGTCGCTGGGTTATCAACCACAATACCTGCATTTTGCAAACCAATAAATGCGAGGAAAAGACCGATACCCGCAGAAATGCCGGTACGTAAAGAAAGTGGGATAGAGTTGATAATCCATTCACGCACTTTGAAAATACTCAAAGCCATGAACAAGATACCAGAGACAAATACAGCACCTAGAGCAACTTGCCACGTATGGCCCATACCTAGCACAACACCGTAAGTGAAGAACGCATTCAAACCCATGCCTGGTGCAAGTGCGATTGGATAGTTAGCGACTAGACCCATTATAAAACAGCCAATAGCAGCCGCTAGACAGGTCGCGACAAATACCGCACCTTTGTCCATACCCGCATCTGCGAGCATCGCTGGGTTGACAAAGATGATATAAGCCATCGTTAAGAAGGTGGTTAAACCTGCGATAATTTCCGTTTTGACAGTGGTGCCATTTTCACTGAGCTTAAACAGTTTCTCGAACATGGTCGAATCCTATAAGTTTTTAAGTAAACGTTTGCGTAATCGATTGGCTGGGATTATAAAGTTATCAAATAATAAATTCCAGATAGAATTATCACTCTAATTAATATTTTTCTTCCAAGCAAAGACGATGCCTTAGACACTTCCTCTACAAATGAAAGATTTGGTCATATTTTTCAACAACTAACAAGGATGAACCAGTGACGGTTAATTGATGAAAAATCACACCATGTAGCAAACTTTCAAATAGAAAAGGGCGACATAAGAGCTCGGTTGATGAGCATTCTCTATGATGAAACCAGAATTTGTACACTACTCGGGGATTTGAAGAGAAATTGAAACAGAGTTAAAGATTGAGAGGATAAAAAAACGCCACTCAAATTGAGTGGCGGTTGAATCATGTCCAGCTAAAAACTGCAGCTGTAAAAAAATTCCAATAATAGGGGTGAACAAACTGTTCAGAAACAAGCTAAAAACTAGTAGCCAAAGCTTGTTGGGTATACAAAGTTACTTGTATAAACAGAGCTGTTTATCCAGAACATTGCACTTGGTAAACCTTTCATGCTATCACCTTTAAATCAATGCAAATAAAACAAAACGTTGATTTCTCGGTTCCTTGGAGGCGATAAATCGGACTCATCCTTTGAGCGTTTTTTCTTCAACTCGTGAAGTTGGTAGTAAATATACCCTAAAGAAAAAAAATTACAACACTTAACGTGACAAATGTCGCATAAAAATCAAAATTTAATCAATTTCAAACTTTTTCTGTAATTTAATTACAGCTTTATCAGCGTTTACTCAGCATTATTTTCACTCAGATGAAAACGATTGCTTATTAGAAATAGTGATAAACTCGCGTTATTAATCGCTAAATGATAAATACTCTCACCCCTCTACTCTCTTTGTTACGAGAGTGATATGCTAGCTTCCTCTATTTTGTAGGTCAGCTTTAGTGTTTCGTTCCAATTGAGAACAGAAGCAGTGCAAAGCCAGATTTGACCTTAAGTAACATAAGGAGTTATCCGTGTCTGAGTTCCATTCTGAAATCAGCAAGTTATCACCTGCTCCACTTTGGCAGTTCTTTGATAAAATCTGTTCTATTCCTCACCCTTCAAAACATGAAGAAGCGTTAGCACAATACATTGTAAGCTGGGCACAAGAGCAAGGTTTAGACGTACGCCGCGATCCAACCGGTAACGTATTTATCAAAAAACCAGCAACGCCAGACATGGAAAACAAAAAAGGCGTGGTTCTGCAAGCCCACATCGATATGGTGCCGCAGAAAAACGAAGATACTCAACACGACTTTACAACGGATGCGATTCAGCCTTACGTTGATGGTGAATGGGTAACAGCTAAAGGCACGACACTTGGCGCTGACAACGGTATCGGTATGGCATCATGCCTGGCTGTTCTTGCCTCAACGGATATTAAGCACGGTCCAATTGAAGTTCTGCTCACCATTGATGAAGAAGCAGGCATGACTGGTGCATTCGGCCTAGAAGCTGGTTGGCTAGAAGGTGATATCCTCCTTAATACCGACTCAGAGCAAGAAGGCGAAGTTTACATGGGCTGTGCTGGCGGTATCGATGGTGAGTTAACGCTGACTGTCGAACGTGAAGCAATCCCTGCGGGTTACACTACCCGTCAGCTCGTACTGAAAGGTCTTAAAGGCGGTCACTCTGGTTGTGATATTCACACAGGTCGCGGTAACGCCAACAAACTACTGGGGCGCTTCCTAGCGGGTCATGCGCAAGAACTAGACCTACGTCTGGTTGAATTCCGCGGTGGTAGCCTACGTAATGCCATTCCTCGTGAAGCATTTGTAACGGTTGCACTGCCTGCTGAAAACGAAGCGAAGCTGGCAGAGCTTTTTGAGTTCTATACAGAGCTTCTTCACGCAGAGTTAGGTCGTGTGGAAACAGACATCGTAACTTTCAATCAGTCTGCTGAAGCTGAAGAAATCTTTACCGTGGCGACTCAGCAACGCTTTATTGCAACACTCAACGCTCTTCCAAATGGCGTAGTGCGCATGAGTGATGACATTGAAGGCGTAGTAGAGACATCACTAAACGTTGGTGTGATTACGACTGATGCCGATAAAGTGACTGTACTTTGTTTGATTCGCTCTTTAATTGACTCTGGCCGCTCTCAAGTAGAAAGCACGTTAACTTCTATCGCTGAACTCGCTGGCGCAAATATTGCGTTTAGTGGCGCATACCCAGGTTGGAAACCAGACGCAGATTCAGAAATCATGCAGGTCTTCCGTGATCTGTATGAAAACATCTACGGTCACAAGCCAAACATTATGGTGATCCACGCCGGTCTAGAGTGCGGTCTATTTAAAGAACCATACCCAACTATGGACATGCTTTCATTTGGCCCTACGATTAAATTCCCACACTCTCCGGATGAAAAAGTCGAGATCAGTACTGTGGCTCTTTTCTGGGAACAAATGGTAGCACTATTGGAAAATATTCCAGCTAAAGCATAATTACCTACCATTAGTATTACTAATCCAAAAAGCCAGCTTGCATTAGCTGGCTTTTTATCAAATTACGATAAATTTATTTTATCGTTACGAATAGACATTTTCGTTAGTCACGAAGAAATCAGGTTGTTACAGTCCCCTCCTTGAAGCGTCTTTGGGCAAACCATCTTGCCTTCTTCAAGCCATAACACCGTGTTGTTATGCTGGGAGCACTCCATCCTGGGGTGTCTTATTTCTCTCATGTACTAATCTGTAATAGGTAGTCGCTCTCAAGCGCACATTTCGAGATATGAGTGATTGGCTTTGATGATAAATCGAGCTAATTATAACTAGGCTCTCATTGTGCATGTCTGGTATTCAGACATAGGGCGGCAATGTCACTTTTTAGTATCAACAAATAACTGAATGACTGCGATGAAGAAAGAAAAACTACTTGTAGGTTGGTGTGAAACACTAAGCCTACCAGGACTTGGTATTGATAAAATTAACGCGAAAGTTGATACCGGTGCTAGAACATCTTGCTTACACGCGTTTAAAGTAGAGAGCTTCTCAAAGGAAGAGACACAATGGGTGCGTTTTTGGTTACATCCAATCCAGCACAACACGGAAGTAGAAATCGTATGTGAAGCAAAAGTGGTCGATGCTCGCGTAGTTCGCGACTCTGGCGGCCATGAAGAAAAACGCTATGTAATTGAGACGGAAATGAGCTTAGGTGGTCAAACTTGGCCAATCGAGATCACTCTAAATAACCGCGAAAACATGGCATTTCGTATGCTACTAGGTCGTACTGCTATGCATGACCGTATTCAAGTAGATCCTGTGGAATCTTTTTTAGTCCCGTTTGAGGAAAACAAATAATGAAAATTGGTATTCTGTCTCGCAACGCGAATCTGTACTCTACTCGTCGTCTGATCGAAGCGTGTGAAGTTCGAGGCCATGAAGTGAAAGTGGTTGATGCTCTGCGCTGTTACATGAATATCAATTCTCAAAAGCCCGAAATCCACTTTAAAGGTGAAGAACTTTCTGGCTACGATGCGATTATTCCTCGCATCGGCGCATCGGTGACCTTTTACGGCACTGCGGTATTGCGTCAATTTGAGATGATGGGCGTTTACCCAGTCAACGAATCAGTGGCGATCACTCGCTCACGCGACAAACTGCGCTCAATGCAATTACTGTCGCGCAAAGGCATTGGCATGCCGATCACTGGCTTTGCAAGCAAACCAGATGATGTAAAAGACCTACTAGAAATGGTTGGTGGTGCACCAGTCGTTATCAAACTACTTGAAGGTACTCAAGGTATCGGTGTTGTTCTTGCGGAAACTCGCAAAGCAGCAGAAAGTGTTGTTGAAGCTTTCATGGGTCTGAAAGCGAACATTATGGTACAAGAATTCATTAAAGAAGCGGGCGGTGCGGATATCCGTTGTTTCGTAATTGGTGACAAAGTGATTGCGGCGATGAAACGCCAAGGTGCAGAAGGCGAATTCCGCTCGAATCTACACCGCGGTGGTAGCGCTTCACTGATTAAAATTACGCCAGAAGAACGCCGTACTGCGGTAGCTGCTGCGAAAATAATGGGTCTAAATGTGGCTGGGGTCGATCTACTTCGTTCAGACCGCGGTCCATTAGTCATGGAAGTAAACTCATCTCCGGGTCTTGAAGGTATTGAGGCCGCAACTGGTAAAGACATTGCTGGAATGATTGTCGAATTTATTGAGAAAAACGCGGCAAGTAAAAGGACTAAAACTCGTGGCAAAGGCTAAAAAGAATCGTGCTTTTGAATTTCTCGGCGAATCAGTTGCGCCGGGGGAACGTAAGGTAATTGAGTTAGAAGCGGCCAAGCTTTACACTCATTCACCTTTATCGATTCCAGTCGAAATCATCAACGGTAAATTGGCGGGTCCAATTTTGATGGTAAACGCTGCAATCCATGGCGATGAATTGAATGGCGTAGAAATCGTGCGCCAGCTAATCAATACCATTGATGCTAGCAAACTGAGAGGCACGCTTATCGCGGTGCCGATCGTTAACGTATTTGGTTTTATTCACAAGTCACGCTACCTGCCTGACCGTCGTGATTTAAACCGTTGCTTCCCGGGTAGTGAAAAAGGCTCGCTTGCTTCACGTATGGCGCACACCTTCTTCTCGCAAGTAGCAACGCAATGTGATTACATTCTTGACCTGCACACAGGTGCAATTCACCGTACCAACTTGCCTCAAATTCGTGCGGATTTGAGCAATGCTGAAACACTGCGAATTGCTCAAGCGTTTGGTACGCCAGTAACGATTGATGCACCGCTACGCGATGGTTCACTTCGTAGTGAAGCAGAACGTTTGGGTATCCCTGTACTGACTTACGAAGCGGGTGAAGCACTGCGCTTCGAACCAATCTGTATTAGTGCGGGTTACTTAGGTGTGCAACGCGTGATGCAGGCAATTGGCATGCTTCGTACTAGCCGTAAGAAGATCCCAAATACTGTGATTGCAAAATCGACTAGTTGGTTACGTGCAGAGAGCGACGGTATTTTACGTACGGTTGTGACGCTGGGTGATCGTGTCGAGAAAGGCCAAGTGCTTGCTTATATCAGTGCGCCTCTTGGTCACAGTGAGATTGAACTGGTTGCGCGCAAAGGCGGCATCGTTATCGGTCAGCAAACTCTACCTTTGGTTAACGAAGGTGATGCAATCTTCCACCTTGCTTACTTTGAAGGTGACGACGAAGAAGCAGAACTGCTCGTGGAAGAGTTTATTGAAGATATCATCGATGCGGATCTTGAACCTCTGACGACAGGTCAAATCAATACACCATCTTAATCACTGCGATTTCGATCTAAAAATGCCCGCTATAGCGGGCATTTTTGTCTCTGCTAATCCATTATCCGAATGAAGCCCAGATAACCGTCGCCACTAGAATTGGGCAGACAAACTTGACGTACGCAGGCCACAATTTACCAAACCAACCTTGAGTAAATTCAGGGTAACCTTGCTCAAGCTCCTTAATTTTCGTGTGTCGGCTCCACACCCAGCCACCAAATAGACAGAACAACAATGCTGCCATTGGTTGCAAGTACTGAGTTGCCACGGTCGCTACTAAGCCAAACATATCAGCAAAGTTGTACACAATCACTACGCTAAATAGCGCAATCAGGCCACCTAGTACCCAGCTTGTTGGACCGCGTTTGGTATTGAAGCGCTCGCCCACCAGTGATACTGGACACTCAAGCATCGAGATTGATGAGGTTAATGCAGCAATAGTCAGCAGTAAAAAGAACACTCCTGCAAACACTTGACCAAGTAACCCTAAACTGTCGAACATCAGCGGTAATACAGTAAATACTAGAGTGTCAGAGCTCAAAAGTGAGCCATCATCAGCGTAGATCTGTACCCCTTTTTGCATCGCAACATACATCGCGGGCATGACAACTAAACCTGCGATAAACGCCACTGCAGTGTCAACTAAGGTTACATTCATTGCCATTTTAGGCAGGTTTTCTTTTTTGCTTAAGTACGAACCATAGATCAGCATTGAACAGCCACCAATGGTCAAAGAGAAGAAGCCCTGCCCCATTGCCGCTAGAATCAACTTACGGTCAAATACTTTTTCAAAGTCAGGCACGAGGTAGTGCTTAAGCCCCTCAACCGCCCCTGCTTGAGTCATGATGTAAACAAACAGTAAGCCAAACAGCACAAAGAGTGCCGGCATCAATCGTGTTGACCACTTTTCAATGCCTTGCTTAACGCCACCTTGCACAATCAGGATAGTAAGAACATAAAAAACAAGCGTACCAAAAAGGTTGCGTTCTACACTGAATCCTTTAAACCATGCCGTTGCCGATTCAAAACCAAAAATGTCTGTGACCGCACCAAATAAGAAGCAAATCAACCAGCCGCCGACAATACTGTAAAAGGCGAGAACTGCGCATGGTACGCTAAGACCAATCCAGCCAACCATACTGCCAAGATTTTTACCTAAAGGATTAGTGGTCAGTGAACGCATGCTATCTACTGGGTTAGCTTGCCCATATCGGCCAATCGCCATTTCCACCACCAACATAGGAAATGCGACCACTAAGATCATTACCAAGTAAACCAATAAGAAAGCGCCGCCACCATTGCTAGCCGCTTGCGTAGGAAAACCCCAAATATTGCCTAGACCGACAGCTGCGCCTGCCGCGGCTAATACAAAGCCCAAACGGGAGCCGAAATGTTCACGGCTAGAAGAAGTTGCTTGTGTCATACCACTCACACAAATATCAATGAACTAGTGAGCTAGTACACTATATCAATTACCATCATCAATCAATACGCTATAGTGATTTATTCTGATTTTTTATTCGATTAACCCTCGATAAATCTACAGCCATAAAAACCTATATCTGGCGATAAAAACAACAAAGGCGCCTATTGGCGCCTTTTAAAAATGCAATCAACTTAAATTGAGAAGACTTGATAATCTTTCAATTCAGGTATTTTTTTCAGAACATCCTGTTCTTGCTCTGCCATTTGATCCAATGAGTCACAAAATTCTCGTGACTGCTGTTCGGCTTGTTTGGCATGTTCCTTCATGCGCTGTTCGATACGCGCTTTCAACTCATACATACTTTCAGAAAGCTCTGTTAAGTTAAGGCCACCATCTTGCTGCATCTTTTCAGACAACACATTCATTGCATCGCCCATAAACTCTGAGGTGAAGATCTCTTTTGCTTTGGCAAAGTCTTCCGTCCAAGACTCTGTCATCTCACTGAAGCTTTGTGCTGGTAAGATCAAATCACCATCTTTGTAGTAACGCGCTTCAACGTCAGCGTAGAACTCTTTTACGGCTGTTTTAACGTCATCAAACGCATCTGGCGCACCTAGACTCTTAGCGACATCATCAATCAGATCATTGGCTAACGCGACACTCTCATCCGCCATTTTCTTCGCTTGCGGAATGTAGGCATTCATCTTCTCGCGGTAAGCTTTGATCGCTTGCTCTTGCTCTGCGGTCAGCGCAATTTTTTTACCATCAATAAAAAGATTATTGTCACTGTCTAATTGGGCGTTGTCACCATTCGCTTGAGTGATTTCAAGCTGTTCACCATCCAACGAGATTTGGTTTTGCAAATCAACACGGCATTGGGCCGCATAACTACTGCTGCAAAATAAGACTAAGGATAGGGTAACTAAATGCTTCATGACCTTCTCTCAATTAGTTGTGGAATATTTATTTACTATATCATCGATACTGACAATAGATGTTAACGTACTGTCACGATAGCGTAGGCGGTCGATTTACCACCAATGCTCAGTTCCACTTCATCATCTTGATACTTACCTTTGAGTAACTTACCCATCGGTGATTGAGTGGTGAGTAAGTAGATGCTCACTTGTTGATGCTGCACTGCTAACCCACCAGCACATGGCGCAATAAAAAAGCGCTTAACTGCACCCTGTTCATCCTCAAGCTCGACATAGGCTCCCACCGCGATCGCTTGCTGCTCAAAATCTCGTAGTTGAAGTTGGCGCATCAGGTTGAGTTCATTCTCACACTCTTGAACTCGCATAGCTTGCCCATGAGCAAGGTAAGAGGCTTCTAAAGCTAACGTATCATATTTATGCTCAGGCACTGTCTCTTCATCGGTCGCGGCATCAATTGCACGCTGAGTAGAAGAACGCGCTATCTCCAACTTGTCTTCCAAAGCGACTACAATAGCGTCAAGGATTGTTTGTTTGTCCATATCTAACGAAATTAATAAAATAACGGCTTGCAGAATAGCATGTTCATTTAAAAGAAACTCAACTGCTTACTTCTATCTTCCGGCTTTAACATCACACTTAAACCGAGTAAGCGGATCTCCCGCCCATTCTGTCTTTGCAAGACATCGCGTAACAACTGACGAAAATCGTCAAGATCAAGTTGCGGATGAATATGTTCTATGGTGGTGAGCTGAAAATCGGCGAATTTAACCTTAATACCTTGCTTAATAATAGCTTTATCAGGACTCGCTTTAGCTAAGCGAACTTCCAACTCTGGATACAGCTTTTGTTCGATCACCTGCCAACACTCATCATAGGAGCGAATGTTATGGCTAAAAGTACGCTCAACGCCAACAGATTTACGTTCTCGCTCAGTCACCACTTCACGCTCATCAATGCCATGACTGCGTTTCCACAACGACTCACCTTGACGCCCAAACTTATGCAATAACTCGCGATAGTCCGCTTGTTTAATGTCTTCGCAGAGATAAAAGCCCGCTTGATGGAGTTTTTCTAAGCTAACTTTTCCAACACCCGGTATTTTCTCGAGCGGCAATTTATCCACCACCTGCTGAACTTGATTGGGCGGAATAACAAATTGCCCATTGGGCTTATTAATATCAGACGCAACTTTAGCGAGAAACTTGATCGGCGCCACACCAGCAGAAGCGGTCAGATGAAGCTCATTAAAGATATCGCTGCGAATTGCTTCAGCGATCAGGGTTGCGGAACCACGATAAAGTGTCGCATCGGTAACATCAAGATAAGCTTCATCGAGCGACAATGGTTCGATAATAGCGGTATAACGCTCAAAGATAGCTCGGATTTGACCAGAGACTTGTTTATACACGTTCATCCGTCCTGGTACGACTAGCAAATTAGGGCAGAGTTGAATCGCGCGACCTGTCGGCATGGCACTCCGGACACCAAACTTACGCGCTTCATAGTTGCAAGTACTAATCACGCCTCGCTGCTTCTCACTGCCGCCAACAGCAAGAGGTCTCCCTCGATACTCTGGAAAGTCGCGCATCTCCACCGCAGCAAAAAAACAATCCATATCAACATGGATAATCTTTCTAATTCGCTCCGACATTTTTGCACCAAAACTACACTGTTTAAAAAAACAGTATAATTAATATTATCTGTAAATAAAACCGTTTATCACTACCCAAGTATCATTTATGAGCCTTACTGATAGCTTGCATTATTACAACTATTTAATATTACCTTGGTTACAATAAATAGAATGGATTCACTGTGAGTAAGAAGATTTTGGTTGTTGAGGATAGTCTGACGTTTCGTAACTATCTCGAGCAGTTACTAACGCAAGCTGGCTATCAAGTTTTCAGCGCTGAGAATATGGTTCAGGCTCAGGCGATTTTGGCAGTAGAGCCTGAGTTTCTTTGCTGCATTCTCGACTACTGCCTACCCGATAGTAGTGATGGTGAGATGATCGAGTTAGCACTTACTTACCAACATAAAGCCATTGTCCTAACCGCACTTATCAACCCCGAACTGCGTGAGGAGCTCCTCACTAAAGGGGTGGTCGATTACTTAGTCAAAGACAGCACAGCATCTGTCGCTTACCTGCTACCGCTAGTACAACGTCTAGAGAAAAACCAGCGCCACAAGTGTCTTGTTGTGGATGATTCACAAACGGTGCGCAATCACGTCGTACAACTGCTCGACCGTCAGTACATTCCTGCGGTTCAAGCTGAAAATGGTAAGCAAGCGCTTACCTTATTGGAAAATAATCCAAGCATTACCTTTGTCATCACTGATCATGATATGCCCGAGAAAGATGGAATTACTATGACCCGAGAAATTCGCCAGTCATGGAATAAAAACCAACTCGCGATTTTAGGCTTATCGGCTTCTGAAGATCCGACACTTACTGCATTGTTTCTCAAAGCCGGTGCCAATGATTTTCTCAATAAGCCTTTCCACCCTGAAGAGTTTTATTGCCGCGTGCATCAGATCCTTGATATGAAAGAAACCAGCAACAAACTCTATCGAATGGCTAACCAAGATGCATTAACTGGCTTGTGGAATCGTCGCTACCTGTTCAATCAAGCCTGTAATGGTTGCCAAGAGCGAAATATCGCGATGTTGGATATCGATCACTTTAAGCAAGTTAACGATAACTATGGTCACGATGGCGGCGATGCCGCACTGGTTACCATCGCTAAGATATTACAGCTCTATTTCCCGAATGATCTCGTGGCCCGCTTTGGTGGGGAAGAATTCTGTATTCAAACTTGCTCTGATTTCGTTGCCTTTGCCGAGCAGTTGGAAAAGTTACGTCGACGAATAGAGAAAACCACAATTTATCACAATGATATCGAGATTAAGGTAACCATTAGTATTGGCGTTGCCAGTGCGCAAACCACTCTTGATGAGCAAATTAAACTGGCTGATGATCGTCTCTACCTAGCCAAAGAAAATGGACGTAACCTCGTCGTCACGCAATAATCTTTCATCATAATAAAACCGGCTAGCAAGCCGGTTTTATTTTTTCAGTGTCGATATCAATCACACACGTTAAGCGGTGCGATTTTTCCCTACCCTATAAAAATTCTGGTAATGAGCGTAAAAGTGTATCTCTGGTGATAAAAATGCAAATTCCTCTTAGAAGAATTCTCGCTCTGTTGCAGTTATTCGTTACTCGCCTTGTATTTCAATATAGCAACTGATACTGATATGCAACTCTTATTATTATCATTAGAACAATGCAAAGGAATGATGCCATGATGTTCGCCCCACCAAAGCGTTTACTAGCGCTCTCACCCATCGCTTTACTTACCGCTTGTGCGGCACCAGTCAAGGATACAACTCCAACCAATCCAACCGTTGTCGTCAAAGCAAAGTACTCAATGGAAGGACTCTTCCTACCGGATGGTAAAGGGCAAGCAAATACTTACACTCGTAGCGACCGCCGTCATTTACATCGAGATTTCGAAAGTGATAGCTTCTTGAGTTCATTCACCAATTCTGATATCAGCAATATCTATCGCCTTGACCGCAACTTACTTTGGGAACTGAATCATAGTAGTGAAACTTACCGTGAATGCGCCATATCTGGATGTACTACGTTTGCATTCCCAGAGCAGCAGGAAGAAGAGGAAGAGCTCCAATCCTACGAGGAAATTGACTGTAATGTCGCTCTCAAAAAGAACGAATTCAAAGTGGAGTCGACTGGGCAACAGCGTGTTATTTCTGGTATGAAGGCGAATGAATACGCCGTCACATGGCATATCATTCAAGAAGACAAAAATAAGCAACAAGATCAAACGCTATTTAAAATCAACGTTTGGACAACAGCGCCCAACAGTGAAATAAATCAGGCTTGGGCCGTACATGAAGAAGCAACAGATCGTTACTTAAATGCCGTCGGTGAAAATAACCCCCTCGTACGCCTATTGGGCCGTGATGGTTATAAAGCGATCAGCGCTTTCACTGGTGACATAGAGCAGAGCGAGCAGAAATCGAGTAATGCGATTCTTGCCAAACTGCAGAACATTAAAGGCTACCCACTCAGCTCAAAAATGGAGATCTTTGCTCAGTTCAAAGCCTGTAAAGAAGAGCGCCGCCAAGCTTCTCGCACCCAATTAGATTTTAGCAACGGGCTTGATGGGCTCACCGACTCAGCCACATCTCTACTCGGAGATTTGGTCAACGAAAAAGTGGAAGACCAAGTTCAAGAGTGGCAAAAAGATGCATTAGTACGCCATATCTATGAAGTAACTTCAGTAAGCGAGGAAGGTGTGCGTGATAGCAAGTTTGAGGTTCCAGCGAATTACCGATTATCGGATCGTCAGTAATCACTAAATTCTGGCCATCAGAAAAGAGTTTGGCCATTCTTATTAATTAAAGTCGCCGATAACGTCGTTACTAATTGGAATAGCTCGTTACAAGCGTTTTTGATTACGTAATTCTCTAAACTCTCACTTACCCTGACGAGTATTCACCGCTAAAGGTGTATATCCTTAGCATGGATAAAAAAAGACCCCGAATGAATTCGGGGTCTTTCTTTATTAAACAGATCATGCGATGCGATCTTTTTCCCACGCCGCGAGTTTCTCAGCTCTTGCCGCTGCACGCGCTTCGCGTTTTTTACGCGCGTCACATGGCTCAGGACAATTGCACACTTTTTCAATGCCCACGGCACCTAAACCACCACAACTGCCTTTCACGACTTTCTTCTGGAAAATATAACCAACCGCCATAGCAGCAATTACCGCCATGAAAACACCAAAAGTAATTAAAAATGTACTCATATTGATACGCCCACTTAGCTCATTATTTATTGATAAATGGTTTGTAAGCTTCTGAAGCCAGTTCTTTAAAACCATCTTTAGTTTTCACAATCATGAAAACTGGAATGTTGTTGTCGTTAGCGATTTGCATACCACGCTCTTCACCCAGCACCATTAAGCCAGTCGCTAACCCGTCAGCCGTCATAGAAGACTTGTCGAGTACTGTCACCGACACCACTTTGTGATTAATTGGCTTACCAGTTTGCGGGTCGATAATATGTGAGTATCGCACACCATCACTTTCAAAGTAATTACGGTAATCGCCACTGGTTGCAACCGCCATATCACCGGGCTCGATAATCTCTTGAATACCACGAGAATCAACCGTTGGTTTCTCAATCGCGATACGCCAAGCAACTCCCTCACGATTTAGCCCTTTAAGGCGCATCTCACCGCCCACTTCAACCATGTAGTTTTGAATACCTTCCGCTTGTAGATAGTTTGCAACGACATCCACACCCCAGCCTTTGGCAATGGTGGAAAGATCCACATAGAGGTTCGGGATATCTTTCGTTAGCTGGGTACCATCGACAGAAAGATGCTCAATACCAATATTGGCGCGACGCGCAGCCAGCTCTTCATCACTAGGTACGACATCAGGGCGCGCTTCTGGACCAAAGCCCCATAAGTTCACTAAAGGACCAACCGTAACATCCAGTGCACCAAGAGTAAGACCGTTCAAGCGAATCGCTTCTTTCACTACCGTCGCGGTTTGCGGCGAAACCGTAAACGGTTCAGCGGATTGATGCTGATTAAAACGGCTAAGCTCAGAGTCTTGGCGGTAAGTTGACATCTGGTCGTTTACTTCTTCAAGTAAACGGTCAACTTCAGTCTGGATCGCTTCTGGAGCAGGCAGACCATCTTGCTCAATGTATTTGATGTTGTAAGTGGTCCCCATGGTTGGACCGCTTAAATGAATCTGCTCAACTGGTTTCTCGCAACCAGCTAAAACGAATAGGGAAGCAAATGCAACAAGCCACTTTTTCACTTGTTTACTCCTATCTCAATAAAGAAAACATAAGAAAGCTATGACTGAAAAAACACTGAAAACACCAGTTGCTATTCATCAGCTCTCTTATATTCACTAGAACCATAAAATTATGGCTGACAAAAACGTCAGCCATCTTATACATCTTTGGTGAATCACCCATTTCAAATGATTTGTCGTTGTGGCTAGGCAGTAGTGCCGACTTATCGCTATGAGCATAGATAACTATGTGATTAGCGTAAGTTGACACTACTAACAACGCCACGGCGTCAAATCAGAAGAAATTAGCCACCGAAGTCATCTAGAAGAATGTTCTCATCCTCTACACCTAGATCTTTCAGCATGCCGATAACCGCTGCGTTCATCATAGGTGGACCACACATGTAGTATTCACAATCTTCTGGCGCTTCGTGATCACGTAGGTAGTTTTCATAAAGCACGTTATGGATGAAGCCTGTGTAACCATCCCAGTTATCTTCTGGTAGTGGATCAGACAGTGCACAGTGCCATACGAAGTTATCGTTCTCTGCCGCTAGGCCATCGAAATCTTCTACGTAGAACATTTCACGCTTAGAACGCGCACCGTACCAGAAAGACATCTTACGCTTAGAGTGTAGACGTTTTAGCTGGTCGAAAATGTGCGAACGCATTGGCGCCATACCTGCACCACCACCAACGAATACCATCTCGTTATCCGTGTCTTTGGCAAAGAACTCACCAAATGGACCAGAAATTGTACACTTGTCGCCTTCTTTAAGAGACCAGATGAACGATGACATGATGCCAGGTGCTACGTCTGGGTTGTTCGGCGGCGGAGTTGCGATACGAACGTTCAGCATGATGATGCCGTGCTCTTCTGGGTAGTTAGCCATAGAGTATGCACGAATCGTTTCTTCGTTCACTTTAGACTCGTAACGGAACAGGTTGAACTTGTCCCAGTCTTCACGATATTCCTCAGGAACGTCGAAATCTGCGTATTTCACGTGGTGAGCTGGCGCTTCAATCTGGATGTAACCACCAGCACGGAAAGGTACTGATTCGCCATCTGGAATTTGTAGCTTAAGCTCTTTGATGAATGTTGCTTTGTTATCGTTAGAGATAACTGTACATTCCCACTTCTTCACGCCGAAGATTTCTTCAGGAAGCTCGATGTCCATGTCAGTTTTCATTGCAACTTGACATGCTAGACGCTCACCTTCACGCGCTTCACCTTTAGTAATGTGGTCAAGCTCGGTTGGTAGGATGTCGCCACCACCTGATTTAACTTTTACGCGACACTGACCACATGAGCCACCGCCACCACAAGCAGAAGATACGAATACGCCTGCACCCGCGAGTGCAGTCAGTAGCTTGCCGCCTGGTTGTGTAACGATCGCCAGATTAGGATCATCGTTCACAGAAATTGTAATGTCACCTGTTGGTACTAGCTTAGATTTAGCGAAAAGAATCACTAAAACTAGCGCCAGTATAATCAGGGTAAACATCACTACACCAAAAATAATAGTAGACATTAACTATTCCTTATTTGCTGCGGTTTACCCGACTTACAGTTGAACACCAGAGAAAGACATAAAGCCCAACGCCATTAGACCTACAGTAATAAACGTGATACCTAGACCACGCAGACCTGGAGGAACGTCAGAGTACTTCATTTTCTCACGGATACCTGCAAGAGCTACGATAGCGAGCATCCAACCCACACCTGAACCGAAACCGTAAACAACAGATTCAGCAAAGTTGTAGTCACGTTGTACCATGAAAGATACACCACCGAAGATTGCACAGTTTACTGTGATCAGCGGTAGGAAGATGCCTAGCGCGTTGTACAGAGGTGGGAAGAAACGGTCTAGAACCATCTCTAGGATCTGTACAAGTGCAGCGATTACACCGATAAAGGTGATGAAGTTTAGGAAGCTAAGGTCTACGCCCTCAACTAACGCATTCTCTTTCAGTACAAGGTTGTACACTAGGTTGTTTACCGGTACAGCGATAGTCAGTACTACCACAACCGCAACACCTAGACCGAAAGAGGTCTTTACTTTCTTAGATACCGCAAGGAATGTACACATACCTAGGAAGAAAGACAGTGCCATGTTTTCGATGAAAATCGATTTAACTAACAGACTGATGTAATGTTCCATGACGCCCTTACTCCTTCGCTTCTACTTGTTCTGGTTTCAGAATGCGGATTACCCAGATTAGGAAGCCGATCAGGAAGAATGCAGATGGTGCTAGTAGCATTAGACCGTTAGGTTGGTACCAACCACCATTGCTCACTAGAGGTAGCACTTCCATACCGAACAATTTGCCTGAGCCGAATAGTTCACGGAAGAAACCAACAGTGATTAGAACGAAACCGTAACCAAGACCGTTACCAAGACCATCGATAAATGATGGGAATGGAGCAGACTTCATCGCGAACGCTTCAGCACGACCCATTACGATACAGTTGGTAATGATAAGGCCAACGAATACAGATAGCTGCTTAGAGATATCGTATAGGTAAGCTTTCAATACTTGGTCTACCACGATTACTAGAGATGCGATGATCGCCATTTGAACGATGATACGCACACTGTTAGGAATGTGGTTACGGATTAGCGAAACAAATAAGTTTGAGAATGCAGTAACGAACATTACCGCAATCGTCATAACGAATGCTGTCTCTAGTTTGGTTGTTACTGCAAGAGCAGAACATACACCAAGAACTTGTAGCGCGATTGGGTTGTTATCCAACACCGGCGCCATAATGCTCTTTTTAATGTTTTGTGCACTAGACATTAGTTCAGACCTCCGTCACGAACTTTTGCTAGGAACGGACCAAAGCCCATATCGCCTAACCAGAAGTCGAATGTACCCTGAACACCGTTACCAGTCAGTGTTGCGCCTGATAGGCCATCAACACCGTGCTCAGAACCTGCTGGTGCGCCACCTTTAACAATCTTAATTGCTGGTTTGTGGTTTTCGTCGAATAGTTTCTTACCAACGAATTGTGCGCGCCAAGATGGGTTCTCAACTTCACCACCAAGTCCAGGAGTTTCACCCTGCTCGTAGTAAGTGATACCGTCAATAGTGTTACCGTCAGTTTGAACAGCCACGAAAGCGTACATCATTGACCATAGACCCGTACCGTGTACTGGGATGATCACTTTAGACACTTCGTCACCTTGTTTAACTAGGTAAACAATACCTACGTCAGCACGACGAAGGATCTTCGCTTTGTCTTGTTCAGCCGTTAACTTGATTGAGTGAGTTGGCTCTTTCGCAGCTTTACGCTGGTCGTAGTTTGCCGCGGTCAAACCATCTTCAGTTTTCTCAACGAAGTTACCAGTTTTAAAGTCTACTAGACGAGGCTCAATGTACTCTGCAAATAGCTCAGGAACTTTCTTGCCATCGGCTTGAATACCTGCAACTTCAACGATTTTCGATTGTTTATCTAGAATCGCGTTTGCTTTTTGTTGGCCACGTAGAGCGACTGCCGCTGTTGATACAACGATTGAGCACACTAAGCTCAATGCGATAACAACAAACAGCGTCTTTTTAATGCTATCGTTATTACTTGCCATAGCGTGCTAGTCTCCGCTTGATGTTCTTCTCGATGACTACATGGTCGAACAAAGGTGCAAATAGGTTCGCGAATAGAATCGCCAGCATCATACCTTCTGGGTACGCTGGGTTAACTACACGGATCATCACACACATTGCACCAATCAAAATACCGTACCACCACTTACCTGAGTTAGTGAATGATGCTGATACTGGGTCGGTTGCCATGAAGAACATACCGAATGCGAAGCCACCTAGAACTAGGTGCCAATGCCAAGGCATGCTAAACATTGCATTTGAATCAGAACCGATAACGTTGAACAGCGTCGCTGTAGCAATCATACCGATCATCACACCCGCAATAATGCGCCATGAAGCGATTCGCATGTAAACGATCATTGCCGCACCAATCATAAGTGCTAGCGTTGATACTTCACCAATTGAACCTGGGATGTTACCGATGAACGCGTCCATCCAAGTAATTGGAGCACCAGTGATGTTGTTGATCAGCGCACCGTTACCACCTTGAGCCCATTGGCTTAGTGCTGTTGCACCAGAGAAGCCATCAGCTGCAGTCCATACTAGGTCACCTGAAATCTGTGCTGGGTAAGCAAAGAATAGGAAAGCACGGCCAGCAAGCGCTGGGTTAAGGAAGTTACGACCTGTACCACCGAAGATCTCTTTAGCAACAACAACACCAAAGGTAATACCTAGTGCTGCTTGCCATAGAGGTAGCGTTGGCGGAACAATCAATGCGAATAGAATCGAAGTAACAAAGAAACCTTCGTTTACTTCGTGCTTACGCACCATACAGAACAGCACTTCCCAGAAACCACCCACAAGGAATACAGTGGCATAAATTGGTAGGAAGTATGTCGCACCAAGAATCATCTTGCTGCCAACACCTGCATCAGCCGCAATCGTGCCGCCTAGCATCTCTGTTAACCAGTAGTGCCAGTTACCTGCTACTACTGCCGCTAGTTGCTCACCAGCGTACATGTGGTTAAGTGCTGCGATAGCTTGGCCACCCGCGTTGTACATACCCCAGAACATTGCTGGGAATACCGCGAACCAAACCATGATCATGATACGTTTTAAGTCAACGCTATCACGAACGTGCGAGCTTTTTTGTGTCACTAGGCCAGGAGTGTAGAAAACTGTTGCTACAGCTTCGTACAGGGCAAACCATTTTTCATGCTTACCGCCTGGCTCAAAGTGATGCTCGATGTCTTCAAGAAACTTTTTAAGAGCCATGAAAATTACCCTTCCTTCTCAATCTTGTCTAAGCACTCACGAAGTAACATGCCGTACTCGTATTTGCCTGGACATACAAAGGTACACAAAGCTAGATCTTCTTCATCCAGTTCTAGAGCACCCAGCGCTTGAGCACTGTCTGTGTCACCAGCACATAGATCGCGAAGTAGCAATGTCGGCTCCATATCTAATGGCATTACACGCTCGTAACTGCCGATTGGAACCATTGAGCGGTCACTACCGTTGGTCGTAGTTGTCATATTGAACAACTGACCTTTAAATAGGTGACCTAGGAAAGATTTCGTAACCGAGAACTTGTTTTTACCAGGCATAGCCCAGCCAAGCAGTTCTTTCTCACGACCTTCACGTAATACCGAAACTTGTTGATGGTAACGACCTAGGTACGCGTGTGGACCAATAGCATGAGTACCAGTTAGTACTGAGCCAGAAATCACACGAACTTCACCAGGCATTAACTCGTTGTCAGTCAACTCTTCCAGGCTCGCACCAATGATTGTGCGAATTAGACGTGGTTTGTTCACCACTGGACCTGCTAGAGAGATAACACGCTCAACAGATAGCTCACCAGTTAGGAACAACTTACCGAACGCAATCACGTCTTGGTAGTTGATGCTCCACGCCACATTGTTTGCATTTACTGGGTATAGGAAATGCATGTGGGTACCAGCAAGACCTGCTGGGTGAGGACCGTCAAACACGTGTTCTTCAACATTTGACTGAGAAGAACGAGGAAGGCTTGAGCCAGATTTACAAACGTAAACCTTGTCTTCCGTTAGGGCTGAAAGGACGTCAAGACCAGCGACAAACGCTTCTTTCTCTTCGTTGATAATCAACTCAGGCTGAGCTGCAAGAGGATTAGTATCCATTGCAGTCACAAAAATAGCCTTAGTAGAAGAAGCAACAGCTGGTACCTTGCTAAACGGACGAGTACGTAAAGCTGTCCAAAGACCTGAATCAATTAGCTGAGTTTTGATCGTTTCACGATCTAGACCTGCTAGTTGACCAGCTTCAAACTTGTCGAAAGTAACCTGTTCGTCACCTGCAGCTTCAATCACTACTGATTGAAGTACACGTTTCGCACCACGGTTAACTTCGATAACTTTACCGCTGATTGGCGAAGTAAATTTAACGCCTGGGTTCTTCTTATCTTCAAAAAGAACTTGAGCTTTCTTTACTTCGTCACCTACGCGGACATGCATAGTAGGACGCATGCCAACGTACTCTTCGCCAAGCAAGGCGACTTTCTTGATGGATTTACCATCATTAATCACCTGGGTAGGAGTTCCTGCGATAGGAAGGTCCAGACCCTTCTTTATTGTAATCATACGCACTTGCACTACTTTATCGGGAAAAAGATTCTTTAATTGCGTAACTTTTAGACACGACATCAGTGTCCGGTTCTGGTGCGTTCGTAGCACCAAAATCGCAACATCCTATTAAAACTCTCGTCACATATAATAAGCGAGATTCATCAGGGGCGATAGTCTATCATCAATTAGGAATATGATGCCATGACCAATGGGGGGGATAGTGCGAATAAATGTTAGGAATTGAGTTTAAAAGGTTAAAGAATAGTCATAACTTTGAAGTGTCGCACATCGTGACAAAACTCTAATCTGCCTGAAAAGTAATGATAATTAACACAATGAAACAAAATGTGTTAATTTGTCGTAATTCTTTTTATGTTTCCACATTGTTAATGGCTTTATAAATCGCCAACAAAAAAAAAGCAGCTTTCGCTGCCTCCTTATACTTACTTATCGCCACCCAAACACATCGGACTATGTGGCGCTTGTTGCACCTCGCTCCATTCTTGCGGCGTGTAAGTATGGATAGCTAGGGCATGGATATGATTGGCTAATTCATTCGCTAATGTTTGATTCACCAAACGATGTCTCGCAATCAAACGTAAGCCTTCAAATTGTTCGCTGACCACTATCACTTTGAAATGACTTTCCGAGCCCGGCGCAACGTTGTGCATAAAGCTTTCATTAATGACATCAAGATGAGTTGGGGTGAGTTGTTGGTGTAGTTTGGTTTTAATCGTCTCTTCCATCATGATAAAACTCCACTTCCTATTAACAGTATGACTATTTATTTATGTTATTTGCGCATCTTAGACTGCGAGTGAGTAAATCTAAAGGTTTTAGTTTCCACTTCCTTCCTCATCTGCGACAATTTCACTTAACTTAACATCCATCAAGCGTTCCATTTATGAAAACTGAGCTTACCCTCTTCGACCGCACTTTCTCTCTTTTTCGTTATCCTGTTAGAAACAATGAAACCCTGCAAGCATGGGACGCTGGCGATGAATACCTGATTTCTCACGTTGAAGAGATGGCGTTGGGTGAACCCAAGAACATTCTGATTTTGAATGACAGCTTCGGTGCACTAAGCTGCTGGTTTTCCACTGAACATAATGTCACAGTGCTCAGCGACTCCCATATTGCTCACCAAGCGATTAAGCATAACCTCGCGCACAATCATTGTCGCAGTGTGACATTGGTTGATAGTTTGCATTCTCTGCCTAAAAACATCGATTTGGTGTTAATGCAGATCCCTCGTAATAACCGCTTTTTAACTTGGCAACTTAGCCAACTTCGTCAGGTGCTAGCGCCAAACGTTGCCGTTATCGCGGTCAACAAAGCAAAAGAGATTCATTCATCAACACTAAAGCTTTTCGAGAAATACCTTGGTGAAACGAAAACTTCTCTAGCTTGGAAAAAACACCGACTGGTATTTAGCTTTGCCAATTGTCCACAGCCAACAAGTGTTGAACCATTTACAACCTGGATGGTGGATGAACACGGCATAACACTAAAAAACCTACCTAACGTCTACTCTGGTGAAAGCCTAGATCAAGGTGCGCGTTTTATGCTTGATCACCTCCCAACACGAGAGCAATACGTTAAAGCAATCGATTTAGGCTGCGGTAATGGTGTTCTATCGGTCAAACTGGCACAACAAAATCCACAATTACAAATTACTTGTGTCGACGAAAGCTTCATGGCAGTCGCGTCAGCTAAACAAAATTTACTGGATAACGTTGGCTCTGAACGAGATTTACGTTTTGTTGACAATAACTGTCTGGATGGTTTTACTGCTGGCGAGTATGATTTGGTGGTTTGTAATCCCCCTTTCCACCAGCAGCAAGCAGTTACTGACCACATTGCGTGGCAGATGTTCTGTGATGCAAAGCATGTTCTACAAACTGGCGGGCAATTATTAGTTATCGGTAATCGCCACCTCGGATACGATGTAAAGCTAAAACGTCTGTTTGGTAAATCAAACGTCAGCTTAGTTGCATCAAATAAGAAATTTGTGATTTTACAAGCAACTAGGTAGTCATTTATTATCGACTTAAACCTGAGCTTTTCAGCGAATTAGAAAAGGAAATGACAATGAGAAAACTGGTTCTAGCCGCGTCAATCGCACTGTTAACTGCTTGTTCTGCGCCACAACAAGCGCAACTTAACTTCGCCCCTCGCGCGGAATTGAGCAATAGCAATATCGTTAATGGCAGTACTTTTACGCTAACCAGTAAGGATGTACGCTCTGCGCAATATGTTGCGCTCGTTGACAGTGGTCGCTCTAACATCGAGCCAATTCATGCAAGACAAAACGTACGTGTAACGTTAGAAAATGCGCTACTTGAGCAATTTCAATCTCAAGGTTTCCGCAGTTCAGTAAACAGTGAAAACTCCGTTGAGATCCAAGTTCAAGAGCTTCTTGTATCAGTAAAGCACTCTGTAATGGAAAACGAAATGGATGCAAGACTGGTTCTGGAACTGACTGCTGAAACACCACAAGGAAAACTCGTAAAAACCTATACGGGTAGTGCTGAACGTACAGGCGCTTTAAGTGCATCTGATGAAGAAATCGAGCAAGTACTCAATGATGTTGCTAACTTAGTCCTACGTGAAGTGGCGAACGACCGTGAACTGCAAAGCTACATGCAGGAGCGTTTCTAATGTGGAAATACGCCATCGCGTGTGCTGCATTAGTATCAAGTGTTGCTTTTGCTGGTCCCAAAGTAGAGATGGAAACGAATTTAGGGTCTTTTGTGATTGAGTTAAACCAAGAGCAAGCGCCCGTTTCAGTCACTAACTTTCTTAGATATGTCGACGACGGTAGCTACGTTGGCACTCAGTTTCATCGAGTAATTCCTGGGTTTATGGCTCAAGGTGGCGGCTTCGATAAAAATATGAATCGCGCACCAACTTACCCACCAATTAGCAATGAAGCGAATAATGGTTTAGATAACGATACCGCGACAATTGCAATGGCTCGAACCAATGATCCAAACTCAGCGACTCGCCAATTCTTTATCAATTTGGTTGATAATGATTTTCTAAACTACAACTCACGTCCACCAGGTTACGCTGTATTTGGTGAAGTGGTTGAGGGTTTTGATGTTGTACAACAAATGGCCAAGAAGCCAACGCATTCCGTTGGCCGCTATCGTGATGTACCGGTAGAGCCTATCATCATTGAAAAAGTAACTATTCTCGAGTAGTCCGCAAGGCTCCCACTCAAGCTGGGAGCCTTTTTGTTTTTTATACTTCTACACAAGGATTCGTTATGGCGAATGCGTCTCTATCATGGGTCGAAACTGTACGCAGTTACCTTGATAAACGCTTGCTCTGGGTCTTTATGCTCGGCTGCTCTAGTGGTTTTCCTTGGGTCTTAATCGGCTCAAATATGTCAGGCTGGCTTAAGGACGCTGGTTTGACTCGCGCCGCTATCGGCTATTTTGGTAGTGTTTTTGCGGTTTATGCAATCAACTTTCTTTGGGCGCCTCTAGTTGATCGCGTCAAACTACCAATTCTCAATCACTACTTAGGCCAGAGACGCAGTTGGATCTTTCTCTGCCAGTCAGTCGTTTTGGTCTGCACACTGCTTATCGCTGGGGTTGATCCAGCCAAAAGCTTGATGATGACATCAATGTTAGCGCTTTGTATCGCTTTAGCATCTGCGACACAAGACATTGCGATTGACGCGTACCGTATTGATACCTTCCCAAAATCAGAGTCATCTAAGCTACCTCAAGCGTCGGCAATGGCCGTGATTGGTTGGTGGACTGGCTACTCAGTTCCCGGATATCTTGCTTTCATCAATGCTGACAGTATCGGCTGGAATGGGGTTTACTACGGCATGGCAGCAATTGTCGGCCTATTAATGCTGTTTACCCTACTGGTAAGTGAGCCAAAGACAAAACGGGATCAACTGCAAGCAGAAGCGGAACAGAGACACAGTGCAGTGATCAAAAACCCTGTTATTGCTTGGCTAAGTGTCACCGTATTGGAACCTTTTATCGACTTCTTTAAACGTAATGGCACTAGAGTCGCTTTGACCCTACTACTGTTCGTTTTTCTATTTAAGATTGGCGAAGCATTCCTTGGCCGTATGTCGATTACTTTCTATAAAGAAATTGGCTTTAGCAACGAGCAGATTGGTTACTATTCCAAATTGATTGGTTGGGGACTAACCATGTTGTTTACCCTAATTGGCAGCATGGTGAATGTGAAATTCGGTATTGTTCGCGGTCTAATGATTGGCGGCATCGCCATGGCGGCAAGTAATTTGATGTTCGCTTGGATTGCTAAAGTGGGGCCTAATGAACAAATCTTCCTTGCAACCTTGGTGGTCGATAACTTTACTTCCGCATTTTCAACCGTTGCATTTGTCTCGTTCTTAACGGTAGTAACCGGACAAGCATTCTCGGCAACCCAATATGCCCTGCTGGCATCATTAGGTAACTTCGGTCGAACGACACTTGCCTCGTTCAGTGGTGAATTAGTCGACTTTCTCGATGACTGGTCAATGTTCTTTATCCTGACGGCACTGATGGTGATCCCAAGCTTAATCATGCTTTACTCATTGCGTCATTACTTTAACGATATGCTAGAGCGGGCAAGCAAGAACCACGAGTAACGCCGCGCAAGGGCTAACTAACAAAGAAAAAGGTCGCAATTGCGACCTTTTTTACTCATGAGAAACGGCTATGGGTAGAGCCCTTTACCGAACAAGTTGAACACACGAGCGACACCTTGAGTAAACAACAGTGGTTCTGTTAGCACTGTGAGGCACAAGCAATCTTCACCTTTCTTTGTAAATGGGCTGTGCTTCACCGAGGCGTCTTTCAGCATGTAATCACCGACTTCGTAATGGCCGTCCTCATCACTGAATCCGCCATGCAAAACCAACGTTGACTCCAATCCCTTGTGAGTATGTTGAGGTATTTGCACGTCTTCGCTGATGTAGAGCAGGTTAATTCGAGCTTCTTCACCTAAAGCGATTTCAGCACTGAACACTTTCCCACCATAACTTTTCCACTCACCGATTTCGTCAACAAAACGACTGAGAGACAAAGGTAACTTGAATTGCTTATCCTTAAGTTTAATGGTGCGATTTTTCCTATTGAACTTGAAAGGTTCTGGGTCTTCTTCAAGCGCGACAATTTTGTCTAACATTGCCGAAAAATCATCGTCAATACTTGTATCAGCGGAACACAGTAACTCCCCAGCTTGCTCTTCGTACTGTGCACACAACTTTTGACACTGAGGGCAAATCTCCACATGGGTCGCAATCGCAAAACTGTTAGCGGCGTCCAACTCGCCTTCTACATAAGCGCGCAACATTTTTTCACTTGGGTGATAACTCATAATTGCTCCGCCTCTATTTCGTTACGTAATTTCTCAACCGCTAAGCGCAAACGCGACTTCACGGTCCCCAATGGTATATCAAACATGTCTGCAACCTGTTGATGGGGTAACTCTTCTAAATAAACCGCCTGGACCACTTTCCTCTGCGCCTCGGGAAGAATTTCCAAGAACTTGAGCACCTGTTCTTTCAACATCTCATGTTCCGGAGCGTAATGTTCGACTAAGTCAGGCGGTAAAAAATCTGAAGGCCAAATATCATCAGCCAGTACGTGTGCTTCCCGACCTTTCTGCTTGCGCAGCAAGTCAAAGCAGAGGTTACGGGCTATCGTATAGACCCAAGTAGAAAGTGAACTCTTGCTGCCGTCAAACAGAGCGCATTTTTGCCAAACGGTCGCCATCGTTTCTTGGACAAGCTCAATCGCGACCTGTTCGTTGCCCATGTGCTTGTAGGCGAATTGCTTTAAGCGCGGTGAGAAGTGATTAAAAATCAGAGCGAACGCCTTCTTATCACGACTTTTTACTTGCTCCATACACTCTGTCCAGTCAGCACGAGAGAATGCACTTGTATCTTGTATGCTCATTTACCACATCCTTGGAGTTGCGATATCGACGTTTGTACGAGCGACATTAAAAATGGATCACTCTTTCTCTATCGCGGCAGTTAGGAAACGCATCGCTTCCGAGCAGTCATCTTGCTGGACTAAATAATCAAATTGTTTCAAATTCACCGGGAGTAACTCAAGCCAACGCTGGCTCACCCACGATGCATCATCAAAGAAACATTGATCATAAAGCTCCCCAATTTGCGGAAACTGCGAGTAGACCTTTTGTAATTGTAGACTGATATAGTTTTGATCTTCAGGGAGGCATTTCACATCCCAGCTTGGTAAATAGTCCACTTTGGCAAAACGTAAGCCGTCAGACTCGACACGTACTCGCTTAGTGTAGAAACGCTTAATACCAACAACCGTAATACCGAGCAGCCCATCAGGCATTGATTCAAAATCGACAATCTTGACTAACGATCCATTGAGAGAAAGGTCACCACTGGGATGACGTTCATCTCGCTCGTATAAACAAATTCCAAATGTTCCATCACCTTTGCTCGCCTCTGTGACCAAGCGTTTGTAGCGCGGCTCAAAAATTCTCAGTCGCATTTTCCCTTCAGGCAACACCACAGAGCCGAGCGGAAAAAGCATAATCTCTGACATGATAGTTCCCATTTTTTTTGATTCAGTTATCAATACGGGATCATGCTCATAATCGATCATTCACTGATCATGTTGGTAGTTTGATAGCGCTTAAAAAACCAGTCAACCGATTGCGTAAACGATACCTAGCTCAAATTTTCTGCAAGAAAATGAAAAGTTCCTTGGCGACTTGGTATTTTGGTAACAACTGTGATCTATATCTCCCTAAATTTATATTTTTGCTGCAACAGCCACTTTCATTTGAGACAAATATCAATATTATTCACCACCGAAAGCAGGCACAGCAACAGTTGTGCAACAAGAATATAATCATCATGTTTCACACAAAAGAGAGTTCACTTATGCGTAAATCACTTTTAGCTCTTGGCGTTGTAGCAGCAGTTTCAGCAGTGCCGGCACAAGCAGAATACCTGTATGGATTTGGTAGCATGTACCTAGATTACCAAAAATGGGATCACGGCTTCGGTAACGATGATTCTAACTTTGGTCAAGAAATCTCTGAACGTAACCAAGCGGTTATCGGTATCGAAGGTGGTGCTGTATTCGATTGGGGTCAAATCTACGGTTTCTACGACTACGAAGGTGTTGATCGTGCAGGTGACAACCGTGGTGCATCACTAAAAGGTACTATCCACTACAACCTAACTGATTCAGGCATCAGTCTTTACGCTCAAGTGTACAACACAGACAAAGATAAAGGTCCGACTCTACACGAACAAAACCGAGTACTTGGTCTTGGTTATACAGGACTAAAAGGTGATGGTTGGGGCTTCACACCATTTATTGGTTTCCACCAAGTGAACACTGAAGCAAACAGTGAGGGCGTTGCAATTTCTGGCTCTAACGGCGGTATGTTTGGTTACGTGGGTTACTACAATACTGACATCGCTGGTCAAAACTTCACTTTCTCAACTTGGAATGAACTGGAATTTGCACGTAACGACGAGTATGCAGCTGTTCAAAGTACAGACTTCGCATCGGGTGTGGGTTCAGAAAGCTGGGGTCTAAACGGTAGCTTGAATGCAATGTGGAATGTCACTGACCATATCTCTACTGGTGTTCTTTACCGCTACACTGTCAACAAACTAGCACGTAAAGATTACCAAGATATCCTGATCTACCGTGTTCAGTACAACTTCTAAACCAAGTTAGACAAGCAGTACAAATTGAATTTTGCCTAAAAGGCACCTTCGGGTGCCTTTTTTATTTGCTTTCCCAACCTATGCCATTATCCTCTGCAACAGTGTTAAGTTAAGTTCAATAGCATCGTATGAATATAAGTATTGTGGGTCCGGGAGCAATAGGTTCCTTGTGGGCAAGTTATCTACATGATGCCGGGCATCGTGTCTGTTTATGGAGCCGTCAAAATACAGCGACATTGGCCATTCAGCGAGATGACTATCCTTCGCTGCTATTGATGAACAATGATCCTCAGGCCTTACAACAGTCAGATATCATATTAGTCACTCTCAAAGCGCCTTTGGTTGAAAGGGTTTTAACCAACATTCGGCATCATATCGCCCCTGAAGCGGTTGTGATCCTCATGCATAACGGCATGGGGACGGCTGACAAAATAAAGACATTAATGCCCGAGAATCCGCTGGTATTGGCAACCACTACGCACGGTGCTTATCGCAAGGCTGCAAACCATGTTCTACATACAGGACAAGGAAAAACACTATTAGGTGCTGCAAACCACAAAGCCAAGCAATGCGAATTTTTAGTCGATGTTTTTAATCACGCGCTTGCTGAAGTTGCTTGGCACGACGAAATCGAACATGCGCTATGGAACAAACTCGCTATCAATTGCGCGATAAATCCACTCACCGCGATCCATCAAATCCGCAATGGCGAGCTCACGCGCACGGAGTTCCGCGACCAACTACAATCAATAATCAGTGAAGTTTGCCGCGTGATGCAAGCAGAAGGCGTTGATGCGATTGAAACGAATCTAGCCGTTATGGTTGATCAAGTTATTCACGCCACCAGCAACAACTTTTCCTCAATGGAGCAAGATATTGCCCATCAACGTGCTAGCGAGATAGACTTTATTACAGGCTATCTACTGAAGTGCGCAAATAAGCACAAAATAGGCGTGCCAACCAACCAAGCCTTATTTCAGGCGATTAAACAAATTGAACAACGCTGGTAACGAGGTCAGAAAACGATGAATAAAAAAGTGCTAGTACCCATTGCCACAGGTACAGAAGAGATGGAAGCGGTGACGATCATCGACATCATGGTTCGAGCCGGCTATGACGTCGTCGTCGCTAGTGCGGAATCCGATGGTAGGCTAACCATGAAAGCCTCGCGTGGTGTCACACTAACAGCCGACTGCCGCTTGGTCGATATCGCTGATGATGAGTTTGATGCGGTGATCTTACCCGGTGGCGTTGGTGGTTCCGAAGTATTTCGCGACAGCACCGTTTTAGTCGAAATCGTTCGCCAACAGATGTATGAAGGTAAATTAGTTGCCGCTATTTGCGCAGCGCCCGCTTTAGTGCTTGCCCATCACAACCTTTATCCAGATGCGCTAATGACATGTCACCCAAGCTTTGAAAGCCACATCCCGGCTAAAAACTGGCGCGTTAAACGCGTTACTTATGATGTAAGCCACAATCTGCTCACTAGCCAAGGCCCTGGCACGGCACTTGAATTCGCCGTAGAAGTCATTATTCGTTTATCAGGCAAAGCTCATGCTTGGACAGTCGCTGAGCCTATGGTGACGATTCCAACCCTTCATTACCACGAAATAGGTGAAGCATAATGCTTGAAGTTGCTTCTATTCGCGGCCAGTTTCCTGCACTAAACCAAGATGTGAATAATCAATCTTTGGTCTATCTCGACAGCGCTGCGACAACACAAAAACCACAAATTGTCATTGATGCTATCACTCAATATTACAGCGCACAAAATGCGAACGTACATCGTGGTAGTCATAGCCTAACAGCCAAGGCAACCAGTCAGTTTGAAGCAGCTCGAAGCACAGTCGCACAATTTATCAATGCATCAAGCGAAAAAGAGATCATTTGGACACGCGGAGCAACCGAAGCGCTCAACCTTATCGCGCAAACATACGCGCGTAATACGCTACAAGCCGGTGATGAAATCTTGGTTGGCGAGATGGAACATCACGCGAATATCGTACCTTGGCAGATTGTCGCAGAGCAAGTCGGAGCAAAAATTGTGAAAGCGCCAATGACGCTAGATTGCCAACTTGATAGCGTCGAGTTTTCCAAACTACTAAGCGAAAAAACCAAAATTGTCGCCCTTGCTCATACCACCAATGTCACTGGCACTCGCCAAGCAATTGAAAGCTTGATTGAGCTTGCTCATAACGCAGGTGCTGTTGTTGTAATTGATGCAGCACAAGGGATTGTGCATGAAGCTATCGATGTTCAAACGTTAAATGCAGACTTTTTAGTCTTCTCAGGGCACAAAATTTTTGCCCCTGCCGGAATTGGCGTGCTTTACGGTAAGCTGGGACTACTGGAGGCAATGCCGCCGTGGCACGGTGGTGGCAAAATGGTGGAAAAGGTCTCGTTTAGTGGCACCACCTACAGCCAATTACCAGGCAAGTTTGAAGCAGGCACGCCAAATGTTGCCGGCGCTATCGCATTAGCGACAGCAATTGAATGGTACCAACAATTCGATCGCAGCCGTGTTGAACAGCATATTCATCACTTAGCCGAACAAACTTATCAAGCCCTGCTTCAATATGATGATGTACGTGTAATTGGCTATCAAGCTAATGCCTCAGTGCTCTCATTTGTCGTCGACGGTGTCCACCACCAAGATTTGGCTACCTTGCTCGATCAGCAAGGTATCGCGGTTCGTTCTGGTCATCACTGCGCCCATCCGCTAATGGATGCTCTTGGCATCACGGGGACTATTCGCATTTCTTATGCGATTTACAATGATGAACAAGATGTTGCCCGTGTACTACAAGCAATAGATAAGTGTTTAGATATGCTTTAGGCCGAGTGCCAATGCCAAATAAACAAAGAGCCTCATTCGAGGCTCTTTTCATTTTCAATCGATAATTATCGAGGACAGATTTCTGACTCAGGGAAGAAGAATGCAATCTCACGCTCAGCAGACGCTGGACTGTCTGAACCGTGTACTGAGTTATAACGCATGCTAAGTGCATAATCAGCGCGGATAGTGCCACACGCAGCTTCTTCAGGATTGGTTTTACCCATCAGTTCACGGTAACGAGCAATCGCATCTTCACCTTCAAGAACTTGTACCATAATTGGACCTGAAGTCATGAATTCCTTCAGTGCAGGGAAAAACTCTTTGCCTTCATGTTCAGCATAGAAGCCACTTGCTTGCTCATCATTAAGGTGGACCATTTTGGCCGCCACAATGCTTAAACCTGCTTTTTCAATACGGTTGTAAATTTCACCAACTAGGTTACGTTTAACCGCGTCGGGCTTAACAATAGAAAAAGTTCTTTCTAGAGCCATAAGGTTTCCTTCTACTTCTCTTTTAATTATCAACTTACAGTCTAACTGCTGCTCAAGTTGCTGTTTTGTTTATTGAGTCAAAATGCGAGCAAGAGTACGCACGCCCATACCCGTTGCACCTGGAGCCAGTTTTACGGTGCCCGATTTACGGTAGGTACCCGCGCAATCAAAGTGCAACCAACCTTTCTTATAGTCGTCGACAAAGAAAGATAAAAATGCCGCTGCCGTACTTGCACCAGGACTAAAGTCGCCACTGCCAATATTGGATAGATCAGCGAAATTAGATGGCAACATACCACGGTGGAAGTCTGCTAGAGGCAGTGGCCACAAGCCTTCTTTTTCCTCACGTGCCGACGTTAGCGCTTTATGTGATAACTCATCATCAAAGCTCATTAACGCATGGTAATCATTACCTAGAGCGTACTTCGCTGCGCCTGTAAGCGTCGCACAGTCAATGATCAGCTCAGGTTTCTGTTCGCTGGCATACAATAGACCATCAGCTAGAACCAAGCGGCCTTCCGCATCCGTATTCATGATCTCAACGGTCTTACCATTTTTATAGGTAATGATGTCGCCAAGTTTTAATGCACGACCTGAAATCATGTTTTCAGCGCAACATAAAATCAGCTTCACGCGTTTGTTCAAACCGCGCATGATAGCCAGACCAAGACCACCAGTGATAGTTGCGGCACCGCCCATATCGGCTTTCATCGCCGTCATAAAGTCTGATGGCTTGATGCTGTAACCGCCTGAGTCAAACGTAATACCTTTGCCGACTAAACATGCGAACACAGGCGCGTTTTCGTCACCGGTCGGGTTGAAGTCTAGCTGTAGCATTGCAGAAGTACGCTCTGAGCCACGGCCCACCGCGTAGATACCTTCCCAACCTTCGGTTAAAAGGTCTTTATCTTTAACAATACGAGCCGTTACTGTGCCTTCTGGCGCGACTGATTTAATAAATTCAGAAGCCATGGTTGCCAGCTGACGCGGCGCTACTTCTTCTGCGGATTTATTGATAATTTCGCAAGTGAACTTCGTCGCTTTGATGCGCGCTTCTAGCTCTGCTTGGTCTGCTTCGCTAAGTGCAGGCCAATCGAAAGATGTGCTGTTTTTAGGTTCACGAAAACCTTGATGGAAAGCCCAAACGCCTTCAAGATCCCAGCCTTCTCCGGCCAGCGATACTTTTTTAATGCCTTGTGTTACGAATTGGCGAGCCGCTCTCTGGATTGCGCCTAAGTCATGTCCTTCACCACGGTGGATGGTCGCACCCTGCTCCGTAAATGAAACAATCGCTTTGTCGCCCCATGCTGGTGCAGCTTCTGTTTGGGTTAAAAATACCGACATCTGTGTAGACATGATTTCTCCTTGTCTGAATCTTTAGCATTACCTGCCATCTACGCTCTGATGTTAGCATTTTGTCAGGTAAAAATGTCAATTGGATAAAAAAACGGGCCAAAAGGCCCGCTTATTTTGATAAAAACTGTTAACTCTGCGAGGTTTTACCGCAGTTAATCTGCCTCATCCATCCAGCATAAGATCACGGCTTCAAGAATCTTCTCATTTGAACGATTTGGTTCATCGTCAAAATCTTCTAACTCCAAGATCCATTGGTGCAGATCGGTAAAACGGACTGTTTTTGGATCAACTTCTGGAAACTTATCGCAAAGCTCAATCGCGATATCGCGTGAATCGGTCCATTTCATTGCTCACTTCCTTATATTTTCGTTGAAATAACTAATTACTGAATAACTAATTACTCACTGATTGCTTAACACGATACTCAGAGTAATTGCAGCGACAACTTAATCACGCCGCAGCTCCAACTATAACGAGTGTTTAGTGATCTTCTGAAGCGTGGTTAAGCGTGTACTTCGGGATCTCAACCACGAGATCTTCATCCGCAACGCGCGCTTGGCAACCCAAACGAGATTCTGGCTCTAGACCCCATGCTTTATCAAGCATGTCATCTTCCAGCTCATCACTCTCATCTAGTGAGTCAAAGCCTTCACGAATGATCACGTGACAAGTGGTACAAGCGCACGATTTTTCGCATGCGTGTTCAATACCGATGCCATTTTTTAGGGCAACGTCTAGTACGCTTTCACCTGCCGCAGCTTCTAACACTGCACCTTCAGGGCATAGGTCTTCATGTGGTAAAACGATAATTTTAGGCATGACTTCTACTCTTAAATATCATCAACAGATTGACCTGACAACGCAGCTCGAATCGATTTGTCCATACGGCGTGACGCAAACTCTTGGCTTGCTTTGTCCGTCTCTTTAATTCCCATTTCAATCGCATCGGCATCATCGCCATTGCGCAGGGCAATCAATGCTTCAATTGCTTTCAGAAGGTCTTGGTTTTCTTGTGCTGACAGCAGCTCATCGCCATCCATTTGCAGTGCTGCAATCAAACCTTCAATCACGCGATCAGCTTCGACACGCTGCTCAGCTAACGCGCGAGCTTGCATGTCTTCTTTGGCATAGGTCATAGAATCACGTAGCATGTTTGCTACTTCATCATCACTCAAACCGTAAGATGGTTTAACCTGAATTTCAGACTGAACACCGGTACTCTTTTCCATCGCCGTTACAGACAATAGGCCATCAGCGTCAACTTGGTAAGTGACACGAATATGCGCAGCACCTGCCGCCATTGGTGGAATACCTTTGAGTGAAAAACGAGCCAGTGAGCGGCAATCGTCAACCATCTCACGTTCACCTTGCACAATGTGTACGCTCATTGCCGTTTGACCATCTTTAAAAGTGGTAAACTCTTGTGCACGAGCAACAGGAATCGTGGTGTTGCGTGGAATGATTTTTTCAATCAACCCACCCATGGTCTCGATACCCAATGACAGTGGGATCACATCCAGCAGTAACATTTCTGAGTCAGGTTTATTACCCACTAAGATATCAGCTTGAATACCCGCGCCAATCGCAACCACTTCATCTGGGTTAATGCTCGTCAGCGGTGTGCGGTTAAAAAACTCACCCACCATCTCACGTACTAACAACGTACGTGTTGAACCACCAACCATTACCACTTCGTTGACTTCTTCAAGCTCAACGTCAGCATCTTTTAGCGCACGGCGACAAGACATCAACGTTTTCTTTACTAATGGATGAATTAACTCTTCAAACTCAGAGCGAGTTACCTCACCTTGCCAGCCAAAAACATCAACGGCCACAGAGTCTTGCTCAGAGAAAGCTTGTTTGGTTCTTTGTGCTACGTTTAGTAAGGTGCGATTTTGCTCCGCTGATAATGGTGCTTCTAAAGCGGTCTTCTCAAGCAAGAAATCTGCGAGTAGATGGTCAAAGTCATCGCCGCCAAGTGCAGAATCACCACCGGTTGCCAATACTTCAAATACACCTTTAGATAGACGCAGAATTGAGATATCAAATGTGCCGCCACCCAAGTCATAGACAGCAATCACACCCTCTTGACCGGAATCGAGGCCATAGGCGATTGCCGCCGCTGTTGGCTCATTGAGCAAGCGCAGTACGTGTAAGCCTGCCAGTTTAGCAGCATCTTTGGTGCCAGCTCGTTGTGCATCGTCAAAGTACGCAGGCACGGTAATCACAACACCCGCCAGCTCGCCACCTAAAGTATCTTCGGCACGCAGTTTAAGAGCGGCCAGGATATCTGCTGATACTTCAATTGGGTTTTTTGAGCCAGAAGCTGTTTGCAGAATCGGCAAACCATTTTCGCTAGCTTGTAGCTGATAAGGCAAAGATGGATAACGTTGCTGGATGTCAGTCAAAGAGCGACCAATGAGGCGCTTAACAGAAATAATAGTATTGGCAGGATCAAGTTCGGCCTGATCAAGAGCTTCTTGACCAACTTGCTTCTCTTCACCAATGTAGCGAACGACAGATGGCAAAATACGGCGACCTTGCGCATCTTCTAGCGGAGCGACGTTGCCACTACGAGCTGAAGCAACCAATGAGTTTGTTGTACCTAAGTCAATACCAGCGGCAAGCTTGTGCTCATGAGGCGCTGAGCTCTGACCCGGTTCTGCAATTTGAAGTAATGCCATTGTTAGTCCTTGCTCTTGGGTTAACCGAGTAGTTTATCTTCAACTAACTCAATTTCATTTTTTAGTTTGGCAATGAATTTTAGTTTGCGAACGCCATCGGCTGCTTGTGCCCACTGCGTTTGGTTTAATTGTTCTTCCACGCTAACTAATTGCTTTTTGTACATCTTTGAGACTTTGCCATCAAAATCAAACAGCGCAGATTCAGGATCTGCACAACCCGGGATCTCTTCCAGTTCTTCTCTCAATTCCATTTGTTCCATCAAGAACATCGGATCTTGCATTGTTTGTTGCTCACCGCGAATATCAGCGCCATTTTCCGACAGAATGTATTCTGCTCGCGAGATCGGCTGCTTAAGCACTTGATAAGCATCATTAATTTGCGCAGCTTTCTGTACTGCCATTAAGCGGTCACGTTCAGATGCAGTGGCAAAGTTATCAGGATGGAAACGTTTTTGTAATTCGCGGAATTGAGAAGAAAGAAGGCTACCATCCAGTTCAAACTGAGTTGGTAGCCCAAATAATTCAAAGTGATTCATTAAAATCTGACCCTTGGTAAAGTCTCTCCCACTTAACGCTATCAAGCAGGAGAGCAAGAATTAAACGTTGAAGCTTTCACCGCAGCCACATTCGCCTTTTGCGTTAGGGTTATTGAATTCAAAACCTTCATTCAACCCTTGTTTAACGTAATCCAGCTCTGTGCCATCGAGATATACTAGGCTCTTTTTATCAATGATAACGTTGACACCTTTGTGTTCAAACACTTCATCTTCTTCGTTTACTTCATCGACAAATTCTAGGACGTAAGCCATGCCAGAACAACCTGTCGTTTTAACTCCAAGTCGCAAACCAACGCCCTTCCCTCGATTGTCTAGGAAAGCTCGTACTCGGCTAACTGCTGCGTCTGATAATGTAATGGCCATACTGCACCTTGAATTTTGATATACCAATGAAATGGGAGCGACGCTCCCATTATTTTACGTCGATTTTACTGATGTTTTTTCTTGTAGTCAGCAACTGCTGCTTTAATTGCATCTTCCGCAAGGATAGAACAGTGAACCTTCACAGGAGGAAGTTCTAGCTCTTCTGCAATTTCAGAGTTCTTGATTGCTGCTGCTTCGTCAATTGACTTACCTTTAACCCATTCAGTTACCAATGAGCTTGACGCGATAGCACTACCACAGCCGTAAGTTTTAAACTTCGCATCTTCAATAATGCCTTCTGGCGTTACTTTAATTTGCAACTTCATTACGTCACCACAAGCTGGTGCGCCAACCATGCCGCTACCTACTGATGGATCTTCTTTGTCAAACGAACCAACGTTACGTGGGTTCTCGTAGTGATCAATTACTTTTTCGCTATATGCCATAATATTTACCTCGAATCCTCTACATAAACTGGGAGATTAAGCGATTAGTGGTGCGCCCACTCAACCGTATCTAAATCAATCCCTTCCTTGTACATATCCCATAGAGGAGACATGTCACGTAGCTTAATAACTGCTACGCGAATTTGTTCAATTGCGTAATCCACTTCTTCTTCAGTGGTAAAACGACCAAACGAGAAGCGAACAGAACTGTGTGCCAATTCGTCATTTAGACCAAGTGCACGAAGTACGTATGAAGGCTCTAAGCTTGCTGATGTACAAGCACTACCTGATGATACCGCGAGATCTTTAAGTGACATCAATAAAGATTCACCTTCAACAAATGCGAAGCTCACGTTAAGGTTATGAGGAACACGTTGCTCCAAATCACCATTCACAGTTACTGCTTCAAGATCTTTCACGCCGTTCAGCAAGCGGTTACGTAATGCCATCGCGTGATCGTAATCTTTCTGCATGTCTTCTTTTGCAATGCGGAATGCTTCACCCATACCCACAATTTGGTGAGTAGGTAGCGTGCCAGAACGGAAACCACGCTCATGACCACCGCCGTGCATTTGCGCTTCTAGGCGAATACGTGGCTTACGACGTACATACAACGCGCCGATGCCTTTAGGGCCATATGCTTTGTGTGCAGAAAGAGAAATCAAATCGACTTTAAGCTGTTGAACGTCGATTGGTAGCTTACCTGCTGATTGCGCTGCATCAACGTGGAAAATCACTTTACGCTCACGGCATAGTTCGCCAATCGCTGCGATATCTTGGATAACACCGATCTCGTTGTTTACGTGCATGATAGAAACCAACACAGTATCATCACGCATTGCTGCTTCAAGTTTCTTCAGGTCAATTAGACCATTTGATTCAGGCTCTAGGTAAGTCACCTCGAAACCTTCGCGCTCTAGTTGACGGCATGGGTCAAGTACAGCTTTGTGTTCTGTTTTACATGTGATTACGTGCTTACCTTTCTTTGAATAGAAGTGTGCAGCACCTTTAATCGCAAGGTTGTCTGACTCTGTCGCGCCTGACGTGAATACAATTTCACGTGGGTCTGCATTTAGCAGATCAGCAATTTGCTCACGAGCATTGTCGACTGCTTCTTCGGCTTGCCAACCGTAACGGTGTGAACGAGACGCTGGGTTACCAAACGTACCATCCATCGTCATGTACTGAACCATCTTTTCAGCCACTCGAGGATCTACTGGACAAGTTGCTGAATAATCAAGATAAATCGGCAGTTTCATTCTCTACTCCAATGTACATTGCTGACCGCTTAAGAGCGGACATTTAAATCCACGGCAGCACCGAATGCAGTGCGATTTGCTAGGCCGTGGTTCACCGCAAGATCTATGTCTTGTCGATCTGAAATTTCAATCACTTCATTGTCTTGCATAAGCTCGCCAAGAGTGATGTTGTTAAGGAAGTCACTAATGCGTGAACTAAGATCACGCCACAATGTGTGGGTTAAGCAGCGAGTGCCGCCTTGGCAATCTCCTTTGCCATTACATTTAGTTGCATCTACAGACTCGTCCACAGCAGCAATTACGGTACCGATAGCGATAGTATTCGCCTCTGCACCTAGACGGTAGCCACCACCAGGTCCACGAACGCTAGCAACTAATCCCGCTTTACGTAACTTAGAAAACAGCTGTTCTAAGTATGAAAGTGAAATGCCTTGACGCTCTGAAATGTCTGCTAGCGGTACAGGACTCTGCTGTGAGTGTAAAGCCACATCTAGCATAGCTGTAACTGCGTATCTTCCCTTAGATGTAAGTCTCATATAACACCATATCCACATCGTTCATGTGGTAACAAGTTTTTCATACCCGACAAAAATGGTCAAGTATTTATTTGACTAAATTAGTCAGGTATTTAACCTTGTTATTAGTGTTGCTTTATCGACTGCCGATTTTCTTCTCTATCGCAGTCAATACTCCGCGCAATGTATTAAGTTCTTGTAGCTCAGGGCGAGCTCGGCTAAATAAGCGACGTAGCTTATTCATAACCTTGTTAGGCTGATCGGCAGAGATAAACTGGGTATCAATCATCACTTTTTCAAGGTGTGCAAAGAACATTTCCAGCTCTTCATGGCGTGGATAAGCTTCTTCAGCTTGAGGCGCAAACCCTTGCTTTTCCTGTTCAAGGAAGGCAACACGAATCTCATAAGCAATGGTCTGTACAGCCATCGCTAGATTGAGTGAGGTATATTCAGGGTTCGCTGGAATACAAACGTGGTAATGGCAGGTTTGCAGTTCGTCATTAGTTAGGCCGGTACGTTCGCGACCAAAAACAATCGCAACTTTACTGGTTTGTCCCTCAACAGCGCACTTTTCGCCGCATTCGCGAGGTTCAAGCATTGGCCACTCAAGCGTGCGCGAGCGAGCACTTGAGCCTACAACTAAAGCACAATCTTTTACCGCTTCTTCTAGGCTATCAACAACCTGAGCATTAAGAGCAATATCGCTTGCTCCTGCAGCCAACGCAATGGCTTGACCATCGACTTCACACTCGGGGGCAACAAGCACCATGTTGCTCAATCCCATAACCTTCATAGCGCGAGCGGCTGAACCAATATTACCGGAATGAGATGTACCAACTAGGACAACTTTAACGTTGCTGAGCATGAGAAATACCTATACCAAATTAAGTGGCGAGATATTATCACATTGCAGAAAAAAATGGTTAAAGTGATTCATATTTGCTTGCCAATAGTGCAACAATTAACCACTTCCCTTTGCCTAATATTCTGTGTATACTTCTCGGCGTTTTTCTGTTCTTTAACATCCGTTGGGAAATTTTGTATGCATCCAATGCTTAATATCGCTATTCGTGCGGCACGAAAAGCTGGCAACCATATTGCTAAATCACTAGAAAATGTTGAGAAGATCGAATCTACTCAAAAAGGCACGAACGACTTTGTTACTAACGTAGACAAAGAAGCAGAAGCAATGATCATTGATACAATTAAAGCCTCTTACCCAGAGCATTGTATCGTGGCAGAAGAAAACGGTCTTATCGACGGCAAAGATAAGGAAGTTCAATGGATCATCGACCCACTGGATGGCACTTCTAACTTCGTAAAAGGTCTACCGCACTTCGCTGTGTCTATCGCTGTTCGCATTAAAGGCAAAACAGAAGTAGCGTGTGTTTACGACCCAATGCAAAACGAGCTATTCACTGCACAACGTGGTGCTGGTGCTCAGCTAAACAACGCGCGTATCCGCGTTAAACAACTTAAAGACCTACAAGGCGCTGTTCTAGCAACAGGTTTCCCTTACAAGCAGAAGCAACACTCAGAATCTTACTTCAAGATCCTATCTGCACTATTCGTTGATTGTGCTGACTTCCGTCGCACTGGTTCTGCGGCACTAGACCTATGTTACGTAGCGGCTGGTCGTGTGGACGGTTTCTTCGAACTTGGTCTAAAACCTTGGGATATCGCGGCTGGTGAGCTAATCGCTCGTGAAGCAGGTGCTATCGTTACTGACTTTGCTGGCGGCACTGATTACATGCAATCAGGTAACATTGTTACAGCTAGCGCACGTGGCGTAAAAGGTATTCTTAAGCACATCCGTGAAAACGGTAATGCTGCAATGCTTAAATAATCGATCGACTTTTAGTGGATTGAACAAAAGCCCTGCTCTTTGAGCAGGGCTTTTTTGTATTAACTTACTCTGGTAAATCTGAAAGTCTGTAGTTTTTGTTCTTGCCCGTCGATATGAGCATAGCTATCGATTAACCACACCTGATCACCAACAAAACTCAATTCCAAACGCACATCTTGCGACGGAATATCTGCATAAATCACATCACTAACATTTGTTGGATAGAATGAAACTTTGTTAGTGCTCTGGTCTGCATCACCCACAAAATTTACCGCCACATTTTTCGCTTGGTTCTCAACCTGCATTTGATAGCCACTGTTTGGTTCATAGCTAAATGAGGCATTTAACGCTAAGCCTTGTTGATTTGAAATCGCAACATCTGCCTTCGAAAGTGAAGCAAGCTGCCCTTGAGCGGAAATTTTTTGATGTTCAGTAGTTACAACATGGCTTTGAATATTCACATTCCACTTGCCAACGAAGTTTTCTAACTGCTGCCAATGCTGTTGTGTGGTGGCTTGAGTCGCACCACTGCCAATGGTAGCTATTGCATCATTACGACTATCGTGGCGAATATTGTCACGGTTACTTTGTAGATCATGACTTGCGCCCGCAACACCGCCAGCGACACCACCTGCAACCGCACCTTTGACAGCCAATTCAGGCTCTCCAGTCAACGCTCCCATGGTTAACCCAAGTAATGCTCCTCCTACCGCTCCTTGTTTGGTTGCCGCATTAGGATCATCCTCTCCTGGGGTGACACAGCCAGCTAGCAAAGGGACAGCAATAAACGATGTTAGAACTAGCTTGTTGTTGAATCTCATAGGACACCTCATCTTTTGAACTGCTTGTATGGTAAATAACCACTGTCAGCAGAACTTCAGTGAATGTCAGCACAATTTCAGAGCGACCAAGATAAATGTTACTGGTTGTTGCGAAAAGAAGGATGCGGGAGATCGGAACGCTACGCTACGGATGCGGGAAAAAAGCAAGAGCGAGAGCGAGGGAGTGTAGAGTTCTTAATTGAGAGTCGAGAAGTACTTGTTGGAGTATGGTAGCAAAAGAGCAGGTTAGAGATCGCTTCTTAAAAGTGAAGCGTCATAGAGGTTGAGCATTCACGCATCCCGAAACGAAAGTGTTCCCTATGTAGAGCATCTTGGATGCATACGACCTCAATTCCCGAATCCCGAAATGACGTATCAAGGATACGGAATGTTCCCGAAGAGAGATATCTTAGATATCGAACGTTCCAATTTTGTTTCTACCAGAAACAAAAAAGGCTCTGACCTAAGTCAGAGCCTTCAAAGATGGCAGGGGTGGAGAGATTCGAACTCCCAACACGCGGATTTGGAATCCGCTGCTCTGCCAATTGGAGCTACACCCCTGTAGTTCGTGTTTAATGAGACGACTCTCAAATAAGTGGCGGAATGGCCGGGCTTGCGTTCAAGCGGGACTCATTCGACCGAAGGTCGAAACCTTCAAATAAGTGGCGGAGTGGACGGGACTCGAACCCGCGACCCCCGGCGTGACAGGCCGGTATTCTAACCAACTGAACTACCACTCCGCAGTGGCTTACTCGCTATAAAGCAAGTGTCCAAAATATAATCCCGATAGTGTCCTACTCTCACATGGGGAAGCCCCACACTACCATCGGCGCTACTTTGTTTCACTTCTGAGTTCGGCATGGAATCAGGTGGGTCCAAAGCGCTATGGCCATCGAGAAAAATTCTTTAATCTGGAAAGCTGMWTTCTCTTATATAAAGAGCGTTCTTACACATTCAAATCTGTTCTTGCTTTGAGTCCATCAAAACCCCTTGGGTGTTGTATGGTTAAGCCTCACGGGCAATTAGTATCAGTTAGCTCAATGCCTCRCAGCACTTACACACCTGACCTATCAAC
>NZ_JADILO010000003.1 GCF_015278125.1 Vibrio fluminensis
TGTTCCATCGTTACCATTTCCAGTTCGTATTGTTGCGGAGTCGGTTCTTGAAGCATATCGGAGTATCCATATTTCGATACTCCTATTAGATCAAAGGTCTAGCTCAAAAGCTAGACCTTTGTCAGCAGTCTGAAGCGCCATCAGTGATGGCGCTTTTGATAAATACTCATTCACGAGCTTATAAAAGAATAAAGATGCCCGCTAAACAAGCACTCATTAAGTTAGCTAGTGTACCAGCAGCTACCGCTTTAAGACCTAAGTTCGCCACTTCAGAGCGACGTTCTGGTGCAATGACACCAATTGAACCTAGCTGAATCGCAATGGAACCAATATTGGCAAAACCACACAGTGCAAACGTGATGATGACTTGTGAGTGCTCTGATAGCAGTTGTTTATGTTCAACAAAGTCGATGAACGCCACAAACTCATTCATCACCACTTTTTGACCAATATACGAGCCCGCCATAAGCACTTCATTTGAAGGAACACCAATTACCCAAGCCAAAGGAGCAAACAAGTAACCGAACACACCTTGTAGTGTGATGCCTGTAAGACCAACTAACTCACCTAAGCTCTCAAGACCGGTATTCACCATCGCAATCACAGACACGAATGCAATCAGCATAGTACCTACTGCGACGGCTACTTTCATACCGTTCATTGCACCGCTTGCTAATGCATCGATGACATTAGAGTCTTGAGCTTTATCCATTTCAATATCGGATTGGTCGACTGGCGTACCACGTTCAGGAACGATGATTTTCGCCATCATCAAGCTACCTGGCGCTGCCATAAAACTTGCTGCGATTAGGTATTTCAGATCGACACCAAGACCTGCATAACCGCCTAGTACACTACCCGCTACTGACGCCATGCCACCAGCCATAACAGCGAACAATTCAGAGCGAGTCATACGAGAAAGAAAAGGACGAACTAAAAGAGGTGATTCACCTTGAGAAAGGAAGATATTGCCCGTAGCAACTAAAGATTCTGCTTTACTCGTGCCGAGGAATTTTTGAATAGCACCACCGATGAATTCGATAACGCGTTGCATGATACCGAGGTAGTAAAGCGCTGAGATAACCGCACTAAAGAAGATAATAATAGGAAGGACGCGGACAGCGAAGATAAAACCAGTATTAGCGAGATCGCCAAAAAGAAATTTGATGCCTTCATCGGCAAAAGAGAGAAGACTGGCAACACCACCACTTAAACTGGCTAACGCTGCTTGCCCCCACGGGAAATAAAGAACCAAGGCGGCGAAACCAACCTGTAATAGCATCGCTCGCGATACCGTTTTCCAATTGATCGCCTTACGGCTCTCTGACAACAGTACTGCACATCCAACAAGAACGAGGATACCGATTAAACCAAAAATCACATTCACTAAAGATCACCTTTACAAGCATTGAATTAACAGCTGGTCCTGTCCTTGGGGTCATTCACTCGTCCATGTGACGGCTTGTATTGGTAGGGTTTTTGCCCATAACCGGGCGGCAAGTATAGCGATAGATACGAGACATTCATCACATATTTTTACGCAAACGTTCAAGCGTTCATTAATTAAACAAGCAAACGTTTGTCTATTTATTGGCCGATTGCAAAATTTATGGAATCACGATCACACCGCAGAAAGAAACACAACTAAATGCATATAAAAATTGGCAAGAAAATAACTTTGTTTCTACCTTTAAAGAAGTTCAAGAATAACTCCTCGCGTTCTAACTACGTCAGATTGGCTTTAAATATATACAACAACCTTCTTCCCCGCTCCGTGCGGGGTCTTTTTTTTGGCAGCTGCCAACCATAATCACCAGAAATTTCTGTGACTTGGGGCCATAGAACCAAAACCATTTTGATGCTATTTTGCCCAATAGTAGCGAATCCGCCGACTGAAGGTGAAGTGTCATGAGAATTGAAAACGCGATCTACCAGCCTCATATTCAGCAAAATTTGAAAGCGGCAACTAAGTTCATTGATCAAAGCTTGCAAAATCAAGGCGGACACCTAACGGCATCTTTAAATCAACACAACCAAATTCAAATACGCAACGAGGACGGTGTGGTAGTAAAAACCTACCAAGGTGAAAATGTCGTGCGTAAAATGCACCGTATTGATGAGTATGTTTAAGCAGCTTTAGATTTTGTTCCTACAATGCTGAGTTTTTTCCTCAAAAGCGCTGATTGCCCGCTGATAGCCAAGTAATGAACACTATTGAACCCAATATTTTTTTGTGCGAGCCAGTTGGTACTTAAAACGATTAAACCAACGTATGGCAAAGAACCAAACGTTGGGAGTCACTCTTAAATGCGAATTAATCTTCGCCTATTGCATTTTTAATTTTCTGATCTGTCTTATATTGGCTTAAAGCATATACCGACCAAATCGCTGCTGGTATCCAGCCTATCAATGTAATTTGAAGCACCAAACATACAATCCCTGCTATCGGTCTTCCAATTGTGAAAAATTGAAACCAAGGAAGAAGTAACGCTAGTAGTAATCTCATTGAAATTTCCTTATTAAATATTTGATTCTACGTAAGAATTTAAATGTTGATTTCTATTACTGTTTATAAACCACTCTAGAAATCGTAGCCATATGAGTCTGCGACTTAAGTTTTTTGAGTGCAAATTTCGCATACGCCAGTCAAGTGGTGAACAAGCCGACCAGTCAACTTAATTAGCCACCTTAAACGCTCAACAAAACCAACCAAAAATGCCGAATGTTTATCAGTCCAATCTAAACGTTTTATAAATTTAATTCAACGTACGCGAAACTTTGATTGAAAACTCACCCCAATCTGACGCAATAAAGACAATAATCTTTGCTTATTATAACGTCGTCAATCGCTTCTTTCGGTTGTAATTTTAGGTGCCATTAGATATCAGTGCGGCATTCACCGGGCTTACAGTAAATTACAACCCACAGGCAAATCACCCCTTAATAACTGGACTGATATATTTATCGCGCTCATCTAAACATTCATACGAAGCCATTTCAAATTCACGACATATCCAAGGACGATTTTCATAAATTGTACACATTAAACTGTCTCTATCTAAAGCAGCACACCAACCATCATTTAAACGCATCATTGTCTCACCACCGTACTCATCACGTTTGATAAAGTGTTCTGGCACTCCCGTGTCAGAAATAATCATCACTTCAAGGCGACAACAGCATGCTTTACAGTTTGAGCAAGATACATTTGAGGACGAAGTGGGTAATGTGGTGATGGGTATGTTCATAAGTAGCTACAGTTTGGAGAATTGCACATGATACCGCAAATCAAGTACAAACTACCTTTATTTCTGCGTTCGCTGACTTATGCAGCCATACGCTAAACTAAGTAACTAAAAAACCTGAGACCCAATTCCTTCAACTCAGATGGTATTTAATAGAGAAGACTTTCCCATTTTTTCAACGCTTTAGCTATTAGTCCTGCAAACACTGACTTACTGCTTTTTTAAACTCATCTAATTTACTTAAATGTTTGTTAGCACACAGCCGACAACGCAAGTTTAAACCCTTCATGTGTTGCTTTGAATCCAAGTTTTTCGTAGAACCTGATTGCATCAGGACGCTGCTTGTCACTTGTTAACTGAGCGATTGTACAGCCTTTGCTTTTTGCTAGCTCGATAGCATGTGCAAACATTTGCTCGCCGAAACCTTGCCCTCGATAGTCACTATGGATTCGAACACCTTCGATAAGACAGCGCCAACTACCAATATGCGTCAGGTAAGGAATAAAGGTTATTTGAAGCATTCCGACTAGAGCGTTTTCCAGTTCTGCAACAAGTAACTCGTTGTTTGAGTCTTGTACAATCGCTTCGAACGCTTCAACATATGCACTATTCAACGGAACAGATGCATCTTCTCTTTTGCTACCAAGTGGGTCATTTGAAAGCAAAGCCACAAGACTTTCCAAATCATCAAATTCAGCTGAACGATACTTTAATTCCAATTTATACATCCTTATTACTTCTGACTGAGTTCTTAGACCGAAAATTTCTTAATTAAAATACAGAATTATTCCGCTTAGTGAAAAAGATTAACTCACGCTCGTTATTTTTAGACAACTCGACTAACCGCAGGGCAATAAACCACTACTCCTTGTTGGAATACGTAAGCAATTTAGCTTAACCTGCATGACCAATAATTTAAGGTTAACTATCGTGACTCAACATCTCTCAAAATCAATGTTGACCTGTCTATAACTTCACAGTTTATAGTGACTATATTGATAGAAAGGGGCTTGATATGAGCCCTCATAAGTTAGCAGAGAGAAACTATGAAACGTTTAATTTTAGCGGTGACATTATTCGTAATCATGTCATTAAATAGCATGATGGCTTTAGCGAGCAATACTGCCATTAGGTATGGAGCGGCGATTGCGAATGATGGTGAAAGAATCGCTTATAGCGTGACTGAGGGCGGCGAGACGGCGCTTATCTTCATTCACGGCTGGAGTTTAGATAGCAGACTTTGGCAAAACCAGATTGGCTACTTTACAAAAAAATACAAAGTAATCACCATGGATTTAGCTGGGCATGGAAATTCATCATTCAACCGAGAAGAGTTCACTATGCTCTCTTTTGCGAATGACATTAAAGCGGTTATTGAAAAAGAAAAGCTCGACTCTGTCATCTTGGTTGGGCACTCGATGGCAGGCGGAGTTATCGCTGAAGCAGCCAAATTAATGCCGAATAAAGTGATTGGTATTATTGGTGTCGATACCTCACAGAACGTGGGAATAGAGCTGTCACAAGCCGACCTTGACCTAATGACCAAACCGTTTGAAGATAACTTTCACGATGGAATGACCGCATTCGTCAAAGGCGCGTTACCACCAGACGTCGATGAAAAGTTACTTTATTGGGTAACGGAAGATATGGCGTCTGCACCACCCACTATCGCCATTAACCAATTTCGTCATTACTTAGGTCAATATGTCAGCGGTGAAGCAAGCCGAGTGTATGAAAGTGTTAATGTGCCCGTAGTCCTTGTGAATGCTCGGTTGTGGCCGACGAATTCGGAAGAAAATAGCAAACACATTAAAGACTACAGCATCTATTATATTGAAGACTCTGGGCACTTCCCTATGCTAGAAAAACCGAATGAGTTCAACGAAACTCTGATGGAAGCAATTAAGTCTGTAGAGTCATCATCTTGACGTGAGTGACTAGGAGTGCCCAATTTCATTGGGCCTATTCACAAAGGTCTAGCCCAATGGCTAGACCTTTGTCGTTATATAACGCGTTTCCCTTGCACCCAAACTTGCTGGATATTCTCTTTTTGCGCTAAGCAGACGATTTTTTCTAGAATATCACGTGGCGTGTCAAACTCCGGCCAAATGCGTAGGTTGCCAATCAATGGGCTCGCTTCAAGCACGAGAGCATCAAAATGATGCTTGGCGCTCAATACGCCTGTTCTGGCATCAAGCACTTTCGCACCACCAGCGGTTGCCATCCAGAACGCTTCAACAAAACTGATGCGAGCGTTAGCGGTACCACGCTCACCTGCCGCCAAATTGACATCAACACCCTCTTCACGCACACGTGAATGAGCGACCGCGTCAAAGGCTGCGCGGAAAATAGAAGGCGATGGTGCGCCAGCAATGTCGCTTCCCAAACCAATTTGTACACCGCTATCGAGCAGTTCTCGGGTTCGCATTGCTGCATTAGCAAAGAACATGTTAGAGAGTGGGCAGTGAGCGATACCCGCGTTAAATTGCTTGATCAACTCAACATCTTGCTCGGTTAAAAAGATCGAATGTGCCAACACTGATTTGTTATTTAACAAACCCGCATCCGCATAGATTTGAACATCACTCATGCCATAGTGCTGTAAGGCATAATCACGCGCCCAATCACTTTCAGAGCAATGGGTTTGCATGTGCAGATCGTATTTTTGTACTAAAGATCCAAGCTTATTGAGCATCTCAGGAGTGCAGCTTGGTACGAAACGCGGCGTAATCACCGGGCTGACCAGACCACTATCATTACCTTGCAGGGTAAATACGTTACTAACAAAGGCTTCAGTCTCAGCAAACGCTTGAGCAATGTCATTTTCACGATAAAAATCTGGGCACTGCTCAACATTATCCATGTTGATTTTACCGACATAGGCGCGTTGACCAAGGTCCAAACAGGTTTTTGCCAGCAACTCGGTCGATTCGCGATGAATCGACGCGAAATAAACCGCACTAGTCGTTCCGTTTGCCAACAAAGTTTTGGTCACATCTTGATAGATAGACTGCGCAAACTCGACGTCTTGATAACGATTTTCCAACGGGAACGTGTAGTTTTGTAACCAATCATAGAGCGGCAAGTCTAACCCTTTACCTGCTTGCGGCCATTGTGGCGCGTGACAATGCAGGTCCACTAAGCCCGGCATCAAATATTGACCTTGACGTAATGTTTGCAGTTTGCCTTGTTCTGCTAATACGTTCAGCAGTGTTTGATACGAAGGGTGTTCAGTCGTGAAGGTGGCATCAATATCACCATCCAGATTAACCAAAATGAGGTAATCACGAATGAACTCAAACTCGCCTTTAATCGGTGTATGAAACGTATCGCCGACAATCGCAAACTGGATATTATCAATGTTATAGATTGGTGTGTTCATTATTATGCTTCACTCTCAACTGGCGTTTCATTTACTACGCGATCTTCAGGAAGAACAAAGTTCAGGATTACCGCGGCTAAAGCACCGATCGCAATACCCGAGTTAACCAGGTAACCCACCAACTCCGGCAAGGCATAAACCAGCTCACGCGGCATTAAAACGGCGCCAAGTGACAGCATAATTGGCAAACCTACTACCAGCATATTGCGCTCAGACAACTGAATGTTTTGGATAACACGGAAGCCATTCATCGCTATCACCACACAGATCACCGAGAAGATCCCTGAGATAACCGCATGAGGAATCGAAGCAATTAAGCTAGTCAGTTTTGGCATTAAACCCAACACCAACAGGATAAAACCACCCGCAATAATCGCGCGGCGTGAAGCAACACCCGTTACAGCAATAATGCCCGCATTCGTTGAGTAACCAGTCACTGGGCTACCACCTAGCAGTGAGCAAAGGAAATGACCTGCCGCTTCGCCCGTTGCACCACGGTTAAGACGCTCATCTTCAAGCTCAACGCCAGTTACAGCACTCACCGCACACCAAGTACCGGTTGTCTCAACCAGAACAATCATTGAGATAAATAGCATGGTCATGATCGCAATAGGATCAAACGTCAGTTCGCCAAATGGTAGCAGAGTCGGCAATTGTACCCACGCCGCTTTAGCTACCGATGAAAAGTCACTCATACCGTAGAAGGTCGCTGCAATCGTACCCAGAATAATCGCACCCAAGACCGAAGTTAAACGCAGCCAATGCAAACGCTTGTGCATACAACCAAGTAGGATAAAGCTACACAGTGAAACAATGCTCACTAAGGCAATAACAATGTTTTGGTTCGCCTGCTCGCCGCTATAAATGCCATTAAAAGCAACGGGTAGCAGTGAAATTCCCACAACGATAATCACCGTGCCACCAACAATAGGGGGAACAAATTTACGTACCAGTTTACTAAATATGTTCAGAGGCTTACCTAACAGAGCCACGAAAATCGCCACTGGAATCAAGGCACCATACACTGCGCCCATTCCGAGAGTTTTACCAATCGCAGCGACGGCACCAATAGGAATGTAAGAAGGTCCTTGCATCACCGGTAGCTTTAATAAACCGCGTGATTGAATAATGGTAGCAAGACCGGCGACAACAAACGTCATCTGAATCAAAGATGAAGTATCCGCGACCGTTAACGACAGCAAACTCGCAAGAATAATTGGCACAATGTAGAGATCCATCGCCAGTACGTGCTGAGCACCCAAAGAGAGCGAGCGAGGGATAGAAATTTTTTCATCAATGTTCGTGGTTGATTGATTAGCTTGGTGAGTATTCATAAAAACTTGAGTACTTAGCGATTGGTAACTTTTCACTTAACAAAGTTATCAACGGCAAATTTAGGTTGTACAAAGCCTGCATACGCTAATAAGCGACGCAAACCGTGAGTTTGTTTTTTTAGTTTTGGTGTTTCAAAAATTGAGTCGATGGGATGCAAATGAGACGAAAAGTGTTATCAGCATCACCGTTTTTGATGTGCGGCTGATTCTAACGTAATATTTGCGTTGCGCAAACGTTTGCTCGATTAAATATTTTTATCGTAACTAACAATTCAAATCCATTACCCTGAAATAGAAATGCGGGATTCCGCCTTCACTACAATGACAATATTCCAGAACAGCACTCGACTAAGCAAAAATGCAGGAGAGCATTTTTAGGTTTTCGGCGTCGGGAACGCCTAAAACCGGCTGGTCAGCGGATGATAAATTAAAGCGCCTTTCTGATTACTCTTTGGCGCAGCAAAGAGTAATTGGACCGCTTACACAAAAGGTAAACAAATCCGAAAACTTCTAGGCGGGACATACCAACTCGACTCACTTACCCACACCATCAAGGATCAACAGCGAGATTTCCGCCTCCAAGACAATGACAATATTCCAGAACAGCACTCAACTAGGCAAAAATGCAGGACAGCATTTTTAGGTTTTCGGCGTCGGGAACGCCTAAAACCGGCTGGTCAGCGCATGATAATTAAAGCGCCTTTCTGATTACTCTTTGGCGCAGCAAAGAGTAATTGGACCGCTTGCAGTAAACTAAAACAAACACTCGCTGCTTTGAGCGGGACATACAAAATCAACTCACTCATCCACATAATCAAATTCAAAAGCGAGATTTCCGCCTTCGCGGAAATGACATAAAGAGGGGGACGTCATCGTCTAAATAAAATGACAAAAAAGGCTGCTCTATTCCATAAGCAGCCTTTCTCTCAATAACTAACACGCCCCGCGTATAAAACTCTAATAGGCGATTTCAACATCCGTCTTCGGTACTGCACAACAAGCCAAGACTTCACCACCTGCTGCATCAATATGCTCGTAAGCAGGTACATCAGGGTGATTAACTTGCCCCTGCACCACTTTGACACGGCACGCACCGCACAAACCAGCTCGGCAACTGTTTGGAATATTAATCCCCGCATCTTCTGCTTGCTCCAATAGAGAGCGCTGGTTGTCACCGGCAAAACTCTGGCTATTTACCGTAACACTGACTTCTTGCTTCACTTGGCTAGCCACTTTTACTGCGGTAAAGGCTTCTTGATGGTATTTCGACTCATCTAAGCCGGCTTGCAATAGCAGTGATTTCGCCTGCTGCATAAAGCCATCTGGACCACAAACGTATACGTCACGACGCGTAAGATCTTTCACTTGTTTCAAGTGCATTGCACTCAACCGTCCTTTCAAACCGAACCAGTTTAGTGGCGCTTGAGACAGCGAGATGAGTAGCGTTAAACCTTGATGTTCTCTGGCTAAGGTTTCTAACTCATCGCGGCAAGGAATATCTTCTTCTGCACGACATTGATGATAAAACACCACGTCGTCCAACTGATTCTTATCTGCCATAAAACGCAGCATTGACAGCATCGGCGTGACACCACTACCAGCAGAAAGTAGCAATGTTGGCGTTTGGTGGTGTTCTTCGATGTGGAATGCACCATCCGGAGTTTGGCACACTAACTCATCGCCCACTTGGAGATGATCGGCTAACCAATTAGAGACTCGACCATCGGCAATGCGTTTCACCGAAATCGCCAGCTTGTCTGGTCGAGATGGCGATGAAGACAAGGTATAGCGACGAGCGATTTTTTGCCCATCAACTTCTACCTCAATCGGCAAATGTTGCCCCGGCTTATATGGCAAGGTTGCCGAATTTTCTAACCAGAACGTCGTAAAATCTCGAGCAATATCTTCACGTTCAATACATTTAAGTACGTGTTGTTTTGGTGAGTTATCCGGATAAAACTCTTTGTCCTTGTATTCCAATACTTCGATTTCATCACCTGCACGGATCATACCCTCATTTTTCGCCACTAGATTTTGTCCGAAAAACACACCGCCAAATTCATTCGCGCGGAACTCCGATAAGGTCTTCAACGGCTCTTTGCTTGGTCTAAGTTCACCAGTTCTGACATCAACAGTGGTCAAAATGCAGCGCTCACAAGGTTTAACCGCTTCAAACTCAACTTCACCGATACGAATGCGCTTCCAGCTGTCTTCAACGAAAGGTTCTGTACTTGAAGCAACCAAGTTGGTGCGGAACTGATCCATCGCATGCACTTCTTGGCTACGTCGGTTCAATTCATCCAGTGATCCTTGGCTGATCAGCAGTAATGGGTAGCCATCGGCAAAACTGACATTGTGACCAAGTTTGTCACGCACACGTTGCGATTGCTCACCGGTAAAGAGCAATTCAACACGCTTACCCAACACTTCGCTAAACCAATCATCCGCTTCATCATGCGTAGTAAACGCTTCAAAAGTGTCGCTCCATACGGTTGCTGGTGTTGGCTGCATCTTAAAGTCCGTATAGCGAATCTTAAGTGGCGCTTGATTAGGCGCGGTAAAAATCAATCCATCTGGTGTTAATACCGAGCTCACTTTCACCATATGCGGATACTTACGTGCGGTTACCATAGAGCCGTCAGCAAGTGCCAACATAAAGCGGCGATCAAACATCAGCCCCTGCTTTTCAACCCAAGCAGTAGAGAGAGAAACCCCACCGACAGATTTCACTGGATAGACGTTGATTTGAGAGAGTGTAGAGGCTGTCATTGCTATTCCTTCCAAGTATGTCTTGCCCATTATATTTGGTTTTTGAGCTTGGCTATCATAGTACGGAACCACGGCAAGAAAAAAGCAAACGTTTGGCTATTTGTTCAACAAACGGACTACTAGAACAAAAAATGGGGTGAAATCCTCATCGCTTTCCTCTATCATCCTGTCGCCTAAGCCTATGCGTTTTGCATAGAAACAATTGCTTAGGCTCCAATCAGACAACTTACTCATGGTGGGAGCTAACATGACAACTATTACGATTACTCGTCCGGATGACTGGCACGTACACCTTCGCGATGGCGAAGTATTAAAGGATACCGTGCGAGACATTAGCCGCTATAACGGTCGCGCGCTGATCATGCCGAACACCATCCCACCGATTACCAATACTGAACTTGCCCTTGCCTACCGCGAACGCATTATGGCAGAAAAGCCAAGCGAGCAATTCGAGCCACTGATGGCACTTTACCTCACTGATAACACCACTCCTGATGAAATCCGCAAAGCGAAAGCATCTGGCAATGTAGTCGCTGCTAAGCTTTACCCTGCTGGTGCCACAACCAACTCTGATTCAGGTGTAACGTCAGCGAAAAACATCTACCACGTTTTAGAAGCGATGGAAGAAGTGGGCATGTTGCTACTGGTGCACGGCGAGGTCACTCATCATGATGTCGACATCTTTGACCGTGAAAAGCAATTCCTAGAAACCGTACTTGCACCAATCGTCAATGACTTCCCGAACCTAAAGATCGTTCTAGAGCACATCACCACTGCCGATGCAGCCAACTTTGTTGCTAACGCTAACGACAATGTCGCGGCAACTATTACGGCACATCACCTGATGTACAACCGCAACCACATGTTAGTCGGCGGTATTAAGCCTCACTTCTACTGCTTGCCAATCCTTAAGCGCAACACCCACCAGCAAGCGCTTGTGGCAGCAGCAACCAGCGGCAGCAAGAAGTTCTTCCTAGGTACTGACTCTGCGCCTCACGCAAAAGAAAAAAAAGAAGCCGCTTGTGGCTGTGCAGGCTCTTACACGGCTCACGCAGCACTCGAGTTGTATGCAGAAGTGTTCGAACAAGAAGGTAAGCTAGAGCACCTAGAAGCATTCGCAAGCCACAATGGTCCTGATTTTTACGGTGTGCCGCGTAACACTGATACCGTGACACTCACCAAAGAGTCATGGGACGTACCCGCAAGCATGCCATTTGGCGCCGATATCGTGGTACCAATTAAAGCGGGCGAGCAAGTGACTTGGACGGTTAAATAACCTTCTTAGTGCAAATTGATAATCAGGTCTGACAGCGATGTCAGACCTTTTTTATTGCTTTATCACCGCAACAAGCCCTCTCATTGCTGTTTTTAATTGACAACACAATAAATCCTAATCGAGTCTAATAAAATAAATAACAAACTGTTTTATAAAGATTTAATTGTAAATTCACTGCCTAGCTAGCACGACTTCATAATCAATTTCACAACACCCCTATTGCGCAAATAATGCCTATCAAGTATTAAGTAAATACACTTGTTGTTAATGTGTTAATTATGAAAACAAAAGAGCATTACAACCTATTTTTTGCGCTATTTCTCAGCGCCCTGCTGACAATGATTGGTCTATTGAGCCGAAAGGCGTTAATAGAGACAGATGTGGCAATGCTGTTTTTGCTGATCAATATTGTCTGCGGTTTTATTCTCAAGCCAAGCCATGCTTACACCATCTGTATTATCAATATCGCGAGCTTCCATTACTTCTTTCTACCTGATTTCAACTCGTTTAAGTTTCAAGATAGCCATTACCTCATCACCTATTTGGTCCTGGCGTTGAGCGGGATCTTTGTTGTCCACTTAACGCAGTCACAGCGTAAGCAGCTCGCCAAAAATCAGCGCTTACGGAAAAAGCTCGAAGCGCAAAATGCGCTGTCTCGGCAACTCTCTTGCTCAACCAAGGCAGAGCAAGTGGCGAATCAAGCGGTGAACTTTTTACATCACAACTATCAAATCGAATCGGCAATTTTGAGCTGTGGCAATAATGCACAATGTCTTGCAAGGAGTAGCGGTAATTTATCCGCCCAATTAGGCGCGCAGACAATCGATACCTTACCTGACAACTTCACTTATCTAAGCTTTACCAATGACGCCAAACAGCTTGCGGTATTGGTGCTAGATAAGCAGCAGGCAGAACGAATCGACGACTGGTTCATCTCGTTAGTCGCGGTGTCACTTGGGCGAGCAGACGCAATATCCGCACTGTCGCAAGCCGAAGCCAACCATCAGGTGGAGCAAGTACGTACCACGCTACTCGCCTCTGTGTCACATGACTTAAAAACGCCACTTGGGGCGATCATTGGTTCAGCGACAACCTTATGTGATCAACACTTACATTTAAGCGATGAAGTCCAGCGGGAGTTACTGCACTCCATTGCCAATCAAGGGGAACGCTTAAATCAAAGTTTAACCAAACTGCTCGATATTACTCGCTACACCACTGGCTCCTGCGAGATTAAACGCGATTGGACAGAGCCCGAAGAGCTCATTGGTAGCGTATTAGCTCAATTTAAACACCAATTAACCTCTCATCAATTAAGACTCGAAGGCGCCCCTATGTTGGTTGATATTGATGCCCTACTTATCGAGCAAGTGATCGGCAACCTGATTGAGAATGCTGCGAAATATAGCCCGGAAAATAGCGAAATATGGATTCAATTCTATTACTGCGATGGTGGCTTTCACTTTGTGATCACCAACACCAGTGACCCAATCCCCGACAATGAACTTAGCAAGATTTTCGACCGTTTCTACCGACTCGAAAACAATCATGTTGATGGAACTGGGCTAGGCTTAGCCATTTGCGATGTGATTGTCTCCGCACATGGCGGGCAAATCACCGTGCACAATATCGCAGACGATGGCGTGCAGTTTCATGTCACCATTCCTTGCCGCTTATTTGATCTACAGAGGTGCGTTACCGATGAATAGCGAAACGAAAATATTAATCATTGAAGACGAGCAGCCTATTTGCCGATTTCTTAACGTATTAATTGGTGGGCATGATTACCAAGTCAAAACCGCAGACACTGCCAAGCAAGGGTTACAAATCACAGCAAATTGGTCACCACACTTGATCCTGCTCGACCTTGGATTACCTGATTTAGATGGAATCAACCTAATCCACGAACTGCGCTCATGGACCAATACACCGATCATTGTGATCTCAGCTCGAGAACTAGAGTCTGATAAAGTCGCATCGCTAGACGCAGGAGCAAATGACTATTTAACCAAACCTTTTGGCCGTGAAGAGCTCCTTGCTCGAGTTCGCGTGGCACTTAGATTAGCCAATCAAGACTCCGTCACTGCACCGCTGCGCTTTCAAATGTCAGACATCACGATTGATCTCGCGTTAAAACAAGTCACGCGCGATAGTGAGAGCATTAAACTAACCAAAACCGAGTACAACATACTGAAATACTTATGTAAGAATGCAGGTAAGGTGCTCACTCATAAGCAGATATTAAAAGAAGTATGGGGGAACAATTACACCGAACATACGCACTACGTTCGTATCCATATTGCACAGCTGCGAAGAAAGCTAGAACGCGACCCTGCGCAACCCAAACACATTGTCACCGAGACGGGTATTGGTTATCGACTGAACGAGCTAGTAGCCGATTGAGCAAATAGCAATTTGAATCCACTTCTCTAGCGAGGTTGTCTATATAAAATCTTTATATCTAGCACGAAAATCCATACAACAACTTTAGTTAGGACTAGTTAACATACTTGCAACCTAGTTGAGTAAAGCACTGCTAACCTTCTGATGCGGTGTCCCTTGTCAATTAAGGTGTCACTATTATTTCGTAAGAAATTTATTCCCGATGCATGTCATCGCGTTCCGCCAGTAATTGTAGCCAGTTACTGGTTTTTTTTTGCTATCGTCATAATGAACCTCGTCATAGTAAACGCTATTACTGCTGTTATTGGCTAACCACAAAGATCAACATGACAAGGTAACAACAACCCTCATTGATGCTTATCATAAGCATTAGTGATACTAAACAAATCTTTATACTTTCTTTATACCTACCTGCAATTTCTTTACACAACGCTTAGCTACGGCGAGTTTAATTTATTGTTAAATAGATACAATTCAACAACATCTTCATTTTAGATTGGTTGAATGTTTTCATGTCTCGCCAGCACAAGCGAAACAAAGAAGCCCTACAAAAATAAGTACAACAATATCGTCAGCTCAATAAAAGCCTAGAAAGGAAACGTATAATGAATAAGAACGATAGCGTACCGCTACCGACCAATACGCGGGAATGGTTGATCAATCGCAATAGCCTAATCATCATTGCCGATATTATCCTATTTGCCGTGATGTACCTGACCCTCCCTTTTGAACCTAACGTCGTACTAGGTTTAAGTATCCTCGTCTTTATCGCCATATTGTGGCTAACTGAAGCGCTACACGTCACGATTACCGCCATATTAGTCCCTGTTTTAGCGATTATATTCGGAGTGTTTAATACCCAAACCGCATTAAACAGTTTCGCCAACTCGATTATCTTTCTCTTCCTTGGTGGTTTTGCCCTCGCCGCAGCAATGCATAGACAAGGTCTTGATCAAGTCATTGCCGATAAAGTACTGATTATCGCCAAAGGGCAACTGAGTGTTGCTGTCTTTATGCTGTTTGGTGTCACCGCCATTCTATCGATGTGGATCAGCAACACCGCTACCACCGCCATGATGTTACCGTTGGCATTAGGCATACTGAATAAAGTGAATGAAAAGAGCGGTCACAGCACCCACGTCTTTGTTCTCCTCGGTATTGCTTACAGCGCAAGTATAGGCGGTATGGGCACCATCGTCGGGAGCCCGCCCAATGCTATCGCGGCAGCTGAAGTCGGCTTAACCTTCACTGAATGGATGAGCTTTGGTTTACCTATCGCAGCATTGCTGCTACCGGTTTCTATCGCGGTACTTTATTTCTTACTTAAACCGGATCTAAAGGGCGACTTTGAGTTAAACACGGCGGCGATCGATTGGGATAAAGGCAAAGTGGTTACACTGGGCATCTTTCTCACCACAGTTACTTTCTGGATTTTCAGCACCCCAATTAACGCCATGATTGGCGGGCTAAAAAGCTTTGATACCGTAATCGCACTCGGCGCCATTATCGCTGTGAGTTTTTGCCGAGTAGTGCACTGGGAAGACATTGAAAAGACCACCGACTGGGGCGTTTTGTTGCTGTTTGGTGGTGGTATCTGCTTAAGCAATATTTTAAAAACTACCGAGACCAGCGCGTTTCTGGCGACAGCATTGAGTCAAATTGTTGCCGATTTAGGCATCGTATTGGTGGTGATGTTGGTGACCGCATTCGTCGTTTTTCTCACTGAGTTTGTGAGTAATACCGCTCTGTCTGCGTTATTTATCCCACTGTTTGCAAGTGTCGCAGAAGCATTCGGTATGTCGCCGATTATGTTATCAGTGTTAATTGCGCTCGCAGCGTCTTGCGCCTTTATGATGCCGGTCGCGACACCACCCAATGCCATCGTGTTTGGCACAGGTAAGATCAAGCAAAATGAAATGATGCGAGTTGGCTTTATTCTGAACGTGGTTTGTATTGCGATACTAACCGCAATTGCCATCTTATTTTGGTAGTGTTGTAAAACTTTAAACGTCAATAACGTCAAAGCTCCCACTCAGGGAGCTTTGTCATAGCTTAAAGATTCACTTATAAGTACGCGTGTGGACCAAACACCTCATAGTGGATGCGGTCACGAGAAACACCCATTTGATCGAGCTGTTTTACGGCAAATTCCATAAAAGCCACGGGGCCACAAAGATAAAACTCACCGTCAGCTAGCGGTAATGAATCAACCTGCGTAAGGTCCATCATGCCATCTTGGTCACGCAACCAAACTTGATGCTGCCAACCATGCTGGCCAATTAAAGCCTCTGTTTCTTGAGCAAAAGTATGCTGTGACTTAGTCTCACAAGCATAGTAGTAGCTAACGTTTTGTTTACCTTCAGTAGCTAAAGTCTGCGCCATAGCTTGAATTGGTGTCGCACCCACACCCGCAGCAATGAGTACTACTGGCTTATCGGTTACTTTATAGAAAAACTCACCCGCTGGTGGGTAAACCATTAATGAGTCGCCTGCTTGTAACTCGTTATGTAGGTAATGAGAGACTAGCCCTTGGTATGAACCTTCCGCATCTTGCGTGCCTTCGCGTTTCACCGAGATGCGGTAACTTGTGCCATTAGGCGCTTGTGACAAAGAATATTGGCGGATCTCTACATGTTCACCATTACTAGGTTTTACTTCAATACCCAAATACTGTCCTGGTTGAAAATCAGCAATTGCTTCGCCATCTGCTGGGCGCAATTCAAAACTGGTGACCAAATCAGACTCAGGCGTTTTTTTGTAAATGACAAACTCACGTGCGCCACGCCAGCCACCATTAGTACTCTCATTTGCCTGATAGATCTCTTCTTCACGGTTAATAAACACTTGTGCCAAGAATAGATAGGCAGCAGTCCAAGCCTCTTCGACTTCTTGAGTAAAGGCCTCTGGTGCGAGTTCGCGAAGGGTCTCGATAAGATGATGACCAACAATCTGATAGTGCTCAGCTTGAATATTGAAGCTGGTGTGTTTATGAGCGATGCGCTCTACCGCTTGAGTTAGCGCAGAAAGGTTTTCGATATTTTTGGCGTAAGCAGCAATAGCCTCAAACAGCGCAACACTCTGACGCCCCGTTTGTTGGTGAGTCATATTGAAGATGTCTTTTAGCTCTGGGTTGTGGCTAAACATGCGTTGATAAAAATGTTGCGTTAAAGCAGGACCGGCACCTTCAAGCAAAGGAATTGTACTTTTAACAACAGCAATATGGTTTTCGTTGAGCATAAGAGTTTTTCTCCTGATATTGTTATACCCAAGTCACGACAAACTACTTGAGCATGATTCTCTATTTTGAGAACTCATGCTCTATAAGCAGGAACAATGCCAAGTTGATAAATCCTTAATTCAACTAATTTTCAGCAAGTTAGCCTTAAATTTCAGGTCAAAAAGACATCTTTATTTCAAGTCAAAATGACACTACAATAATAAATGCACTCATTTAAGGTTAGCTCATGCAAGATATTTCGATTTCAACCTTGCTGGATATGACAGCAGGATTAGCCAGTGGTCACAACGATCAAGACCGCTTCAATAAGTTGCTCGATGCGATCCGTAAAGCAGTCCAGTGTGATTGCGTCGCTCTCTTAGGCTTGCAGGGAGATACCTTAGTCCCTCTCGCTATCCAAGGTGTTACTCGTGATACGCTAGGTCGCCGTTTTAAAGTCAGCGACCATCCCCGTTTTGAGCAGATTTGCCTAGCGGAAGGCGTGGTACGCTTTGATGCGGACTCAGACTTACCAGATCCCTTTGATGGTTTACTACTCGATTACGACGGTGAATTGCCAATGCACGCTTGTATGGGCTTGCCGCTCATCTATGCTGACCAGCTACTTGGCGTACTCACCTTTGACAGCCTCACACCAAATATATTTGATGCGATTCCTGAACGTAGCTTAGACGCACTCTCGGCAATTGTTGCCTCACACCTTAAGGTGGCGTTAACCGTTTCTCAACTTGAACAACAAGCCAAACAGACCCAACAAAAATTGGAAGAATTAAACCAAGAAGTATGGGAACGGGATGGTGGCGAAATTATTGGTAACAGCAGTGCAATGCAAAACCTCAAAGACGATATTTCCGTCGTCGCTCCATCTGACTTTACCATTCTTATCCACGGCGAAACCGGGGTGGGTAAAGAGCTCGTTGCCCGCAGCCTTCATCATCAATCGTCTCGCAGCCACCAGCCGTTAATTTATGTTAACTGTGCTGCCATCGCTGAGTCCCTGATTGAGAGTGAGCTGTTTGGCCACGTCAAAGGCGCCTTTACTGGAGCCGACAAATCTCGCTTAGGCAAATTTGCTCTCGCCGATGGTGGTACTCTATTTCTCGACGAAATTGGCGAGTTAAGCTTAACGGCACAGAGTAAGCTATTACGTGCTTTACAGAACAATGAAATCCAACCGGTGGGTCAAGACTCGGTGCAAAGCATTAATGTCAGAGTTCTGGCTGCAACTAATCGCAACCTCAAAAATGAGGTAGAGCAAGGTCATTTTCGTGCCGACCTTTACCATCGCCTGAGTGTTTACCCTTTGCATGTCCCACCCTTGCGTGAACGTGAAGAGGATGCGGTGCTATTAGCGGGTTACTTTCTTGAGCAAGCACGCAAAAAACTAGGCATTATTCAACTTAAATTCAGCAGAGATGCTCTGGTACAATTACCCCGTTATGACTGGCCAGGCAACGTACGCGAACTGGAACATGTGATCAATCGTGCGGCACTAAAAGCACGAGCAAAAAGTAGCCGAGCAGGCACCATCTCTGTCAGTGCTATTGATCTCGCATTAGATCATCATGACGTTACCATCGCCCCATCAAAGCCATCCGCTAAAGATGTTATTACCCACACTGTCGCAGTGAAAGATCTACGCCAAGCGACAGATGAGTATCAGGCGAAGTTGATTATTGCCGCTCTAGAGCAAGCGAAATTTAACTGGGCTCAAGCAGCGAGAGAACTTAAAGTCGATCGAGCAAACCTAGTTCGCTTAGCAAAAAGATTGGGTATACAAGTGACCAAACAACACAAGATTGATTACTGATCGAAATGTTATTGTTTATACGATGTAGCTTAGTTGTTACAATGGCAGATATAATTATATGAACTAGAAAGGAATGTTATGAAAGTCATCCGTTGGATCTTGGGCCGCATTATTCTTGTATTAGATTTTGTCTTCTCTCCTCGTGGCGTAAAACGTTCAGCTGAAGCTCAACAATTAGTCGATCAAAAAGCAGAGCAATTGGCACTGTATCAATTTGAAGCATGTCCTTTTTGCGTCAAAGTACGTCGCTCGATGAAACGCCAATCAGTAAAGTTTGATTTGAGAGACGCCAAAAACGATCCGCAACACCGAACTGAGCTTGAAACTGGTGGCGGTAAAGTCAAAGTACCGTGCCTCAGAATTGAAAGCGAAAACGGCGTTAAGTGGATGTATGAATCTTCGGACATCGTCGCTTATTTAGAAAAAGAGTTTGCCTAAAACCCTCGCAAGCAACTATCTTAAAATCATATAGATATATCCTTTCTACCGCATAAAGTAGGAAGGATAAATCAATGACCAGTGCTTACCTCACCTATAAGCAGCACACAGTAAATGGACACTGTGACGTGGGTTAAGCAAGTGGAATAGCAGCCACTACTCTCAATTGAAAGCGCCTCAAATGTTGAGGAGCAGATGGGATAAGGAGCGTGATTTTATGGATAAATTCACCGTAGTACCATTTGAACCACAAAACATCAAAGCGATTGTATTTGACCTCGATAACACGCTAGTCAGCTCAGATATGGACTTTTTCTGGCTACGCGATGAACTCGGTTGCCCAGCCGACAGGGATCTACTGACTTTCACCGAAGAGATAACGTGCCCTAACCAGCGCGCAAACGCAGAGCAGAGAATCCTCGACCATGAACTGGAAGATGCTAGAAGTTCTTATCCAATGCCCGGATGTGTCACGATACTACGTTATATCGAGTTTAAAGATCTGCACACGGCAATCATTACCCGCAATTGTTTTGAAGCCGCTTCGGCTAAAGTAAAACACAATAACCTCAATATCGAACGCATCATCAGTCGTGAGCATTTCGCCCCTAAACCCGCTCCTGATGCACTCAACTCTCTCGCCGATGAATGGCAACTTGCCCCTAAAGAAGTCCTGTATGTCGGTGACTACCTTTATGATTTGCAAGCCGCTTATAACGCCAATATGCCCTCCTGCCTAGTCAATCACGGTGTTGAAAAGCCTTTTGAGCACCAAGCTTCTGTTGTGGTTCCACACTTAAATGACTTAACCGTGTTGCTAAATTTAGACAATCCGAGTAACAATAGGTAACAATTTCAATAATATGGTAGGAAGCCAACAATGCCTAAAAATAAAGTGCTGGTTTTATACGCTCATCCGTCCCAACATCGTTCGGAAGTAAACCAGCCACTCTTCGATGCTGCCAAAAATATTGAAGGTGTTACCACCGTTGATCTTTATTACGAATACCCAAGCTACAACATCAATATCGACCGCGAACAAAAGCGTTTAGTGGAACACGATGTGATCATTTTTCAATTTCCACTCTACTGGTACTCCACACCAGCAATGCTTAAAGAGTGGCAAGACTTGGTATTAGAGTATGGTTTTGCCTATGGCAGCCAAGGTACTGCGCTCAAAGGAAAACACTTCTTATGCGCTTTATCAGCTGGCGGCCGAGCTGATGCCTATCAAACTGAGGGTTACAACCACTTCACCATTCGCGAGCTGCTCTACCCTATGGAGCAAATGGCCGCACTCACTGGCATGAAGTATATGGCGCCTCTTGCCCTTTTTGGCGCTCGTACCGCGAAAGAAGAAGGTCGCATCACACAGCATGTCGAGCGTTGGAAAAAATTACTCAACGCGTTAGTCAACGATCAGTTTGACTACAAACGCGCTTATGAAGTTGAAAAGCTCAATCCATACCTCAAGCAGCTGATCTTAGGAGATAAATAATGACAGGTTATTTTCTGCAAGCCTTTATCTACCTCGTTGCAGCCGTGATTGCCGTGCCAATCGCCAAACGCCTCGGGTTAGGCTCGGTATTGGGCTACTTGATTGCAGGTGTCGTGATCGGCCCAATCATTGGTTTAGTCGGTGAAGAAACCACTACTATTCAACATTTTGCTGAATTTGGCGTGGTAATGATGCTGTTCTTGGTTGGCTTAGAACTCGAGCCAAAAATGCTGTGGAACATGCGCAATCGCCTATTGGGTTTAGGCGGTTTACAAGTTGGCGCAACAACAGCAGCCGTAATGGGCATCGCGTTAGTCTTTGAGCAGCCATGGACCATCGCCCTAGCGATTGGTTTGATTTTCGCCCTTTCTTCAACGGCGATTGTATTGCAAACCTTTAATGAAAAAGGATTAACACGAACCGAAGGTGGGCAAAATGCCTTCTCAGTCTTGCTATTCCAAGACATTGCCGTTATCCCAATGCTGGCGTTTATTCCGCTATTGGCATTACCTGAACTGGTCGAAAAAGCACAAACAGCCGCTTCTAGCGCCGCAGAACATCACGAAGAATTAAGCCTCGTGGCAGGTTTACCTGGTTGGGGCTATGCACTCGTCATCGTTATCTCTATTGCGGGCTTAGTTGTTGGGGGCCACTACCTCAGCCGCCCACTATTTCGCTTTGTTGCTAGCTCAGGTTTGCGTGAGATCTTTACCGCTACCGCACTAATGCTAGTCGTCGGCATTGCGGCACTGATGAGCCTAGTGGGTCTTTCTCCTGCTTTAGGCACATTCCTCGCAGGTGTTGTACTGGCAAACAGTGAATTCCGCCATGAGCTAGAGTCCAATATTGACCCATTTAAAGGGCTATTACTCGGCTTGTTCTTCATTACTGTGGGCGCAGGAATCAACTTCGGCATTCTATTTGATGATTTCTTCCTTATCATCGGTTTAACCCTTGGCGTGATGTTACTCAAAGCATCAATACTCTACGTACTGGCATTTTGCTTTAGAATTCGTAAGAGCAACCGTTGGTTATTCACGCTCAGCTTGGCGCAAGCCGGTGAATTTGGTTTTGTGCTCTTGAGCTTTACCACGCAAAACCACGTCATTCCGCTCGATATTGCACAAACACTTTCTTTAGTCGTGGCGCTGTCGATGTTCCTCACTCCTGGACTCTTTATCTTATTTGATAAGGTGATTCTGCCGCGCTACCAACAGGCGTCTAATGAAGGTGAAGCGGATGAAATTGATGAGAAAGGCACAGTGATTATTGCGGGTATTGGTCGTTTTGGTCAGATAATCAATCGTCTATTGGTTGCCAATGGTATTAAAACGGTTGTGCTCGACCACCAAGCAGATCAAGTAGATATGGTACGTCAAATCAATACAAAAGCTTACTTTGGCGATGCCACGCGTCCAGATCTTCTCCACACAGCGGGGATTGAAGAAGCCGCCATGGTCGTAGTAGCGATGGATAACCGAGACGCTTCACTCGCCTTGGTGAAACACATCAAGCACACTTATCCAAAAGTAAAGATCCTTGCGCGTGCATTTGACCGTGGTGACAGTTACTTACTTCGCCAAGCGGGCGCAGATATCATTGAATCTGAAACCTACCACTCCGCTATTGAGCTGGGTGCACATGCTCTGCGTGAATTGGGCCAACACCCATTCCATGTTGAGCAACAAAAAGCCAGCTATAAACGTGTAGAAGATAAAAAGTCAGACATGCTGTACCAAGCATGGCTTGATGATGCGTCTGGTGAACGTTTCGACAACAACTATCGTCAGCTGTTTATTCATCTTGAAGAACAGATAAAACTGGCTCTCGCGACCGATCGAGCCGATAAACACAACAATGATGAACGAGGTTGGACGCCCCCACCAAAAGGGTATGCTGAAGATTTTAAAGAAAATCTTTAAAGTGTTTTAACTGCTAGCTACTCGAATAAAAATCGATATCGAGTAAACTAGCCACATCCTAAGCCGAGGTCTTCCTCGGCTTATTTATAACTAGCGCGCAAGTAATTATGACAACCACCCAAAACACATCACTAGCAAGACAGTTATTTAATATGACTTGGCCAATGCTATTTGGCGTACTCTCTTTGATGAGCTTCCAGCTTGTCGACAGTGCTTTCATCGGTCAGCTAGGTATATTGCCCCTTGCAGCCCAAGGCTTCACCTTACCAATTCAAATGATCATTATTGGTATTCAAGTTGGGCTAGGTATTGCAACCACCGCTGTAATTGCCAAGGCGATTGGTGCGAACAAAACTCGCTATGCGCAACAACTTGGTGGACTGGTTATCGCAATGGGTTCAGTGGGTGTCGCGTTATTTGGGGTCCTTATCTACCTATTGCGTGAACCTCTACTATCGCTCCTCAGTGCACCTGAAACTGTTTTTCCAATTATTGATAGCTACTGGGTTTACTGGTTGATCAGTTCATGGACAGGGGCATTACTCTATTTCTTCTACAGTGTTTGTCGTGCCAATGGCAACACCATGCTCCCAGGCACTTTGATGATGGTAACTAGCCTTATCAACCTTGCACTCGATCCGTTATTCATTTTCACTTTTGATCTAGGGATCAATGGTGCAGCAATCGCGACTATCGTGGCCTTTGGGATTGGTATTCTTATCGTCGCGCCAAAAGTGACTCGCAAACAATGGATATGCTTTGATTGGCATGACCTCGATCTACCTGCCAGCTTAAAATCGATTGGCAACATCATGGGCCCTGCAATGATAAGCCAATTGCTGCCACCGCTCTCTTCAATGTTAGCCACCAAATTGCTTGCGGGATATGGCACGGCTGCTGTCGCGGCATGGGCGTTAGGCTCACGTTATGAGTTTTTCGCCATCGTAGCAGTGCTAGCGCTGACTATGTCGATGCCACCGATGGTTGGGCGCCTTTTAGGTGCAAATAAGATCAACGAGATCCGCCAACTGGTGATCATCGCCTGTAAATATGTGCTGGCATCTCAACTCGTCATCGCGCTAATAACATTTGTGAGCAGCGGCTTCCTAGCCCGCTTGATGACCAGTGATATCAAAGTCGAACAGATCTTAGATTGGCATTTGATGATTGTGCCATTCAGTTTAGGCCCACTCGGTATTTGTATGTTAATGGTTTCAATTAACAATGCGCTTGGTAAGTCCTATACCGCGCTCACCATCTCTGCTTTGCGCTTATTTGCTTTCTTCTTACCCTGCCTCTGGGTGGGTTCGACACTTGGCGGTATTGAAGGCATCTTCTGGGGAGCACTTATTGGTAATATTGCCGCTGGCACTTGCGCTTGGTTTATGTACCAAAATGCGGTCTCTCAAGTTGAGCAACGAGTTGAAGCAAAATAGGTTGCATTATTTTTAACCAAACGTTAACCTAAATTTTCGCAAATTAGGATATTTACTATGCAATTTTCGTTTACTTACCTGTGGCTCCTTCTCCTCAATGCCTGTAGCCGGTAGGTGAACCTGTGCCTGGCTACGAGTATGTAGCCAGCTTGCATTAACTCGTAGCATCCCATTTAAACAAGGAACGAGTTAATGACCCAACAACAGCAAAGCTTATTTTTATCCAAGTTCAATTCCGATCATCAAATTGGCTTATTGTGTGCCTTTATTGGTTGCCTGTTGTTTTCACTAAAACCTATCTTGGTCAAGCTCGCCTATCAAGCCGGCGGGGATGCTACCTCTATTATGGCTTTGCGCGCGTTAAGCTCTCTGCCTCTCTATTTATTCACCCTAATTTATCTATGCCGTAAAGCTGCGAATCGCAGCAAAATTCGACAGTCTGGCTTTGCCGCCGCAGGTATCGGTATTCTCGGTTATTACGTCGCCAGCTATCTTGATATCTCTGCGCTGGCATTTATCTCCGCGCAATTGGAACGCTTATTGATCTTCTTGTTCCCCTCTTTCGTGGTTTTGATTAGCTGGGTGGTTTACAAACAAGTACCGACTAAAGCCGCGGTAGGTGCGACGATAGTCGGTTATGCTGGCACTGCCCTTATCCTTGCCCACGACTTCCAAACATTAGGAAGCTCAGTAACGTTAGGCGCAGTATTGGCCGTCGCGTCTGCGTTTGTATTTGCGATTTACTTAGTCGCAAGCAAGCCCTTAATTGGTCATTTAGGGAGCTCACTATTTACCAGTATTGGTATGGGAAGTGCGGGTATCGCTATTTTGATTCACCTATATATCAGCGGCGCACAAGTCACCGAGTGGTCGTCCGAATTGATCGTCATTGGCGTAATACTAGGCATTGTCTGTACCGTTTTGCCTTCTTACTTTGTGGCGGCAGGCATGGCAAGACTTTCACCAACCCAACTGAGTTTAACCAATAACGCAGGCCCGGCGATTACGGCGATATTTGCCGTACTAATATTAGGAGAATTATTCACAATTTGGCACGGAATTGGTCTTGTTTTGGTCATATTCTCAGTGATTATGATAAATCGTTCAAAAAGTTAGAGAGTTCTAAACCATTAAGTCGTATGATCCACAAACCTTTTTCGAGTATCCGTTTTTATGAGCAGTAATCACCACCCAATTAAAGGCGCAAGCTGGATGCTGACCGCAGGTCTGGCTTTCGCCATTGTTAACAGCTTGGCTCAAGTAGCCAGTATCAATCATGGTCTTTCTTCTACGACAGTCGCTTTGGTTCAATATGCTATTGCGCTCGTGGTGATCTTGCCATATTTAAAAACACTCGGTATTCGCCAATCACTCAGAACCCAAAAGCTGGGCTGGCATGTGTTCCGCGTATTTTTGTCAGTAATTGGTATTCAACTTTGGCTGTGGGCTTTGGCTTATCCGGTACCAATTTGGCAAGGTATCGCGCTACTCATGACATCACCACTTTTCGCTACCATTGGTTCAGGATTATTCCTAAAAGAGAAAGTCGGTAAAGCTCGCTGGGGAGCAACCTTAACCGGTTTTATTGGCGCAATGATCATTCTTGAGCCTTGGGCTGATAATTTTAGCTGGGCAACACTGCTACCTGTCGGGGCGGCTTTTTTCTGGGCTTGCTACTCTCTGATGGTCAAAAAACTCTCTTCGGATGACTCACCATCGACCATGGTGGTTTACCTGCTGATCTTGATCACACCATTCAATATCTTATTGGCTATTCCAGAGTGGACCACGCCTTCAGGACTCAACGTTTGGTTGATTTTGCTTGCTGCTGGTGCGGCGACAGCTCTAGCTCAATGGGCTATCGTCAAAGCTTATTCAGTGGCTGATGCGTCTTTTGTACAACCATTTGACCACGCAAAACTGCCGCTCAACGTATTGGCTGGTTGGGTAGTTTTTGGCTGGGTTCCACCAGGCCGTTTATGGCTTGGCGCGGCTATTATCATTGCTTCAGTTGCCTTTATTACACAATGGGAAGCAAGAAAAGTGCGAGTGACTCATTCTAAATAACGAATTCAATGTTGAAAGAAAATCTCTCGCGGGTCGTTCTACTTTAATAACAAATACTTTTGGGGTGATGCATAATTCATCAAAGTGAACCAAACTCACCTCAAACCAGTAAACGAACTAACTGCAGTTTGGCTAAGGCGAGAGATTCCATCCAAGCGCCTCGCTAAAGAACCTTTAGGGAGATCACCATGACAACACCAATTAAAATTACGCTTTATCGCTGGGCTGGTAGTTGGGGACCATTTAAAGTCAACATTCCTTGTGGCGAATGCACTTTGACGAAAGACATTCTTCAAGATACTTTCGATAACGAACTCGCAGGTATTCCTATCGAACTCGAAGTAAAAGATTGGCTTTCGCATTGGTGGGAACCATTAAAACTTGGCGCATGGCACGCCCCTATTCTTGTGGTTGAAGGCAAAGTGATAAGCCAAGGCGAAGCGCTTAACCGAGGGGTCCTTGTTCAATCAGTCATTCAAAACTGGACCAAGCAAGATACGCTCAAAGGCAATATTGTTTATGGCAAAGCGACTTGCCCATTCTGCGTAAAAGCTAAAAAAATGCTTGATGATGCGGGGATTGAATATCAATACCACGATGTGGTCAAAGATAGCGCGGCGCTGTATCGCATGATCCCTGAAGTAAAAGCCATCATTGGCATGAAAACACCGGTAACTGTGCCGCAAATTTGGCTCGATGGGCAATATATTGGTGGTGCAGATAATCTAGAAGCGTGGATCGAAAAAAAGGGACTGAATAAAGTGCCTGACAATGTCGTCAATCTCGAGGCGAATCAAGGTTAAGCAGCGTTATTACTAATACCTCTGTGTCAAATACCATAAACAAACAACCCCAGCCAAAACTGGGGTTGTTTGTTTAACGAATCACGTAACGCGACGACTAGCTACGCTTTGGCTGCTGGTAAGTCTTACCTGCTGCTTGGTAGGTATCTTTACGCTTCACTTCAAACATCGCATCAAAGAACCATGCTACAAAGCGAATTACGTCGTCGCCTTCATTCATTACGTGCTCAACAAACTCTTGCTCTTCGCCTTGTTCATTTTCCTGCATCGTAACGTGATAAATACGCTTCTCGTCATCCACTTCTGCTAATGCAAATTGACCAGTAAGAGATTCGGCAACTTCTGCCACTTCCTGATCGTCACTTGCTTTTAAAATCGCTAAAGCTTGAGGAAGATTTTCTTGCTGGCAAGCGTCTTTAACCAAAGCTTCGAACTCTTTATGTTCCATTGTGTCACCTAATTGGCTTTGTTCATCTTAGTTGGCGGCATTGTATACCTAACTCCTCGCTTGACGCTAGTTTCCTCGCGAGTCAACTTTTGATTTACATGCCAATCCAATACTTTTGATTGAAAAACACTTCGTTCGATATAAAAACACGACGCAGTTTGAAAAAATATGCCACCTGTACCATATTTACATCTAAGACATACAAGAGTAAGTGACAAAGATCACGTGTGAAAGGAGATGTCAGGTGGCAGGAAAAAACATACCACAATCGCATTTTATTGACGTAGAAACCATCAATCGCATCGTTGCTCTCAATGGGCATGAGCTTTTACATCAAGTCACTATGCTGCTACACAATGAGTTTGGTAGCCAGTGCACTTGTATCGTTGAGTTAGATAAACTTAACTTTTTTGCCCAAACGCTTTCGTTTTCATGCCAACAAAGGATCCAAACTCCGTTTTGCTACTCATTGGTTGGTACGCCCTGCTATGAAGTAAGCAAGTCTAATAAACTTTTCTGTTTGTTTAGTGAAAATGTTGCTCAAGATTTTCCTCAAGATACTTTTCTCATTGAAAACGATATAGAGGCCTATTTAGGCATCCCGCTTCAGTCAAACAATGGTGAAAACCTTGGTATTTTGCTCTCTACTTACACAAAATCACTCAGTGAAATGGACGAAGAAAGCAGAAGCAAACTCATTTATTACCACACCTTCTTTGCCAATATCATCGTTCATAGCCTGCGTGCGAAATGGTTCTCGGCTCGATCTGACAGTCTTGTAAATCAACTCAGTCACGAAATATCCCATGATGCTTTAACTGGCTTACTCAACCGCAGGCGTCTTGCTGATATGTTAGAGCACTATGCTGATACGACGAGTGAAGCTATCACGCTGGTGTACATCGATATCGATAGTTTTAAATCAATCAACAACCTCTATGGCAACTATATCGGAGACCAAGTACTGAAATTTGTTGGTACGACTATTGAAGAATGTGTGCCTGAAAAAAAACATGCCTTTCGTATTTCCGGCGACGAATTCGCTTTTATAACCTTCTCAAGCGAGCCTTTTACTATTTGCCAGAATATTATCGTCAAGCTGCAGCAAGGCTATCAAGATTCATCACACAACATAAAAATTAGTGCAAGCATAGGACTCGCGTGCAAATCAGATCAGCATCTGTCCGCTGATCAACTCATGCTAAATACATCTCTAGCCCTCAAAGATTGTAAACAGACGCACAATAACTATATTCAAAGCTTCGATATTCATCTAAGTAATCAATACTATCGCCGCACGATGGTGATTGATGCACTAAGAAATGAGTTAGACAATCTCAATACCAATGATAGCGAGATATATGTACTTCTACAGCCGATTGTCTCGATGGAAAATCAATCTTGGGACTATTTTGAAACGTTGGCGCGTTGGAACAGTAAGACTCTGGGTACTATCTCACCGCAAGAGTTTATTGAAGCTGCCGAACAATCTGGATTAATTGTTGAATTGGGCCAACGTATCGTTGAACTGGCATGCAAAGCCAAATACGAAGTAGAACAAGGCTTAGGCTACAAGATTCGATTAAGCCTCAACTGCTCGGCACATGAACTCGCAGACTCTGAACGCTACATGCGCCACTTAAACAACTCGATATCCAAATATAGCTTTCATCCCGATGAGTTTACGATTGAGTTAACTGAGACCGTGTTACTCTCTCGAACCAATGAAGTACGTTACATCCTAGACACGCTAAGATCTCAAGGTTACACCGTTGCACTTGATGACTTCGGCACAGGCTATTCAAGTTTGAACTACATCCACAGTTACCCGATCGATACGATCAAAATTGATGCGACATTTGTGCGAAACATATTATTTAATGAAACCGCTGAGCGAGTAGTAAACCTGATTATTCAATTAGCTCAACAACTCAAAGTAAATCTTATTGCGGAAGGTGTTGAAACCGAAGATGAGTTAAATAAATTAGTCACTATGGGGTGTAAGCAGATTCAAGGTTACTACTTTTCTAGACCGGAAAGCCCAGAAGTCATTATTTCACAGGTGCAAGGCACTGCACATAATGCGGTGATGAAAAGTGGTGAGCGTTGAGATGAGAGTTGAGATAATAGATAAGATTTAAGAATGGCGATAAGAGAGGCATCGAAAACGGCCTCTCTTTGGATTTACACTGCAAGCAATCTGCTCTTGGGGCGATCCAATCCGCTAGGTAACGGATGCGGTTAAAACGGTAACTCCACCTGCATCATGACGTTATCTTTTTCGTCTTCATGCCACATATAGTCGAGTCTAAACCTTGGCTCACCGAGTTTTTTCTCGCCGAAACCAACACTAAATTGCAAACCATGGTTCATCAACCACTCTTGGGTTGTGATTTCATCGTCCTCGTTGAGTTCAGTAGGTGACCAAACACCGATACCAAAGTAGCTATCAGAAAAATTCTGACTTACAAGAGGATTCGAGTCCGTTTTTAACACCCAGTCAGACCAGTAGTCACTGTAGCTGTGAGAGTCAGGCTGACTCAAAGTCTCATAGTTATACTCGTCGTTTTCAGAAAGCACGAGTTCGGGCATTTTTTCCGTACAGTCAAGAAACAATGAATAAGACTCCGGTAGAGTCACATCATTTGTTACGCCATAATATTGGTTCTCACAAGCAAACGTGCTTGTTGAAAGGAGGCAAAAAACAAGCGCAAAGCTCATCTTTGTCATATCTACCTCAAATTTATTTTATTGTTACTTATAGGTTTACTGATCCAAGTATAGTTAGTAGTACTGATTCTCAGTCAGGATTGTGCAAACTCTTTCTGTTGTTAGGTGTTTTATAGACTGCTTTTGCTGTAAAGCCAAGCGTATATCCGTGCTTCTTACTGCCACTTTCTCAGGGCAAGCCATTACATTCCAACGTTTAACAATTTCTTGTGCATTATAGAACTTACTAAAGTTGAAAAAATTATCAGGCCCCATAACAAAAGTAAGCTCGGCTTCAGGGTATTTATCTTGCAGGGCTGACAGTACTGCAAAGGTTGTCACAGCTTGAGCGCTTTCTTGAAACAGCTCCTGTTCTATTGTGCAGCACTCAAGATTAGGTAATGAAAGATCTTCGATAAATGCTTGGATAAGCTCCACTCTATGCGGGAAATCTAACATCTCTTTTCCCCAAGCATGAGCAATACTCGGTAGTAGGAACACTCGTTCAAAATGCCCAAGAGATTCTAATACGCTGCGGTGCCCGATGCTTGGTGGGTTAAACGCGCTACCAAATACAGCGATTTTTGTCATTTTTTATCCTTGTATGAGATGAAATCCGTGATCTCGGTTTTCTATTTACTGGTTTTAGGTATGATACTAACTATACCTTATGATTTATATAACAATGCTGCAGGAAGAATACTAATGGAACAGTTGATTCGCGATGAAATGCGCGTTCTACCGTCGATTGACCCTCATTTTGAAATCACTCGCCGTGTTGATTTCATCAAACGCAAACTAACCGAAGCTGGTTGTAAGTCACTTGTACTTGGTATCAGTGGTGGCGTTGACTCAACCACATGTGGTCGCCTAGCACAACTGGCAGTAGACCAGTTGAACGAAGAACAAGGTGGTGGTTACCAATTTATTGCCGTTCGCCTACCTTACGGTGAACAGCAAGATGAAGACGAAGCGCAGCTTGCTCTGCAGTTTATCAAACCCACTCATTCTGTTTCCGTCAATATTAAACACGGTGTAGATGGACTACATGCTGCCTCTCACGTTGCGCTTGAAGGCACTGGCCTAATACCTCAAGACAAAGCGAAAGTCGACTTTGTTAAGGGCAACGTAAAGGCGCGCGCGCGTATGGTCGCTCAGTACGAGATTGCTGGCTACGTAGGTGGCTTGGTGCTTGGTACTGACCACTCAGCAGAAAACATCACGGGTTTTTACACCAAATTTGGTGATGGTGCGTGCGATATGGCGCCTCTGTTTGGCCTAAGCAAACGCCAAGTGCGTGATGTTGCGGCAACGCTTGGCGCTCCTGAACAACTTGTACAGAAAGTACCAACCGCCGATCTTGAAGAGCTTGCCCCACAAAAAGCGGACGAAGATGCGTTAAATCTCACTTATGAACAAATCGACGATTTCTTGGAAGGTAAACCTGTATCAGCGGAAGTCTCTGAACGTTTGGTAAAAATCTATCAGATGACTCAACACAAGCGCCAACCTATTCCGACAATTTATGATTAACTGAGTAATTAGTTACGATAAACAATCAAGGGAGCCAATCGGCTCCCTTGATTTTGCACCTTTTGAACGACGCTTAAACTCGCTCTTCTAAACCAATGTTATTGTTTGCCCATAGCAAGGCTTGTAGACGATTTTTAGCATTAATCTTCTTAAAGATATTATGTAGGTGAGTTTTAACGGTATTCTCACTTACAAACAATTCATCTGCGATCTGCAGGTTTGATGCGCCATGACCAAGCAAACGCATAATCTCTTTTTCTCGTTTAGTCAGATTGGCATAAGCTTGCGAAGTAGTCACAGAGTTCGCGCAGCGGAAATGCTCTATATAATCTTGTGCAACACGGCGAGACAACCACATCTCATCTTGCATGATTTTCTGCATGCCTTTAAGCAATAAACTGATTTCATCATCAACGTAAAAAACACCGACTAAGTTTCGCCACTTAAACAGCTGCGACGACGCTACATCCGTCGGGCAGTTAATCACGATTTCTTTCACACTCATATTTGAGGCCAAGCGTACTTGGTTATACTGCTCAAAATTAGCGTCATCGAAGTAGTTGAAATCGATCAATACATAATCACCTAAAACAGAATCATCTTCATCGGCGACTCTTGTCAGCTCATCCAATGAAGCCAAATGAACATCCAGTTCAATTCCTCGCTCTAGAGAGTCTTTAAATAACTTCGACTGCATGCTTACATCAGACAGCAAGGTAATTTTACAATTTTGTTCAGGGTTCATGTTTTGTTTCTCCAACTTTGCTCAGGTGCTCATTTAAAACTATCGTTTAGTCATAAATAGTCAACATGAATGCAGATCACACTTTTGCACCAACTAATATTATCCTTTTATATAACAATAGCATAGATTACGTTTCTTAATTTTGAGAACCATGTGGATTACTGTTTGATCAAATCTGAACAGCCTTCTAGATCCCTTCCGAGTGTAACTGTCTAAATAGAAAGTCTTAATTTTGAGTTATTTGTATCACAATTGAAGCGCCATGATTCTATAAAATTCAATGGTACATGATTGATTTCGTGGGAATTAAAGTCATAAAAAAGCCCCAAACCAAATTTTCGGTAAGGGGCTAAGGGTTACTATTGTAAACTTTGGCTATTAAACGTTTAAGCGTCCGTTTTTTTAGTCACGGTATTCGTTAATCATGTTATCGGTGAACCGCGGTATCGGTTAACCACGGAAATAGCGCTGTGGTACAAAAGGCATCTTTTCTACTGTCATAGGTAGCATCTTACCGCGCACTTCAGCAAAGACATTTGTACCCACCGTAGCATGCTCTGTTGCGATATAGCCCATAGAAACTGGCTTGCCTGCATTTGGCCCAGCAGTACCACTGGTCACGACACCAATCTTATTCCCATCAGCATCAAACAATTTAGCACCTTCACGAACGGGTGCTTTAGTTTCACCTACTAAACCAATACGCTTACGCGACACCTGCTTAGTTTCAATTTGTTCTAGGATAATCTCTGCACCAGGGAAGCCTCCCTCACGCTCACCTCCCGCACGGCGAACCTTTTGGATGCCCCAAAGCAAGCTGGCTTCAACTGGCGTGGTTGTCTCATCAAGATCATGACCGTAAAGACATAAGCCACACTCTAGGCGCAGTGAGTCACGCGCGCCTAAACCAATCCACTCGACCTCTTCTTCAGTGATTAAACGCTTAGCGAGCTCCTCAGCTTGCTCATTCGGCACTGAAATTTCGTAGCCATCCTCACCGGTATAGCCACTGCGCGAAATGATGCACTCAACGCCAAGCAACTCAAGCTTCGCCACATCCATAAACACCATATCAGCCACAGCGGGTTGGAAGCGCTTAAGTACTTCAACCGCTTGCGGACCTTGCAGAGCCAATAGCGCGCGATCATTAATCACTTCTAGCTCCACACCTTGCGGAAGGTTGGCTTCAAGGTGAGCGATATCTTGCTTCTTACACGCCGCATTCACTACCACGAATAGATGATCGCCTAAATTCGCCACCATCAAGTCATCCATGATGCCGCCTTGCGGGTTTGTAAAAAACGCATAACGTTGATTGCCCGATGGCAGATCAACAATATCTACTGGTACGAGCGTTTCAAGAAATGCAGCCGCACCCTCACCTTTGAGTCGTAGCTGTCCCATGTGCGAAACATCAAATAAACCTGCGTGTTCACGGGTATGTAAATGCTCCTTCTTAACACCTAGTTTGTATTGCACAGGCATATCATAGCCCGCAAACGGCACCATTTTGGCCCCCGCTTCAATATGCAGAGCATGCAGTGGTGTTATCAGTAGCGCTTCGTTCATGTGATGTCTCCAAATATCCGTTTCGAGTTCTGCTTAAGAAAACATGTTTCCGATAATAAACATGATAGGGCAATCTTTGCACGATTAAACTTTCATCGCCGTATCAAAGTGTGACATTTAACATTTTTAGAACATGAACCCATATGCAAAACCGTACGTAAAGCTTGCGCTCTACAACAAAAAGAGCCGGGTTACACCGACTCGATTGAAATGGAAAGTACTGAAGATTTCCAATCGGAAACTATTGATGAGATTACTTTGCTGTCACCCACAGAATTAATGCATCTTCCTCACTGACAGAAACTAACATATGCCCCATATTGGCATCGTAGTAGGCACTGTCACCTTCTACCATTTCTACTGGTTCATAGAACTCGGAAAAGAAAGTCACCGCTCCGGATATAATCAAAAGAAATTCTTCACCATCGTGCCTAACCCAGTCGTTGTACTCTTCAAAATTACGCGCACGAACGCGGCTTTTAAATGGCATCATTTTCTTATTAAGCAGTTGAGTCGCCAGCAGTTCATGCTCATAGGTTTGGGTAGGGTGAGGCTTGCCCTCGCCTGCGCGAGTTAGATCTCTTCGCCCTGTTGCTACCTTTTTCTTTGGCGGTTCAAACAGCTGCGGCATATCTATCTGTAGGCCATGAGCCAATTTCTGCATGGCTTGAAATGTAGGCGAAATTTGCTCGTTTTCAATCTTACTTAACGTTGAACGCGCTAACCCCGTGCGCTGGCTTGCCTCTTCTAAGGTAATCCCTAGCCGGCTGCGGATCGATTTAATCCGTTCGCCTAATTTCAACGGCGCGATAGATTGCTCTTGGCTCTCTTTCGCCAAGGTCAACGATGGATATTCATCGTAGATCTCTTCTGCCATATATCCCCCATGCAGTCTTAACTTCCTGTCTTTGACTTCATTGTGCATGAACCACCGTCAATTAAAAAGGATAAAAGTTGACCAATACGTGTTGCTGTTAACAAAATTAGAAACTATGTTTCCTATAGGAAATTTTTGGTTGATTGTTTTTGCGCCAGCCGCTATGTTACCAACTTGTTAGTTAGCGAGATGCTTTTGCCATTGATGCTAGAGCCGCATAAAGGGCCAGTGGAAATGGGTTTACCCATATTGGGATGAAATTGATCGTGCGCCAAACTCGTTTGAGCAACCGAGTATCCAAAACAACTTGAATTTGTTGGTGGAAAACTTCCCGGCAACTGCAAGTGAGAAAGGAATAAAGTCATTTACAGATGCAAGGTTATGCCTTGTCGACCATTAAGGAAGGTCACTGATTATGAACCATCGATATCAAAATCATCATCTAGAGAACTTCTTCTCCACTCAACTCTCCGCCACTGATGACGCCGTTTTTGCCGGCATCCAAGCAGAGTACACTCGCCAAAATGAACAAATTGAATTAATCGCTTCTGAAAACATCGTTTCAAAAGCGGTGATGCAGGCGCAAGGCACCTGCCTAACCAATAAATACGCCGAAGGTTATCCGGGTCGTCGTTATTACGGTGGCTGTGAGCACGTGGATACCGTTGAGGCTATTGCGATTGAGCGTGCTAAAAAGCTTTTCAACTGCGAGTTCGCCAACGTGCAACCTCACTCTGGCGCACAAGCAAACGGCGCGGTCAAACTGGCACTACTGCAACCGGGCGATACCATTTTAGGTATGTCATTGGATGCGGGCGGCCACCTTACCCACGGCGCAAAACCTGCTCTATCGGGTAAATGGTTCAACGCCGTTCAATACGGTGTCGACCGTGACACATTAGAAGTAGATTACGAAGCCGTTCGCCAACTCGCATTAGAACATAAGCCTAAAATGATCATCGCGGGCGGCAGTGCGATTCCTCGTACTCTTGATTTCGCCAAGTTCCGTACCATTGCCGATGAGGTGGATGCCTTATTGATGGTCGATATGGCGCACATCGCCGGCCTTATTGCCACTGGCGCACACCCTAGCCCACTGCCACACGCGCATGTGGTCACAACCACCACACACAAAACCTTACGCGGCCCTCGCGGCGGCATGATCCTCACTAACGATGAAGCGATCATTAAAAAGATTAACTCTGCGGTTTTCCCTGGCCTGCAAGGCGGTCCACTGATGCACGTTATCGCTGCCAAAGCGGTCGCATTTGGCGAAGCGTTGGGACCTGAGTTTAATACTTATATCGATTCGGTGATCGGTAACGCAAAAGTTCTCGCTGAAGTATTGCAAACTCGCGGGTGCGACATTGTAACCGGCGGTACCGATACACACTTAATGCTGGTTGATTTAAGACCAAAAGGTCTTAAAGGCAATCAGGCAGAACACGCGTTAGAGCGTGCAGGTATCACATGTAATAAAAATGGCATCCCGTTCGATACAGAGAAGCCTATGATTACATCGGGGATCCGTTTAGGTACCCCAGCTGGTACAAGCCGCGGCTTTGGCGTAGAAGAATTTAGACTGATCGGTAATTGGATTGGCGATGTGCTAGACGGGTTAGTTGAGAACCCAGAAGGCAATGCAGAAGTGGAACAACGTGTCCGCAAGCAAGTTAAAGAGCTCTGCGCTCGCTACCCACTTTACCAATAAAATTAAATTTGGAGATTTAGCAATGGACAAAACCCTCAAGTTTACTGATAGCCACGAATGGGTACGTGACAATGGTGACGGTACCGTCACAATCGGTATTTCTGAACATGCACAAGAAATGTTAGGCGACGTTGTATTCGTTGACCTACCAGACGTTGAAGATTCAATTGATGCAGGCGAAAGCTTCTCACTGGTTGAGTCGGTAAAAGCCGCTTCAGATATCTACGCACCAGTAACCGGTGAAATCGTAGAAATAAACGAAGAGTTGGAAGACAGTCCAGAGCTTATCAACGAAGAGCCTTATGAAGGTGGTTGGATCGCGAAAGTGAAGCTTTCTGATCCAGCAGAGCTCGACGATCTAAAAGACGCCGACGAATATCTAAGCTCTATTGAAGAAGAGTAATTAAGGAAACAGCAAAAAGCTGCCCGTGAAAGTGGGCAGCTTTTTTTAAAGGTTCGTATATACCCAAGCATCTTGAATTCACTTGGGTATAAGTCGTCGCGAGGGTCACTCAACTCTTTCGCAGAGTATGGACCTTTCGAAAAGGTAAAGGACAATGACAACACTACTTCAAAGCCTCAGCACTCAACATGAATTTGTGGCTCGCCACAATGGACCAAATCAAGCCGACCAGCAAAGCATGCTGGCAGCAATCAATGTAAGCAGCTTGGACGAACTAATCGCCCAAACAGTACCTGCACAAATTCGTCTTGAGCAACCACTTAAACTTGCCGAAGCGCAAAGCGAAGCCGATATGCTCACCGCGATGAGACAGTTCGCCGATCAAAACGAACTTAAGCGCACTTTCATCGGCCAAGGTTACTACAACACCTTTACGCCTAACGTTATTCTGCGTAACGTGATGGAAAACCCAGGTTGGTACACGGCTTATACGCCTTACCAACCAGAAATTTCTCAAGGTCGTCTAGAAGCACTGCTGAACTTCCAACAGATGGTGATGGACCTCACCGGCATGGAAATCGCCAACGCCTCATTGCTTGATGAAGCCACCGCAGCCGCTGAAGCGATGACCTTATGTAAGCGTGCAGGTAAGAGTAAAAGCAACGTATTTTTTGTCGCTGCTGACGTGCACCCACAAACCATTGAAGTAGTGAAAACGCGTGCTAAATTTATCGGCTTTGAAGTTTTAGTTGATGAGCTAGACTCACTACCAAACCACGATGTGTTTGGCGCGTTGGTACAATACCCGTCAACCACGGGTGAAGTACGTGACATCACAGACCTAATCGCCAAAGCGCAAGCCAACAAAACCGTCGTGGCGGTTGCGACCGATCTTCTCGCCAGTGCACTCATCAAACCTGCGGGTGAAATGGGCGCTGATGTAGTGATTGGATCAGCTCAACGCTTCGGTGTGCCTATGGGTTACGGCGGTCCACACGCTGCGTTTATGGCAACCAAAGACAAGCACAAGCGCACTATGCCTGGTCGCGTCATTGGTGTTTCAATCGATGTCAACGGCAACCAAGCACTGCGCATGGCAATGCAAACTCGCGAACAACACATTCGCCGCGAGAAAGCGACCTCTAACATCTGTACTGCTCAAGCGCTGCTTGCCAATATGGCGTCATTTTTCGCCGTTTACCACGGCGCAGAAGGCTTGCGTACCATCGCGCGTCGCACACACCACATGACAGCAATTCTAGCAGCAGGCTTAACCAAGGCTGGTTATGAGCTAGCGCACAACAGCTTCTTCGATACCATCGCCGTTAACACGGCGGGTAATACCGAAGCGCTGTATCAAAAAGCACAATCTGCAGGTATTAACCTACGTTTGTTAAAAGCGAGCCAACAGCTTGGCGTAAGTTTTGACGAAACCACTACCATCAGCGATGTGGCAGCCCTATTTGCGATCTTCGATGTGCAAGAGAACGTTGCCAGCCTATCAGCAGATATCGAGAACAACGAGTTCGCAGCGATTCCTGAATCTTGCCGTCGCACTTCAGATTACCTAACGCACCCTGTGTTTAACACGCACCACAGTGAAACTCAGATGATGCGTTACCTAAAACAGCTAGAGAATAAAGACTTCTCGCTGACTCACGGTATGATCCCACTAGGCAGCTGTACTATGAAGCTGAATGCCGCCGCTGAGATGATCCCGGTAACTTGGCCTGAATTTGGTGCACTTCACCCATTCGCCCCTATCGAGCAAGCCGCAGGTTACAGCGCACTGGCGAAAGATCTTAAAGAGAAGCTGTGTGAGATCACCGGTTATGATGATTTCTCGCTACAACCTAACTCAGGTGCCTCTGGCGAATACGCCGGTCTTATTGCGATTCAGCGTTACCATGAAAGCCGTGGCGATGCGCACCGTAACGTTTGTTTGATCCCAAGCTCTGCGCACGGTACTAACCCAGCAACCGCATCTATGGTTTCCATGAAAGTGGTGGTGGTTAAGTGTGACAACGACGGCAACATCGACCTTGTTGACCTAGCTGACAAAATTGAAAAGCACCGTGAAAACCTATCTAGCATCATGATCACTTACCCTTCAACGCACGGCGTGTACGAAGAGCAAGTGAAACAAGTGTGTGAGATGGTCCACGAGGCAGGCGGTCAGGTCTATCTAGATGGTGCGAACATGAATGCGCAAGTAGGTTTGACTACACCAGGGCTAATTGGCTCTGACGTTTCGCACCTTAACCTGCACAAAACCTTCTGTATTCCACACGGCGGTGGCGGCCCAGGTATGGGACCTATCGGTGTAAAATCGCACCTTGCGCCTTTCCTACCAGGTCACATTGTAAATGGCGTAGAAGGCGAAGACTTTGCGGTATCAGCCGCCGATTTAGGCAGCGCTTCTATCCTACCTATCTCGTGGGCATACATCGCGATGATGGGTGAAGTTGGCTTAACCGAAGCAACCAAAGTAGCGATTCTTAACGCTAACTATGTGATGGAGCGCCTGCGCCCGCACTACCCTGTGCTATACCGTGGCACCAATGGTCGCATCGCACATGAGTGCATCATTGATATTCGCCCACTTAAAGAAGAGATTGGCATCAGCGAAGAAGACATTGCTAAGCGCTTAATGGACTACGGTTTCCACGCGCCAACCATGTCTTTCCCAGTCGCGGGCACACTAATGGTAGAGCCAACTGAATCGGAAGATTTGGAAGAACTAGATCGCTTCTGTGACGCGATGATTGCGATTCGCCACGAGATGGACAAAGTGAAAAACGGCGAATGGCCACTGGATAACAACCCACTAGTAAAAGCGCCACACACTCAAGTTGACCTATCAGCTGACGAGTGGACGCGTCCATACTCACGTGAAATTGGTTGTTTCCCTTCTAAAGCGACTAAGCAATGGAAATACTGGCCGACAGTTAACCGCGTAGATAACGTCTATGGGGACCGTAATTTGATCTGCTCGTGCCCTAGCATTGATAACTATGAAGATTAATTTTTAACTTAAAATTCAGTAAATTAGTTATCTTTGAGTATAGTTCAAAAGCGAACCTTGGGGTTCGCTTTTTGTTTGGTTCTTATAGTGTGCAGAGTGGAAGGAGCGTAATTGTTATGTTTACAGCCAAATAAGCCCACTATACGGTTTAGCTCTTAGGGACTCTAACCTGCTTTCTAGCGAACCGGTGTGGATCTCTAATTTGTGACCGTCAGGATCCAAAATATAAAGAGACTGCCCTTCACTCTTGTTTTCTTTCCAAATTTCCGCACCCAATGAAATAACGCGCTTTGTAAAAGCTTCAAATTCTTTAGACGAAATATCAAAAGCTACGTGGGTATAATCGCTTTTTGGGCATGGGTCATCAAGAGAGAGACAAAACCATAATTCGCCTACTGATAGATAAGCCCCACTGTCCCACTTAACATGAGCTATAAAACCCAACGTATCTCGATAGAACCTAAGGGAGCGTTCTAAGTCACTAACTGCAATAGTAATATGATTGAGCCCTAAAACCACCGTTTCCTCCATTGAACACATCGAATAACAGAAATTCAGCGTGGCAAACTTTACTTCATAACTCTGCCACTCGGTCTAAACCACTGGTTTAATTACCAAAAACGTACATAAAGACATGAAATTATCTGTGGGTGTACATTATTGAATAAGAGCGTTCTACAAGCTCGGGGCTCATAGGCGTTCCTATATTTTGCCAAGTTATCTCTCTTTAAATAGAACGCTATTTAAATTCCATTTTGGCCGCAAGATCACCCCAATCAAAATATCCATACTCAACAAAACCAACACCACCGAAGTGTCTACAAACTAAAATGCTACGTGTTTCAGGACAACTTGAACTCTCGTTAAATAAACTACTTCAGCGCGATGTAGACGCTCACTTTGCTAGCACTTTCGTAATATTCAATATCGGTTGTATATGCCCTTTCATGCTCACAATTTGGAGAGGCAAAGTAAGACCAAGCTGACTGCCAAGCAGCAATAACCGCTGTAGGAAACTCGCCTTCAGATTCAAACTTCAGGTAAGAACCCGGCACTACGGATACAGATGACAGCTCAATGTTAGACGAAGATACTTCATTTGAGCCCATTAGAACGTCAAAATGACCATTAACGTCTGACTCATAATTATAGTAAACGCTATATGCTCTGGCCCCAGCCTGATAATCAATAACTAGATTGGAGTCGACAAACTCAACGTGCTGTGGAATTTTAGCCGTCTCGGGGTTCATTTCAATTTCATTGCGGGTTCTTAAGATTAAACCTTGGATTTCAAAACCTTTTACTTCAACGACTTCCATTCGCTCTCCATTAAATAATCACTCACTCTAGACTGCTGACTACAATAGCAAATGGGCACCGATACGAATAGATGTCGAAGCGTGTGGTGATGCGTATTATTGAGCGAAAACACTGCGCATGCTTAGGCGCTTTTCAAGGAAAACGACGCCGCGGAATAGTGAACGTTGAGTGTCATACTCATTCTGTTTGCTTTAATGCCTTTACTTGCTCGATCACTTTGTCGTATTCATCACGGTGATTTGAACTATGCAGACCTACTTCTTTTGCACGAAAACCGGAACTGTTGGTCACAAAAACACGTAAGTCATAATCTGAGGTTCGAAAATAAAAAGGGAGAAATATCAGCGCAAAAACAGCCAAACCCAGCAGAGGGTTCAAGATAAGAAAGATAGCCGAAAATGCGAGACTAATTAACGCAGCACGTTGGGCTTTGGAACGATTATCATGATGTTTCACGTACATGTACTCGATATTGTTAATATCGATCAGACGCCGACTTCCCGATGTATAAAGCTGGTTTCCATCGATATTGATACTTCCATATTGCATACTGCCCCCAACAAACATACCGCTGCATTCTTACGAACCTGCTCATAATAATTTAGAAAACAGTGGGTAGATACGATACACATCGCTCATTCTGTTCGAATGCATTTCACCATAATTTGTAAAGGATACACACCTGGTGAAATGACTAGGAATACCGAATGATGTGCAACATTCAAATACTACCGTAAGCTATCGAAAACCAGTGGTAGAAAATCCCAAAAAAACGACGTATATCTCCAATACTTATAGATGAAAACATATTATTGATGAGGCATATACCCAAGTAACTTCAAAACGCAGGGTTCAGGGCGTTATCATTGACCTGAGTTCAAGGGGGACACGATGAGTGTTATTCAAACCGAGCGATATGACGTTTATATTTCTTCTCGCGCCACCACCAAATCACCAAACTCAAAGGGAACGCACCAACCGATGCCCAAAGTCCGCTCATTAGTATTACGGTAACTTGCGACCAACCCCACGCAGCTTCTGATATAAATATCGGGTCAATACTTCGACCTATCATCACGCCTACAATAGCAGGAAACGAAGTGCGGACAACAAAACTAAAACGCCCCTTTTTTCGCTCTAGTTTCCACTCGGAAAATTCGATATCTGGATCTTTCAAGTTCATGTGAAATCCATTTTTGAGGTAATTTCCACTACGTTAACTAACAAGGGACGATGTGAAAACACTCAACAAGCAGAGAATATGACGTAAACTTGGGGATGATTGCTGATAACGGCGAGGCCGAGACGCAATAAGAGATCCTCAATATGTATTTATCGTAACCAATGCTTAATGACCAAAATGACAAAGCGAAGTAGATAACTTTGTTGTTCGAAGAGCATTGGCTGCTCACGCAGCCAACAGGATGTTATTGCCTATTGACTGCTAGAAGGCACATATGTGTTAACTGAATTTTTCAAGTACATTACTAGCCAATGACCAAGAATTATATTCAGGTTCGCATTTGAGCACCTGAATACCTTTAGAGGCCCAGTTCTCCAATATGCTAACGAGATCATTTTGGTCTAGCCCTCTTTCAGAAACATTCTTCCAAATATGATGCCCTAGATAAACTTTGCAGAATGCATTCTGTGGTATTTTCAAGCAGTGAATCGGGCGACCATCTATTGCTATTTTATTCCAATCACCTTGGTCATTACTATACTCACACTCTTTTCTTTTCGGGATGCTAACTTGAGTTGAGGAACGTATATCTTTTACCACACGCACTTCTTCTTCATAAGCCCATTCTAGTGATTTATATAAATAACTTCTCGATATAAAATTCGATGAATGAGCTTCAAACAACTCAAGCTCAAAGTCTTCGATCATAAGTCGATTAAAATCATTAAATACGATTGGGTTTGTTGGCTGAGTGGCGGTATACCGTACATCTCCATACTGCGCAGGTATTAACGAAGTTGAAGAACAGTTTAAACCAGCAACATCAACATCAATACCGATAACCACGCCTTTATGTGAATCACCATAATGCGACCACATAAGTGGGTTCAGAGGTTGTCGCGTAAGCGATAGAACACCAAACTTAGTAGAAAGCCTATTTTTCAGCCCCATCGCAATCTGTTTACTAGTAAGACTAGAATTTTCATCAAACACTAAACTTGAACACTCAAAAGGATCATTCAAATCATTGACTCGACTAAAACCAAGAGATGATGAACCTATAATTGCTCGCGCACCAGAAAGACTAACATATTTGTATAAAATCACTGGACCTCCATTCATCTAACTCCTGCTTAACTTGCTGCCAACCGCTACCAAACAGAACAACGTAATGACATAAGACAAACCGAACCCAAAACTGCTACAGATTGACAGTCAAGTTAAAGCGTTAGTTTTGTGCGCTATTGGTTAGCTCAATGTTATTTCGTAAGTAAGTAGGAATAGCAAGCTTGTCGTCTAAACTTTTAAACTTGGACTTGGTATTAGTACCAATGATTTCGTTTAGTTCATCAAAGCTAACGCCTATGGCTCTTGCTGCTGTCATAAGACCATTAATAAATGACTTCTTGTCACGCTTTTGTTGCACCTCACTTGCCGGGATTTCGCAATAATCACCATATTCTTGAGTAATTATCGCTAATAACTGTGCTTTCGACTCCATACCTATACCTTATAATCGAAATATATCGGCATATTATCAATTAGTTATTGCATAGGTTCTAGGAAGCAGATCTAACAATTCGCCTAACGAATGACATGAATTCACCTTCTCGAGGAACTGCCACACTTAAGGGGTGCACATTATAGGGCGAGAACATTACGTAAACTTGGTTAAAATACCAGCTAGTGGAGAGTTCGAAATAACAAAACGAAGTAGATAACTTTGTTGTTCGAAGAGCATTGGCTGCTTGTGCAGGCAACAGGATGTTATTGCCTATTGACTGATAGAAAGCTTATGTGTTAGTTGCCCATCTCAAAGCCCAGTGCTAACATTTGTACACACACCAACAAAGGAATACATCATGGACACTAGAATTCAATTTCGTGTTGATGAAGAAACAAAACGCCTAGCTCAACAAATGGCAGAGAGCCAAGGTCGCACTCTGAGTGACGCATGCCGTGAGCTTACTGAGCAACTCGCTGAACAACAAAGAAAAACATTATCTCACGATGCATGGCTAACTGAACAAGTAAACCTAGCATTTGAGAAGTTTGACTCAGGACAATCCAATTTCGTTGAGCACCAAACAGCCAAATCTCGAATGGAAGAACGCAAAGCCAGAATCCGTAACCGAGGTAAGCAATGATTTTATGGGAAGAAGAGTCACTTAATGATCGTGAAAAGATCTTTGAGTTTCTTTACGACTTCAACCCTGATGCGGCAGAAAAAACTGATAACCTCATTGAAGCAAAAGTAGAAAACTTACTTGAACAACCTTTAATGGGTGTACAACGAGATCGCATCCGCGGACGATTACTCATTATTCCCGAGATTTCAATGATTGTCTCTTACTGGGTCGAGGGCGATATCATCCGAGTTATGCGTGTACTCCACCAAAAGCAAAAATTCCCTACGAATTGATTTAGCTAAAAACCACTTCAGCATTCATGCTGTTGACCAGCATGGCAAAGTTCTACTTCATAAATCAGTCACTCGCTCTAAACTGCTGACCTCAATAGCAAATATGCCACCGATACGAATAGGTGTCGAAGCGTGTGGTGGTGCACATTATTGGTCGAGAACATTACGCTAACTTGGATATGATGTCTGCTAAACTGAAACACCGAAATAATAAAACGAAGTAAATAACTTTGTTGTTCGAAGAATATTGGCTGCTCACGCAGCCAACAGGATGTTATTACCTATTGAAAGGCATAAGGCTCATATGTGTTATGTTCGAAGCCAAAATAGCCAATCTGGATTATGGAGAACAACTAAAAAGAACCCAACTCCATACCAAAATACAACATTCCGTGTCAAAAACACTCTAAAACCAATAAAATTGTCTTCCAAGTGAGCTAGCACTGCCTTAGCGTGAGCATCTTGCGTTTCTTTTACTAATTTACGCAAAGCTAAAATATCTGGATGGGTCATATTTATTGCCTTGATATAGATAGGAATAAGTATTCCTAAACAAGTAAATGCAGCAGATTGTGGATCTTGAAAACTCAGGCAACTCAATCCCAATGTAAAAGCCAATATACCTAATACTGAGTTAAGAAACTCGGATTGCCGAACGACATTGTCCTGAACACTATCAATATCTATAAGTCCAGTTTTGATATATTTCGTCTCCATAATCCCTCCTAGAACATAACGAATAACATGGATTCCCCCTCCCGAGGACTGCCACACTTCAGCATTCTACAGTTGAACAGCGTGGCAAAATTTCACTTCATAAATCTGTCACTCGCTCTAAACTTCTGACTAAAATAGCAAATATGCCACCTATACGAATAGGTGTCGAAGCGTGTGGTGGCGCACACTGTTGGATGAGAACATTGCGCAAACCAGGTATGAGAACTTCGAGTGGCAGCGTAAAAACTAAGTAAGAGACTCAATATGGATTTGTCGTAAGCAATGCTTAATGACCGAAATGACATAACAAAGTAGATAACTTAGTTTTTCGATGAGCTTTGGCTGCTCACGCAGCCAACAGGATGTTATTGCCTATTGGCAGGCAGAATGCTCATATGTGTTATGTTTTTATGAGCCTACATTGATATAATATGCCCAATTTAATTCATACAAACAAAGACCTATGACTACAGATAATCCAGCAGCACGCTTATTGGCAATACTACAACAAGGCAAAACGTTCCCTGCCACAACACCAACTAAAGATGTATGGGAGAAAATATTAGGTATTGACGAGCAAGGTGTCGGAAAAGAGTCATTACTTATGGCAAAGCTAAGCCAATTTGTATTACTACCACATCAGGTTGAAAAGCTCATAGCGGAGCATTATCCAGAGCTATCTGAAAATCTCCGGTATTCAATGGATAAGCTACAAAGTGCTGTTTTAGGACAGAACCTAAGTGGACAATGGACCTCATTTTCAGGTCATGTCGATCAACATAGCTTGTCCACCCTTTCAATGGCTGCTGCATTACTAGACCATAAATTAGATACAAAATTAATAGAGAGTGAGCAACTGCAAGGCTTCAAAACAAAAATTCAAGATATTCTGGATACGTCGATTCAATCGAATCTAAATATGGAGTTTAAGAAGTATATACAACACTATATGCAAAAAATCCTTACTGCTATTGACGATTATTTAATCTCTGGCGCACAACCTATTCTAGATGCTCTTGAAGCAACTCTTGGTCACGCTGTTCTTGACCCGGAATTCAAAGAAGACTTAAAGGAAACAGAAACAGGTAGCAAGATACGAGAGGTTCTTGGCGATTTAGCAAACGTTGTAACTATTGCAACAGCTGCAACCGGCGCTATCGCATTTATCGCCAATAATGGAGTCCCATTATTGAACTAGTTTTGATTTGCGGCGAATTAAAACTCGCCGCAAAAACATAACAAATAACATGGATTCCCCCTCCCGAGGAACTGCCACACTTAAGTGGTACCATTCGCACCGGAGGCACCATGTCTGATTACTCTTATTTTTGCGGGATTGATTTAGCTAAAAACCACTTCAGCATTCATGCTGTTGACCAGCATGGCAAAGTTTTACTCCATAAATCAGTCACTCGCTCTAACTGCTGACCACAATAGCAAATATGCCACCTATGCGAATAGATGTCGAAGCGTGTAGTGGTGCACACTGTTGGATGAGAACATTACGCAAACTTGGGTATGATGCCCTCAGCGGAGAAACCGCAATAAGACAGCTTTTATATGTGTTTGTCGTAAGCAATGCTTAATGACCAAAATGACAAAGCGAAGTAGATAACTTTGTTGTTCAAAGGGCATTGGCTGCTCACGCAGCCAACAAGATGTTATTGCCTATTGACAGGCAAAAGGCTCGTATGTGTTATGCGTCTTCATCCACGATCGGAGAGCCTAACATGGTATCTTCAATGACTGAGTGGCACTCAATTTTGAACCACTTTTGAAACAACGCCCAGTTACGTTTTTGCGGCCAAAGTGATTGGTCTACATACCACTCAAACAGTTCACCCTCAAAAAGTACATCGCAGTTCAATTTCACCCACTCTTTGACTGTATCAGGTGAATCAGCAACTTCACTACTAACTAAATATACAGTGCGATCTTCATTTGCAGACTCTACCGTCAAGTCAGAAACTCCGGTTGGATCAACTTTGTTCAACCAATCCACTGCTTCTTGAGTATATCGGAGTAATAATGCGGCTCGATTTAACATGAAATTTTCCGTTAATAGATGTTATAAGTGGCAAACATACCATGAAATTACTTCATTTTCTTAGTCCAATTTTAGCCCTGACGCATAACAGTTCTTAGACCGCAAAATTCCTTTATCACGCTAATTTTAAACAAAATTTTCTCTTATAAACAAAGAGCTAAAGCCAACGTTTAGATAAACGGTGTAAACATATAGCATAATGGTCCCCCGCTTTCGCGAGGATGACATATCTTTAAGTAAGCCGGACGTCAAAGTGACGCATAGATAGGGGTCGGCAACAATCCAAAACTATAACCAAACTCAATAGATCAAAAAAAGCGAACCTATCGATTCGCCTTTGTTTGCTGAATGTCGCTTACGAGCATGTCCTAATAACGTTAACTAGATTTCGCTGCTGCGTGCTGCTCAACCATAAACGCGACCACCTCTTCGTTTAGGCAAGATTTACTCACATATTGGCGCTGTTTGCCCAGATGAAGAATTAAACCTAGCTCGCTCTGTTCTAGTTGGTCGATTTCACGCCAAGCGATTTGACGATCAATTTTGCCGCTTTTATAACGCACACCGTCAGTGTTGATTTGAAGCGTCACTTTGTTGCCACGGCTTGAACTAATGGTTTGTCGCCATAGCCACCAAGTTCTCTTGCAATACACACTGAAGGCTTCAACCACACTCAATACGATAAAGAACCAGCCGACATAACCGTTCGGTAACAGCTCAAACTCGAGTAAAACCACACCAAAAATTAGAAACAGTATCCCTTTTAAATACGCTTGTGGGAACTTAGCTGGTTGGCTCGTTTGGTCATAACACTCAGCAAAGAAAGGCTTGTCGAGTGTGTATTCTGTGGTGAAATCGAAATCTTTAGACATGTAGGGTTACTTTAACGTTTCTGTGAATTAGTCTTCCATGTTGCTCTCTAGCAACACAAACATTGTATCGCTTCTCTCGGCATATCATTAACAATTTCGGCTCTGTTTTGTAAATCAATAATACCGAAAGCTTTAAACACGTCGACCATAGTTTTTAGGTATCAGGTATTCCTGATACCTAAAAGGCTGCTATCAAGATCAAACAAGGCGAACCATCCGATTCGCCTTGCGCTCACTGAATCATAGAATCAGAATGTCTATTTCAAAGGATCGTTATCTGGTAACGCGCTATGAATCCAAAGTGCCAGCCTATGTTTAATATTCGCCCCATCGAGTTTGCTGTCAGGTAGTGGTGTGATTTGTTTGGCATCAACCAAGAATAGATAAATTGCTTTTACTCTTAAGGGTTGCGGTGACTGTGGAAGCTCAAAGCCTTGCATCTTTGCCATCTTCCCGCCAATCTCAAGCGCCTTCTTAACCAGTTTGTCTTCATTATGAAGCTTGGAGCTTTTTGACATTAATAGAATCCTCTTCCTTCACTTGGATTAAGAATACCTCAAGTGTCACGAACAGCGTGTTAGTAAGCTCTCATATCGAGAAGGTAATCTAAAGATAGTCCCCATTTTAATTTAACTAACTAGTTGTTTATCAAAACATTGATTTCCTCCAAATCGGAAATGGCACATTTTCTCTTGCTCACTTGAACAAAAATAAATCAAAACAGGCATTGTTAACAAAATGGAAAGTCATTTATTCTGCTTTGCAACTTTAATTCCAGCCTAATCCACTATCAAAAACACATAGATTATTCGTATCCACTTATTTCCTGTCTTGGGGTTGTGCCAATAGCCCTATGTTAGTTAGGGTAAAAGCACACCAAGGCAAACGTATTGCTTGGTGTTTTTTTATTGTTAAGGATCACGACTCATGTCAGCAACTGCGCAATCACAATTCGCTTTAAAACGCCCATCTGGCGTTGCTGCTGCGATCCTCCTGCTCTCTCTGAAACTGATTCAGGGCTGACAGGCTACATCTAAACTTTCTGTCAGCTTGAAAAGAAGCTGACGGGATTGCCACATACTTTTCCTATTCCTTTCAGTTTCTTTCAAGCGAAACATAAGAGGAATAACAATGTTAAGCGCACGCAATATCGCCGCTTTGGGCTTCATGACTTTTGCCATGTATCTAGGCGCAGGCAACCTGATCTTCCCTCCCTTTTTGGGCTACCAAGCTGGTGAGAACTTTCTTAGCGGAATGTCTGGTTTCCTCTTAACTGGCGTAGGTCTGCCTGCGATGGCACTGGTGATGGTGGCTATTGTCAACGGTTCAGACAAGTTAACCGCCGCCCTTCCTAAGCCTTTGGCGACTAGTTTTTGGGTGATGGTCTTTATCGTGATTGGTCCTGCGTTCGTGATCCCACGCGCGATTACCGTCGCTTACCAATTTAGCTTTGCGCCGATGCTTGGTGATGCTGCTTTGATCCCTTTCACGCTGGTTTTCTGTGTTGGCACCATTTTGTTTGCCCTGTATCCCGGCAAGTTAATCGACAATCTAGGCAAGATTTTGACTCCAGCATTAATGGCTATCTTGATGGTAATGTCTGTCACGGCTTTGCTTTACCCAGCAGGCGAGCTCACCACCGCAACGGGCCCTTACGTATCTGGTGCTTTTGCAGAGGGTTTGACGCAAGGCTACATGACGATGGATGCGCTAGGCTCTATCGGTTTTGGTTGGATCATCTTCCGCGCGATTCGCAGCATGGGCGTGACTTGCCGCAAGACCACCGCGAAGTACACATTGATTGCGGCGCTGATGTACGCCGTCGCGATGGCATTTGTCTACATTTCGTTGGCTTACATTGGCTCAACCAGCTCATACCTAGGGTCTGATTTTAGTAACGGTGGCGATATCTTAACTGCGTTCACTTTTAATCACTTCGGCGCGTTTGGCTCGCTATTGCTTGGGGCTGTGATGATATTGGCGTGTTTGACTACAGCAATTGGTGTCACGACCGCTGGTAGCGAGTTCTATGACAACACCTTTAGCAAAGTGAACTACAAAGGGTGCGTAGTAACGACAATGGTACTGGCTGGTTTGATTGCAAATGTGGGTTTGGAGCAGTTACTTGCTATTACATTACCAGCCGTTGTCGCGCTTCACCCAGTAGCGATTGCACTAATGATCATGGCACCTGTGCGCTATAAGTTGTCGCAAGTTATGGTGGTCACAACCGCGTTTACCGCGCTGAGTTTTGGCTGTGTTGATGCTTTACACATTCTGGGTTACATGCCAGAAGCGGCAAACCAATGGTTAGAGAGCAATATGCCGCTATACCACTACTTTGCCAGCTGGATTGTGCCAACTGTCGCCATGGTTGTTTTGGGTATCGTTACCCATAAGCAAACAGAACAACCAGTAACGATGGCAACGGATTAGGTACTGACCGCACGCTAAACCTGAGGTCAAACTTTGGTCAAATACCAATTGGAATAGATAAAATATTTATTCTGGTTGGTATCTGTTCCACTATCGATACTCCATCACCCAGCGCGCTTGATTAGGGCCAAAATAATCTGCCTCTTCTGCAATTTTGCTAAAACCTAATGATTGGTATAAACGCAGTGCCGCAGGGTTTTCAGGATCAACCGTCAATCGCACGCGTTCATAGCGCTTTTGTTCAAGCAGACGAGAAAGCAAATTTCGTCCAATGCCTTGGCCTTGCGCTTCAGGGGCAACGGCCACAGAAAGAATCCAACCAATGTCAGGCGTTTCGCTTTGCGCCAGAATCAAAAACGCTTGCATTTGCTCCTCTTTAAAAGCGGCAAAACAGCCTTTTGGCCAGCAATCATAAGCTTGGCGGAAAAAGAAATCTGGCAACGCGTGAGCGCCAAAGCATTGCTGCTCTACTTGCGCCATCATGGCAAATTCATGTTTTTGAATTAAGCGATAGGTCATTGTCATTTTATAGAGAGTAATTAGTAGATTTTTTTGCATCATCAAACTGCCCAATAAACTTTCTAGATAATGAGTTCAGTTCGGTGACATGTCTGGCACATTCTAGCAAGGCTCTCGTTACAAATAAATCTAACGATGTCAGAACCATAGATGCGACGTACCTCCAGTTTTATCACACAACATTTATGTATCGCGCCACCATTGATACTAACAATAGCACTTAATAACTTAAGGTAATAAAAACACCTCCCAGCAAAATGGACGCAATATGAATATCTGGATATTGAGCGCAGGCATACTTGGCCTATTTACCACATTAGTACATGTATTTGCTGGTCAGGTGGACCCAGTGAAACCCTTCCTCAAGTCGAATCTTGATCCAATACCTAAAGCGACACTGCTAGCATGTTGGCATTTAGTTTCAGCCACTCTGCTTTTTAACTCCTTAATTCTTACATACACAGGTTGGTTTAGCTTCAGCCAACTCTATACGACCACACTACTCCTTGGTCTGCTTAATCTCTTATTTACTTTAGTTTTCATCAGTGTTGGCTGGTACTTATTTAAACTTCGTGTCTTTTTTACACTACCACAGTGGATTCTATTGCTTCCTATAGGGTCACTTGCCACCTACGGCTCGACTTAAAAGGACAGACACCATAACACTCGCTATACAAGTTATAGCATCTGTTCTTACGGATAAGCAGCGTTTATAAAGGCGACTAAGACTTATGTTTAAACGCGTTGCCAATGGCTCTGTGCCGATTGAATATGTATATCCCGCAAAGATAAGCGACCTTGTGTCAAAATCGAACTCGCTGGCGTATTCAATTCTCCTAAAATGCGATTCGCCAGTTCAGGGACAATAGGGCTCAGCAACCAAGTTAGCTCTGTGACAATATTACTCACGAGCAAACAAGTTTGAGCGGCATGCAGTTCAGAATGCTCCCCATTTGCCGCATTGCTTGCTAACCAAGGAGCGCGGTGATGGAAGAAAGCATTCAGCTCAGAAAGCAATGTATTCACTTCCTTAGTGACTCGATACAAATCGCGTTGAAAATAAGCATCAACAATGTCACTCAATGCTATCGCAGATAAACTTAACTGCGCTTGGCATTCTTCATCTAAGCATCCCGCTTTATCCAAACTAATCTCGCCAGCGAACAGCTTATCGATCAAGGTGTGATTACGCTTAACTAAATTGGCAAAGTTATTAAGAAGATCGGCATTAATCAGTTCGGCAAACTCATCCAACACAACGTTGCCATCGCGGTACAGTGGTTTCTGCCTCACTAGTGCATACCTCAGTCCATCAACAGTGAGTCGCTCAGCAAACTGGCTCGGGTTTACGGTTGTCTCTGGATTTGATTTTGAAATCTTTTCACCGTTGATCGTCCACCAGCCATGCACAATCAACTTTCTCGGCAAAGGCAGATCTAACGCGAGCAGGAATGCAGGCCAATAAACAGCATGAAACTGAAGGATATCTTTACCAATGACGTGCTCAGTATTCGCAATCGCCTGCTCATTTGAGCCCGAGCGCTGTATCGCACTGATATAGCTAAATAAGGCATCAATCCAAACATACACGGTATGCTCAGGATCGCTCGGCACTTGAATTCCCCATTGGTTATTCACTCTCGAGACTGACAAATCTTCCAATGGCGAAGATTCTAGTTGTTCAATCAAGGTTTTCTGGAAATGGCTTGGCACAATCACATCAGCGTTGCTTTTATAGTAATCAAGTAGAGCTTGGCGGTATTTCTCTAATCTAAATAGGTAGGTTTGTTCTTCAACATGCTCGATTGGCTGCTTGTGGATTGGGCAAAGCGAGCCATCAATCAGTTCACGTTTGGGATAGTATTGCTCACAAGCCACGCAGTAATCACCGCTATAATTACCCAAATAGATATCACCTTGCTGCTGTAACTGTTGCCATAAGGTTTGAATATGCGCCTTGTGATCTTGGTCAGTGGTGCGAATAAATACATCAGGTTCAATCGTCAGCTTTGGCCATAACGAGCTGAAAGTCTGAGAAAGCTGGTCAACAAACTCTTGCGGCAGTTTTCCGCTCGATTGAGCTGTGCCCGCAATTTTTTGACCATGCTCGTCAGTACCAGTAATCAATTGACTATGTGAACCAAGTAGTGAAAAAAATCGATGGAATACATCTGTTATGATCGCCGTGTAAGCATGACCTAAATGAGGTTCACCATTGGCGTAGAAAATGGGTGTGGTATAAAAAGTCGCGCGAGGAACAGATGGATATGCAGAAGCAACTGTTTGATTAATTGTCATATTTCGTCTCCTTTACATCCGAACTATCGATTGAAAAGAGACTGATACAAGTCATCTAAATACATCACCTTCCAATCGAGAGTTTCGGAATGGTGATGCTGTGATTAATAAATTTAGAACACGCAAACCATCCCTCGCAGCATTCGCTGAGAAGGCATGTTCATCATGTTAGCTGCAGGAGCTAGAGTCATAATAGTGCGTGTTATTTTCGTATTCATGTTGTTCACACTAACAGAGAGTATTGGAATGGACAACTACTAGATTACCCAGCTGAGTATTTTATTAACCGACTGAACTTTAGGCAAATCGCGAACGGTAATGAGTCGGAGTAATTCCCACCACCTTCTTAAAGACACGGGTAAAGTTGCTGACATCGTTATAGCCCAACAGAAAAGCCACCTGTTCTACCGTCGATTTATTGATGTTCATTTCTCGCTTGGCAACATCCATTTTGTAGTTCAAACGGTACTGTTGTGGAGTGAGATTCAACGCCTTTTTAAACGCTCGGGTTAATGTTTTTTCACTGACACAGCAAAGCTCTGCCATCGCCTTATTGCTCTGCTCTTCTAGCGGTGTTCTCTCACAATATTGTTGTGCTTTTAACACCAATTCATTGCCGTGGCTAAAATCAGGTATAAAACGTTCATAATAGGCTTGTAGGCGCCCCGAGAAGTCCAGTAGACAAATATCCGCCACCTCCTTAGCAAGCTCAAAACCACCGTAACGCGCAATAAGGTGCAACGCTAAATCTTGGAATGCAAATAACCCCGACCCCGTCACCACACTCCCCTCGTCGACCACCATTTCATGGCGTTTTACATCCGCCAAGAGTGGAAAATCACTAGCCAGCTGATCACACAACTTCCAATGGGTAGTGGCGGCTCTATTGTCTAATAGCCCCGCATGCCCCAACCAAAACACACTTGCGCAGTTGGCTGCCACTGTGCACCCTTGTCCATGCCATTGTTTTAGCGTTGTCAGTAAGGTTGAGTCGTAATGGATATCCGCACCAATTCTTCGCGGCGGAATAAAAACCACATCTGGCACAGTCTCAATCGGTAATTCTGAACAATTAACCTTAGTCACCATAAATAATGGCGTGTCTAGCACGTAGTTCGCTACCGATAAAATATCGCTGATCCCTGCAGCCGCTGACTCCATCACGTGCTCCGTTTCTAGGATCACAACCTTAATTATCTTGCCGTCCATATTCGACCTTTAATTGTCCATTTGGGACATTATAACTTGCTGATACAGAGTGTAAAGTAGCCACATCAAATCAAGGAGAGTACCTATGACTAAACAAGCACTAATTATCATCGACATTCAAAATGACTATTTTGAAGGCGGCGCTATGACGTTATTTGAGCCAACAAAAGCCGCACTGAACGCACAAAAACTGTTAGCTCATTTTCGCCAAACCGGTCAGCCGGTGGTACACATTCAGCACCTCGCAGCCAGCCCTGAGCTTGGGTTTATGTTAGAAGGCACTGAAGGCCAACAAATTCATCCACTGGTTGCGCCAACAGACAGCGAAACGGTGATTGTTAAGCATTACCCAAACGCATTCGCAGCGACTAACTTAAGCACTGTATTAAGTGAACTTGGCGTGACTAGCGTTATTCTAGCAGGCATGATGACTCATATGTGTGTGAGTAGCACAGCACGAGCTACGATCGAATATGGTCTTAAAGCGACCATCGCCCATGATGCCTGTGCTACTTGTGCACTGCCGATTTTTGACCAAGTAGTCCCTGCTGAAGTGGTACATCAAACAGCATTGGCTGAAGTGGCTAACATCGCCCAACTGCAAAGCGTCGATGACATAATTAGCTAATCATCTTTAACGCAGACCTAATTCCCTCTAGCATCTTGGTACTGCTTCCCCAATATATCGAATTTAAAGGGAGCAGCTACCAGCAAGACAAAGCTCATCAAGCCAGTTATACTCCGCCCTTTCTCTCAACTAGAATTGCTATCCATGAGACAATTTTACGTTACCGAAGGCGATACCAGCTCTAAGAAAGAGAAGATTGCCTACCCAAAACTGGCTTTGTGCGACAAGTGCGTCAGTAGCTATGTGGTGATCAGCGAAGGTGAACGCACCTACCAAGAATGCGCCAAATGCGGTGCGGATGATTAATGCCAGTTGTTATTGAGTATTAGTGACTGACTAAAAATAAAACGCCTCAAAGTCAATCTTGAGGCGTTTTGCTATTTGACTCTCCATAAGAGTAGCTACAACGAATACTTGGCAATTTTACGTCGAAGCGTAGATAAGCTAATTCCGAGTTGATTCGACACATCGACATACTGTCGATTGAGCACTACCAAGGCATTAGCGATTTCACGTTTTTCGATTTCCTCTAGCGGCTGTATCGGCGTGGCTACACAAGACATCATCCCAGCAGCCGAGGCATCAAGCAGCATACTATCGCGGTGTAAAAACGTGTGCTCAATCCACTTGGCTAACTCAGATATATTTCCTGACCAGATTCGATTACTGGCATATTCCAGCAAGAAACCGAGTAAATTTTCATCCACCGCATCTCGGCCGCCATACAACTCGCTAAGTTTACGCTCGACAATCATCGGAATGTCTTCGGTACGTTTTTGAAGATTAGGTAAAACCAACGACGCACCAGTGAGGTAGTAATAGAGTGAAGGGCAGAAACGACGTTCATGAACCAAATCTTCTAACGGCTTAATTGAGCTGGTGATTAAGCGGAAGTTAAGATCGACCGACTTATTGGTATTAATATCAAACAGCGTTTTGGTCAAAATGATGTGCGTTAGCGCCGCCTGTAGTACCCCTGGCAACAGATCAATTCGCTCGATATACAAGGTGCCACCATTGGCCAACTCAAACTTCGATTTTGCACCTTCGCCATCATCGGTGCCGAGTAGCAGCGCCGATAAATCTTCCGGTTTCACCGAGTGCAAGTTCACAGCGATAAACGGCCCTTCACTAAAGCGCTCGCAAGAGTTATGAATTGTCAAAGCTAAGCTGCGCTTACCCGTTCCCTCTTCACCTAAGATGTAGATTGGCGAGGTATTTTTCACCGATTCTTTCGCGGCAGAAATCACGCGCTGCATCAGCGGCGAGTCCGTGGTGTACCGATCCAGTGTTGAGATCAGTCGATGGCTTTTCTCTTGTTTGTCTGTGGCTGCCTCTATTGATGCAAAATCCAAAATTCTGTGACTATCATCGATTGGTTGGAAATTAAGCTTATATTGTTTCAATTGACCAGCAAAATCGAAATCAACATTGTCACCATTCACCACCTGATTATCACAAATTAAAGATTTGATCTTAGGAGGAAATAAGAAGTATTCGAAAAGATTACCATTAATAATTTCATTCGGCGCGGTTTCAAACTGAGCAAAAAACTCTGGGCTACCGTAAGTGATAAAACCGTCGTTATCGACCACCAGAAAACAAGCTCTACTTGTTTCAATATAATGGCGATTAAACCCTTCAGCTTGTTGCTGAATACGGCATCGGCTCATTTCATTCAAACACGTTGCCATGGTCATTAAACTAATATCGACATGACTTAACATCTCTTTATTAAGATGAATATACGTAGCATAACCTAATACACCAAGCTCACTATCGGTAATCGGCTGGCTCTTAACATGAAGATACTGCTTGCCGCTAATACGCCAGTCATAGATTTCTTGTATACCAAGCTTTTCTGGTGACCAATATTGACCAACAACAAACCCATGTTCCTCAAGTAAGGACTTTAAGGTCTTGTTTCCTCGTTGCGATAAGCATACAAAATCATGGCTAAACAGCAAAAAAATACCGTCAGTACTCATTGAAGATTGACTAACCTTTGCCATTAATTGCACAAAATCTTTGATTAATCCTGGCGATTTTAGCCCTTCCAATCGAACGTCTTGAATACCGTAATGTAATGTACCCATAGTAATATCCTTTTTACGCTTTCACTGTCATTAATTGGCAGGTTAAGCCGTGTTTTTTCATCTTTCGCCACAACGTTGTTCGGCTCATGCCTAATGCGTCCGCTACACTTGTTGCTCGGCCGCCATTCTCTTGCCAAGCATTGAGAATGACGTTGCGTTCTGCATCCGCTATGTTGACAATTTTTTTCTCATCCGCTTTGCGCTTTTTCATTCGTTCCGGCAAGGTATCCAAGGTGATAAGTCCGTTGCCACATAACTGAGTCGCATTTTCAAGCGTCTGAAATAGTTCTAAAAAGTTTCCCGGCCAGTGATAATTCATCAAAACACTCAGGGCCTCACTTTCAAATTGAATATTGGCTCTTTCACGTAAACTCAGTTGCTCAAGAGTCATATCAAGCACGCGCTGTAAGCGAGAGAGATCTTGGGTTAAAGGTCTTAATGTGAGTTCCGCTAAAGAGAGTTTCATATACAGTAAGCGATTAAGGCGCGAGGTTTCCCAGTCATACCCCGCCGAAGCACAACAGATCAGCTCAATATTGAAGGTTTGATAGTGACCCGCAGCATCACTAATGAAGCCAGTCGACAACACTTTGAGTAGCGTGCTTTGCAATTCAGCGCACAGTAAATCGATGTTCTCGATACACAAAATGTGACCATTGGCATCATTCAATACACTGAGAAACTGCTGCTTACTGACTTCCATTGCCTCTAAATTGCCGCCATGCCCCATAAAACCAGCCATACAATCAATCTTGAAACGCTGCTTATGCGCTAATTGTTTGGCTATGTAGTCCACCACATAATGCTCACCCGCCCCAACGGATGAGGTGATAAACAGACGTAATCCACCTTTGTTACCTTTGGTTAAGAAACGGTCGATGTAGTTGTCTTTAGCCAAGCATTGTGACAACACAACATCACGCCAATTGCCACTGACGCTAGCTTGACTGGATAATTTCACGAAACAGATATATTTGCCGCGCACGCGCTGACGGCGTATATGCCCGGTCACTTGTACTTGCTCGACTTCAATGTTGACGCTCTCTAGCTCCATCTCACCCGGTATTGCGGAAACCGCCAATACCGGCAGTCCGTCAAGATGTACCATACCACGCTGAATGTGTTGACGAGCTTTATCATTGCTGTATTGCAATTGGCGATCGTGACCAAATACAAACACCATTTCGGACATTGAATCCAAAATATCTTCAAACAGCATTACGTTGCTTAAGCTTTTCGCTGGATAGTGCGTCAATGCCTCGAGATGGCGCTTAGCAAAAGGTAGCGATTTTTCATGCGGCTTGTCATACAGAGCCATCAAAAATAAACCATGATGATCATTGCGCACAGTCACGCAAGCAAATGCGATTTCGTGAAGTACCTTTTTATAGGTTTCATGACAGCCTGTCGTAGCAACATTAAGGCTCTCTTGAGCGAGTGAAAAAGCGGTGGTACCAATCAGCGATTTGGCAAAACAAAACCCCTCGCCAATACCTAATTCTGTCAGTGGTATTTTTAATTCTGGCGAGGTTTGAATCGCCAGTACTACCCCTTGGGGATCGAGCAAGCACCAAGCACCACCCGCGCCTAATACGGCAAGTAGATTGGTACTTTGTAAGTGGTCGATATAGTTAGTTGCATAGGATGCGTTGGCTAATAACGATTTTCTCGGAGTTGGTTGGGTGTCCCAGTCAAAAGCACAAAGATGTTTATCGTCCAGCCATGAGCACACCAAAGGGTCTTTAGTGCTGTCTTGACTCGGCCAATTATTTTGAACGTGGAGTAACCACTTTTTGTACTTTTCACTGGAGGAACGCATATTTACAACTCAAAAAAATGCTAACAACCTATTGTAGATTTGAGTGGTATTAACGGTATCTCTTTGATCCGATATTGAGATACTAAACTCGTTAAATACCGCTAAGTTGATTAGGGTCAAAAACCCCAGCAAGGTAATCACTCCCTGCTGAGGTTTTATCGTCTAATCAGATAATTACTGACCCAATTGGTGCGCGGTTAAAATCGCTGCAAACACTTTTTCTGCTGTCACAGTAAAAGGCATATTGTGGATAGTTTCGCCCTCTGCACATGACGCAATGGCAACGTCCATTAGCTTGTCATGGTTAAGCTCTTTTACACCCATATCATGTAAGTTGGTTGGTAGACCTACGCTGCGGCAGAAGCCGATTACGGTTTGAATCTCTTCATAGTCAGCGTTTTCCAATACCAATTGCACTAGAGTACCAAATGCCACTTTTTCACCATGTAATAGGTGGTGACACTCTTCCAGTTTGGTTAAACCGTTATGAATCGCGTGTGCCCCTGCTAGACCGCTCGATTCAAAACCAATACCACTTAAGTAAGTATTGGCTTCAATGATGTTTTCAACCGCTTGAGTGGATACACCATTTTCAACCGCCGCTTTTGCTTTTAGACCATCAGCCAACAGCGTTTCGTAACACAACTTCGCTAATGCTTGTGCCGAACGAGTTGGTGCACCACCAGCCATGGTTGCTTTGCCTGAAATCATGTTTGCGCGAGCTTCAAACCAAGTAGATAGCGCATCACCCATACCAGCAACAATCAGACGTGCCGGTGCTTTTGCGATGATTGCGGTATCCATGATGACCATATTTGGGTTCGATGGGAACAGTAGGTACTCAGAGAACTCACCTTCTGGCGTGTAGATAACCGCTAGCGCAGAAGTTGGCGCATCTGTTGATGCAATCGTCGGTACGATAACAACTGGTAACTTAGTGTAGAAAGCAATCGCTTTAGCAGTATCCAGTGTTTTACCACCACCGATACCAATGATTACGTCAGCATTCACACCTTGAGCTAGCGTGATCAAACGCTCAATCTCAGGGCGAGAACATTCTCCGTTAAAACGCTCGAAAGTCACTGGAATTTCGTCTGCGGCAAAACTCGTTGCGACGGTATCCTGTGTTAGCCCCATAACGAAATCGTCAGCAATAGAAAATGGCTTACTACCAAAGGCCGACACATATTTGCCGATGTTAGCTAGCGCGCCTTCACCTTGGATATACTTGCTTGGAGAGATAATAATTTTGTCCATGATAACTACCTTATTAATCATTCGTTATGCTTGAGATAAAGAGGCAAAAACACGTTCCACCGCGTATGCGCCTGGATCTTTAGTGCCGTTTAAACTGTCGCTATTTAAGTAAGAAGAGCGGCCTGCGTTCGCTTTTAGCATTGTTGCTGTAGCTTCTGCCCCTTCTTGAGCAGCCTTCGCTGCTTGTGCTAATCCGTGTCCTGCCCATGAATCAAGTGCAGGGTAAAGTGCATCAATCATGGTACGGTCACCCGGCTTCGCACCGCCGTATTGCATCATGCGAGCTAGGCCATCTTGCAGCGCCGCGACTAAATCATTGCTGCTGCTCAAATGGCGGCCTGCCGCGGTAAAGAAGATTGATAGGAGAACGCCTGACGAACCGCCCATTACCGTGGTCAACTTTTCACCAACAACGTTCAGCAGTGTTGCTGGTTCATTCAGTGGTAGATTGTTGGCATCAAGTTCAGCCAATACTTTGCGCGCGCCGGCTGCGAACGTTGAGCCAGTATCGCCATCACCAACAATTGCGTCTAGGCGGTTCAGCTCTGGCTCTAGATCAATTAGAGTTCCACATACTTGGCGGATTGCCGTTGCTACTGCATCGTTTTGGCTTGGGGTATATTCAATTTTAGCTGCGCGGTTTTCACACGCGACCACAGCCTCTTTACTCACTTCAAAAGCGCCAGGCCATGCTTCTGTGGCAGATTCTGCAAATAGCGCAGTGCGCGTTGCGTCATCAAGACGAAGCAATGAAAGTGAGAAACCTTTCATGTCGATAGCCGTCATCAGTGCTGCAGGGCCAACAAAACACTCTGTGCCTTCACCCAGTTTTGATTCAACTACGGCTTTAGCAACCACGTTCATTTCGATTGGTGATAACCCACCTAGGTTATTGATCAGTACTGCGTGTTTTTGACTTGGACGCGCTTCTAGCAGTTTGCTCGACATAAGTTCAACAAACTCACGACATTCAGCCACATCGATAGTTTCGATACCCGCTTCACCGTGAATACCTAAGCCAAGTTCCGCTTTACCGCGAGCAATACGTTCTTCGCCTGTCGCACCTGGTAGTGAACAGCTTGTCAGTGCAATACCAATACTGGCCGTGTTATCGATGGTGTTTTGCGCTGCTGCTTTAACTTCTTCTAATGACGCGCCTTGCTCTGCAACATAGCCCGCCACTTTATGAACAAAAAGTGTTCCTGCGATACCACGAGGTTTAGGGTTGTTAGGGATAGAGATGTCGTCATTCACGATAACGAGCTCGACTTTGTATCCCATCTCTTTGGCTTTTTCACACGCTAGGCCAAAGTTTAAACGGTCACCGGTGTAGTTTTTGATGATAACTAGGCAGCCTTTTTCACCAGTGACATGGACAATAGCGTTTAGTACAGCATCAACACTTGGTGCTGCGAATAAGTCACCACAAACTGCAGCAGTTAGCATGCCTTTACCAACAAACCCTGCGTGCGCTGGCTCGTGACCTGAGCCACCACCACAAATAATCGCGACTTTGTCTTTTTTCCAGTCTTTACGAGTAATCACTTTGATGTCGTTGTTAAAATCCAACTTAACTAAATTACCCAAGCGTTGAGTATAAAGCGTGCCGTCAATAGAGTCCGACACCCAAGATTCTTTCTTATTAATAATTAGTTCAGCCACAATTACACCTTTTTAAATTCTGAATAGTGTTGTTCTTTACTTTCGCCAACTTGATGAAGTAGTGATTCGAATTGACCATTTGGAAACATCGAGGCTAATTGCTTTTTCGCTTCTATCTCGCTCATGCCCAAGTGATAAATAAAAATGTCCTTCGCCATTTCATAACAACAATTGTTTTTCATACGCTAGCACCTCTATGAGCCGCTGAATGACTTCACCTCTGTTAAGAGCACTCTATCTTGTGAAGTTACCCGGCCCTTGCGAGCCGGGTCTTGCTTGGAATTACAACTCTTCTTGGAAGAAGCGTGCATCCATCTCTTTCAATGTTGGTAGCACGATTGGTGCAAATGGAAGTTGGTCAAGGATATCTTTCTGTAGATCCACACCCGGTGCGATTTCAGTCAGAACCATGCCGTCACGAGTACGTTCAAATACACAACGCTCTGTTACGTAGATAGTTACGCCGCCTTCTTCTGCACGGAAGTCGCCACTTGCTGAAATCTCATCCACTTCAGCAACAAATTTAGGGTACATACCTTCTTGGTGGATAGTTAGCTTGCCGTTTGCAATCTCAGTTTTCAGACCGCCGCCTGAGAATGGGAAACAGAACACAGCTTTTTTCGCACTTGCTGTTAGGTTCACGAAGCCACCCACACCAATGATCTTGTCACCTGCACGGCTTACGTTAACGTTACCCGCGCCATCCACTTGCATCGCGCCTACGAATGTGATGTCCAACATACCGCTGTCGTATAGGTCAAACTGGCTAGCCGTTTCTTGACACATTTCTGGGTTTAGAACCGCACCAAACGATAGACCGCCAACTGGTGTGCCACCGATCAGACCCGCTTCAATGGTTAGGTACATGTTGGTCGACATACCGATTTCTTTAGCTGCACTTGGCACCAACTCAGGAACACCGATACCCAAGTTAACTACTGCGCCATCAGCCAGTTCCATCGCCGCACGACGTGCAATAACTTTATGTAGAAGTTCACGAGGTTTCTTACCGCTACCCGATGTTAGGTGAGCAATATTTTCATGCTTTTTAGGAATGTCAGCCGCAGGCATGACGAACTCACCCGTGTATGCTGGTTCGTACTTCTCGATCATGGTTTGCATTTGCTCGCCATCAACAACAACCGCATCGATAATTGCTGCTGGAAGTTTAACTGTACGAGGGTGCGATGCCGTTGCAGAAACGCGCTCTACTTGAACGATAACCTTACCGCCATTCGCTTTTGCTGCCATTGCTGTGCTGTATGGGTCTAGGTAGAACGCTTCGTGTTCAAATGATACGTTACCGTTCACATCCACTGTAGTACCACGGATGATTGCCACATCGACTTTTGGTGCTTTGTAGAACAAGAACTCTTCGCCGCCGATTTCCATCAGTTCTGCTAGTGTATCGGTTGAACGCTCGTTCAATGCACCACGGCTGTTACGAGGGTCAACGAATGTTTTTAGACCTACTTTAGTCAGGACACCTGGTTGCTTTGCAGCAGCCGCGCGGAATGAGTGGCTGATAGGACCATATGGTAGGTTGTAAGCTTCAATTTTGTTTTCAGCAGCAAGCTTTTTCAGACCCAACATTTTGATGAAGTGAGAAGCAACAACGCGACGAACCATGCCTTCGTGAGAGATAGCGTCAATTAGACGACCTTCTTGAGATTCACCTAAGCCAGCACCAAAGTAGTAGCTCAGATCACGTGGCTGACCTTGTTCAAGGAATTTTTGGCCAAGAGCGATAGCAACTGTCTCTGGGAAACAAAGAGAACCAAAACCGTTAATTGCAACGCAATCTCCAGATTTAATTAGGTCGATTGCTTCTTTTACATCCATAATTTTGTTATTTAGTGACATGTTAAATATTCCTATTATTTAAATTTGGGTATCAATTCAGGCTAAAACTGGCTAGCTTCAGAGTTTGGTCGCTATTGAAACTAGCCATCTAATATCTGTCTAAAATGCTCTTAACGGCGTGGTAGGTATTGGCGTGCGATGCCACGTCCTACCACGATTTTTTGAATTTCAGTCGTGCCATCAACAATCTGTAGCATCTTCGCTACGGCCATTGCTTTACCGATTGGCGCATCTTTCATAAAGCCTTCTGCACCAAACAATTGAGCACACTTCACTGTGACTTCCATCGCTACGTCAGTCGCGAACAACTTGTTCATTGCCGCGATATTGGCAACTGGCTCACCGCTATCCATCACCGCTGCTGTTTTGTAAAGCAGGCAACGCGCAGCTTCGATTTTGGTGTTCATCTCAGCCAACTGCCATTGGATACCTTGGTTAGTCAGAATTGGCTTACCGAACGATTCACGCTGACCTAGGTATTCCGCTACCGAGTCAACAGCTTGTTGAGCAACACCGATGGCAATTGCTGGTGTAAATACACGAGCAACATCAATCGCTTTCAACGCTTCTTTAAAACCATTGGCAGAAAGAAGGTTGCGCTTTGGTACCACACAGTTATCAAACTCTAAGCTACCCACTACGATGCCGTTACCAATCATGCGCTCACGGTTTGCGATGTAACGGAGACCAGCAACGCCATTTGGTACAAACAACATGATCATGTTTTGGCTGTCTTTACCGTCTTTCACCATCACGTTGAAGTAATCAGCATCTTGCGCATTGGTGATCCAATCTTTCTGACCGCGGATGATGTATTCGTCACCAACCAATTCTGCGTATGCGTTCGTTGCCGATGGATCGCAACCTGATGCACTTTCAGTCAGAACAAAAGCGGTGGTTTTAGTACCGTTTGCTAGGTCTGGTACAACTTTTAGCAACTCAGGATCGATATCTTCATAGAAGGTTGCGATTTCCATGTTGATGTTGTTTTGCAGTTGCAACAGGAATGACATGATGCCGCTGCCATGTGCTAAGCCTTCATAAACCAAAGACATTTGCAGGTAGTTGTAGCTGTGGCCGCCCATTTCTTTCGGAATGCCTAAGCCGTAGAAGCCTTGCTCAGCCATTTCTTTCATTTTGGCTTTTAACAGCTCACGATCGTTTTCTAGTTGAGAAGCGAATGGAGCCAAGCATTCCAAGCTGTACGCTTTTGCTTTTTCAAAGATTGCTTGATGTTCTTTATCGAGTAGGAAGTTCATTTCACACCTTTAATTCGTAATTATTCGTTATCAGATTATTAAGCTGGTTTCTTTTCTAATGGCGTTTCTAAGTTTTGTTCTTTCTTCTGTTCAGCTTTCCAGCCCGTTTCAGTTAAAAACATGGTTAGAACCGCGAATAGCGCTGGAGTAATACAGGTTAAAGAGAGCGCTGTTTCCAAACCGTATTGAGTACCTAGCCAACCGGTCGCGGCACCACCAGCGGCACCACCAAGGCCCACGAGTGAGAAGATAAAACCTGTACCCATTGATACTGCACGTGGTGACATATCCGTTTTGTAAAGCGTGGTGAACGCAAGCGGAACAAAGTTGTAGGCAGCATAGCCAGCAATAAAGGTTGCAATAGCTAACAGAGGCACACTCGCGGTAAGCATCAAGCTGTAATAGGCGATTGGCAGAACCACACCAGAAGCAACGATTAGCGGTTTGTCATAGCCCCATTTCTGCGCCAAGATTGGCGAGACTAAACAAGCGATTGCAGAGCCGATTGGCAAGAAACCGAGAACCATACCTGCTTGAGCAATGGATAGATTCAAACTCTCTACCGCGTAAGTTGGCCAGAAGGTATATACCGCAATCCAAGTCAGTGACGTCATTGGCCATGCAATGGCTAAGATCCAAGTATTCTTGTAGGTTAACGCCTCTTTAAGCGGTTGTAGAACTGGTACTTTTTCGTAGTTAGATTGCGTCTCACCTTTATCTTTTGCGACAAATAACCATGCAAAAGCAAGAATTAACGAGAACACACCCATTACGTTCATCACTTCACGCCAACCTGTCATCATGGCAAGGAACATAGGAAATGCAGCAGTACCTAACATTTGACCCGCAGGGCCGGTGAACATTTCGATACCGTTAATAGAGCCCAGTCTTTCCTTAGGAAACCATTGAATCTTAAAGACAACCAGTACCGAAACGATGCCCGCAGCGACGCCCATAACAAATAGACGACCGATAAACAGCATGGTGACGTTAGTGGCGAAGCCTTGTAGCAGCATGCCGATACCTAAGATTAAGAAAATGCAAAATAAAACAGTCTTAGGTTTTCCTTTACTAATGAAACAAATGATTGGAATCGTCAGTAGACCTTTACCAATCCAGGCGATAGCGCTGAGCCAGCCTGCCGTTTCTAAGTCAAATGCAATATCTGCACGCATATCTGGCAAAATTACACCAAAAGCGAAGTTTGATAAGTTAGCAACCATGAAAGCAAGCCAAGCTATCCATACTATCGCCCATCCCCTTGCGGGAACTTTTTCATTTTGATTCATCGTTAATTACCTTTGGTTTTGAATGTGGACTTGATGAATGAATCATTATGGAAAACCAAAATTTTCAATAGGAATATGACAAAATGAAATTTTGAATCTTGATTGAATGCTCAAAAAGCCACTTTGAACATTTATTTGCCATATTCAATTGTGATCTATCTCGTATTAGTCACGTTATTTGAGGTCAAAAATGTCATTTTGAATATTTCACCATTTCAAAACGTTTCATTTATGAAACATCGAAAAATATTTCATTTTGACACTGTCATCCTGATAAATTGCACTCGTCGATTAAATTCAAATTGAAATATAGGAAATATCTATGAAAGCTTTTAGTGATGTGGTGAATTACCGCCGCGCAGTACGTAAATACGATAAAGACTATGCATATGATGCCGATGTAGTGACACAAGCTCTTGAGTTAGCCACTATGGCACCAAATAGCTCTAACATGCAGCTATGGGAATTCCACCGCGTAAGAAGCCCTGAGATGCTTGAGAAAATGAAAGCGTGTTGCCTTGGTCAAAATGCAGCTAAAACAGCCAACGAACTGATTGTTTTTGTTACGGCACCACAGAAATGGCGTCAACGCGCAGAGATGAATGCCAAAGTGATTCGCAATGCTTTTGCTAGTAAACCAAACACGCCAGAGCATGTATTTGCTTACTATGAGAAAGATATGCCATTCCTATATGGCGGCGAGGGTCTGATTGAATACAAAGGCTTAGATGGTGAGGCGGGACAAGAACTGCGTCGTAATGACGTACGTGTCATTCTTAATAAAAGTGCTGCTTTAGCCGCAATGACTTTCATGTATGCGCTGGCTGAAAAAGAGTACGATACCTGCCCAATGGAAGGGTTTGAGGAAAACGCAATCAAATCACTACTTAACCTGCCTAAAGAGGCTGAAGTTTGTATGGTTGTGAGTTGTGGTAAACGCCTGCCTGAGGGTGTTTATGGCCCTCGCCTGCGTGTAGATTTAAGTGACGTAGTTAAAGAACACTAATAATTAGTGTCATCAATCATCTACTGATTTTCCAATTTATAACAACGTCAGTTATCTAGGCTAAACAAACTTTACTTAGCCTAGATAATGAAATAACAAGAATTAATTTTATTTTCGCATAATAATATTTCCATCTACGCCACTTCTGACGAAAACGCTATAAATAAATTATTCATAACTATAAATAGCAGTTATTAATAATTAAATTCAATCATTTCCATAGCTGTTTTCGTCTATACCCAAACAACTTGGAGATGCAGGTAGGCGACACCGCTGCGACTTCAAGTAGGACGGGTATATTTATTTAGAGCACATCAATCTATGTACCATAATAATCATTCTGTATTTGGGGCTGGATGGATGCTAGTCGCGGGAGTTTCTTTCGCGCTAGTCAATACATTAGCTCAATGGCTGAGTATCCATTACGGGCTTAGCTCAACCACCATCACTTTTATCCAATATGCGATTGCGCTTGTTGTGATCCTACCCTACCTAAAAAGCTTAGGTATTCGTCGTTCCTTAACGACCAAAAAGTTAGGTTGGCATATCTTTCGCGTCTTTCTATCGGTAATTGGTATTCAGCTATGGATGTGGGCGTTAGCCTATCCTGTACCAATTTGGCAAGGTATCGCCCTGCTGATGATTTCACCTTTGTTTACTACCTTAGGTTGTGGGCTGATCCTCAAAGAGACGGTTGGTTCAGCGAGGTGGGTAGCAACACTGACTGGGTTTATTGGTGCGATGATCATCCTTGAACCATGGAGTGATGCTTTTAGCTGGGCTGCGCTACTTCCAGTCTGTGCGGCTTTCTTTTGGGCTTGTTATTCACTCATTGTTAAAAAACTCTCTTGCGACGAACCACCTTCTACAATGGTGATCTACCTACTGATGCTCATCACCCCATTTAATATTGTGGTCGCAATACCAGAATGGCAGATGCCACAAGGCATCGAGGTTTGGTGTTTACTGTTTTTGGCTGGCGTCGCCACTGCTTTGGCACAGTGGTCAATTGTAAAAGCCTATTCCATTGCCGAAGCGTCGTTTATCCAACCTTTTGACCATGCCAAACTGCCGCTCAATGTTCTAGCTGGATGGATGATGTTTGGCTGGGTTCCCCCAGGCAGGCTGTGGATCGGAGCGACAATTATCATTGCTTCTGTTGTGTTCATCACCCATTGGGAAGCGAAGAAAACCCTACAAATTCAGAACCATCGTTTGAATAAGCTCGACCTCCCAGACTCCGCTCTCTAGCTAAACCTAACAATATCAGGCGGGAACAATCATCCCGCCTTGATCCACTAAACCGTTCGTCACTGACACTTCTCCCAGCTTTGATACTGCGACTGCTTCAATTCCTGCTTGCACATTAATGTAATCCATTGCCTCAGCCACACTCGGTAAAAAGCCTGCTGTACTCCATATTTCGCCATCGACTGATTGCTCGGAAATGATGGTCAAACTGGCAATTTCAGTGGTAATTGGCATGCCTGTCCTTGCATCCAACAGATGATGATAGCGCTGACCATCAACATCAAAATAGCGCTCGTTAATACCCGAAGTGACCATAGACATACCTTTCAAAGGCACCACACGTAACACATCGCCACGTGCGGCGAGTGGATTCTGAATGCCGACATTCCAAGCGTGGTTGCTGTTTTTCGGTGAATAGCCAATAGTCAGCACATTGCCACCAAGACTAATAAAACCATGCTCGACACCCGCATCAACTAACATACGTTTTACTTGATCAGCGAAGTAACCTTTGGCGATTGCTCCAAGGTCAATCTCCATCCCGACTTGGCTTAAATAGACGGACTTATTCGCTTCATCCAGCAAGATATTCGTTGGGTCGACCAAACCAAGCTTGGCTTTAATGTCATTTTGACTCGGCACTTTGGCGTCGTTAAAACCGATTCGCCATGCTTTGACTAATGGACCGATCGCAATATTGAAAGGGTTATTGAGATCTTGGCTGTGCGCTTTTGCCAATTTAATCAATTGGAACAGATCATCTTTGACCCTAACTGAAGCGATACCCGCATTATGATTCACCGCCATCAATTCAGAGTTCGGCTGATTCACGGTAAAACGCTGGGCATAATTCTGAAGTTGTTGGTAAGCCTGTCGAATCAGTTGCTCACCATTTGGGTGATAAACCAATAATTCAATAATGGTCCCCATCATCTGAAAACTGGCGCGGTAATTGGTCATACGGCTCCTACTTTCTACTAAATCACTGACTAAAATGAAAAAGAGGGAAGCGTCGCTCCCCCCTATCTCGCTACAAATTCAGATAATTAAATTGAATCCGCAGCGCTCTCACCAGCAATACGACCGTAAGTGAAGATATCAATAAGTGCGTTACCACCCAAACGGTTACCCGCGTGGATACCCCCAGTCACCTCACCTGCCGCGTATAGACCTTGAATCGCATGACCATCAGTGCCAATAACACGCGCCTTGGTGTCAATCTTCAAACCACCCATGGTGTGATGAACCGATGGTTGGCGTGGTGTGGCGTAGAATGGTGCCTGCTGGACTTTCAAACCAAACGCACTCTTATGGAACTCTGGATCTTGCCCTTGTTCAACACAGTGATTGTACTGTGCAATCGTCTCGGTTAACTGCTCTGCCGGAACGCCAATCTTTTCGGCTAGCTCTTCAAGCGTATCGGCTTGAATGATGATGCCCTCTTTGATTTCGCGCTCAATGGTTTCATCAGATGTATTCGCCGCAGTTTGGCGGATATTCTCATCGGCAATCATGTAAATCAGACCACCATTGTCAAAGAAGGCGGATGACAACACATCACGGCTGCCACATTCATCAACAAAACGCTTACCTTGTTGGTTAACAAAGACAAAGTTCTCTGGCGGAACGATCAAACCTGTTAGCAGAGCGCCTGATTTAGGATCGCCCACTGGCATCAATTGCACAAAGCCCATACCCACCAATTCTGCACCCGCTTTCTCGCCGATTTCAATGCCATCGCCTACGAGTGCTGGAGAGTTGGTGGTTTTGATATCATCGGCGATCTCTTTCCAATAGGTATTGTACTTTTTGATCATCTGCGTATTTGCACCAAAACCGCCAGACGCCAGCACTACACCATGGTTAACGCGCAGTTCTAATTGAGTCCCGTTCGCTTGAACCGCATTGATACCAACGACTTTGCCCTCTTCAACAATCAAATCTGTCGCGCGCGTATCGGTAATGATGCGACCATTTTGCTCTTGAATGCGTTTTTGCAGTTTATCGACAAACTCGACACCTTTAGGACGTTTTGGTTTATGAGCACGACGCCACAATGCCCCTACAGGGATTTCAACCACACTGCGGTCAAAGTCGATACCTTTGTCACTCAACCAATCGATAGATTCCATCGAGCGAGAAGTCAGCGTCTCAACCAAATCATATTGACCAAAAATCGCCTCGCCATTTAAGTCGGTACGCTTACCACCTAGATAGGTTTGAATACGGTGCAGTTCAACAGAGTCAAACAAGTACTGCTCACCATTAGCCAAAGCGGTAAAGTAATCATCAAGCTGAGATTTTAGTACGCGGAAATCTTCAAGGTACTGACCAACAAACTCAGATTCTGGCGTTTTCGCCAAAAGCATTAAGGTCTCTTTTTCACCCGGCAGGGCTGGGAAATCATTTTGCCATGCAGGCTCTGCAGCGTTGACCCAACCACCGGTACGAACCGTGTTACCGCCAATCGCTGGGAATTTTTCCAGCAAGATAACAGACTTGCCTTTATCAAGTGCTGTCAGTGCTGCACTTAAACCCGCACCACCGCCGCCGACGACGACGACATCCACCGTTTCTTTAATGGTTTTCGAAGACCATACCACCGCTTCTTTTGCCTTGCAGCGCAATGCTTCTGAGTTACCACCAGCTAAATCAACCGCATTAGACACCCCATCTAATACCGCTTGGCTACTTACTGTCGCCCCTGAAATCACATCGATGTTAAGCGTCTGTCCATCAAGGATCTGCTGTGGAATACGCTCGAACGCTGGGTTTGCGATACCATCCGACTCTTTTGAAGAATCGACAACGATTTCAAGGATTTGATCCTCAGAGAAGGTTACCGTAACCGGTAAGTCACCATTGTGACCACGTCCATAGGCTGTATATTGACCAGAATTAAACTTGATTGGCACATTTTGCAGTTCTTTAATGCGTTGGTGTTTCAACGCTTCTGCCGCACTGTCGACAATCATGTAATCCATGATTTCCCATAGCGGAGTTGGAATTTGCAATGCTTCTTGCTGGGCAATGTCCGCAAACTCAGCGCAAGGCTCATCACGCAGAACTTTACCAGCCCAAGTTGGCTCAACTAAGTAGCCTTTACCGATACTCACCATATCGTAGCCCTGCTCTAGGGCTTTATCAGCATCCGCGCGCTGGGCAATACCACCCACACCAATCACTGGCACTTTCGCGACGTGCTCAGATTGCATCTGACGGTATTTATCAATCAAAGGCTGTTGATCTTCTGGCGTAACAATCGAATTACGCAGCCAACTGCCCATTGAGAAATGGAAGTAGTCCAAACCGTGCGCGGCAAGCTTATCAAGTAAGAACATGGTGTCGTCAAAGCGAATACCCGGCTGCTCAATTTCTTCCGGTGAGAATCGGTAACCAATGACAAACTCGGTTTTATTGTGCTCAGCGACAACTTGCTTAGTCTTCGCCAATATTTCTAGTGGGAACCTAGTGCGTTTTTCGATATTACCGCCCCACTTATCGCGGCGACGGTTTGAGTGTGGAGAAAAGAACTGCTGAATGAGGTAGGTATTAGCGCCATGGATTTCGACACCATCAAAGCCCGCGATGATAGCGCGTCTTACCGCGTCACCGAACTTTTCGATCATCGCTTCGACTTGATCTTTAGTCATCTCAAGTGGCGTTTCAGCATTGTCGCGCAAGGCCGCTACAGGACTGGCAGAAATTGGCTGATGACCACCGTTAAATTCAGGGTTTGCCATACGACCAGCATGGTAGATCTGCAAAATCGCTTTTGAACCTTTGGCTTTGATTGCCGCTGCCAATTTCGCTAAACCCGCAATTTTACTGTCGGTGTCGATACCTAGCGCACCTGGAAATGCTCGACCATAGTTTTCAACAAACGCACTCTCGACAATGATCGCCGCCGCATCACCTGAACGAGCCGCGTAGTAATTGATCATTTCTTGAGTAACGCCACCATCAAAAAACGCAGATTGGATGGTCATCGGCGCCATCACGATACGGTTATTTAGCTTGACCCCGGACTGAAATACGATTTCATCGACTAACTGAGCCATAGGTAGTTTCCTTATACAGATTAATTCTCATATGAAACGTACTTATCGTTCAGTTTTACGTGGCGGAAGTATTTTTGATATGAGAACCAAATAGGCACTCTGAAGACTCCAAAAATACTAGTCCTTTAACATTATGAGTAAAATGAATAGTTTGCATTTTTACTATGCTCAATGCGCATTAACTTATTTGTTGCTGCATGATTGATACATTATTTAACGCATCGGCAAACTCTAAGAAACAGTTGGAACACTCTATTATCCAAGACAATTTCCACATTAAAACATTGATATTAATAAAATTAATTAACGCAAAACCCCATAAACCTCTGCCCACCACACCAATAACTTCAGTGGAAAGAACTATGGAATAGGTAAATTACAGTCACCATCAAATATGTGACATTACGCACATTTAGTATTGCCAAACAGTACATGCTCAAGCTGAAACTGAGCGACGTAATTTAAATAACGCCTCCTGAAAAATATAAAAAAGCGCAAATACCTAACGTAAATATTTGCGCAAACGTCCATAACTACGATTAATAAAAACCAACAAAATCGTGGCTAATTACCACTACGGCTAATCACTTCTTCTCCGTTATAAACCAATCTAGTTGACCAAGGAATTGGATTTCTCAATGCATAGTGTGCCATGCAGCCATTTTCCGCTTCATTGAGCAAATCTTTGATCTTCTCTTCTGGCTCAGGGCTTTCAATGATCACGTGTGTTTCTACGATGTCACAACCACCATCGGTCATGTAACCGTGGTCGCGCATGTGACCTAGATTAGTTTTAAACACAATACGTTGCTCTAACTTCAGTGAATCCACTTGGATTTTACGCGCATTCAGAATGTCGGTTAAATGTGTCATCAAACAGAAACCAATCCCGGCAGAAAAGAATGCAAGCGGTGGCGGCGCGGTATCATTACCCACTGGTGGCTGTTCATCACAATAGAGCTTTACTGGGCTAAAACCGGGAATATTGACGGACACGACGCCGGTTTTTTTCTGCATATCACCCGCTTCAGCGGTTAAGTTTACTTCAAAACGATAAGGCTCTGGATGGCGCGCTTTCGCAAACTTTGATGGTTCATATTGAGTCGGTTGTGGTTGCTCTGCGTTTAATTCACCCACGTGGAAAAACTTTTCTGTTGCCATTAATTGTTCCTTGTTTAATCCGTAACGCTGAATAGATTTTATGCGAAAAGATGTGAATTTAGTCGTCAAAGTCGCCTCTAATTCAAGCTATTATGGTGGCTTCATTCATATCCACCTGTCATTTTGAAGGATTACGTCATGCTAACTAAACAAGACAAAAAGATACTCTCTCATCTGCAAGAGAATGGTAGAAAATCCATTGTTGAATTGGCTAAAGCCACGGATATGTCTGAATCCACGTGTTTAAGACGCACCAAGCAATTAGAAGAAACCGGAGTGATCAAACAGTACGGTGCAATGTTGGATGCCGAGAAAGCAGGATTTGGTGTCACGGCTTTTATTCAGGTCAGTATCGATCAGCGAAATGAAGCCGCATTTGATGAGTTTAAAAAAGCGGCGTGCGAACACCCACTCATCTTAGAGTGTTACTCACTATCTGGTCCTTATGACCACCTAATGAAAGTGGTCGCTCGTACGAACAAAGAGTTATCACAGTTTATCTTAAAAGAGCTGCGTAGCTTCCCCGAGGTCAGGGAAGCACAGACTTTATTTGTCTTGGATGAGGTCAAACATACCAGCGCATTACCTATTAACATGCCTGACTGACAACATCATGAGTCATGACGTTGTAACCAAGGCTAGTTTGCTCGCGCTCAATTCCGCAGCTTTTGCCAAAGTCGCCCGTCAATAGCTGACAAGCCCAGCGCGATGAGCGCCATGCCAATTAAGTGGATTGGCTGCAAGGATTCATCCAAAAATACGACGCCAAGTAAAATTGCAGAAACTGGCACTAATAGCGTTACCAATAAAACATTCGTCGCACCAGCAAGCTCTAAGATTTTAAAGTACAGCATGTAAGCCAACGCGGTCGAGACCACAGCAAGACCCAAAATTGACAACCAAGTATGCAAGCTTACATTGGCAAACAAACTTGGGCTTTCTACCACCAGTGCGACAGGCAATAAAACCAGACTGGATGCGGTCACCTGCCCGGCTGCCAACATAATTAAGCTGATCTTCATCGCTTTAAAGCGTCGACCATGCACACTGGCAAACGCGTAACTGGTACTTGCGCCTAATATCGCCAATTGTGCCAGCAAAGGACTTTCGCCGCCCAACGCCGGTAAACCTATCATGGTCACCACACCAATAAAGCCAATCACCACCCCCAATACTTTCAGCGGTGTGGGCTTTTCATCCGGTAAAAAGAGACCTGCGACCACCACGCCAAATATTGGCGTCGCGGCGTTTAGAATTGACGCTAAACCAGAAGCAATCTGAGTTTGCCCCCAAACAATCAGCAGAAATGGAATCACATTATTGAGAAGCCCCATACCAAGAAAGGCTGCCCATACACGGTAATCTTTAGGCGGGCGATGCCCCGTGAGCAGTGCGATTACCCAAAGCGTCAGTGCGGCTAAACTCACGCGCAACGTGACAATAATCAACGGTGGCAATTCATTGACTGCGACGCCGACAAAGAAAAAGGACCCGCCCCACAATATTGAAAGCAGTATAAGCATACCCCAAACGGTCGAGGTCATTTCATGTTTGATTTGAGGTGTCATTTGGCGGTCCATCGCGGGCTGATGCAATTTTCCATACTAACTTGTCAGCGCTTATAAAAGCAAAGGCGAACTTTTCAGTTCGCCTTGGTTATAACTTCAATTCAGCAATCATTAGGTCTAGCGGCTCATCATCAAGCCAAACAGATCTTTCGGGTTTGCCATGCGCGGCACAATTTCGATCTGCTCGCCGATATTTAGCTCAGTTGCCAAATCATAGGTGTAACGCAGTACCGAAAGATCTTCGAGTGCGAAGCCTACTGAATCAAAAATGGTAATTTGCTCAGCGCTATCACGCCCTTGTGCTTTGCCTGCAATTACTTCCCACAATGGATTCACCTTATGCTCGGCAGGCAGTTGTTGAATATCTCCTTCAACACGAGTTTGTGGCTCATGCTCAACAAAGATTTTGCCTGCACGCAGTACATCAATATGCAGCTCAGTTTTGCCCGGACAATCACCACCCACACCGTTAATGTGCATGCCCGCCTCGACCATATCTGGTGTCAGAATAGTTGCGTAAGCTTTGTCCGCCGTTACGGTTGTGACGATATCTGCACCTTGAACACACTCTTTAGCTGAGTTTGCCGCAACCACTTTAAGCTCTGGGTATGCTAGTAAGTGATTCGCCAATTTATCCATCGCTGCGCTATCAATATCAAAGATACGTAGCTCAGTGATGCCAAGTAATTTATGAAAAGCGATCGATTGAAACTCGCTTTGTGCGCCACAACCAATCAACCCCATCACTTTAGAATCAGGGCGAGCTAACGCTTTCGCCGCCATTACCGAAGTAACCGCAGTGCGAAGACCGGTCGAAATGGTCATCTCACACAATAAACGAGGGTAGCCTGTCGCCACATCGGCTAATGCGCCAAACGCCATCACCGTGGATAAGCCATGCTTCGGATTTGATGGGTGACCATTTACAAATTTAAAGCCGTAGTTTTGATGGTCAGCTACTGGCATAAGCTCAATCACGCCCACTTCACTGTGCGCCGCCGTGCGAGCAGATTTATCGAACTCTTCCCAACGAGAAAAGTCCTGTTGCATGTACTCAAGTAAACCGCCCATAAAGGTTTCACAACCTTGAGCTTTTACTAATTTGGATAGTGCATCTACATCTAGAAATAATGTCATCTTAAGTCTCACTGTTCCCTTGCTAAATATGGTCGCATCACAGTGCAGATACGCAGGCACGACTCTGATGACAAGGGAAAATTGTTGCTGTTTTTATATGGTTCACCACCATTTTAAGTCTAAGTAGAGCCAACAAAAAGACAGACTAATGCACAAATGTTTAAGCATAATTAGCATTTTGATAGGTAAAAGTGGCATTATGCTAAAACCGCTTTCTATTTTGAGTTTTGCAATGAGTAACCTAGATGATATTGATCGCCAACTATTGGCTCTATTGAGAAAAAATGCCCGCATGTCAGTTGTGAATCTGGCTAATAAACTCAAAGTCTCGCGAGCGACGGTGCAAAACCGAATTAACAAGTTAGAGAAAGAAGAGGTGATCCTCGGTTATACCGTCAAACTCAAACATGAGGCGGAAGTGGAAGCGAACACAGTAAAGATCATTATGAGTATTTCTGTTGAAGCTAAAGATGAAGCTAACGTACTCAAAGAGTTAGAAGCCTTCCATGAAGTCATTTCGGTTTATCACACCAATGGCCATTGGGATTTGATAGCTGAAGTCCAAGCGGAAAACCTCTCGGTGCTTGGTGGATTATTAGTGCGGATTCGCTCAATCAAAGGCATTGTGCAAACCGAAACAAACTTATTGCTCGACCAGATTTTTTAACCTTCTCGCTAGTCCGATTGTTTAACCAAATTTCAGCTTAATATAGCGTTAAAGCATACTGTGACGGGCTCATCGGAGAGCCCATTTGAAAACACTAGCGTTAATAGAGCAATATCATCCCCTGATAACCACCAATCTCTACCTGTGAAACATAATCGCCTATGTTGCCTTGGCTATCGACCACGCGCATCGGTTGTGGCAAGGTAATCGTGATTGGCTCTGCTGAGTAGTAATCGGCATTACGTCCAGAAAAGTCGGTACGATAAAGCACTCTTCCTTTGCTGAATTCGCGTGCAAGCACCATCTCTTCGGGTGCCCCAGTCACCACTTGACGCTCAGATTGATAGGCAAAGTAAGTGTAGGTAGGAAGCAACTGCGTCGCGCCATTAGGTAGATCAGCATGCACAACAGACGTTGCGGTCGAATCTCCGACAATTGTGTAATCGGCAGGCGTAGGAGTCAGTGTAGACATCATCAATGGAATAGCTTGGTATCCATCCGGAATTGTATTGGCGGGCTCACCAATATCAATCGCTTGCAGCGCCGCTGGCTGATAGGCAACGTTTTTCGCAACACCAGCCTGCCAGAAATTACTCTCGGTGGTGTTGTCACTGCCATAAATAAAGTCGTTATTCCACTGATTGAAATAGCTGTATTGTGGGTAAAAATTAAGATAAAACGCCGCCAAGCTTGAGTATTGATCTTGCTGCCAGTTCTCTTGGCTGTTACCAAAATATTGAACTCTTCCGTAGCGGGTCGTCGCTTGAAAAATTACGCTATTTCCCTGCTCAGCCAGTGCTGAGTTGTCCCAAAACTTAGCGATGCCTGCGTAACCGGTAAATCCTGTAGATGGAAACAAGTAATGCTCTCGTAAATAGAGTGAGCCCGCATCCACCAAATGATTTTGACCATTACGTCCATAAAGGTTGGCAGCACCGATATTCAACCCAATCAACGCTTCGGCTTCTCTCTGTGCGAGACGATTGAGAAAAGAAGAAAACTGCTGCTTATACAGAGAGTCCGCCGCATCGCTATCAACTACCAGACCGAGCTCAGTCACCGTCCCGCCGGAGTAAACCGTAAACTGATTAGCACCAATTAACTTATTGGTATCATCATTGTATGCACCATTAAGCCCTTGCTCCGCCCACTCAACTGAGTAGAAATCATACATCGCATCAAGGAAGCCTAAACTGGCTATATTGGTGATTGCCCATGATGAGTTCTGGCTCCACATTCGTCCAAATGGAATCACCCGAGATTCCCATCTAAAGCGCGCCGTAGCATTTTTATTACTGCGATTTTTGTATTCATTCCAAGAAAGGTAGTTGTCTTGATTGAGATCCGCTGAGACATCAAAACCACGCACCTTGCGCCACGTTTTGATCTCACTGCCACTTGGTGTATGTGTGGGTGCATCAGTGAGTTTAACCACAGGGAAACTATTTTTGAGTTTGACTTCTTTAAGCCTTGGGCGCACATCTTGCTCACTACCTTGCCAAGTAATTCTCACCGCATAGAGCCGACCACCATCTCGCAGAAACGTAGAACCAAAATATTGCCCGCTACCATAACTGGCTCCACTGCCATCATGAGTGCTCGCTCGCGCCCAGTCGCTGGGCAATTGCCATACAAGATTGCCATTTTGAGTCATGGTTTGCGTACTATCATGACGGAGATCGAATCGTGACCAAGCCGACACTTGTCCGCGCGCATCAACTCGTGAGGGGTACTCGACGATAAATGAACCACCACTGCCAAGCTGGCTAAAATTAAGCTCGATTTGATCAAACATCTCTGCATGATAGATATACAGCGCGCCTCCCTTGCTATGATGCTCGAACACATCCGCATCCCATGGTGATTGCTGATATAGCCAAAAACCGGCGTGATCACTGCTCGTGGTATAGCCAACGATCATCGGCTTACGATTTAGAATGGTTTTCTCACCATGAGAAGGCTCAATTTCCGCTAAAACCGTATCTTCAGAGAAATGGAGGAAGAAGTCTTCATAATTGAGACCGTTTAACTCCGCATAGTTGCGCAAGTCGTTCTCTAGCTTTCCACTGTTTAATTCAAGCTTCTGGTTGTACATGTAACCAACCGCCTTGGTGCGCTCGTTATCACTTTTGTTCGCATATGAGCCAAACACGATATCTGCATGTCGCAACTCCCACTTAATCACCTCACTGGCTGTGATTGGGCGCCCGCTTAAATCCACACCATCTTGATGTTGCCCCGGCAGTATCAGTGCTGTTCCCGCGCGTAATGAAGAGACATATAGCATTATGTTACTTGCCATCACCCATAACTTTACGCTCGGTGCTTTCACTACGATTCACCCCTTTACTCAGCGCCCATCAATCCAATAGTAGTTCACCAAACTTAAATACCTAGTCTTCCAGCATGATTAATTCCCTCCCCAACTATTAATATAACTACCAACAAAGTACAGGCATCTATTAATTGGTTAAATCATCAATAACGTTAAGTAATACTCTCTTCATCAATGAGAAATAGTAGAGAACTGGATAGGTTGATTGTTTTTTAATCAAACCCTATGATAGCAGTGCAAGGAAGGTTATATATGGATATCAACACACTACTTTTATTTGCCGTGGCCTGTTTGACGATCAACCTTATTCCAGGTCCTGATGTCGTCTACATTGTCTCGAATACGATGAAAGGCAAAATGACCACAGGCATCAAAGCCGCACTTGGTTTGGGTGCTGGCTATTTTGTCCACACGCTCGCCGCATGCCTCGGGCTTTCGGCGATTATTGTTAGCTCGGCATTGGCTTTTACTGCGGTGAAGTGGCTCGGCGCCGCTTATCTCGTTTACTTAGGTGTGCAAGCTCTGCTGTCCGCTTGGCGTGGTGACAGCAGTTTACAGATGAACCAATCAACAGAATCCAACCGAAACGTGTTTATGCAAGGTGTTGTAGTTAGTGTACTCAACCCGAAAGTCGCCTTATTCTTTCTCTCTTTTTTACCGCAGTTTATCGATATATCAGCAGGGGCAACATCGACACAACTGCTGATGCTCGGGCTAATTTTTAGCGCTCTGGCAACGGGTTGCAATTTGCTCTACGCGACATTAGGCAGTTGGCTATTCAGCCACCCCAACTCGATGCGCTACTCGCGCGCGCTTGAAAGTGTTTCTGGGGTATTACTGATTGGTTTAGCGGGCAAAATTGCGCTGAGTGATAAGTGATCATAAATGCTAACGATCCCCAGCGATGCACTGACACTCGAATACCCCCAAGGCACTAGGGAATGCGCCATGGTTTACGGTATCGAACTGCGCTTCAAAGCATAACGATCAAGCAATCCCCAACCTAACCAAAAAAATACAGTCAAAGAAATTGCGGTAATGATTGCTGGCGTCGGATTTTCCAGTGAACTAATTGAACCTGCATAAGCGGCAATAAAGCTGTAGGGTAAATTGACCGTACACCACGCGAGCATGAACTTAATAAATGACATTCGGCTTATCCCAGACATACACGCAGTGACTTCAGGAAGAATTGGCATTGCTCTAGAAAGAAGAATCATCAAAACACCGTGACGATTGAATTTTTCTCGTAGTTCCTTACGTTGCTGCACATCTTTTACTACTATGTTGACGATCTTCTCACCAAACAGGTCACTCAAAATATAGCCACCAGCGCCCGCGAGTAAAGTCCCAGTGAAAGCCGCCAAGCCTCCGATATAAACACCAGCAAAATAACCACCTAACATCATGATAGAAAGCGTGGGAACGGCAATAAACAAGTCGAGAAACAACAGGAAGACAACCACCAAAGCGACTGTACCAATACTCAACGTATTGGCTTCTGTTAACCAAACTTCGATCTGATCTAATGTCAGCCAACCCATCGCATTGGCTAAAATGAAGGTGGAAGCAAAGCATAACGCCATAATGCCCATCAGTTTAAGTAAAGGTGCCATATTTACTCCTTAAGGATAACGAATCTTGATTTAGTGAGGAAAAGAGGTGCCTGTGCACTGACACTCGCACTAGAAAAACTTGGTGCTGCAGCGCTTAACTTTTAGCGCTTGCTATGTTCTCTTGAGGATCCGGCGCGCCACATTCGGTGCAAAAGCGAGCAATACGCGTAAAAAACGAATCGCACCGATATCAAAATCTTTCTCACTTTTCTCAATACCATTAATGATGGCGGACGCAGCCGATTCAGGGGACATCTTATTCTTCCCTCTGCCTTTCGTCATATCAGTGTCCACCAAGGGCAAAAATGCTTGCTGAACTCGAATTGCCGAGTTCTCAAATTGATAGCGCAAACTTTGTGAAAAGATATTGAGTGCGCCTTTGCTGGCGCAATACACAGCCGAGGAGGTTTTAGGTACAAGACCCAGCGCCGAATTCACGTTAACGATTCGAGCCGGTTTAGACTTACTTAGAGCGGGGAGTAACCCATGAATCAAGGCACAAACAGAGGTGAAGTTGGTGTTTATTTCCCGCTCTACTGTGGCGAAAACAAAGGTATCTTCATGAATTTGTGGCATAAACTGCACTGCGGCATTGTTGATTAATACATCAACTTTCGGCAGATCTTGTGCAAGTTCTTGGCCTAGTTGGTGGACATGTCTGACACTTTCCAAATCAACTTGATAAGTCATGATCGTTGGATATTGATCTTTGAGAGCATGCAGCTTCTTTTGATCTCTACCTAAAACGATCAACTGATTGTCACGAGCCAGTTGTGCGACGAGTTGTCGCCCTACCCCTGACGTCCCCCCTGTAAGCACGATGTATTTGTTCGAAAGTTCCATGTTGACTCCCTATTCCTCTGTATAGAAAGGAAGAATAGCGAGCTTAGATCGACAAAACTTTAACAAACGTTAAAGTCAAACATCTTTGTGCGGTTGCCGCTGATAGGCGTTTTGTACGCCGAGTTTGGCGCGAATGCGAGAAAGAGAGACTTCGGTAATCCCCAAGTAGGAAGCAATATGATAATTGGTTAATGATTGCGCCAATTTGGGTGAATCGAAAATAAATTGTAGATACAATTCTGTTGGAGATAGTAGAAGTAAATCGGCTTCACGTGCCTCTTTTTTCAATGCCAAATCCGTAACCATGGAAGAGAAAGCATTCTGCCACCCAACACAGCTTCCACTCAGTGTTTTTAACGCTTTTGCCGATATTTCGAAGCACTCACCATCAGAGAGAGCTTCGCAATAAAAACGCGCAGGTAAATCTCGTGCAAAAGAAGAAAGGCATGCAGAAATGTCCCCCTGTTGGAGAAAAGATTTATTGCGACGATTTCCTTCAGATGTAAGGTAGAAATTACATAAAGTGCCTTGAAAGACAAAACGTACCTTGTCGACAACTTCGCCTGCGATAAAAAGGGAATCCCCTTTCAAAAAAGATTTCGGCGAACCTTGTTCAACAAAAGCCTGCCACTCTTCATCACTAATAACGAAGCGTTGACGCATATGTTGTTCAAATCTATCAAAGTGCTTTTGTTGCTGCACCGGACTTCCCCAATCAAAATATATCCACAAACATACGTCTGTATAGCGTTTGTCGATCTCACCGCATATAAACTCGTGTCGATGATGTAACCCTGATCACAATTCTACTTTTATCCGCTTTCGCAATAGCTTCATTGTTCACTCAGCAGTTGAACTGTCTCAACAAATTCACCAATAACTCGATGCGCTACTCGCGCGCGCTTGAAAGTGTGTCTGGGGTATTACTGATTGGTTTAGCGGGCAAAATTGCGCTGAGTGATAAGTAAATCCTCTAGAATGTCGAAAAGGCGAGTAACTTATACTCGCCTTTTCGTTTAACCAAACCTAACGAATAAGATCGTTAATTGCTTGTATTAAGGCTTCAATGCCACGCTCTACTTTGCGGCGGCTGCAACCTAAATTCATGCGAATATAGCTCTGCCCTTGCTCGCCATAGTGAGAGCCTTGCATAATAGCCACTTTGTACTGCTTCACTAAGCGTATGTTTAGCTCCTCCATATCGATATTCAGCGGCGCTAAATTGATCCACGCTAAATAGGTCGCTTCTGGAATATCGTAGCTCAGTTGCGGGAAGTTATGCTCAAGAGTCCGCTTTACATATTGGTGGTTATCCAACAAATAATCTTTCAGTTCGTCTAGCCATTGCTCACCATCATTATATGCCGCCATCAAACCAAGTACGCCCAAAATAGGCGGGGAAGACAATCCATCAACTTGCTTTAAATTAACAAGATAACGCTCCCTAGACTCCGTATCAGCAATAAAAGCATAGGCACCATTCAAGGCGGGAATATTGAACGATTTCGATGCTGAACTTACTAATGCCCACCGTTCATTAGTTGAAAATCCTTGCCATGGCGTATGGGGTTGAAAGCTGATATCCATATGTATTTCATCACTAATTACTGCGACTTGATGGCGTTCACAGAGCAAAGCAATGCGTTGTAGCTCTTCACGAGTCCAAACTTTTCCAGTCGGATTATGAGGGCTACACAGTAGCAATATTGTGTTTTCAGGCTTAGCCAACAATACTTCAAATTGTTGCCAATCCTTTTCATATTTTGTCCCTGACTTAAACAGTTCACATTTCACAGCCTGACGATTCAAGCCCGTGAGCATATGACCAAATGCATCATAAGCTGGAGTGTGAATCACCACACCTTGGTGCTCCGCACTCCATTGGCGGATCAGTTGTGAAATAATATAGATCACTGACGGACCATACACCAAAGTTTCACGGTCAAATTGAGCATCAAAACGTTTTTTAAACCAGTACGTTACCGCATCTTTATAGTCATCATGGTTCCAACGACTGTAGCCCCAAACTGGGTGTTTTGTTCGCTCATTAATCGCGTTGAGTACACACTCAGGCGCAGCAAAATCCATATCAGAGATCGTAAATGGCAATAGATCCGCTTCACCAAATCTATCTTGCACGTAATCCCATTGAGTACAATAAGTACCTCGTCGATCAATTTCTTTATCAAACATAGCAAAACTCTAAAAGAAAAGAGCCATATCACTATGGCTCTTGAGTACAAACTAGACTAACAACTTACCCATCGCATTTTTCAGCATATGCACCTGAGGTCCAATAACCACCTGTATCGCCTGGCTATCAAGTTTAATCACACCAAGCGCCCCTAACTTTTTCAGTTGCTGATCAGAGACCTTCTCCATGTCATGTACCGTCATACGTAAACGCGTAATACAGTTGTCGAGTGAAGCAATATTCTCTTTACCACCCATCGCATCAATAAACTGTGTTGCTTTCAACTCACCCGCCTGTTTAGTGGTTGAGACCTTTTCCATTTGGCTGCAATCTTCATCCGCCGCACGTCCTGGGGTCATGATATCCCACTTTTCAATTGCCCAACGGAATGTGAAGTAGTAAAGAGAGAAGAACAACGGACCAATCCACAACAAATGTAGCCATCCAGTATGTGTTCCTTGCAGCATGCCAAAAGTAAACAGATCAATCACGTTGCCATCTGTATTACCGATAGTATGGTTAACTAAGTTCATGACCAAGAAGCCTAGACCGTAAAAACAGGCATGTGCGACGTACAAAGCAGGCGCGATAAACAGGAACATAAATAGAATCGGTTCGGTAATACCACCTACCGCACACGCGATGATACCTGAAATAATCAATCCCTTAATCGCTGGTCGGTTTTCTAATCGAGCCGATTTGTAGATTGCGAACGCCGCACCCGGTAAACCAAACAACATTGCTGGCATCTTGCCGCCCGACAAGAATGCAGTCGCAGACGAGGAGATTGGTAAGTCTGCACCTAACTGAGCGTAAAATATGTTTAGTGCGCCGTGAACACTTTCACCATTAATAACTTGCGAGCCACCGATTTCGGTAAAACGCACCATTGAAGAAACGATGTGATGCAATCCAAATGGAAGCAATAACATTTCGCTCGTTCCGTAAAGGAATGGACCAAATGGACCTGATACGGCAATCAATTGTCCGATCGAGTTGATACCTGCCTGCACTGGTGGCCAAATAAATGGTACCGCCAGACCAACGACAGACATTACGATGGTGGTAATAATGGGTACAAATCGCGCGCCGCTCCAAAATGCAAAAGCATCATGGAATTGGATCTCACGGAAACGCTCATGCAGCTTGTAAACGATAATACCGGTAATAACGCCGCCTAATACGCCCGTATCTATCGTCTCTATACCGAGAATAGTTTTGATAGTCGCACCTTCAATCCCTCCAGATACAGTTAAATAAGTATTAACCGCTAAGTTCATGACCGAGTAACCGACGAAACCAGATAGTGCCGCAACGCCTTTGTCTTCTTTAACCAACCCTAGTGGAATGGCCATTGCAAATAATATAGGTAGAAAGATAAACGTCGCCAAACCAATTTTGACCATAAAGGTGAAAATAGCTTGTAGCCATGGCGCGCTTAAAAATGGCAAAGCTTCTTGAACAGCAGAGCCACCAAAGCCAGCTCCCACACCCAGTAAAATACCGGAGAATGCGAGCAAAGCAATTGGCAGCATGAACGTCTTACCGAGAGATTGAAAAAATCCCCATATTGAATGATTCATATACTGGTTCCTTGTTCTTTAAAATAGAAAAACTAGCTTCTAACAAACGCTTTTATTGTCGCAATTTCATACCCTTCACTCTCACCATAAGGCGCAATGTGGTACTCACCCACATTCGCTGGAACAATAAAGGTTTCGGCATAATGCACAACGAAAGGTTTAAATTTATTGGCTGGACTTGTGACAATCGCCTCACGTCCTTCAATTAAGTTCAATACATTGACTTTGCCATCCGTGTTGTGACAAACAGACTTGGTAAACCAATGACGGCGAGTTTCAATAAACTCACGTTGATGTAAACCGGTACGCTCTTCTTTCCAGCCATCACCTTCATTGATCGGCGTAATAGCATTGACGAGATTTTGCTCTACCCACTGAGTGTCACGGTCCCACTGAATAACCTCTTTACCATGATCTAAATGCACAGGCCTTGGTAATCCATCCAAACCTAGTCGCCCCCAGTCCCATAACTTAAACGTAAAGATGTAAGGGGTGGCGCTAATTTCAAGCACCATGGTATTGCTACCTGAACAGTGAATCGTACCGGCAGGGATCAAGAAATGATCATGCTTTTTAGCTGGGAATTGATTGATGAATTTTTGATCGTCAAACGCTGGGCCACCACGCTGTGCTTCATACAGCGCGTCCATCATTTCATCAGGATCCACGCCCGTTTTCGTCCCTAGATAGACACACGAATCTTCATCCGCCTCCAGCATGTAGTAGCTTTCATCTTGGGTATAATGCATTCCAAATTCTTGCTGGATATACTCGGTTAGAGGGTGTACTTGCAGACTCAAGTTCTGGCCTTGCATGGTATCGAGAAAATCAAAACGAATTGGAAACTCAGCACCAAACCTTGCGTGCACTTCCTCACCCAATAGGGCTTGCGGTTGCAGAAGTACAAGGTTTTGAGAAGGGAGTTCAACCAATAAATCGGCAAACTTTAGAACAAGGCTGTTTTCTTCCGGTACGCAGTCAAAACACCATGCATAGTTCGGCTTATCTTCATCAAGCTCACAGACCTCTTTCATCCATTGTCCACCCCATACGCCAGGGTCAAAAAAGGGAACAACACGAAATGGCTGCTCAGTCACTTGCTGAAGACCGGCGTTCAAAGCCTGTCCGGTAATCAGTGTTATCTTCTGTGGATTGTTGGTATCGAGGAAAAAATCTGTCTTCGGTAAGAATTGAGCCTTATGGCGATCGAAGACGCGCCATTCAATGAAGAACGCTCGCTTGTAGCGACGCAAAATATCTTCAGACGTATTGTCTGCGCCCCAGTTACCTAGCTTGCCACTTCTAAAGCGCTGTTGGATCTCCCAACGAGCCAAATCAGCGTAGACATGAGTATCGGCCTTCGCAAATAACGACGCACCATGACCATAAACCACCACTAGGCCTGTCGATATTGCTGCTATTTGCTGGCTTATTAGTTCAAGTTTGTGTGGATGGAAAAATTCTACCAACTTGTGGGGAGCCATCACACCAAAAACACGATCTTCGGTAATATGGCGATCAAGCTTGGTAACAATCTCTTCTTCACTCAACTTAGCATCGTCAGTAAAGAACACGTGCTCACAGTCCAGTTTAGCAATTAACTGTTCCAATAGTTCTTGGTGATCCACGCCATGATAGGTATCAATGATCAACACATGACGACTCGATTTCACTCGAGATCGAAGTTGGGTGATGACGTCGGTCCAACCTTGCCACGCTTGATCGTCATATCCCAGAACCTCTACATGAGGAAACTTGTCATAGTTGGGAGTGCGGTCTAAATACATCTGAAATCTTCCGGTTACTGCTTCTAGCCCGATAGTAATCAAGGTTAATAAGTAACCTCAAATTGGTTAACGTGGTTAACCTATCGAAAAGCAGTTAACTTCAGACAACAAAGCTTGAATTGTTACTATGATCACAGCAGGAACGGGGAAAATTCGAGTAAAAATAGGTTAAACGATTAACCTAGAGTTCGCCTATGTCAAAAGCCACTATCTCCGACGTTGCAAAATACTGCCAAGTATCGACCGCTACCGTTTCTATGGTCCTAACAAACAAAGGGCGTATCTCCGAAAAAACAAGAGAAAAAGTCTTAAATGCGATCGATGAACTTGGTTATATCTATAACCAATCCGCAGCAAATTTGCGCCATAAACGAAGTAATTTGGTTGGCTTACTGATCCCTGATATCACTAACCCCTTCTATGCTGAACTTATTGCAGGCCTCAGCCACTTACTTGAAGCCCATGATTCATTGTTGTTCTTAGCTAACACAGAAGACAACGTCGCCAAACAAAATAAGCTTATCGATTCACTCATCAGTCAAAATGCTGGAGGTTTGGTGCTTTGCGCCGCCAAGGAGACCGATATGGGTTTTCTGCGTACCGTGAAAAAACGAGGCATTCCTATCGTATTGGCAGTGAGGCCGATGATGGATGAATCATTCGATTATGTCGGAACGAATAGCTTCATGGGCGTGCAAATGGCAACTGAACATCTGTTGCGATTGGGGCATCGCAACATCGCCTTTATTGGCGGCGCACTAAATTCGCAAACTCGTTCGCAAAGACTCGGTGGGTATATGTCGAAACTAATCGAATACGGCATCTCTCCAAACGAAAACTATATTGTCAGTTGTGGTGCCAACCGAGCAGAAGGCGCCAACGCAACGACTCGGCTATTGCAAAAACACCCTGAGATTAGTGCGGTAATTGCGTATCAAGACATTGTTGCTTTTGGTGTCATGCGCGCAGCGAAGGCGATGGGACGTGATGTCGGGAAAAATATCGCGGTAGTAGGCTTTGACGATGTTCCAGATGCAGCTGACACATCCCCCAGCCTCACCACAGTCTCAGTGTCGGCGCAGCAAATCGGTGTGGCAGCTGGAGAATTAATACTTTCGAAGATGGCTGGGCAAAGCAATGAAATCAAAAGCTTAATTTACCCTCCCAAATTGATGATCAGGCAGTCTTGCGGCAGTGGGAAAAATTAGTCAGTTTGAGACGGCTGCTTTTGTGTTAATTGCTATAAGAAACGGAGCAAACGCATATGCTCCGCTTAATCTAACTACCTCAACAAATTCACCAATAACTCATCTTTGTTTTTCAGTGAATAACAGCCACGATAGACACGTCTCAATTCCATGACCTGCTCTCTTGGCGATTTAGCATAAAACTGATTTAAGTACACTGAAGAGTCAGGATATCCGAGTTCTTGAGCCGCTCGCTTAAACATCCCTTCAATTTTAGCAAAGTCCCGTTGAGCAAATAAAACCGTAAAGTTTTCGCAGTTATTGTTACTTGCTAGCGCCGGTTGAGTCCAAAGCATAGCGAGCGCAACACCAATGATAAGACAGGCAGTTTGCCCACCTTTACGACCACTAAAGCGAAGCATTTTCTCGGTTCTCAATTGCAAATTGCTTCATTTCTTTGACCAAAGACTTAATGTACTCATTCTTATCTTGAATTGTCTTAGCGGAAGCTAAATTCATATTGAGTTTGCCATGTAAATCTTCAATTCGCTGCGAAAGATCAGTCGCAACGACAGTTTGACTGGTCGAGGTTTCATGAACCACTGCATTAATAGAAGCCAGCTTCTCAGTGCTATTATTGATCACTTCGAATGCCTCATTTAGCTGCTTGGACAAAGCAAATGATTTCTTAATTATCGCTTGGTTTTTATTGATATGATCTTGCGCTTTACCACTGAAAGTATTTAGCCTTTCAACAGCTTCTTTAATCGCCAAGGTGTTCTGCTGTGTTTGCAACGAAAGCTTACGCACCTCGCTTGCTACCACCGAAAACCCCTTACCATGCTCCCCTGCTCGCGCTGCTTCTATTGAAGCATTTAATGCGAGCAATGCCGTTTGGCTCGAGATCTGGTTAATCGTATCTACCACACCATTAATGTTGTTAGAGCACTCAAATAGCTGATTGAAAATAGGGGCAGAATCGCTGATCGATGTAAACACCTGCTGAGCAATTTGACTGTCATACTCCATTAAGCGTCGGCCACTTTGTAGGTTATTCAGTACTGCTTCCGTTGCTTCATGTGCAACTGCCGCTTCATGACTCACACTTTGCGATGTTGAAGAGAGCTCAACGGTAGAGGCCGAGATCTGCTCTAAATCAAGGAAGCACTCTTCTGTCTTCGCCACATTACGTTTTAAACTTTCATATGAGGCGATATAAGAACTATGAAGCTCCATCAGAAAGTTAGCGACATCATCATTGAGTTCTTTTTGCTTAAGTTTAGCTCGCACCAATAAGGCGAAAAGCAACATTGCAATGAATGACATCACTATGGCTAAGCGTTGCACTAAATTGTCGTCCAGAATTGATACAGCGTAATAAGTTGAGATGGGTGCTGCTGAAACCATCATCAAGAGAACTGCTATTACTTTGAAATTCACGTTTTCGTCGCCTCAAAAACGCGAGTTTGTATTATGACAATCTCAAACTAGCTCACGACACTTTAGCTTTGTATCCGTACAAAAAACAAACAGCCCTGTTCCTCTCAAAACACCGTCTATGCAGGAAATATCCTACACACTTAACTGGTCAGAAAAACAACAACAAACCCACACTCATTTAATTACTCGAAGCATTTCCACTTTATTTTTTCGCCCAATCACGATACGGCGTTGCTTTTTAGCGCCATTCGTCAGTTAAGGGGCTTTTTTCTTGCTAGAAATGCCTCAATTTCTTCACTTTCCTCACTACGATACGTAAAGAACGCAAGTAGTCAGAAAGTAATAATTGTCGAAACGATAAGTTGCAGTTGTTATCCACAATTGGTTCGCCTTTCGCTGCCCCTTTTGAGTAAAGCAAGATATACTGCTAAGGCAATCTTGACTAAAAGGCTATTTATGAGTGATTCAGCTTCTGTAACCATTCCGCGCGATCCGATGGAACGCTTTAATATCTTCTTCAAAACATCTGCAGAAACAAAGAAAATCTGGTTGTTAATCGATGAACATGGCAGCGTATTACTCAACACCGATGATGAAGAATGTGTGCCAGTATGGCCAACTGAAGAGCACGCTCTGCAGTGGGCAACTGAAGAATGGGAAGGCTTTACTGCTGAGCCAATCTCAATCGCGAAATGGAAAAGCCGCTGGACTATGGGTCTAGAGCAAGACGACCTTTCTATCGTCGTTTTCCCTGACGCAGAAGGTGAAGGCGTAGTGCTTTACCCAGATGAATTTGAATTTGAAATCGTTAAGCGCGAACGTAGTTAAGCGCTGCAATTCTCTTCTATCAAGCGATGCTCAAAGCATCGCTTTTTTTATATTAAAGCCAGTGACTTTGCGTAACAAACGTTAGGCGAAGGCTTTTGCTTTTGCAATCTGATTGGCTTTGCTAAAATGCCGCCCTTTCGCAGATCTAAACTGCACACTTGTTTGAGAAAAACCAATGAAAGACAACCTAGCGATAATCGGGCTAATTAACCCTAAAAGCCCCGAAAATGTGGGTGCGGTAATGAGAGCGGTAGGTTGTTATCAAGCTAACGAAGTACTCTATACAGGTACTCGCTATGATCGTGCTGCAAAGTTCGCGACCGATACAAAAAGTGTCCGTGAACACACGCCACTACAAGGCGTAAACTGTATTCTGGACGCAATTCCACAAGATACTCAAATTGTCTGCGTTGAACTGGCGCTAGGTGCGACACCACTGCCTCAGTTTCAACACCCAGAAAAAGCGGTGTATATTTTTGGCCCAGAAGATGGATCTATTCCTCAAGAGATTGCTGATCGCGCCGATCACGTCGTATATGTCCCAACGGTTGGCTGCATGAACCTCGCCGCTTCTGTGAATGTTCTACTTTACGACCGCTTAGCAAAATCAGAATCTATGGTGATGGGTGATGAACTCATTCTCTCAAGCCGTGATAACCGCAACAAGTTACGTGTTAAACAGCCTAGTGATTCTGCGGCTTAAGTAGATTCTAAAATGAAAAAGGGTACTTACCGTGAGATAAGTACCCGACTCCACACAAGAACCCATTAGGGTCTATTTTTCACCTACTAAGGTTTAGCCCAGGAAGGCTGGCAACATACCGAGCATAGATAGGATGTGGAAAATCGCAGTTAGCACACCGAAGGCAATAACGATAACAAGCATTACATTACCGCCCGGCGCCATAAAGCCCTCATGACCATCTTTGCGAGCACGAGATTTGTACGCCAGCATCGCAGGGACAATACATGCCCAAACGGTCGCCGCTGCGCCTGCGTAGCCAATCGCGATAACAAAGCCGAATGGGAACAGTAGCGACATGATTAGTGGTGGGAAGAATGTCACAGCCCACGACTTAGTGCGACCTTGCTTAGTGTCGTCAAATCTAAATAAGTCAGCAATAAAGTCAAAAACACCTAAACCTACGCCGATAAATGATGACAATAACGCCGCCATTGAGAAACTGTTGATAGCGTTAGCCACATTCTCAGAAGCAATCACTGAACCTAAGGCAGATAGAAGTACATCTACGTTACCGCCTTGCTCAATCACAGGGCCAAACTGGTTACGCGGTAAGTTACCGTAGATTGAAACCATCCAAAGTAGATATAGTGTCAAAGCGATAACGGTGCCGCCTAGAATCGCGTATTTAGCACGACGCTCTTCACCATAGTATGCACGCATTGAAGATACCGAGTGGTGGTAACCAAAAGAGGTTAGCGCTACCGGTAGCATCGCCATTGCAAAAGGTGCATAACTGCTTTGTTTATTGGCGGTATCAAATAACACGGCAAGGTCGATGTTTAGCGCCATGCCAGACACACCAAACACGAAGCTAAAAATCATGAAAGCGATAAGAACAACGGAGATGCGATCCACAGCTCGAGTTGAGTGCCAAACAAAGGTCGAGAAAACTAATACAAACAAGATTGACGCAATTTTGCTGTTAACACCTAGCATCCCTTCCAGAATCAGACCTGAAGAGGTGATGTAAGCGTACAACAAGATGCCGCCAACGAAATATACAGTTAAGTTGTTGAAGTTGTTAACACCTGAGCCAAGCATATCCTTGGTTACCGTGTTAAATGAAACTTTTAAATCATAGTGCTTAAACGCTTCTAGTAGCATCCAGCCAGAAATGGTCATTATCGCCATTGTTAATGTAATTGCAATGACAGACCAAGTAGTCCATGCGCCAGCACCTGCACTTGGGAGCCCTAACATACCCGCGCCTACACACACACTGGCGATAATACACGAGCCACCTAATAGTGAGGGAGATCCTTTCATATGTATTTCTCTTTGTTATATTTCACGTTATTGGATAAGACTGTCTCTTAAGCTAAGTGATTTTTTATAATGGGGCTTAAGATATGGCGTGCCCAATTTGGGCACGCCAATGACATTACGCTTCAGCTAACTCTTTGTTTTCCGGAGCTGCTGTTACTTCTGCCTCAACTTCTTTCAAGCGAGCAGTAAAGTGACGAAGTACTGCTGGTTCGTATGTGAAATCCAAACCTTTCACGTTCTTCGCGTTTTCTTTTACTTTTTGGAATGCTTCGATAACGAAATCCATGTGCGTTTGCGTGTAAGTCGCACGAGGAATTGTTAGACGTAGCAGTTCAGCTGGACACGGATGCTGCTTACCAGTTGCTGGGTCGCGACCTAGTAGCATTGAGCCAATTTCTACTGCACGGATACCTGCCACTTTGTATAGCTCACAAGCCAAAGCGTGTGCTGGGAATTGGTGCGCAGGGATATGTGGAAGCAGTTTACCTGCATCAACGAATGCTGCGTGACCACCAGCTTGCTGACAAACTACACCGATCGCTTCTAGGCCATTTACCAAGTATTCGATTTGGTTAATACGGTAAGCTAGCCATTCTTGACGCATACCATCACGTAGACCAACAGCTAGACGCTCCATTGCGCCGCCTTCTAGGCCACCGTACGTTGGGAAGCCTTCTTGAACCACACAAAGAGTACGACACTCAGTGTACACATCCATGAATGATTCATCTTTAAAACAAAGTAGACCACCCATCTGTACCATTGCATCTTTCTTAGCTGACATTGCTAGGCCATCAGCATACTTGTATGTTTCGTACGTGATTTGCTCAATAGTCCAATCTTTGTAGCCTTCTTCACGCTGTTGGATGAAGTATGCGTTTTCTGCAAAACGTGCAGAGTCCATAATCACAGGAATGCCGTGTTTTTGCGCCAATTCGTACACAGCTTTCAAGTTAGCGATAGATACCGGCTGACCACCTGCTGAGTTACATGTGATAGTACTTACAATGTAAGGTACATTGTTTGGACCTGCTTCTAGAATTGCTGCTTCTAGCTTCTCTAAATCAAAGTTACCTTTAAAGTCTGCTGTTACTGCAGTATCAAAAGCTTCATCAGTGTATACGTTCTTCGCCACACAGCAGTTAACTTGAGTATGACCTTGAGTGGTGTCGAAGAAGTAGTTAGATAGCGCAACCATCTTAGAACGATCTAGACCGCGCTCTTTTTCCGCTTTCTTGATAAGCACAGGGATGTAGATCTGCTCCGCACCACGACCTTGGTGAGTAGGGATGGTTAGCTCGTAACCAAAGATCTCTTTCACTGCATTAGAAAGCGCGTAGTAGCTGCGGCTGCCGCTGTATGCTTCATCACCAAGTAACATTGCTGCTTGCATTTGTTGAGTGATAGAACCAGTGCCACTATCGGTTAGCAAATCGATAAACACGTCTTCACTGTCTAGCAAGAATGGGTTCATACCCGCTTTTAAGATCGCTTCTTCACGGTACTCACGTGTAGTACGTTTTACTGGCTCAACAACGCGAATACGGAATGGTTCTGGTAGGTGTTTGAAGTTTTCCATGATAATACCTTTTATTTCTATATTGTGCATACGCACTTTATTTTAAATATAATCACTCGCATCTTTATTAAAATTAAGATGTAGAGTTTCAGACCAAATTAATTAAATATTAATTTAGCGATAAATTTTAACTGATTTAATTTAAACAACTAAAACAAAAGCTAATAGAAAGCCGAATACAATCAATTGGAGGAAATTGTATTTTGAATGCGCTCAGATTTTGAGTAGTTGAACCATCAAGCTAGTACAAGCCTGACGAGGCAAGGCTGCCCTAGATGTGATCAGAAGAAGGTAAGATAGATAGCGTGTGGTCGCGTGTGTACCAAGCTAACGATGTTAGCCATATTTCATATTGCATATTGAGGCACATTTTCATCTTATGTTCCTTCGTTGAAAGCAATTAGTGGGTTGACGGTTTCAGTATTATACAAGCAGAGTAATTAATACACTGAAATAAACAGCAAATGTGATCTGGATAAAAAACCGTCCTAAATATGAATTAAAGATGTCGTAAGTATCACAGTTAAAGCCATTTTGGTGATATTGCGCACTATTATTTATTCTTTTATTCAAAATAATATTTTTGATTAGTTATCAACAATATAAAAGAACAAGTCATTTACTATATTAATTTTTGAATCAAAGAAAAAATATTGCGTTCCAATGACTAGCTCAATTACACATATGTATATACTCAAGTAACCTCAAGATACTTGGAATTGCTTGGTTTGAAGACAAGACAACGATTTGAAGATCTAATGGCTCTAAATCCACAATCGTTGACGGGATGTACGAACCAAACAAACTCGCCCTTGAATTCACGTACGAAGTGCAACTCTCTATCATTCAGCTTTTAGGCTATTTAAAAATTTTATCGATACAAAAAAAACACAATATGCACCAACGCTCAATCGCTCGGTTTTATATAAAACACCGTTAGAGCCATAAGCTTACGCTGACAGACACCTTATCATTGCTGAGCCCAAGTAAAGCCAAATTGCATCAAAGCGCTATAAAATCACACGCATATTTATATCTATCGATGTTTTAAATCTTAAGGGAAAACAGTATTTATCATTCAACTTTCAAAACGCTATCACTTCAAATAGTTATTGTTTTGAACAATTTTAATTGTTGGTTCTCGTTTCATGCAGTCAGTATTTTCTGACATGAAGTACAAAATAATAGTCGTCATAGCCTTAAGAAGGCAGATCTTGATCATAAGAACGAACTCAAATTCAATATGTTACAAATATGGATGTAGAAACAAATGACTAAACATATTCCCAAATGGGTCACCACATTTTCGCTAAAATCGCTGCTGCTAATCCCTCTGGCTCTTACTCTTACTCTTTTTGCCGGCGTTCTAGTGTTGATGTACATGAACTTAAATCACGTACAAAGCCAATCTGACATTGTGACTCAGCAGGTCGAAAGATCCGAAGCCGCGGCAAGACTTGATGAGAGTTGGGCAAATGTTCGAATACTGACTCGCGATATGTTCGGCGGAGATGTAAATAGCATGTCGGATCAAATGGAGAAGATCGATAGCGAAATTCAGAACATCAACGTAATCATTGAACAATATTTCTCTCAATCAACGCTTGAAACTCAACAAGAGCGCGTCGCTATTGCCCAAATCACTGAGTCAATGGCTGCGTATAAAGACTTACTTGAACAATCCTCGGACAATTATCAAAAAGTGTACGACCTTTGGTGGCTCGAGACGCCACAAATGTGGAAACCATTATTTTATATGGTCAACAAAGTCGATGAGTACGCTGAAAACAATGATGACCTTGAGACTTTTACCTGGACCGTTGAAGGACAAAAGCTTGTCAACAACTTAGACTACTTCTACTCTCGCCTTTCACAAATCATCTCTATGCATCAGTTAGTGGAAATCGACTTAATGAAGATGTTCCACACTAATGCAGAAAAAACATTAAATCAGTTTAGCTATGTGCCGGCAGTTGCGGATTTCAAAGCGTTTACTTTTGATGAATTCTCCAACACCATGAATGGTGCGATAGAGTTATTGCAACAAGATGCGCAAATTGAGCTCCGTCGACTAGATTACGCTGCGAATGTAAGAGAGCAGATCGATAATATCGTTAAACTCAGTTTAGAACATCGACAAACAGCAACCACGGCCAGTAACGACGCAATTGAACAACTGCGCCTGATCCAAATCGCAGCTTGGTTATTCGCTGCGACCGTCGCGACTATTATGACGCTCTACTTGGCCCATCATATTCTTGATATTTTTAAACGGTTGTCAGCCTCTCTTGGTGCGATGTCGAAAAAAGATCTCTCTGTCCACTCTCAAATTAAAGGACGTAATGAGTTCGCCAAACTGGCACAAGATATGGAAGCATCGATTCTAACTATGTCGAAAGTCATCAACGAAGTCCGTGACCAAAGCAATGAGGTTTCTTCATCTTCGACTCAACTTGCCGCGGTCATGACTGAAGCATCCGCCAATGCCGAAGAACAAAGTAGCCAAGTGGATCAAATTGCGACTGCGGTAACTGAAATGTCGACGTCATCAAGTGTGGTAGCAAAAACCGCTAAACATACTGAGTCAAATGCATCGTCTGCGCTTGAAGCTTGTTATGACGGACATGAAATTGTTGAGCAAAACAAACGCTACGCCGAAGTTCTAACATCGGAACTCAATGAAACTGCGGAAGTGGTTGAAGAGTTGAAACAACGCTGTCATAGCATTGGCGAAGTTGCTGGGGTAATAAACAGCATCTCTGAGCAAACGAACCTGCTTGCGCTGAACGCCGCAATTGAAGCAGCCCGAGCCGGTGAATATGGTCGCGGGTTTGCAGTCGTTGCCGATGAAGTGCGCGCTTTAGCAGCTAAGACACAGCAATCAACCGGGCGTATCCAAAATATCATCTCCGAATTACAAGAAAATTCAGATTTGGCGCAAGGACGAGTGAACAGCTGTTTGAAGCGAGTGGTTACCGTTCATCAATCATCACAGGAAGCGGTTGATAAGCTAGCATCGATTCAAAGTTCGGTCTCTGGTATCAATAACAGCGCAGCCGAAATGTCGGTCGCAGCACAGCAACAAGCCCATGCGGCAGAAGAGATAAGTTCGTCACTCAACGGCATCAAAGATGTGATTGAACAAAACGTCACAGGTATTGAACAATCGAGCCAAGCATCAAGTTTTCTTTCAGAGTTGTCTGAGAGTCAAAGTCGGATGCTAAGAGAGTTTAAACTTCAAGGCTAATCCTGCAACAAGAAATAAGAAAAGCCCAGATCGGGCTTTTCTTACATTGAGGACAAGAACTAGAAATAATAATTAGTCGAAACTGTCCAGTAACTAGCACTCGAGAAACTGTCAGACTGGTATTTATAGTTAACCCCAACACCAAGCTCTGGCATTAACTCGTACTCTACGCCAACCGCACCAATCAATCCAAGCTCATTACTGCTTTTTGAACCGCTAGCAACGGTATTCTTGCCGGTGAAATCGTACTGAGTGTATGTCGCGCCTACTTTCACTTTTAGATCCCATTCGCGATCGTTAGTCAAAGACATTTTGTATACCGGAGCAAGGACAAACTGCGTGCTCTCTAGCGTCGTTTGATAATGTGTATTGTGAGTACCGGTGTATTGATTTTTCTGATAACCAAATTCTACCGCCCAACTCTTATCCAACACATAACCAGCATTTAGCCCTAAAAATATATCGTCAGAGTCTGGGCTAACACTAACATTTTTCGTGCTATCAACGACTTTGATATCATGGTGAGGGACTGCGCGTCCCATTTCTAATCCAACGTATGGAGAAGCAAAAGCTGGCAAAGAAAGAGCCAACAACGGGAATAAACAAATTTTCTTCATGTATAACAACCAATATAAGAACGCGCGTATTGTATTGGCGTTCGCACAATTAGTTAACCATTACCAATCAGTTCTGACGTAAGAAATTTCTCACACGACAGTTTGAGTAAACTCTGTACAAAGTTATTGTTTTTACAAAAACTTTTTGTTGATTATCTCAAGCTTTACACTTCCATTCAAAATACTTTAGTTGTCTACTTATCATCCTTAACCTGCTCTTATTTTGTCCTTCAATGGCTCGTTTGGTGTTGTAATTATTTATGAGCCGGACTATATTATGACCCATAACAGCATATGACCCATTTTAGTCGTTGAGGTATAACGATGACGCAGTATCTCTACACCCGCTTTTCGCCCAAGAATCAAGCCTATCAAGAGCATGTTGCCGCGCTGCGCGCGTTTGCCCCTGAAGCTAAACACATCGAAGACCAAGTTCGTGGATTTGTCCCTCCACTAGAGCGACCAGCATTTAAGCAGATGTTTGATGCCCTTCAGGATGGCGATACAGTCGTCGTCTGGTGGCTAACCGCATTTGGCAAAGACTTTAGCCAAGTGAACGCAACCGTAAGGCTGCTTTTAAACAAAGGGGTAACACTGCAATTGATGTGTGAACCCATTTGCTTTGAGCCAAATTCCCAACAGAGTGAGACCCTACTCAGTTTGCTATTCGGCTATGAGAAAGTACAAACCATGCATCGCCTTTTTGCTGCCGAACAAGGACGCCAAGCGATCAAAAATGATCCTCAGCTTTGGCAGAAAAAGTTCCGTGGACGTCCAGCGGATCGCGCTAAGCACAAACAAATCGCCACCTTACTCTTAGAGGGACACACACTACAAAGTATTGCCGAACAGTGTGATGTGAGCCTGTCTACGGTGAAACGAGTGAAAGCCAAACTTAACCAAATTGATGATGAAGGCGGACTGAGACGCCGTGGACACATCCACCAGCGTGGTGGTGACGAATCGTGAATAAAGCTTTCGATATCAAAACCATACTGCTCGCCTGCCTGATCATTAGTGTTGGGCAATTGAGCATGGGCTTAGTTTTCCCTTCTCTGCCTTGGATCGCGAAAGACTTCTCTATTTCACTTGATCAAGCGCAGTTGTTAGTGAGTATCTACTTACTTGGCTTTGGTCCATCGCAGTTCCTCTATGGCCCTATATCTGATGCGCTGGGGCGCAAAGTTGTACTGCTAAGTGGGCTACTGATCGCCATGACTGGCTTGGTGATGATCATCTGCTTGAGTGACTCATTTACCGGTATGATTGCCGGTCGTTTTCTACAAGGGTTAGGGACTGGCTGCTGCGCTGTGCTTGCTCGCGCCTCGACCCGCGATCGCTTTAATGGACCGGATCTACCGCTAGCCATGTCTTACATTGCGATGGCAGCCTCGATTACCCCGCTATTTGCACCGGTAATTGGCGGTTTTATTAACTTCCATTTCGGCTGGAGCATGGTGTTTATCTCATTGCTTTGCTATGTGTCGCTGGCTTGGATCATTATCGCTTTTCGCTTTCAAGAAACCGTTGCACAACGTTCAAAAGTACCCTCTGCGAAGAAAATGCTGCTGCAGTACCGTGAGCTTATCACTTCGCGTTACTTCATGAGCTTTGCCAGCATTGGTTGGCTCAACTTCGCTTTGATGATCACCACGGTTTCAGTGATGCCATTCATTATGCAGAACCAAATTGGCATGACATCTGACGAATACGCGATGTGGGCGATCATCCCAGCCCTTGGGATGCTTGCGGGTACCAGTATTTGCAATCGCATCCGCCCCATTATTGGCAGTAAAAAAATGCTGTTTTGGACGCCGGTATTGCATTTATGTGCCGCAACTTGGCTATTCTTCTGCCCTGTCGAGCCGCTTTATCTGATGCTGGGACAACTGATGATGATTCTTGGCAACGGTATTGCCATGCCGACTGCCCAAGCGATGGTCATGCTGCCGTATCGAAAACACGCAGGCGCAGCCGCAGCCATGTCGGGCGGTGGTCAAATGGTGGTATCGTCAATTGTCAGCATGGCGTTAGTCCAATTAGGCCTCAGCCAAGCGTGGCACTTATCGCTAGTGATTGTGCTATTCGCAAGCATTACGTTGGCCAACATCTTTAGAGGTTTTAGTTGTCCTGAACCGCAGGAAGACTAAGCAACCAGTAACACATTGAGAGTCTGTTTTTTTGCTCAGGCTCTCTCTATTAGAGCTCAAACTTTTTCTCTTTTATCCACCCAAGTTATACTCTTGCCGCCTCGATTAACGTAGCATTTCCTTGTGCAGGAGCATACTTACCTTGCTGACTATCGATTCTGATATCTATCATTCAGACCAAATCCTAGCGTTGTTACAAAGCAATGCTCATTCATTGAAGTTTCGTCAAACACGCTTATCCAAAGCACAAAAAGTCATGAATCAAGGTGACGAAATCGGTGAAGTGTTGTTTATTATCCAAGGCACGATCTCTCTATCCCGAACGTCAGAGAGTGGACATCGTTATCAGTTAGGCAGCTTCAAACACAACGGATTTCTGGGGCTAATGGAACTATTTTCTGGCAAGCCGTGTTTCTATTCGGTGATCGCTGATTCAGACTGTCAGGCTTATATTCTCGATGGCAAAGCATTTCATAATCTTGTTTGTCACACGCCAGAACTTGCCGCTCATACGTTTAAGCATCTCACCTCTAAATGGTATTTATCAGTTGAGAGGATGACGCGTAATATCCTTCATTCCATTACCTATTGCGTCGCTGATGATTTACTAAACTATGCGAACCAGACACCAAACCAAGCCTATGTGATCAACAAAAGCCTTGAGTGTGAACGCCTTGGTACTAGTTTGCGAGTCTACAACCGAATACTAAAACAGTTAGAGTTACGCTCGGCAATCAAAGTACATAGAAAGCAGATTGAAATATTAGACACTGATGCGCTCAAGCAGGTTCTCAGTGAAGAAGCAGACAAATAAAAGCGACACTCAAGGTGTCGCTTCACTCTAATCTACGAGCTTTCGCTCTTAGTTCCAGCGTTCGTGGTTAAGAATGTTTTCAGAGGTAAAATTCGGGTAAGCCATCTTCCAAGTATTCAAACCAGAATATTCATCGGTTGAATATTGAGCAAAAAAGTTATCCAGCTCTTGTGACATTTTATCTTGTAGCGCTTGCTGAGGAGGCTCAGACAGATATCTTTCACCCATAGGGTTACTTAAGTCATACCAGTTATCTTGAGGAGTACCATCTTTTTTGTAGTAACGAACCAGTTTCCAGTGACCGTTAGTGATCATGCGTGAATTACCACGTTCAGCGATATGGTATTCCTTCCAGTTACGTACTCTTTCCCCTTTCATCATATCAAGTAATGACTGGCCTGGGCCATAGCTATAATCGTACGCTTTGCCAGGCGTCGCAGCATCTAAAATTGTTGCGTGTAAATCGAGCAAACTGACAAATTCACCACGCACCTGTTTAGGACGAGCCATATGCTCTGGCGCTTTTATCACAAAGGGAATTCGGATTGTTTCTTCATAATAGTTATATGGGAAACTCGCATTCACTTTACCGTATAAACCATACTGCCCCATCAACAAGCCGTGATCTGACACAAATGCAATCATAGTATTGTCGAGCACACCACGTCCCTCTAAACCATCAAGCAATTGGCCTAACTGATCATCAAGCAGTGTAACAGCCGCAAGGTATTGCGCTAACGTCTCTTCGTGGTTGTCTGGCGTTAAGGTAAAGTCGCTCATGTTGTCCAATACCGAGTTGCCACCGAAGGAAACCACTTTGTGGGCAATCGGGCGATATTTTTCAACCAAACGCTCAGGTAGACCTTCGAACGGGAAATGAGGCTCTACGTAGTTCAAGCTAACAAAAAAAGGCTTGTCGCTCTGTTGGTCGACAAACTTAAGCGTCTCTTTTGTCAAAAACTGAGCTTGGATACCGGTATGCTCAACCTCTCGACCATCATCTGAAAAGAGTACGGTACCACTGTGTAGATATTGATTTTTCCAACCACTTTTCAGTGCGTCATAGCTTAACCAACGATCAAAACCGCGAATTGGATATTTACTATCTGTTGTAGCATGCCATTTTCCAATCAGCGCGGTGCGATAACCTAGATCTTGCATGCGTTCAGAAAGCAGTTTTTCACCATCCAGCCAATTAGCATCAAATTCTGGATTTTCCGCTAAGAAGTCATATACACCATGTTGAGATGGCATTTTTCCGGTGTGGAATGACGCCCTCGCCGCACTACTTACTGGTGCTGGCGTCATGCCGTTTTCAAAGCGCACCCCAGTTTCCGCTAGGTATTCTAGGTTTGGTGTTTCGATGTATTTCTCATTGCGTAAGCTAGATGCCCACTCACCAAGATCGTCAGCCATAATAACGATAATATTAGGCTGTTCTTGTTTTGGTTCAGCAACCGCAATAGAGCTTAATGTCAGCGCGCCCAGTGCAAAAGCACTGGTCATCGCATTGAGCTTAAACTTCATGATTTACTCCGTGTTTTTTCTTTTTGTGCAATGATGTCCATGATGGCAAATGCAGGGTAGCCAGCCTCATGTAATTGTTTCATTAGTTGAAGATAAGGTGCGCTATAGGAGAAAAAAGTCTTATAGCCTTTGCATAAATAATTTTGCTCAGCGCGTTGTGCTCTCGACAAAGCAAACCGGTGTTTAGGACAGCCTCCGTTGCAGAGCGAAAGGTATTGGCACCCACGACATTCCGCCGATAGCTGAGTTTGCTTAGCTTGAGCAAACGTGCGATTAGTTTGGCTTTGATTTAAAGTAGATAAGCTAATTTGCCCGATATTACCCAACTTAAACTCGGGGTAAACGTAGTGATCGCAAGCATACACATCGCCATTCGCCTCCAAGGCAAACGCACTACCACAGGTTGGAGAAAAGACACAGATTTGCGCTGACTCGCCAGCGGTTAAGGCATAAGTGTTTTCGAACCATTGCACCCAAACTCGTCCAACATCAGCACGCACCCAGTGGTGGAAAATTGTGGACATAAACAGGCCAAACTTTTCCCCATCTACACTCCAACTCGTCACTCGAGTCGCTTCTAAACGTTTAGGATGAAGCAACGTAAGACCATCTTGGGTCGTCACTTCTGCCTTGCGCTCAACTAAAGGGATGAATTGCATATGTTGGCTACCCAACTGTTTTAGGTAGTCATAAACTTCTTCCGGGTGCTCAACGTTCACGTTGCTCACCACCGTTAAGGTATTAAAATCGACTTGATGACGTTTAAGCATATCTATCGCCGCTTCAACTAAATGGTGAGTTGGCTTACCACTCCTAGTACGTCGATACTGATCGTGAAGCTCGCGAGGTCCATCAATCGATATACCTATTAAAAAGTTGTTTTGCTTAAAAAACTGACACCACTCATCATCAAGTAAAATCCCATTGGTTTGAAAGGTGTTAATTATCTCCTTACCTTTGCTGTATTGTTGCTGCAATTTCACGGCTTGTTGATAAAACGCCAATCCAAGCAAAGTTGGCTCACCACCTTGCCAAGCAAACACCACCTGCTCACCTGCCTGCGCTTCGATATGTTGTTGGACATAAAGGTCGAGCGTTTCGAGGCTCATATATTGCCGCTGACTTGGCTCTGGATATAAATGATGCTTTTCCAAGTAGAAACAATAACTACAGTCAATATTGCATTTTGAGCTACTGGGCTTTGCCATTACATGGCAATGGGTTGGTGAGTGGTTCATAGCGTTCTCCTAAACTGAGGCAGATGCTAGAAACTCATTGGTCGAACAAATAGGACATTTGTCCCAAGCTCTGGCTATTTAGGCAAAACGAGAATTAACTCACGTCTATTGTTAGTCATGAAATCGCTATTGAACTGGCGAACTATCTAAAAATCAGCAACTTATTTAGAAGGTCCAATACTAGACCATCATCACATTGTTCGGTGTAGATTTTGAAACACCTGTAAGGATTTGTAATCATCAAGCGTTCCCATCAAGGATGTCGCTATGATTTCAGTCTCTCTTGTCGATGACCATATTATGGTTCGCTCAGGTTTTGCCCAGTTATTGGCATGTGAACCAGACATAAAAATCCACAGTGAATTTGATAACGCTCATGAGGCGTATCGCGTGCTATCGGCATCCAATATTGACGTCGCGGTGATTGATATCTCAATGCCTGATGAAAGTGGTTTAGTTCTATTAGAGAAACTGCGTAAAAAACAGCCTGAATTAAAAGCGATTATTCTCAGCATTTATGATTCCGCTTCGTTTGTGAGTAAAGCGATTGAGGTGGGCGCGTTTGGCTATTTATCAAAGCGTTGTGGACCTGAAGAGTTAGTCACCGCTATTCGCAAAGTCGCGGCAGGCGATCACTATTTATGTACTGATGCACTCATCAATCTGAGTAACGCCTCTTCTTCGCCTTCGGTACTTAAAGAGCTGACTAAGCGCGAACGTGAGGTATTTGACCATTTAATTCAGGGACTCGATGTTAAAGAGGTCGGTAACAAACTTTCGATTAGCCACAAAACCATTCACGTTCATCGTGCCAATATTTTGAGTAAGCTGAATCTGTCCAATAACGTTGATCTAATTCGCTTTGCACTGCAGCACAAATTGCTGAGTGATGAAGCAGTATGAGTGAAGTCGCCCGGCGAAAACATTTACCGAAACTGATTCTAACTCATGGTTTTAGTTATTCTTTTGCGATTCTTGGTTACGTAATTTGTTGGTTCTGCCTATGGAATGTCAGCCTCTATCTTTCTCATGACATTCTGTTGGCCGGCTTATTGTTGCCAACCGGTTTTAAACTGGCCGTTTACACTTTAACCACGCGTAAGCTATGGCCTTGGTTCACCGCAGCTGAAATTATCCTCGTATGGAGTTTGATTCAACTCACCAATGAGGCTGCGTACAGTTATTTGTTGATCTTGTTTGCCTGCTTTAACCACGCCATTGCAGTTATATTCCAAACCATTTGGCGACCATTGCAGATCTATTGGCAACGACTGCTTGCCTTGTCTGGTCTCGCCATAGCCTATGCGTTGGCGTGTGGTTTCGCTCTGCTTCTGCTCACTAAACCAATTGGATTAGGCGCGGTATATGCGTTTCAAGGAGCCATCGCAGCCTTAACTGGCGGCATACTCCTCGCACCCTTTATTTATCTCGTCTATGACTATTTACTGCGCCAAGTATGGCAACCGCTTACACCAACTCTAATTCATCAAGAGGTGTCGCTACGTGCTTCGGCATTGGTTTGGTGTTTGCTCTTTTTCGCTATTGGTCTGTTTACTGAGCTCACCCTACTTGAGCAGATGAAACCGCTGGCACTACTGATCTTTTTACTGCCCAATATCTTTATGGCTTATCGCTATGGCTGGCAAGGTGGCGTGCTTGCTAGCGTGATGAACAGTATTCTCCTATCGACTGCGCGCCAAGTCACTGGGTCATTTGACAGTGATTTAGAACTGCAAACCTTTATCTCTACTCAGGCTCTGATTGGCTTAGGGCTAGGTATTGCTATCAGCAGACAATACTTCCTCGCCCAGCAGCTTCACCGAGCCAATAAAAAGTTAGAGCAAGAGCTGGCAAGCAAACAACAGTTAGCCAGACAATTGGTTCACGTAGAAGAAGATATTCGCAAATCGGTTGCCCGTGAGCTGCATGATGAAATCGGGCAAAATATTACAGCAATTCAAATTCAGTCGATGCTGACCAAACGGCTTGCTAAAGATGAACAGCAAATCAACATCGCTAATACCACTAATGAACTCGCGCTGCGAATTCACAATTCCACTCGGCAACTGCTTAAGCAGCTTCGTCCTCACGCGCTCGATGAACTCGGGCTCGAGAGTGCTATTCGCCAACTGGCAGCAGAAATGCGCTTTGATGAACGCGGCATCGATTTTCGCCTCAATTTTGGCATCTTTGCCGACCGTCTCGATGACATTACTGCGGTAACACTTTACCGCATCGTACAAGAGCTACTGAATAACACCTGTAAGCACGCAGAGGCGACTCAAGTGCAACTGTCATTAGTGCCAGGCGATCGCTTTAGCCTCGAACTGCGGGACAACGGCATTGGTCTGCCTGATAACTGGCGACTCAAAGGGCAAGGCTTAAAAGGCATTGAAGAGCGAATTAGTGCGCTCGGTGGCACCATGAGCATAACTTCTAACTCATTGGGTAGCCGAATATTTGTTAACTTACCCACAAAACACAAAACACCTCCGCCAAACTAGGAAATTTTCCTAGTGATATATAAAACCGTCCAATTCATTTCAGTTATGGCTTGGTTACCATTCTTTCATGCCAAGGAGAGGAGCTCGTGTTAACAGCGAACAAAAACCTAAATCAGATTGACGAAACTTACCGTTACTGGCGGCTTCACTTAATGATGGTGATGTATGTTGGCTACGGCGTTTTCTACTTTACTCGCAAGAGCCTGAACTTTGCGATGCCAAGTATGATCACCGATTTAGGTTTAGACACGGCCGATATTGGTATTTTGGGAACGTTATTTTACATCACTTATGGCGTGTCTAAGTTTCTCTCTGGCATGGTAAGTGACCAGACCAAGCCTGCTTATTTTATGGGGCTTGGGCTGATCTTTACCGGTGTTATCAATATTGCTTTTGGTCTGAGTTCTTCCCTGTTTGCCTTCGCGGTGCTTTGGACATTAAACGCGTTCTTTCAGGGTTGGGGATGGCCACCATGTGCCAAGCTGCTGACCAGTTGGTACTCACGTTCTGAACGGGGTTTTTGGTGGTCAATTTGGAATACTTGCCACAACTTGAGTGGCGCGATCATTCCAATCAGTATTGGTTTCGCTGCGGTCACTTGGGGCTGGCGCTTTGGCTTTATTCTTCCCGGCTCGTTGGCAATTCTAGTGGGGATTGTGCTCTGTTTTCGCTTGCGGGATAAACCCAGTTCAATGGGGTTACCTACCGTTGGCGAATGGCGAGACGACCAATTGGAAAAAGTGCATGAGGCTGAAGGTAAAGGGCTGCCATTTTGGCAAGTAGTGAAAACCTACGTACTGGGTAACAAATACATTTGGTTACTGTGCAGCTCTTACTTGCTGGTATATGTGGTACGCATTGCAATCAATGATTGGGGCAACCTCTATCTAACTCAGCGCCACCAATACCAGCTATTTAGTGCCAATGGCGTGGTCGCCATGTTTGAAATTGGTGGATTTCTTGGCTCACTGTTTGGTGGCTGGGGTTCGGACAAATTCTTTCACGGTAATCGTGCACCAATGATTTTGTTGTTCGCACTGGGGATCTTTGTTTCTGTTGCCGCGTTATGGCTCACCCCACTAGACAATTTCGTCATTTTGTCAGGCTGTTTTTTTGCGATTGGTTTCTTTGTCTTTGGCCCACAGATGATGATTGGTATGGCCGCGGCGGAGTGTTCACACAAAGATGCGGCTGGCACCGCGACAGGCTTTGTAGGTCTATTTGCCTACATTGGTGCTGCGCTAGCGGGTTACCCACTCGCACTGATAATTGACCAGTTTAACTGGGAAGGATTTTTCAGCGTAATTACGCTCTCGGCAGCACTAATTGGCTTGTTGATCCTTCCTTTTGTTAAAGCTCAGCAACGGGCAGGGATAGCTATAACCTAACTTAATAAATTCCCTCTCGTTGTTTTTATACCGCAAGGACTTACCAACCCTACAGTTGGATACAACAAGAGGAAATAACATGAAAGTTGGAACAAAACGCAGCTTACTCTCAGCCTGCATCCTTGGTGCGGCAATGGCAACTCCGCAAGCCATGGCAGATGGTCGCTTGGTCGTTTACTGCAGTGCGACCAATGCTATGTGTGAAGCAGCAACCAAAGCTTTCTCTGAAAAATACGATGTAAAAACATCATTTGTCCGTAACGGTTCTGGCAGTACCTTGGCAAAAATCGACGCTGAGAAGAAGAACCCACGTGCAGACGTATGGTATGGCGGCACACTCGATCCTCAATCTCAAGGTGGTGAGATGGATCTGTTACACGCTTACAAATCTCCTCAACTTGAATTCATCATGGATGACTTCAAAGATCCAGCCAAACGCAAGGGCAACTACTCTTCGGCAGTTTACATGGGTATTCTTGGCTTTGGTGTCAATAAAGACCGCTTGGCAGAAAAAGGGCTTGAAATTCCACGCTGTTGGAGCGACCTAACCAAGCCGGAATACGCCGGTGAAATCCAAATCTCTGACCCACAAAGCTCTGGTACTGCTTATACTGCGCTCGCAACCTTTATCCAACTTTGGGATGAAGACAAAGCGTTTAACTACTTTAAAGATCTAGACAAAAACGTTTCTCAATACACCAAATCTGGTGTTACCCCTTCTCGTAACGCAGCGCGTGGCGAAGTGGCTATCGGTATCGGCTTCTTACACGACTACTCTCTAGAGCAATCAAAAGGTGCACCACTTGAGCTGATCTCACCTTGTGAAGGTACCGGCTACGAAATTGGTGGCGTAAGTATCATCAAAGGTGCGCGTAACCTAGACAACGCACAGAAATTCCTTGATTTCGTGCTATCGAAAGAAGGTCAGGAAACTGCATGGAAAAAAGGTAAATCTTTCCAAATCTTAACCAATACAACCGCAGAACAGTCACCAAACGCTCTTGATCCAAACACACTTGAGCTCATTGACTACGACATGGAGACATATGGTTCATCAGACGAACGTAAACGCTTGATCAACAAGTGGGTTAACGTCGTCAAGATGGGTCAATAATCCAACTGTGTGGGTGATGGTATTCGCCATCACCCTACTCGCTCATGAATCTAGGTATTTATTATGAACGAACTCACCGCGCACATTAGCCCTGAATCTACTAAGCGCGATCCAGTATTTTACTGGCTAGTGAGCTTAGTAGTAGCTTTCGTCCTTCTTCCTGTTTTCGCTCTCGACTATGGATTGCTCGACTCAACTTCGGATGAGTTTCGTGCTGCCATGGGTTGGAGCAGTTTTAATATTTCGTGGTTATGGTTCGCCCTACCTGCAGTCTTGTTGCTGCGCCCGATTCAAGCGCAAAACAAATACGCAAAACTTCGTCATCAATTTGATATTGGCTATTCGGCATTTTGTATGCTGTTTGTGGTCATCTCATCTTGGTACACCGAACAAGGGATGGGGTATGCGACCATCGCCCTGTTTATCGTGCTTGGCGCCGTGATGACTCTCGCCTTCTCGCGCTTAGAATACCTTGGCGGTGACGTCTTTGTTATTGGCTCGCTGATTTCGATCATTTTGCTCATCACTGTCTTTATCATCTACCCTAGCTTCGCCATCTTCGTGCCAATGTTCGAAGATGACATGGGCAATTTTGTTGCCTGGCAGTTTGTCGATATTCTTAGTAGTTCCCATATTATCCGTATCGTATTTAACTCGGTTGGTCTGGGTGTTGCGGTGGGTATTGGTGCAACCTTCTTCGGCTTGATTTTCGCAATTTACACTACGCGTATTGCTGAACGCAGTGCATTCATTGCGCGTATTTTCTCAATTTTACCTATTGTTACCCCACCATTTGTGGTCGGTCTGGGTGTAACCTTAATGCTCGGTCGTTCCGGCTATATTACTGAACTGATGGTTGACTGGTTTGGCTTACAACAAACTAACTGGTTGTATGGCTTTACCGGGATTTGGCTGGCACAAGTGCTAGCATTTGCTCCGATGTCATTTATGATCTTAGATGGCGCGATGAAATCACTGCACCCATCATTAGAAGAAGCATCTTACACCTTGCGTGCCAACCGCTATCAGACTTTCTTCAAGATCGTTATGCCGCTGCTTAAACCAGCGTTAGCCAACAGTTTCTTGATTATTTTTGTTCAGTCACTGGCTGACTTTAGTAACCCATTAGTTCTTGGCGGTAGCTTTGACGTGCTGGCGACGCAAATCTACTTCTACATTGCCGGTGCGCAGCTCGACTATGCTTCAGCAAGTACACTTGGCGCAGTTTTGCTGTTGTTCTCATTAGCGATCTTCGTTGTTCAATACCTCTGGATTGGTAAACGCTCATACGTGACGATTTCGGGTAAGTCATACCGTGGTGACGTACAGCCATTGCCAACGACCTTAAAACACACCGTATCAGGTTTGCTCTACTTCTGGATGGCATTCAACATCCTACTTTACGGCAGCATCTTCTACGGCAGCTTCACCGTGAACTGGGGGGTGGATTACAGCTTAACGTTCGCTAACTACCTCAACCTATTCGGCAGTGGCTTTAGTGAAGGGGCATGGCCATCGCTTATCACCACTATGATTTACGCTGGTGTCGCCGCGCCACTGACCGCTTTCTTTGGTCTGCTTATCGCTTACATCGTGGTGCGTCAGCAGTTCCATGGTAAGAAGGTTATCGAATTTGCCACTATGCTTTGTTTTGCTGTCCCGGGAACGGTAGCAGGTGTGTCATACATCTTAGCGTTTAACGATGCGCCCATGTATCTAACTGGTACCGCAGCCATCGTGGTGATTTCAATGGTAATGCGTAACGTACCTGTCGGTATTCGTTCGGGCATTGCAGGGCTTGGTCAGCTTGATAAAGCGCTAGATGAGGCCTCGCTCAGTCTGCGCGCCAACTCGCTCAAAACTATTACCCATATTCTATTGCCGCTACTGCGCCCAGCGATTCTATCCACCCTGGTGTTTAGCTTTGTGCGAGCGATGACGACCGTCAGTGCGATCATTTTCTTGGTGACCCCAGAAACTCGCGTCGCAACCTCATACATTCTTAACCGTGTTGAGGATGGTGAATACGGCATTGCCATCGCCTATGGCTCAATTCTGATTGTTGTCATGTTAGCCATTATTTTAATTTTTGATTTTCTTGTCGGTGAAGCGCGCGTCTCGCGTTCCAAAGCCAATAACCAAGAGTAGCAATTGGAGATATAACTCATGGAAAAAGAAAACTTTGTAGTCCTTAAAAATGTCTGCAAGCGCTTTGGGGATAAGACCGTTATCGGCGATTTAGACCTTGAGATTAAAAAAGGCGCACTCGTCACTCTATTAGGTCCTTCTGGCTGCGGTAAAACCACGGTATTGCGTTTGGTCGCGGGTCTTGAGAAACCAACCAGCGGACAGATTTTTATCGACGGTGAAGATGTCACTAACACTTCGATTCAACACCGTGACATCTGTATGGTGTTTCAGTCCTATGCCCTCTTCCCGCACATGTCACTGGCAGATAACGTCGGCTATGGTCTTAAAATGCTCGGGATGGAAAAAGCCGAGATCAAGCAACGCGTCAATGATGCACTAAAACTGGTCGATCTCGAAGGTTTTGGTGAACGCTACGTTGACCAAATCTCTGGTGGTCAACAGCAGCGTGTCGCACTTGCACGTGCGCTGGTACTCAAACCAAAAGTACTGCTGTTCGACGAACCGCTGAGTAACCTTGATGCTAACTTGCGCCGCAATATGCGTGAGACCATCCGTGAACTGCAACAGCGCTTTAATATCACCTCACTTTACGTGACTCATGACCAAGCGGAAGCGTTCGCAGTGTCTGATACGGTTATCGTAATGAAAGACGGTGACATCATGCAGCAAGGTACACCAACAGAGTTGTATCAACATCCTGCATCAATGTTTATGGCAAACTTCATGGGTGAAGCCAACATGTTTAGTGGTGAGTTCGATGGCGAATATATCGATATTCATGGCTATCGCTTAACAGCCAACCAAAACAATGTGACAGGTATTGAGGCTGGTGACTACGAAATTGGTGTACGACCAGAAGCTATCCTACTGACGGAAGAAGGCGACGCTTGTCAGCAATGCCAAGTCAGCAGCTTTGCGTATATGGGCTCGATGTATGAGGTGGTCGTACAGTGGCAAGGCCACGAATTGCTGCTGCAGCTTAACTCATCGCAATTCGATGCGAGCTACGCCGACCATGCCTACTTAACTATTAACCCTAACGGGGTGTTCCTGTTGCCGAAAACTCCTCAAAGGTAATTCGGCCATTTTTAAAACCTTGCCATTGGTATAGCCGCTTACATTTAAACCCTCAGTAAGCGGCCTTTTTTTATCGATACAAAGGTTCAGCAATACCGGAATCCGCTATATAAAGTTGGAAATTTCAAGTGAATATTGATGCACGCCAATCCTTAGAACTAAAGAGGATCACTCGAACTGAGTTAACCAGCCTTTTAGGAGCATATTCATTTGCTTCTTCTGACTTGCACTCATGCCTTTAACTAGCTTAATTTGTACTGCGGCATGCTCTTCAATGATTTGATCAATCAAAGTAAAGCCTTGTTCTGTCAGTTCAACGGTGACACTGCGACGATCTTCTTTGCTGTGCTCACGGCAAATTAACCCTTTCGATTCCAATTTATCTAAGCGATTAGTCATTGCGCCCGAGGTGAGCATCATCGAATCAATTAACTCTGAAGGGGTTAAGCGATATGGTTTGCCGCTTCGACGTAAAGACGCCAGCACGTCAAACTCACCTAGCTTCAGATCGTAACTCTTATGCAGACGAGCGACTTCCGTTTCCATATATTTAGCAATGCGCATCAAACGACCCATGATCGCCATTGGCTCAGTTTCTAGATCCGGCTTTTCCCTTGCCCATTGTTCTACCACTCTATCGATAGCGTCCATGAATATTATTCTCCAGTACTAATGCTGATTAAATATCTTAACATAAAGATACTTTACAAACATAGATTTTAGGCGTACCTTTGACACAAAAGTATCTTAACGTAAAGATAAATTCAATGAATATACTACTTGCCATGATTCCGGCGTTCTTTTGGGGAACCACTTATGCAGTGACGCAGTTTACTCTTGCTGATTGGCCCCCATTATTACTGGGTGCGATTCGCGCATTGCCGGCGGGATTACTGTTGTTGGCATTTAGACCAAGCTTGCCTAAAAAGGATGACTGGAAGACTCTATTTGGTCTGGGGCTAATTAACATCGCCACCTTCTTTGGTCTGATTTTTGTTATGGCATTGACCTTACCTTCTGCAATTTCAGGGGTGGGGATGATCTCAGTGCCTGTCTTTGCCATGCTGTACAACTGGCTGATCAACAAACAGCGCCCAGGGATCATTCAATCACTATGTGGAGCTGCTTTAATTGCACTTGCATGGATGCTGTTTGATCCAAGTTCAATCAGCTTAAACCCGCTTGGGCTTGGTGCGATGTTCGCCGCCATTCTTTGCATTGTGATAGGTAGCTCGATCACCAAATCGCTTGGCAACCGTATGCATTGGTGGACGGTGCTAACATGGCAACTGATTCTAGGTGGCGTCATCTTGTTTATTGCTTCTAGCGTGCATGCTGCTATCGAACCAGACAAATACCTAACGGTGATTGAAGGTTTCTCTTCAACCAATTTAGCAGGCTTGTTGTGGGTGGTGGGACTAAATACTGCACTAGGTTATGGGATGTATGTATGGCTGCTGCAGCGCATGTCGGTGGTGGATTTTACCTTCGGTGGGATTGCCAACCCTATTGCAGGAATACTGTCTGGCTTAGTGTTGCTAGGTGAAAGTTTTACGCCTTTCCAATACAGCCTAATGATCGGCATGATCATCATGTCTTTACTGCCGCAAGCCATACTTGCAATTAGACAAAATAAAACCCCACCAGCACATATCAAACTCTAACTACCAAGCCGCTTAATATTGAGCGGCTTTCACTTATCAGCGCAAGCACATCAACAACTGCTCTTAATTTCCAATATTCTTTCCCGTCTTGAATGGAATCCAATTACGCGTCAGAACTCATACGTTTAACACCACGATTTAATAATGTATTTTGCACCAGAAGCACGACGTTTTGCGACATGCTTCCAGAGTTTCTGGCCTCAAATTTCTTTAACACCCATCAACGATTTAACTCATGCCACAATAGTTCTCGAAGTAAACCCTATCATTCACTTCAAAAGGTCAGCAGAGTCTATTAGTTCAAATCATAATGTTCTCGCTCAACGCCTTTTGTCCTCAAGCAAAGCTCTGTTTTTGAAATGAAAAAATTCCTTATCAAATTGACTGTTTTTTCGGTTGTTGGCTGTTTCTTGTTTATGATCTATGTGTTTACCAACCAAGGAATAAAAATGGCGTATGGATGTTACGTATCAAGCGATTGGATAAAGGTAAAAGCACACTTAGTTGAAGCGCAAGTAGCAAAAAGTGAGTATGTGGATATGGATCGCCATACTAAAATATACTTTGGCCCAGAGGTAAAGTACCGCTACGCCTACAATGGTGAACAATTCTTGGGCGAGCGCTACTCATGGACAGTGGTTTACGACAAAAGTGAGCGACTTTTGGCTGCACAAAGATTAGTTGAAAGTTATCAAACTCAATCTCCAATTACAGTATTTATCAATCCTGATGCACCTAGAGAATCCGTAATCGAACGCTGCGAAAGCCGTTCTTATCTCCAATTATTAGTTATCTGCGCGATCTTGCTCGTTATAACTTTGAGTGTATTTTGGATTGTTCGCAAAAACTAACCTCTGCATCAACACCGCGTCATTGCCATACGTTGCACGAATATTGTCATTCATTAGAGCGACAAAACCTAACCTTGCCCAGTAACTATCAGCCCCTTGAACCGCAACGAGATTGATTTTCTTCATACCTAGCTTCTCTGTTAGCGTAAGAACTTGCTTAATCAACAATCGTCCCACGCCTTTCCCTTGTACCCTTGCGCTAACAGCCATGTCGTGGATAAAAAACTGATCTCTTCCTTTGGCTGACGTTAATGGCTCAAATAACTTTGGCGGGGTTGAGCAATCCCAAGGATGCGACAGTAGGTAACCAGCGATATCACCTTCTAATGTTTCACAGACAAAACAGCTGGTTGGTGACACAATGCTTTTACTTTTCAGCACCTCTAACTCTTCAAGCACACCATCATGATATACCTCTGCCTGAATTCTAAGTATTGAGTCCCAATCAGACTCTAACACTGCCCTAACCTTCAAACTCCACCTCAATAAAACGTAGTATTTTAGGTATCACACATTTAAATTTACGTGAAACCATCATTTCAATACAAATACCATCTTTATTAAGGTTATTTACAACTAAAGCAACTCGATAAAGTCAATATTGAGATCTTAGGTATCTTTTGATTACACCGACACCATTATTGAAAAGCTAACCAAAGTGCTCATCTTTGCGCGTATCTAACCAAAAGTCATAGTTTTTCATTACTTTTGAAAATTCAGGGCTTTGAATATAACCATTCAACCAAGTCCGTAAGCGAGGATAAGGACTATTACGAAACCACTGCTTATCAACTCGCGCATATTTGCGCAAAAATGGTACTAACGCGATATCCACAAGGCTCTCTTGGTCGGAGAACAAAAAGGGATGTTTGACTAGTCGTGACTCCAGCTTGTCGAGTGCTATTTCGCAGTGATGACGTAACTCTGATTGGTGATTTTCATGGTAGCGTTTGGCACAAGCGAACGCATTAAGGGCGGGGACAAACTTACGCTCAAACTCATCAATAACTGTCAGCATTGCAGGTAATGATTCTGCATCGTCGCTTTGCAATAGATGACCAGGATCATTCAAAGATAATGCCCAAAGCATAATATCCAAGCTTTCATCAAATACCTGATAGTCAAATTGTGCATTGTTCGTCTCCATATCGATTTGTGGCACAAGCAAAACTGGCACACTCCCCTTTGGCGAAGCCGCTAACATTTCCGATGGTTTGTTGTTGAGTTTGATTGAGCGAATAAGCACGGTTTGCTTCGCTTTAATTAATGCGAAACGAGCCCTGATGGCATAAGGGCAATTGTGCAACGAATAGAGAATAGGCAGTGATGGTTCGCGCATCGTAATCACCTCCCTATGTATGTGATGAAAGCGCAGATACATCATGCAATAGCACTAAACCTCCAGCAAGAAAGACCATTAAAAAGCGAATTCTAATTGTGACTATCCTTACACGAAAGTGCTTACACAAAAATAGAAGCGTTGAGGTGTCTGTCCCTGTAAAGCATGTTCAGCGTTTATACTGGGTTGGGCAATAAGCACGTGAGACCTCGGGACTGCGCAATTTTAAGTGCTTGGTTTTTCTGCCCGTGACTCTGGCGCGCCATAGTTTGAAGCTGGCTGGTTTCAAATGACGCCGCATTACTAAGATGACCTCATGCTCTGACAAACCATACTGGTGATCAATAGCTTCAAAAGGCGTGCGATCCTCCCATGCCATCTCAATTACTCGCGATAAAATTTCCTTGGATAGAACCATTACTCAGTCTCCGTAAATCAGTCTGTATTACGTCCCCTTATTCACTTAAGTTCACCCAAACTGAGATTCTTAACTAACGATTGGAAAAGGTTGCTATGGATTGCCCACTTATTTCACGACCTGCGTAAAAGGACGAGACTGGAGGGAAATATGCAGAAGATAAACATTGTTTGGTTTAAACGAGATTTACGCTTAAGTGACCACAAACCACTCGAAAAGGCATTAGCGCAAGACTTACCCATTGTACTCCTCTACATCTTCGAGCCCATGCTTTTAGAAGACGAGCACTATTCGGAGCGCCACTGGCGTTTCGTCTGGCAATCACTTCAAGATATCAACACAACTCTTAAAGCACGCAATCAGCAAATAACGATACTCGGTGGTGATGCCACTCATTGCTTTCAAGCAATTCACACCCAACACCAAATCAATGCTGTGTTTTCTCATCAAGAGATCGGGCTCAACGTCACCTTCATGCGTGACCAAGCCCTGTTGCATTGGTTTACAGAACAAGGCATTGAATGGTATCAGTTTGAATATGGCGCGGTGATCCGTGGTGCAAAAAATCGTGACGACTGGGATAAAAACTGGAACAAAGTGATGCGCGAGCCAATCACACCAATCGATCTCACTCTTGCACCGCTAACCACCCTCAATGCCAAACAACTTAAATGCAAATTCACTCCCGATATAGCTTGGTTAAACAAAGAACAAGGGATGCAAACAGGAGGCAGCACATTAGCTTGGCAAACACTGGACGACTTTTTTAATCGACGTGGTAAAGAATACTATTGCAACATATCCAGCCCAACCGCGTCACGTTCTGCATGCACGCGTCTTTCGCCGTACCTCGCTTGGGGAAACCTGTCGTTACGCCAAACCTATCAAGCTCTGCTTTCACATTGGAACGAGCCCGGATTTCGACGAAGTTTGATCGCACTATCAGCGAGACTGCACTGGCATTGCCACTTTATCCAAAAATTTGAGTCTGAATGTGACATGGAGTTTCGTTGTGTCAACCAAGCCTATGACGCCTTACTGACACAAAGTTCAAACAACAATATGACGCATCTAGATGCCTGGAAAACGGGGAATTCTGGCGTGCCTCTCGTTGATGCCTGCATGCGTTGTTTGATCCATACCGGGTACATCAACTTCCGGATGCGAGCAATGTTAGTGAGCTTTCTCACGCATCACTTAAACATAGATTGGCGCCATGGCGTCACTCACCTCGCCCAACTGTTTCTCGATTTTGAACCCGGTATCCATTATCCCCAATTTCAAATGCAAGCAGGCGTTACCGGAACTAACACCATTCGTATTTACAATCCGACCAAGCAAGCACAAGAAAAAGACCCAGACGGGGAGTTTATCCATAAATGGGTCAATGAATTGGCATTAGTGCCACCACCGCTATTGTTCGAACCTTGGAAAATGACGCCAATGGAAAGCGCGATGTACCAACTGAGCAGTGATAGCTGCTATTTGTCGCCGATTATTGATGTGGATTTAGGAGCGAGACAAGCCCGAGAACGACTATGGGGCTGGCATAAACGCGACGATGTAAAAGCGGAAAGTGCGCGGATTCTTGCTCGTCATGTAGCCAAAAAGCGACGTCCAAGCACCGTGGTAAAACAGTCAAAAACAGCTAAAGCACCGAGTCGTACTTAAATTGCCGACTCGCTTGGCACGTGCGAGCGAACGTCGCATGAAAACTCATTTACATCGTGCACGATTTATTGCCGCAACACAGCAATTGATCACGATTTTACTTGCATCGCGCAAGCCGCACAGCAAAATAGAATCATCAAATCCCAACCAGACTAGATAGACAACTTGAGTAAAGAGCCAAAAAGAATCCAATCTGTTGAGCGAAGTTTTATCATTCTAGAAACACTCTCTTTAAGCGATGCTCCGCTTTCTTTGCAAAGCATAAGCGAGTCAGTGCAACTTAATAAGACCACTGTGCACGGTCTATTAGCAACCATGTGCTCACTTGGCTATGTGACCAACAGTAAACATGGTTACGCATTGGGGCTGCGCTTTCGCGAACTCTCGAAGCCTTTGGAGCAAAAAGACGAAGTTATTCGTCGTCACTTTTCATCGTTGCTTAAGAACATGGCGCAATTAACCAATAATACCGCGTACTTAGCCATTAAGAGTGGTCAGCAAGAGTATCTATACATCGATGCCATTGAAAAAGATAACCCTCTCACCATACGCAGTCCGAGGGGAAAGCGAGAAGGCTTAGCAACGTCAGCGATTGGTAAAGTATTTTTAGCCTTTGATAAAGCGCTGCAGCGTCAATTCAGATTGCAAAACGCACTCCCTCAATCGCTCAACGATGAACTCCAAGAAGTCATTCGTCTCGGTTTCGCCCTAGATTTAGAACAAGCTGAGCCGAACCTGCACTGCCTTGCTTTTCCGCTCTATTTGTCCGGTGAGCTTGTCGCGGTGGCTGGCGTGAGCGGCGCCGCGACAGAGCTGACACAACCACGCTTGGTTCATTTTGCTCAGACCTTTCTCAAGCGACAAGCCTAAGTCAAATTCAACAATCACCGACCAGAGGTTCGACAATGTCGAATCTCTACACTTTTATCCTCAGATTTCAGCATTGCAAAAGAAAGCACCCCTAAAATCCACTTCGGCTTCTGCCTGCACGATGATGATCTGCAAACGGAGCCGCTGTATATCGTTGAAACTAAGGAATTGTCATGTCTACTGTACTCATCACCGGAGCAAACCGTGGTCTTGGTTTGGAGTTTGTTCGTCAATATGCCGAAAAAGGTTGGCACGTATTGGCAGCTTGTCGTTCACCTGAGCAAGCCGACAAGCTCAACCAGTTAATCGCAGAAAACCAGCAAATCAAGTCACTTAAGTTGGATGTTGCCGTTGAATCGGATATCAACGGACTTCCCGAACAACTGCAGGGGCAACCTATTGATCACCTTGTACTGAATGCTGGTGTTTTGGGCGAAGATTGTGCAAAGCTTGGTGAAATGACCCAAGCAAAATGGCTGGAAGTATTAACCATAAACACAGTAGCGCCAGCTCTACTGATTCAAGCGCTGCAAAATAATGTTGCCGCTAGCGAATACAAAACCATCATCGGCATTTCAACTCGCGTCGCGAGTTTAGGTGACAATAGCTCTGGCAATATGTATAGCTACCGCACCTCCAAAGTTGCGCTTAACCAAATTTTAGTCTCAGCAGCACAAAATCTACGTGATAAACAAGTGAAGACACTTGCGATTCATCCAGGTTGGGTTCAAACAGACATGGGTGGAGAGAACGCTCTGTACACGCCTCAAGAGAGTGTTGCGGGTATCATCGAAGTAGCAGAGAGCCTCACACTTGAACAATCTGGCAGCTTCCGCGTATTTGATGGCTCAACAGTTGAGTGGTAATAAGCCTTCTCACTTATGTGTCGAACCACACAAACAATAAATGCGACAAAGCAGCCAAAATGGCTGCTTTGTTTGCAATCGCTAAACCTCGCGAGCACTTTCTAAAACTCATAAGTCATAGATAAGTGAATTTACGCTACCATTTCACAATACCCAGCGTAACCTTCACACCACCGACTAAGGTTGAGCCACCATAATCTTTGGTTAATCGTAACAATGTGTCATGAAAACCTAAGTTAGGAAATGCGCGTTCGACTTGCTCAATATTCTCTTTACTCATTCCTTTGCGTATCGTCCCTTTTGTTGCATCAATCCAATCCGCCTTACGGCATGCTTCAATCACTTTTTGATGTGGACCTTTATAAGCAGAAATTTTATGGTGCCAATGAATCGCGCCGCGTAAAGCATCAGGATCTAAGCCCCACTCATGTTGCGCATTATCAGACAGCGCCAATAACTCGGAAGGTTCAAGGTAAGCTAACTCTTGGTCAGTCCACAAACCAATATCATGATAAACAAAAGCGGTCTCGACTAACTGCTCATATTGCTCATCATTATCTAGAAAATGCATTGCGTAGGTAATCGTACGATAGACATGATTGCGATAGCCTGGGTAGTCATCACCCATAAGATCTTTAAACTTGGTAAACAAAAGCTCAACGCGCGGTCTATCAAGTTTGATCTCAATATGCGGTCCTAGTTGCTGTGACATCGCATCGCCCCTTATTGTTTTGGCACACATCCACTCACGATCAAGCGCGCACCTTTAGTATCTATGTCATCAATAAAGATAGCAGAGTCTCTACCAGCAAGGAGCATACGAAAACAATGTTGCTTTCCTAAACAATCTGCGTTTATTACCGCTTATTACCACCCTCCTCACAACGCCTCCTAATAATGTCTGTCCCGATAGAAAAATTGTGCCGTTTTTAAATCAAATATAGTGGTGATCTAATTACCTGATTTCATGGCCAGAAATGCCGACTGGGGCAGAAAATGATAAATATGACATTTACTAGACAAATTGTTTGTTGTCTTTCTTATCAATCAGGATTAAATTTCGATCCTCTTATCATTTTGAACATACCGTCCGTGCTGCGTTTTCGTCCTCAACTCGATTTTCCGTTGCTTGCCGCGATCGTATTTTTGATCGCCGCGGGCAGCCTTAGCGTCTGGAGCGCTAGTGGCTTTAGTGAGCCAATTTTACAACGTCACCTCGCTCGTGCAGTGATTGCCATTGGTGCGTTAGTGATACTATCTGCCGTACCGGCTAAAACTCTGCGCAATATCGCCCCCCCCCTGTTTGGCTTGGCGGTCACCTTGCTATTAGCGGTGGTTATTGCAGGCGATGCGACCAACGGGTCAAAACGCTGGCTAGCACTTGGGCCAATTCGCTTCCAACCATCAGAGTTGGTTAAAGTTGCGGTCCCAATGATGACCGCGTGGATGATTGCAAAAGATCCCGGTGTGCCTTCATTTAGTAAGATCCTCTCATGTCTCGCTCTGACAGCGATTCCGGCAGCATTGATTGTAGTTCAGCCTGACTTGGACGGCGCGATCTTTACCGTTATCTATTCATTGTTTGTACTCTTTCTTGGGGGCATGAGCTGGAAGATCATCGGCTCGGTTATCGGCATTGTTGCCACTGCGATACCGATTCTCTGGATGTTCTTTATGGAAGAGTATCAGAAGATGCGCGTAACTCAGTTCCTCAATCCAGAGTCAGATCCATTGGGTGCCGGCTACCAAATCATTCAGTCGTTGGTGGCAATTGGCTCCGGCGGCATTCGTGGTAAAGGCTATATGATGGCTACGCAAGGGCAACTGGGTTTTATTCCAGAGAGTCATACTGACTTTATCTTCTCTACCTTTGCTGAAGAATGGGGTTATATGGGCAGTGTAGCCTTAATTGCTACTTACTTGTTTATTGCGGCACGGACATTATGGCTCGCAAGTCAAAGTGATTCAGCATACTCTCGCCTAGTGATCGGTGCGCTATCTCTGAGCTTTATGCTCTACTCCTTTATCAATATGGGCATGGTGAGTGGTATTTTGCCTGTAATGGGTAGCCCGCTACCCTTTATCAGTTATGGCGGTACAGCAATGATCACCCAAGGCGCTTGCTTCGGTATCATCATGGCGCTCGCGCCAAGAAGGCGAAAAGCAGGTACCCCATTCTCTGCGATGGGGCATGCGCACTAACTGTTTTGAACCCAACAAAATAAAAACCGAGAGACAGAGTTCCTGCTTCTCGGTTTTTTTATATCTGCTACTCACATCAGTAATCTAACGTTCCACGAATTGGATAGTGATTATTTGGATCTCGAATCCAAGCCAAACCACGAGTCAGCGCACCTAACTCAGGTCGTACGAACGGATTGTTAGAAATATCGACCACATGCAAATCGCCTTGCTCGTTGACGATAAATAGTCCTGGCTCGGCAAAATTATGATCTGTCTCTTGCTCTGAGCGAGGAATAGAAATGTACAAACCTAACAACTGCATCTGTGATTGAGTTAAACCAAACGCGATTGGGAACGAAATGTCTAGCTTATCAAGGTGCTCGGTTAATTGCTGTTTTGAATCCGCACTCACCGCAATAACACCAACTTTAGCATCAGCGAAAGCCTGCTTATAGCTCTCAAGTTCATTAAGATATTTAGTGCACAACGGACAATGTTTTCCACGATATACAAAGACCGCTTGCCAACTCATCCCTTCCTGCGGCTTTCCCAGTACAACCGTCGTATTGTCCAACAGAGTCGCGCTTACATTTGGAAACGCGTCGCCAGCTTTCAACTTCACTGAATGTGCCATTGATCTCTCCTTACAGAACCTTAGCAAAGTTAAGCACAAACAAAGTTGAATACAAGTTGGGGTGAATAACCTATATGTTCATCATTTACGCAAACTCATAACAGAAAATTATAAAAATAATAATTTTTGATAATTTTTATTTGTTCGCTAATCGCCCTATTCTAAGTCCAGATTCAATTTCCTGCGCTAGCTGTTGCAAAGCTGGGCAAAAAGAAAATAACGGGGGCAAGATGAAATTTCTTCACACTATGATCCGAGTAGCAGACCTAGATAAATCTATCGAGTTCTACACCAAAGTACTCGGTATGAGCGTACTGGACCGTTTTGAGAACCCAGAATACCGCTACACGCTTGTGTTTGTTGGTGATCCAGAACAACCAGATGGCGCCGCTATTGAACTGACCCACAACTGGGATACCGACAGCTACGAGCTAGGCAACGCATTTGGTCATTTAGCGCTAGGCAGTGAAGATATTTACGCCGCTTGTGACAAAATCAAAGCCCTTGGTGGCAATGTCACCCGTGAACCAGGTCCAATGAAAGGCGGCAGCACGCATATCGCTTTTGTTAAAGACCCTGATGGTTACCAAATCGAACTTATTCAAACCAGCAAGTAAGAGGTATTGTCGATGCAAAACGCAATGTTTAACACTATTCAACTTGGTGAACTTACTCTCGCGAACCGTATTGTTATGCCACCAATGACGCGCTCACGTGCCAGCCAACCTGGTAACGTCGCAAACCAAATGATGGCTGACTACTATGCACAACGCGCAAGCGCTGGTTTGATTGTCGCGGAAGGCACCCAAATCTCAGCAATGGGTCAAGGTTATGCTTGGACTCCAGGCATCTACAGCCAAGAGCAGATTGCTGGCTGGAAGTTAGTCACTGACGCTGTGCATGCCAAAGGCGGCGCAATCTTCGCTCAACTTTGGCACGTAGGTCGCGTGACTCATCCTGACAATATCGGTGGTATGCAGCCAATTTCGTCTTCAGCGTTAAAAGCAGAAAACGTAAAAGTCTTTATCGACAACGGCACAGATGAACCAGGTTTTGTGGATGTGGTTGAACCACGTGAGATGACCACTGAAGACATCAAGCAAGTGGTGGCGGAATATCGCCAAGCTGCTCTGAATGCGATTGAAGCGGGATTTGATGGCATCGAGTTACACGCAGCAAACGGCTATCTAATCAACCAATTTATTGATTCTGAAGCGAACAACCGCACTGACGAATACGGTGGCAGCATTGAAAACCGCTTACGCTTCTTAGGCGAAGTGGTAGAAGCAATGACGGATGCGATCGGCGCGAACCGAGTTGGTGTTCGTCTTGCTCCATTTACTTCGCTTAACGGCACTGTCGATAAAACGCCAGTTGAAACCTATACCGCAGCAGCAGCGCTACTTAACAAGCTTAACGTGGTTTACATGCACATTGCTGAAGTGGATTGGGACGATGCTCCTGATACTCCAGCGGAATTTAAACGTGCAGTTCGAAACGCTTACCAAGGTGTCATCATCTATGCAGGTCGCTATGACACAAAGAAAGCTGCGAAAGCACTGGAAGATGGATTAGCGGATATGATCGGTTTCGGTCGTCCATTTATCGCTAACCCAGATCTGCCAAACCGTATTCAAAATGGCTACCCATTGGCAGCGCACGATCCTGCGACGCTATTTGGTGGTAATGAAAAAGGTCTGCTTGATTACCCAGAATATCAAGCAAGCTAACCCTATTGGCTTAAGTAACCAAAGAGTGCACGCTCTATTACCTAAGCTCAATAACTCAAGAGGCTAACACTCCCCCCAGTGTTAGCCTTTTGTTCTACTGACAAGCAGCAACAAAAAATCAACAACTGACTATTTATTCCCCTTCTAGCCATATCCAACAACTTAGTTAATCGGCTAAAATTTCTTCGTAACAAGTTGATCTTGCTTCATTTTCAGCAAAAATATTTTTTATCATTTTCATTCTGTCAAGGTGCATTTATAAAACATATTGCATCAAGATCTCATTATTCGACGGTAATTACACCATTTCCCCATTTTTTGTAGGAATCATCTGTCTTGCTCGTATTTCGTGCTTTCTGTCTAATGCCATACATGCAGTGGATTATTTGTTAAATAAATTAACAAATATCTATTTTAATCATCTATTTAAGAACATTAGATACAATGAAAAAAAGCACACTAACTCTAATGCCAACCGTTCTAGCGCTTGCTATCGGTATGGCATTACCAGCCGCTCAAGCTGCGGTAAGCACTGATGCCAACATCGTAGGCTCTGAAAGCCAATGGTGGAACACTTACAAAGTCACTCTAACCAATGACGGTGCGAAGCCAGTTGAACTGCGCGGCGCGAAAGTTGTGTTTAAATCAAACATCTCAATGTCAACGCCATCTTGGTCTGCGCAAGGTATCAGCTACCCAGGCATGAAATTCAGCAGCAATGCTCAAGGTGACACATTTAACAACACGCTAGCTCTATCATTTGATACGGGTAGTTGGATCAAATCTCAGCTGCAAGCTGGTGACAAAATTGAACTAACACTTGGTGTTAGTGGTGTGCTTGATCTTGCTCTACTTCAAGACACTGTTCGCCTAATCGCAGATGACGTCGAAGTGGGTGAACCAGAGATCTCTATCCAACTGGCTTCTCCAGTCAATGGCGCTGAGTTCACTGAAGGTCAAAACGTTGCAATGCGTGCAAATGTAACGGTAACCAATACTGAAGTAAAAACCGTAAAATTCTTCGTTGATGGCGCACAAGTTTCAAGCCTAACGCAAGCCCCTTTCCAAGCGAACTGGAAAGCGGTAGGCGAAGGTGTTCACACTATCAAAGCAGTCGTTGAAGATGAGTCAGGTCTAACTCAAGAGCAAGCCGTTAGCATTACTGTAAAAGCAGATGAAGTTGAGCCACCAGTTGTACCTGAAGTGCACGAGCTAACCTTCATGGCACCAACTCAAGGTCAAACTCTGACTGTGGGTGAAGCGACAGCGATCAAGGCTCGCGTAGATGGAGAACTTATCACTAAACTTGAGTTCTGGGCGAACGATCGCAAGCTAGGTCAGCGCGTTATTAACCCTGAGCAAACTGTTTACACTCAAACTTGGACACCAAGTGAAGTGGGTAATGCAAACCTGAAGATTGTGGTTCTTGATAAAGACAACCAAATCGTTAAGCAAAATGCACTTACTGTTGTGGTTGAAGAAGAAGAGAGCTTTGTAGCACCAGAAGTTCGCTTCCTAGCACCGGCAACTGGGTCAAAGTTTGAAACGGAAGAAACAATCTCTATCTCGGTAGGCGCGACTGATGCAGACCAAGATCTCTCTCAAGTGGTAGTAAAAGCGAACAACCAAGAGATCTGTAACTTCGATGCCAACACTACGCAAAGCTTCAAGTGTGATTGGCAGCCAACTCAGGCGGGCAATGTAACGCTAAAAGCAATTGCGACCGACGCACAAAACCTATCAGCAACGTCTCAAATTCGCATTACTGTTGAAGAAACAGCTGTTGAGCCGCCACCAGTAACACCACCAGGTGGTCTGTGTGCCGACTTCAACGTTTACCCAGATTGGACTCGTGGTGACCACGCAACTGGCGGCGACATCATGGTACACAAGAACATCGCTTACTCAGCGATCTACTGGACCAAATCGATTCCAGGTAGCGATGACTCATGGTCACTACACCTAAACTGTGACGGTACAGAGCCAGGTACTGCGCCACTGCTATCACTACCAAACCCTATGGACCCAGTACGTCTAGAAGTGGCAGGTTGGCCAAATACGTTTGTTGTGGCTAGCCCATCAACAAATGCACCGGCGACAACAACGATCGCAGCAGCAAACAGTGATGCACTGGCTGATACTGACCAACTGACTCGCGCGTTTGTGACCATCATTGAGCAAGCTGAGCTAGCTGGCACTTCATCTATCATCCTAAGCAGTGATGTACTGGATGTTACAACGCTAGATAAAGGCGCATCATTTGGCAACGTAGCGGTTAAGCAAGCACTAACAAGTGCTATGGATATCACTGGCAGCCAACTTGATATCGACGCTATCAATGCACTGTCTGACGATCTAAAAGGCTGGGCGCAAGCGCATAACCTAATCATCAGCACTATCGCGCCTGAAGCAAGCTTCGGTTGGTCACTAAGCATTGGTGACTTCGCATACGATACGCACTCTGGTCGTCAATCAGTGTGGGATGAAGCGTCAGTATTTAGCGCAGACCTACTAGCGACACTTGAGCTTTACAAAGCCGACGCAGCAAACAAAGCGGACTTCGTGGTGTTCACTAAATCAGCAGACACTGAAGCGTTAACAAGCGACCAGTGGCACAACGCGCTTGAATACGTGAAGCAAGTTTCTGACTACGTGAAAACGCCTGCGATGCTAGCAAATATCCCTACTGACCAAGCATCTGGTTACTTTATGGGGGATTCTGCGGGCAAACCACAACTACGTAAAGCAGCGTTCAGCAACGTATTTGCACTAACGTTTGACCAAGATAGCCAAGCACTAACAGCGAAAATTGAAGCTTACCAAGCCGCTAAAGTACCACTTTACTACGTCGGTGAAGAGCTAGAGAAAGGTTCGCTAACTCGCATCGAAGCGCTAAACCAACAGCTAGCCGATGCTGAACATGCGATGGACAACGAAGCGTTCCTATACGAAACACCGCAGTCACAGTGGATTCCATCAACTGTTTACAAATGGAACGACTTCCTAGACGGCTTGAATGCGATGCACAACATCGGTGTTGCTGGTAACAAGTTCTGGCTAATGAACGACGAAGCGGACGATGCAACCAACATCACTTACGCTAAAGTCGCGATTGCAGCCTTCCTTGCGCAAAGTATGCAAGAAACTATCCGTTACAACGCATGTGACGAGAACAACTGGTCTGAAACTAAGTACGGCGCGCCGGCGGATTACCCAATGACCGCGAGCTGTGGTCAGCTTGGTCAGAAATACGCTGACTACGGTGTTAACCCAGTATCTGGCTTAGACCATGCTTACTCTTGTCCGCGTGACAACAAGATGGAAGTGAGCGCGCTCACTCACGCTAAGTGGTACGGTGCACCAGCGCCAGTATTTGCAGCACCTGATGCAGTACTAGAAGAGCGTGGCCTACTGGTGAACGGTGCAGCTGGTCGTTGGACTAACAACGGTCACTGTAACGATGTACCAGAGCAAGTTGACACTTCTAAGCAAGTTTGGGAACGTGATAACTGTAAGATCTACGTTGGTCAAAAAGCAGGTAGCTTCATTTGGGATGGCAGCAGTGAAGAAAGCGTTGAAGGCTGTGGCTGGTGGGGTCGTGGTGTAATCCAGACAACAGGTCGTCAAAACTTCGGTACGCTAAACCACTACCTAGGTCGTTCACATGTTGATCCTGAAACTATCGGTAAGACAATTGACGGTGTAACCGTTGAAGCGCCACCAGCGAACCCGCTATACGCTGAACTGGATTTCTGTTCAAACCCAGGTTTGATCTGTAGCTCAGAAGAGAACAAAGAGATCAAGTGGATTGCAGGTCTATTCTACTGGGTAACGTCAGTACAGGCTTACAACGACGAAGGTGGTCAATACGCAGATTGGAACTACTACAACGAAATTAAGAAATACGTTGATAGCGGTCTGCAGGGTTCTCAGTTCATCGATGACGTATCAGGTATCGTAAACCGTGGCTGTCCTGACCTAACCTGTACCACTGGTGATGTTCACAACGTGAAAGAGCGTCGTGAGAACTTCAAGCTGGTACTACAGAAACTTGGTCTTGACCCAAAATAAACGGTAAACGCCCGAGAACACTCAACTGGTGATAGTACCGGTTATTTAAGCCCCCAACTTCTTGAAGTCGGGGGCTTTTTTATATGCGTTCTATTGATATGGCGCGTCATTCTTCCAAGCTAGTCCCAATTTTCAATGATTACAGTAAATAAATTCACACCCTGCTGTATGAATTTTATGCAACCCGGTAGAATTACGTGCTACTCACATCACAATGGACGTTTGTGATGCCAATGAATAAGGATAGGTATGAAAATTCGCGTAGGAAAAAGCTTCTGTTTGTTCACTGTTATTATTGCAAGTGGTTTTCAACAGTTGGCGGCAGCAGAGCAATGTGATGTACGTATCAGTGGTAAAGTGCCACAAAATGTCAGCTTAGAAAACGTTGAAGTATCAACCTACAATAAGCGCTTTCCTATCACAAGCCGTGACTTTTCCATCTGCGCGAGCAAACAAGATCTTGCTATCTACGCACGAGTATCACCAAATAACAAAGTGTATCTCATTGATAGAAGTGGTGATATGCCAGATTACCTCTACTACGGTTTGGCTTTCATTCAAACCAAAGAGCTACACCTCAATGCCGCTTCTTCGCTGATTGACGGTATTTGTCAAAACCGTTGTGGTTACTATGCCAGTAGCAGGATTCAATCTTCTCCTGAATTGCAATCTTTTGCCCAGCAATACCAGAGCACTTTTGCCCAAGGAAAAGAAGCGCGGAGAGCCTTTTTTAAGGAAAACAATCCTAAGTTAAACGCCCTATATGGCGCTGGCATAGAGGTTAACTCAATAGAGCCCATCGATTCAGTCCCTGGTGTTGACCCATATAGCGGCTCAAGCCGATACTTTTTTGATCAAAAACGGCTAAAATCGGCTGAATTTAAGGAAACCTTTAAAAGCTCTATTCGAAGTAAGGTAGAAAAAGATGAAGCATTACAGCCATTAGTGGGAGAGCACGCAGAACAACTTAAAGCACTAATGGTCGGTAATGGCACTTGGTCAGAGCGCGTCGATAAAACTCATGCCTTAATTGCACAGCTGAACGACCAAAATGGTATTGCTGCTCCAGCGATCATTGATACGTTACAAGTAAGTTTAGAAAATGCCGAACGTGCTGCTGATGTGTTTTTGTACAACGATGGGGTAAATCCATTCCCCAGTTTAACCAAGGCTCAAAGCTCTTTTGATTTGGTTTTAGCCAATTGGACGATTGCCGCGTATACCAATGCCCAAGATAAGCATAAATTTGCCGCGCTATTTACAGAACGCTTTAAACAGCAAGAATTACCGCTTAACCGCACAACCGATAAAGCGTTAAGCCGCTTAATGGCGCTACCTTCAGTATTGAGTGGTACCATTGCCCCTTCTGTAGGTTATCAAGCTATTCAGATTGAGTTTAATAATATTTTGCCCGATTCAACTACAAAGTATGAGTTTCAAGATGCCCTACATCAACTCGTGTTTATCTACGAAAAAGGGGCATGGCGTTTAGATCAAGTTCATCAGTTGAAATTGTCTCATTTTGAACAATGACTCTTGTTGGAACGTCACGAACGTAATACCAATCAGGATAACTAAGTGGTCGGCAAGAATGAGCAAAGACTTATTCTAATTGGTATAAATCATAAATGACGAATCCAGATCCCTACTTTTAAAGTCGTGTTCTTTTTTCGAAAATGTAGATCCTTATCAATCCACATTGCTATCGATTGAAAAGCACAACAACTACCACAAAAAAACTCATTGAAATTAATTTTTAATTTATTTTGAGTTTTTTTGTCATAAAATTAATCTCGAAAGCTCCTATTATTGTGTTTATCACCTCGACTAAGGAAAACACGATGAAACGTACATTAATCACTGCAGCATTACTTTTAGCTTCATTTACTAGCTCAGCAATGACTTTAACTAGCCAAGATATTCAAGAAGGCTCGCGTATGGCTGATACCTACGCCTTCAATGGTTTCGGTTGTAGCGGTGATAACTTATCCCCCCAACTGAGCTGGAAAGATGCACCGGCTGGTACTAAGAGCTTTGCAATTACCGCCTATGACCCTGACGCACCAACAGGTAGCGGCTGGTGGCACTGGGTTGCTGTGGATATTCCAACCTCTGTGACCTCAATTGAGCAAGGCGCATCAAGTAAAGATTTTCCAGCCAAGCAGATGAAAAATGACTACGGCACGACGGGTTTTGGTGGTGTATGTCCGCCAAAAGCCGATGGTATGCACCGTTATCAATTTACAGTTTGGGCGCTACCAACTGAAAAACTCGAGCTTCCTCAAGGCGCATCAAATGCGATTGTCGGCTATATGCTTAACGCTAACGCCCTTGATAAAGCAACGCTTACCGCAACGTATGTTAACGAGTAATGGCATCGACTAACTCCCTGAGGCAGACATGAATAAACCTTTAATCCATACCGTTCACTATCGCGGGAAACGCGAGCAACCACTGAACAACGTGTTTATTCATGCGCCTACTATTATTTGGGTCGACCAGGGCTTTAAACAGCTCTGGTGGCACGAACAAAGTCTAGAGTTCAATCGTGCTAACTGGATCTTGGTGCCTGCTGGACAATACCTCACCTTTGTCAATACGCCAGAACAAAAGCTGTTTCACTCGCGGGCAATGGCACTCAATCTCGCACCACCGGCTGACTGGCTAGATCCAGAGCAACCCGTAACCGCCAATAGTTTTCCGCAAATTGCGACAACGCCACAACTCGAATATTGCTTTGATTTGGTCAGTAAAATGAGCAGCAAAGGTTTGTCTTATCAAACTCAAAAACAATTGCTACTCGGCTTTTATGCTGAATTACGAGAGATTGGAGCGTTAAACAAGCTGTTTCCCAATAATCAACAGATGGTGCGCGACAAACTCGCTAACTACTTAAGCTCTGCTCCAGGAGATGATCACCGTATTGAGGTTGCCGCAAATCACCTTGCCATGAGCCGCGCGACACTAACGCGAAAACTCAATGCTGAAGGCTCTAGCTTTCGCGAGGTGTTGGCTGAAATTCGCATGAATCACGCAATAAACCTGCTGCAAAAAAACTACAGTCAAATGGAGACGGCCCTCGCCTGCGGCTATCAATCTGAATCTCGTTTTAGCCAAAGGTTCAAACAGCAGTTTGGTCTGACGCCTCATCAATATCAGTTAACTTTATAACTGGCTAATTTAAACCTAATACCCTTCGTGACTTTCAGTTAGAATGACTAAAGCCACCTCAGCATAGGGTCTGCACTTGATCACCAATAAAACACTCACCTTCGCGAGCGCCAATCTATTTAATTTTATTGCGCCACCGAATGCGTTTTATGACTTTGAAAACATCTATGACTCTGACGCATGGAATGCCAAATGTCAGTGGACTAGAAATCAGTTGTTAACATTCGATGCCGACATTATCGGCTTGCAAGAAGTGTTTAGTATCGAGGCAGCTAAAAACTTGTTTGCTCAAATGGGCTACCCCTATTTTGCTACAGTCGACACCCCTCACGTTGAGAGCGACTATATCTACTCGCAACCGGTCGTCGCACTCGCCAGCAGATACCCGATACATCATTTGCAAGCGGTTACGCCTCCAACTTCAATTGGAGAAGGCTACAAGGCAGCGGTGCCAAATTTCAGCCGTCGTCCAATCTTTGCCATTGTTGAAGTACCTGGTATTGGTGAAATTGCCGTATATGTGTGCCACTTAAAATCACAACGTGCCACAGAAAGTATGTCAGAAGAGCACACTCATCTGTTAGTTGGGCAATGGCTCTCTAGTCAGCAGCGAGGCTGGGAAGCGCTGATGCTGCGTGTATTCATTGAACAACAATACCAACGCAAGCCAATGCCGACTGTGCTCATGGGGGATATGAATCAAACACTGACCAGCAATATCACAGGGCTACTTGTACAACCAACTATGTCATCTAACACTTTCTCGCTGCAAGATAGTTGGGATATCTACGCGCAATCGCATCCTGAGCAACATCGCCAAGCGACCCACTACCATTTTGCTCAGGGTAACGTACTAGACTACATTTTACTGTCGCCAGAATTTCAGCCAGACTCCCCCTACTCACTAGCCGATGTTACTGGCTATCAAGTGATCGATAAACATCTAATCAATCCGAGTTTTGAACAGGATAAACAAGCCAGTGACCATGCGTTTGTCGCTGTCACGGTTCAATTCGTACTTTAAGGAATTTGTTAGCTAAAACGCCAACTATGTCATGCTGAACATGGGAAGGTGAGGGCTAAACACCTCCTTAAGTTATTCCCCCCTTCCCTTCATCGCTTATTCTTTACCTCACTATTTCTTGTGCCAATCACCCAACTGATTGACTTATCAACAAATGCTGACATAAGTGTAACCTGTTAGTGATAGAATCAACTGCCATACTCAAACGCAGCGGAGATCTCTAATGAATAGCTCCACATCACTACAAGCACTTTTAGTTGAAGACAATTTTGAGCTTGCCGAAATATTGGTGGAACATTTCGAGCTAGAAGGCATTCAATGTAACCATGTATCAAATGGCATCGCAGCACTTGAGCTGGTTGCAAACAGCTACCATGATGTAATCATCTTAGATATTAACCTACCAAGAATGTCTGGATTAGAGGTTTGCAAGGCGATTCGCGAGTCAGGCTCTGCAGTACCCGTTATCATGTTAACCGCTCGAGATTCTCTACAAGACAAACTAAAAGGCTTTGATTCTGGGGCTGATGATTATCTGACTAAACCTTTTGCGTTTGAGGAGCTGATTGCTCGTGTGAAAGTACTTTCAAGACGCCGCAGCGGTGAAGTAAGCATTCTAAAAGTCAAAGACTTAGAACTGAATATCAAAAGAAGAATTGCCCTGCGTGCTGGACAAGAAATCAAGCTTTCACCCACTGGATATAAGATCTTAGAGATACTCATTCGAGAAACGCCAAATCCAATCAGTCGTGAAAGCCTAATACAAAAAGTTTGGGGAGATGAACAACCTGATTCCAATAGCCTCAAGGTTCATATGTTTAAATTACGCAAAGCCGTTGATGACCTTCATGAAGATAAATTGCTACATACAATTAAGAACTTCGGATTTGTGCTTCGCTAGGCAGCACATAACTTAGTGAATACATACAGCGTAACTTTCAATGGAAGTCTGACTGCCGTTAATGTACGTGACCTTGCGAAAAGTTGATCATCATGACACCTATCACAACCAACGCAATACCGCCCCAAACCATTGGCTCAAGGTGTTGACGATAGACAAAAGTCGAAATCAAGCTTACCGCAACGATGGCTAACCCAGCCCACAGAGAATGCACCACACCGACCGCCATGCCTTTCATCGCTTGGCTTAAAAATAGAAATGCGGCTAGATGCCCGACGATGACAAACATCGCAGGGAGAGGTTTTGAGAAACTGAAACCATCCGTTGCTTTCAATGCAACGTGAGAGAGCGCTTCGGACAACACGGCAAAAATAATAAAAAGCCAACTCATCAAAATGTTCCTAATAAATAAAAGTCATGGATAAACTTAGACTGCTGTGTAAGCAAAAAAGCATTGCATAAAGGGACAAAATAGGTGTGCAATTAAAATGAAAAGGCCGAGAGAAACAGTTAAACCTCGACCTTATTCATTGATAACCTGAACCTTAATGAAAAGGCTCAGAGATACTTACTTATCCATATGAAGAACAGTACGGATAGACTCACCTTTGTGCATCAGTTCGAATGCTTCGTTTACGTCTTGTAGACCCATGGTGTGAGTGATGAACTCTTGCAAACCAAATTCACCCGCCATGTAACGCTCAACGATTTCTGGTAGCTCAGAACGGCCTTTAACACCACCGAATGCACTACCACGCCATACGCGACCAGTAACAAGTTGGAATGGACGAGTAGAGATCTCTTGACCTGCACCAGCAACACCAATGATCACAGATTCACCCCAACCTTTGTGGCAGCACTCTAGTGCTTGACGCATCACGTTAACGTTACCGATACATTCAAATGAGTAATCCACACCACCATCAGTCATCTCAACGATAACTTCTTGGATTGGTTTATCGAATTTCATTGGGTTGATGCACTCTGTCGCGCCAAGTTGTTTTGCTAGCTCAAACTTGCTCTCGTTAATATCAACACCGATGATGCGGCTTGCGCCAGCCATGCGAGCACCGATAATTGCTGATAGACCGATACCACCTAAGCCGAATACCGCAACAGTGTCGCCTTGTTCAACTTTTGCTGTGTTAAGTACCGCACCCATGCCGGTGGTTACGCCACAACCTAATAGACAAACTTCTTCAAGTGGCGCTTCTTTGTTTACTTTCGCCAGTGAAATTTCTGGCAGTACCGTGTACTCAGAGAAAGTCGAACAGCCCATGTAGTGGAAGATAGTTTCGCCGTTGATTGAGAAGCGGCTAGTACCGTCAGGCATTAGACCTTTACCTTGCGTTTCGCGAACGGCTTGGCATAGGTTAGTTTTACCCGATTTACAGTACTTACATTCACCACACTCGGCCGTGTAAAGAGGGATAACGTGGTCGCCAACTTCAACGCTGGTTACGCCTTCACCAACCATTTCAACGATACCACCACCTTCGTGACCCAGAATTGAAGGGAAGATACCTTCTGGATCGTCACCTGAAAGAGTGAATGCGTCAGTGTGACATACGCCAGTTGCTACGATGCGAACTAATACTTCGCCTGCTTTTGGAAGTTGAACATCCACTTCTTCCATTTTTAATGGTTCGCCAGCTGCCCAAGCAACCATAGCTTTTGATTTGATGTGAGTTTGACCTGGTTTGATTTCAAGCGCCATGGAATTTCTCCTCTTAGGCCTTAGCAAAAGTAAGACCATCATAGATGTAAATTAATTAGAAAGAGCTTGGCTAACTGTTTTTGCCTTCGCTGTTTCGGTATGGGCTTAGTATAGATGTTTACGTATTTTTGATAATCCCAGCAAACTGAAAATGATTATTACACATTAGTAATAATCATTTTGTGTGAGCCGGTTTAGCCAAAATGCAAATCCAAAAAATTAGAATGAATAAGAAAACAGCTTAACTCTAATCACTTAGAGTTAAGCTGTTGATGAGATAATACGGTTCGATGCTCGCGATGAACAAAGCAAACAAAGAGAACTAACTAAAAATAATCGTCACTTCTCGACCATTCGCTTCAATGGTTTCCTGATATTTCCAGTGATACTTTGTACAAATTTTTTTGACTAGCATTAAACCTAAACCAAAACCGCTACTGTCGCTCTGACAATCCTCCAAGTGTTCGACGTTGATAACGTCGATACGAGAGTGTGTTTGCACCACTTTCACATGACCATTCGAGGTATGTTGAAACGCATTGCGAACCAAATTAGTTATCACTATTTTGCACATTTCAGAGAAGTGTGTGCATTCTGAGTCATCAACACGAACGTCCACCGTCACTTGCTTGCCATCAAGTAGATAACGATGCTCATTGATCACCTGCTCGACCAAAGTGCCTAGAAACACACTTTCACGTTGATGCTCAAGATTAAGGTCTCTCTGCAACCACAATAAACTTTCACACAGATTCGACATCGCGACACTGTTGTTGTGAATATGCCTTAAATTCTTCAGGATTCGCTCTTTAGGTCGATCACTGATGATCATTTTTTCCAGCAATTCGGAACTAGAACGCATCACAGAGATAGGCGTTCTAAGCTCGTGACTGGCATAACGAATAAAATCTTTCTCACTATCGAGCGTTTTCTTCACCGTATTGAGAGATGAGCTAATCACTCGCGCGGTCACATTGAGTTCGGAGAACTTAAAGTCAGGTACCTGTGAAAAATCATTTTTCTCGCGCAAGTTGACAGCCCACTCTTTTAACTCTTCAACTGGTGTCGTGATTTTTTTCACTATTCGATACACCGCTATCAAACATAGAAACAGTACGCACACAACAAACGCAGCAATATCACCTTGATGAGGCATCACATTAATGTCAATGCTATCGGTATACTCGTCAAATGCGGCTTCATTTAGCTTGAGTGCAACATATTTATTGCCTTTATTGGTTTGGCATTTAAGTAAAAAGTAGGTGTATTCCCGGTCACGATCAGCTTCAGTCGTTTCCACGCGTTTCACCAATTGGTTAGCAACCAAGTCATCGCGACTATAGATTCGTTGGAAGGAGCGAGGTAAATCTTGCCAATCTGCAGCGATCGTAAACGGAGGTACAGTGACAGGATGACCTTTCACTGGCGCTTCTGTCTCAGCTTTTATTAACATCAACGAGCGAGTTACCAGATCAACACCTACATAGAGGTTATAAGAGCTATAAATGCCCGAGCCAATCGCCACCAGCAGACCTAATGAGATGCCTACTGAAGCGATATAAACCCTTAAACTCTCTCTAATTTTCAATTCTAATTGACCCTAAGTCCAAAATTGTCGCGCACATTAGCACTCACTGTAATCAGTGACAAACTCACTGCGGCCAGATTCACTCTTATTCGAGGGGATATAGTGAATACGACAACCAAATTCTTCTATATCGCGATCGTTGGCGTCTATTTCAGAGAAAACATGGAAACCACCCTCATAGTCACCAATGAGATTCAAAGAGTGCTCGGCGATAAACTCGTCATTAAGTTTGTAGACATCTAAATCAACCAACTGCTTTAACTGAGAAATAATCGCTTCATCCGTAATTGTAAAAAACGGATGATCATCTTCATTCGTTACTCGAATTTGAATATCATTAATCAACATACAACGCATCTCTTGGTGATATCGACAAGGAACAAACTGCGTTGAAGGAAGCTCTACACGAGCGGCAAATAATTCAAATGATGCACTGAGTGCTGCTTTGGTCCCCTCTAACGCTGCGATACGTGCATCCGTCTTGTGACCAATAAATTTAGGTATCGCAACCGCTGATAAAATAGCCAAAATCACGATAACAACAATCAATTCAATAAGCGTGAAGCCTTTGTTTTTCATCTAAACTCCGAAGACAAACGTAAGAAATCCCCAAACAACTCGTTTGGTTAGAAACAAATAGGAAAGAAATAGCGCCAAAGCGGAGAACCTTGGCGTATTAGGTCAGTTAAGCAAAGCCCGCTTTATCTCACTCTTATGTGCATACATAGCGCGATCGGCCTCTTCAATCGCCTGTTCGATGCCCCGCTCAGTCACAACAGCCGTACCGTAAGCAAAAGAGAGTGGATAACCGCGAGAAGCAAACTCTTGCGTCATTTGCTGGTTGAGCAAAATCAATCGCTTTTCAATATCTTGTTGAACGGCATGATCAAAAATCACCACAAACTCATCGCCACCGTAACGAATCACAACGTCTTTTTCTCTTAACGATCCCTTAAGCTGCGCCGAAAATCCCATCAAACATTGATCGCCGACTTTGTGGCCAAATTGATCATTAATCGCTTTAAAACCATTCATATCGAGAAACGCTACGGTACGACCTTGATAAGAATCCAAGTGATATTTTAAGAATGAACGGGTATAGCAATGGGTTAATTCATCACGACCAATGTCCAGCAAGCCCGAATCACAAGGGCAAATGCTGGTGATGACAAATTTTTTATCGTTATAGACCATTTTTTCGCGAATCGTCTCATACCCTGCACCATCAAAAAACTCTGTGTCTTTGTGGAACATTAGAGAGTCGTCTTCAAGTACGATTTTATCTTTGTGGAGACAAATCTCATAAGCAGCGTTTTCATCAATAATGTCTCGCGGTGGTGTGCCTACTATAGAAGCGCCAACGAGTTCTTGGTGAGCTATATTGTCATAGATAGCAACACCATCTTCATTGCGCATAATGACCAGTTTTTCGGTTGAATCGATCAAAGACATCACGCCGTTACCAATCACCGAGGAACTATTAAAGTAGATATTACGCAGATTGTTTAGAGTCTTTTTAACGTCTTGGTTGTAGACCAAACCTAAAACGTCATGCTGTTTTATGAACTCATTCACTTGCGCACTTTCCAGCTCTTCAATCTCATTATCAACCAAGAAGTTATAGAGCTTAAAATCTAGGTCCAAACCAAGATTTAAAGGTGTATCGATTAGCTCATGATAAGACGGAGCTTTAAGGCAATCCAACTTCGCGATGGATGCCAGCTCCATCGGTTGATAGAAGTAGAAACCTTGAATGATCGGGTCATCAACAATCAACTCTATCAGCTCTTTTTGACGACGATTCTCAACGCCTTCAAAAACAATATTGTGTGTACATAGCGTTTTTATCTTTGAGCACAAGAACAGTAGATGTTTGAATTTTATATAGTTTGTATCAATATCACGGATAAGAGAGCGGTCAAACTTTACCTCTGAGGCACCAATACTCAAAGCAAGATCAGCGCGCGCAAAATCTCGACCAAAATCATCCACTGACACCTTGATACCATGCAACTTCAGCTGACTGATGTTGCTGACCAAACGTTCGCTGATCTCAATATGCTGGTATTCGACAAGTTCGAGGGTGACATTTTGATCTGCAGCTCTTTCAATTGCCTTGCCAACAAAGTGCTCATCTTCAAGGCTTGAGGGATGAATATTGATTGATACTGGCAAGTCGAGTGCAAATTCCTGACGATCTGCCAAACAGCGATCTAAAACTGCCAAATCGAGCGCTATGGTATTATCGGCTTCTGCTAGATATTGGTCTAGTGGAATCTGGCTATCTGTTGGTCGCAATAGCGCCTCTAATGCAACAACGTGATCGCCTTTAATTTTGGGCTGGTAAAGTAGGTGAAAGCCTGACATGAAAATACCTTGATTTATTTTTTTATATACAGCAATTCATAGAATGAAACTGCTGAATAAATCCAAGGCCTCTCACTCAACACCACGATCTAGTGGTGTGTTAAAATCCATCTTAAAGTCAAAAACTTTAAGAGGCGCTGCGATTTGTCGCATATACTAGCAACGCCAAGGTTAACGCTAAGTTAACGCCAACGATGATTTTAACTCGATTTTTTTATCGTAACGACAAATTTCAGAGTTACTTTAATCTCTTTTCTAACGAGAACGATTTTCTCTTCATTACAATCAGACGTTTAAGCAGTAAACTAAACTCAAATAACCAACAATCATGCTTATGCCTACGCTCAACTACAGCTTAATTGACATCCCTTTTAACTGCCGTCATACCTGCTGGTTTTGTGGCGAACCCTCTTCCACCACAATAGAATTCCCTGATAGCAGCAATGTCACCGCCAGCCTATCTCACCCATTGCTATCGCTGCCGACGTGTCAAGAATGCGGTTCATTTAAGTACCCTCGTCATATTCGTTCTGTTTGGGTATTGCGCTCGCACATCAAACAAACATTGATCACTAAGTACACCAAACATTTAGCAGTTGGTGAAAACTGGACCGAAGAAGAATTAAAACAAAGCGAGTTTTCCGGTGCCATTCTAGGTGGGTTCGGTAAAAGCGCGTGGCAAATGTATTTAATCGCCAAACAACGTGTGGCATACCAAGGCTGGGGACTCAGTGTCGATGATCAACCGCTAGAAATATTGGATGACACTTCAAGCTTTGAGTTTAATGGAGTCAAATATCCTTCTTTGGACGCTTGCATCGACTTCTTGGTCGACGGCAGCGGTATTGATAGAGAGCTACTTACGCAGCTGGTAGAGATAGTAACACCCACGCGTTTTAGCTACGCACTACAAATATCAAAACTACACAAACGTCCTTCTATGACCAAACGTCAACAAATTATTGATGAAATTACGCTGCAAGAAATTGAGAGTCAACAAATCCAAAATGATAAGCACACGCTACTTCACATCAACTCATCGATTGTCGATGTCGAGATATCTGGAGCGACTGCACCAGCATTTGCAATCCAATGGGCAATGAGCAAGCGCGCCAATACACTTGCCAAGCTTTGCACGTTAGAAGATGATTTCTTTGATGAGTTTGCCCACTTAGGCGGAGCTGCTTCGTTCCATGCCTACCACGGACTTCAGCTTTATTTACAGGCGCGAGAAGATAGTAGTTGGGTCGAAAAACAAGACCCAAACTTAGAAGTTTGGCTAACGCATCAGCTTATCTGATTCCACTAACAACCAATACTCAATATCATCCGGTATTGGGTTATTATTCTCTATATGATACCAAAGCTTTTCAAAGGCTAAGATCGTCACATGCAATGCAACTTCTTCGTTTCCTAATCTCTTTGAAAGAGTTTCTAGGATATTCAACGTATATGCATTAACAAATGAATCATATATTTGGTGTTTCGATTCCATAATACAAAAACCAGCCCAACATAGTACAATATATAATTATCAAATCATCAGTCGCGCAACATAAATCATTACCTGACCAGCGACATAACATCCCTTCTACAGCTTACATTTAGCTTTCTATATATCTTATATATGTGTGTTTTTATCGTACTTTCAGTCACATACAAGCTATCTGCGATTTGCTGGTTAGAGTATCCATTGACTATATAGATTAATATTTCATTTTCTCTACGAGTCAGACAACTTGAAAAGTCTGGTGTGGTACATAACCCAAAGAAGCTCTTATTCAACATGTCAGCCATTAACTTTCTTGGTAACCATAAATCACCAGCTGCAACTCGTTCAATGCAACTGATCAGATGCTCTCTGGAGGCATTTCTAAACAACAATCCTTTTAAATTTTTAACACTTAACAAGCAATCATAAGACATATGATGGGGAAAATTAAAGATGACAACCCTTTCATTCACTATCTTATTTTTAATCTGTTTGAAATCCTCAAAATCCACCAAAACTATCATAAGCTTGTTTTCAACACGACCTGTAACAATTTCAAACTTATTATTTAAGTCAATTTTTACCTTTACGCCTTCTATTTTTGATAACGTTTCAATGATTATTTTATTTTGAATATTTACGTCACCTATCAGCGTTACTTTTGTACTTGCCATAAGCCACATCCATCTGACTGTTTTTTGGTAAAGTGTAGAGTTGAAATTCAATATTCAACAAATATCCCATCAATAATTGTGATCCATACACAAAATTTATTAATTAATTCATTTATATCAAGTGTTTATATTTTCACACTCATCAATATAAACATTAATGCATATCAAGGGGCGCGATAATTGAAATACCAACCAATCGATTATTAATAAGATTAATATTTACAGCACCTTATTTCATCCATTTAATAAAACGGCATATGACAATTAGTACTTTAGAACCAACTTGTTGATATAGCTTAATTCTAATTTGGAACTTTAAAACAAGTTTTTACCTTTATTCTCTAATATGTCTTTCGCCTCGAACAGACGACACAATTCAGAAAGGGATATATTTATGAATAAAGTAGCAATTTCAGTTGCGATTCTTACTGCAACAAGCAGCTTCATAGCTAACGCCGCAGATGTAATTTCTGGTTCAGTACAGTTAACCAAAAACATTGAACAAGAATGCAACATAGGTCTTCTAGCCGGTAACAACGACGGGTCAGTTGGCGGAGCTGTCGATGCATCAGAGCTCGGAAGCAAATATGTTCATAGTGAGCTAAATAACTTTAATACAGGTGGCCAACCAATTACAGGCAAAGCAAAATGTAATGCTGCTGGTGGCTATGAAATCCATGTCACCCCAACTTACGGCAAGCTAGTCCATCAAGATGGTGGTGACGCAGACCAAACCGTAGAGTACAAACTGTCACCAACTGGCGTAGCTGACAACATTACCATGACATTTGGTACTGACTATAACCCTAAAAATGATGCTGGCGTTCCTTTAAAGGTTGGTAAAAGTACTAGCACTGATGTTGCCAAATTCCAGTTGTTAATGGAGCCAGTAGGCAATTTCACCTATGCAGGGCAATACACAGAAACCTTAACCTTTGATCTCACTCCTCTGTAATCACTATTGTTTGGGGTACATAAACTGTACCCCCTCTTTCAATGCGCGGCCGTTCAGCTAGGAGGAACCATGCGAATATCTGTTATCGCCCTAATACTAATGGTTTTTAATTTTTCTCTGCTTAATCTTGCTTACGCCAATTTCAATATATCTCCTCTTTCACAAAGCATTGATGTAAAAAAGAAATCAGCGAGTTTTACCTTGGAAAATATGACCAACCAAAAGGCCGCCTATGAAGTGCAAGCCTATGCACGAAATCTCGATAGTGATGGCGAAGAAGTTCGTACAAAAACAAAAGAGATTCGAGTCTTCCCTTCCAAAATAATCCTTGAGCCAAAACAAAAAAAGAGAATCAAGGTGCTGTATTTAGGTAAGAAATCGATTGGTAAAGAAAAAGCATACCGCATCGTTTTTATGCAGACAGACCGTAATGTTTCCGAAGATGATCCGCAGGGACTAAACGCTAAATTTAATTTTCATACCGCTTTTTACGTCACGCCAAAAGACGCACAAGCACGTCTCACATCAAACCTTGAGCAATACGGTAAAAATACATATTTATCATTATCAAATACGGGCTCTAAACATGCGATCTTGCAAGATTGGCAGCTCAAACTCAGCTCTGGTGCTCAAAGTGCCGTCTATGAATCGCCTTTACCCGACGTAAATATGCTAGCCGATACCCAGATTCGTATCCCTTTGTCTCAGCAAGCGCATAAATATCAAACTGCTGAGATCATTACAAAATAGGTCGCAGCTACGATGTACCGACTCACGGCATATTTATCAATAGGTTTATATTTAAGAGTGTTTTCGCTTCAAGCAGCGGAAATACAAATGCCTGTTGATATTGAGGTTGTTGGACAGCGAATCGAAGTCACCGGCTATCTTGACGATGAGCGAGAACAATATTGGGCATTGGACGGAAATGAGCTCATTCCGATACTAGCACAATCCATTACCGCAGGACGCTTGGAACAATTACGCCCTGTTTTAAAAGACAACAAAGTCTCAGCGACGGATTTTGAACAAATAGGCTGGAAAAGCGTCTATGATACCGACAACTTAATCATTCAGCTGAACGTTCCTGTTACAGATAGAAGACTGGTAAATATTGCGCTAGAGCCCTCACAAAATGGACCAGCACCGAGTAACCTTCCTCAATCTCAACCGGCTTTATTTAGTGGCGTATTGAATACTTATTGGTCCCATACCCACAATTTGGTCGATACGGAATATGCAGCATCGCAAGTGGCCCTTAGAGCTAGAGCCGCTTTGGGCCCAGTAACGTTTGAGGACGGACACACCTATTCATACAACCATTTTAATGAACAAGGCAGTTGGCTAAGAGACCGCACCAGATTGATAGGCAACTTACCCAATAACTGGGGCTATTTACAACTAGGAGACTATCAAATTGATACGGACATTGCCTCACTACCCGGTGGGGACTTGTTCGGCCTATCTTATTCTTACCAACCTAGTTACATCAAAAACTATGAAAGGCCTAATATCGTTCCAATTAGTCTCGAATCCACCTCTTTGGTCAACATCCGAATAAACGGGGAAGATTACCGCACGATTCGCTTAGCATCAGGTCAATATAATTTGCGCGATTTACCGCTAGAGCAGGGGGTAAATGAAGTCGAACTAAATTATATTGATCAGAGTGGTAGCGAGCAAAAACTGTTCTTTAACTTAGTCGATCATCCGCAATTGCTCCTCGAAGGAGACATAGAAACGCAGTTGGTTTATGGCGCACAACAGAACTATGAAGATGATGGAGACAAGACGATTGATCGGGACCAGTTCGTAACTCAAGGAGTTATCTCTTATGGCTTGACTGATTGGTGGACAATATCGCCAACCATCGATATTTCTCAAACCACAAAGCGATATTCTTTGGATCAAAGCTTTGCTGTCGGAGAGTTTTTTATCACGTTAAACGGGGATTGGAGCGAGGTCGATACAAAACGCGCTTACAAGTTAGATAGCCAGTTTTACGCCAGTGAGTTATTCAATAAGCGCTTATCAAATCTCTCTTTTCGATACGGAGTAGAACGACGCATAAAAGATGATCCTTTGGTCCATACACTTCGCCTTAGCTCTGGGATTAATACACCTTTCGATATAGGCTATCTGTCATTTAACCTAGAGCATCAATTTGATTCAAATGGAACCTTACGACAAAGTGCCTCAATCAACACAAGTTATCGCATCAACCAACGTATCACTACGAGCCTAAATCTACGCTGGCAAAAGCAGCGTAACACTATCGACCGAACACTCTATTTCACCCTATCCTTCCCTCTGCGTTGGCATGATATCAGCGTATCTACTCGCACCGCTTACGACAGCGATGAGAACGAATATAGAAGCCAAATATCCGCCTCTCAATATGACAGTAAATACTATTGGCGAGCTTCAACCAATTTCATTGATAAAAAGTATGATGGTTTTGATGGCTACGGAAAAATTTATGGTGAACGTGCAGTATGGAACGGACGTTATTCATCTCGAAATGTTTCTCAAGAGTCAAGCAATCGAGCACTTACGCTTGGCGTTGATACTGGTATCGCTTGGGCTGGCAACCAGTTTGTATGGACGGCACCTTTATCAAGTAGCTTTAACATCGTCGCATTACCCGATGAGTACAGAGACAAATATGCCTTGATGTATGACGAATATAAACGCTTACAAATCGTCTCCAGTGAACTTGGCGGCCACTCTAGCCTTGCAATCCCGATACAAAACGAGCGCCATCAAGTCATCAAGATTTCCGGTGATAATCTCGATTTTAACGAAGAACTAAAACACGGTGAATATGTGGCAAATGGCGGCCTATACAGTGGCTCGTTTCATCAATTGAATATCAATAAGGGATTCTTTGTGAATGGTTTTTTCCACGATAGAAACGACCAACCGCTCGCTGATGTTGTCGGTGAATTTCGTCACTTAAATAATAAAACCACCTACCCTTTCTTCACTGACCAACTCGGCAACTTTGAACTGGATGTTCTGCCTACGGGCGAATATGAAGTCTATTTTTATGATAACGCAGCACCATCTTTCAAGATGAGTCTTGATGACAGTAACGTCATTGATGATATGTTTATCGAACTTGGGATAGTTACCGTGTTGTAATCTCACCAGCGCAACAAAGCCCGAGCTTTGCTAGAGATCGATTATTACTGCCAACTATTCCAGCGGAAAACATAGCGGGTAGAACGAGAACATCAAAAATCAAGTCCAATGCTTACCAGCCCACTCTCAAATCATCGGGTATTAAGTCAGTTTTAGAATCAATTATTTTCATTTCCTTCATTTATTGAGCAGTAACATTTGTGTAACATCAAGAAATCAAATCTATTTTGAACTCTGTAACCCAATACTATAACAAGGCTTTTTTGCTGCTCGTCACTAAGCACCAAACGCCAATAGATAGGATTTACCTATGATTATTTCAGCCTCTACCGACTACCGTGCCGCTGCAAAAGCAAAACTGCCGCCATTCTTATTTCACTATATTGATGGCGGGTCATACAACGAACACACCTTAAAACGTAATACTGAAGATCTATCCGACATCGCTTTGCGCCAACGAGTGTTGAAAAACATGGCCGATCTAAGCCTAGAGACTGAGTTATTTGGTGAAAAGCTCGCGATGCCAATCGCACTTGCTCCGGTTGGCTTAACAGGCATGTATGCACGCCGCGGTGAAGTACAAGCAGCAAAAGCCGCGGAAAACAAAGGCATTCCGTTCACCATGTCGACCGTTTCTGTCTGTCCAATAGAGGAAGTTGCACCTGCAATTAATCGTCCAATGTGGTTTCAACTATACGTACTCAAAGATCGTGGGTTTATGCGTAACGTACTTAAACGAGCCAAAGCTGCTGGTGTTACAACGTTAGTCTTTACTGTTGATATGCCTGTACCTGGTGCTCGCTATCGCGATATGCGCTCTGGTATGAGTGGGCCAAATGCCGCCATGCGTCGCGTATTTCAATCAATGCGACACCCAAGCTGGGCATTAGATGTGGGTGTGTTAGGGAAACCCCATGATTTAGGTAATATCTCAACCTATCGCGGTGAACCAACCAAGCTTGAAGATTACATCGGATGGCTTGGGACGAACTTTGACCCTTCAATTAGTTGGAAAGATCTCGAATGGATCCGTGATTTCTGGGATGGCCCGATGGTCATCAAAGGTATTTTGGATACAGAAGATGCTAAAGATGCGGTGCGCTTTGGTGCTGATGGTATTGTGGTATCTAACCACGGTGGGCGTCAGCTAGATGGTGTACTTTCTACTGCAAGGGCGCTACCTGATATTGCTGATGCGGTTAAAGGCGATCTGAAAATCATGGTTGATTCGGGAATTCGCACCGGCCTAGACGTCGTGCGCATGCTAGCGTTGGGAGCCGATTGTACTTTGCTTGGCCGCTCCTTTATTTACGCATTGGCAGCACAAGGACAAGCTGGTGTTGAAAACCTACTCGACCTTTATAACAAAGAAATGCGCGTAGCGATGACGTTAACCGGAGCTAAAACCATAGCTGATCTTAATCACGAATCGCTGGTAAAGATTGGCTAGCATTGAGCTAAGAAGTAAGCTAAAAAGTAAAAAGGCGAGCCATCGCTCGCCTTTATTAGTTCAACTCACATCATCAGCTCGAAGTCGTACCACTTGTTTGCTGAGCAATCTTTATCTCTTGTTGACGTAACATAGTATCAAGCTCTGCTCGGCGAGCTTCAAACGCTGCCATCTCTTTTTTCGGCACAGAGTTTGCCATTGGAATATTGGCTTTCATCGCATTTACTGGTCGACCACGAACAATCAATTCATAGTGAATGTGTGGACCGGTTACACGACCCGTTTTACCCGATAAACCAATGCGCTGACCACGTGTTACCTTTTGTCCTTTACGCACTAAGATTTTACTCAGGTGTAAATAACGCGTCTTATATGTGCTACCGTGTTGAATCACCACATAATTACCCGCATAAGGGTGTTTACGCGTCATAGCTACCACGCCATCACCAGTAGAAACTATCGGCGTGCCTACAGGCGTTGCCCAATCGGTACCATTGTGCGGCGCAATACGTCCAGTGACTGGATGCTTTCGGTGCGCGTTAAAGTTTGAACTTAAACGGTAATTGCCATTAACAGGTTTACGTTGAAATGCACGCTGCAAACTATCGCCATTCTTATCGTAGTATTGACCATCAGAATGGAGATAAGCCGTGTACTCTGTACCACGAGTAATGATCTTGACCGCTTGAATCTCTCTATTTCCAGTGACTTGGTCATCAACAAATTGACGTGACTGAACCACTTCAAATTTGTCACCGGCTCGTAAATCCCGTGAAAAATTGAGTTTATCTTTCAATAATGCAACGATCTGCTCAACCTCAGTAATACCAAGACCTAGACGATTCACCGATTGAGAGAAGCTACCATTAATCTCACCTACCATCGGAAACTCTTTCCACACACCTGGAATCCTCACATCGGTAAAAGTGAAGTCTCCATCTGGAGTACGGGTGTAAACGGCATGTTCAACTAAGCTAAACTCCAACTCCATTTTAGCGAGTTGTTTTGTGTCTTCATCACGCCAAAAACGTAGAGTATTACCCGGCTTTAATGTGTCCAATGCTAAGTAGTTAAGGTCCGTCTCCATAATTTTCATTAGGTCACTATAACCAAAACCTAGCTGGTCAAAAATTGAACTCAAGTTATCGCCAACCCGAATTTGGTATTCGTAGTTTGGCATATCTTTAACTTCAGTGCTTTCCTGAAGAATTTTCTCAACAAGTGCTGATTCAGGAAGGGAAAGATCAATAGTGCGGCTAGTCGGTGATTGGTTACCTGTTGAAGTCATAGCAAAGACAGCGACTAGAGGTAGACCCAAAAGCATCAGTTTTTTACGTTTCGAGAGATCAGAAACGCGTGCTTTTATTGTTGTTACTTGCACAATTTGACCCTATTTCATTCGAATTCTTATCTGTACTAAGTGTATAAATCTTCATTTCTACACCCATAAAACGGCTATAAGAGTACGAATTTATCGGGCGCTTGTCACCCTATGCAAGTCAGATTGCGATCAAAAAAGGCGCCATACGCGCCTTGTTTCTCGCAACTTATCGATTAAGTCGTCAGTAATTATTTGAATTTTTTATCAATATGTATTTATCAAACAATTATCTTCACCAAAAACATTCGGTTTGTATTGGTCTGCACTTGGATCATTAATCCAGCGTTCATTGTCTACCAAGTAACGAAACTCAAACTGCTTATCCTTTGGTAAACGAGTTTTGAATTTGAATGACTTGGTTTTAGCGACTTTTTTCATCTGCATTGGTTGCCAGTCTAAAAAGTCCGCCACTAGTTCAACGCGACTACCCGCTTGATCTTGTGGTAACTCAAAAGTGACTTCCACCTCATCCTTAGTTTTAAAGAAACGCTTATTTATCATTTATTACTCCATCAACAACAAGAAAAATAACATTTTTCAATATAGGCAATCTGTATCAGACAAACAACCGTTTATTTGTTGTGCAATAAAAGACTCAAGTTCGAACTGACCGTGACTACCTTGGTCACTTTTTCAACCGGCTCCTCTGCCATCGCTTGGTTTTGCGAATGCTGACGAAAATCTAACGTCACTTGTGAGTTGTCATAACGCAGTTGGTCAATCACCACGCGATCACCTATCAATAAACTATCCTCGAGTATCACGCGCTTACGTTGAGTGTCGTATCGAAAAGTCGCTAGATAACTAAATACACCACTCCCTTGGTTAGATACTATCAGGACCGAGATGTATTGGTTAGTATCAACAAATGAAAGCCACTTAGTACTTACCGCTACTTGGCCTCTTTCCGCACCAGAGTCATATGGGCCAAAAGCAATCTGCGCTTGAGTATCTAACTCATCAATAAAAGCAAACGCCGAAGACTCAGGTACTTGAATAGTCCAAGGGTTTGGAGTTTGAATTGAGAATACTTGCTTCACTATCGGGTCAACCGTTTGGATCTGACTAGGAAACTTAGCTAAGATATCTTCATCATCAAGACTGAATCGGTAAATACCTGCGACGACGACTACAATAAGCAGCAGTATCGGTATTAATAAAATTAGTGGAATGGGTAACAGACGCTTTTTCATAATTTACTTAGTATGTATATCCTTATAGTGACAATAAACATATCAGCGGCTAAAGGTTATCTCAAGGATCGATAATGAAACATGATGTTAAAATCCGCACTGCTGAATGCAGTTGTGGCCAAGTAAGTTTGATCTGCAAAGGTGAGCCCATTCGTACGGCTATTTGCCACTGCTTCGCCTGTCAGAAAAGAACTGGCAGTGTGTTTGGTGTTCAGGCGCGTTTTAACAAATCGCAAGTCTCTTACAGTGGTGACGTAGTTGAGTTCAGCCGCATTAGTGATTCTGGCAATCAAGTCCATTACTCCTTCTGTCCGGCATGTGGCACTACCGTAATGCTATCTCTGTCAGCGTTGTCAGATTTTATCGTCATACCGGTGGGCATATTCACCAACCAAGACCTACCACAACCCAGTTTTTCAGTTTACGAACAAAACAAACAATCTTGGTTAAAGTTTGACTGCCAAATCGAAGCCATTTCCTAGAGTTTTAACTCTACTCCCCTTTAAGCTTCAAGCAGTCAGCGCTATAATCGCCCTCTTCTTTTGGGGAGTAATTCAGTGATATCTCGACTACCTCGATGGGTGGAATACGGAGCATTCCTTCTTGCCCTGCTTGCCGGAATAGTTAACGCGATAGGTTTACTTGGTTTTCAGCACCAAGCGGTTTCGCACATTTCAGGAACAGTGACTCTGCTTGGCACCAGCATTGAATCATTGGATGGCATGACCACGCATCTACTGATGATCTTAGTCAGCTTTCTTTTGGGCGCGACGCTCGCCGGCGCATTTTTTGAGTGTACCGCTTTGAAGCTTGGTCGCCGCTATGGTGTAGCGTTATGTATTGAAGCGGGTTTGCTATTTATTGCTTACCTACTCCTCGAGCAAAACGTCACATCTGGACAGTACTTTGCCTCCGCGGCATGTGGACTGCAGAATGCCATGATCACCACTTTTAGCGGCGCGGTAGTACGCACCACTCACATGACCGGTATTATCACTGATCTGGGCATCATGATTGGCGCACGTCTTCGCGGCGAGCGCTTTGATTTTCGCAAAGCTAAACTATTCCTGTTTATCTTTGCCGGTTTCTTATTTGGTGGTGTCGTCGGTGCTAGACTCTTTGATCATTACCACATCGCGTCACTTATGGCACCAATTGCACTCGCACTGATACTGGCGTTAGTGTACTGGCTGTATCTCTACCTAACTCGCCATAAACGCCACTCAGTACAATAAAAAATTATTAGTGCAGGAGCACTTAACGGCTCCTGTTTTCTAACTAGTTCTATTTTTTACTCCACTCAGTTTACACTTGTCTATAATTCATACTGTTAGCAAAACTATATGATGAATAAATAGCGGTATTTATTGAATAGTATTGCGAATTTACTTAAAACACAGTAGTCTTCGCTAAACTGACTAAATACGGATGTTTAGTGAATAACTATGCCAAGGAAAATGGCAATTATTGACTAGTTGTAACATGAGAACCGCAATGACAAACAAAACTCAAGCAACCGGGCAAAGCAGACCTAAATCTCACTTCTGGATCTTTTTGATTCCGTCGCTGATTGGTGTGTTTCTATTTATGGCTCCGATTAGCTATAACGGTGATATCACCATCCCTGTTGCTGTATTGGCCAAGTCTATCCAAGCGCTATTTGGTGACTCACTAGTAAGCATCGTCACCGCTATCGTGGCATTTATGGCGGCAGCATCTCTATTGTGCCGAGTAAAAAACCCAAACTTTATTGCTAACAGCCAATTTTTAAATGGGTTATTTAACCCATCGCCTCTTTGGTTAGCAGTGCGCGTTGTCGGTGGTATTGCTGTCGTGATGACTTACTTCCAGATTGGTCCAAAAGCGATCTGGGAAGGCAACACAGGTGGCTTGGTTCTAGAAGGTCTATTACCGACCCTGTTCTCAGTGTTTATCTTTGCCGGTCTTTTACTGCCACTATTATTGAACTTCGGTCTACTGGAGCTGTTCGGTACTTTGCTAGCAAAAGTGATGCGTCCTATCTTCAACCTACCTGGTCGCAGCGCGATTGACTGCATGGCGTCTTGGTTAGGCGACGGCAGTGTCGGTATTTTGCTTACTAGCAAGCAATACGAAAACAAATTCTATACTGAGCGTGAAGCTGCTGTTGTGGGTACAACTTTCTCTGCGGTATCGATTACGTTTAGTTTGGTCGTTATTGCTCAAGTTGAACTTGAACATATGTTCCTACCTTTCTATGGTGCGGTGTGTTTAGCAGGTTTTGTTGCGGCGGTAATTATTCCTCGCCTACCACCACTAAGTTACAAGCGTGATACCTTTATCGATGGTACTAAACCTGCTGACGATGCTGATGCAATTCCAATGGGCCATTCAAGCTTTTCTTGGGGTATGGAGCTTGCGTTAGAAAAAGCGGGCAAAGTGAAATCACTCAAAACCATCCTACAAGAAGGCGTTCACAACGCAGTGGATATGGTGTTTGGTGTATTGCCGGTCGTTATGGGTCTCGGTACTGTTGCGCTGGTTATTGCTGAATACACATCGATATTCTCGTTCCTAGGTCAACCATTTATCCCATACCTAGAGCTATTAGGTGTGCCTGAAGCGGCGGCGGCATCAAAAACCATCGTGATTGGTTTTGCGGATATGTTTATCCCATCGATTCTAGCGGCTTCGATCGACAGTGAAATGACTCGATTTGTTATCGCGGCGATGTCAGTGACTCAGCTGATCTACATGTCTGAAGTGGGCGCTCTATTGCTTGGTAGCCGTATCCCAGTAAACATCTTCGAGCTATTTGCTATTTTCATTTTACGTACGCTGATCACACTGCCTGTCATTGCAGGTGTCGCGCACCTGATTTTCTAAGCAGTACTTAGCTGAACTAATTAAACGAAGCAATTCGACGAAGCAATTCAACATCGATAAACAAATGGCTACCTGATTGAGGTAGCCATTTTTGTATGTGTTACTTAAACAATGCTTAGCTTATTTTCGGGGCTGAATCGAGCGATACGCGACATCAGTTAAGTAATCATTCAAGCGGTGCGACGCAGCAACGGCTTCTTCCGCGTCGGTATGGCTCACGGCTCTTAGCACAGCAGCATGCAGTGATGATGCCTCAACCAAATCGGATGCTTCATTTTTATATGCAAACCAAAATCGACGTGAGAGACCTTGCAGTGGTGCCATTGCCAATTGCAAATATTCGTTGCTAGCGGCTTTAACCAATACTGTGTGAATCTCTTTTAACAAAGAAGCATAGAGTAAGTCATCTTTGTTCTCGGCACACACTTCAAGCTGCTCGGCTAGATACAGCATTTGCTGTTTCTCGGTCACACTCGCTCTTGAGGCGGCATACTTAACGCACAGCGCTTCAATGTCGCGACGAACTTCCAAGATTTTTAGCTGGCTCTCAATTGAAATCACCGGAATTTGAATGCCACGGCGAGGGTGTATCTCGACCATACATTCGTACGCAAGTCGCTGCAGAGCCTCACGCACTGGCGTGCGCCCTAAATCTAACTCTTCAGCCAACTGTTTCTCACTGACCATACTCCCTGGTTCTAATTCGCGGAAGATGATCATTTTCTCGAGCTTACTATATGCAACCTCGGTCTTATTGATTGCGTTAACGCTCATATAGGTTCTATTCCTTTATAAAATCTTTTAGTGAGCAATATCACGTTAAAGAAGAATCTCATTGTACCAGAAAAGAAATTAGGAATATATTAAAACCACACAACTGATATATCAGATGAACATCAGTTATCTATTAGTGAGGTAAGAATGAAATCTTGGAACATTATCCGTCGTTATGAGAGCACACCTGATCTGCCAGTTTTGGCTGAGGTAGAGGTGTTGGTCATCGGTGGTGGTCCTGCTGGCGTAGCAGCAGCGGAAAGCGCTGGTCGCCTTGGTAAGCAAACTTGGCTAATTGAAAAGTACGGCTTTTGTGGCGGTGCAGCAGTAGCCGGTCTATCTGGCACGATCTGCGGTATGTACATGGCGACGGACGCAGAAGACGCACAACCAGAGCAGGTAGTGTTCGGTTTTACAGAACGTTTCCGTCAAGCACTTGAAAACAAAAGCGGTGTGACTGAACCACAACGTTACGGCAAGACATTCACAGTAACTCACGACCCTCTTGTATGGCGTGAAGTGGCTGACGACTTCCTAGAGCAAGCTGGCGTAACCACACTATTCCACACAGCGGTAACGGGTGTGATCATGGATGGCGATGCATTTAAAGGTGTGATCGTTGAATCGAATGCAGGTCAAAGCGTGATCCTAAGCAAGATGATCATCGACGCATCTGGTGATGCTGCAGTAGTTGCACGTGCAGGCATGGACTACTACTTCGGCGACAATGGTCGTATCCAAAACCCGACAATGTTCTTCCGCTTCGGTGGTGTAGACATGGATAAGTACCTTGAGTACTACGGTGAAGATACTATCTGTCCACCAAAAGTAACTGAAAATATCCTTGCGGCAAACGCTAGCGGTGAATACGAACTGCCACGCCACAAGATTTGGATCTTCCCAACCACTCGTGCAAACGAGCTAATGGTTAACGCGACACGCCTAGCCGGCCAAGATGGCCGCATGCTAAACGTGATTGATCCAACTGATTTTACTGAAGCTGAAGTGTTTGGCCGTCGCCAAGTACGTGAATACGCACGCTTCCTAAATAAATTCGTACCTGGCTGTGAAGATGCATTCGTCGTAGACACTGGTGTTGAAGTGGGTATCCGCCAAACGCGCTCTATCGTTGGTGTTGAGACCCTAACGAACGAAGACGTAGTTAACTGCCGTAAACGTGAAGATGGTATCTGCCGTACACCATGGCCAATCGAGCTTCACTCAGGTGACAAACCTAAACTGCACTGGCTACTAAACGATTACTACGATATTCCGTTCCACACACTTGTACCTGTTGTTGGTGAAAACATCATCGTTGCAGGTCGCTGTTTGAGTGCGGAGCACGAAGCATTAGCTTCTGCTCGCGTAACAGCGCAGTGTTTTGAACTCGGCCACGCAGCAGGTATTGCTGCAGTACAAGCAATTGATACAGATTCGGCGATTCGTGACCTAGATGTTGCGACAATTCGCGCCACCATGATTGAAAATGGCTCACGCCTGTAAGGATTAAGACTATGAACGATGTAAAAATTAAACGCGTTGAACTATATGCTGTAGCAGACCGCGAAGCGGCTCCTGTGCCATGGGCTGATAACCAAGAGCCACTGCTCTACACTAACAACATCGTACGTATTATCTGTGATGATGGTACTGAAGGTGCAGGCGCGACAATCAGTTACACAGAGAACGATTTCGACCGTTGCATCATTGAATCACTGCGTACTGTTGTACCTGGTCTAATTGGTAAAAACCCTCTAGCGACTCAAGAGCTGTACAACTGGCTGCAATCTCGTTGTACTTGGGGCGGACTTCCTGCGAAATCACCTATCGATATCGCGGCGTGGGACATCAAAGCGAAAAAAGCAGGCATGCCTCTTTACTTACTTCTAGGTGGCGCACGCAACAAGATGCTTTCTTACGCTTCTACACCAATGTTTGACACTGTTGAAGAGTACTTCCCGTACCTAGACGATTGTGTGGACCATGGCTTCAAAGCAATCAAACTTCACTGCTACTGTGTATACGAGAAAGACGTAGCGCTAGTTGATGCCGTTCAAGCTCGCTACGGCGAAACTGGTATTCGTTTCATGCTTGATACAGCAACTTTCTACACGCCAGAACAAGCAATGGCAATGGCTCGTCGTCTGGAAGGTTACAACTGGGAATGGCTAGAAGCTCCAGTTTCTGACTACGACTACAACACTTACAAGCGCCTAGTTAAGAATACTGACCTTGAAATTTCAAGCCATGGTAACTGCCTACTGACTCTACAAGAAGTGACATACGCACTGTCTAAAGAAATGTGGTCAGACGTACGCCAAGACGCAACAGTGTGTGGCGGTATTACACCACTAAACAAATGTTTCCACATTGCTGAAGGTTTCTCTAAGAATCTTGAAATTCAATCAATGGGTTACACCTTGACTCAAGCCGCTAACCTACACGTAGCGCTTGCGCACAACAACTGTAAATTCTTCGAACAGTTCTACCCATACGACGATTTCGAACTAGCGTCAAAAACGGTTATTCGTACCGACAAAGAAGGCTATGTTCACGCTCCAGAAGGTAATGGTCTAGGTATCGAAATGGATTGGGACAAAGTAAAAGAAATGTCTGTAGCATCTTACGTTTTTGAATAATCGAATGCTGCAAGAACAACAATAATTAAATACAGAGACAGCAAAGGCTGACACCTCTTCCTACATTGCGCTTCCCTCCACGTTCTGCTTAACAAAGAACGGGAGGGAGGACAAAAATGATGTCAGTTATCCGTCCGAGTATTCGCAAAATTAGACAATATTGGATAGTCACAAAATGAAATTGAATACTTCAGAAATAGACTGGAAACTTACCTTCGGCAGTTTTGGATTCGTGCTGCTTTTAGGTATTCTTGCAGTGGTTTACCCAGAGGCAGTAAAAAGCTCTATGGGCAGCATGCTTGACTTTACCGTAATTAACTTCGGTTCTGGTTTCCTTTGGTACACAATCTTTGCAACTGCCGCACTGCTGTTCCTTGCTTTCTCAAAATACGGTGACATCCGTATGGGTGATAGCAAACCAAAATTCACTAAATTCCAGCTTTTTGCAATGGCATTATCTGCTGGTATGGGTGCAAGTACCATGTACTGGGGCTTCATCGAAGCAGTCTACTACTTCATGGACCCACAATTTGGTATTACCGACAAAGCAATGGCTATGGAGTACGCATCTGCGTACAACATGTTCCACTGGGGCGCGGCAGGTTGGTTTATCTACCTAATCGTTGCTATCCCATTTGCGGTTGTATTCTACCTAAAAGGCAGCCGTCGCATGAGCTTGAGTGGTGTTATCAACGCACTATTTAACGACCGCCTACCAGTATGGGCACAGAAGTTCATCGACCTACTGTTCATCATTACAACACTGGCAGCAACAGCGCTGACTCTAGGTCTTGGTATTCCAATGATCTCGTCTAACCTAGCAAGCTTAACTGGTATTCCAGATAACTTGATGTTGGGTATTGGCGTTATCCTAGGTCTATCTGTGATCTTCTCTATGAGTTCATACATCGGTATCGAAAAAGGTATGGCTCGTCTATCAAGCGCAACAATCTACATCTGTGCTGCGTTTGTAGGCATCATCTTCATCATCGGTCCTTCTGCACTGATCATGAACAACCTAACAAACGGTATCGGTGTAATGCTTTCGGAATACATCCGCATGAGCACCAACACTGACCCGTACGGCTCAACACTGTTCCCTCAATACTGGACTGTGTTCTTCCTAGCGAACTGGATCTCTTACTCTCCTGGTGTGGGCGTATTCATCACTAAGATCATCCAAGGTCAAAAACTACGTGACGTTATCCTTATCCTAGTTATCGGCGGCACAATGGGTTCTGCAGTTATCTTTGGTGTGTGTGGTACGTTCTCTATGGATCTGATCAACACTGGCGTTATCGATGGCGTTAAACTGATTGCTGATGGTCAACCGACTGAACTGGTAAAACAGATCTTTAACTCAACGTCTATTCCAATGATTCTAACTGCGATTTACCTAGTGACCATGATTCTATTCACGGTAACAACTCTAGACGGTACTTCTTACTCTCTAGCAGGCATCGCAACTAAACAACTGGATGACGAAGCGAACGTAAACCCAATGTTCCGTTTGTTCTGGTGTCTATTACTGACAGCACTGCCAATCATCTTCCTATTGATTGAAGCAGACCTGAACATTCTAAAAGCGTTCCCTGTACTGATTATCGTATTGATTGTACCTGTGTTCTTTGTTGCAGCAGTGAAGACTCTGCAATACCTAAAACTGAACTACAACTCAATCATGGCTCACCAACTTGAGCAAGATAAGCTGCTAGGCCTTGACACGGAAGAAGTACAAGCTGAAACAGCAACGCAAAAACCAGCTATCCAAGCGTAAGTTTGAAGTAGTTTGGAAATAGAAAATAAGTCATAAGTCAAAGGCACCCTCGGGTGCCTTTTTTTGTGCTCGGTGAAGCAAGAGCACAAATACAAAAAGACCACCCGAAGGTGGTCTAATAAAGCGTTACGATTCTGCTTACTCGTCGTCAGCTTTTGGTGCAACTTTCTTCTTCGGAATAAAGACACTGTCACCCACAGCAACGTGTTGATAGAAACCTTTATCGCGTTTAACTGGTTTCTTCGGTGCTTTCTTCGCTTGCTGCTTTGTCTTATTGCGGTAATCCACTTTACCGTTGCGAGACACAGGAGTCTTCGGTTTTAAACCTTTGAACTTACCTACTAAACCTTCCAGCGTAGAGAACGCAAGATCTTGGTGTAAGTATGCTTCAACACGTTTAAAGCTGTCCCAATCTTTAGGGCCAACCAGAGAAACCGCATCACCTTTGTTACCCGCACGACCAGTACGACCAACACGGTGTACGTATTCCTCAGTGTGCTTAGGCATATCAAAGTTAATTACGTGAGTCACGTTCGCAATATCAAGACCACGAGAGGCCACATCAGTCGTAACTAGGATCTTAAATACTGCACGCTCAAACTGACTCATAATTGTGTTGCGTTGAGTCTGGTTTAGGTTGCCGCTTAGTGCGATAGCCTTAAGCTTTTTCTCATTTAACTTAGCGGTAAGACGCTCGGTATCATCACGAGTTGCAGTAAAGATAATCACCTGACGGTACTCAGACTCTTCTAATACTCGCTCTAGAATCGCTTCTTTATGATCTAAGTGATCACACAAGTAGAATTTTTGCGTAATGTCTTGGTGTTCTTGGTTAGAGATACCTACTGCGATACGTTTTGGCGCATCTTGCATCTCGGCGGCAATACCATTTACTTCTGCGTGATCAAGGGTGGCAGAGAACATCAAAGTTTGGCGACGACGGTGCTTCGCTGCATTATTGATACGACGAAGTTCTGGTGCGAAACCAAGATCCAACATACGGTCAGCTTCGTCTAACACAAGTGTTTCTAAGCCATCAAGGAATAGAGATTTGTGTTCAAGGTGGTCAGCTAGACGCCCTGGCGTTGCCACAATGAATTTCGGGTAACGGCGCAGCGCTTTAACTTGGTCGTTAAAGTTCTCACCACCCACGATAAGTGTTGCATCATAGGTCAGGCCACCAAGCATCGCACGCAACTCACCATACACTTGTTTTGCAAGTTCACGAGTCGGTGCCAAAATCAAACCACGAGGATCTTTTGCTGAAAACGCTTTTGACTTAAGCGATTTGTGAAGCATAGGCAACACAAACGCTAAGGTTTTACCTGAACCGGTTTTTGATGAAGCAAGCAAATCTTTACCAGCAATCGCAACAGGAATTGCTTGTTTTTGGATATCTGTTGGCTTCTTAAACGCGTAGTGGTTCAAGTTTTTTAGTAAGCGATTATCTAAGCCTAAATCTTTAAACTGCAAAGTATTCTCCAAAGTCAGTTTCGGCAAGGGGCCGTCAATTAAAATTAAACACGCTATGATACCTCGAAAGCAGGCAAAATGGATAGAGATCACAGAAAATAATCCCTTGCTCACTTGACGAAATAATGAACATCAACTCAATGCACTAGTACGTTTTTACGACACTTGCACCAAAAGTAGCTAAATTCTTGGAATATTTTGACTTTTCTATACTGTGTAAATTGTATATTTCGAGCTACACTATGTTTGTTGCTATACATTCAAACGTATAGGACATTTATGATACTTAAAAATGCAAGGAGTTCATCCATGAACAAAATGTTTATCGCAGCTGCAGCGACTTCAGTTCTTCTACTAGCTGGTTGTGCATCAGGTCCAGACGAAGCAACAACTGCAAAACTAGACGAACTAAGCAATCAAGTAAGTCAGCTAAGCCAAGACGTTAATTCTCTAAAATCTGACGTAAACAAAGCTGGCGGCGCAGCAATGGCAGCGCAAGAAGAAGCAGCACGCGCTAACGAGCGTATCGACAACATCGCACAATCTTACACTAAATAAGATTTAGCTTGTTGTTCACTACGTTTGGGTTGCGATAGCAACTGGAAAAGCAGTGAACTCGCTATGAGCTCATAGATTAAATCCGATATCATCGATATCGGATTTTTTTATGTGAATTTTTGATTAAAGTTAGCCTTTGAGAGACTTAATCAATACTGATGTATCCATGCGGCCTAAGCCTTGCTCTTGAAGCGTGGCATAACGTTGATCCACCTCTTTTGTTAGAGGAAGCTCGACACCTAGACGCTCCGCTTCTTCGATACAAAAGCCTAAATCTTTACGCATCCAGTCAATCGCAAAACCAAAGTCAAACTTGTCTTGTGCCATGGTATTCGCGCGGTTTTCCATCTGCCATGAGCCAGCCGCACCAAACTTAAGCGTATCGACTACTTGTGCGATATCTAAGCCCGACTTTTCAGCTAAAATCAATGCCTCACTCAATCCTTGTAGAACGCCAGCAATACAGATTTGGTTCACCATCTTACAACGTTGACCCTGACCGCTTTCACCTAGCAAAGTGCTTTGCTTAGCGTAAACATCCATAATCGGCGCCACACTATCGAACACAGCTTGTTCACCACCGCACATAATCGTGAGTACGCCATTTTCCGCACCCGCTTGGCCACCAGATACTGGCGCATCAATAAAGGCAATACCTTGTTCTTTAGCTGCTTGCGACAGCTCCATCGCTAAATTTGCCGATGTGGTGGTGTGATCCACCAGCACTGCACCTGGTTTTAAACCAGCGAGTACACCATCTTCGCCGTAAATCACGCTACGAACGTCGTTATCATTGCCCACACACACAAACACCACATCGCAGCCTTGAGCTGCTTCTCTTGGCGTTTGACAAGCCACACCTTGATACTCAGCTTGCCATTTTTCCGCTTTAGCAAAAGTACGGTTATATACGCGAGTTGTGTAACCCGCTTTACTTAGATAACCCGCCATCGGATAGCCCATCACACCAAGACCGATGAAAGCAACGGTTTTGCTCTCCATGTTTTACTCCCCTATTATTTTTATATTGACTCTATCGCTCCAGCACTTGAATATTTGATAGAGCTAGAATGCTAATCACAATGACGTAAATTGTTTTTTTTGGCTAATGCTTTTTTGCAAATATTCACTCGGTTCGCCATCGTTTTTGTGTAAAAATGCTCCTCCACTCAACTCTTTATTTGCAACAAGATGAACTTTAAAGCTGCTATTTTTGACATGGATGGTTTGCTATTGGATACAGAACGCCTTTGTATGCGTGTATTCAAGCAAGCTTGTGAAACCTTGGGCTTTCCATTCCATAAAGATGCTTATCTCAACATAATTGGACGTAACGCCGCTGGGGTAGAAAAAATTCTTGCTCAAGCTTATGGTGATGATCTTCCTGCCATTCACCAAGAGTGGAAACGCAACTATGATGCGATCACACATCATCAGGCAATTGACGTTAAGCAAGGCGTGGTCGAGCTACTGCAATGGTTAAACGCCAACAACATACCTACCGTAGTTGCGACTTCAACTCGTAAAGAATTGGCTGAAATTAAATTAAGACTCGCAGGTTTAGATGGCTACTTTGATGGCTTAACTTGTGGCTGTGAGGTCCGTAACGGTAAACCAGATCCTGAAATCTACCTATTGGCAGCAGAGCGTATTGGTGTAGAGCCAAGCCTGTGTCTGGCATTTGAAGACTCTTCGAATGGCGTTATCGCGGCAGTTTCTGCTGGTATGCAGACCTATCAGATCCCAGATCTTGTTGAGCCTAATGATGAGATCATTGCGCTTGGTCATAAGATTAAACCATCATTGTCGGCGGTGTTGGAAGAGCTGAAAGCAAGCTGATTAAAAGAGGAGTCCTGAAAGGCTCCTTTTTTATTAGCATTGTTTTACAGGTATATACTGTCGAATCACCGCTTTCATCTTTATTAAAGCGATTACAATGGATGTTATTAATTACCAGATCTAACAACAACCCACATTTAATAATATTAACAAATAGAAACCCACAACTATTCATTTGTTTTAGACTGCAATACAAATAAATTTCAAAGAACCTTTATCTTTGAGCAAATAAATTATTTTAGATACCCAATCACCCTCTAATATGTGGTATTTCCATGCCAACAGTTGGCTACTACTAGGAATCAAGAGACACGTTAAGACCAAAGCTAAGTCTGACGTTGCTGTTACCGCTCTTCCTATGTGCTTCTCGTACTGCCATAAGACTTATGTCTAATTACTACTCTGCCATTTTTAGGATAAATTACTTCTCGTAATTCGGTAGCATGACGCTATTTTTAGTTATTTAAGATTGTTATGTAAACAATGAACCCTATCTTTTATAACTAACAAAAACAAATCTAAAAAAGAAATATCGTCATTTACCTTTAATTAGTATGAATCATAATTAATTATGGAGTTTTTTTGTAATAAAAATACAGATAACTACTCCGCTAAATTTTCATACAGTGAGTAAATAGCGTTTATTAAAATAACACAACTTAGATGTGTGAATGAAAGGAATCACAATGAGCAGTACTTTAGAGTCCGTGCCTTTACGAGAAGATAAGCCCCAAGTCAGTGATAATGAACTTACTTATGAACAGCAACATAAACCAAGCTCGGAATTTGATTCCCGTGAACAATATCTAGAAAACGAATTACGAATAATGGCGCCTAAACGCTGGCGTCCAAATTTGCCATTTAAAGATTATCGATTTGAGGTAGAAGATACCATCCCTGCAATGGCAGGGACGATTGGTAAGATTGTTATGGTAGGAGCCATTGCCGCCACCTTTGCTGGGGCTCTGGGGCTAAATGAAGGCTTTATATTAGAAAATGTTCGTTATGAATTACTGATAGCCTCCGTTTTCATTATTCTTTTCTCAGGCTTTTTACTGCCAACCGCTAACCTTGCAGGTACACACGGTCCACTCATCCCTTTAATTCCTATCGTCGTAGCCGCCGGCGGGCATCCGATGGCTTTTGGATTGCTGATTGGCGCTTTTGGCTTAATCTTGGCCATCAGTAAAGGTGGCAGCATGTTGGCAAATCTCACCAGTAAAGGCGTGTGTGGCGGTTTATTGCTCTACCTTGGCTTTGTGGGAACTGTCTCTCAAGTTAAAAAACTGTTCGCTTGGGCTGAGGGTATCGGTATGAGTCATATTGCTTTTGTCGTCATCTTTTGCACCATTATTTTATATGCTCTATTGGAACATTTTCGTAAGCGCTGGTTAGCGGTTCCGCTAAGCTGCTTACTAGGTGGTACTTTAGCATTTGCCATGGGCGCGCCGTTTTCTTTTCAAACCGAGCCAGGTTTACCCAATATGAACCCTATGTATTGGTGGGGAGAGAATACTGGCTGGATGTTAGGCTTGCCTACAATTGAACATTTCATGGTGGTATTACCTTTTGCGATTTTAGCCGTGGCTATGTGGTCGCCAGATTTTTTAGGGCATCAAGTTTTTCAAAAAATCAGTTACCCTGAACGTACAGAAAAAGTACACATGAACATTGATGATACCATGACCACGGCTTCAATTCGTCAAACGTTCGGTTCTCTGCTCGGCGGTGCTAATTTTACATCGTCATGGGGTACTTATATCGTGCCAGCGGCGATAGCTAAACGTCCTATTCCTGCTGGCGCTTTGCTGACAGCATTGTTCTGTATCATTGCCGCAGTTTGGGGCTACCCAATGGATTTAGCAATCTGGCAACCTGTACTTTGCGTAGCACTCATTGTTGGGGTATTTGTGCCATTGCTAGAAGCTGGAATGGAAATGACGCGAGAAGGGAAAACCACCCAATCAGCAGCCATTGTTGTATTTTCGTCCGCACTGGTTAACCCAGCATTTGGTTGGTCTCTCACCATGCTATTAGACAATCTAGGCTTAGTCGGCTGTAAAGAGCGCAGCGGTGAGCTGAGTAAAATGAACCGCTGGGTGTTACCTGGAATCATGTTTGTGGTGCTAACGAGCGTGATGGCGTTAGTGGGTCTACTACCAGGGATACCAGCAATCATTCCAAGTTTTCGTTAACCATTAGACAGAACCGCCTTTCTAGTTACTCTTTGGTAAGACGAAGAGTAACTAGACCGCTTTGGCAAACCAAAAGAAAATCACCAATCAAACTAAACAGCACTTCTCAACTATCACTCTCTACTCTCACTCTCAATTCTCCACTCTATACCCCCAACAATCCCATGGTTGCACTCTTTGAATTAATTGATAATAATTATCATTCAATGAGATAAGAGGTGGTTATGAATCCATTACAACCTGTCTACAACGCATACTTCAAAGCACAAGATCGATTTGTTCAACATAGAGCGCCTGATGGCTTTGAGCCAGATATCATTCAAGACTATATTCATTGGTCAATGACGATTGCCTCTTATTACGAAGAAGGGGCTGAAAATGAAAGCATCTTGTTGTGCGAGTTGTACCTGCGTCGGCTGTATTTCCATATGTTGGAAGCGATTCAAAACCCCAAACATAGCCGCATCTTCCGCCGCGTCTGCCTAGACTCGATCCATACTCCTTTACTTTGCCTCAAACGCTACTACTACCAATGGGAAGATGGCGACATCAAATTTCTAAAACTACAACAACAATTAAGGTGCATCCAAGCGCCCTAACAAAAGGACCTGACATGACACAAAAATTTCGTATTGAAAAGGACAGTATGGGGGAAGTCAAAGTCCCTTCGTTTGCCTTATACCAAGCCCAGACTCAACGCGCTGTCGATAATTTCCATTTTAGCCAGCACAAAATGCCTGTCGCATTTATACAAGCGCTCGCTTCTGTAAAACAAACCGCAGCAACCACCAATGCTCAACTAGGTTTGCTAGAAGGGGATATTGCTGTCGCGATTGAAGAAGCGGCGCAAGCCATTATTGATGGACAGCATTTGGAACATTTTCCGATCGATGTTTTTCAAACAGGCTCCGGCACCAGCTCAAATATGAATGCCAATGAAGTCATTGCCACCCTTGCCAGCGCAAAGCTCGGGGCGCCCGTTAATCCAAACGATCACGTCAATATGGGACAAAGCAGCAATGATGTGGTTCCAACGGCAATTCAAATCAGTGCAGCACTCACTATTGAAAATAATCTATTACCAGCCTTGGAGCACTTAATCACCAGCCTCACCAACAAACGCAAACAGATAGGACAAAGCGTTAAAACAGGGCGTACCCACCTAATGGATGCAATGCCGATAACGTTTGACCAAGAACTTGGTGGTTGGCAATATCAAATTGAACATGCTAAACAAGCTATTGAGCATCAACTCAAAGCCGTTAAAGCACTTGCTCAAGGCGGTACTGCAGTGGGGACAGGTATTAATGCCGATCCACGCTTCGCCTCTGCCTTTGCCGATAATCTCACCCAAGCGACACGTTGTCATTTTACGGCCAGTGAAAACTTCTTCTTTAACTTAAGTAGTCAAGATGCCATCGTTGCTCTCTCAGGTGCACTGAAAACCACTGCTGTGGCTATCTTAAAAATTTCGAACGACTTACGCTGGATGAACTCAGGACCATTAGCCGGTCTAGGAGAGATTGAACTGCAAGGTTTACAACCAGGCTCGTCGATTATGCCGGGAAAAGTAAACCCTGTTATTCCAGAAGCTGCAGCGATGGCTGCGGCGCAAGTCATTGGTAACGATACAACTATCACGGTTGCAGGCCAGTCAGGTAACTTCCAACTTAACGTTATGCTACCAGTGGTAGCGCACAATGTTCTCGAGAGCATTGAGTTACTGAGTAATAGCGCCACTGCCTTAGCAGACAAAACTATCGATAGTTTTAATATTCGCGAAGACAACCTCAAGCAAGCCCTCGACAAAAACCCGATCCTAGTGACGGCCCTAAATCCGGTAATTGGTTATCTGAAAGCAGCTGAAATCGCAAAGAAAGCCTATGCAGAAGGCAAGGCTATCGTTGATGTTGCCGATAGAGAAACGGATCTTGACCGAGAAGTTCTTGAACGTTTACTTGACCCAAAAAAACTCACCCAAGGCGGGCTTGCTGAATAGGTTCAATCGAGTAACCCAAAAGAAATCAAAGAGCCTTACTGGTTACTCTTTGGCAAAGCAAAGAGTAACCTTATCACTGACATGAGAGGCAAATAAGCCCGCAAACTTCTATGCGGGATACACCAACTCAAAGAAACTAAAATAACACCCATTCCAAACACTTAGATCTCGTTTCTAAATATCTAAAATCTCGGTTCTCCACTCTACTCTCTCCCATCTATCTCATAAATTCATCACTTGATGAATATGTGGGGAATTATGTTACTTTTCTTCACCTTACTAAAAATACTACTCTATAGCTAAGTTAAAGATTTGATCACATTGCAGACAGAGAATTTCAACTAAGCTGCATATATCACCAAGTGAACTAGAGACTAAGTGCATGAAAAGACTTCTATTAAGCGCCCTATTACTCATCACACTCAACGCTTGTACTCCTATCGAAAAAGAGAAAGCACTTGGCACTCTTGAACGTGACCGAGTCACCTTCTCTGCTACAGCAAATGAAATCATCCGTGAGTTGCCTATCAAAGAAGGCAGTATGGTCACTCAAGGTGATGTATTGGTGAAGTTAGATAGCAAAAACCAACAAGCTCTGCTCGCTCACGCGATAGCTGAGCAAGCCAAAGCAGATGCCTATTTACTGAAACTCACCAATGGTGAACGCCCCGAAGATATTGCTGCGGCTCAAGCACGTGTCGTACGTAGCCAAGCACAACTTACTGAAGCGCAGAAGAACTACCAACGTAAAGCAGAACTGGTGGCGAAAAAGCTGATTAGCCAATCTGAAAAAGATACCGCGCTTGCCGCGCGTGATTCTGCACGCGCCGAGCTAGACTCAGCCAATGAAGAATTCGCCAAATTAACCGCAGGCTCGCGCCTTGAAGACATAGAACAAGCTAAAGCGGCGCTTGCGGCAGCACAAGCTGATGTTGCCTTAGAGGAGCAGAAGCTGGCTGAACTAACGATCGTCGCTACCCGTTCTGGCGTGCTAGACAATCTACCCTACAACTTAGGTGAACGTGTACCTGTTAATGGTATTGTTGCCGTAGTACAAGCGAGCCAAGTTCCTTATGCTCGCGTTTATGTACCAGCAAGCCACCGTGTCGAATTTATCGCAGGTAAAACGGTGAAAGTGCATGTCGACGGCGTGGAGCAAGCCTTTGATGGCACTGTCCGTTGGGTTGCTACTGAGCCGTCATTCACCCCTTATTACGCACTCACCGAAGAAGAACGCTCGCGTCTAATGTACTTAGCGGAAGTAGACTTAACTCAAGCCGCAATCCGGTTACCTTCTGGCTTGCCTGCGCAAGTCGATCTTAATCAGGAGTAACCATGTCAGAATTTGCAATTCAAGCCAGCGACGTGGTGAAAAAATTTGGCGACTTTACCGCGATTGAAGGCATTAACCTGAATGTTCCAAAAGGCAGTATCTACGGTTTCCTCGGTCCCAATGGTTGTGGCAAATCGACAACGATTCGCGTACTCACCGGATTACTCAGCCCGACATCTGGCAAAGTAGACGTATTGGGTCTTGAGATCCCCAAACAGTCGGAGTTACTGCGTTTAAAAATCGGTTACATGACGCAAAAATTCTCGCTTTATGATGACCTAACAGTTGAAGAGAACTTGCAGTTTATTGGGCAAATATTTGGTATGCCAAATAGTGAACTACACAATCGCATCAACCAACAGCTTGGCATTTATGGACTCGATCAACGCAGAAAGCAGCGCGTTAGCGGCATGAGTGGTGGGCAGAAACAACGCCTTTCTCTTGCGGCAGCGACGATGCACAAACCTGAATTACTCTTTCTTGATGAACCCACTTCGGCGGTAGACCCTGAGAATCGCCGTGAGTTCTGGGAACAGCTGTTTGATCTCAGCGATCAAGGTACCACCATCTTAGTCACTACCCATTACATGGATGAAGCTGAACGTTGCCATCGCCTCGCCATTATGGAGTCAGGGCTCATTCGCGCCGATGGTGAGCCGGAACGTCTCATGGCAGAGATGGGGGTGAATATTATTGAAGTCAAAGCCCCTTCGCTACGAGCACTGAAAGAGAAGCTACTGAAACGCCCGCAAGTGCGCTCAGCGGCGCAGCTGGGTATTCGCCTACGCGTTTTGATTTATGATCAAGTAACCAACCCGATTGAGTGGCTTGCCAATGAGTTCCCTGAACTTAAAGACGCTGAAATGAATATCGCCCGTCCAAGTTTAGAAGACGTGTTTGTGACCGTCACCGGGGAGGGACGCCAATGATCAAGAGTCTCGCCCGAATGAAAGCGGTGATGATCAAAGAGATCCGCCAGCTTTCTCGTGATCGTATTACCTTTGGTATGGTGGTGATGATCCCGCTTATTCAGCTGCTACTGTTTGGCTTTGCGATTAATACCGATGTGCGCAATATCCCTGTTGCTGTGGTTGATCAGAGCCAAAGTGCCGCAGGTCGTGTGCTGACCGAATCTGTTCGTGTCACGCAAGTGGTCGATATCACCCAGCGCTTTAACACTCCACAAGAAGCAGAACAAGCGATACAAGAAGGTATCGTGCGGGCCGCTTTGATTTTGCCACCCGATCTCACTCAACGTATGGTGCAAGGGCGTGAACTTGGGCAATGGATTGTCGATGGGTCCGATACCATGATCAGTGCTGCGATATTGGGCTTACAAAGTATGCCACTGACGGATTTCGATTTTGAGATCAAACCCCAGGTACATAAAACCTTCGAAGTCGCGTTGTTTTATAACCCAAGCCAGCGCTCAGCAGTTAACATCGTTCCCGGCTTACTTGGTGTCATTCTTACAATGACGATGATTCTGTTTACCAGTGCTGCCATCGTGCGTGAACGTGAAAGAGGCAACCTAGAGCTACTCATCACAACACCGATCCATTCGATGGAACTGATGATCGCGAAGATCGTACCTTATATTTTCGTGGGTTTAATTCAGGTCGGGATCATTCTGGGATTAGGTCATTCTATTTTTGGTGTCCCTATCAATGGCGCGCTAAGTCAAATTTTACTGGGGACATTGTTGTTTATCGCTGCTAGCTTGACTTTGGGGTTGGTTATTTCAACTGTTGCAAGTACCCAGCTGCAAGCGATGCAGATGACGGTATTTATCCTACTACCATCGATTTTGCTCTCGGGTTTTATGTTTCCCTACGAAGCAATGCCAGTGGCAGCGCAGTGGATATCAGAAGTATTACCCGCTACTCATTTCATGCGCCTGATACGCGGGATAGTATTACGCGGTGCGGATTTAGCTGACTTATGGCGTGATAGCCTCTGGCTTGGTGCCTTTACTGTTATCGGGTTAATTGTTGCGTCGAAACGGTTTAAAAAGTCCCTCGACTAAGTTCAATCGACATCCCTTTCCTACTGCGCGATCGGCTTTCTACTAAGCGATCGCGCTTTTCTTTTGTGTCTGTTTCTTGCTAAGTTTCTTGCTAAAAGGAAGCCTATTATTTCAAGCTCAGTTATCGCTATAATTACTACCGCACCCAATCCAAATATACCCAAGTAACCTCGAGGTGCTTGGATATAAGATCAAAATTAATAGAATGAAGAGATCATAATGAAAAACTATTTCGAAAGCCCTTTTGTCGGTAAACCGATTGAAGACCAAATTACCAACCCAAACATCATCGTGGGTAAACACAGTTACTACTCGGGCTATTACCACCAGCACAGCTTTGATGACTGTGCGCGCTACTTGATGCCTAACCGCGATGATGTCGACAAACTGATCATCGGCAGTTACTGTTCAATTGGCTCTGGTGCTGCTTTTATCATGGCGGGTAACCAAGGTCACCGCAATGATTGGGCGAGCACTTTTCCGTTTTTCTACCAAGAGAATCCATTGTTTGCTGGTGCCAATGACGCTTTTGAACGCGCAGGCGATACGGTAATTGGTAACGATGTTTGGATCGGCTCTGAAGCGATGATTATGGCAGGGGTAAAAATCGGTGATGGTGCTGTGGTTGCTTCGCGCGCGGTCGTCACCAAAGATGTTGAGCCGTATTCTATCGTCGGTGCTAACCCTGCCAAACATATTCGCTACCGTTTTGCCGCCGAAGAAATTGCTATGTTGTTAGAAATGCAATGGTGGAACTGGAGTGATGACACACTGCAAGGCGCGATGCCACTGCTTAGCTCTCAAGATATCACGGCACTCCATTATTACTGGCGCGAAAACGTACAAAAGTAATCTTCAATGGCGCTCCTCTGGGCGTCATTCTCCCATTTATGTGTGCCAGATGCGCATATTGTTAGCTTGCTCTCACTATTTACCGACCTAGATCATTGAGTTAAAGGGGTTATATTCTATATATTTCGCACTGGTTAAATTGATTCAGAGCGGTAGAAATGGGGAACAATTTAGATATTCAAAGTATTTTTGTCTTAGTCAAAATGCATGAGCTAAGAAACGTCAAACTGGTCGCAGATGCGGTTGGAAAAACGTCGAGTGCAGTCAGTAAAATCTTATCTAAACTCAAACTTCATTTTGAGGACCCATTATTTATCCAAACACGTAAAGGTTTCGAACCCACCACTTTTGTCGAAACCAACATCAGTCACTTTGAAGCGATTCTAGCAACCTTTGAGTCAATTCAACCGACGGACTTTGACCCTCAAACCCTGAAGCAAGAGATCATTCTTTATGGACATGCCCTTTTCTGGGATAACTTCGGAGACAAGCTCTATTTAGCACTGCGTAAAGAAGCACCGTATGCCAAATTTTCAATGCGTCAATGGAACCTAGAAGCACGAACTCGCTTAATTGAAGGTGAGAACTCGGTGTTATTCGGTATCTACGACGAAACTCTCCCTCAGGTTATTCAGCAAAAAGCGTTATGTAATATTTCCCCGGCGTTTTATGTAAGAGAAGAGCATCCTGCACAGACTTTCGAAGAACTAAAACAATATCCATTTGTGATCACTCGAAACCCGGGTTGGAATGACGTTCGCTATCCATTATTTGAACGCCTAGCAAGCCTGGGGCACCGTATTACCGCGGATGTGGAAGTCGAGAATACTTTAACAATCGAGAATATTGTCACTAACTCTGATCATTTCTCTTTTACGATGTCACGAGTAATACCAAAAAACTGTCGCGCGATTGGGCTTCCGCTCACAAATCTCAACCTTCATTGCGTGATGAGTTTTCATCGCGCTAAGCAAAATGACCCACAAAAAGCTTGGCTATACCAAGTAGGCGAACGAGTCCTATCCAGCTTAAGTAACTGATAATTAATGAATCATTATTAAGATTCAACTGACACAGCTTTTATGGCCCTGCATTTTGCGGGGCTTTTTTGTGTTGATTAGAAAGAAGTCAACTTGAGCAACATTTAATCCACATGCTTATTGTGTGAACTAAGACACGGTAATTTCCAAAATGGAAACTCTACATTTCCTGTAAACGTGAGCCAAGTCTCATTAATATGCACTTCATCGAGAGGGGCACAGCCCAAAACCTAAATAAATAAGAAGAAGATCAAATTATGAAAAAAGCACTAGTTATCGCATTGTCAGTACTTTCAGTTTCAGCTTTCGCAGCGCACGCAGCATTCTCAAGCCACGCTGTTAATGGTCAAGCTCAACAGACTGAACAAGTAATTAAAGCTATCGGCAACGGCGCAATCAGCTTCGGTATGTCATCTAGCCAAATTGAAAATGCAGTGAAATAAGAAATAAAGTCAGCTCAACAACACAAACAATTAAAAAGCATATTAATAAAGGAAAGCATCATGAAAAAAGTACTAGTTATCGCACTATCAATCTTCTCTGTTTCAGCATTCGCAGCGCACTCATTCACTGCAAATGTATCAACAGAGCAAGCTATTAAAGGCTTCGCAACTGGCGCAATCAGCGTTGGTATGTCAGCAAAACAAATTGAAAAAGCAATCAACTAATAACCAAGCTCAACACTCTATTACAACACTGAATAAGAAAAGGTAAATACAATGAAAAAAGTACTAACTATCGCGCTAACTATCTTCTCTGTTTCTGCTTACGCTGCTCACACAAATGCTAACGTGACCGCAGAACAAGCGATTAAGGGTGTTGCATCAGGCGCGATTATTATTGGTATGACACCAAAGCAAATTCAAAACGTACTTAAATAACCCGAAATTAAATAACCATTGTTAATTTGATTAGTCATTCAAAAAATAAAATTTAGAAGGTAATAACTATGAAAAAAGCTCTGATTATCGCGTTATCTATTTTCTCGGTTTCTGCTTTTGCTACCCAAGCTAACACAGGTTCGGTATCAGCAGAGCGAGTTGCTCAAGGTCTTGCTAGTGGTGCGATTAGCGTTGGCATGTCGCACGCGCAAATTCAGCAAGCCATTTAATAAAAAAATCGGTCATTAGTCGACGATGACCAACAAAACATTGAAGAGGTTTTACTATGAGAACGGCAATTGTTATTGCTTTGTCCCTGTTATCATTCTCAGCATTTGGCGTACACGCGGCCAATCAGCAGGATATGGATGCAGACAATCATGACAAAACAGCCAAGGCAGAAGTGACAACAGAGCAAACCATCAAAGCGATTGCTACTGGCGCTATTGCCATTGGCATGTCACCAAAGCAAATTGAACATGCAGCAAAAAGCATGAAATGATTTTAGGCTCATGGAGGAGCGGTTTTTCCCAAACTCCAATTTATAATTAATCTAATAACGCCCTACACCCACCCGTTTCTAATCTCTAATCAGTGTCTACCCAACGGGATCATTCCCACTCTCAACTCTCAACTCTCAACTCTCAACTCTCAACTCTCAACTCTCAACAAATGTTATCACCCACAAATAAACCGCACGCCATACATTACAAAAACGTTAAACGTTTTAGTGGTTGATCAGCAAACTGATCGGTTATATCGACGTATTTTTTTCTAAGACAGCTTGTTGCATTTTATTGCAGATTATTTCACCAAATGTCCGTTTAGACATAATTTTTCTTTTTTGGTTTACGCTTTTTATCAATAGTTTATATCGATTTCAGCGTGACAAAAGGCGAGAAAAGAAGTGCTTAGGCTAGATATAATGAAACCCTTATAGGACAAGGGTTAGCGGCTAGATTGCAATTTTGGAATTTATCTTTGTAAATTTATCAATTAAAGATTCGTAACGGAAGTGTTAAGTTAGCGGGGTTGGTCATACTGAACAAATCATTCATAAGATCGAGAATGTTTTAGCAGTTTGAATACGGACGTTTACCAACATCTCCAATTAACAATTTCAAATTGTTGCCCAATTTTTCGCCCATATGTTTGCTTATCATATGGGCGCTTTTTTTACCTGTCGCTTACTCGGCTATCGTTAATTGGGTTGTGGCTGATAACGCCCAGGTTTATGGTTCATGGCTAAAATCAGATTCGTCACCACCGCACCAACGACCGATAACGCAATCAAACTCCAGTGCACGATAAACAACGACATAAACACGATACTGCAATCAAGCGCCATCTGCACTTTACCTGCACGGATACCGAAACGATCTTGTAAAAACAGAGCCAGTATATTGAAGCCACCCAAACTGATCTTGTGACGGAAGATCACCAGCATCCCTGTACCAATTAAGCCTCCACCAATTAGCGCGGCATAAACTTCATGGATCTGTTTTAGTTGTATCACGTGGTATAAGTGATCCACCGCGAGTGAAACTATTGCTACAGCAACGAAAGTATTGATGGTGAAACGCCACCCCATGCGGGTAATCGATAGATAGTAGAAAGGCAAGTTGAGAGCGAAGAAAACTTGTCCAAAGCTAAAGTCTGTCACTTTAGTAATAAAAATTGCCAGTCCAGCCGTACCACCTGTGAGTAGACCGACTTGATTGAAGAAGATGACACCTAATGAAACCAAAGCACTACCTAAAGTCAGTGCCAATAAGTTTTCATAAAATGAGTGATCTTTATCCATGTATGCTTTCCTTTGCTTTATCCCTTGTAAACAGCACAAGGGCATATTTTCCGTGCCATAAAATGGCGTTAGAGCTCAAAAATGTCGACTAAATAGCAAAAAAAACGCTACGCGCAAGCGTAGCGTTATGTTTACAGTGTGATATTAAATCAGCTTATCTCACGCGCTATAAACCTTACTCCACTCCATGTGGTTCAACAATTTCAACTGGCACGCCATTTTGCGCTAAAATCACAGCGCGCGCCTTAGCATCTGACTTATTCATCGCTTGCAGCCACCAAGTGAGTTCTTCTGGTACTCCAAGGATCTTCTTACTGCCATCGCTACGAGTCAGTGGTTCATGGGCTTCTACATACACGCTGCGATCTGGCTCCAAACTGACTTTTACGGGCTCATTTATCACCGTTACCTTAATACCAGTATTAACTTGTGCGAATAGCCACTCTATGTCTTTTGGATCCATACGAATACAGCCTGCACTAACGCGCATACCAATGCCGAAGTCTTTGTTAGTCCCATGGATTAGATAGTCGCCCTTACCATGAGCAAGGCGTAATGCATACTCACCCAATGGGTTTTCAGGGCCAGCAGGCACCACTGCGGGAAGCTCAATACCTTTAGCAGCATATTCCTTGCGAATCGAGCTTGGTGGCGTCCAAGTCGGGTTAGGGCGTTTTTGACTGATCTTCGTCACCATCTCTGGTGTGTCTCGCCCAATACGACCGATACCCACAGGGAAGATATGCACAATATCGCTATTTGGCTCAAAGTAGTACAAACGTAACTCGGCCAAATTGATCACAATGCCTTCACGCTCAACGTGAGGAAGGATAACCTGAGTAGGTATGGTCAGAACGTAGCCTTCCGCAGGCAAAAATGGGTCTACCCCCTGGTTTACCGCCATCAAGGCAAGAAAACCAATATCATACTGCTTAGCAATATCAGCCATACTTTCACCCTTTTGAATCTGGTGAAACTGGATTCTACCGACAATATTGCTGCCTTCTGGTGGCAATTGATAACTGGTCGCCCAAGCAGAGGCGCTAAAACAACTAAAGATAAGAAGCAGCTTACGCAGCATTACACAGAATCCTTGGCATCTTGAAAGAGGCGTAAGGTTAGCGCTCTTTCGCTTTTGTGATCAACTATTGGATGCGGATATGACAAGGTATTTACATTATTCCATAACCAAGGCTTATGAACATACTTATCTGGGACATCGGCAAGCTCAGGTACCCAGCGGCGAACAAACTCGCCTTTGGGATCAAAACGCTCGCCCTGAGTGATAGGATTAAAAATACGGAAATAAGGTTGACCATCACAACCGGTCGACGCACTCCACTGCCAGCCGCCGTTATTGGCAGCATAATCACCATCAATCAGCTTGTGCATAAAGTATTTCTCGCCCTCGTGCCAATGGATATGAAGATCCTTGGTCAGAAAACTCGCCACAATCATTCTTAGACGATTGTGCATCCACCCAGTGGTGTTTAACTGTCGCATCGCCGCGTCAACAATAGGATAGCCAGTGTTACCCATTTGCCACGCAGACAAATAGCGCTCGTTTTGCAGCCACGTTACTTTTTCTGTCCAACTGACGAAGTTGCGTCCTTTAGATAATTTTGGCTCAAAATAAATTAAATGCTGATAAAAATCGCGCCAAATGAGTTCACTTAACCAAGTTTGGCGTCCATTACTTAAGTGTGGTTCCTCACCATACATCAACCTCGCGGTGCATTGGCGTACAGACAAGGCACCTGTTGCAAGATAAGGCGACAGACGACTCGTCCCCTCGATGGCAGGAAAATCGCGTAGGTCTTGGTAATCATCGATATCTTGTAGACAAAAATCACGCAAGATCTGTCGAATTGCCTTCGTCTCAACCACATATTGCTGGCTTGACTCTCTCGGGTAGTCAAACGGTGAATTTGCTGAAAACATCAGCGGCTCAAGTTCTGTCTGATCGACATCTGTCTCGAGCATCACTCGAGGCGCAATCATCACTGGGTATTGTTCAAGCTTGGCAAGATAGTGCTTTTTAAATGGCGTAAAGACTTTAAAGTAGTCACCCTGTTTATTTAATACAGTGCCAGGAGCAAACAAGCATTTATCATCAAAGCTTGCCACCTCACAGTCAACGCTATCAACTAGCGCCTGATCTCGCTGGCTCTCGTTCCATTCATACTCTTTGTTGAACAGAACCTTACTCACTTGAAGCGTTTTAGATAAACCTGTCAGCCATTCAACGCTTTGAGTAAAGGTCTCGACTTGCTGATAGAGCAAAGGGATATTCAACGCAGCAAGATCCGCTTGCAACTCAAATAGACGTCGATAAATCAGATCCGCTTGTATTGGCGCCAAGCAGTGCTCACGCCAGGTTTGAGGAGTGGCAATATAGACCGCAACCACCTGCTCACCGGACGCGATAGCTTGGTGCAACGCGCTATTGTCTTCCGCTCGTAAATCACGTCGCAACCACACTATTTGCATTTTATGTCCCTATGCTTGAATTAACGATTCTATCAATGGATTCGGTAAAAAAGCCTCACCCATTTGCTGAGATATTTGACTCATCAAGACTAGTTGCGTCTGTGATGGCGCCTGAGAAGAAAAAATCGACAATGCTTGATGCTTGTCCAACGTTGGATGTTCAATGAGTGCCGCTATATCATCAACCGCTTCAATAAAGCTGATGTTATAACCATTCTCTGCCAGCTTTAGCGCCCACAGACGTAACTCTATTGAACCCAATGGGTCATAGCTCACCACTAAGCACTTGCCTCTTCTCGCGACTTTATTCTCCGCATCCAAAATCGAAGTTAGTTTCGCCATGGCTAAAGATTGAAACATGCCAAACTGCAAAGTTTGCTGGCTACGTTTGACTTGTTTTAACGCCTCGATACTTGGCTGAATAAATCTCGCATTGATGATATCAAGGGGGTATTCCTTACAGACCTGCGATAGCACTGAGTCTGCTTTACTCTTGTTCAAAGCCGCCAGAGCAATCAGCATCTGCTCTACTTCATCGAGATGATCAGCCATTGCCTGTTGGTCAACGCTATCTACTCCACTTTCTAGCAAGGCTTTGACTTTGCCGATAGCCACCCCTTTCTCTAGCCAACCTTGAATGGTTTGAATTTGGGCGATATGTTGCTGAGTATATAGACGGTGCCCTTTTTCCGTGCGCTCAGGCTGAATAATATTATAACGACGCTGCCAAGCCCTTAGCGTCACCGGTTTGATACCGGTGAGCTCTGAAACTTCTCTTATGGCGTATAGTTTGTCTTCACAAGGCATAACGCAGACGCAACTCCTCTGGATATGGATTCAAATAAGCTTGATTTTGTAGGTATTCATTTGGTGTACGCTGCATGTGATGTTTAAGCAACGTCATCGGAGCCAGCAAAGGTAGCAAACCTTGACGATAATCATCAATCACTTGGCACAACTCTGCCTTTTCACTGGCATTCAGATCACGCTTAAAGTAACCCTGAATATGCATCAAAACATTGGTATTGTTTTTTCGACTGGCACGATTGGTCATCGCCTGCATCAAACCAGTACGGTAAAGCTGATAAAACCCATCTAAATCATAATTAGCCACATCCGCAACTAATTTACCCAAAGACTTATAAGACTGCGGGTGATGCGCCATTAGCGTGAGTTTGTAGCGCGAATGAAAAGCAACAATTTTGCCCGCTGTCGGTTCGCCGCCCATCGAGTCATAAAAGTCTTTTAAGCAATAAACGCGAGTGACAAAATTCTCTTTCAAAACAGGATCGTTTAGACGACCATCTTCTTCTATCGGCAACCATGGCATGCGCCCCATCAACTCTTGGGTATATAGACCAATGCCCACTTTGTCGGCATTATTCTTACCGTACACCTTCACACGCTCCATCCCGCAAGTTGGCGATTTAGCACAGACGATATAGCCGCAAAGGTCTTGTTTGTTCAACTGCTCAACTCGCTTGGCCGAGTAGTCGAGCATAGACTGGGTGTGATCTTTGGTTGGATCTTTGGTTTCAACCAGCGTAATTCGCTCTTCGTTTGTCATGAGGCGGATTGTCGGTCTCGGTACGGGCATCCCTGATTCCACTTCAGGGCAAACAGAGACAAACTCAAATACGTTGGCCAGTTCTTTGGTGACAAAACGACTTAACTTATGACCGGCATCAAAACGCACTTTCTCACCTAAAACACATGCACTGATACCTACTTTAATGCTCGCTTCCATGATCTTCACCCCGCACTCATTGTGATTGGTTATACAAGTTTTATTTATGTACAAGTATAGACACAAAACGAATTAATTGTACAAAATTATTTTTGGTACAACTTGTACGTTTTTCAGGTTAAAAATCGATCACCACTACGCAAAAAATTGCCCCAATCGATTGCCTCTTTACTTTCAACAGATTTAGTTATCAATAGCGATTTAATTTATCTTTCGCCCAATTTTTGTGATGCAAATCTCATGGATAAGCATTTTATGGGGCTAGTATTGCCTCAACAAACATTTCGCAGTTCAACAGAATTGGTTATTATCTGTTGCACTCCTTTGAATATCGGAGCAAAACTATGGCTACCCCACACATCAATGCAAAACCAGGTGATTTCGCAGAAACCGTTCTTATGCCGGGCGACCCTCTACGTGCAAAATACATTGCAGAGACCTTCTTAGAAGATGTTGAACAAGTGTGTGATGTGCGCAATATGTTTGGTTACACCGGAACATACAAAGGTAAACGCGTATCAGTCATGGGGCATGGCATGGGCATTCCATCGTGCTGTATCTACGTTCACGAGTTAATCGCTGAATACGGCGTAAAAAACGTCATTCGCGTTGGTAGTTGTGGTGCGGTTCGCGATGACGTTAAATTGATGGATGTTGTTATCGGCATGGGCGCTTCAACTGATTCTAAAGTGAACCGTATCCGCTTTAATAACCACGATTTCGCGGCGATTGCTGATTTTGGTCTACTAGAAGAAGCGGTTTCTCAAGCTCGCGCTCAAAACGTACCGGTTAAGGTTGGCAACGTATTCTCTGCTGATTTGTTCTATACCCCAGAAGCTGACATTTTTGAGAAGATGGAAAAGCTAGGTATCTTAGGTGTCGACATGGAAGCGGCTGGTATTTACGGTGTTGCCGCGGATCTTGGAGCGAAAGCCCTAACTATCCTAACGGTTTCGGACCATATTATTCGCGGCGAAAAACTAAGCTCTGAAGAACGCCAAAAATCATTTAACGATATGATGAAAGTAGCGCTAGAAACAGCAATTAACGTTTAAATAATTTGCCAGTCTAATGACTGGCAATACCTAATATCCTGAGGGGGCGATTGTGGCGTCTGGCGATTTGCCTGCGGAAGCGAACGGGTTACAGCTCAACTTTTGTAAAACATTGGCGTGTGACAACTTTGGATTGAGTGATGCTGAACGTTATGTTGTTCAACATACCAACCCTAAACGACCTGCCATGGTTTGTCGTGAGTGTGGTGCTTTCCCCCCCTTACTTAATAACCAAGAAGTACTTAATGAACTTCAACGTCTAAGAAGTTACCACTGTGCCGGGCTACCTGCGTGTCAAAAGCAAGGGTGCGAAAATTTCGGTCTGTCGGTACATACTCACAAACATCTCTATCATGCCTTTGGCTACAGTGGTGACCGCCAACGTTATCGCTGTAAATGTTGCCAGCAAACCTTTGTCGATAAATGGTCTGGTAGCAACAATAAGCTCGAGTTCCAAGAAAGCTTACTCGCCCTCTTATTTACCGGATATTCTGTGCGCGAGATATGTCGCAAGCTCGCTATCAATCCAAAAACGTTTTATGACCACATAGAGCATATTGCTAGCCGTTGTCGTCGTAAGCTCGCCATGTTTGACGCTCGTTGGGTTAACCACGCTGAACAATTTGAGCTCGCATCACACTATGTCGCGTTGCAACCGCACAGCAGTAACGGGGTATTTTGGCTTGCCACGGGCGATGCTCAATCTGGCTATATTCTGTGTCAGAACATCAATTATTCGCCTAATGAAGAACCAAAGGGCGATGCCGATCACAACCCTTTTTGCGAACCCGCGCGCTACGTACCTTATCAATACAGCACTGAAGCTAATCAAGCTCCGGCCTCACTATCAAAGGTATTACGTGAGCGAATTGATCAACAGTACCAACAAATCCTTGCTCGCGGTAATGTTGAAGACCCAATGGGTGACTTGACCCATTTTCACTACCCATCAAAAGGGGCACTCATTCGTCCCCCTTACACTTCATACGCACACTTTCTGCATGTGATGAGCCTATGCCCGAGCGATAAGCACGTCACGATTTACTTACCTCAAGATCCACTACTGCGCTCAGCTGCTATCAGCGTTGGCCTACCGAGAATTACCAATAAGTCTATTGATTTAATGTATGTCGATGGCCAGTGGGGGCGAGATCTCACTGTCGATAAAGTCGATATCATTCATATGGGCTGGTGGCGTGATCGCTGGGCGATCGCTGAAAAAGAACATTTTGCCAAAGGTATCTGCTACCTTGCCGGCGAAAATAATAACCCACAGCTTTGGTTAAAACATGCGACTCTCGATAGTGTCACTTTCTACCAAACAAGATTTCAGCTTCTATTTCAGGGCTTTGTTAATGAGCCTCGTCGCAAACTGCGACCAGCAGGGCTTTTACCTGTGTTGGATATTTTTAGAGCATGGCATAATTTGTGTTATCAAAACAAACAAGGGACAACAGCAGCGCAGTCTCTCGGATTAACCTCATCGCCATTGGCGATAAGAGAATTGCTCTCATAACTCCCAGAATGTGAAGTCTGCCATCAAACTGCCGCAGAGAGTCGACTTTTTGTAGAACCTAAAAGTCGACTAATTTTATAATGCGAAAGCATTAAAAAATTCAAAATAATTAAATTTAGCTGTGAAGGATCACATCATTGGAAAAGAGCCAGCATCTGCTCAAAGAAGAACTAGAAAAACTCAGAACTCGCATCGAATCTGAGCCTAAACAGGTACTTAGAGCGGCAGAGAACTGTGCAGAAAGAGCAAATAGCATCTTCTATCCTGAAGGGGTCATTGACAGCTTAATTATCATATCTCGATGCTACTGGGCTTTGATGGATTATCGTAAAGGCCTCAAGCGAATTAGAGAAGCGTATAATAGGCTACATCAAATCGATAATGATGATGCCCTGCCAGAAATACTCCATGTTCACGCTCTCCAGCATTGGGGTCAAGCCAAGTATTACTCTGCACAACAGTATTGGATAAAATCTCTTGAGCAATCAGCACTCGTTGACCATGTCGAAATTCAAATTGAATCATTAATCGGACTTGGCAATATTTGGCGCGTTCTTCGCGAATATTCATTAGCCAAAAGTACCCATGAACTGGCAGTTAAAGTAGCCAACAACATGCGTATAGATTGGCTAGAAGGAAAAGCCAGGATATTACTCGCGTGGGATCACTATCTGCTCGGTCGATATATTGAAATGCTTTCGATTCTCGATGGTGCTGAAGAAGCATTACGTGATCATAATGATTCGACTTGGCACGCTGAGATTTGGGATTTTCGAGGACTCGCATTGCTAGGCTTGGAGCGACTAGAAGATGCAGATCAGGCAACCCAAAAGGCCCAGCAGCTGGTTGAAAAATACGATTTAGTTTGGATGCGTGCACACTCATTTGTTAGCCGTGCACGACTCGAGTTATTACGTAAAAAACCCTGTGAATCTTCCCAGTTACTGAAAGTTGCCGAGCAAGCAGCCACCAGCTTTGACGATGGCGAATTGCTCTCTCAAATATATTTCCAACAATCTCGAGTCGCAGAAGAAGTCGGTGACTACAAAATTGCCTTAGAAGCGTTTAAGCAATATCGTTCACATTCGACCAATATGTTACGTGAACAGACTGCCCGTGAAGGCAATGATAAAGCACAAGCCTCCAAACGTTTGCTTGAAAAACGGGCACTGAAGCTAATCAATCGCGTACGCAGTCAATACGAATATGACCCAAATAAGCATATGAGCCAAGTGGTGTCTGAAACTTACTGGTGGGAACAACTGGTTCTTTTCAAAACTCAACTCAAACAGGCAAATTATGCAGTGATTATTATCCAGCACGAGGATAGCAACACATTAGACGTTTGCATGGAACTTGCCCACACTTTATGCAATAACAAAGACTTATTATCCCGCCTCAGTCCAGACCGCTTAGGGCTACTTGTGGCTGAAAAAGGCGACAGTGCCTTTAACATCTATGAAGTACTTTGCAATATTACAGAGATCTATCCATGGCAACGTCGTGGCGTCAGCTCAATATTACCTCGAGTTGAGCTATATAACCTTCTCACGTTCCCTTTTACGCTCGAACAATTAGAGCAACAGGAACAGTTGATTTCTAGCCTTGAACCTAGCACTTATCGAGAAGAACTATAATGGAAGCTTTCTTAAATAAAATATCAGATTCTGGTTTAGATGCGTCTTCTGTTACTGGAGAGGAAGCTCTAGTTTTCTGGAATCACGTACGAGAACACGTTGCCACAACTCCACAAGAAAAAGCCCAATCTCATGTAATCAGCGCTGAGTTCCGTACATCACTTGGTCAACATCAAGATGGCATCGCTGAGTTGCGTGCAGCACTGAATTTACTCGCGCTACCACAAGACGCAAACCTTATCCTAGAAGTTAAAGGCTATCTCGCTGATCGTTTAGTCGATCAAGGTGATTTTTCATCAGCCCTGCTCGAATATATTAGCTCTTCAAGTATTGCGGTTGAAAACAGCCATATCGATGATTATGTGAAAGCTGTGATTGGCATGGGTAACCTATGTGATGCCTATGGCGACCATGCTCGGGCGCTCCGTTATTACCAAAAAATCGATGGCATAGACCACGCAATTAATAGCCGTTCTTTGCGTCTCCGCTACAAGCTTTACAAGCTCGCTTGTTTAATTGATTTAAATCGAATTAAACCTGCGGAAGGGTTAGTCAAAGAGTGTGAAGAACTCAGTATTCTAGTTAGCGACAAAGTACTTTCTGGGCAGGTACACCTTTATCAAGCCAAGCTCCTTCGCAAATGTGGGAAACTAGATGAAGCGATGCAGTGTTTAGGGTTAGTCAAATACGCGGCTGGCAATATTAACTCAAATTGGCTCTCCAATATGATTCGAATGGAGCTGGGTTACTGCTTAACAGAAGCAGGAAAAACCCATCTAGCCAATTGGGTGTTAGAAAGTGTGTATCTAAGAGTCAAAAGCTCTGGATCGCCGATACTTAATTTGCGATTAGTCGATGCTCTCGCCTCTATATGCGAGCTACAAAACAACTTTAAAAAGGCATTAGAATATCAGCACAACGCTTATCGCATCGAAAGTGATCTGATGAAAAAAGTGCCTATTACAGAGTTAGGGTCAAGTCAGTTACGACGTTTGTCACGCTTTGAGCTTCAATTAAAGCTTATCCTTTCTGAGATTGAGAACCGAGAGCTAAAAGAGACCACTGAAAGTCAAAAACACACGGTAGCGCAACTACGACAAGATGTATTTAGTGACCCATTAACTGGCTTACATAATCGTCGCTGGTTAGATGTTAAATTAAAAGATTTACTGATCAACGAGACACCATTTGCTCTTATGGTTGTCGATATCGACCACTTCAAATCTATTAATGACGAATTAAGCCACCTAGTCGGCGATAAAGCGATTGTTGCCGTGTCTTCTGAGCTAGCAAACTATTTCCGTTTTAAAGGCTCTTCTTGTGTCCGTTTTGGTGGCGAAGAGTTCTTGGTGATCCTAGAAAACGCTGATATCGACAAAGCGACTTTGTTAGCAGAAAACTACCGCGACAACATCTACCACTATAACTGGCGAGATGTGCTGGGTGAGCGAGGACTTACCGTTAGTATTGGCATTACTTTACATAGAGAAGGCGAGAATACCCAGCGGACTTTTTATCGAGCCGATAAAGCACTCTATCGCGCCAAAGCAAACGGACGCAACCAAGTTTGCTCCGAATGAAGGATTACAAGCAAAAAACAATAGACAAATGTAACTAAATATCAGTATTTTATATTATCTTTGTAAATACAAAGCAACAAAGGATGGTTGTTATGTTCCTAGATTACTTCGCTTTAGGTCTGCTGGTTTTCGTTGTACTGGTTCTATTTTATGGTGTCATTGCTATTCATGATATTCCTTATGAAATCGCGAAAAGCCGTGAACACCCTCACCAAGATGCGATCCACTATGCAGGCTGGGTAAGTCTATTCACCCTCCACGTTTTATGGCCATTCTTATGGATTTGGGCCACCTTATGGCGCAAAGAACGCGGCTGGGGATTCCACCGATTAGAAGAAGAACAACATGATTTACACCATCGACTCGAGAAACTCATCGATCAGGTAGAGGATCTTCACAAAGAAGTTAATTCACTAAAACAACAAAACGCAAAATCCTCTACAACTTCAACTGACCACTTAAAGGAGGACAAGTAATATGGATTTACTACTCATCCTCACATACGCGGCTTTATGTATTGCGTTATTTAAGACATTCAACATCCCTTTAAATAAATGGACCGTTCCTACGGCAGTATTAGGTGGTGTGGTACTTGTTGGCACCTTAATTCTTTTGATGAACTACAACCACCCTTATACACAAATCGGCAATCAAGTATTCTCCACTACACCGATCGTATCTGGTGTTCGTGGGCGTGTAGTAGAGGTCCCTGTAGAACCAAATCAGCCTCTAAAACAAGGGGATGTTCTATTCAAAATTGACCCTGTTCCATATCAAGCGGCTGTTGACAAACTAAAAGCGCAAATCAAAGAAGCGAGCCAGGGCGCTCTGGGACTTGAAGCCAAACTGCAAGAAGCGGAGGCCGCGTTAGCCAAAGCTGTCGCTGAGCGTGACAAAGCGCAAAGAGAGTTTAATCGTTACCAGCGTGGCTTCGACAAAGGTGCGTTTACAGAGCAACAACTTGATACCCGCAGACAAGCGTTTAAGGCAGCTGAGGCGACAGTGAAGGTCGCTAACACTAATATCGAACAAGCTCAAATCGCTTTGGATTCAGAAATTGGCGGAGAAAACACTACTGTCGCTGGATTACTGGCTGATTTAAGAAAAGCAGAGTTCAATCTCGAACAAACCACGGTCTATGCCCCAACCGACGGCTTTGCCACGCAATTAGCCTTGCGACCTGGCGTCATGGCAGTGCCTCTACCACTTGCTCCAGTCATGACTTTTGTCCATACCGAAGAATTGGTTTATACCGCTGCGTTTCGACAAAACTCTTTACAGAGACTAAAAAGTGGTTTTGAGGCAGAGTTCATCTTTAGAGCGTTGCCAGGCAAAGTGTTTAAAGGCGAAGTGATCGATGTACTGCCCGCTATCGCCGAAAGCCAGTTCCAAGCAAGAGGTGCACTCGTCGGCACGGAAGCCTTACGGACCAGTGGACGAGTATTTGTTACACTGAAAGTCACCGATGATATCGACCAATATCAACTACCTATGGGGACAGCCGTTGAAGTCGCCGTCTATTCAGACAGTTTTACCCACGTCTCTATCATGCGAAAAGTGCTAATTCGAATGAAGAGTTGGCAAAACTACCTCTATCTCGACCACTAATTTGCTACCCGTCATTTTCAAGCAACTGTCAACTGAGCAGTACAGTTGCTTGAAAACTCGGCGCGATCTTAGTTAGCGGTTCGATTCCGGACTCATCCTCCAGGATAGATTTAACTCTAATCCTCTAATTAATAACAATAAAAACCCTCCTCCCTGCTTAAGCTAAATAAAGAAAAAAAAGTATTTGGACGTCTAGACAGTTAGCTTTCCATCATGCCAATTGTTATGTATAATCCCGCGCCTAAAATGTGACATAAGTCGCATGCAAGTATTCTAAACTAAGCTTGTGACAAGCTTTTTTAAACTCTCAGGACATTGGTTATCTATGAATCTTTCAGCTAAAACCGTTGTTGTTATCGCGATTGGTGCAGCACTATACGGCATTGGTGGTCTACCTATGTTTGGCATCCCTGTATTTGCCAACACCACTCTAAAACCTGCGATGGCTGTATTGGCACTTTTCTCTGTTCTATTTGGTCCTTTGGTTGGCTTCCTCGTCGGCTTTATTGGTCACTGGGTAACGGATCTATTCGCTGGTTGGGGCGTTTGGTTAACTTGGGTACTTGGTTCAGGTATCGTCGGTCTTACCATTGGTTTCTACTCGGCAATGACCAAGGGCAACCTAGAGAAAGGCATCTTTAACCATAAAGACTTCGCGCTGTTTGTTATCCTTGCGTTTGTCGGTAACGTGGTCGGTTACGGCTGCTCGGCATTCCTTGACACCATCTTGTATGCCGAACCATTTACCAAAGTATTCACTCAGCTAACGATTATTGCTGCAGGTAATACCCTTCTTATTGCTATCGTTGGTTACTTCATCATGAAAAACGTTGCTAAGCGCAATGCCATGAGCCGCAACCTAACTGAGGCTTAATAAGTAATGACTATCGAATTTTCTAACTTCTCTTTTAGATATAAGTCGCTGGATAAACCGACACTAAAAAATATCAATCTAAGGATAGAGAAAGGAGAGAAAATCGTTATTATTGGTCCAAGTGGCAGCGGTAAATCTACCCTTGGACAGTGTCTAAATGGCCTAATCCCACACTCAATCGAAGGTGAAATCACTGGCTCACTGAGCATCGGTGGCAAACTCGCCTCTGAGTTAGACCTGCACGCTTATACCGAACAAGTTGGCACCGTATTGCAAGATACCGATAGCCAATTTGTCGGTCTTAGCATCGGTGAAGACATCGCCTTTGCACTTGAAAACCAACTGGTTTCCAATGTTGAGATGTATCCACTAGTTAAAGCCACAGCCAAAATGGTTGAACTAGAGGATATGCTTGAGCGTTCACCACACGACCTATCTGGTGGTCAAAAGCAACGCGTATCTCTAGCTGGCATTCTGGTTGATGATGTCGATATTCTGCTATTTGATGAACCGCTAGCCGCGCTTGACCCGAAAACGGGTCGCAAAACGATTGAAATCATCGATGACCTACATCGTCGCACCAACAAAACCATCATCATCATCGAGCATCGCCTAGAGGATGTGTTGCACCGCTCAGTTGATCGCATCATTTTGATGGAGCAAGGTGAAGTTGTTGCGGATATGACGCCTGATGAGCTGCTCACTTCCCCTTTATTGGCACAGCATGGTATTCGTGAACCACTGTACTTGTCAGCGCTTAGAGCGGCTAACTGTACAGTGACGCTGGCAGATAAACCGTCATCATTGGCTAACTTGCCTGTAGAACAATATCAGCAAGCGTTTACTGCTTGGACTGAAACAGCACCTAGCAAGGGAGCGACAGAAACAAGTGCACCACTGCTACAGATTGCAGAACTGACTTATTCATACGATGGAGAACGTAACGCATTAGAAGCGGTCTCTTTTGATGTTCAGCCTGGTGAATTTGTATCGATTCTGGGCAAAAACGGTTCGGGCAAATCAACCATCACGAAACTTATCATGGGTGTCATCGAGCCTGATGCAGGCAGCATCCATTTTGATGGTCAAGATATCGCAGCACTGAGTATTTTTGAGCGTAGCCAAAAAATCGGTGTGGTGATGCAAAACCCAAATCATATGATTTCACATCACATGATTTTTGATGAAGTGGCATTTGGTCTACGCAATCAAGGGCTCAGCGAAAACGAAATCAACGATAAAGTTGAAGCAGTTCTGGATCTTTGTGGTCTGAGTAAATACCGCCACTGGCCAATTGAAGCATTGAGCTATGGTCAGAAAAAGCGCGTCACGATCGCCTCAATTCTGGTCATGGAACCAAAGCTATTGATTCTTGATGAGCCGACCGCGGGTCAAGATTACCGCAACTACACCTCAATGTTGGCGTTTGTACAGAAGTTAAATCGCGAATTAGGTATTACCGTTATTATCATCTCGCATGATATGCACCTTGTGCTGGAATACACTACTCGCTCAGTGGTGATTGCAGACAGCAAACTCATTGCCGATAAACCAATGACGCAGGTCTTTAGTGAGCCAACGCTACTCGAGCAAGCGAACTTAACCACTACCAGTCTTTATGACTTAGCAGAAAAACTGCATATCGAGGATAAAAATCAGTTTATGCAAGCATTCATTGCTCTAGAGAAGCCAGCCGCATGAATAGTTCAAAAATGAAGTTTGGTATCAGCTATGTTGATACCCAATCACCATTGCATAAGCTAAATGGTATCACCAAGTTCGTGCTGTTTATGGCTTGGGTAACGGTCGTTTTGACCACCTTTGATCTGCGTATTATCTGTACGCTAATCGCAAGCGGTCTGCTGCTGTTAAAAATGACCAAAGTACCTGTCTCAGTATATAAACCGCTGTTGATTGGTACGGTGAGTGTCTTGATGATGAACGCGCTGTTTATGTTTATGCTCGCGCCACAACAAGGTACTGAATATTTAGGCTCTAGCAACGTACTGGTTGAGCTACCGGGCCCATACTCAATTACGCAAGAAACTCTATTCTACTTAGTTACCGTGACACTTAAGTACTTTAGCATGTTCCCTATTGCGCTGGTGTTTGTGTTTACCACCCACCCAACTGAGTTTGCCGCTAGCTTGAACCGTATTGGCTTGCCTTACAAAATTGCTTACGCCGTTAGCCTCACCTTGCGCTACTTGCCTGAAGTGAAAAAAGACTTTATCAATATCATGCACGCGCAGCAGGCTCGCGGTTTGGATTTGTCTAAGAACGCACCGCTGTTCACCCGTATTCAGAACGTCGCGAAAATTCTTGGTCCATTGATTTTCTCAAGCCTAGATCGTGCCGATGAGATTTCAAATGCGATGATTCTACGTGGCTTTGGTCGTAATAAAGGCCGTACTTGGTACAGCATGCGCCCACTGACTTCTATGGACAAATCAGTACTGGTGCTGATTGCGCTTATTGTTGTTGCAGCGCTAGCGAAACGTTATTTCGATACACAACTGTTCTGGTATCCGTTCTAACATCAAGCGGTATAAATATCTTCCCAACACAAAAAAGAGGCTCAATTGAGCCTCTTTTGCTATCTAACCAACATCACGTCTTGTGTAAAAAGTCGATTAACTCCACTTCAAAATACGCACTTCGTTGCCTTCTTCTGGCTTAGCCGGAATATTCAAAGAGAGTAGCAATGAAATGGCTGCCATCGCCGCACCGATAAAGAACACCGCCGAAGGTGATACTAGCCAGATAAAGCCAAACGTCACTGGGATGACGACTGCGGCAATATGGTTGATAGTAAACGATACACCCGCTGTCGATGCCATATCCGCAGGATCAGCAATCTTCTGCAAATAGGTTTTAATCGCTAATGCCAAAGCGAAAAATAGATGGTCAACGATATACAGTGCCGCTGCCCACTCTGCCGTTTCAACAAAGGCGTAGCCAACAAACACACCAATCAGACCGATATACTCAAACGCCAACGCTTTGCGCTCACCGACTCGACCGATAAAGCGACCAATTTTTTTCGCAAACAGGAAGTTAAAGCCGTAATTAGCTAAGAAAAGCAGCGTAATATCAGCAGCAGAATAACCAAAGCGCTCTACCATCAAGAAACCAGCAAATACCGTGAATATCTGACGGCGAGCTCCGCTCATAAACGTCAGCGCGTAATACAACCAGTAACGCTTACGTAGGACTAATTTTTTATTCTGAGTTACATTGGCCTGAAACTCAGGGAAGCTAAACGTTATCCAAAGCACTAAGGCAAAACCTACGCCGCCGAATAACAGGTAAATCCACTTAAACTCTAGTTGGAATATTTCCAAACACACCCACAGAGCGCCGTAGGTGAGCAGAGAGGCTAGAGCCCCTATCGAAACATATTTACCTAAGGCTTCTGGCGCTTCTTCCTTGCTTAACCACTGTAAAGATAAAGACTGCTTCAAGGTTTCAAAGTAGTGAAAACCAGTCGACATTAGCAGTGTTGTCAGAAGCAATCCTATTACTGAAGGGAAAAAACCCGTCAGAGCGGTACCCAAGGTCAACATGGCAAGAGACAACAGCATAAAGCGTTGTTCACGAATAAACATCAGTACGAAAATCACGGTAAAGGCAAGAAAGCCCGGAATTTCACGTACGCTCTGCAGTAAGCCAATATCGGCACCATCAAAATTTGCGCGCTCGATAACAAAGTTATTCAACAGTGCCATCCAGCTAGAAAATGCGATGGGAACGATGATGGAAATGGCGATCAAAAAGTTATGTGGAGTCTTCCACGTAGAAAGGTGGTTCATCAAAGTTTCCTTATAAAAAGCTCTGACAGATTACTGAGAGAATATTGCAAACTCAAACTTATTTACTTTCTATACCGAAAACCGCATCTTATATATTTGTATACCCAAGTAACATCAAGAACGAGGTTCAGTAAGAGTCACCTGGGTGTATCAATGAATTAACGTTGGAGATGTATATGGAAATTATCGTGCGACCTACCCTAATATCAGATGCCCAAGCATTAGCAGAGCTGTATGCTCAACCCAAAGCGCACCGCGAGACTCTCCAACTGCCAAAACCGAGTACCGCGATGTGGCAAAAACGCTTAGAGAATATACCTGAACACGTATACAGCTTTGTTGCCGAAGTCGATGGGCAAGTCGTCGGTAACATTGGTTTTGAGCATCTTCAGCGACCAAGGCTCAATCACTGCGGCAGCTTTGGCTTGGGCGTACACGACGATTTCCATGGTTTGGGTATTGCCAGTAAGCTAATCGAGACCGTACTCGATCTAGCCGACAACTGGCTGCAAATTAAACGCGTTCAAATCGAGGTCAATATCGATAATCACGCTGCTATCGCCTGCTATAAGAAATTTGGTTTTGTGGTTGAAGGTGAAGCGGAGTGTTCCGTATTTCGCGCGGGTGAGTACGTAAATACTTACTATATGGCGCGTATCAAACGCTAATACGCTTTATACCCAAGTAACCTCAAGGTGCTTGGTTCAGCGAGAATGCCTTGGTTGGCAGACAAGGCAACGAGTTGAAGATCTAGTAGTGCTAAATCAAAAATCGTTAACGAAGTATGCAAGCCAAGGCAACTCGCCCTTCGGGAGCGTGTTATTCCTACGACTTCGGCGTCAAACGACTTGGAAATAGTACACTATTTCACTGCGGCGTTTTCCTTGAACTCAAATCAATAACAACGCTCTGAATCCTGCATCTTGAAGTCACTTGGGTATATACAATACGATGAGGGCATAGTGCGACTAAAAACCACTATGTCCTCCCAGCTCTAAGCTCTAAACTCTCGAATCTTATCCGCAATTCTCAGCCCTGAGGTGCTGCCATTGAGAGTTTCTTTCTAAATAGCTAACGACGAAACTACACTCAGGAATAACTTTTCCTCCTCGAGTTTCAATTTCATTTAATACAGCCTCCATCATTACTTTTCCGTAACCTTTACCTTGTAAAACTTCTGGCACTTTCGTTGATGTAATAATAAAAACTGAATCTTGTAACTCAAACTTGGCGATAGCAAATAAGTCATTTTCGAGAAAAACTCGAAATTCCTGTTTTGTTTCATCAAATGTAACAACACACATCACTCTTTCCTACTAGTTCCTAACCATATAGACATATATAACAATTCTTATTTGACTCTTGGTCAAGCGTAAATAAAATTACTCTAAGTTCCCCTTAACTATATAGCTAGATAGTCTAAAAATACTATATATAAAATGAGACAATGGTGGCGCAATGAATACCCTTAAAGGGACTACCACAGGAGCATCCGTGCGACAAACTAGGCTTGAAGAACGATCACAAAAAACCATAAAAAGTGTTGATGGGCTAGCGATGCTCGAGCACGGTCATGAGTTAAGCATTGGTATTGTCACACCAGTTGGAACCAGTTTTCGTACCGCAACAAACTTAATTGGCACACATTCTAATCAAATGATCTTAGTCGAATTGCCTAAAATCAATGATGATAAGCTGCAAGCATTTTTCCAAGAAGGATTCTGGGCAACCCTTAAAACGATCTCTCCTCGAGGAGAAGGCGCCATCGTGACTTTCCGTAGTCAAATTCTGCATGTGATTCGAACGCCTATCGCAATGGTTGCGATGTCTATCCCGCAAACCATGCAAACCATCGCGCTAAGAGATGAGCCTCGTTACGAAGTGGACCTTTTCGCGAAAGCGCACAGTACCAACCATCGTATTGACTGCGATATTAAAGATCTTTCTAAGAGCGGTTGTTTGTATCTGACATCATCTTTAAGCAGACCATTTACGGTTGGCGAAGCTATTGAATTACACTTAGCTCAAAAAACGCCTGACGGGCAGTCCTTTGGCCCGCTGACTGGTCAAATCTGTAATGTTAAGCAAGCATCACAAAAACGAAAATATGGCGTCATGTTTGACGATGATGGCAAAAAAATCGCTAAGTCTTTATTAGCTAAATTAAAATTCGATGGAAGTAAACTGTCCCTTCAGTGAAAGGTTACGAGATAAATTTCTCAATTTGTAGTCAGTTTACCGCCCTATTTTCATACTTTTTTGACATCAACATCGGTATACTCAGCCCATCTTATCTTTCAGCTAGTTAACATGAATTACTTAAGTACATTTTTGAAAGGCATCGCCATGGGTGCCGCTGACGTTGTTCCTGGGGTATCCGGCGGTACAATTGCATTCATAACTGGTATCTACGATACCCTTTTAGAAAGTATTCGCCGTATCAACCCAAGCCTACTTGGTATATGGAAGCGCGAAGGTTTCAAAGCAGCATTCAATCATATCAATGGCTTCTTCTTGATTGCTCTATTTGGTGGTGTGTTTACCAGTATCGCAACACTAGCCAAGCTGATTTCTTGGTTATTGGTTACCCATCCCATTCCTATTTGGTCATTCTTCTTTGGCTTAATTCTGGTTTCCGTGTTTCACATCCTTAAACAAGTGGAACAAAAGACCATTAGCCGTTGGGTATTTTTATTGCTAGGTGTTGTATTCGCCTACTGCATTACAATTCTCAAGCCACTGCATATGGAACCAACCAGCATCAATATTTTGATTGCAGGTGCAATCGCCATCTGTGCAATGATTTTACCGGGCATTTCAGGCAGTTTTATTTTGCTCTTGATCGGTATGTATACGCCGGTACTTGCAGCGGTAAAATCATTTGATATCGCGATTCTCGCGCTATTCTTAACAGGTTGCGTACTAGGTTTATTGAGCTTTTCTCACGTACTTTCATGGCTGCTTAATCGCTTCAGAGACACCACACTGATGTTCTTAACTGGCCTAATGATTGGCACACTACCAAAGATTTGGCCTTGGAAAGAAACCATTACGTGGCGAACAAACTCAAAAGGTGAAGAAGTGCCTCTAATTCAACACAACCTTTCTCCGTTTGAGTTTGAGCACATGTTTAATCAACCTTCTCAACTTGGTATCGCAGTGGTAATGATGCTAGCAGCCATTGCTTTAGTACTAGGTTTGGAGAAATATGCAGAGCGTACACGCTAACTCAAAGAGTTGTTAGACAAGTCCTCACTGAATAGATATAGCAAGCCCCGCCAGAAATGATCGGGGCTTTATTTTGTCTCTCGCTTATTGGCTATCGTATAACTATAGATACTTACTGCGGGCAGGCAAGAACACCTCACCCAGCATACAACGTACGCTACCACCGCCAACCGTTTCGATTGTTGTCACATCCAACGGCAACAAACGTCCATGGCTCGCTAACTGATTAAGCTGTGCTTGAGTAAACGTATTGTAGGCGGTTTGCGACATGGCAATCACCTTCTCACCATTGACGGATTCCAACTGCAACACATTGCCGCACATTGCGTTCATCTGTTCTAGCGAAATAGAGATGATCTGTTTATCTTTCGCTAACGACTTAAGTACAAAAGTGCGTTCATATTGCGGAATGATCTCATCGCAAATGACACAGAAGCGCTCCCCAATCGCCAGCATTACATTGGTATGATAGATAGGTTTTCCTGAAGGTAAAACCGTTTGGAAAGAGACCACTCTTGAATAGCCCGCTTGTTGTGCAAACTGCTCAAGCACATCGCGATCACATCGCTGAGAGAGCGCTGCGTAGACAGTGTCGTTGATATGATCGAAGATCATTACGCCGGTACTCTCTAAATACGCTTCGCGGGCAACATGATCTTCAAACGAGTAAACCGCATCGACATGACGACCTGACATCTCTAGAGTCTCACGCAATTCAGACACACGGACTTCGCGACGACGATTCTCACAAGCCATTGGGAAAATATACAACTCCCCTTGCGGCGTAGTACTGAACCAATTGTTTGGGAACACCGCATCTGGTGTAGGAAGCTCACCACGCGAGTAATCCAAAACAACGACTTGTATCCCAGCGCTGCGCAATTGCATAACCATGCTATCGAACTCTTCCATCACTCGCTGTTGCAATTGAGGAATATCGAGAGTGGTACCTTGCTGAAACTCGTTATCTTTAGCGGTTTCTGGATTAAAGCCAAATTCTTTTGGCGGCACCATTACCACACAGTTAGCAGTATGTTTTTTTAGGGTTGGATTAGTTAAATCTTCCAGGGTTTGCTTTTGTAACATCTTTACAAACTCCATTTGCTTTAATTATTAGTCGATTGTAATTGCAACGCTAACAAAAAATTTACTGAGTTTTAAGTAAATTAGATGGTAAAAAAGGGATCCCATCGGCAAATACGAGATAAAGCAGCAATATTTACTGCCATCCATACGATAAAGATAAATTGGAAGGAGATTTGAAAAATAACCAATCAGTTTCGGTTACAATTTCATATGCAAAACGATAACATAGGAAACAATATTCAAATCCCCTCATATTAGGCGGACTTGGACTTTGCGCAGCCACTTAGCACCTTTGCCCATCCCTTCGCTGCGCCTTAGGACGATGTATGTTTAAGAAATTTGAAGGTTTCACCAAACCTTTCCCAGCTCAAGAGCCGGAACAACCCCCTCAGGGAATCCTTGCCTTCTGTCGTTATTACACCCGCGGCTTCGAAATCCCACTGATTATCATGTCGATCATGGCGACGATTGTGGCTATCGTTGAGGTGACTCTGTTTGGCGCAATGGGCAATCTGGTTGATTGGTTAGCAAACAGTAACCCAGAGACCTTTTGGCAAGAGAACCAAGCGGATCTAATTTTCTATGGCGTCCTGCTTTTAGTTGTCATGCCAGTATTGGTGGTTGGCTACTCACTGCTGATCCACCAAACTCTACTGGGTAATTACCCTATGTCGATCCGTTGGTTGGCACACCGTTACTTACTCAAACAAAGCGTAAATTTCTATCAAGACGACTTTGCAGGCCGTGTTGCGACGAAAGTGATGCAAACCTCACTTGCGGTGCGTGAAACCGTCATGAAAAGCATGGATGTCTTTGTCTACGTATCCGTTTACTTTACCAGCATGATTGTCTTGCTCGCTCAAGCTGACTGGCGCTTAATGATTCCGATGCTAGTTTGGCTTGCCGCTTATATTGGTATTCAGATTTACTTTGTACCTAAATTGAAAAAAGTAGCGACGGAACAAGCAGATGCACGTTCAACCATGACCGGACGTATCGTCGATAGCTACACCAATATTTCAACCGTTAAACTATTCTCTCACAGCGATCGCGAAACCGAATACGCAGAAGAAGGTATGCAAGGTTTTCTAAAAACGGTTTACCGCCAAATGCGTTTAGTGACCGGTTTTGATGTTGCAGTAGAAATCACCAACTATCTATTGGTATTTTCTATCAGCGCCCTGTCTATTTACCTATGGATGGACAACGCCATCAGTATTGGTGCAATCGCGATTGCAATCAGTCTCGCGCTGCGCATCAACGGCATGTCGATGTGGATCATGTGGGAAGTCGGCGCGCTATTCGAAAATATGGGTACTGTCGTGGATGGAATGAAAACCCTATCAAAACCAATTGATATCAAAGATCAACCAAACGCGAAGCCACTCACCGTGAATCAAGGTGGGATTGAATTTGACAACGTTAGCTTCCACTACGGCGATAAAACCAAAGGCGTTATCAACAATCTTAATCTCAACATTAAGCCGGGTGAGAAAGTAGGGTTAGTCGGTCGTTCTGGTGCAGGAAAATCAACGCTAGTGAACTTGCTTTTGCGCTTCCACGATGTCGAAGAGGGTCAAATTAAGATTGATGGACAGGTGATTTCTGATGTAACCCAAGATTCGCTGCGTGGCAGTATTGGTATGGTGACACAAGACACATCTTTGCTGCATCGCTCAATTCGCGAAAACATTCTTTATGGTAGACCCGATGCCAGTGAAGATGACCTAATCCGTGCCACTACCCAAGCTCATGCCCATGACTTTATTCAAACACTCAACGACCCATTTGGTAATGTTGGCTATGATGCGCAAGTGGGTGAACGTGGGGTAAAACTCTCCGGTGGTCAACGTCAACGTATCGCTATCTCGCGTGTACTGTTAAAAGACGCACCACTGCTAGTACTGGATGAAGCCACTTCAGCACTAGATTCAGAAGTTGAAGCGGCGATACAAGAAAGCCTAAATGAATTGATGGAAGGTAAAACGGTAATCGCCATCGCTCACCGTCTATCCACGATTGCCGCGATGGATCGTTTAATTGTGCTCGATCAAGGGCAAATTGTTGAGCAAGGTACTCATCAAGAGCTACTGCAAAACCAAGGTATCTATGCTCAGCTCTGGGCGCACCAGACGGGTGGATTCCTTGGTGACGAGGATCAATAGCCGCCCTGCACGAACTCTGCTGTAGTCTAAGATCATTAAGCCCTCTGAAAATGAGGGCTTTTTGCTATCATCACTCTTCGCTATACTCCCCCGCATCAAGAATTACCTGTTGTTATGATGAACAAGAGCTTACTGACTAATATTATTGCGCTTGCCCTATTGGCTGGCGGACACTTATACGATAACCAACTGGCCTATTACGCTGGTCTATTTGCCTTTTCAGGGGCAATTACCAACTGGTTAGCGATTCACATGTTGTTTGAAAAAGTGCCGGGGTTGTATGGCTCAGGCGTTATTCCTGCACGCTTTGAAGAATTTAAACTCGCAATTAAGAACTTAATGATGGAGCAGTTCTTCAATGAAACCAACATCGACAAGTTCCTTAGCAGTGAAATGGCCTCAGGCAAAACACTTAACCTTGAACCCGTCATTGCCAAAGTGGATCTAAACCCTGCATTTGATTCGTTAGTAGAGGTAATTGAACAGTCATCGTTTGGTGGCATGCTCGCCATGCTAGGTGGTGCTGAAGCCTTGCAGCCGATGAAGCAGCCGTTTATTGAAAAGATGCAACAATCTATTATTGAAATCAGCCAAAGCGACAATGTTAAAGAAGCGTTGAAAGAGCAATTAGAAGCGCCAGCTATGATGGATGAGATAAAAACCAATATCGAAAACATCATCGATCAACGACTGAGTGAGCTGACACCAAAATTGGTCAAAGAGATGGTGCAAAAAATGATCAAGGAACACCTAGGCTGGCTCGTGGTTTGGGGCGGCGTGTTTGGTGGTGTGATTGGTGTGATTTCATCGTTTATCGCTTGATCTATTTACCTCACCACCAAAACAAAGGCGAACCATATGTTCGCCTTTGTTATATCAAACACTTTAATTGAGAGGCTAGAGCAGATCAGCACTCACACCATTGCTCGCTTTATGCTCTTCAATGACAACTTCGCTGCGAGATTGAATGACTCCAGGCAGACTACCCAACTTCTTCGACATAAAGCTTTGATACTCTTTCATGCTCTTAACGCGCACTTTAATCATAGTGTCGAAGTCGCCGGAAAGTGAATAGCACTCTTCCACCTCAGGCAACTCACCCACTGCTTGGGCAAATTTTTCAAAGACTGAAAAACACGTTTGATCGAGTCGGATATGAATGAAGACTTGGACATCAAAACCTAACTTTTCAGGGTTAAGCTCCGCGTGATATCCCTTAATATAACTTTCTTTCTCTAAACGCTTAACGCGGTCAGAACAAGGGGAAGTGGTTAGGTTAACTCGTTTGGCGAGTTCTACAATAGGCAACCGTCCGTGCGCTTTAAGAATACGTAGTATCTCGCGATCAATTCTATCTAATTCCATGATATACCGCTTAAATTCAATTCAGATAATGAAACATTACTGAAACAATTTAATCACATGTTATCAGATTTTAAAAACGCAGTTCGGTAAGAATTTGTTAAGCTACCTTCATGTTTGGAATTGAGGTTGGCTCTGGTGCATTATGCTGATTACACGCTCGGCAAAAATATTGCTTTTCCATTTTAACGTAATGATCGCCTTGAACAACCGTTGAGAAAAAACACGCAAGTGTGCCAATTAACGAAGCATCCGCCTGCTCACATCGTTTTAAAATAACCTTGTGAGTGGTCTTTTTGTTGCAGCAGTTGCAGTACACTTGTGTCATTTTTCCATCCTCTGGTATTCAATCGCCTATGGAATTGACTCTTTTATAAGCTGTCAGTTCCGTTGTTTGAAATAAAATAAACAAAAGTGTGATGTAGAGTGGATATATGGTTGGAAAAACAGAAAAGCCCTGCTAGCAGGGCTGAACTATTTCGCAATAACTAATGAGTAGTTAATCAACAGCCGTAACTCACCATTTCGCTGCGGCTGTCGTCAAATTAATCGAGCTCAATCAATTGCTTTTCGAATTTTTGGTGCTGAGCTTTTACCGTCTCGTCGGGTTCAGCAGTTGCCAAACTAACACCGATGATTGCCAGCGTTGAGAAAATGATTCCCGGAACAATTTCATACATATCGAACAAGCCGCCCGACAGTTGTTTCCAGACAACAATCGTTACACCGCCAACAATAATACCAGCCAGAGCGCCATTGCGGTTCATACGAGACCAGTACAGGCTAAGAATCATTGCCGGACCAAACGCCGCACCAAAACCAGCCCAAGCGTAAGAAACCAAACCAAGAACTGTACTGTCTGGCGTCATTGCAAGAATCAGCGCGACAACTGAAATAGCGACAACCGCAATACGGCCAACCATAACAATTTCATCTGAACTTGCATCTTTCTTAATCACTTGTTTGTAGAAATCTTCTGCCAACGCTGAAGAAGAAACCAATAATTGCGAGTCCGCAGTACTCATGATTGCCGCTAAAATCGCGGCTAATAGAATACCAGCGATAACTGGATGGAACATAGAGTTCACCAGTAACATAAAGATTTTTTCACCATCGTCTAATGATAAGCTACCCGTACTTTGCACATAGATTAAGCCCACAAGACCTACCATCATCGCGCCAGCCATTGATAGCGCAGTCCAAATCACCGCGATGCGTCGTGCTGTAGTCAGATCTTTATTACTACGTGTCGCTTTAAAACGAGCCAGGATATGCGGCTGACCAAAGTAACCTAAACCCCAAGCCGCTAAAGATATAATCGCGATAGCGGACAATGGTTGACCTTTTGAGTCATTCCACAAAGTCAACAGTTCTGGGTTGATCTCTTCCAATTGGTTAGCGACGTCACCAAAACCACCTTGCATCGTCGCGATAGGCACGATCAATAGCGCCGCAGACATCAGTAGACCTTGCACTAAGTCAGTCCAAGATACCGCCAAGAAACCACCGAATAGCGTGTATGAAACTACACAAACTGTACCAATAATTACCGCTGTCGAGTAATCAAGACCGAATACTGTCTCAAATAACTTACCGCCCGCAACCAAACCTGAACTGGTGTAGAAAAGGAAGAATAGCAAAATGAAGAACGCAGAAATGGTTTGGATCATTTTTGATTTGTCGTTAAAACGACGAGCAAAGAACTCCGGAATCGTTAGAGAATCCGTCGTAATGCTATAAGTACGTAGACGTTTCGCGCTGATTAGCCAGTTCGCCCATGTACCCAATAGTAAACCACCAGCAAGCCAGAAGGCTTCAATACCAGCAGCATAAGCGTAACCCGGCAGACCCAAAAGTAACCAACCACTCATATCTGACGCACCTGCAGAAAGTGCCGCTGGCCAAGGTCCTAATGAGCGACCACCAAGAAAGTAGTCCGTGGAGCTTTTGGTTCGTTGATAAGCAATCACACCAATCGCTAACATTAAGATTAAGTAAGCGATAAATGTGGTTGTAATAGCAAAGCTATTTTCCATTCGATTTTCCTCTTTTATTCGAATATCCAATAACAGACATGTCCTCCTTGGCACCTCTGTTATTGGATTTGCAAGTCAGCAAAGCGCTACCGCACCTCATTTAGTGAGGGTTTGAGGCGCCTAATAGTGTCGCGTTACCGCCCACTGCTGTTATATTTATTGTTCTGGTTCGCTCGGTAATAAACCGCAGCGATAATTGAGGATCATGCGCTATCTCGAGTGCCGCTAAGTCTGTCTCAGCAACAAAGCTAACAATCACGCCTTCACGCGCTGCTAACTGTCGATTTAGCTCTTTTTCCCCGCTTGATGAACCAATAAAGCCCACACCACGAATGTCAGATTCCAACACCTGACTGATTGCATCGTAAGATGCAAAGTGGAGTAGATTTACTGGTAGAGAAGACTGCTCATAAGCCTTCTCCAAATCTTGTGTAAACTCCATATCGTCGCTACACAAAATAATACTGTTGCCTGCTGCTAATGCCGCGGTACATTGCGCCAGTGCCGCCAGTCGTGCGTTACCATTGACGGTCTCGATGACAATTAAACACACACCACGGCCTGCGGTATAAAGTTCATTGCTCTCGCCTGTTGGTCCAACTAACTGATGAGTAACAGAAATAAGTTGGCGGGCTTGTTCGAGATGAAATGCCATTACTCGGCCATACTCAGGCTTTGCTAACGCATTTTTCAGCGATAGTAGGCATTCACTTTTTGAATCAAAATCGGTTAAATTCCAGTTCTCCCACGCAGAGAAAGCATTGGTAAAACTCACTACTTGATGAACCATATCTCTCTTCCTCGCTTATTGATTGAACACGGTTTGGGTGAATCGGTATAGATAGTGCGGACCACCAGCTTTGGGTCCCGTACCCGACAGGCCTTGACCACCAAATGGTTGAACACCCACCACGGCCCCAACTTGATCACGGTTTATGTAGCTATTACCAACTCGTGCATGCTTTTCAATCCAGCGATAGGTAGTCTCGTTGCGGCTATGCACTCCCAAAGTGAGTCCATACCCTGTTTGGTTGATGTGAGTCACCACTTGCGCCAGTTCGCTCGCTTTGTAGCGAACAATATGCAGAATAGGTCCAAACTGCTCTTCCGCTAGAGAACGAATATCGTCAATTTCAAACGCAGTCGGCGCAACAAAATCGCCACGCTCACACTCTTCACCCAAACTAACTTGAGCGACTGTCTTGAACTGACTCGCCATCGATTCAATATGGCTAAGTAATTTCTGCTTCGCTTGCGCATCAATCACAGGACCAACATCGGTCGAATGAAGGTAAGGCAAACCAACAGAGAGCTCATTCATCGCACCATGGATTAACGCAATGATGCGGTCAGCAATATCTTCTTGCACATAAAGCACACGCAGCGCACTGCAGCGTTGCCCCGCAGAGGCAAATGCAGAGCGCACGACATCTCGCACCACTTGCTCTGGCAGTGCGGTACTGTCAACGATCATCGCATTTAAGCCGCCAGTTTCAGCAATTAAAGGCACAGGGGCGGCATCGCGGGCTGCCAGTGATTGATTGATACGTTGCGCGGTCAAGGTTGAGCCAGTAAACGCCACTCCGGCAATCGCAGAATGTGAGGTTAGCGCGGCACCAATCTCTGCGCCTTTACCTGTAAGCAGTTGAATCACTCCAGCAGGAAAACCCGCTTGCAACATGAGCTGTACTGCGCGTACCGCGATTAAACTGGTTTGTTCCGCCGGTTTAGCCACCACAGTGTTACCTGCCACAAGCGCGGCGGTTACTTGACCAAGGAAGATGGCTAGAGGGAAGTTCCAAGGGCTGATACAAACGAACACTCCGCGCCCTTTGCGGTCAACGGTACGTTCAACACCGTCAAAACCGGTCGTGATAGTAGGAGTAAACACTTGCTGTTGCTTGGCATAGAAACGGCAAAAGTCCACCGCTTCGCGCACTTCATCAATCGCATCATGAATGGTTTTGCCTGCTTCCTTGTGACACAGTGCCACCAGTTCGGCCATATTGTCTTCCAGCAAGTCTGCAAGCTTCTCCGCTGGCAGGGCGCGTTGCTCGAAAGGTAGCGTTGACCAAGAGTCAAACGCTTGCTCTGCAGTTTCAATCGCTACGGAAACATGATCAAGGTTGGAAAATGCCAACGTTCCGACTTCCACTTGGCGATCATAAGGCGCGGTCACGAATTGCTGATCAACATCTTCCTTGATCATGCTTTCGTGAATGAGATTGCCATTAATCACCGAACCGAGGTGCCATTGCTGCGACATCCACTTAGCAACTTGCGCTTCAAATGACGTATTTTCACTTTCGATATCGATGTTGATACCAAGCGAATTGCGTCGATTAGGGAAAATATCCCCTGGCAGTGGAATCGCGCGGTTGTTCAAGCTTGCAAAACCCGCAAGCGCTTCCACCGGATGAACAGTTAAGCTATCAACAGGGCAGCGCGCATCCACCAAACGGTGCACAAATGAGCTATTTGCGCCATTTTCTAATAGACGACGCACTAAGTAAGGTAGTAGATCTTTATGGCTTCCCACTGGCGCGTATATGCGAACTGGCTGACGGTAAGTCGCCATAACATGGTTATACAGTGACTCACCCATGCCATGTAGACGTTGAAATTCATAATCAGTATGGGTTGCCATTTGCGCAATTGAGGTCACCGTTTGCGCATTGTGGCTAGCAAACTGTGGGTAGATGTTGCCGCGCACACCGTCACTTAACAAAAAGCGGGCGCAAGCGAGATAGGCAACATCGGTTGATTCTTTTCGAGTGTAGACTGGGTAGTTACTGTAGCCCGCTTGTTGTGACCACTTTATTTCACTGTCCCAGTAAGCCCCTTTAACTAGGCGCAAAGGAATAACATCGCCTTGCTGCTTGGCTAAACCATTGAGCCAAACAAGCACGGGTAAGGCACGTTTTGAATAGGCTTGAATCACCAAGCCAAACTTACCCCAGCCTTGCACTGAAGGATGCTGGTAAAGCTTAGCAAACAGCTTTAGTGATAGCTCAAGGCGATCCGCTTCTTCTGCATCAATGGTAATGGCAACATCAAGCTCTTTAGCACGAATAAGCAGTTGTAACAGCGTGTCGTGCAATTCATTCATTACGCGTGACTCATTCGCCACTTCATAACGAGGGTGCAAAGCAGAAAGCTTAATCGAGACTGAAGGCGCTGGACTGTGAGCCGAAACTGCATCACGCCCTACCGCTTCAATCGCCATGAGATAATCTTTAAAGTACTTATTCGCATCAGCATCGGTTAACGCTGCTTCACCCAGCATATCGTAAGAATAAGTGAAACCTTTATCACGCATCGCGCGACCGTTGTTCTGCGCTTCTTGAATCGAACGCCCCAAAACAAACTGATGGCCCATTACCTTCATCGCTTGGTTCATCGCTTTACGAATCACTGGCTCAGAAAGTTTATTGACCAAACGGTTGACCGCTTGAGTTGGGCTTGGCTGTTGAGATTCCGCTAAGCCAACCACCTTACCTGTCAGCATCAAGCCCCAAGTCGACGCGTTGACAAACACTGAATCGGAGTTTTTAAGGTGAGATTTCCAATCCGCGACACTCAATTTATCGCGAATGAGCGCATCAGCGGTTTCGGCATCAGGAATACGCATCAAAGCTTCTGCTAAACACATCAGCAAAATGCCTTCTTGGGTATCGAGGCTGTACTCAAGCAATAGCGCATCGATCATTTGAATCGATTTCTTATCCGCGCGAATCGCTTCAATTAGTTGAGTCGTTTTGAGTGCGGTTTGACTCTTTCCCTCATCACTTGGCGTAGCCAAAGGTAAAAGCTGCTCTAACCATTGTGATTCGTCCACCATATAAAGTGGCGAGATCAACGCCCACAATTTATCAAGCGGCTGCTCAATAAATTCAGCGTTCAACACATCTGTTGCTGTAAACATACGTATTCCTCAATCTCACACCTGCTTAATCATTAAGCGGGTTTACTGCAATGGCGAGCAGTGTATTGTGAGGCCGAAAGGAATACTTGTCAAAAACTCCGAACTATTTGCTTAAAACTTCGATATTTAACAAAACAAATACATGATCACACCAATAAAAGCAAAATATATGGTCACTTTTGTTTTCCAAATTAACCAATTCGTTTCTTATACTGCGACGGAGAGATCCCTTGTAAGCGTGAAAAAGTATGAGCAAAAGTGCTTTGCCCGGAAAACCCGGTTAACTCGGCGATCTGCCCCAGAGTCAGATTACGTTGCTCAATCAGTTGTTTGGCCATATCAATTCGTTTCGACAATACATACTGATGCGGTGTGATACCTAACTGATCTTTAAATAGACTATGAAACTGGCTTTCCCCCAAAAACACACTACCAGCCAACTGAGCGACAGAGATTTTTTGTGTTAAATGCTGCTCGATATAGCGATCGATCGCCTCAAGATCAAAGCGAGATTCTTTGCGACTCACCTGTAAGCTAGATGCATGCCTTTGCAATAGCGCCATCACGGTGTCATTACACGCACGGCTCAAAAGCAAATCGTCAGGGCTTGCTTGCATCTCCGCGACCAACATCTGTATTAAACGTTGAATTTGTGCATCAAGTTGGAAATAGACTTCCTTTTGGTTCAGTTCATTAAGCTTCTGCAACATCAAAGGTTCTGTTTGGCTAGGCATCGGCATATTGAGTACCAGAATATCTGATTGCTCTATCACCCCACCAAACGCATGCCCGGAGCCCGAAGTCACCACACAACCTTGGCCCGGGCCAACTAAATTGCCCACACCATTGACTTCAAACTCCGCCTGCCCTTTTAAACCAATCACAATTTGGGTGTATTGATGATCATGGCAGTCCATATACGAGGGCAAAGTCACCAACTCTGCGGGTTTAGGGACATATATGACGGGAGCATTTGACGGTTTTTTGGGGTCACTCATAGGTAACAACTGTAAAGATCGGAAGTTAATGCTGATGGTATAACAATTTTAGCGGATTCTCGAGGAGATGCGGGATAAGGAAGAGCATTTACAGATAAAGTTAAAAATCAATCTATTGCATAACATTTTTCTCGGAACAATGATCAAGTGCAAATAACTTACGGCCAATGTCACTTCTAACCACTTACTTGAAACAAAATCAATTTCTGCAGCCGTTATTTGCGTAAAGCCCACAAAATAAAAACTAATACTTTAGATTTATATAAAAAATGGTATTTTAGTCTCCAAGTACCAAGAGGTTACTCAAGTATGCACTACAAGGACCGTATAGTCGCAGCTAACGCTTAGCTAATCAGTCGCATACCTAACTTTCAGTGAATTAAACAGAACTGTTGTAGAGACTTATGATCACACGCCGTATTCCAGCGCTTTTGCTCGCGCTAAGCCCATTCTGGTTATCAACTTCGATGGCAGCAGAAAACCTTTCTACTGATCCTGTCGCTGTCATCGATGAAAAACTAAGCAACAAACAGCTCGAGCTGCAAAGTAACGCTTCTGAGTACGACTCTGAAACACAGCGCTACCAACAGCTGCAAAACGAGCATGCTAAGCTCAAACGTGATGAACAAGAGCTTAACGCAAAGCGAAATCGCGCGAAGACAGCACTAGACAAACAATACAGTCGTCTATTGGAAGACCCTGAAATTGATCTAGTCAGTCTACAAAAAGAGTATCAAGACTCTTGGAATGCGGTAAAAAGCAATCAAGCTGAATTGCTAGAAAACCAACAGCTTGAAACTGAGAGTGAAGTTCGCCTATCACAAATCAAACAGAAGCAAGCTCGCCTCAAATCAGAATTCACTTACCTTGAAGAACAAAAGGTAGAAACTCGCGTTAAACGCTTGGCTGCAGAGCTAAACGAAAGTGATGTCATGCAAACTAGCTTCAAAACCAGCTGTTCTGCGACCATGACTTTAGGCGAATGTAGCAGCCAAGGTTTACAGCTAACCAAGCAAAAAGCAGTAAAAACATTTAAAGCAGCATTGATGGATAGCCTAACTGAATCCACTTTGGCCAAGCAAAATGCCAATGGTGTTCAGCTTAATGTCCATGTACAAGACAGCCAAATTATTCGTGCTGGATTTGAAGGCAATAATAGTTACTTCACTGAGCTTCAAGCTCAACTTCAAGCAAAACCTGAAGCGACTGCGGCTTGTAAGTTACTCAATGTATCATCTCGTTACTGTCTAAAAGAACAAAGCTCTGCAAACCAAAAGCAGCAAGACAAAAACTGGATCGCGGTGACGGTACGCTCAGATCAATACAACGATAGTGTTGTCGTTAATGGCGTGAAATACGGCAGTACCCCTGTAGAAATCATGCTACCACGTGGTATTCATCAAGTAACTGTTTCAAAAGATGGTTATCAGACCTACAACCGTCAGGTGACCATCAGTAAAAATGATACGGTTTGGGTAAAACTACGTTCAAGCGAGCAGAGCTAGATTAGTTACAGTGGATCAAACCCATTTTCATAAATGAATAAAAACGCCATTTCGCTTCTTAGTTATCAATAGATACCTCAAGACGAGATGGCGCTTTAGTTTTAATTCGATTAAAAATTAATGAGAGATACTCGACGATGCAAACCCGTTTCTCGACTCTTTTCTTAGCACTTTCAGCATGTTTCATTCCAGTGCAAGTGCACGCCAATGAGACAGGCGATACTGTCATAGCAATTGAACATCAGCTGTTTGAAAAGCATGCCGAGTTGAAAAACGCCCAGCAGACGCAAAGTGAACAACAAGAGATTCTTTCTCAGCGTCAACAAGCACTCGACGACTCTAATCAACAAGCCATCAAACTTGCAAGCTCATTCGAAAGCGCAAAAAGTGAACTCGAAACTGCGTATCAACGCATGATCGATGAACCGAGTACCGATATAGCGTCAGTACAAGAGCGCTACCAAGCTGTATGGCAACAAATCAAACAGAATCAAGCTCAACAGCTAACCGCAAAACAAGCTGTATTAGAAGCAGAAGATAGCCTAAGCCAGAAAAACGCATTGTTGCGTAATCTTGAAACTCAGATAACTGAGTTAGATGAAGGTAAAATAAGAGCACGAGTCGAGCGACTAAGACAAGAGCTTTCTCCAACAGAACAAATCAGTGTAAGTTTTACCAATCGCTGTCAGTCCAGCATGACATTAGCACAGTGTGATGCCCAAACTCGTGAGTTAGCGTTGCAAAAAGCGGTAAAAACTTTCCAAACTCAATTGGTCAAGAAGACCACTGAGGAATCATTGGTACAAACCAATATTGGCAAAAGCCCACTCAACATTCACGTTCTCCGCTCAAAAGCGAATAAAGCGGAATTCTACGATGGCGAACGCTATCGCACTTTAATGGATGTCACGCTCGAAGCACGTCCAAGCGACACGACCGCATGTACATTACTCAATGTTGACAAACAATACTGTTTCGAACCGAGCCATGTCTCCGGACAGCAGTTTTCTAATGAGCAAGAGATTGCGTGGGTCACGTTTAGTGTGCGCAGCAACCAATACGACGATCAAGTTTTTGTCGATGGCGTATCTTACGGCAGCACGCCATTAGAAGTGATGCTACCGGTTGGCCAGCATCATCTTGTGATAAAAAAAGAAGGCTATCAGACCTTTAAGCAAAATATCGCCTTAACGGCAGATCGCAATTTCAGAGCGCACCTAAAACAAAAAGCCAACGCACTAAAAGCAGGTGATCAGTTTGCGGATTACATTGCTAAAGGAAGTAAAGCACCACAACTTGTTACGATTGTCTCGGGTGAGTACTTGTTAGGCGAGAATGCTGCAAATCAGTATTTCCTTGATCATGCTTTCGGGATTAGCGCGACGCCGATTACCGTTAGAGAGTTTGACAACTTTGTTCGTCAAACTGACTACCAAACGGATGCTGAACTGAAAAATACCTGTACTGCCATGATTGATGGTGAGGTCACCGCGATTGCTAAAAGTTATTGGCGCAATCCTGGGTTTAAACAAGCGAGCAATTCGCCAGTAGTGTGTATCAGCCGCAATGATGCCAATGCATATGTCAAATGGCTGAGTCAACAGACTGGCTACCAATATAGATTGCCCAATGAAGATGAATGGGAAATTGCGGCTCGCGCAGGCAGCCAAGCAAAATATTGGTGGGGTGAAGAGTTCGCTTTAGGTCAAGCCAACACTGGCTGGAGTAGTTCACCTTGGGCAAACATCAGTACCTCACCGGTAAAAGCATTCAAACCAAATCCACTCGGCATCTATGATGCTGTGGGCAACGTTTGGCAGTGGACCAATAACGCACAAGGCATTGCTAAAGGTGGGGCTTGGAACTTCTCTCCTGAACAAGCCATCGTCTATGAAAGACTATATTTGGCACCATCCAGCGCTGCAAACTATTTAGGTTTCCGTGTAGTTCGAGCTATTAACTAGCTCCAGATCACATTTATAAATCGAAGGGGGGATTTCCCCCCTTTCTCGATTTTAGGACAGAAGATACATTAGCCCCGTGGTCAGGAGCATATGCCACCTGACTTCTGTATCAGTGATTAAATTGTTGATACATCTATTACTCAGCCGACCCTCGCTGAGTCGTAGAACCTCTTCTACACGTCGACAAGAGTTATTCTTGTATTTGCCAGATATTGTGAGATGTCTGGCTTTTTTTATTTCCTCACAATTTAGAATAACGTACCATTTACTCATTAAGTATCATAACAATTCAAGACAGGTAAAATCAGTGGATATGCATTTTGATTCGCTGGTCAACCAGCTTCCAGGCTATTGGGGATGCAAAGACGTCGATTCTGTCTTTGTCTACGCCAATACTGCGTATGCTCAACTCGTTGGCTTTCAAGAACCACAACAATTAGTTGGTCTCGCAGATCGAGATATACCATGCCAAACGGCAAACTGCGCCCAAGATTTTAAACAACAAGACCAAATGGTGATGAAGACGCAGCGAGCGATAAAAGTATTGGATGTACACCCATATCCTGATGGCAGTTGGCGCGCTCATATTTTTAGCAAGAAACCGTGGTACAACGCGAAAGGTGAAGTACAAGGTACTATCTTCTTTGGCCAAGACCTAACCGACACCGCCATTTTGGAAGTGGGCCATTGGATTTGCCGCGCAACGGGTATTCTCTCTGATCTTAAAGCCGCCAAATGGGAAGTCTCTTCACAAGGTAGCGAGAAACTGACAACACGTGAGCAAGAAGTTTTGTTTCTCATGCTCTATGGCAAAAAGCCCACCTTTATTGCTGACGCAATGGGCATTTCAATCAAAACATTTGAAGGCTATGTGGCGCGTCTGAGGGCTAAGTTTAGTGCGCATAGTAAAGCACACCTTATCGACCTTGCCTTAGAACGTGGCTACGGTTCATACATCCCACAGACGATGTTGAAAACCCAACTTTCTGTGGTGATACATAGTGACGACTGAAAACAAAAAAAAACGCCCGAAGGCGTCAGACTGCTGACAAAGGTCTAGCTTTCGAGCTAGACCTTTGATCTAATAGGGGTATCGAAATATGGATACTCCGATATGCTTCAAGAACCGACTCCGCAACAATACGAACTGGAAATGGTAACGATGGA
>NZ_JADILO010000021.1 GCF_015278125.1 Vibrio fluminensis
AATTCCTTGGTTGGGAACACCCTGCATTTGAAATCCCTGCTGACGTGTACGCGCAGTGGGATGCAAAAGCGGCAGGCGCAGATAAAGAAGCGGCTTGGGACGCGAAGTTCGATGCTTACGCAGCAGCATACCCAGCAGAAGCGGCAGAGCTTAAGCGTCGTTTAAATGGCGAATTGCCTGCTGAATGGGAAGAGAAAGCGAACCAAATCATTGCTGACCTTCAAGCAAACCCAGCGAACATTGCATCACGTAAAGCATCGCAAAATGCACTAGAAGCATTTGGTCAAATGCTACCAGAATTCATGGGCGGCTCTGCTGACCTAGCGCCGTCTAACCTAACCATGTGGTCGGGTTCTAAGTCTCTAGAAGCAACTGACTTCTCTGGTAACTACATTCACTACGGTGTACGTGAGTTCGGTATGACGGCTATCATGAACGGTATCGCGCTACACGGCGGTTTTGTTCCTTATGGTGCAACTTTCCTAATGTTTATGGAATACGCACGTAACGCGATGCGCATGGCTGCACTGATGAAAGTTCAGAACATCCAAGTGTACACGCACGACTCTATCGGTCTTGGCGAAGATGGTCCAACTCACCAACCTGTTGAGCAAATCGCGTCTCTACGTCTAACACCAAACATGAGCACATGGCGCCCATGTGACCAAGTTGAGTCAGCAGTCGCGTGGAAACTGGCGATTGAGCGTAAAGATGGTCCATCGGCACTTATCTTCTCGCGTCAAAACCTAGCGCAGCAACCACGCTCTGCTGAGCAAGTGGCTGACATCGCTAAGGGTGGTTACATCCTTAAAGATTGCGCAGGTAAACCTGAGCTAATCCTAATCGCGACAGGTTCTGAAGTTGAACTTGCAGTGAAAGCGGCAGAAGAGCTAACCGCAGCGGGTAAAGCAGTACGCGTCGTATCTATGCCTGCTACGGATGCATTTGATAAGCAAGATGCAGCTTACCGTGAATCAGTACTGCCATCAGATGTGACTGCACGTATTGCGATTGAAGCTGGTATTGCGGACTTCTGGTACAAGTATGTTGGCTTTGATGGTCGCATCATCGGTATGACAACGTTCGGTGAGTCTGCGCCAGCAGACCAGCTATTCGAAATGTTTGGCTTTACCGTAGAAAACGTAGTGAATACTGCTAACGACCTACTGGCGTAAGCAAAGATTAAAAATGAAAAACCGAGCGATTTTGCTCGGTTTTTTTATGTCTATTCAAACTCGCTACCTTTATTGTCCAGTTCTTTCTGACCACAAACTTTACACTCAACGTAGCGATCCATATCGTGATATTCGCCACCATTAACAAAAGTGTGTGCGAATAACTTAATACGGCCCATCAGTGAAGTGTCCGTATCGTAACTGCTAGGTTTACGAGCCAAAATTTCACTATGTGGCGTATCTGACTGACATTTCTTGCAATAGTGTGACGCTGGATATGACATCATAACCTTTCCCTCTGGTTGGTAAACTGTAGAAAAAGAGCCAAAGGTTGTTCAACACTATTTGGGATGTTAGCAGTGAGAAAGTGTAAATTGTTAATGGCATCAAGGATTACATAAGTGTACAGCGAGGCGCTGCGTAATATGTCACTCTTTTGCTGCTTATAGGGGGGATATCGAGTACCATCGGTAACCGATAGAACACATATAATAAAGGCGATGGAACTATGCTGAAAGTTGCGATCAACGGGTTTGGACGAATCGGTCGGAATGTCTTACGCGCGATATATGAAAGCGGCAGGCATCAACAGATCAAAGTGGTAGCAGTCAATGAATTAGCCCAGCCAGAAGCTATGGCACATCTACTTCAGTACGACACTAGCCACGGTCGATTCGGCAAGCGCATTAGCCATGATCAAGAACATCTCTACATAAATCACGACAACGGCGATCAAGATGCCGTGCGTATCCTACATCTAAATGAAATAAAATTACTTCCTTGGCGAGATCTGGATGTCGATATCGTTTTCGACTGTACCGGTGTGTATGGATGTCGAGCTGACGGTTTAGCCCATATTGAAGCGGGGGCGAAGAAGGTCTTGTTCTCCCATCCCGGTGATAATGATCTTGATAACACCATTATCTACGGTGTTAACCATGAAACTTTAACCGCAGAACAGACCATTGTTTCCAATGGCTCTTGTACCACTAACTGTATCGTGCCGATCATTAAAGTATTGGATGATGCCTTTGGCATTGATTCTGGCACCATTACGACGATTCATTCATCAATGAATGATCAGCAAGTGATCGACGCTTATCATACCGATCTGCGTCGAACTCGCGCGGCAAGTCAATCAATCATTCCGGTTGATACCAAATTGCATCAGGGTATTGAAAGGATCTTCCCGAAATTTTCTAACAAATTTGAGGCAATTTCTGTAAGGGTACCGACGGTAAACGTTACAGCAATGGATTTAAGTGTCACAATTAGTACAAATGTGAAAGTTAATGACGTAAATCAAACCATTATTAACGCTTCTCAGTGTACATTACGTAATATTGTTGACTATACTGAAGCACCACTGGTTTCGGTGGACTTCAATCATGATCCGCACAGCGCCATTGTTGATGGTACCCAGACAAGGGTAAGCAATGGTCAGTTAGTGAAAATGCTGGTGTGGTGTGATAACGAATGGGGCTTTGCCAACCGCATGCTGGATACGGCATTAGCGATGCAGGCAGCGAAATAGAGAGCCCTTAACGGATATGGAGAAATAATTTATTTCCACCCTTGAAATAAATTATGACGATCTCCATATTCGTTAACAGATTAAAGAATTCACAGGCTTGGCAGGGTTGCCGAGTTGTCAAAAAACTTTATTTAATATTTGAGAGGACAAATCATGTCTGTAATCAAGATGACTGACCTGGATCTAGCAGGTAAACGTGTATTCATCCGTGCTGACCTTAACGTGCCAGTAAAAGACGGTAAAGTAACTTCAGATGCACGTATCATCGCATCACTTCCAACTATCAAACTATGCCTAGAAGCAGGCGCGAAAGTGATGGTTACTTCTCACCTAGGTCGCCCAACTGAAGGTGAATATGCAGAAGAGTTCTCTCTACAACCTGTAGTTAACTACCTAAACGACGCACTAGACTGCGAAGTTAAACTAGCGAAAGATTACCTAGATGGTCTAGAGCTAAATGCTGGTGAACTTGTTGTTCTTGAAAACGTTCGCTTTAACAAAGGCGAGAAGAAGAACGAAGAAGAGCTATCTAAGAAATACGCATCACTATGTGACGTATTCGTAATGGATGCATTCGGTACAGCTCACCGTGCGCAAGCTTCAACTCACGGCGTGGGTATGTTTGCTGACGTAGCGTGTGCAGGTCCTCTACTTGCTGCTGAACTAGAAGCACTAGGTAAAGCAATGAGCAACCCAGAGCGTCCACTAGTGGCTATCGTTGGTGGTTCAAAAGTTTCTACTAAACTGACTGTTCTTGAGTCGCTATCTAAAATCGCTGACCAACTTGTTGTTGGTGGTGGTATCGCGAACACATTCATTGCAGCTGAAGGCCACAATGTAGGCAAGTCTCTATACGAAGCGGACCTAGTTGAAACGGCACAAAAACTAATGAAAGAGTGTGCAATTCCAGTTGCAACTGACGTTGCTTGTGCAAAAGCATTCGATGAAAACGCAGAAGCTGAAATCAAAAACGTTGCTGACGTTCAAGATGACGACATGATCTTCGACCTAGGTCCAGATTCAACTGCAGCTCTAGCTGAAATCATCGCAAACGCGAAAACTATCCTTTGGAACGGCCCTGTAGGCGTATTCGAGTTCAAGAACTTCGAAGCGGGTACGAAAGGTATCTCTGAAGCAATCGCTAAGTCTGCAGGTTTCTCTGTAGCAGGTGGTGGTGACACACTAGCAGCAATCGACAAGTTCGGTATCAAAGCTGACGTATCATACATCTCTACTGGCGGCGGCGCTTTCCTTGAATTCGTTGAAGGTAAAGTACTTCCAGCTGTTGAAATGCTAGAAGCACGCGCAAAGTAAGAATTAAAAGAGCGGGAGAGTAATCTCCCGCTCTGTTGTTTGCTGCATGTCACAATATTCTCTGATAGAATAGCTTGAGTTGTGAGCAAACGTTTGCAAAATTTTAAATTAGTAAGTTTTAATTTTTAAAACGACAGATAAATAGGACTACATCCCATGTCTAAGATCTTCGATTTCGTAAAACCAGGTGTAATCTCTGGTGATGACGTTCAGAAAGTATTTGAAGTTGCTAAAGAGAACAACTTTGCACTTCCAGCAGTTAACGTAGTTAACACTGACTCAATCAATGGCGTACTAGAAGCTGCAGCAAAAGTTAAAGCTCCTGTTGTTGTTCAGTTCTCTAACGGCGGTGCTGCTTTCTTCTGCGGTAAAGGTCTAAAACTAGAAGGTCAAGAAGCTCAAATTCTTGGCGCTGTAGCGGGTGCAAAATACGTACACGCTGTAGCTGAGTCTTACGGTGTACCTGTAATTCTTCACACTGACCACGCAGCAATGAAACTGCTTCCTTGGATCGACGGTCTACTAGATGCGGGTGAAGAGTTCTTCGCTCAAACTGGTAAGCCTCTATTCTCTTCTCACATGATCGACCTATCTGAAGAGTCTCTAGAAGAAAACATCGAAATCTGTGCTAAGTACCTAGAGCGCATGGAAAAGATGGGTATGACTCTAGAATTTGAACTAGGTTGTACTGGTGGTGAAGAAGATGGCGTAGACAACTCTGATATGGATCAGTCTGAGCTATACACTTCTCCAGAAGACGTTGCATACGCATACGAGAAACTAAGCCCAATCAGCCACCGTTTCACTATCGCAGCATCTTTCGGTAACGTACACGGTGTTTACCAAGCGGGTAACGTTGTACTGACTCCAACTATCCTACGTGATTCTCAAGCATACTGTGCAGAGAAATTTGGTATTGCACCAAACGCTCTAAACTTCGTATTCCACGGTGGTTCTGGTTCAACTGAAGCAGAAATCAAAGAGTCTATCTCTTACGGTGTTATCAAAATGAACATCGATACTGATACACAGTGGGCAACTTGGGATGGTATCCGTACTTACGAAGCTGAAAACCGTGATTACCTACAAGGTCAAATCGGTAACCCTACTGGTGAAGCAGCTCCTAACAAGAAGTACTACGATCCACGCGTATGGCTACGTTCTGGCCAAGCGTCAATGGTTGCACGTCTAGAGAAAGCTTTCGCTGACCTAAACGCAATCGACGTACTATAATTCTTAATTGAATTAGTATTTTCGAAAACCCGCTCATTGAGCGGGTTTTTTTATATCAATACATTGATACTTCAGTATATAAATTAAGACAGTGACGCGATTCACAAAAAAAATGTGGCGAAATGTTACGTGAATGATTAGGCTTTAACGAGCCTGTACCACAATAGGTAAGTAAGCTGTTGTTTTAGATTGTCTTTGCAGAATCTTTACTTTTCTAAAATAACATTCTGAGCTATCTTGCCGGCAAACTGACATTCGTTCAGTAAGTGGATAAGGATATTGTCGTTATTTAAGCAGCACGTAGCGAAATTCGCTGCGTATTTTAAGAGGAAAATTATATGGCAGGTGAGTCAACGGGGATCGAAGCTCCATTGGTAGATGGCCTTTCTCAAGCTCAGGTTTGGTTAACCGATAACTCTGACCTTTTGGTTCAGTACGGGGTTAATATCATCTCAGCGGTACTGATTTTATTCATTGGTAACATCGTAGCGAAAATGGTTGCGAATAGCGTTGCCAAAATGCTTGATAAAAAGAAAATGGATAAAGCCGTTGTTGAGTTTATCCATGGCATTGTGCGTTACACGCTATTTGTAATCGTTCTAATTGCAGCACTAAGCCGAATCGGTGTTCAAACTGCTTCTGTGGTAGCGGTAATCGGTGCAGCGGGTCTAGCGATTGGTCTTGCTCTACAAGGTTCACTTTCTAACTTTGCAGCAGGCGTACTGATTGTAGGTTTCCGTCCATTCAAGTCTGGTGACTATGTTGAAGTTGGTGGCGTAGCGGGTAGTGTTGAAGCGATTCAAATTTTCCAAACGGTACTAAAAACACCAGACAACAAAATGGTTGTAGTGCCTAACTCAGGTGTTATTGGCTCGCCAATTACTAACTACTCGCGCCATGATACGCGTCGTGTAGACCTAACGATTGGTGTTTCTTACAGCTCAGATCTAAAACTGACTAAGAAAGTGATTCAAGAAGCTCTAGAAAAAGATGAGCGTATCCTGAAAGACCACGACATCACAATTGGTGTGGTAGCACTAGCAGATTCATCAGTAAACTTCGTGGTTCGCCCATGGTGTAAGACGGCTGATTACTGGGACGTGTACTTTGATTCAAACCAAGCAATCAAAGAGGCGTTAGATGCGAACGGCATCGAGATCCCATTTCCGCAAATGGATGTTCACCTCAACAAGGTGGAAGCGTAATTATTTCTCTGAAATAACGCAAAATAGATAGCAAAAGCGAGGCAATTAATGCCTCGCTTTTTTATACCTCAATGAATCTTAAAACCAGTATTTTTCAAGCAATCCGTTGGCTAATACTGCCGCAATGGTGAACATCATGGTCGCCACCAATATATCGATGCCTTTTTTCACTTTTGGCTTTGACAGTGTTGGACCTAACTTTGCTGCGCCAATCGACAAAGTATAGAACCAAGCAAAGGACGCCATGATGGTTCCAATCGCAAAGGAGATTCTATCTTGTCCTTCAAACTGTCCGCCAATTGAGCCAAGAATCACCACTGTATCTAAGTAAAGGTGCGGGTTAAGAATGGTCACTGCCATTGCACCTAAGATCACTGTGCGGCGACCGCGAGCCAATACATGTTGGGCTTGCTCTTGTTTCGCAGGATCGCGAAAAGCACTTTTAAGCGCTAAAGCACCATAAATCGAAAGAAACGCAATACCGCCGAGTGTCACTAAATTGAGCAGCAATTCGTTTTGTGACAGCAGCGCACCACCACCAAAGATACCGAGAGAAATAAAAATCGTATCTAGAATGCTACAGGTAATCGCGGTGGTGAGATGATGCTGGCGTTTAATGCCCTGGTTAAGCACATACGCGTTCTGAGCACCAATGGGAATAATCATCGTTGCACCAAGCCCAAACCCTTGTAATAACACCCAAAAATTCACTGTTTCCTCTCCAAAGTGACATCAAATCTGCAGCGAAGATAACGGCAACAGTAAAATAAGTATATGTAATGATTTTAATGTAATATAAGTTTTTCTTATACAGTGTGCAGCAAGGAAAAGATATGCGTGGTTTAGATTACAAATGGATAGAAGCACTGGATGCAATAGTGCAATTTGGCAGCTTTGAACATGCGGCAGAGCAGTTGTTTATTTCACAATCTGCTGTCTCTCAGCGGATAAAGCAGCTCGAAAAATTTCTCGCTCAACCCGCACTGATTCGTGAGCATCCACCCCGTCCGACTCCTGTCGGTAAAAAGCTGTTAGGTCTTTATCGTCGAGTGCGCTTACTTGAAAGCGAATTGGTTCCTGAGTTGCACAATGATGCCAGTTTTACCCCTTTAGAATTATCTATAGCCACCAACGCGGACAGTTTGGCAACTTGGTTACTTCCAGCATTAACGCAGCTTCTAAAGCGTGAACGAGTCGCGCTAAATTTAGTGGTTGATGATGAAGGACGGACGTTAGAAAAGCTCAAAGGGGGTGAAGTGGCGGGGGCGATTAGCTTGGAGTCCCAATCGATCCCAGGTTGCGATGCGGACTACCTTGGTCGAGTCGATTATCTGTGTGTCGCCAGCCCAGAATTTTATCAGCAGTACTTTGCTGGTGGGGTTAACCGAGAAACGCTACTTAAAGCCCCTACATTGGCGTTTGATCACCATGATGATATGAACGACCGTTTCTTGCATCAGCATTTTAATTTGCCCAAAGGCAGCATTCTCAAGCACACCGTGCGCAGCTCTGAGGCGTTTGTAAAACTGGCGTTGTCCGGTGTGGCTTATTGCTTGATCCCCAAATTACAAATTGAAGATGAATTGGCAACGGGGGCTCTAGTGGATATCACCCCTGGTTTCTTCCTTTCCCAACGGATTTATTGGCATCACTGGCAGCTTGAAACCGGTCTGCTCAAAGCGATCTCTGATGCGATCATAAGTCATTCACGAGAAATATTGCCAAGTTGACACAGTTAGTTTTGTGTCATTTTCATCGTAGTTGGCTGGTTAACGAGTGATATTTACTTATTATGTATTGGTCAACTATATGAATAAGGTGATTGAGATGAATAAGTTATCTTTGGCTGTGATTGCACTTTCAACCAGTTTAAGTTTTGGCGCAATGGCAAATGAGTTGAGCTTTCCACATTTGTCGACTTCTGGGTACGGTGAAGTGGTTGCTAAGCCAGATATGGCGGAGTTTTCGGTACAAGTGGTTGAAACCACAATGACTGCCGAACAAGCTAAGCAGGGCGTTGATAAAGCGGTGGCCGCTTTTCTAGCTCAACTGAAAAAGCAAGGGGTGACGGCTGATGATATTGCTAGCACTAACCTTTACATCTCGCCTCAATACCACTACCCGAAAAAAGGGCAGGCTGAGTTAGTCGGTTATCGCGCGAGCCGCACAATTACGGTAACCGTAGACGAATTAGAAAACCTTAATCGTTACCTTGATATTGCATTAAGTTCAGGCATCAACCAAGTTGATAACATTACGCTGAAAGTAAAAGATGAAGCCAAGTATCAGCAACAGGCACGGATGGCGGCGATTAATGATGCTAAAGCAAAAGCGCAGTCATTAGCTCAGGGCTTTGAACAAGATTTAGGTAAGGTGTGGCAGATTAATTACAACTCACCGAGCACGAGACCAGTTTTGATGCGCGCCATGAGTATGGATATGAAATCAGAGTCGAATGGTTATCAGGATTCAACCATAGTGATTCGTGACAGAGTGGATGTGGTTTATCGACTTGAGGAGTGATCCTCAAGCCGAACAGTAATTAAGGTTATGCGGCTGGGCTAACTGCTTGGTCCAGCTGTAGAACCATATTAGATACGTAGTGCTCGTATTTCTGTACCGCATTGTCGGTATCTTTAGCCAGTACGCACTTCACGATAGATTCGTATTCATCAGCATTGAGATTGCAGATGTTCAAGCCGTTATTAATCGCATGGAACTGATAACGTTGTAGCTGAGTCAGCAATTCAGTAAAGAAAGAAAGCATGATCTTTGAGCTGGCTGCATTCAGTAGACAGTGATGGAAATGACACAGGCGGTTCTGCCACTCTAGCCATTCATACTCATCTTGCATTGTTTTCATGCGAGATAGCTTATGGTAAGCCGTAAGCAATTCAAGCTCCCAGCTTTCATCACCATATGCAATGGCTTGTTTGAGTAATACAGGAGTGATCACACGTAAACTGTCATGCAGGTCAGTGAGTTCATCGGCTGAAATGGGTGCTACCCAACAGCCTTTTTGAGGTTCTACTACCACAAATTTAGACCAAGAAAGCTGAACCAGTGCTTCGCGTATTGGCGATGCACCTACGTCATATCGGGTCTTAAGATCAGCGACAACGAGCTTTTCACTTGGAGCAAAATTTCCGACTAAGATGTCGTGACGAATCATCTTAGCGACTTTATCAGTTAATGTTGGACTTGGCACTATACAATCCTCGCTATAGCAATCAGAGCTACTTCAACCTTGAATCTGATTTAACGGTACGGAGTACTTTCGCGCGAATATACAGCGAGGTGAATAGGGTGGCAAGCAGGTATATAAAAAAAGGGGGCATAGCCCCCTTTTTGTTTATTTGTCACTGTACATTTTAAAATTATAAAACGTGTACAGATGCAGTGTTAGTTGTACCAGAAGCTACTAGAGCACCAGAAACCATAACTACGATGTCGCCTTTCTTACCAAAACCAGAAGTTAGAGCGTACTCTTTACCGTTTTTGTAGAAATCATCAGTGCTGTCGATAGAATCAACAAGAACTGGACGAACACCTTTAGTAAGAACTAGCTGTGCCGCAGTCTTAGGGTTAGTTGTTAGTGCAACGATGCTTGCTGTTGGGAAGTACTTACGTACTGAACGAGCAGATTTACCGCCTTCAGTTGCAACGATGATTAGTGGAGCTGCTAGTTTCTCAGCAGTGTCTACCGCGCCTTTACATACTGCTTCAGTGATGCGTAGACGTGGGCTGTCTAGACGAGAACCTAGCTCAGCTTTTAGAGCAGAGTCAGTGCGGTTCGCGATTTGAGCCATGATAGATACCGCTTCAACTGGGTACTTACCTTTAGCCGTTTCACCAGAAAGCATCACTGCGTCAGTACCGTCCATGATTGCGTTCGCAACGTCACCCGCTTCTGCGCGAGTTGGGCGTGGGTTGTTGATCATAGAATCTAGCATTTGAGTAGCAGTGATAACTACTTTACGTGCACGGTTACATTTCTCGATCATCATCTTCTGAGCGAAGATTACTTCTTCAGCTGGGATTTCAACACCTAGGTCACCACGAGCAACCATGATACCGTCAGAAAGCTCTAGGATCTCATCGAAGTTATCAACACCTTCTTGGTTTTCGATCTTAGAGATGATTTGGATATCTGCACCGCCGTTAGCCGTTAGGATCTCACGGATCTCTTTAACGTCAGATGCTTTACGGATGAAAGATGCTGCAACGAAGTCAACGCCTTGCTCACAGCCGAATTTAAGGTCGTTCTTATCTTTTTCAGATAGAGCTGGAAGTTGAACAGAAACGCCAGGAAGGTTCACACCTTTGTTTTCACCTAGTGCACCGTTGTTAAGAACTTTACACTTAACTTCAGTGTCAGTCGTAGAGATAACTTCCATCTCGATTAGACCGTCGTCTACTAGGATAGTGTTACCTGCAGAAAGGTCTTGTGCGAAACCTGCGTAAGTTACTGCTACAGTTTCTTTGTTACCTACAACTGAAGTATCAGTTGTGAAAGTGAATTCTTGACCAGCTACTAGATCAACGTCGTTACCGCCTTCTAGTTTGATAGTACGGATTTCTGGACCTTTAGTATCTAGAAGGATAGCTAGTTGCTTACCAGTTACTTCCATTACTTTACGGAAGTTATCGATACGAGTGCCGTGTTCAGCGTAGTCACCGTGAGAGAAGTTTAGACGCATTACGTTCATGCCAGCGTTTACAAGTTCAGTTAGCTTCTCTACTGATTCAGTTTTAGGGCCAATCGTACATACGATTTTGGTCTTTTTCATGGAAGATACTCTCCGGTAAATAAATATAGTTACAATTTCAAACCTAGTTTCTGAAAGTGTCGGCGTTATGCCGAACACTTCCGCTCCTGAAGCAAGCGCTGATCATTACATTTTGTGCCTGTAAGTAATCAGTGTAGTTACGCCTTCTGTATTTGCTCCAGTTTTGAAAGTCTTTTATCGAATTTAGTCATTTTATGACCATTCTGACTTCATAAAAGCGGGTTTTTTTGCGATTTTCACCACTTTACCCACCTTTGATTGCAAAAAAATTGCCGAATTCTGTAATTTTTTTTCTTTTCGGTTGCGAATTCTACCACCGAATCAAATCAATATCACTGCTTAAGAATTGTCTTAGGACAAGGTTTTCTCTCTAAATATTAATTTTTTGCTTCAAAATAAATGGACGAATAAGTTTCGAAATGACTATAATAAATTACGAATCGAAACTTAATGTCAGCCAGCTAATGTCAAAACGAAACACACAACTAAGAAGACACGCGATTTCAGCCTTGGTGAATACTAAAGGTGAGGTCAGTGTCGAAGAGCTTTCGATCAAATTTGAAACCTCAGAAGTCACAATTAGAAAGGATCTCGCTTCATTAGAGAAAAACGGTCAATTATTGCGCCGTTATGGTGGTGCAATTGCGCTCCCTTCGGAAGTTGTCAGTGAAGAATTGAATGGAAAAGTTTCGGTTCGTAAGATTGAGTTAGCAATAGCCGCTGCAGAGTTAATCCGAGATCACAATCGTATTGTTATCGACAGTGGCAGTACGACAACGGCATTGATCCAACAGCTAAATGCTAAACGTGGTTTAGTGGTAATGACTAACTCTCTAAGTGTCGCCAATGCGCTTAATGAACTGGAAAGTGAGCCACATTTGCTGATGACTGGCGGTACTTGGGACGCGCATTCAGAGTCCTTCCAGGGTCAGGTCGCTGAAAGTGTACTACGATCGTATGACTTTGATCAGTTGTTTATCGGCGCTGACGGCGTAGACCTAGAACGCGGAACGACCACGTTTAATGAACTTGTTGGACTAAGTAAGGTCATGGCGGAAGTGTCGCGTGAAGTGATCGTCATGGTCGAGTCTGAAAAAGTGGCGCGTAAGATCCCTAACTTAGAACTTAGCTGGGATGCGATCGATGTCTTGATTACCAACCAAGATCTCTCGCCAGAGTACCAGCAACAAATTGAATCACAGGGCGTAAGAGTCATTCTTGCGTAAATAAAATTTAGGGCCTTTGCTTGCTGCCCTTTGGAAACATAAAAAATCGGAGAAACTTTATGTGCGGAATCGTAGGTGCCGTAGCGCAACGAGATGTAGCAGAAATTCTGGTCGAAGGACTTAAACGCTTAGAATATCGTGGCTATGACTCGGCAGGGGTGGCGGTGGTCGATAGCCAGTCTAATCTGACTCGTCTGCGCCGTTTGGGCAAAGTGAAAGAGCTCGCGGACGCGGTAGAAAGCGCGCAAGTTTCTGGCGGCACTGGTATTGCACATACTCGCTGGGCGACTCATGGAGAGCCTTCTGAAATTAATGCTCATCCACATATTTCAGGTGATATCACCGTGGTACATAACGGCATTATCGAAAACCATGAAGAGCTACGCGCAGTGCTGCGTGAGCGCGGTTATGTGTTTGAGTCTCAGACAGACACTGAAGTGATTGCGCACTTGGTTGAGTGGGAGCTGCGTTCCGCTTCGTCGCTTCTTGAAGCGCTGCAAAACACCGCGAAGCAGCTTGAAGGCGCTTATGGTACTGTTGTGATGGATCGTAGAGATCCAAGCCGTTTAGTCGTGGCTCGCTCGGGCAGTCCGATTGTCGTGGGCTTTGGTGTTGGTGAGAACTTCTTAGCATCAGACCAACTTGCACTGCTTAATGTGACACGTCGCTTTATGTACCTCGAAGAGGGAGATGTGGCAGAAATCACTCGTCGTGAAGTAAACGTCTTTACTCAAAATGGTGAGCAAGTAGAGCGTGAGATTATCGAATCCAATGCAGAGCATGATGCGGGTGATAAAGGTAAATATCGTCACTTCATGCAAAAAGAGATTTATGAGCAACCAACCGCGTTGATCAATACTATGGAAGGACGCCTTACTGTCGATTCAGTCGTTACCAATGCGATTGGTGTTAAAGCTGTTGAAATTTTAGATAAAGTAGAGCACGTGCAGATTGTTGCCTGTGGTACTTCTTACAATGCGGGCATGGTGGCACGCTACTGGTTTGAAGATATCGCAGGGGTGAGCTGTGATGTCGAAATCGCTTCTGAGTTCCGTTACCGCAAGTTTGTGACTCGTCCAAATAGCTTGTTGATCACCTTATCGCAATCAGGTGAAACCGCCGATACACTTGCGGCGCTGCGCTTGGCGAAAGAAAAAGGCTACATGGCAGCAATGACCATCTGTAACGTGGCGGGTTCATCTTTGGTACGTGAATCTGATTTTGCCTTTATGACTCGTGCCGGTGTAGAAATTGGTGTGGCGTCAACCAAAGCCTTTACTACCCAATTGTCAGCGTTGCTGATGCTGGTAACGGCATTAGGCAAGCAGCAAGGTCGTATTGATCAATCTCGTGAGAGTGAGATTGTTGAAGCACTGCATGCACTGCCAAATCAAATTAACCAAGCTTTGTCGCTCGAGAAAGAGATTGAAGCACTCGCTGAAGATTTTGCCGATAAGCACCACACGCTTTTCCTTGGTCGCGGAGAGTTTTACCCAATTGCGATGGAAGCATCACTTAAGTTAAAAGAGATCTCTTACATTCACGCTGAAGCCTACGCAGCGGGTGAGCTGAAGCATGGCCCGTTAGCACTGATTGATGCCGATATGCCAGTCGTGGTCGTTGCACCAAGTAACGATTTACTTGAGAAGTTGAAGTCGAATATAGAAGAGGTACGCGCGCGCGGTGGTCTTTTGTATGTATTTGCCGATGCGAATGCGGGCTTTGCGGCAGATGAAACGATGAAGATCATCACTATGCCACACGTCAGCGACATTACTGCGCCAATCTACTACACCATTCCAATGCAGTTACTTTCTTACTATGTTGCTTTGATTAAAGGTACTGACGTAGACCAACCTCGTAACTTAGCGAAAGCGGTTACCGTAGAATAATATTTCACCGAATTAAATTAGTTTAAGCCTCCACTGATGTTGTGTCTGTGGAGGTTTTTTTGTTGTATCGAAACCGTTGTAACGTCAGCGTTTAGACGTGTTGCTCTGCGAAAAGCTGCGTCTAGTTTTTTGATTTTGTTGATAGTTTTCATTCGGTTGAACATATTGAACAACAGGGAGATTTAGTTGCAAATGATAGTTGCAAATTATGGCCGTTAAAATGATATTAAAATTATATTAATTTAATTATCAAAATATTTTATTGCCTAAAGTGTTTATTAAAACTTGTCTAAACAATAAAAATATATCCTGTGTCTTGTTGAATATGTGCTTTGATAAAACTGTGATAAATAGAATGTTTTAATTTTAGTGAAAAGATAAGGATCACACTTAACTATTAATTCTATTCGATTAATAAGTTTTTTGTTTGATTATTGCTCGGTCGGATTAATTTTAATTAGTAGTGAGAAAAATGAAGTCTATATTCAAATCAAGGCGATTAGGGTTAAAGGGTTACAGAGCTTGGTATACCTTTGATTTTAAACTTTCTATCCTACCATCTTGCCGTCATATCTAGTCTTTTATACTCGTCCCACTTGAAGTTGTAGCGGTGCTGATTGGCACTCACAAACCTCATTACATAGTACATCTATGCTCAGAGGCTTTGTTCCTTGGTCGCCTACCTACACCTCCAAGTTGTTTGGGTATACCCCTAGCATCACTTGCTATGGGATCCTCATGATTTACAAAATTTATTTTAATTACTCTTTATAAACTCCATTGCCATTTATATCTAAAGAGTACATTAATTAAGATTATTTAATCTAATTAACTTTAGTTCGAACTCTACTGCCTAAAATAACCCACCTATATGGATGGGTAGAATAACTATATCCAATATTGGAGCGTGAAATGAAATTTAATAATAAGAAAGTTATTTTATTATCTAGCTTAGTGGTATCAAGCCAAGCGTTTGCTGTAAATGTGTTTAAAAATGACACGACCAGTGTCGATATCTCTGGTGCATTTTTAATGGATTACTGGCAACCAGTACAATTCTTTGATGATCATGACTTCAATACCAGTCGCAGTACACTAGGCTTTGGTATTGCTCACCAATTTGGTAATGGTTGGTCTGGCGATGTGAAGTTTGAATGGGATAACTTAACCAGCGCTCCTACAGAAGGCGTATCTGGTTCAGGCGATCAATTCCGTACCCGTTTAGGTTACTTCTCAGTGCATCATGAAGAGTACGGTAGCTTGCGTTTTGGTAAACAGTACTCTGCCTACCATGATGTGGCTGGCTATATGGATAACTTGATTGTATTCGATCCAGATGCAACGCCAATCTTTAGTGACACTAAAGACGGTGGTTTTATGGGTACCGCACGTGGTGATGATCTAGTTACTTACCGTAATAGCTTTGAAAATTTAAATATTTCGGCGCAATATGGGTTTGAAGAAAATGGACCAGGTTCTCTGACTGCGCCAAGCGGTGATAACGCAGATCCTGACAACAAGATTGCACGTACATCAAACTATGCATTTGCAGCCAGCTATGATTTTGATTTTGGTCTAAGCATTGGTGCGACACATTTGGTTAACAAGGTTGAGACGACTGAGGGCACCCCTCTATTGAATCTTGACCCGAGTGATGAACAAAAACTTACGACTCTCGCAGTTAAGTATTCATACGAAGCGTTTAAAGTGACTGCCGCTTATACTGATGGTACTAAAGCGCATGAGACGGACTATCTAGGCTATGGTTTTGACGTCCCTGGTAAAAAGAATAACTATGCTGATGCAACCGGTATGGATATCTATGCAGAGTACTACTTCGCTATAGGTCTTCGTCCGTACGTTTACCTATCAAACGTAGATTTTGATGGTGACACTGCGGATACTAAAGGTGAGCGTAGCATCTATTCGATGGGTTTAAGCTACCACGCTGCGCCTAACTTCATCATTTCGGGAGAAGTGAGAAAAGTAGAAGAAGAAGCTTTAGGTGCTGGTGACCAAGATGATACGATTTCTGGTGTCACTGTAATTTACGCGTTCTAACCACTTAAAAAATGGGTCTCAATGAGACCCATTTTACTCTTTGAGATAAGTTAGTTTCAGAACCGTGTCTAAGTAGCGGTTTCGATGGTTAAACAAACTTAAAATGGGCTCTCTTTGTTGAGTTCATCGCAGATACCAACGATCGCCAATGACAACCCAGATTTTATTATTTGTTGTTGTCGTTGTAGTTGCAGCTGGTAAAACTCAAGATCGATATCATCGTCAGGTTCACTGACCTCCAATTGCACCATGCTCATTTTATTGACCAAATGCAGCTGTTTGATGGCTTCCAAAATCTTCGGGTCAGTAAAAGCAAAATCCTTTTCTTCACTGTTGAGTTTGTGCTTGAGCTTAATGATGCTATCGATATCGTGATAGACATCGTCAGGTAATACACCTAATCCATAGAGAAGCTTTAAACGTACCGATAGGTCACCTAATGGTCCTGAATCTTGCAATAACGGACCGACAACCGACTGCACGGCGAAGTTATCTTTGCGGAAAATACGCTGTATTAACGCGTCAATTGAGTCGTTAAATACATCCACAGCGGCAACAAAGAATCCGCGCACGGAAGCTGCGCTGTTCAGCCGTTCTATAATCTCGGTTTCGTTGATTCTATTTGCCATATACTGATCTAAAAATTAATGGGGGGAGCCGAGCTCCCCTGGTTGTTATAGTTGTTGGTATAGCGAGTCAATTTGAGCGACTTCAGCACTGTTTTTATCTAAGCCAGTGTAGTGTGCTAAAGTTTTCTTAACGCCCTGTTGCTGTAAAGCCGTTTGGAGCTCAATGGCTTGCGGGTCACTGTCACTTGTGTATTTCAGTGCCGCGGCGATACCTTTTAAAAGTGTTTTATTTTCAACACCATACTCAATTGTACCCAGTAATGGTTTAATTAATCTATCATTTGCGCCTAATTTGCGAATTGGTTGGCGTCCAACACGATCCACTTCGTCGACCAAGTAGGGATTGGCAAAGCGAGAGAGGATTTTGTCGATATACGCAGCATGAAATTCGCGGTCAAAGCCATAGCGACGAATCAGTACCTCACCACTTTCAAACATGGCTTGTTTTACTTCAGCGTGAATTTCAGGATCTTCAATAGCTTCACGTATGGTGCGGTGTCCTTTTAGATTACCCAAATACGCTGTAATGCAGTGACCGGTGTTGAGAGTAAACAGTTTACGCTCGACAAACGCCATTAAATTATCGGTCTTTTCCATGCCGTTAATTTCTGGAATCTCACCTTTAAACTGCTGTTCATCAACAATCCACTCGCTAAAGCTTTCCACCGTCACTTCCAGTGGATCATCGTTGGCAGCATCCGCTGGTGGTACGATGCGGTCAACCGCTGAGTCAACAAAGCCCACTAGCTCATCTACTTGTGGATGAAGTTGCTCATCTAAGTATTTGTAGACTTCACCTTTAAGGTGAGTGGTACCACGTACCATATTCTCACAGGCGATAATATTGAGCGGTTTGATATTGCCAGAGGCGAGGCGTTTCTCAATCCCCTTAGCGATAGTTTTGGCAATAATGTCTAAAACATTTGGACCCACTGCCGTGGTGACCATATCGGTTTTTACGATTTGGTTGATCACATCTTCGCTCGCAGAGTTCACTGCTGTAACGTGCGTAACCGTGTCGATAGTGCACTCAGAGCCGACGACCTTTACTTTGTATTCTTGTTTATGGCTGATTTGATCGACCAACGGCTCGTTAACATCAGCAAAGGTTACTGCTACATCGGCATCAGCGAGTAGCTTACCAATAAAACCGCGACCAATATTGCCTGCGCCAAAATGAACTGCATTTTTCATAATCTTACCTACTATAAATTAACTAACGACATGCTTAGGGGGAGGTCAACCGCATAGGGGGTGACAGTTGACCTCGGGACGCTCAGGAGCGCCTGTTTGCTGGTTTACGCAGCTTTAGTACCAGACAGAATGTTCAAAATCTCATTCACATCGGTGGTACTGGTGAGCGTATCGATGGCGTCAGGCTCATCGAGTGCGTTAGTAATGGTGGTAATTACTTGAATGTGTTCATCGTTTTTCGCTGCAATGCCAATGACTAGCCTTGCGACATCATCTTGGTCATCGGTAAATTGAATACCTGCTGGGTATTGGCAAATCACAATGCCGGTTTTCTTTACTTTATCTTTTGCTTCAATCGTGCCGTGTGGTACCGCAATCGACTCACCTAAATAGGTTGAAACCATCTTCTCACGCTCGAACATCGCATCGACATATTCAGGTTCGACATAGCCAAGTTCCACAAGCTTGTTGCCAGCAAAGCGAATCGCTTCTTGCTTGTTGGCAGCTTGCAATCCTAGATGAATATTTTCTGCTTGAATCTGAAATACAGACGGTTGTTGTGGCTCAAAGCTGTCGTCATTCGCGGCAAGCACCGACACTTTTACTAATTGGTCATCATTCGCGGCGGTTTGTTTTTGCGCTGCTAGCAGTTTAGTCACTAGCTGGTTATACATCTCGCTATCAAGGAAGTTAGTTAGCGAAATATGCATGGCATTCGGTGCGTGCTTACGAGCACGATCGGTTAGGTCTTTATGAGTAATCACGATTTCGACGCTCTCTGGCAAATTGTTGATGGCAAGGTTAGTGACATGGATAGTGAGTCCCGCATCTTGGACTTTTTTACGCAACATGCTGGCACCCATTGCGCTTGAGCCCATGCCTGCATCACAGGCGACGATGATGCTTTGTACGGTTGCCATGTCGATATTGTTTTTGCTCTTTGCCTCTACAGTTTGACCCGCTTTTGCGCTTGATTTCATCTCACGCATTTGGCTGGTTGCTTTGTCCAGTGCTGTCTCATCACCCTCTTCTTCTGTAGTGGTTTGAGTTTTCATGAGTAGTGCAGCGACCGCAAAAGAGACGGCTGTTGCAGAGAAAATTGAAGCAAGTACACCCACAATTGAGCCTTTTTGCGTCATCAGTAGAATCGCGAAGATTGAGCCCGGCGATGCTGGAGAAACGATACCTGCGTTAAACACTGTTAGAACAAATACACCCGTCATACCACCTGCAATCGCTGCCAGAATTAGGCGAGGATTCATTAAGATGTATGGGAAGTAGATTTCGTGAATACCACCAAAGAAATGGATGATCGAAGCACCACCAGCAGTTTGACGAGCTGTACCTTTGCCGAACACCATGTAAGCCAATAGGATGCCTAGACCAGGACCTGGGTTTGCTTCAATTAAGAAGAAGATAGATTGACCAGTTTCTGATGCTTGCTGAATGCCCAGTGGCGAGAAGATGCCGTGGTTAATCGCATTGTTTAGGAACAGGATTTTCGCTGGTTCAACAAAAATAGAAGTCAGTGGCAGTAGGTGTGCCGATACTAGGAAGTTTACGCCAGCAGCCAGACTACCAGAGAGGATCTTCACAAACGGACCAATTAGGTAGAAAGCGAGGATCGCACAGATCATACCGATGATGCCTGCTGAGAAGTTGTTAACCAGCATCTCAAAGCCGCTTTTCACTTTACCATCGATATAGTTGTCGAATTTCTTGATTGCCCAACCACCCATAGGACCGACCATCATCGCTCCCATGAACATTGGAATGTCGGTACCGACAATCACGCCCATCGTCGTGATGGCACCCACGACAGCACCGCGATCGCCCCCCACCAATTTACCACCCGTATAGCCAATGAGTAGCGGTAGAAGGTAAGTGATCATTGGACCAACCATCGAGGCTAATGTTTCATTTGGTAGCCAGCCAGTTGGGATAAAGAGTGCAGTAATAAAGCCCCACGCGATGAACGCGCCAATGTTGGGCATAACCATATTGGATAGGAAGCGACCAAAATTTTGTATCTTGATCTTAGTGTCTGGTGATATCATAAGGATTCCCCGTTCGACGTTCTGATGAAATTGTTTGAGTAACGGCTCGCCAAAAGCCGCTGATTGCTTAGTACCCAATCAATTTACCACACCATTTCAGTTTAGAACCGACGACGGGTTTTTCGTGATCATCTCCAAGAAAATTGCGCGATCAAATGATTTTTGCGTGATCTCTTTCAAGCTTCTTCGCTGTAATTTTTTGACAAAATTCGCATGGTCAAAAAGTCAACAATAATTAAATGTTCAACATCTCAAAATTAAATATTTAACATTAAGGTTAAGCGTGATATGTATCACTTTACTGCTTTATTTGATCATCCAAATAACACTAAACGTGATCTTTGTTTGATTTTTGTTTTGGGGTGTTAGAGGTTTAAGTGTGATATTTCTCGCATTTGCATTTGTTTTGAAACTTAATGACAGATTGAGACTTGAGGTTGGAGTAGGGCTGTGATAACCCCAAAGAGGTAGCTAGCCTCTATTTGATATCCTGATGGGATATAGAGACTAGCGGTCTGAAGTGGTTGATTGACTGCGCTTAATTACTATTTAGGTAAGCCTTGGTTGAAATGTCTGTCCATGGGCGAACCTTGCTTAAGTATTGACGCTGAGATTCGATAATGCGTTTTGCTAAAGGATCTTTGGCGGCAAATTCATTTAGTAGGTTTTCTTTTTCTTGGTTCAGACGTTCGATGACTTCAGGCGGCAAGTCCATCACCTTAATATCTGGGTACTCTTCACTCATTGAAGCCCAACTGTTGGCATTGGCATCAATGGCTTGAGTGTACATATCAAATGCAGCCACGCGGAAAGCAGTTTCCAGGATCACTTGCAAGTCACTTGGGAGCTTCTCCCATACCCTTTTATTGACTAAGAATTGGGTTTCTGAGCCCGGCTCATGCCACGCAGTATAGTAGTAGGGCGCGACTTTTTGGAATCCCATTCGTAAATCAAAAGCAGGACCAACCCATTCAAGCGCGTCGATAGTGCCACGCTCTAAAGAAGTATAGAGCTCACCTGGAGCTATATTGGTTGGCTTGGCGCCGACACGAGCCATGACCTCGCCCGCAAAGCCAGGAATGCGGATCTTAAGACCTTTTAGATCATCGATGCTCTTGATCTCTTTTTGAAACCAGCCACCCATTTGAATATCTGAGTTACCGCCTGGGAAGGACAGTAAGTTATGCGGAGCGTATACCTCTTGCATCAGCTCCATTCCACCACCGTGATAGAACCAAGCATACTGTTCGGTGGACATCATGCCAAAAGGCATGGCTGAGAAGTACATGGTGTTCGGGACTTTGCCTTTCCAATAGTAAGAGGCAGAGTGGCCCAGATCGTATTGACCCGATTTAACCATATCGAAGACACCAAGCGGTGCTTTGTGTTTATTGGCGGAATCGATGCGGATTTGCAGTCGGCCGTTAGACATCTCTTCGGCTAGCTTCGCCATGTTTTTTGAAGCGTCACCGAGTATGGGGGTGTTTGGGCCCCAAGTTTCAGCGAGTTTTAGACGGTAAACTTTCTCTTGGGCGAGGGCACTGCTAGAGGCGAAGCTGAATGAGACAGCAACCACGCTCGCTAGTGCGTTCTTAATCCATTTATTCATTATTATAACTTCCTGTTTTGACCACTTTAACAGTGTCAGAATTAAAGTGGTTTGTTCTATACGTCAAGCCAACATGTGGTTAACTATTGCTCATAGTTAAGCATAAGCTGTGGAGATTAGGCTTATTAATAGAAGGTGATCGGGTATCACTCTAGCTGAAATAGTGTTGATCACAAAGATAGCTATCTTGTTAGCGCATCATCGCTTTTTTATTAATCAAACTTGGATCACGACTGGGATTGATATCGCAATGATTATGCTTAGAAGAGAGATAATGGTTGGGATAAAGAAAAACCCGCGTTGGTGCGGGCTTTTGGTGTGATTAGGCTTGAGCGATTTGTGCGTATTGGCGCAGTAAATCTGTCAGTGTGGTTACCCACTCTAGCGTATTTTCTGGGCTTTGTTTGAGTAGCGTTTCGACATGATTACAGTGAACTTCCAATGGAATCGCACGCTCAAGACGAAATGATACCGCATAAAAATGCCACAGCACTAAACGCTGCATACGCAGAATATTTTGTGCTGCGTTTTCTGACTGTTCGAATAGAGCTGGCAGTTGACTCAAAGCAATCGCGTTTAGACGCAGCATGGCGTCCAACTGCGCCTCTTGCAGCTTATCTTCTGATTCAGTTTCTTCGCCATCAAATGTAAACAGTTCACTCATGTACTCTTCAGGTACGAGACGGTGAATCAAACGCTGGCTGAGTTCTTCCAACTCTTCGCGTGGCGTGTTCGATAAGTAGTTAAAGCTGTAGTCTTGCTGCATCGTAGTTATCTCATGTTCAGTGAGGTGGCATTGTATCTGGTTTAATTTAGTTTGCTAAGTTTTGTCATCTATAACTATAGGGAGTTAGCTTAGTGATTGAATTTAAGTTGGAATATTTTCGATTGTAAAACCATTAATACAATGGTGAAGAATCATTTGACGGTAACGTTTGCGGCAAAGGTTTAAATCACTTGTCATTGTGCTCATTTACAGGTAATTTCGTCGCCTTTAAATAGTTTGGGCTGCAATTTTCCCGCTATTTAACCAAAATTAGCAGCTTTGTTAAATTGCCATTACAGACCTGTTTCCTCCCATTCGATTATCAATTATTGGCTGTTTTTAATTGATATCACTGATGGTATTTGGGTCTAAAACGTAAATAGGAACTCCCATGTCTGACAAGACTCCATCCGATGTTCAACAAATTGAAAATCGACCTACGACTGGCGCAGGTAAATTAGATTCGTATTTCTCTATTACTGCTCGTGGCAGTAATGTTCGCCAAGAAGTGCTGGCTGGCTTAACGACTTTTCTAGCGATGGTTTATTCGGTGATTGTTGTACCGAGCATGCTGGGAGCGGCTGGTTTTGATCAGGGTGCCGTCTTTATTGCCACCTGTTTAGTCGCGGCATTTGGTTCGCTGCTGATGGGCTTTTGGGCAAATCTACCAATGGCGATTGGTTGTGCTATCTCGCTAACCGCATTTACCGCATTTAGCTTGGTATTGGGACAAGGTGTCTCGATTCCTGTCGCACTTGGTGCAGTATTTTTGATGGGTGTGGTGTTTACCGCAATTACGGTTACTGGTCTTCGTCAGTGGATTTTGACCCACCTGCCAACTGGTATCGCTCATGGTACGGGAATCGGTATTGGTCTATTTCTACTGCTGATTGCCGCTAATGGTGTTGGCTTAGTAGAGAAGAATGCTGCAGCCGGTCTACCCGTCAAATTCGGTGATTTCACCTCGCTACCGGTGATTATGTCAGTGCTAGGCTTAGCTGCAATTTTTGGTTTGGAGAAACGTCGCGTACCGGGTGGTATTTTACTGGTGATCGTTGCGATCTCTGTATTCGGTTTGATCTTTGATCCTAATGTGCAATACCAAGGCTTATTCGCGATGCCTTCATTTGGTGGCGAAAACTCTTTGTTTGGTACCATGGATATTATGGGCGCGTTTAGCCCACTGGTTTTACCAAGTGTACTTGCGTTAGTGATGACGGCAATCTTTGATGCAACTGGTACGATTCGCGCAGTAGCAGGGCAAGCCAACCTACTGGATAAAGATGGCAATATCATTGATGGTGGTAAAGCACTCACTTCAGATTCAGTGGCAAGTATTGCTTCAGGCTTCTTTGGTGGTTCACCTGCAGCGGTTTACATTGAATCGGCAGCGGGAACAGCCGCTGGTGGTAAAACAGGTTTAACGGCGGTTGTGGTCGGTTTACTGTTCTTACTTGTATTGTTTATTTCACCAATCAGTTACTTAGTACCAAGTTACGCAACTGCGCCTGCTTTGATGTATGTGGGTTTGCTGATGTTAAGTAATGTCAGTAAGCTAGACTTTGCTGATTCAGTGGATGCGCTATCAGGTCTTTTATGCGCAGTATTTATCGTGCTGACTGCGAATATCGTAACCGGTATTATGCTGGGCTTCTTGTGCCTTGTATGCGGTCGTGTTGTTGCGGGTGAGTGGAAGAAGCTAAGCTTTGGTATCGTGCTGCTGACAGCTGTATTGGTCGGCTTCTACGCAGGCGGTTGGGCGATTTAACTGTTCATCTGAACCGTCGCAAGATTTTGAGGCCAGCGCTTTAGCGTTGGCCTTTTTTGTGGCCATTTAAATTGCTGTGGCAATAAAACGAAAAAAGACCCGTAGATTTCTCTACGAGTCTTTCGAAACTTGGTGGCCCCTCCCAGACTTGAACTGGGGACCAATCGATTATGAGTCGACTGCTCTAACCACTGAGCTAAGGGGCCGATAGGTCAACGATTATAGGGGAAGCAGCTTAGAGTGTCTAGCCACTACCTAGGGTAATTCCGTTTAGTTTTTATCCACTTAAACCAATCAAATACAAAAAAGGTGAGCTATTGCTCACCTTTTTGTTTAGTTGACCGCGAATTACTCGTCTAGGAAGCTGCGCAGAGTTTCTGAGCGGCTTGGATGACGCAGTTTACGCAGTGCTTTTGCTTCGATTTGACGGATACGTTCACGAGTAACGTCGAACTGCTTACCAACCTCTTCTAGAGTGTGGTCAGTGTTCATGTCGATACCAAAGCGCATGCGTAGTACTTTCGCTTCACGAGGTGTAAGACCTGCTAGAACATCTTTAGTCGCAGCTTTCAGGCTTGTTGCTGTTGCTGAGTCTAGTGGTAGCTCTAGAGTGGTATCCTCGATAAAGTCGCCTAGATGCGAATCTTCGTCGTCACCGATAGGTGTCTCCATAGAGATAGGCTCTTTAGCGATCTTCAGTACTTTGCGGATCTTATCTTCTGGCATTTGCATACGCTCTGCCAATTCTTCCGGTAGCGGCTCACGACCCATCTCTTGTAGCATTTGACGAGAGATACGGTTTAGCTTGTTGATCGTTTCGATCATGTGTACCGGAATACGGATAGTACGTGCTTGGTCTGCGATAGAACGAGTGATCGCCTGACGAATCCACCAAGTCGCGTAAGTTGAGAACTTGTAACCACGACGGTATTCAAACTTATCAACGGCTTTCATTAGACCGATGTTACCTTCTTGGATTAGATCCAAGAACTGTAGACCACGGTTGGTGTATTTCTTCGCGATAGAGATTACAAGACGTAAGTTCGCCTCTACCATCTCTTTCTTCGCACGGCGAGCTTTTGCTTCACCGATAGACATACGACGACTGATTTCTTTGATGCTTTGAACAGTTAGAGAGGTCTCTTCTTCAATCATCTTAAGCTTAGTGATTGAACGACGGATGTCATCTTCACTTAGCTTGATCTTGTCAGCGTATGGCTTGTCTGATGCAAGGATTTCATCTAACCAAGCTTCGCTTGATTCGTTGCCAGTAAACAGAGTGATAAATGACTTCTTAGGCATTTTGCCGTATTCAACAGTTGCCTTCATGATTAGGCGCTCTTGAGTACGTACACGTTCCATTGAAGTGCGTAGCTCTTCAACTAGGTAGTCAAACTGTTTTGGTGTTAGACGGAATTCTTTAAATACGTCTAGAACTAGCTCATGAGCGATTTGCGCCTTCGGACTTTCTTGGCCGTGTTCGTTAACCGCTAGTTGGTAGTTCTGGAATGTATTACGAAGTGCAGTGAATTTCTCCAAAGCAACTTCAGGGTCGATACCGGTATCTTCTTCGCTGTCAGATTCAGAATCGTCATCGCCTTCTTCTTCCTCTTCATCTAGATCATCGTCTTCATCTTCAAGATCTGACTCTTGTAACTCTGAACCGATGTGAGTTGCCGTAGGTGCAGCTGTTTCTTCCGCATCTGGGTCAACAAAACCAGTGATAAGGTCGGTTAAGCGAAGCTCTTCCGCTTGAATCTTATCAAACTGTTCTAGGATGTATGGAATAGTGCCTGGGTATTCCGCAACGGCATTTTGAACTTGGTTGATACCATCTTCGATACGCTTCGCGATGTCGATTTCGCCTTCGCGAGTCAGTAGTTCAACCGTACCCATCTCGCGCATGTACATACGCACTGGGTCAGTGGTTCGACCGATTTCGCTTTCTACGCTTGAAAGCGCTGCCGCCGCAGCTTCTGCTGCGTCTTCATCGGTAATTGTGTCATCATCATTAAGCGCTAGATCATCAGCGTCCGGAGCAGTTTCCACCACTCGGATACCCATGTCATTAATCATTTGAATGATGTCTTCAACCTGCTCAGAATCTACGATTTCTGCTGGCAGGTGGTCGTTAACTTCTGCGTAGGTCAGATAGCCTTGTTCCTTGCCTTTAATGACAAGTTGTTTCAGCTGTGACTGCGGATTTTGATCCATAGACGGTATCCAACTTAGTATTTGGTGAAGGAATTAGTATGCGAGATGCAAACCATACATGTTAACAAATTAATTGATTGCTGCCTATACAAACAGGGTTACGCTTTCAAATCTAGCATTAGGGCTAGCAGCTCCCTTTTTTCCTCGGCTGATAAACCGACGCTTCTTTCTTTGGCCTGCAGGTTTTCAATTTGTTTTTCGACGCACTGGGACAGAATTTTGTCCAATGAGTCTAAGAATATATCCATTTCGTTGTCGTCATCGAGGGGAATTTCCCATCCCGCAAGACGCAACATAAGTGCTGAGTGGCTACTATTTCGCCATTGTTCTAGCAATTGACCTGTAGTGATATTGGGGTGAGCTTGACAATATTCAAGCACTTCAAGCAATAAACTTAGCCCCGGAACTGTTAGGCTCTTCACACTACTTAAATCCGGTACCATTTCAGCATAGCTCGGATTTTGGATTAGCAAAGCGATTACCTCACGCATTGGCGTTCGTTTAATCTCTTTATGCGGCAGCACGCGGACTTCTTTTTGTCCTTCTTTGCTAATTAATTGTTGTAACTGCCGCTCATCCATCAGGCCTAGGCGCTTACCCAGTAGATCTCTTAAGTAGAGACGCAGTGTTCCACCCGGAACCTTATCGATCAGCGGTACCGCGAGGCTGGTTAGTTTTGCCATCCCTTCACGGTTTGAGATGTCGACTTGCTTCATTAACGAGCTGAACATAAAGTCAGACAGAGACATAGATGTTTCAATCTGTTGTTCAAATGCTTCTTTACCATGTTGGCGAATATATGAGTCTGGATCTTCACCGTCAGGCAAGAACATGAACTTTAGCTGACGACCATCGGTTAAGAAGGGCAACGCGTTTTCCATTGCGCGCCACGCTGCGTCTCGACCCGCTCGGTCACCATCGTAGCAACAAACCACAGTACTGGTTTGTCTAAATAAGACTTGTAGATGATCGCCGGTGGTGGATGTACCCAATGATGCAACAGAGTAATCGACGCCATATTGCGCCAAAGCCACCACGTCCATATAGCCTTCTACGACGAGGATTCGAGGTGGTTCACGGTATGCTTGTAAAACTTCATAAAGACCGTACAGTTCTTTGCCTTTATGGAAGATCGGTGTTTCTGGTGAGTTAAGGTATTTTGGCGTCCCGTCACCAATGACTCGACCACCAAAGCCAATCACGCGACCACGACGATCTCGGATAGGGAACATCACACGACCACGGAAGCGGTCATAGCGGTTGCCTTTGTCGTTTTCGATCAACATCCCGCCTGTCACCAGCATTTCTTGGGTGGTGTTTTGTTGACCAAAGTTTTTACGTACCAGATCCCATTCATCGGCAACATAACCAATACCGAACTTTTGCACGATCTCGCCGGATAAGCCTCGATCTTTCAGATATTGGATCGCGATCTTACTGCTTGGCTGCTTAAGTTGGTCACGGTAGAACTGACCGATACTGCCCATAAGATCATACAAACTGCGCTTTTGATCGCTGCTGGCTTGTGGTTGATCTTTACGGACGTTGCCGCCTTGGCGTTGCTCTCGAGGAACGTCGAGTCCGAGGAAAGAGGCCAATTCTTCGATAGCTTCAACGAACTCTAAGCGTTCGTACTCCATCATAAAATCAATGGCATTACCGTGGGCACCACAACCAAAACAGTGATAAAACTGCTTTTCTTGGCTTACGCTAAAGGACGGGGTCTTTTCATTGTGGAAAGGGCAGCAAGCACCGTAGTTCTTACCTTTTTTCTTAAGTTTCACCCGTGCGTCGATGATATCGACAATATCAAGTCGAGCTAGGAGGTCATCAATAAAACTGCGGGGGATGTGTCCAGCCATAAAACCTAACAAAAAAGAGTGGTGAGTTGGATAACTATCATAGATATTCTGTTATCCAGATACAAACAAGCCGTGCGATCCAATGGAGAGCACGGCTTGCTGCAATATGGTTGGGTTATTAAGCCAGTTTAGCGCGAACTAAACCACTTACTTTACCCATATCTGCGCGCCCTTGAATTTGTGGTTTAAGAACACCCATTACTTTACCCATGTCTTGCATGCCCGCAGCTCCAGATTCCGCAACTGCAGCTTCAATAAGCTGAGCCACTTCGTCATCAGATAGCGGTTGAGGCATAAAATCCTCAAGTACAGTAATTTCAGCGCTTTCCACATCGGCTAAGTCTTGACGACCCGCTGATTCGTATTGAGCGACAGAGTCGCGACGTTGTTTAACCATTTTGGTCAGCACAGCAATAATGTCGTCGTCGTTCAGAGTGATCTGTTCATCGACTTCACGTTGCTTAATGGCTGACAAAGCTAAACGAATAGTACCAAGGCGCAATTTGTCCTTGGCTTTCATCGCTAATTTTTGCTCGTCTTTGAGTTTATCAATTAGAGCCATAACTATAATCCTTTAGGACTTAGTTATTAGTACAGGCGAACGCGACGAGCGTTTTCGCGAGCTAGCTTCTTAGCGTGACGCTTTTGAGCAGCTGCTTTAGCGCGTTTGCGAACTGTAGTTGGTTTTTCGTAGTGCTCACGACGACGCACTTCAGAAAGGATACCTGCTTTTTCGCATGAGCGCTTGAAACGACGTAGTGCAACGTCGAACGGTTCGTTTTCACGTACTTTAACTACTGGCATATGCCTTTCACCTCAGGGGTTAATTCGTTAACGCTGGCATTGGCAGTCCGAACGACTCTGTTCGGTCTATAACCAGCTTGATCAAAAATGGTGCGGAATTTTAATCCGATCACTATGGCTTTGTAAAGCACTTTGTCGAGTATATACCCATGTATTGCTTAGGGGTAGGTTGAGGTAATAAGCTTTATCTACAAAGGCTTTAGGGTGTATCGGTGCTTATTATTTTTAAATCAGCGTGTTAGTGCAGTTATTCAACCGCAGAGCACGCGAGGAAATCGAGTCTCGCTTACGCGAGGTGGACACGGTATTGAGCGGTGGAAATTGGTTTTTCCGCGGTGTTGAGTTGGTCAAAGCATAGACAATAAAAGTAACAATCCCATTTGTACAAAATTTGTTTGCAAGACGAAGGCGAGTTAAGATTGCCCCCAATTTGCAATTAATCAAGAAACATCCCGAGTAGACCATGCGTATTATTGGTATCGAAACTTCCTGTGACGAAACAGGTATTGCCATCTATGATGACGAGAAAGGCTTACTTTCTCACCAGCTTTATAGCCAGATCAAACTGCATGCCGATTACGGCGGTGTTGTGCCAGAACTTGCATCACGTGATCATGTGAAGAAAACGATCCCATTGATCAAAGCGGCCTTGGCAGAAGCAAACTTAGAGCCAAAAGACATTGATGGTATTGCCTATACTGCAGGTCCTGGTCTTGTTGGGGCGCTATTGGTTGGTGCAACGATCGGTCGCAGCCTTGCTTACGCTTGGGGGGTACCAGCCGTGCCTGTTCACCATATGGAAGGCCACTTGCTCGCCCCAATGCTAGAAGATAACCCACCCCCATTCCCATTTGTTGCGGTATTGGTATCCGGTGGTCACTCGATGATGGTTGAAGTTAAGGGTATTGGTGAATACAAGATCCTTGGTGAATCCATTGACGACGCGGCAGGCGAAGCCTTTGATAAAACCGCCAAGTTAATGGGCTTAGATTACCCAGGTGGTCCGCTGCTATCTAAATTGGCAGAAAAAGGCACGCCTGGTCGTTTCAAATTCCCACGCCCAATGACGAACGTGCCAGGTTTGGATATGAGTTTTTCTGGTCTTAAAACCTTTACTGCAAATACCATCGCAGCCAATGGTGATGACGAGCAAACTCGCGCGGATATCGCTTTGGCGTTTGAAGAAGCGGTATGTGGCACCTTGGTGATAAAATGTAAGCGCGCATTGGATCAAACAGGCTTTAAACGCATTGTAATTGCGGGCGGTGTAAGTGCGAATAAGCGTTTACGTGCTGAGTTAGGCAAGTTAGCACAGAAGGTTGGTGGTGAAGTGTATTATCCTCGCACTGAGTTTTGTACTGACAACGGCGCAATGATCGCATACGCGGGCATGCAACGTCTGAAGAATGGTGAAGTAGCGGATCTTTCTGTGACCGCGAAACCTCGCTGGCCAATTGATCAATTGGATCCGATCGCTTAAGTCATTTGGCTTTGCTCGTGGATCTTTAAGTAAAGATCCCAATGATTAAATAAAAAAGGTCGCCTTATTTGCGACCTTTTTTATCTTTGAACTGACAATAATAATCAATGGATAGAGTTATGAATAAATTTACGATTGACGGCAAACAAATGGCGTACCTCGACGTGGGTCAAGGTCCAGTTCTACTGTTTGGTCACAGTTACTTGTGGGACAGTAAGATGTGGGCGCCGCAAGTGGCGCATCTTAGCCAATCGTATCGCTGCATCGTGCCTGAATTTTGGGCGCACGGTGAGTCAGATTTTGCACCACAAGCAACTCGTTCATTGCAAGATTACGCTCAACATATCCTTGGTTTACTTGACCACCTTGAAATTCAACAATGTACTATGGTCGGCCTATCTGTTGGCGGTATGTGGGGGACTGAATTAGTTACGCTCGCCCCGACAAGAGTGAAAGCTTTAGTGTTGATGGATACGTTTGTAGGCTTAGAGCCAGAAGTTACCCACAAAAAATACTTCGCTATGTTGAGTACGATTGATAAAGAGCAAGCAGTACCTCAAGCGATTATCGATGCAGTCGTGCCGCTATTTTTTGCTCATAACGTCACTCAAGATAATCCACACTTGGTAGCCGAATTTACTGCTAGCCTTGCTGCATTAAAGGGAGATCAAGCTCGAGAGATTGCTCGAATTGGTCGTATGGTCTTTGGTCGACGCGATCAAATTGAAGAGGTTGAGAACTTTGCTTTACCGACTCTGATTGCGGTAGGGCAAGAAGACAAGCCAAGGCCTGTTCTTGAGTCCTATTTGATGCTCGATTGCATTGATTGCTCTGAGTTAGTGCAAATTCCTAATGCGGGGCATATTTCTAATCTTGAACAACCAGAAATTGTTAACCAGATGCTAGAAAGCTTTCTATCTCGAGTTCATGCTAAGTGATTTGTTTCTGTTATACCAAACAATAAAACAGGCCTCATTCTGAGGCCTGTTTTATTTGTTCATCATCTTGCTTGCTATTACTGATCTTCTTCTCACCAAGTTTCGGTTCTGTTCCATCGTAGAGACGACGAATGTTTTGGTGATGTTTAAAGACAATCAAACAACACAACATGGCAACGGGCAATGTATATTGCGGTTTGATCATCCATGTATACATAGGAGCCAGTAGCACGGTAACTAAAGCGGCGAGTGAAGAGTAGCGGAAGGTTAGTGCAATCACCAACCAAGTTGCGATGACCATCGCAGTAAGATCTAAGCCGATAGGAGCGATTGCACCAAGCGCAGTGGCCACCCCTTTTCCACCTTTAAAATGGAAAAATAGCGGGTACATGTGACCTAGGCAAGCAGCAATAGCAACCAAACCAAGCATGATAGGTTCTATATTAAGGAAATAGCCGCCCCAGACAGGAATGGTACCTTTTAGCATGTCGCAGACCAGAACAGAAAGCGCTGCTTTTCGTCCGCCAATACGTAAAACGTTTGTCGCGCCAGGGTTGTTAGAGCCCACTTTTCGCGGATCTGGCAGTCTCAGAACTCGGCAGATCAAAACCGCACTTGAGATCGAACCTAACAAGTAGGCTGAGATGATCATGGCAAGTGCTAAAGGGGTCATAAGGCTCAACTCGATAAATCAGATATTTGGATGCAACCCTTGATAGAGGCTAATGAGATCTCAATGCAGGATTCATCGGCATGTTACTCGCATATCTAGGTTACTTGGGTATATCATATCGCGCTTGTCGTGAGCAAACTACTCGCGACAAACATTTGATAGCAAATAGTACGATTTTTTCTCTTGATTGGGTATCCGACCTGTACAGGAAGCAGTAAGTATGGACAAAGTATTTATCGAACAACTAGAAGTTATTACGACGATCGGTGTGTATGACTGGGAACAGGAAATCAAGCAAAAGCTCGTGCTTGATATCGAAATGGCGCACGATAACCGTCCGGCGGGTAAGAGTGATGACGTACAAGATGCACTGGATTACGCACAAGTGAGTGAAGCGGTTATTAATCATATTGTGAACGGTCGATTCCTTTTGGTTGAGCGAGTTGCGGAAGAGGTCGCCGAGTTAATCATGTCACGTTTTAATGTGCCTTGGATAAAAATCCGACTAACTAAACCAGGTGCTGTACCACAAGCTAAAGGCGTGGGGGTTGTGATCGAGCGAGGAAGTGTATGATCACTGCCTATATTGGCGTTGGCTCAAATTTGGAACGCAGAAAACATATTGAGGCAGCGATTGTTGAGTTGTCTCAGATTGGAGAAAATTTACGACTTTCAAGTATTTATGAATGCGATGCGGTTGGCTTTAACGGCGAGGCTTTTTACAATCTTGTCGTAGAAATGAAAACAAGCATGAAGTTGACGGATTTTTCACGCGCCCTTCGTAAAATCGAACTTAAATGGGGCCGCAAGGAAGATGCCGCGAAGTTCGAACCACGTACTTTAGATCTTGATATTATCCTGTTTGGCGACGAAATTTCGTCAGCAGAGCCTAAAATTCCGCGTGATGATATCTATCAGTATGGGTTTGTTATTCAACCACTTAGTGAACTATGTCCGAATTTGGTTGTCCCTAATGACGGACGAACAATTGCACAAATTTTCCAGCAAGCAAATCATCCCGAAGTGTTAAGTAAGGTGCTTCGTTGGTTCTAGTTTTTTCTTTTGGTGAGTATACATGGGTTATTTTGAAGCGTTTGTATTGGCATTAATTCAGGGTTTGACTGAATTTTTACCGATATCAAGTTCGGCGCATTTAATTCTGCCATCGGCAGTGTTTGGTTGGGCAGATCAAGGTTTAGCATTTGATGTTGCAGTACATGTTGGCACTCTAGCTGCTGTGATGATCTATTTTCGAAGTGAAGTGGTGAGTCTTCTCAGTGCTTTTTTTGCCTCCATTTTTAAAGGTGATAGAAGTAAGGAAGCAAAACTGGCGTGGATGATCCTATTGGCGACGATCCCCGCCTGTATTTTTGGTTTGTTGATGAAAGATATCATTGAGATCTATTTACGTAGTGCTTGGATCATCGCGACCACAACGATCATTTTTGGCCTTTTACTTTGGTATGTAGATAAAAACTCCGCTCTGTCTGACGATGAATATCAAACGACGGGTAAGAAAGCGCTATTTATCGGTATAGCTCAGGCTCTAGCGATGATCCCTGGAACTTCACGCTCCGGTGCGACGATCACGGCTGCACTTTATCTGGGCTTTACTCGTGAAGCGGCTGCTCGTTTTTCATTTTTGATGTCAATTCCGATCATTTTGCTTGCAGGTGGCTATTTAACGTTGCAATTGGTGGTGAGTGGCGAACCGGTTGATCTTACTGTTTTGGCAACAGGCATCGTTACGTCATTTATTAGTGCCTATATCTGTATTCATTTCTTCTTGAAGCTGATTTCGCGTATGGGTATGACGCCATTCGTTATTTATCGATTGATTTTAGGCTTTGGTTTATTTGCTCTACTAGCACTTAATTAATTCGCCTTAAACAAACTCTAACTGCAAGACCATATAACCCAATCTCGCGCCTCTCGCGACATTGTGGTATATATGTGGTCTTTCTTTTTTCTTTCCTAACAAAATTTTATGCGAGTTTTTGCACTGTTCTTATTGTTACTTTTAGGCTGGCTCCAGTACACCTGGTGGGCGGGCAAAAATGGTATGGCTGATTATCAAACCGTCAGCTCTGAGATTGAGGTGCAAAACCAAGTGAATACCAACCTAACCCTGCGCAATAACGAAATGTTTGCCGAGATTGATGACTTGCGCCAAGGATTAGATGCGATTGAAGAGCGTGCACGACATGAACTTGGCATGGTGAAAGAGGGAGAAACCTTTTATCGCATGATCGGAGAAGAGCACGAATAATGACAACTATGAACTCTCCATCTATTGTCGCGATTGTCCCTGCGGCTGGTGTTGGCAGTCGTATGAAAGCCAACAAGCCTAAACAGTACCTGACCATTGGTCAGTTAACCGTTTTGGAACACACCGTGTTTAAACTGCTTGCTCACCCCAAAGTGAGTAAAGTGGTAGTAGCGATCACTCAAGGTGACCCTTATTTTCCTGAGCTATCAATTGCGACTCATCCTGATGTGGTGCGTGTTGATGGCGGCAGCGAACGTGCGGACTCTGTGTTATCTGGATTGCAGTATGTTGAGCAGCAGCAACTCAGTGAATGGGTGATGGTACATGATGCGGCGCGACCATGTGTGCGTGAGGCAGATTTAAATACACTGATAGAAGTATCGCAAGCGCATGCGGTAGGCGGCATTTTGGCCTCGCCTGTGCGTGATACGATGAAACGCGCTAATAGTGGACAAAATATTGATCACACTGTTGAGCGTGAAGCGCTGTGGCATGCGTTAACCCCACAAATGTTTAGAACAACTCAGCTTACGCATAGTTTATCTGCTGCTTTGGCGGCGGGTGCTATCATTACAGATGAAGCATCAGCGCTAGAATGGGCAGGATTACAGCCTGCACTGGTGCAAGGTTCTGCTGATAATATTAAGATCACTCAACCGGAAGATTTAGCGTTAGCCGAGTTCTATCTTGAGCGAAATAAAGGATAACCCATGATACGAATTGGTCACGGCTTTGATGTACACAAATTTGGTGGTGAAGGCCCGGTAATTATCGGCGGTGTTGCTGTTCCATACGAGCAAGGTTTGATTGCTCACTCAGATGGTGATGTCGCACTCCACGCGCTAAGTGACGCGCTATTGGGCGCGATTGCCGCTGGAGATATTGGCCGCCATTTTCCTGATACCGATGATAAATGGAAAGGAGCAGATAGCCGTATGCTGCTGCGTGACGTCTATCGCCGAGTGAAGGAGCAAGGTTACGTATTAGGTAACGCTGACGTTACCATTATGGCGCAAGCACCAAAAATGGCACCGCATATAGAGAGTATGTGTGTCGCTATTGCACAAGATTTAGAAACCGAGATTGGCAACGTTAACGTCAAAGCGACCACAACAGAGCGTCTTGGCTTTACTGGTCGTAAAGAAGGCATCGCTTGTGAAGCGGTGGTATTACTGATCAAACAAAACTAATTAAAATCGCTTATTACATGAAGTGATAGGTGATGGAATCAATCATGTCAGATATTTTATCTTCGCTAGCTTATTTAAATGGCAAACCAACCGCTCAAGGCAAACTGAAATTAAAGCCAGAGCACTTTCAAGTCTATGAAAACCTAGGTTTTGATTTTACCGGTGAAGGTGAGCACTTGATGGTGCGCATCCGTAAAACCGGTGAGAACACTAGCTTTGTCGCCAATGAATTAGCAAAAGCGTGTGGTGTAAAATCGAAAGATGTCAGCTGGGCAGGTCTTAAAGACCGTCATGCGGTGACAGAGCAATGGCTAAGTGTGCACTTACCTAAAGGTGAGATGCCAGATTTTAGCGCTTTCCTTACGCAGTACCCGTCAATTGAGATTGTTGCAACCGATCGTCACAACAAAAAGCTCCGCCCTGGCGATCTGGTTGGCAACGAGTTTGTCGTGACATTAGCTGAAGTGAGTGATGTTGATGATGTCCTTGCGCGTCTAGAAAAAATCGCTCAAACCGGCGTGCCAAATTATTTTGGCAACCAGCGTTTTGGTCATGATGGCAATAATGTCACAGAAGCGCGTCGTTGGGGACGTGATAATGTACGTACTCGCAATCAGAACAAACGCAGTCTATATCTTTCTGCAGCACGCTCTTGGATTTTCAATGGCATTGTTTCGGCACGTATCGAGCAAGGTGCGTTCGAGCAACCATTAGAAGGTGATGTTGTGCAAGCCGGTCGTGAACAACGTTTGGTTGAGCAAAGTAATCTCGCTGAAATGAGCGAAAAGATCACTCTAGGTGAATACCTAATCACTGCGGCGCTAGCGGGCGATAATGCACTGCCAACCCAAGCAAAAGCGCTAGAGATTGAACAGCCTCAATTGGATGCTGAGCCTGATTTAATGGCATTGATCCGTGGTAATCGCATGCGTCATGATCGCCGTGAGATTGCATTGAAAGCGCATAATTTAACCTGGCAAGTTGAAGGTAATGAGATCACTTTGCGCTTTGCACTGGACTCAGGTTGTTTTGCTACTGCTATCGTTCGAGAGTTAATTGAAGAGATTGAAGTGGAGCGCAGTTACTCATGAGTGAGTCACGCCTAAAAATTTTGCTCAGTAATGATGATGGAGTACATGCTGAAGGGATTCATACTTTAGCAAAAGCTTTGGCGTCGTTTGCGGATATTACTATCGTTGCCCCCGATCGTAATCGATCGGGAGCGTCTAACTCATTAACGTTAGAACAGCCATTACGTGTCACCGAAATAGCGCCTAGTGTCTATTCAGTGCAAGGCACACCGACAGATTGTGTCCACTTTGCGCTGAATGAACTAATGAAAGATAACCTGCCAGATTTGGTGTTATCCGGCATCAATCATGGCGCTAACTTGGGTGATGACGTGCTTTATTCCGGCACGGTTGCGGCGGCGATGGAAGGGCATTTTTTAGGTGTTCAAGCGATTGCGCTCTCTCTAGCCGGTAAAGTGAACTTTGCCACCGCGGCACAAGTCGCGGTTGAATTGGTTAAGCAGCACCTTAAACAGCCGATTCCGACCAATCGTTTGCTAAATGTCAATATTCCTGATCTTCCGTATGCGGATTTAGCGGGAACGGTGGTGACTCGTTTGGGGGCTCGCCATCACGCTGAAGATATGATTAAACAAAAAGACCCGCGAGGGCATGATATCTATTGGCTTGGTCCTCCGGGTAAAGAGCAGGATGCAGGTGAAGGTACAGACTTTTTTGCTATCGAACATGGCTTTGTCTCTATTACACCATTGCAAGTAGATTTAACAGCTCATGAGTCAATCGGAGCGATGTCTCACTGGTTAAAAGGTAATTAACAATGGCAAACCCACATGCCGACAAATTGATGCAGTTTCTTGTCGCGAGTGGCATTCAAAACCAAGCGGTACTGGAAGCGATCTATCGACTTCCTCGCGAAAGCTTTGTATCACAAGCTATGATGCATCAAGCTTATGATAACAATGCATTACCGATTGGCCATGGACAGACTATCTCACAGCCATATATCGTGGCAAAGATGACGGAAATGCTTGAACTTAAGCGTGAAAGTAAAGTCCTAGAGGTGGGAACTGGTTCCGGATATCAAACCGCAGTATTAGCGCAGTTAGTTGATCATGTGTATTCCGTGGAGCGAATTAAGGCGTTGCAGTGGGATGCCAAACGTCGTCTAAAGCAGCTTGATATCTACAATATATCGACGAAACATGGTGATGGATGGCAAGGTTGGTCAGCGAAAGCGCCGTTTGACGCCATCATTGTGACGGCGGCTGCGGAAAATATTCCTCATGACCTACTCGAGCAATTGTGTGATGGCGGTATTTTAGTCATCCCAGTTGGCGTTGACGAACAACAGTTGTTAAAGATTACCCGTCATGGGCATGACTATCTAACAGAAGTAATAGAAATGGTGCGTTTTGTGCCTTTGATTGCAGGTGAACTCGCTTAATCATGCGTAATAAGTCTAATTCATTAATGATATTTGCTTTGAGTAGCATTCTTGCAGGATGTGCTGCTCACTCCCCCGCACCCGTATCAAGTTTGAATAAAGATTATGACTCGATCTCCCGTGGGAGTTATCGAGGCAGTTACTATGAAGTTAAAAAAGGCGACACGCTCTATTTTATAGCCTATGTCACAGATAAAGATGTAAACGAGATCGTTCGTTACAATCAATTGTCGGCTCCGTACACTATTTATCCAGGGCAAAAGTTGAAGCTTTGGCAACCGGCTTATCGTCCGCCTGCCTATGCAGGTACTGGGGCGGGCGCATCATCAACTAAAGCGGTAGCAGTGGCTTCATCGACTGCTGTTGTAAAGCCAGTGGTTTCGAGTAAAAACTCGAATCAACAAGTTGCAAAACAAAAGACCAACAATACTAAACCAGTGGCACAAAAAACTGCGACAAAAGGGGTTGAACAATCTAAACCAAAGGAGTATGTTGAAACCAAGGGTAAACAAAACGTTAACAAAACTGTCAATAACACGACACCTGCTAACAGTAAAGTTACCAAGTGGTTATGGCCAACTAAAGGGAGAGTGATTAAAAACTTTTCGTCGGGAGACCAGGGAAATAAAGGCATTGATATCGCGGGACAACGCGGACAAGCAATACAATCTACAGCCGCTGGTACCGTCGTATATTCAGGTAATGCGTTAAGAGGTTATGGAAACCTCGTCATAATAAAACATAACGATAAATTTTTGAGCGCCTATGCGCACAACGACAAGTTGCTAGTAAAAGAAGGTCAGAGTGTTAAATCAGGCCAAAAAATTGCAACTATGGGCAGTTCAGGAACCAACAGTGTTCGCTTGCACTTTGAAATTCGCTACCAAGGTAAGTCGGTCAATCCGAAACGTTACCTACCATAACATTTGCTAACAGAGATCTATCAAGGACATGAGATGTTTTGAAATGTCTTGCTAACTCGCCAGGGGGAGGCGCTATGAGTATCAGCAACGCAGCAGCAAAAGTAGAAGAGTTTGACATCGAAAGCACGGAAAGCTTTGAGTCCGAATCACAACTCGATCAAAAGAACACCACATCCAATGAAACTGAAAAAGAAGAGTTTGAAGTATCGAATAAAAATCTCGATGCCACTCAACTATATCTTGGGGAAATCGGTTTCTCACCACTACTAACCGCAGAAGAAGAAGTACTTTACGCTCGACGAGCATTACGTGGCGATGAAGCGGCACGTAAACGTATGATTGAAAGTAACTTACGTTTGGTAGTCAAGATTTCTCGTCGCTACAGCAATCGTGGTTTAGCGTTACTCGACTTAATTGAAGAAGGTAACTTAGGCTTGATTCGAGCGGTAGAGAAGTTTGATCCAGAGAGAGGCTTCCGCTTTTCAACCTACGCAACATGGTGGATTCGTCAAACCATTGAGCGTGCATTGATGAATCAGACTCGTACGATTCGCCTACCTATTCATGTCGTAAAAGAGCTCAATATTTATCTGCGTACTGCTCGAGAGCTATCGCAAAAGCTTGACCATGAACCGACCGCAGAAGAGATTGCCACGCAGCTTGATAAGCCAGTGGATGACGTGAGTAAAATGTTACGTCTCAACGAGCGTATTAGCTCTGTTGATACGCCAATCGGTGGTGATGGTGAAAAAGCACTGTTAGATATTATTCCAGATGTGAAACATTCCGATCCGGAAGTTTCAACGCAAGATGATGATATCAAGAGCTCACTGATTAATTGGCTTGATGAACTTAACCCTAAGCAAAAAGAAGTTTTAGCTCGCCGTTTTGGTTTGCTAGGGTATGAGCCATCAACGCTTGAAGAAGTTGGTCGTGAGATTAATTTAACTCGCGAGCGAGTGCGTCAGATTCAAGTGGAAGGTCTACGTCGTCTACGTGAGATTCTTGTGAAACAAGGCTTAAGCATGGAAAACCTGTTTAACGTTGAAGACGACTAATAATTGTAAATAGAGCGCAAAACGCCTTGGCTAGCCAAGGCGTTTTTGTATCTTCAATATGAACTTACGGTTTAACTAGCTTGTTTGAGTTTGGGAAAAACCTTTACCAGTTTGATGCGGTTTTCTTCTAGCTCAACAATCTCCATAGGATGCCCAGAGACTTGCACACTGAGATGGCTTTCAGGAATATCTTCTAAGTGCTCTAAGATAAGGCCGTTTAATGTGCGAGGACCATCGGTTGGCAATTTCCACTTAAGTCCTTTGTTGATATCGCGAATATTCGCGCTACCTTCGATTAAAAAGCTACCGTCGCCTTGTGGAATGATCTCTTCCGATAAACTTGGCGCAATAGAAGTTGTAAATTCGCCAACAATCTCTTCTAAGATATCTTCTAGGGTGACTAAACCAATAATGTCACCATATTCATCTACAATCAGACCAATGCGCTGTTTCTTACGTTGAAACTTAAGCAGCTGAACATTGAGCGGTGTTCCTTCAGGGATGAAGTACACTTCATCGGCTGCGCGTAGTAGTTGCTCTTTAGTGAACTGATTCTTTTCCAACATTAAGCGGTATGCTTCTCGTAGACGCAGCATACCTACCGCTTCATCGATTTGATCTCGGTATAACACCACTCGACCGTGAGGAGAATGAGTAAGTTGACGTACAATCGACTTCCAATCGTCATTGATATCGATACCGGTAATTTCGTTTCTCGGCACCATAATGTCATTTACGGTGACATTTTCGAGGTCGAGAATCGAGACCAGCATATCTTGGTGGCGACGAGGAATAAGGCTGCCAGCTTCATTAACTACCGTTCGTAACTCTTCTGAACTTAAGTGATCCTCATCCCCATGGCTCGCTTTTACGCCCAGTAGGCGAATGAATCCATTGGTAATAAAGTTTACCAAAATCACTAAAGGAGAAAGTACTTTCATTAATAGTGATAGTAGAACGCTGCTGGCATAGGAAACGCGTTCAGGATAAAGCGCGGCAAGTGTTTTTGGGGTGACTTCAGCGAAGACTAAGATAACTAAGGTAAGGGCACCAGTGGCAATGGCAACACCGATGTCACCATAAAGGCGCATACCAAGAATGGTAGCGATAGCAGAAGCGAGAATATTGACGAGGTTGTTACCGATTAGAATAAGTCCAATTAAGCGATCGGGTCGGTCGAGTAGCTTTTCTACCCGTCTGGCACCTTTATGACCACTATTGGACAAGTGTTTTAATCGATAGCGATTCAGAGCCATCATGCCGGTTTCTGAACCTGAAAAATAACCTGAAATTACTATGAGACACGCGAGTAGCGCAAACAAGATACCCGTTGATATGTCGTCCAAAACTTACCTGTTCCTTGAGATGTTTAGATTAATTTATGACCTAACTGTTGCTGTAAGTCAATGATGGTAGAGTGAAAACTCATTTATGAAAAAAGGTGCATTATTGCACCTTTAATTAGTTGAGAATGATCTCACGCACAAAACGACTGCCAAAATAGGCAATGGTGAGTAATGTTGCTCCTGCGATGGCAAACCATGTCACCTTCTTACCGCGCCATCCTCTTTGGTAATGTCCCCAAATCAAGACTGAATAGATCACCCAAGCGATAAAGGAAAGAATCGCTTTATGTGCTTTACCTTGGGCAAACATGTCATGAACAAAAGTAAAGCCAGTGAGAAGAGTCGCGGTGAGCAGCAAATTACCGATTAAGATGATCTTAAAGAGCTGACGCTCGATTAGCATCAGTGGTGGCACATTTGGATTGATGACCAGCGCTTTTTTGGCTTTTAAGCGATTATCCAACCAAGCCAGTTGCAGAGCATAAAGCGCTCCGATTGTCAGAGTAGAATATGAGAATAACGCCAAGGAAATATGAATCAGTAACTTAGGGTCGTTCTCGAAATGAGTAACATAGCTACTTGGTAATAAGGTGGCCGCGAGTAAGTTAATGGCAGAAAAACTGTAGACGACAGGTAAGATAAACCACAAGCGGGTTTTAAGCATCGCGCCGCTCATTACGAGAGAGATAATAAAGCTAATTAAAGACGCAACATTGAGAATACTAAGGTTTTGTCCTGAGCCCGAAAAGATAAGATCGGCCAATGACCAAGCGTGAAATACCAAGGCGAGTATGGCACTAACCAAAACAGTTTTTGCTCGAATACCTGTTTGATGAACTAATCCAGGTATGATCGTGGCAATTGCCAAGATATAGAGAATTGCTGCGCTTACAGCGACTAAGTTGTCCATTACTCTCGATTAAGCTGGTGGATTTTTAACAAATTATACCCTGCATCAAGCTTTTGGGCTATGGGGTAACAAGTAGGAATTGCGAGAGATGAGATATCAAATTCCAATCGGCTAGTGCCAAGCGAGGGTTGGCTAAGGTATACTCATAGTAATTTATCGCCGAATTTAGCGAAGAGAACAAGATGTTTGAGAATTTAACGGATCGCCTATCCCGTACCCTGAAAAACATCAGTGGTAAAGGGCGTCTTACCGAAGACAATATTAAAGAAACCCTGCGTGAAGTGCGTATGGCGTTACTTGAGGCAGATGTAGCACTGCCTGTTATACGTGAATTTATCAACCGTGTAAAAGAGAGCGCGGTCGGTGTTGAAGTTTCTAAATCGCTCACACCAGGTCAAGAGTTCATTAAAATCGTTCAAGCTGAACTTGAAGCGGTTATGGGTGAATCTAACGAAGCTCTCAATCTAGCGGCTCAGCCTCCAGCGGTTATTCTGATGGCTGGCCTGCAAGGTGCAGGTAAAACCACCTCGGTCGGTAAACTATCTAAGCTTCTAAAAGAGCGCGATAAGAAGAAAGTTCTTGTTGTGTCTGCCGACGTTTATCGTCCTGCAGCGATTAAACAGCTAGAAACTCTAGCCGCTGACGTAGAGGTGGATTTCTTCCCGTCGTCAGCCGATCAAAAACCGATTGATATTGCTAACGCAGCCATTGACCATGCGAAGAAGAAGTTCTACGACGTTCTAGTTGTCGATACTGCAGGTCGTTTGGCGATAGATGAGCAGATGATGTCAGAGATCCAAGATCTGCATTCTGCTATTAATCCCGTTGAGACTCTATTCGTTGTTGATGCAATGACGGGTCAAGATGCGGCGAACACAGCAAAAGCCTTTGGTGATGCACTGCCTCTAACGGGTGTGATCCTAACTAAGGTGGATGGTGATGCTCGTGGCGGTGCTGCGCTTTCAGTTCGTCATATCACGGGCAAACCAATCAAGTTCTTGGGTGTTGGTGAAAAAACCGATGCTCTGGAGCCATTCCACCCTGATCGCGTCGCTTCACGTATTCTTGGCATGGGTGACGTACTGTCGCTTATTGAAGATCTGCAACGCAATGTTGACCATGAAAAAGCAGAGAAACTGGCGAAGAAGTTCAAAGAGAAGAAAGGTTTCGACTTAGAAGACTTCCGCGAACAGCTTGGTCAAATGCAAAACATGGGCGGTATGATGGGTATGCTAGACAAACTACCAGGTATGTCTCAGTTACCAGCAGATGTAAAAGATAAAGTTGATGACAAGATGTTCAAACAGATGGAAGCGATCATCAGCTCAATGACGATGAAAGAACGTCAGCGCCCAGAAATCATCAAAGGTTCACGCAAGAAACGTATCGCAGCGGGTTCTGGTGTTCAGGTACAAGACGTTAACCGCTTGCTAAAACAGTTCACCCAAATGCAGAAGATGATGAAGAAGATGCAAAAAGGTGGCATGAAAGGCATGATGCGCAACATGCAAGGCATGATGGGCGGCATGGGTGGTGGCGGTGGCTTCAACCCATTTGGTCGATAATTACCCATACCTAATTGAAGTTTCAAGGTGTTAGCTAGCTCACATACTTATTAGCCAATTTGTGGTGGTGAAAAAATAGCTAAAGACCTTGCATTGCTCCGGAATAAGAGTAAAATTCCGGAGCTTTATTTTGGCACGAGACCCCAAACTGTTTAATAAAATTGGACGGTTATTGGGGTTAATTTTATTTTTGAGAAAGCAAAGAGGACGACATGGTAACCATTCGTTTGGCACGTCACGGCGCTAAAAAGCGTCCATTTTATCAAATCGTAGTTGCGGACAGCCGCAACGCATCAACTGGCCGTTTCATCGAGAAAGTTGGTTTCTTTAACCCAACTGCTCAAGGTCAAGAAGAAGGTCTACGTCTAGACCTAGACCGCGTTAACCACTGGGTTGGTCAAGGCGCGTCTCTATCTGACCGCGTTGCTAAGCTAGTTAAAGACGCTCAAAAAGCGGCTTAATTCTTACCAGAAGAAGAAATTAGCTTATGTCGATGAAAGGTAAAGAAGCAGTGAGTAATGACAAGATTGTTGTAGGCAAGTTTGGTGCTACTTACGGCATTCGTGGTTGGCTCAAGGTTTTTTCCTACACAGACAATGCTGAAAACATCTTTGATTACAGCCCTTGGTTTTTAAACCAAAAAGGCGTGTGGGTTGAGCACAAAGTAGAGAGCTGGAAACGTCATGGCCAAGGTTATGTATGTAAGCTAGCAGGTTTGGATGTGCGCGAAGAAGCGCAACTTCTAACTAACTTTGAAATTGCTATTGACCCTGCGGTACTACCAGAATTGTCATCAGATGAATTCTATTGGCGTGAATTGTTTGGTATGCAAGTTGTGACCACGAAAGGTTACGATCTAGGTATTGTTTCTGACATCCTAGAAACTGGCTCAAACGATGTTCTAGTAGTTAAAGCAAATCTTAAAGATGCTTTCGGGCAAAAGGAACGATTAATTCCGTTCCTTACAGAGCAAGTGATCATCAAAATTGATCGCGAAGCTCAACGGATCGAAGTTGACTGGGATCCTGGATTCTAATCACCCCAATTACAGAGCGAGATAAACATGTGGGTTGGCGTAATTAGCCTTTTTCCTGAAATGTTCCGTTCTGTTACTGATTTTGGGGTAACAGGTCAAGCGGTAAAGAAAGGTCTTTTGTCTATTGAGACATGGAATCCTCGTGATTTCACTCATGACAAACATCGCACTGTTGATGATAGACCTTACGGTGGTGGTCCTGGCATGTTAATGATGGTGCAGCCTTTGCGCGATGCCATTCATACAGCCAAACAGGCATCACCGGGTAAGACGAAAGTGATTTACCTATCGCCTCAAGGTCGTAAACTCGACCAAAAAGGGGTTGAAGAGCTGGCAACAAACGAGAACTTGCTTCTTATTTGTGGTCGCTACGAAGGGGTAGATGAGCGCATCATTCAATCCGAAGTTGACGAAGAATGGTCAATCGGTGATTTTGTGATGACCGGGGGAGAGATCCCAGCTATGACGTTAATTGACTCAGTCTCAAGGTTTATTCCTGGGGTACTTGGAGACTTTGCGTCGGCAGAAGAAGATTCTTTTGCCAATGGCTTGTTAGATTGCCCTCACTATACGCGCCCTGAAGTGTTGAATGATAAAGAAGTACCTTCGGTACTGATGTCAGGCAACCATAAGGACATTCGTCGCTGGCGATTACAACAATCGTTAGGCCGTACTTGGCTAAGAAGACCAGAACTCCTGGAAAACCTAGCTCTGACTGACGAACAGGAACAATTACTGGCCGAATTCATTAAAGCGCATCGCGCTGATGAAAAGTAAGCAGTAACCTATTTTATTAAGTATCAGTTTATTCTAGGAATTTATTAAAATGAGTAACATCATCAAGGCTCTTGAAGAAGAGCAACTAAAATCAGGCCTACCTAAATTCGCACCAGGTGACACTGTTGTTGTACAAGTTAAGGTAAAAGAAGGTGAACGTGAGCGTCTACAGGCTTTTGAAGGCGTTGTAATCGCAATCCGTAACCGTGGCCTACACTCAGCTTTCACTGTACGTAAGATCTCTAACGGTGAAGGTGTTGAGCGTACGTTCCAAACACACTCTCCAATCGTTGATAGCATTGAAGTTAAACGCCGCGGTGCAGTACGTCGTGCCAAGTTGTACTACCTACGTGAGCGTTCTGGTAAGTCAGCTCGTATCAAAGAGAAACTTGCTAAGAAGTAATGCTATAACTAGCGTTCTCATAGTATTAGCGGAGACCAATTGGTCTCCGCTTTTTTATTTGCTTTTCTGCAAAGAAAAAGAGAGAACGCGCAGCGTTTCGAGAGTCGAGAAGCGGGAACGCTTCGCTTACGGAGTGGGGAACGCTCGGCTAAAGCCTCGCTGCGGGAAGAGAGTGACTAAAATCTCGTCTCTAAATTCTCATTTCTCAGCCATAAAAAAAAGCCGATGTACTCACATCAGCTTTCAATAAAATAATCCGTAATCCGTAATCCGTAATCCGTAATCCGTAATCCGTAATCCGTAATCCGTAAGCGAAGCGTTCCGTAGTTTACGTTCCCGCATCCGCAGCAAAGCTTGCTAGCTTTGCGTTCTCGCATCCGTAGTGAAGCTCTTGAGCTTCATGTTCCCGCTTCTATCAGTACTGATCTTCCGACCAGCCATCGCTATCTGACATATCCGGTGCACCAGCAATGCTGTTTTCTTCATCTGCCCATTCACCAAAATCAATCATTTGGCATTTCTTGCTGCAGAAAGGACGGAAAGGGCTCTCATCACCCCAAATAACTTCGGTGCCACATTGTGGGCAGGCCACTTTAGTAATTTTGCTCATAACAACTGTAATCGGTTGGAAAAGTTAAACGCAGTATAGCGGCTAGTTGCTATGTTAGCAGCAAACCGCCAATTGGAATTCAACGTCATCCGCATAAGCTTGACCGGTTTTGAAATCAATAAACTTGATAGCAAAACGGTTTTTATGGCCGGAAATCATCGGATAGACGCTGTAATGCATAGGAATGTTTAGGCGCAGAATATTGGCTTCTTCAGCATCACTTTGGAAAAAGGCACTCTGGGCGACTCGAGATTGGAAATGCCCTGTAGCGCGTGTTAAACGCAGCCATAGTTTAAGAGCATTTGACAATGAGTTTAGAGATTCTAGCCAGCTACGCGCATCTTGTTGCTTGTTTTCGCATGGTAAATGCAGCCAGTGGTGCAGCGCGGGCAAATCAAAACAGCATGAGCCACCAGGCAGGTTAAAGCGCTGGCGAATGGCGCTTAAAAAGCGGTCTTCTTTTAGGCTTTGCCCAAATCTCTCTGCGCTCATCAATTCGCTATGAACTTGATCGATTTCCAGCAGGATAGATTGCAACATTTCCTGATCGACACCCTCAACGTTGAGCCAAGTACGATAGGTAAGACGCTGCTTCTCGATATCCTTTGCCAGTTCACTCTTTAATTGGATTTGCTCAAAGATTTCGAGCAAATCAAACAGACCACGGAAGAAGTTCAAGTGCTGAAGTTCATCACTGAATTTCGATGACACGTCCAACTGATGTAGCAAAGCCTCTACACGAAGATAGATTCTGGTTTTTTCATTCAGCGGATGTTCGAAGGATTGCGTGGTCATTAAGCGGCGCCTTGATATTTTGTAGCTTTATTCTCACAGATTTGCCCTGCACATTTCTAGGTACTTTTTATGTAATTCTGTGATTTGGGGCAAAAGTTGTTGGTTTTGTGAATGGTTTTTAATCACATCGTTAGCAATTGCCAAGCGTTGTTGACGACTTGCTTGAGATTGCAGTATCGATTCGGCTTGCTGATGTGAAACACCATCACGATTCATAGTTCGTTCGATCTGAATCTTTTCATCCACATCGACAACTAAAATGTGGTCTGCCAACTCTTGTAAGTTGTTTTCTACCATCAATGGAATCACCAGTAGAGCATACTCTGAGGTGACTTGCTCTAGTTGTTGTTGCATATTGCGACGAATCATCGGATGCAGCAGGCTATCTAGCCATATTTTCTCATTTCTGTCGGCAAAGATAATTTCACGTAGGGCCGAACGATCTAGGCTTCCGTCTTCTAACAAGATTTCTCTTCCGTAGCGTTCGACAATCGCATTCAAACCATCGCTATTCGGTTCTACGACTTCGCGTGCTACGACATCGGCGTCGATGATGTCGATCGCAAACTGGTCGCGGAAAATATTGGCGACGGTAGTTTTACCACTGGCGATACCACCAGTTAATCCAATGACGAGTGCCATCTTATACTCCTAGTAGAAAACGGTAGTAATGGTTAAGAATGTTAGAACCCCAAAGCATCGCAACCCAACCCGCGATAGCGAGGTAAGGACCGAAAGGAAATGCCATATCAATACCTTTTTTCTGCATTCTCAATTGAATAATACCAAATACCAATCCGACGACAGAGGAAAGTAAAATGATCATTGGTAAATATTGCCAACCAAGCCAAGCGCCAAGAGCTGCGAGCAATTTAAAGTCGCCATAACCCATGCCTTCTTTGCCCGTAATCAGTTTGAAGCCCCAGTAGACACTCCATAGACAGAGGTAGCCGGCAATCGCGCCAATCACAGCATCCTGTAGGCTTACAGGGCTGATTCCGAGTAGCGATAAACTGATTCCTGCCCACATCAGTGGTAGAGTTAATTGATCAGGCAGCAGCATCGTATCAAGATCGATAAAAGTCGCGGCGATCAGCACAAATGTGAAGAACAGTAAGGCAATGGTAAAGGTGCTATAACCAAATTGCAGAGCAGTGAGTAAACACATGACAGCCGTGAGAGCTTCAATTAATGGATATCGGGCACTTATCTTACACTGACATTGACGACATTTTCCCCCTAGCAGCAACCAGCTAATGACAGGGATATTATCAAGGATACGAATAGGGGTATGACAACTTGGGCACGCTGAGCGAGGGATACTGAGATTATACGTACTGTTATCAACATCTAAGTTACAGTCTGGAAAAGTCTCATTGCATTCTTTGCGCCACTCTCGCTCCATCATGATCGGTAAGCGGTGGATGACTACATTAAGGAAGCTACCAACAATTAAACCAAAAACAGTGGCCAAAAAAGGAAATAGCCAAGGGTAGTGAATAAATACAGCCATAGATTACTCAGTATATGCAAGAAATGGAGCAGGGATTGAGTGGCTATCTTAGCCTATAACATTCATTAAGTTAAAGATGGGTAAATAGATTGCTAGAACTAAGCTGGCGACTATCACACTCAAGATCACAATTATTGCTGGTTCGAGTAACTTGGTAAGGTTTTCAATGTCCTCATTAAGTTGATTCTCGTGCAAGATAGCAACACGATCGAGCATCTCATCGAGCCGTCCGGACTCTTCCCCTATCATGATCATTTGTATACTCATTTCGCAGAACAGATGACTGTCTCGCATTGCTAAATAGAGCGGCATCCCAGAGTTGGTATTGCGATATATGTCAGTGAGCGCTTGTTTTCTACAAAGTGTCTGGTGATTTTGTGATGCAGATTTTAGGCAAGTAAGCAGCGGAATTCCTGCAGTAATGCAAGTTGCTAAAGTTCGAGTATACCTTGCAATAAAAGCCTTGTGGCTAATTGAGCCAATAATTGGCAGCTTGCCTGTTAATTGGCTTATCAAGTGATTGAAGTGAGAGGCGCGCTTTCTTGTCCATTTGAGCACCATTATGCTGGCTGCGAGGCTGATAATAAGGGAGAAGCCATATGTTTGGAGAAAAACGGAAAGTTGAATGACTTGTTGGGTGAACCAAGGCAGTTCTGCATCAAAACTATCAAACATGATTTGAAATTCTGGAATGACGAGCGTTAGCATCAAGTAAGTGATTGAAAGTGAAATGAGCAACACGATAGTAGGATAGATCGAGGCCTTACGTAACTTGTTATGGAGTTGCTGTGATTTTTCTCTATGGTCGGCTATGTGCTGAAATACTTGGGCTAGATTACCACTAAGCTCAGCGGCACAAAGTAGTTCTATATAAAGAGAGTCAAAGTGGGGGATGCCGAGAAAGATTTGCTTAAGAGGCGAACCAGCAGTGGTTCTTTGTTTAAGTCGTAATAGCAAAATTTTCATTGCAGTATTGGTTTGTCGTTCCCCAATCAAGTTAATTGCTTGGATTAAAGGAATTCCCGCGGCGAGCATTGTTGCAAGTTGACGAGTAAGCAGCGTGATTTCTTTACTCTTTATTTGGTTTAATCGAATGCGTGATTTTGATAAAGGTTTGCATATTAAAGAGGTCGGTTGGATACCTTGTCGTTTTAATTGTTCTCGAACTTCATGTTGAGTGATTGCCACTATCGTCCCTGAGCATCGTTTACCGCGCCGATTGACACCTCGCCAGCAATATTGGGCTATGTGTTTTTCGTCTGAATCGTCCAACTTACTTACCCCAATCGAGATGTCGTTCAAGTTCTGCAATAGTGGTTTCTCCTCGTATCAATTTATTTCTGCCAGACTGTGCCAATGTCGTCATACCTTGCATGTTGGCTTGAGACTGTAATGTAGCGGTGCAGGCCTGTTCTAAAATAAGCTGGCGAATTGAGGAATCAACGTTCATCACCTCAAACAGCCCAATTCTTCCCATATAGCCTTGATTGCAATGATGGCATCCTACTGGCGAAGCGCGATAGAGAATGGTTGTTGTGGTTACTTGATATTGAATGCACTCTTCAGTAGTCGGCTGGTAACTCTGTTTACACATAGGGCATAAGCGACGCACTAGTCTCTGTGCAATGACTAAAGTAAGTGAAGCGGCAATGTTATAAGCTTTTATGCCCATGTTTTGTAGGCGGGTTAGGGTTTCGGTTGCCGAGTTAGTATGCAAAGTCGATAGAACTAAATGCCCGGTCTGGGCCGCTTTGACAGCAATATCAGCGGTTTCAAAATCGCGTATTTCGCCAACCATGATTACATCGGGGTCCTGACGTAAAAACGAGCGCAGCGCACAAGCAAAATCAAACCCAATTTGCGGTTTGATCTGTACTTGGTTAATGCCGGGTAAATTAATTTCGACAGGGTCTTCTGCGGTAGCGATATTAACCAGAGATGTGTTGATTCGATTAAGTCCTGAATACAAAGAGAGAGTCTTACCGCTTCCTGTTGGGCCTGTTATTAGTATTAGTCCTTGAGGATGATTTAGCGCGTCTATGTATAACTGTTGCTGTTCGGGGTCTAAGCCCAACTGCTCAATACTCAGTTGATTGGTGTGATTGCCCAAAATACGTAGAACGATCTTCTCGCCCCATAGGGTAGGTAGTGTCGAGATACGAATGTTGATGTTTTGGTTATTCGTTAATTTCAGTTTTGCGCGCCCATCTTGAGGTAAACGTTTTTCTGTAATATCGAGAAGGGCGAGTATTTTTACTCGAGAGGTAAGACGACGACCAAGTTGGACTGGCGGTTGATGGGCTTCTATTAATATGCCATCGCACCGGATACGGATACGAAACTGGTCCTCATAAGGCTCAAAGTGAATATCTGACGCGCCTTTACTGATGGCATCCAGCAGAACTTGATGGATATAGCGACTGACAGGGGCCTCATCACCATCAATTTGACGGGTATCTTGAGTTTCTTCCTCGGTAAGCTCGACCATGTTTTTTAGTGCGAGGCCGTCTATTTCCTTAAAATCAGAAGTATGTTCAGCGTGCGCTCTTCCATAGAGTGAATGAATGGCAGCTTTAATTGATTCCACATTGCTTAAGACCAACTGCGTCTCTTTTCCTGTCGCAAAACGGAATTCTTTTTCAATTACCTCATTGCTTGGATCGTAAACGGCGAGAGTAAGCAGGTTATTTTCTAGCTGTATTGGTAATGCATGGTAACGCGTGATCAGAGATCTTAGCCCGAGCTCGCGGCACAGCGGCTCGAAGGGATAATGACTAGGTTCGATCAGTTTGAGTTGAAACAGACGGGCAAATATCAGAGCGAGTTGTTTGTTGTTGATGATGTTGTTTTCTACTAACCATTCGCAAGGAGAGTTCGGGTTAACTTTATCCAGTTCAATGAGTTGCTTAGTTTGGATATGTCCCTCTCTAAGCAACAGGTCAATAAGGGGATTTTTCACTGTACTGTTATTTGAACTGTGCACAGTTACTGGCATCATCGCTGATAGACCACGTCATTATCCCCCCGCTGGTTACATTGGGGCTATAGCTAAAGGTGTTGTTCGTCGCTGAGTTGTTGTCACAATCTACCTGCGGGTTTAAGGCTATTTTCCCTTTGGTGACCCCTGTTACCCGAGAGGCAGCATTAGGGATACTGCCTGTTCCAGCATCACACTGCGAGAGGTCGCCATTTTCTGCGAAACACAACCCAACGGCCGTTTTGTACGAACCCGCCTCAGCAAGCGTCGCAATAACATTAGATTTCACAGTGTAGTTCTTGTAAATAGGGATACCAATAGTAGCAAGCACAGCGATGATGGCGACGACCACCATCAATTCAATTAAGGTAAAACCGCGAGTGCACTTCTGAGCGGAGCGAGTCATAACGATTTCCTTCTCTTTTTAGTTTAAGGATGACTAGCTTAGGCTTGGATTAAATGCGGGAGTAGGTTTGTTTGGCTAAGTTCTGATTGGCGCGGCATGATTAGCCACTTTTGTTACAAAGGCGGTGATGAGTGGGATTGATACTGCTCGGCAACTCTAAGCCAGTCTGTTATGGCATGAAAAAGCCGCATCATGGATGCGGCTAGAAATTGCTAATTTGAGCGAAATAGCTACAGTAGCTTCTTCAAGCGGTACAGCTCTTCCAAGGCTTGGCGAGGAGTTAAATCATCAGGGTCAATATTTGCTAGCGCTTCTTCTACTTCACTTGGCTCAGGAATCAAGCTCAGTTGATTTGCAATATCAACCGCTGTGCTGCGAGGTGCATTATTTTCCGTTGCTAGGCTAAGCTGTTCAAGTTGAGTGAGTTTAGCGCGCGCTTGCTTGATAACTGTTTTTGGTACGCCAGCGAGCCCTGCGACGGCAAGGCCATAAGATTTGCTTGCTGCCCCTTCTTGTACTGCGTGCATAAACGCAATGCTATCACCGTGTTCGACTGCGTCTAAGTGAACGTTAGCCAAATGTTCAATTTGGTTTGGTAGCTCGGTTAACTCAAAGTAGTGAGTGGCAAACAGCGTTAAAGAACCAATCTGTTTAGCTAACCACTCCGCACTTGCCCAAGCTAGCGATAGACCATCATAGGTACTGGTACCACGGCCAATCTCATCCATCAACACTAGGCTACGCTCGGTTGCGTTGTGCAGAATATTGGCCGTTTCTGTCATCTCAACCATGAAGGTTGAACGACCCGAAGCAAGATCATCCGATGCACCAATACGGGTAAAAATGCGATCGATTGAGCCAATATGTGCAGCTTCTGCAGGAACGTAAGATCCGATATGTGCCATAAGGGCAATCAAGGCGGTTTGGCGCATGTAGGTCGACTTACCCCCCATATTTGGGCCGGTAATGATCAGCATTTTGCGCTGAGTATTGAGCTCAATTGGGTTGGCAATAAACGGCTCATCCAACACTTGTTCAACTACAGGGTGACGACCTGCTTGAATCGAAATACCTGGTTCTTGATTTAGTGTTGGGCGACAGTAGTCCAAACTATCAGCGCGCTCAGCAAGGTTTTGCAATACATCTAACTGCGAAACTGCCGACGCAAGGTTTTGCAGTTGTTCTAGGTGAGGTAGGAGTAGGTCAAATAACTCTTCCCACAGTTTTTTCTCTACCGAAAGCGCTTTAGATTTTGAGCTAAGCACTTTGTCTTCGTGCTCTTTAAGCTCAGGAATAATGTAGCGCTCTGCGTTCTTTAGCGTTTGGCGGCGTACATAGTGCGCAGGCACTAAATGGCTTTGTCCACGGCTTACCTGAATAAAGAAGCCATGTACGGCGTTATAGCCGACTTTTAGCGTGTCGATGTCGTGACGTTCACGCTCTTCACGCTCGAGCTTTTCTAAATACTCAGTCGCGCCGTCAGCGAGGTTGCGCCATTCATCAAGCTCAGCGTTATAACCTGTCGCTATCACACCACCTTCACGGATCACCACTGGAGGGTTTTCTTTAATCGCACGCTCAAGTAAATCGCAAACATACTCAATTGGTGCGGCGTATTGTGCCAACTTAGCGAGATAAGGGTGGTTGAGTGATGATAATACTTCTGCCAGTTCAGGTAGTTGCTGCATTGCATGGCGCAGACGCGCGAGATCTCGCGGGCGTGCTGAGCGCAATGCTAAACGTGCCAAAATACGTTCGATATCACCAATCTGCTTTAGTACCGGTTGTAAGTCGCAGAAAAGGCTTTGTTCTTTGATGTCGGTAATCGCATCCAGGCGTTGGTTTAGCGTATCAATGCAGCGCATCGGTTGGTGCAACCAACGTTTGAGCATTCGGCTACCCATAGGCGTTGCCGTTTTATCTAACACATCGGCAAGCGTGTTATCCAAGCCGCCAGCAAGGTTTTGGGTGATCTCAAGGTTACGGCGAGTTGCCGCATCTAGAATGACAGAGTGATCTTGGCGATCAAATGTCAGTGAGCGAATATGCGGTAGCGCAGTACGTTGAGTATCTTTCACATACTGAATCAAACAGCCAGCTGCGCACAGACCGAGCTTGGCATTTTCTACACCAAAGCCAATTAAGTCACGGGTACCAAATTGCTGATTGAGTTGCTGCTTGGCCGTGTCGATTTCGAATTCCCAAACTGGACGACGACGGTTGCCACTGCGCGAGGACATCAAATGTACCGGCTCGAAATCCTCAGGGAAAAGCAGTTCGCGCGGTGAAGTACGTTGCAGCTCAGCTGCCATGGCTTCTTCGCTTTCCGGTTCAGTTAATTGGAAGCGACCCGAAGTGATGTCCAGTGTGGCATAGCCGAATTTATCATTGTGGTGATAAATAGCCGCAATTAGGTTATCAACACGTTCAGACAGCAGAGCTTCGTCGGTCACGGTACCAGGTGTGACAATGCGCACCACTTTACGCTCTACCGGGCCTTTGCTGGTGGCAGGATCACCAATTTGTTCACAGATCGCGACCGACTCACCCAATTGCACAAGTTTGGCTAAGTAACCTTCTACTGCGTGGTAAGGCACACCCGCCATCGGGATTGGTTCGCCCGCTGATGAGCCACGCTTGGTCAATGAGATATCGAGCAGTTGTGAAGCGCGTTTCGCGTCATCATAAAATAGTTCGTAGAAGTCACCCATACGATAGAACAGCAAGATATCAGGGTTCTCTGCTTTCAACTTTAGATACTGTTGCATCATTGGAGTGTGTTTTTGTTCGGCTTTCACGGCTAACTTCTTTCGTTTATGACAATTGCGGCTTAGGATACGTGAATCGATTACGGGCGAAAAGTCACATTGAGGTTTTTGAACATGGAATCACATCAAATTTTAAGCGTTGAGCTTGGTAAGTTATTGCAGCAACGCCACCAGACTCTCGCAACCGCAGAGTCTTGCACCGGTGGGGGGATTTCAGCAGCAGTGACTGATATTGCTGGTAGCTCTGCGTGGTTTGACCGTACGTTCGTGACTTATAGTAATGAAGCTAAAATGGAGATGTTGGGTGTTCAAGCGAAAACGCTAGAAACACATGGTGCGGTGAGTGAACCAGTAGTGATTGAAATGGTGCAAGGTACGCTGACAAACTCGAATGCGACTATCGCCGTCTCGGTGAGTGGTATCGCAGGACCGGGGGGAGGAACTCCAGATAAACCCGTTGGTACAGTGTGTTTTTGTTTCACAGATAATACTGGTTGGTTAAAAGTAACGACGGAACATTTTTCTGGCGATAGAGCAGGGGTGCGCGAGCAAGCGGTTGAGTTTGCACTTAAAACCCTGTGTGACTATTTGGGCGAGAGATCATAGTTTCATTGTTTGAGGTTTAAAATCCTCGCCAGATCAGTACTCTATCGAGCGACTGCAAAAAAAATCCATACAGGTATGGACACTGTATGAATCAACAGTATAATGGCACTCATAAATTGTTCAGTTGATGCTGAACAGCACGAATCAGATTTTTGTATTCATCAGCCATGATGGATAGCTTGGAGAAAGTGATGGACGAGAATAAACAGAAAGCCCTCGCCGCTGCGCTAGGTCAGATTGAAAAGCAATTCGGTAAAGGCTCTATTATGCGCCTTGGCGACAACCGCACAATGGATGTAGAAACCATTTCGACAGGTTCACTTTCTCTAGATATCGCACTCGGTGCTGGTGGTCTACCAATGGGTCGTATCGTAGAAATCTACGGTCCAGAATCTTCAGGTAAAACAACCTTAACTCTTGAGCTGATTGCTGCTGCGCAACGTGAAGGCAAAACTTGTGCCTTTATCGATGCTGAGCATGCGCTTGATCCAATCTATGCGAAGAAGCTAGGTGTTGATATTGATGCGCTATTGGTTTCTCAGCCAGATACAGGTGAGCAAGCGTTAGAAATCTGTGATGCATTAGCACGCTCAGGTGCAATTGACGTTCTAGTGGTTGACTCAGTAGCGGCACTAACACCAAAAGCTGAAATTGAAGGCGAGATGGGCGATAGCCACATGGGTCTTCAAGCGCGTATGCTATCGCAAGCAATGCGTAAGCTAACGGGTAACCTCAAGCAGTCTAACTGTATGTGTATCTTCATTAACCAAATTCGTATGAAGATTGGTGTAATGTTTGGTAACCCAGAAACAACAACGGGTGGTAACGCGCTGAAGTTTTACGCGTCTGTTCGTCTTGATATCCGCCGTACTGGGTCTATCAAAGAAGGTGATGAAGTTGTGGGTAACGAAACCCGCATCAAAGTGGTGAAGAACAAGATTGCTGCACCATTTAAACAAGCAGAAACGCAGATCCTTTATGGTCAAGGCTTTAACCGTGAAGGCGAACTGATCGACCTAGGTGTAAAGCACAAGCTAGTTGAGAAAGCGGGTGCATGGTACAGCTACAACGGTGACAAGATTGGTCAAGGTAAAGCGAATGCTTGCAAGTTCCTTAAAGAGAACCCTGAAGCCGCTCAAACCATCGATAGCAAGCTGCGAGAAATGTTGCTAACACCAGTTCAGCCGGAAGAGCCTGAAACGGGTGAGATGCCACAAGAAGAAGAGTTTTAATTTTTCTTTGCTCACAGAGCTAAACTGAATCCATTGCCAAGCCCTGCATCATGCGGGGCTTTTTTTTATCTGTACTATCTCTTCTGCGTGATGCCATACATTCTACTTGTTGCTTGCAAACAAGTGTTATCTCTCTAGGCTATTTGACACAGCCACAGCCACAGCCACAGCCACAGCTAACAGGCAATCCGTTTCGAACGTTTGAGTGGACTGTTACTTTCCTTAATAGCAGCGTCTTATTTGAGGGATATATTGGTGGGATTTAGCCAATAGAATGTAGGCAGTATCATTAGCAATGATGAAAGCAAGTTGAAGGGAGCTGGCTATGAGGATTGTCTTGTTCTTTCTTAGCATCCTGTTAACGGAAAAACAGAGCTCATATTATTCGGCTATTTTTAATGTGATCTAGAGCACCTAAATATTATCGTAATAAATAATCTTTCTTTAGTTTTTAATCTTGATGCTGAGTTAATTAAATTAATTCATTGTTTTTTATTCGATTAATTATCTCTGATTATTTACCGATCGGTTTAATTTAATTGATATAGATATTAATTGTAATAATGGAGGTTGGTATTAATTATTTTTGTTTAATTAATAAATAAACGCACTATTATTTTTAACAAATGGCAGTGTGGTTTTTGGTATAAATTTTTGTGTAATTTATAAATGAGATCTAGTTCAAGTTTGATTTGATGATATTTTGGACTGACCGCACCAAAACAACCACTATTTTGACCTTTATTTGCGGATTTGGAGGTCAAGAAACATTAAATTATCTCGCGGTTGTTGTTGCCTACGTGTAAAAAATGACGTTATTTAAGCCGTTTTTAGCTAGTGTAGGTGGTGTGTAAAAAATTCCGTACAGTTAAATGTACGTATTAAAGTGTTAACTGAATCCCATAATGGGTATTGGCTAACAAAATAAATAGTTTAGTACAATACTGATTCATCAAATAAATCAAAAAAACAACGTCTGTAATATCTTGTTTTGGCAATAAAGTTGCCGTTTAGTTTTTTATACGAAAGCGCCGGTTTATACCGCTTGAACAGCTATTCCCTTAATCCGGAAAAAATATTCTAATGGCTTCGAAGTTTGGGGATACACCCAATTAAATAAAGAATATGACCATTAAATAAATTGGAGTAAGAAAATGGAAAAACGTTACCCTGCTGAACCGTTTCGTATTAAAACTATTGAAAACGTTTCAATGATTGGTCGCGAAGAGCGTGCTGAAAAAATGAAAGAAGCTGGTTACAACACGTTTCTTCTAAACAGTGCTGATGTTTACATCGACCTACTAACTGACTCAGGCACATCTGCAATGTCTGACAAGCAGTGGGCTGCTCTAATGACTGGTGACGAAGCATACGCTGGTTCTAAAGATTTCTACCGCTTAGAAGAAGCTGTTCAACGTCTATACGGTTTCCCTTACCTAATTCCTACTCACCAAGGTCGTGGCGCTGAGAACATCCTTTCTCAAATCGCTATTCCTAAAGACAAAGGTCAACAATGGGTTCTTGGTAACATGTACTTCACAACTACACGTTTCCACCAAGAGCACAACGGTGCTAAATTCATCGACATCATCCGTGATGAAGCACACGATGCAGCACTAGATGTACCATTTAAAGGCAACATCGACCTAGACAAACTACAATCTGCTATCGCTGAGAAAGGCGCAGAAAACATTGCTTACGTATGTCTAGCAATCACTGTAAACCTAGCAGGTGGTCAGCCAGTATCTATGGCTAACATGCGTGCAGTAAGCGAAATCTGTAAAGCTAACGGCATCAAAGTATTCTACGATGCAACTCGCTGTGCAGAAAACGCATACTACATCAAAGAGCAAGAAGAAGGTTACGCAGACAAGACTATCAAAGAGATCGTTATCGAGCAGTTCTCTTACGCTGACGGCGCAACAATGTCTTCTAAGAAAGACGGTCTTGCAAACATCGGTGGTTTCCTAGCACTACGTGACGAGCACCTATTCGAAGAGTCTAAAGAACTAGTAGTAGTATACGAAGGCATGCCTTCATACGGCGGTCTAGCTGGTCGTGACATGGCAGCTCTAGCTGTTGGTCTAGAAGAAGCTCTAGAGTTCCCTTACCTTGACCACCGTATCAAGCAAATCCGTTACCTAGGTGACAAGCTACGTGCAGCTGGCGTTCCAATGATTGAACCAATCGGTGGCCACGCAGTATTCGTTGACGCACGTCGTTTCCTACCACACCTAGAGCAAGATCAGTGTCCAGCGCAAACTCTAGCTGCGTCTGTATACATCGAGACAGGTGTACGTACAATGGAACGTGGTATCGTATCTGCTGGACGTAACCGTGAGACTGGCGACCACCACCGTCCAGCTCTAGAAACAATCCGTCTAACTATTCCACGTCGTGTTTACACTTACGCACACATGGATGCAGTAGCTGAAGGTATCATCGAGCTTTACAAAAACCGCGACCAAATCAAAGGTCTAAACTTTGTATACGAGCCTAAGCAACTACGTTTCTTCACTTCTCGTTTCGAGTACATTGAAGGTTAATAGTTAGCTCATCGCTGAGTTACTGAGCCCCCAAATTTTGGGGGCTTTTTTCGTTTATGGCCTACCATGAACCAAAAGCTTAAGGTGTGATTCTTTCGGAGACGTTACTGAAGAGGTTTTTACGCCTAAGAGCTTGGTCTTATAGCCGTTTTTTTAGTAGGTATTGTTGAAATAGAAACGCTTGGCAGAGTAAGGCTTATCGCTTATCAATACCCCCACGATTTAACTTCCCTCTTATACTTACCAAACCATGCATCTTGAGGTGACTTGGGTATAGCATCTAGCACACGCTTATGTGTACAATACAGCAAAATTCTATCTCGACTATTTTCAGGAAGAGCTGCATGTACATGAGCACAGATGAGGTTCGTAACGCGTTCCTCAAGTTCTTTGAGAGCAAAGGACACCAAATCGTAGAAAGTTCATCGTTAGTACCGCATAACGACCCAACCCTGCTTTTCACTAACGCAGGTATGAACCAATTTAAAGATTGTTTCTTAGGTTTAGAAAAACGCGCCTACACACGAGCGACTACGGCCCAACGCTGTGTACGTGCTGGTGGTAAACACAACGATTTAGAAAACGTTGGCTTTACTGCTCGTCACCACACATTCTTTGAAATGCTCGGTAACTTCAGCTTCGGTGATTACTTCAAAGAAGACGCGATTGCTTACGCATGGGAATTTCTAACTGAAACGCTACAACTACCAAAAGATCGTCTACTGGTAACAGTATACGAGACGGATGATGAAGCGTTTGATATCTGGAACCAAAAAATTGGTATCCCTGCCGATCGCATCGTACGTATCGGTGATAAAGAAGGCGGTAAAGCTTACGAGTCAGACAACTTCTGGCAAATGGGCGACACAGGCCCTTGTGGTCCATGTACTGAAATCTTTTACGATCACGGTGAACATATTTGGGGTGGTCGTCCAGGCTCTCCTGAAGAAGACGGTGACCGTTTTATCGAGATCTGGAACAACGTATTTATGCAGTTCAACCGTCAAGCAGACGGCACGATGGAACCTCTTCCAAAGCCATCTGTTGATACGGGTATGGGTATTGAACGTATCTCTGCAATTATGCAAGGTGTTCACTCGAACTACGAGATCGATGTTTTCCAAACACTGATCAAAGCAGCGGCTGAAGTGACAGGTTGTGAAGACCTATCTAACCAGTCTCTACGTGTAATTGCTGATCACATTCGTTCATGTTCATTCCTAATCGTTGATGGTGTTATGCCTTCAAACGAAGGTCGTGGTTACGTTCTACGTCGCATCATCCGTCGTGCAGTTCGTCACGGTAACAAAGTCGGTGCTCAAGGTGCGTTCTTCCACAAGTTGGTTGGCGTATTGGCAGGAATCATGGGTACTGCTGGTGAAGAACTAAAACGTCAGCAAGCTGTGGTTGAAAAAGTTCTACGTATCGAAGAGGAGAACTTCGGACGTACTCTTGAACGTGGCATGACAATTCTAAACGAAGCTTTAGATAACATTTCTTCGCAAGGCACGGACGGTAAAGTGCTAGACGGCGAAACCGTATTTAAACTTTACGACACTTACGGCTTCCCTGCTGACCTAACTAACGACGTAGCTCGCGAGCGTGACTTCGCGATTGACGAAGAAGGTTTTGAGAAAGCGATGGAAGAGCAACGTCAACGTGCTCGTGAAGCAGGCCAATTCGGTACAGACTACAATGCAGTAATCAAAACTGATGCACAAACTGAGTTCTGCGGTTACGCAGGTACAGAAGGTTCAAGCGCAGTAGCGGCAATGTTTGTTGAAGGCAACGAAGTTGAGTCTCTATCGGCAGGCGATAAGGCGATCCTTATCCTTGAAGAAACCCCATTCTACGCTGAGTCAGGTGGTCAATGTGGTGACGCTGGTGTGATCAAAACTGAATCAGGCCTTTTCAAAGTAGAAGATACTCAGAAGTTGGGTAACGCGATTGCACACCACGGCGAGTTGACTGAAGGCGTGATCGCTAAAGGCGATAAAGCGCAAACTCTCGTTGATGCACTGCGCCGTGCAGCAATCACACTGAACCACTCTGCAACGCACTTGCTACACGCAGCACTGCGTAAAGTTCTTGGTGAACACGTAACACAGAAAGGTTCACTAGTGAAAGCTGAAAACCTACGCTTTGACTTCTCTCACCTAGAAGGTGTGACAGCCGCTGAACTAAAAGAAGTTGAACGCCTAGTGAACGCGCAAATTCGTCGTAACCACAACATTGAAACCAATGTTATGGACATTGAATCTGCGAAGCAGAAAGGCGCGATGGCGCTATTCGGTGAGAAATACGATGATGAAGTTCGCGTACTATCTATGGGCGATTTCTCAACTGAGCTATGTGGTGGTATCCACGCGTCTAACACTGGTGACATTGGTCTGTTTAAGATCACGTCAGAAGGTGGCATCGCCGCGGGCATCCGTCGTATTGAAGCGGTAACAGGTGAAGCGGCTCTAGACGCGATTGAAGCGCAGCAAGATAAGTACGAAGCGAAGCTTTCAGAAGCTGCGAACAAATCTAAAGCACTAGAGAAAGAAATTCAGCAACTGAAAGACAAACTGGCTTCTCAAGCAAGTGCTAGCCTAACTAGCCAAGTTAAAGAGATTGCGGGTGTTAAAGTACTAATTTCTCAACTAGATGGCGCAGACAACAAAGCACTACGCGGTATGGTTGATGAGCTTAAGAACCAACTTGGCAGCGGTATTATCATGCTGGGTAACGTAGCGGAAGGCAAAGTTGGCCTAATCGCTGGTGTAACCAAAGATCTAACTGGCAAAGTAAAAGCGGGTGAGCTTGTTAACATGGTTGCTCAGCAAGTTGGCGGTAAAGGTGGCGGTCGCCCAGATATGGCGCAAGCAGGTGGTACTGATGCATCAGCGTTACCAGCAGCGTTGGAGTCAGTAGAAGCTTGGATCGCTGAGCGTCTATAAGATTTCACGATTAAAGTAATTCGCGCTCAACCAGAAATGGTTGAGCGTTCTTTTTTATGTGAAACAAACATATTCAACATATTTAATTAGATTAATCCCGCTTAATCAGTAAGTTGAGCGGCACAATGAGACTTGGTCTTAGGAAGGTGAAGACTGGTGAAAAAGCCTCTTATCGTGCAGAAATTTGGTGGTACATCGGTGGGTTCGATAGAAAGAATCCACCAAGTTGCACAGCACATTATTAACGCTAAAAATTCAGGTAACCAAGTGGTTGTCGTGGTTTCAGCTATGTCTGGAGAGACAAATCGTCTAGTCGATTTAGCTCAACAAATTGATAGCGTACCAAATGCTCGTGAATTGGATGTGTTGCTCTCTGCGGGCGAACAAATGTCGATGGCTCTATTAGCGATGACCCTGAATAAAATGGGGTATACCTCGCGATCATTAACAGGAGCGCAGGCAAGAATTGTCACCGATGAACAACACAATGACGCGACGATAAAGCACATAGATGTTTCGCCAATTCTTAAGCTGATTGAGCAAGACCAAATCGTTATTGTGGCTGGATTTCAAGGAATTACTGAGAGTGGTGACATTACGACATTGGGGCGTGGCGGTTCTGATACTACGGCGGTGGCACTTGCAGGTGCTTTACAAGCGGATGAATGCCAAATTTTCACCGACGTTGATGGTATCTATACTTGTGACCCTCGTATCGTTGAAAGCGCTCATAAGCTTGACGTGATAGATTTCCCTTCGATGGAAAGCATGGCTAAACATGGTGCAAAAGTGCTGCATCTTCCTTCTGTGCTACACGCATGGAAAAACCAAGTTCCGTTAAGAGTATTGTCGACTTTCGATGTCAATCAGGGTAGTTTGGTCAAAGGTGATGAATGTTTACACTCTGTTTGTGGCTTAGCGATTCAACGTGATATGTGTTTGATTAAAGTCGCTAAACCTGTACTTATTAGTGTAGAGAAACAGTGTCAACTTATCGGAATTGATATTTGGGATGTGATTGAGCACCCAGAATGGTTCGGTATTGTTGTCAAGCAAGAAGCTTTCTCTAAACTAGAATTGGTCTTACAGGGAAAAGTAGCCGATCGTCATCAGATTAGCTTGTTGACCGCTGTTGGTGCAAATACGCAAGAGCTCGCTGATTCTTTGAATTCATTGCTTGCCGAACATAAGATATCAGCTATTCACCAGAAAAGTGATGAACGGTCATTAACGACCGCATTGTTACCAGAGTGTGTGAATAGTGCAGCGAACTTATTGCATCAAGCATACATAATGCCGAGCAAAGCACACGATTGCCTACAAAAACATGCCTTTCTAGGCTAGATTCGAATAAGAATTGAGTTTACGAAAATATAACTTTTGTTGGATAATAGCTGTGTAGCAAGAAATTTTAAGAGATTACTCAAGGAGCACAGAATGCTAATTTTAACTCGCCGTGTTGGTGAAACTCTAATGATTGGTGATGAAGTTACGGTAACAGTACTGGGTGTGAAAGGTAACCAAGTACGCATCGGTGTTAATGCTCCGAAAGAAGTGTCTGTTCATCGCGAAGAAATCTACATGCGCATTCAGGCAGAAAAAGGTAATGGTAACGTTGCATCAGGCAACTACTAATTGCTAAGAAAAAGCTGACTATTGGTCAGCTTTTTTTGTATGTGGTGAGTATGGAAAACTCGCAAAAAAGCGTGAATAAACACCGCTTTGGTTAAATAGGCAACGGTTAGCGAGATTTTTCTCAAATTTGCCAAGAAAGTGTTTGACATATTTTCGGTAAATCGTAATATGTGCCTCCGCAAGACGGTGAGGTGGCCGAGAGGCTGAAGGCGCTCCCCTGCTAAGGGAGTATACGGCTTGATACCGTATCGAGGGTTCGAATCCCTCCTTCACCGCCATTCTTGCTTCTTCTTTATTTAGAAGAATTGCTCCTCGGAGCAAAGCTTTGAAACAAAGCAAATGCGCGCTCGTAGCTCAGCTGGATAGAGTACCTGGCTACGAACCAGGCGGTCAGAGGTTCGAATCCTCTCGAGCGCGCCATTCTCTACTTATAGAGAATAATAAAAAACGGTGAGGTGGCCGAGAGGCTGAAGGCGCTCCCCTGCTAAGGGAGTATACGGCTTGATACCGTATCGAGGGTTCGAATCCCTCCTTCACCGCCATTTTTATTGACCGGCAGGTCAATTTTTTTGTTTCAAATCTAAGATTTTGTGATATGCTTCACAACCTGCGCGCTCGTAGCTCAGCTGGATAGAGTACCTGGCTACGAACCAGGCGGTCAGAGGTTCGAATCCTCTCGAGCGCGCCATTATTAAGGGCTTTAGTCCTGATAGTGATTTAATCATTATCGAAACCCGTGCGTCCTTAGCTCAGCTGGATAGAGTACCTGGCTACGAACCAGGCGGTCGGAGGTTCGAATCCTTCAGGACGCGCCACTTTTCTTTTGAAAGCTTATTTAAGTTTTTAAACAAGAAAGAAAGGTCATTGACCTGATGTTAATTAACTATAATTGATATCGAAGACAGCGCGCTCGTAGCTCAGCTGGATAGAGTACCTGGCTACGAACCAGGCGGTCAGAGGTTCGAATCCTCTCGAGCGCGCCATTATTAAGGGCTTCAAGTCCTGATAGTGATTTAATCATTATCGAAACCCGTGCGTCCTTAGCTCAGCTGGATAGAGTACCTGGCTACGAACCAGGCGGTCGGAGGTTCGAATCCTCCAGGACGCGCCACTTTTCCTTTGAAAACTTATTTGAGTTTTTAAACAAGAAAGAAAGGTCATAGACCTGATGTTGGTTAATTTAATCAATATCGAAAACATTGCGCGCTCGTAGCTCAGCTGGATAGAGTACCTGGCTACGAACCAGGCGGTCAGAGGTTCGAATCCTCTCGAGCGCGCCATTATTAAGGGCGTTAGTCCTGATAGTGATTTAATCATTATCGAAACCCGTGCGTCCTTAGCTCAGCTGGATAGAGTACCTGGCTACGAACCAGGCGGTCGGAGGTTCGAATCCTCCAGGACGCGCCACTCTCTAGGTCATAGACCTGATGTTGGTTAACTTAATCAATATCGAAAACATTGCGCGCTCGTAGCTCAGCTGGATAGAGTACCTGGCTACGAACCAGGCGGTCAGAGGTTCGAATCCTCTCGAGCGCGCCATCATTGAAAGCCTCGCAGAAATGCGGGGCTTTTTTATTAACAATTATTTAGCATAATTATTACCCTTCATATACAAAGCCTTGTTTTTTAAGCGCTATTTTCAGAACTTTTAAGCCTATCGCAGTAAAGCCTCTCAAGTTGGAATAACGTGGGATAAACGCTAGTTATTTGTGCTTTTCATATCGAATATTCCAGCTTTATGTGATTTGTGTGACGAATATTTCCCTAGAAATGTGCAATATCATAAAGTGTGCCTTAAACAAAATTGACAAAATTTAATCAATCGAGATAATCCTAATCCTCTTGTCGGGATCATAGGAAGCATCCTGCGGCAATTTAAGTACTTTAAAGTACAGCCACGATTAAGAGATAAGTTTAATAAAGTAACAGCTTGATCGCTGAGCCAATTGTCAGGATGACAAAGAAAGGACGCAAAATGGACAATATTGGAAGCCAATTATTTGATGCTGCCACCCTCATGATTACAGGGATGACGGTAGTATTCATTTTCCTCACAATTCTCGTATACCTCGTTCGGTTGATGTCTCGGTTAGTGCCAGAGGAAGTGCCAGAGCCGATTGCTACCCCAATTCAAAATAAATCAGTTCAATCATCTTCTGCTGTCAGCCCGAAGGTCGTAGCGGCTATCTCTGCCGCGGTACATCAGTACCGTACCTCAGCAGCTAAATAGCAATTAAAGGATTAAAAGGAGTTAATGAGCATGTCTAAACCACTAGCTATCACTGATGTGGTACTTCGTGACGCCCATCAATCACTATTTGCTACGCGTATGCGTATTGAGGATATGTTACCGATTGCCGCTGAGCTGGATAAAATCGGTTACTGGTCTTTAGAAACGTGGGGAGGGGCGACTTTCGATTCGTGTATCCGTTTCTTGGGAGAAGACCCATGGGAGCGTTTACGTGAACTGAAAAAAGCAATGCCAAATACGCCAATGCAAATGCTACTGCGTGGTCAAAATCTTTTAGGTTACCGTCATTATGCAGACGACGTAGTAGAGAAATTTGTTGAGCGTGCACATTCCAATGGCATGGATGTTTTTCGTATCTTTGATGCGATGAATGATGTTCGAAATTTCCAGAAGGCTGTTAAAGCAACCGTTGATGTTGGTGCCCATGCACAAGGTACGCTGTCGTACACCACTAGCCCAGTCCATAACGTGGACACTTGGGTGGATTTGGCGAAACGTCTTGAAGATCTTGGTTGTCACTCTTTATGTATTAAAGACATGGCGGGTCTGCTTAAACCGTACGAAGCTGAAGAACTTGTGACGCGTATTAAAGCATCGTGTGATGTACCTCTAGCTCTACATTGCCATGCCACAACAGGCCTATCTACGGCAACAGCCATCAAAGCGGTCGAAGCGGGTGTGGATATTCTTGATACCGCGATTTCATCAATGAGCTGTACTTACGGCCATACACCAACGGAAACAGTGGTGGCTATGCTGCAAGGCACAGAACGTGATACCAATCTGCAGCTGGATCAGCTTGAGCCTATCGCGGCTTACTTCCGGGAAGTGCGTAAGAAATACGCCAAATGGGAAGGTCAGCTAAAAGGTGTCGATTCACGCATTCTGATCGCTCAAGTCCCTGGTGGTATGTTGACTAATATGGAAGGTCAATTGAAAGAGCAGGGTGCAGCGGATCGAATTGATGAGGTGCTTGAAGAGATCCCACGTGTGCGTGAAGACCTTGGCTTTATCCCACTGGTGACACCAACGTCACAGATCGTTGGTACTCAAGCGGTGATCAACGTGCTAACGGGTGAGCGTTATAAGAGCATTACCAAAGAGACAGCGGGCGTGCTGAAAGGTGAATATGGCGCAGCACCAGCTGAAGTGAATGCTGAGCTACAAGCCCGTGTTCTAGATGGAGCGGAGCCGATCACTGGTCGTCCTGCGGATCTTCTTGAAGCCGAATTAGATAAACTTACTGACGATCTGTTAACGAAAGCGAAAGAAGAGGGGATCTCTTTAGCCGAAGATACGGTTGATGATGTTCTGACTTATGCACTGTTCCCACAAGTGGGTCTTAAGTTCCTTAAAAATCGTCACAACCCAGAAGCCTTTGAACCTGCACCAGGTAAAGAAGCGCCAGCACCCGTTGCAGCACCTGCAGCAGCCCCTGCCGTAGGTGGCATTGAGACATACAGCGTCAAAGTGGATGGTCAAGTCTACGATGTGGAAGTCGGTCCTCAGGGGCAATTGACTTCTGTCACGCCAACTGTTGCTGCACAAACCGCTCCTGCGGCGGCGCCAGTCGCTTCTGGAAATGTTGAAGCAGTCCCTGCTCCATTAGCGGGCAACATCTTTAAAGTTAACGTACAAAGTGGCTCTGAAGTGGCTGAAGGTGACGTATTGTTGATCCTGGAAGCGATGAAGATGGAAACTGAAGTACGCGCAGCTCGTGGTGGTGTGGTTCAGGATCTTCACGTCAAAGAAGGTGATTCAGTCGTTGTTGGCGCTCCGCTACTAAGCCTCGCGTAAGGGAGTACCATGGAAGGATTACTAACTCTCTGGTCTGAAACTGGGATCGCCAATTTTGAGTTTGGTCAGCTATGCATGATTGCTGTTGGCTGTACGCTACTTTACTTGGCGATTCGCAAAGGTTTTGAGCCATTATTGCTATTACCGATTGGTTTTGGTGCCATTTTGGCCAATATTCCTGTGGTAGGTCTAGCAAACAGCGCGGTGGTCAATGCCATTGCTGCTGGTGATATCAATCTGTTGACTCAGTTTGCCTCGGTTTTGGGTATTACCGATATTTCTACCGAAGCAGTAAAAGCAGCCTACAAGATAGCGGAGCCTGAGCAATTGACCTTGCTTGAGTCATTAGCGGCGAATGCTAAGTTTACCGATGGCACACTTTATACCTTCTATAAAGTGGCAGTAGCCTCCGGCATTGCTCCTCTGCTTATTTTCTTAGGCGTGGGTGCGATGACTGACTTTGGTGCGCTGATCGCTAACCCGAAAACCTTATGGCTAGGAGCAGCGGCGCAGTTTGGTATTTTTGCGACACTGTTTGGCGCGATTCTATTGAACTATGTGCCTGGTATGGAATTCTCAATGCCAGATGCTGCTTCAATTGCGATCATTGGTGGTGCGGATGGCCCAACAGCTATCTTCCTTGCGAGTAAGCTTTCACCGGACTTGCTCGGTGCAATTGCCGTTGCAGCCTATAGCTACATGGCATTGGTACCGATCATTCAGCCACCAATTATGAAAGCCTTAACCACGCCAGAAGAGCGCAAAATCAAAATGGCTCAGCTACGCCATGTGGGCAAAACAGAGAAAGTTCTGTTCCCATTAGCGGTGCTGATGATGGCGATTTTATTCTTACCTTCAGCAACGCCGCTGGTAGGAATGTTCTGTTTAGGTAACTTAATGCGCGAAGCGGGCGTGGTTGATCGCCTTTCTAAAACGGCGCAGAACGAGCTTATCAATATTGTCACCATCTTCTTAGGCTTAAGTGTGGGTTCGAAGTTGCAGGCTGAGGAGTTCTTAAATTTAGAGACTCTAGGCATCCTCGCTTTAGGTGCGGTTGCGTTTAGTATCGGTACTGCGGGCGGTGTCTTGATGGCGAAGCTACTGAATAAGTTCTCTAAAGAAGACATTAACCCACTGATTGGCGCGGCAGGTGTTTCGGCTGTACCAATGGCAGCGCGTGTGGTGAACAAAGTGGGTTTAGAAGCCAACCCGCAAAACTTCTTGTTGATGCACGCAATGGGACCAAATGTAGCGGGAGTTCTAGGTTCGGCAGTCGCGGCAGGTATTTTGCTGGCGCTGGTTGGTTAGTGACAGATTGTTTTATGGTTGCCATTCACGCTTGAGTGATAACTTGGTTAAATTGCAAACAAGTGGTTAACCTAGGCAAACAAAATGTTATATATTCAAAGGGATGCTTCGGCATCCCTTTTTTACATCAATAAGGATTAGTTGATATGGAAAACAAACAAGTAGTCATCCCCCAATTTGGCGCACCAGAAGTTCTCTCTATCCAGACGGCTCAAGTTCCTCAAGTTCAGTCAGGCTGCGTAGTCGTGAAAGTCGCTTTTGCGGGCGTAAATCCGATTGATGTAAAAACGCGAGCTGGGCTTGGTTGGGCCGCCGCTGAGAATAAAGACAACCTACCTTGGGTGCTGGGCTATGATATTTCCGGTTCAATACACAGTGTCGGTGAAGGCGCCGATATGTTTGAAATTGGTGATAAAGTGGCTGGCTTTATTGGCTTCCCTTTGCAAGGTGGTGGCTACAGCCAATACGTAACAGTGCCAGCCCAAGCATTAAGTCGAGTACCTGATACAGTAACACTTGAAGCGGCTGCTGCACTGCCTCTTGCGGGTCAAACTGCGGTGCAAGCTTTAGATACAGTCTCTGTGCAAGAGGGGCAACGGGTCTTGATCCTAGCGGGCGCTGGCGGTGTTGGCCATATTGCTGTGCAACTTGCAGTGGCGGCCAAAGCAGAAGTGTTTACTACCTGCGGTGAAAGCAACCTTGATTATCTCGCAACGCTTGGTGCCCACGCGGTGAATTACCATTTTGCTCCGGTTTCCGAGCGAGTCGAAGAAGCCGATGTATTGGTGGATCTTGTCGGTGGTGAAGCGGCGCTTGATGCGTTGAAGTGCCTAAAAGATGGTGCGAGAGTGGTAACAGTGCCGACATTAAGTGCCGAGCTTATTTGTGAAAAAGCCAAACTTCTAGGCTTTGAGGCTACGGGAATGTTAGTTGATCCCAACCCTGAGCAGCTAGATGCCATGCTCTATATGGTTAGCGTGGGTCTGCTTAAAACAGAAATTTATCAAGTCTACCCGATGGATCAGGTAGTGGACGCCCATAAGCAAATGGAAACGGGGCACACGCGAGGAAAAATTTTGTTGGATATGCAATGCTAGAAACGTTTAATACTGCGTTTCAATCTTTCGCATTATGGTTTTCTGATTCTGCACTTTGGGTTCTCTTTTTTAGTGGTTTTCTTAGTGCAACCTTATTACCCGGCGGCTCAGAAGCAGGATTAATTGCTACTCTGAGTCTAGATCAATATTCTCCAGCTATGGTTATATTAGTGGCGACACTTGGTAACACTTTGGGTGGGCTGACTAATTATTGGTTAGGACTATGGCTACCTAATCGAACTCAAAACGAAAAACATGGTCATAAAGCCATACAGTGGCTGCAAAAGTATGGCTACTGGACGTTGTTTTTTAGTTGGTTACCTGTCATTGGTGATCCTTTGTGTCTTGCAGCAGGTTGGCTTCGTATGAAATTTTGGCCGAGTTTTTGGCTAATTCTTATCGGTAAAGCCTTTCGTTATTCCTTGCTTGCTGCCTTGTTTTACGGTCTTTTCTAAGGAAATACGATGAGAAAGTTTTTAATTGGTGCTGTGTCTCTTACCGCATTGTTCGGTTGCACCTCAAATCTCGATTATTCCGTACCGTTTTTTTCTTCACTTCCTCAAGGTGTCACACTTGTTGAAGAGGTGGACGCTGTCGCAGGTAAGGCGACTATTCCTTACAGCAAATATAAACTCGATAATGGCTTAACGGTTATTCTCTCACCGGATCACTCCGATCCTCTGGTTCATGTTGATGTGACCTATCATGTTGGATCTGCGCGCGAAGAGATTGGTAAATCAGGTTTTGCCCATTTCTTCGAACATATGATGTTTCAAGGCAGTGAGCATGTTGGCGATCAAGAACATTTTCGCTTGATCACCGAAGCGGGTGGTACGCTAAACGGTACCACTAATCGTGATCGAACCAATTATTTTGAGACGGTACCGGCGAACCAGTTAGAAAAAATGCTGTGGTTAGAGTCGGACCGTATGGGCTTTTTATTGGATGCGGTTTCACAACGTAAATTTGAAGTTCAGCGCGATACCGTGAAAAACGAGCGTGCGCAAAATTACGATAACCGACCTTATGGTTTGATGTGGGAGAAAATGGGCGAAGCGATGTATCCAGAAGGTCACCCATATTCATGGCAAACCATTGGTTATGTTGAAGATTTAGATCGCGTTGATGTAAACGACCTTAAAGCATTTTTCCTACGTTGGTATGGTCCTAATAATGCGGTACTGACGATTGGTGGTGATATTAATGTTGAGCAGACGCTCGAATGGGTGAATAAGTACTTTGGCTCGATTCCTCGTGGCCCAGAAGTCAATCAGGCAGATAAACAGCCAGCGGTGCTTACTCAAGATAAATACATCACTTTGGAAGATCGCATCAGGCAACCTATGGTGATTGTTGGTTGGCCGACTCAGTATCGCGGCCATCAAGATGAAATGGCGTTAAACGCTCTTGCGTCATCATTGGGTAGCGGCGCGAATTCGTTGTTGTACCAGAAATTAGTCAAGACTCAGAAAGCGGTTGATGCAGGCGCATTTCAAGACTGTGCAGAACTTTCCTGTAATTTTTACATTTACGCGATGGCCCCTTCTGGTGACAAGGGGCAGTTAAAGCCGCTGTATCAAGAGATGATGCAGATTTTGGCTGATTTTAAACAGCAAGGTATTAGCCAAGAGCGCTTGGATGAAATTACCGGAATGTCAGAGTCATCGGCGGTATTTGCACTGCAAAGTGTTAAAGGCAAAGTATCGCAGCTTGCATCTAATGAAACGTTCTTTGGTCAGCCAGATCGACTACAAACTCAGCTAGAGCGCATTCGAGCTGTGACACCTGAATCAGTGATGGCGGCCTACGAGCAGTACATTAATGGTCATCATAAGGTGACATTAAGTGTTGTACCGAAAGGGCGTGTAGATTTGGCGGTTGCACCAAGCACGTTTACTACGCCTCCTCGCACTTTGCCTGAATATCAAAAAGTTAATGAAAGCGATCTCGTGTATCGCCGTGCTACGGATGATTTCGACCGTTCGGTGATGCCACAAGTGGCAGAAGCTGTGAAAGCCGAAATGCCTAAGTTGTACCGCGTTTACTTTGATAATGGCGCTGAGCTGTTGGGTACGGTGAGCGATGAGACGCCTACAGTCCAAATGGATATTCGCTTGCCTGCCGGTGAACGTTATGCTGCAAAAGGACAAGAAGGCATTGCCAATTTAACCGCCGCTATGATGCAAGAGGGGACACAAAAGTCGACTCTGGAAGAGCTACAAGCGCGCTTGGATAAACTAGGTAGCAGCGTGGCTATCAATGCGGGTAATTACACGACAACCATCTCATTGGCGAGTTTAGAGAAAAACCTGCCGCAAACATTGGCGATTGTTGAAGAAGTCTTGTTTGAGCCTGCATTTAAACAGCAAGATTTTGACCGAGTGAAGCAACAGATGCTTGAAGGATTAGTTTATCAGCATCAACAACCTAGTTGGTTAGCTTCTCAAGCGACGCGTCAGGTGCTGTTTAGCGGTTCTCTTTATCAGCGTCCGAGTGATGGTACCTATCAATCAGTTAGCCAATTAACGCTTGATGATGTGAAGCAGTTCTATCGTCAACACTATACGCCACAAGGAACACAAATTGTGGTGGTTGGCGACTTGTCTAAAGGTGATGTCACCTCACAGCTTAAGTTTATTGAAAATTGGCATGGTGACGCGGCACCATTGTTGAGTCCACAATTGGTGAAACCAGTTGAAGGCCGTGCCATTTACTTGGTGGATAAACCAAGCGCGCCACAAAGTATTGTTCGTATGGTACGCCAAGGTCTGCCGTTTGATGCGACGGGAGAAGTGTACCTCACTCAATTGGCTAATTTTAACCTGGCCGGTAACTTTAATAGCCGAATTAACCAGAACTTACGTGAGGACAAAGGTTACACCTATGGCGCGAGTGGTTACCTAGCGTCAAACCGAGAAGTTGGTGCGGTGGTGTTCTCTGCCCAAGTGCGCGCAGATGCGACGGTTGCCTCTATCGTCGAAATGCAAAAAGAGCTTAAGCAATATAGCGAAAAAGGCATGACGGATGAGGAGCTCAACTTTATGCGTTTGGCCGTTGGCCAACAAGATGCGCTTAAGTATGAAACACCATCACAGAAAACCCAGATGCTTGGTGGTATCTTAACCTTTAGCTTAGATGAGGATTATCTACAGCAAAGAAACGAAATTGTCGAAACGGTCAACAAGGATGTACTAGATGCGTTGGCGAAGAAGTGGTTTAATCCAAATGATTACCAAATTATTGTTGTTGGTGATGCTAAAAGGTTAAAACCACAGCTGGAATCGTTACAGATTCCTATCAAAGAGCTTGAAATTGTCCAGTAAAGGACACATAAAGAGAGCATGTTGGTAGGGCGGGTTTTCCGCCCTACAGTATGTATTGAGCCAGTTCTTGCTATATCAGACCTATTATATAGCTATGAACCACAGATGAAGGCGACTCCGTTTTGACAGATTTTGCTGCGCGTTTAGAGAAAGTTGCCCGCAACCCAGAAGTATTTAAGAATTTTGGTCGCGGTGTAGAACGAGAAACCCTGCGCTATAAACAAGGTGGTAAGCTGGCAACCACCCCGCACCCAAGTGGCTTGGGCTCTGCATATTCCAATAACTGGATTACAACCGACTTTGCTGAGTCGTTATTGGAATTTATCACTCCCGTTTCACAAGATATCGATACCTTGTTGGCTCAGTTAGAAGATATTCATCACTTCACTCAAACTAAATTAGACGGTGAAAAGATGTGGCCGCTATCGATGCCTTGCTACGTCTCAGATGAAGACATCATTAACCTCGCTCAATATGGCACATCAAACTCAGGCAAAATGAAAACGCTTTACCGAGAAGGTCTTAAGCGTCGTTACGGCAGTTTGATGCAAATTATCTCGGGTGTGCATTTTAACTTCTCTTTCCCAGAACAGTTTTGGGATGCGCTATATGGTGAGCAGGATGAAGAGTCTCGTCAGGCGACTAAGTCTGATGGCTATTTTGCTCTGATCCGCAACTACTACCGTTTTGGTTGGTTAATTCCATTCTTCTTTGGTGCTTCGCCTGCGTTGTGTTCATCGTTTATTCAAGGCCGTGAAACCAAGCTGCCGTTTGAAAATATTGGCCATACGCTTTACTTGCCACAAGCGACATCTTTACGCCTAAGTGATCTTGGCTACACCAGCAGTGAGCAAAGCGTACTTAAGATCGGTTTTAACAGTATTGAAGAGTACCTAGAAGGTCTAAACAGTGCGATCCGTTTACCTTCTGCTGAGTTTGCCAAGATTGGTTTAAAAGTAGATGGCGAGTATCGTCAGCTAAACAGTAATGTGCTGCAAATCGAAAATGAACTGTATGCTCCAATTCGCCCTAAACGTGTGACGCAAAAAGGTGAAAAACCTTCAGAAGCCTTAACTCGTGGTGGCGTAGAGTATATTGAAGTTCGCTCATTGGATGTCAATCCGTACAGCTCGATTGGTATCAATAAAGATCAAGTTCGTTTCCTTGATTTGTTCCTGACTTGGGCAGCACTGAGTGACTCTGAACCGATGGATTTCTGTGAGCAAGCATGCTGGCGTGAAAACTGGAATAAAGTCGTGCTTGAAGGCCGTAAAGTGGGTCTAGAGCTGCAGATCGGCTGTAAAGGTGAAGTTTTGACGCTGCAAGAGTGGGCTAAGCGAGTGTTTGTAGAGCTTACTCAAGTGGCAGAGAAGATGGATCAAGTGTTGGGTGGTAATGAATATCAAGCGGTTTGCGATAAATTGATGACTTGGATTGATAACCCTGAACTCACGCTTTCTGGTCAAGTGCTTGCGGATACAAAAGCGCATCAAGGCTTGGGTAACCTAGGCCGTACATTGGGACGCAAGTACATTGAGCAGCATCTTGCGCACCAATATATTGAATACTCACAAGATAAGATGGAAGCCGAAGTAGCGCGTTCGATTGAAGCTCAAAAAGCTCAAGAAGAATCCGACACATTGAACTTTGATGACTTTTTAACTGACTATTTCTCTTACCTAAAGCAATAACGATGACCAAAGAAAGGATTCTAAAGCTCGCTCTATTAATTGGCGCAGTCAGCTTGGCTGGCTGTGCTACACCACCGCCGGCCAATCAAAGTAACTTGTGTTCGATTTTTCGTGAGAATCCGGACTGGTTTGATGATGCGGTGGATATGCAAGAAGAGTGGGGCACGCCAATCAATGTGGCAATGGCATTTGTAAAGCAAGAGAGTAGCTTTAGACACGATGCTAGACCGCCGAAAGATTACCTGTTAGGTTTTATTCCGTGGGGACGTGTGAGCAGTGCTTATGGCTATGCACAAGCACAAGACCCAGCGTGGGAAGACTTTCAAAAAGCGACCAATCACGGTGGTTCACGCACCAGTTTTGATGATTCACTGATGTTTATTGGCTGGTATACCTCTGAGACGCAAAAGCAATTGGGCATCTCAAAGTGGGACCCATACAATCAATATTTAGCGTATCACGAAGGCCGAGGCGGGTATAAACGTAAAACCTATCAAGGCAAGCCTTCACTTATTCGCGTCGCGCGTAAAGTGGAGCAACAAGCAAAGGATTATGGCTGGCAGCTAAAACAGTGCCGCCAAGAGTTGGAAAATAATAGTAGCTGGTTTTTTTAACTAGCAGGAGAGGGACGATGCCATTACTAGATAGCTTTACTGTTGATCACACTCGCATGAATGCGCCAGCGGTACGTGTAGCGAAAACCATGACCACACCTAAGGGTGACACCATTACGGTGTTTGACTTGCGTTTTACTGCACCGAATAAAGATATTTTATCAGAGAAGGGAATTCATACTCTTGAGCACCTGTATGCCGGTTTTATGCGTAATCACTTAAATGGTGATAGCGTTGAGATCATTGATATTTCACCGATGGGTTGCCGTACTGGCTTCTACATGAGCTTGATTGGTACGCCAGATGAGCAGCAAGTTGCCAGCGCATGGCTGACCGCAATGCAAGATGTTTTGAAAGTGGAAGATCAAAACAAGATCCCAGAGCTCAATGAATACCAATGTGGTACCGCAGCCATGCATTCACTCGATGAAGCAAAGCAAATAGCTGAAGCGATCATCGCTGCTGGTATTTCGGTCAATAAAAACGACGAATTGGCGTTGCCAGAATCGATGCTTAACGAATTACGCGTTGATTGATCATTCGATGAAAACAAAAAGGAAGGCATCATGCCCTGTCTCTTATACACAAATCCCCAAGCCACGGTTTGGGGATTTTTTTGAACTAATTTTAAATTTCATGATCTGATCATCTAAGCAATCACAAGGATGATTATCATGACTTATATAGAACCAACCCTT
>NZ_JADILO010000022.1 GCF_015278125.1 Vibrio fluminensis
TGACTGTGCTGATACCGAAGTATCAATTGGTCACTCAGTTCATTGAAATCGAATTTGATACCGAAGTATCTAATTGGATTATCATCAACGAGTGCCCACACAGATTGATAGGTTTATATTGTTAAAGAGCTTTGCTTTAAGCTTTCATCTCAAAGCGGACGGTAATTTTAGCGAGATAACTTTCAGTGTCAAACACTTTTTTCGTTATTTCTCTGAAAGTTAGTTTGTTAACTTTCACCGTCTCGTTGCTTCGCTAAACCGCTTGGTTTGTCGTGACAACGGAGGCGAATTATAGGGAGATAATTTTAACTGGCAATAGTTTTTTTGCTACTTTCGGTTTGTTTGCACGGATTTTAAACAAAACAGTTAAAACAGCAGCAAAAAAGGGGCTAAAAGCCCCTTTTCTCTCTACTTATACTTACTGGTGAGCAACGATTTGGTCATTGTGCACAATCAATTTAATGGTTTTATCCGGCACAACTCGTCCTGAAAGTATCGCTTTCGCCAACGGGTTCTCGACACTTTGTTGAATCGCGCGTTTTAGTGGTCGAGCGCCGTATACAGGGTCAAAGCCAACTTGAGCAATCAAGTCCAACGCTTTCTCTGATACTTCCATATGGTAGCCACGCTCTTCCATACGTTTAGATAGACGTAACAACTGAATGGCGGCAATCGACTTAATATGATCCTGACCAAGTGGATGGAAAACGACACTTTCATCAACACGGTTAAGGAACTCAGGTCTGAAGTGTTTCGTGACTACTTCCATGACTTCATTCTTAATACCTTGGTAATCCAGTGTATTAAAGTTCTCTTGAATACGCGAAGAACCGAGGTTCGACGTCATGATCACAACCGTATTGCGAAAATCAACCGTACGACCTTGACCATCAGTTAGGCGCCCATCATCCAATACTTGTAGCAATATATTGAACACATCCGGATGCGCCTTCTCAACTTCATCTAATAGAATGACTGAGTATGGTTTGCGTCGCACTGCTTCCGTTAAATAGCCACCCTCTTCATAGCCAACATAACCAGGAGGCGCACCGACTAAGCGAGCCACAGAGTGTTTCTCCATAAACTCAGACATGTCGATACGTACCATGGCATCTTCACTATCAAACATAAAGTTTGCCAGTGTTTTACACAGTTCGGTTTTACCCACACCCGTTGGACCTAAGAATAAGAAGGAACCAATCGGTTTATTTGGATCAGACAGGCCTGCTCGACTACGGCGAATCGCATTCGCCACCACTTCAACCGCTTCTTTTTGGCCAATGACACGCTTATGTAGCACTTGCTCCATACGCAGTAGCTTCTCTTTCTCTGCCTCCAGCATTTTAGAAACTGGAATGCCGGTTTGTTTAGACAGAACTTCGGCAATTTCTGCATCAGTCACTTTATTACGCAGAAGCGTCATTTCTTGCATTTCAGCTTGCGTCGCTAAGTCGAGTTGTTTCTCTAACTCAGGAATACGGCCATATTGCAGCTCAGACATACGACTTAAATCACCCGCTCGACGAGCTAACTCCATATCAAGACGCGCTTGCTCGAGTTCAGTCTTAATATGTTGAGTACCAGACAGTGCGGCTTTCTCTGTATTCCACACTTCTTCAAGCTCAGCAAAATCACGTTCTTTCTCTTGCAGTTCTTGATTCAGAATCTCTAGGCGTTTTTCACTCGCGTCGTCTTGCTCGTTACTTAGCGCTTGTTGTTCGATCTTTAATTGAATGATCTTGCGCTCTAGCTTATCAAGCGCTTCCGGTTTCGAGTCCATTTGCATACGAATGCTCGACGCCGCTTCATCAATGAGATCGATCGCTTTATCTGGCAATTGACGATCAGAGACATAACGGTGTGACAGCGTTGCTGCAGCAACAATCGCCGGATCGGTAATTTCAACATGGTGGTGCAATTCATAACGCTCTTTAAGACCACGTAAGATCGCCACGGTATCTTCTACGGTTGGCTCATCCACCAGCACTTTTTGGAAACGACGCTCTAACGCAGGGTCTTTCTCCATATACTGACGGTATTCATCTAAAGTCGTCGCTCCTACACAGTGAAGTTCACCACGAGCAAGGGCTGGCTTGAGCATATTACCCGCATCCATTGAGCCTTCACCTTTACCTGCCCCAACCATAGTATGAATCTCATCAATAAAGAGGATGATATTGCCCTCTTCTTTAGATAGTTCATTAAGGACTGACTTTAGACGCTCTTCAAATTCGCCTCTATATTTCGCACCCGCGACTAATGCGCCCATGTCGAGTGACAATACGCGGCGACCACGCAAGCCTTCCGGCACTTCATTATTAATAATGCGCTGAGCAAGACCTTCAACAATTGCAGTTTTACCCACCCCTGGCTCACCTATGATGACTGGGTTATTTTTAGTTCGGCGCTGCAAAACTTGGATCGTGCGACGAATTTCATCATCTCGGCCGATAACAGGGTCCAATTTACCTTGCTCGGCACGCTCGGTAAGATCGACGGTAAATTTCTCAAGCGCTTGGCGCATCTCTTCAGCATTTGGGTCATCAACCTTTTGACCGCCTCTGATCTTATCGATCGCTTCAGTGACTTTTTGCTCGGTAATGCCAAACTCTTTCAGTAACGCACCAAGAGGGCCACGATCTTCAATCGCCGCCAGTAAGAAAATCTCGGAAGATATGTAAGTGTCTTGACGCTTTTGCGCCACTTTGTCACACAAGTTAAACAAAGTGCCCATACCACCAGAAAGCTGAACATCGCCACCAATGCCACTCACTTTCGGTAAACGATCTAACATTTCTCCTAGCTTCGATCGTAACTGGGAAACATCCACACTTAACATCGTCAGTAATGGGCGGATCGGGCTGCCATTTTGATCCATCAGTGCCACCATCAGGTGGACTGGTTCAATATATTGATGATCACGACCTAACGCCAAAGACTGCGCGTCAGAAATAGCGATTTGGAACTTGCTAGTAAATCTGTCTAGACGCATTTCAACCTTCCTAAACTCAACTGAGGTAATTCTATTTCACTAACAAAGATGGCTACGCATGGCGCGATTTTCAAGGGAGCAAAAATGAAAAAAGGCTGACAAAATGTCAGCCTTTAAATTATTCGAGCCAAATTAAACTGGCTTGTCGCCCAGTCACCCCATCACGACGATAAGAGTAGAATTGTTCAGGGTCAGAGTAGGTACACATGCCACTGGCGTACACTTGGCTTACGCCGAGTTTATTCAAGCGCTGAGTGGCAATTTGATCCATATTCGCCCACCATTTACCCACTGTGCCCGTCGGTTTAAATGCACGACTCGCCTGTGAATCAAAATCACAGAATGCTTGTAATACATCGTCACCCACTTCAAAGGCGCTCGGGCCAATTGCAGGACCAAGCCAGGCAATCACCTCACCTTCAAACATCTCAACTGCATTTTCAACAATGCCATGGGCGAGCCCACGCCAACCAGCATGAACGGCAGCCACTTGTGTGCCTTGCGTATTAGTCAACAATACAGGCAAGCAATCCGCCGTCATCGCTGAGCAGACAACACCACGCTGATCGGTAAATAAACCATCGGCATCAAGCGTGCTTGATGTCGGTTTATCGACGACTTCAACGCGCGTCGAATGGGTTTGATTAAGCCAAATTGGCGCACTCGGCATACCAGCAAGCTCAACCAAAACCTGACGATTTTCAAGTACCATTGCTAATTCATCCCCAACATGGCTACCAAGGTTCAAACCTTGATATGGCGCTGCAGAATGACCACCCAAACGTGTCGTCGAGATAGCTTTAACCTGCTTAGGCACTTTCCAGTTAGGAATAATTAGCGACATATTAGTACTCTTCTTCTAATCCGTGCTCTTGAGCGTCTTGGCGCAATGCTTCAGTCATCGCCACCATATCAGCAGGTACTGGAGCGTGGAATTCGAGCTCTTCACCTGTAACAGGGTGTTCGAAACGCAGCATCACCGCATGAAGCGCTTGACGATCGAAACGACGAATCATGTCCGTCACTTCTGGTGTTGCACCTGATGGTATACGCGCACGACCACCGTAAGCAGTGTCACCTAGCAGAGGGTGCTGTAGGTATGACATATGCACACGGATTTGGTGAGTACGTCCGGTTTCCAGACGCAGACGAATGCGTGTATGTTCACGGAAATGTTCAGCTACACGGTAGTGCGTCACTGCCGGTTTACCCATAGGGCTTACCGCCATTAAAGTACGCTTCGTCGAGTGGCGACCAATCGGTTTATCCACCTTACCGCCCGCAGTCATACGACCGATAGCAATCGCTTCGTATTCACGTGTGATATTACGTTTTTGCAGCGCACGCACTAAACGTGTTTGTGCCGGAACCGTCTTCGCCACCACCATCAAACCGGTAGTGTCTTTATCTAGACGGTGCACAATACCCGCACGAGGTACTTCCGCAATATCAGGGTAATGATGCAGCAACGCATTAAGCACCGTACCGTCTGGTGTACCCGCTCCAGGGTGCACGACAAAGTCACGAGGCTTGTTAATAACAATGATGTCATCATCTTCATAGACGATATCCAATGGGATATCTTGCGCTTCCCAGCGCTCTTCATCTTCAAGCTCCGCTTGTAGTGTGATGACTTCGCCACCCATAACTCTCGTACGTGGTTTAGTGATCACTTCACCATCCACTTGCACTTTGCCCGCAAGAAGCCACTCTTTGAGTCGCGAACGAGAGAAATCGGAAAAAATTTCTGCGATAGCTTGGTCAAGACGTTGACCTAATTGACTATCTTTTACTGTATTGGTTAATTCAATCTGCTGAGCCATATCGAACTTTTTTAAAAACTGTGAGACTAATTGTCACTAGTATGGAAGAATATTGCTCCATTGTATCTGCTACCGACAAGAAAGTAACGGAAGCGAGAGAATTATTTACTTCAAGGAATCGACTCCTGACATGAAACAGCATACTTTATCTGGATTATTGGCACTCAGTTTACTCGTCGGATGTACCAGCAGCGAAGAGATTGTTCCAGATGTTCCGCCATCAGAGCTTTACTCTGAAGCTCAAGTATTACTGCAGCAAGGTAGTTGGAATACAGCGATCGAGAAACTCGAAGCTCTCGACTCTCGTTACCCGTTTGGTGCGTATTCAGAACAAGTTCAGCTTGATCTCATCTACGCTTACTACAAAAATGATGATCTCGCGCTAGGCTTGGCTACCATCGAACGCTTTATTCGTTTAAACCCAACCAATGAAAAATTAGACTGGGTATTGTATATGCGTGGCTTGACGCATATGGCGCAAGATCGCAACTTTATGCACGATATCTTCAATATTGATCGTAGCGACCGCGATCCTGAACCGGTAAAATCCGCGTTTGCAGACTTTAAGAAACTATTGGAACGATACCCAAATAGCCCTTACGCTGAAGATGCGCATAAGCGAATGATTTCATTAAAAAATCGCTTAGCTGAATACGATTTAGCAACGGCTGATTTCTATCTACGCCGTGAAGCTTGGATTGCCGCAATCAATCGCTGTCAGGAACTGCAAAAGACCTATCCAAATACGGAAGCTGCACGTAAGTCTTTGAGCATCCAATTAGAAGCTTACGAAGAGTTGGGACTAGAAGAACCGGCAGAACGAACTCGTCAGTTAATGAAACTGAACCCAATCTAAATCTTCAGATTTATCATAGCCGCGTTTAAACGCGGCTTTTTATTCCAGCCACTTAATTTAAATCCAAATAGCCTCAACATACGACTGAGGTATAACCCAACCTTGTTTACTTCCTAACAAAAGCTACCTTTAATAGAGTTATCTATAAAGGCTACCTCATGTTAAAAGCTCTTTGCTTGTCTTTGATATTATTGCCACTTCATGCAATGGCGTTATCGCTTACTCCCCTAGATAGGGCGCCCTATTTTGGCGACTTAAATAAATTGGAAAAAAAAGGCGTTATTCGTGTCTTGGTATCCGCTGACCTGGGTTTTTACTACATTGAGCAAGGCCAACCTAAAGGAATATTGGCTGAGCTACTCTATCATTTTGAAAAGCAGCTCAAACGCAGCCATGCCAAACTCAATCTCCAAGTTATTCCGGTTGATCGTGATGATCTTCTCCCGTTACTTGAGCAGGGCTATGGTGACCTTGTGGTCGCCAATCTAACCGTCACCAAACAACGGCAAGAAAAGGTCGAATTCAGCGCGCCAGTAAGACGGGGAGTACAAGAATGGATTATCACCCCTAAACAGAAAACCCAATACACCGATATCAAGCAATTAAGCGGTAAAGAGTTTTGGGTACGCGCTAGCTCTAGTTACTTTGAAAGTCTGCAAAAACTCAACCACCAGCTCAATAAACTCGGCAAACCTCCTGTGTTAATCCGCTTTTTGCATGAAACCATACAAGACTACGAAGTGATGGAGATGGTTAATCAGGGGCACATCAAAGCGACGATTCTCGATAGTCACAAAGCCGAGCTTTGGCTAACTGTCATGAACAATATTCAGGCGCAAAAGAAACTACCACTGCGTAAAAACGGGGTGATAGCTTGGGCAATGCGAAAAGATAGCCCTCAACTAAAGCGCTCGGTTGATCAGTACCTTGCCAAACACCGCTCTGGCACCATGATGGGCAATGTGATTTATGGCAAATATCTCGAAAATACGCGATGGCTAAGGGAGGTTCTCGATCCGAAAAACATCCGTAAATTAGAATCGTTGGCGGATACCTTTACTAAATATTCCAATCAATACGGATTCGATCCGCTGATGATTTCAGCTCAAGGCTATCAAGAGTCAGGGCTCGATCAAAGGAGGGTGTCGCACATGGGTGCGGTAGGGATCATGCAAGTATTGCCCAGCACAGCCAGAGATCCCAATATCAATATTCCTAACATTTACAAACTCGACAATAACATTCATGCCGGTGTGAAATACATGCGTTTCATTAAAGACCGCTACTTCAATGACACTAGCATTAGCGCTGAGAACAAAGTCTACTTCGCGCTTGCCTCTTACAATGCCGGCCCAGGCAACATTCGCAAGATGCGACGTATTGCGCGTCAGCAAGGGTATAACCCAAATCGATGGTTTAAACACGTAGAGATCGTCACCCGCCGAAATATCGGTCGTGAACCGGTGCAATACGTCGCCAACGTAAATCGCTATTTTATTATCTATACGCAGCTATCGTTATTACAACAAAGCCGAAATCAACCCGACCACTCGATAACAAACCCCTTGATATTCCCGATTGAAGTGGAAGGAAAATAATTAAAGCTAACGCATTACGATAGAGAAAACCGAATCTGGGATCTGGTGGATTTTTTTGAGATTAAGATCACAATTAGACAGTGAGCAAGGAATGAGCAACCTATTTGTTTAGGCCGCATAAGTGCCCTAAAAAACAGTGGCTTTTTAGCTGGATACCCTTACCAATCTAACGCGTTTTTTTTGTTTCACAAGCTTTTTCGCACATTATTTCCAACAGTGTTTGAGTGAGATCACAAATGGTTTCGAGCAAGAAATATCAGACAAAAATAGTGATATAGATCACATTTTTTCTCGGTTGAATCAGTAATCTGGAGTTAACCCATGAGGGATGCAACAGAGGAAAACATCTATGAAAGTAAACATCACTGGTAAAAATATCGACATCACCTCTGCAATCCGCAATCACATTGAGAGCAAATTTAAAAAGCTCGAGAAGTGGCAAGTAGATATCATTGGCTGCCAAGCGACCTTCAGCGAGGAGCCAAACAAACAAATGAAGTTTGAAGCAGTCATCACGGTACCAAAAGGAAAACTTGTCGCTTCAGCATTACATGAAGATTTATACGCTGCCGTTAACGAGGTAGAACAAAAACTAGAACGTCAGCTAAACAAACTACGCCACAAGCCAGAAGCTCGCCGCAGCGAAAAGCCGGAGCTTGAAGAAGTCGAAGAAGCGGAATAACCAAATCGATATTTAGAAAATAGCGCCTCAGGGCGCTATTTTTTTGCTTGACGCTGAAAACACGGTTGCTTATTGTGTTGAGTAACTTCTTAAATGAATAAAATTTATGCAACCCACTCATCTGTTCTTTTTCGACTTGTTTTTTCTCCAATAGCTTTGGGGGCTGACTCGTTTTCGGAAGATAAGTCAAAAACGAACAGAAAGCCTCCCCAACGGGAGGTTTTTTTATGTAAGGATTATTAGGATGACAGAACAACAATACTCTCTTGACGAAATTCGTCTGCGACTTAATGAGCTAGACGATAAGCTACTACAACTACTTTCTGAACGTCGTAAGATGAGTATTGAGGTGGCAAAAAGCAAAGTGCACACCGCTAAGCCTGTACGTGATGCCGAGCGTGAACAGCAACTCCTAGTAAAACTAATCAACAACGGTTTAGACAAGTATCAACTTGATGCCCAGTACATCACTAAGCTATTCCATGCGATTATTGAAGACTCCGTACTTCTGCAGCAGTCATACTTACAAAATCTTGCGAATCCTGAACTGAGTCGAAAACCACTGGCTCGCGTTGCTTTTCTTGGTTCAAAAGGCTCTTACTCACATCTCGCAAGTCGTGAATATTTCAGCCGTAAAAATACTGAATTAATCGAACTCAATTGCGAAGGCTTTAAAGAAGTTGCTAGCACGGTAGAATCTGGTCATGCCGATTACGGTGTGCTACCGATTGAAAACACCAGTTCAGGTTCGATCAATGAAGTCTACGATCTATTGCAACACACCACGCTATATATCGTCGGTGAAATCACCTTACCGATTGAGCACTGTTTGGTTGCAACTGAAGAAATCCGTCTAGAGAACCTAACGACCCTCTACTCACACCCACAGCCTCACCAGCAATGCAGTGAGTTCATCGGACGCTTAAAAAATATTGAGCTGAAAACGTGCGCTAGCACAGCGGATGCAATGCAAAAAGTACGCGAGCTGAACCGCTCTGATGTGGCAGCCATTGGCAATGCTTCTTCAGGAAAAATCTACGGCTTACAGCCAATTCAAGGCAACATTGCCAACCAAACTGAAAACCATACACGTTTTATCGTTGTCGCACGCAAACCCGTTGAAGTCTCTCCGCAAATTCCAGCCAAAACCACGCTTATCATGTCTACCTCACAAGAGACCGGTTCACTAGTCGCAACTTTGCTGGTACTGCAACGTTATGAGATTAACATGACTAAACTTGAGTCAAGACCAATCATGGGTAACCCATGGGAAGAGATGTTCTATGTGGATGTCGATGCGCACTTGGACGCAGAAAACATGCAAAATGCACTTTCTGAACTGACTCGCATTACTAAGCACTTAAAAGTATTAGGTTGTTACCCAAGTGAGAACGTAAAACCCACTCAAGTAAAATTAGTGTAAATAATTACCACTTGGCTCAAAAAACACACCAACTGTGACTGACACTTTTTATAAAATTTAATAGCATGCTCACTCTTTGAGCTTGTTTTGTGTCGGTCACGGATTGCACCACACTGCTCGGCGTTATCTAAAAAAAGGATTCGGTAACACCGCATGACAATAAGGACATTGTTTTATTACTCGCTGTTGTTTATACCAACAGTGAGTTTTTCTTTATCTGCTAAACAGTTAAATCTGCTCATGTGGGAAGACACGCTTTCCACTCGTGTGATCAACCAATGGCAGAAAGAGACTGGAATCACCCTTAATATTACGCATTTCGACAGTAATGATGATAGGGACATTTTATTAAGCGGGAACCAAAACCTTCCCTTCGATATCTTAGTCCTCGACAACATTTCAACCAACGTCTTTGCAGAGCTGGGAAAACTTTCCGAAATCACTAAGATTAAGAACCGAAAGCACCACGACAAATTTTGGCTAGAAGCTTGTGGTGAATTTGGGCAACCCTATTTTTGGGGCTCCGTGGGTGTCGTATACCGTACAGATAAAGTTAAAAATCCACCGAAGACTTGGGCGGAATTTATCCGGCCTCCACCTGAATTAAGTGGCCATATAGGTTTACTTAATGACACGACTGACAGCTTTCTTCCTTTCTTGCTTAGCCGAGGAATATCACCACATACTGACAACGCTGTCGCGCTCAAACAAACTTACCAAGCGATGCGTCGATTTAATCAGCATGTGCTCACTTATCAATACCCACTCACATTCATGAATCAAGAAAGTAATGCTCAGGAGTTATTCCTTGCCATGGCTTATAGCGGAGACCAACATTTACTCAATCAACAAAGCGGTAAAGATATATGGCGCTTTGTAGCGCTTAGTCAACAACCACAGCTTTGGTTGGACTGCCTAACAATCAACAAGAAATCAGCCAAGCAAGCGTTAGCCAAGCGATTTATTAGCTACGTATCATCTCCCAATATTTCTGCAACAAATGCAACAGAAATCAAAGCTGCAACTACGAATAGGAGTGCGAGAAAACTGCTGCCCGGTTGGTATCTTAATGATGCATTATTGTCAGCTGAAACCGAAAATATTCTTGTTCGTCAGATGGAACAAGTTCTTTCAGCCGAAAATATAAGCCTTCGGGCAAAAATCTTAAGTCAGCTTTTAATTGACCATGAAACTCAATACTAGAGTCCTGCTACTTGTCGCACCAGTTATCTTAATCAGTGCCGCTGTTTCAAGTTATGGCATATTTCAAAACCAAAAAGATGCATTGATCAAAAGAGAAACCAGTTACTTGCAATTAACTATGGAAAAGTTGGCGGGTCACTTTCGCCAGTCTTATTCTCTGATCAATAGCTATGCGCTCACTCTTTCTCGAAGTGAAACAGTGCTTCAATACTTACGCCATCGCGGCAATCCATTTATCGAAATGGAAATGCTTAGCAATATGCAGCGTGTCATCAATAGCTTTCAATCCATTTCCCAAGACTCAATTGGCATTGCGATTCTTGATGAAAGGCAAATCCCACGTTTTTTTGCTGATAACCAGAAAGATCCTTTTTCAGTCATAGACAACCGAGCTCTGGATTACGTCAAAATAGCCTCTGCTCTGATAAGCGAAGAGGAACATATTGGCTTTAGCAAGAATCAGCAAGGGCAAAGTATCTTGGTTTATTACCAAGTAATCGACCCTAAATCATGGCGAAAATCACCAAATAAAGATAGAAATCATGCTTCTATTTTTATGGTTTACATGACCTTAGAACAATTCGATCAACTACAGCGCATCATTGAGTTTGATAACGATAGTTCGATATTTTTCACCTCGCATCCGGTGGATAAAAGCGGGCTAAATCAATCGATCGAATTAAAATCCGGTCTTTTCGCAACCCTAGATCCAGCCAGTTATTTGCTTGAAGACAAGTTACAAGCAATCAAAAGCAAACTGTTCGTGTTTTTTACCGGCTCTTCAATCTTCACCTTATTCATGTTACTTATTTTGCTCTATCGACACGTGACAAGTCCGCTAGCGAAACTCGATAGACAACTGCTTGAAGTTGAGAGAAAACAAAGACATAACATTGAAATGCTCCCAAATGAAGATGAAATTGGTCGCTTGTCGTACCGATTTCATAGCATGTATCAAGAGCTACAATCTTCTTATCAAAAAACCAAAGCTATGGCTGAGAATGATCATCTGACTGGACTCGCCAACCGCTATCAATTTCAAACCTACGTCACTAAACAGTTAACAAAAAATCCTCACTTTAAGCATGCATGGATTCTGTATATCGACTTAGATAATTTTAAGTATGTAAATGACAAATATGGCCACAGTGCTGGAGACGAACTATTGACTCACTTCGCTGCGCACGTTAATAGGCTTTGTTATGATTGGAAAAAATCAAATAATGTCAATTGCTTAGCTGCCAGACTTTCAGGTGATGAGTTTGCTATTTTTATTTCAGCAAGAAGAGATGAAAACCAAGCAAACAAACTGGCTCAATCAATTCTCAATCCTTTGATTGATAATATTGACTCCCCATTAGGTAACTTACCCATCACGGCAAGTATTGGTATTGCCAGTTACCCGAAAGATGGTAAGAGTTTAGAGAGCTTACTTTCAAGCGCCGATACTGCTATGTATCAAGCTAAACGAGCCGGAAAAAACCAACTTTCTGATTATTCTCATGAGCTTGATAATTCTGTCCGTCGTCGAACTCAAATTGAGCGCGCGTTAAGAATTGGTGACTATGACAACGAATTTGTGCTGTTTTACCAACCTTATTTCGATCGAACCGGAAAGAAAATTGTGGGTGTTGAGGCTCTTTTACGTTGGCACTCGCCTAAATTAGGCATCGTTCCTCCAGAAGAGTTTATTCCCATCTCAGAAAAAACCGGCTTGTTTGGCGGCATCGACCGTTGGGTGATCGAACGTGCCTTTAGCGACTTTGTCAGTATCCAAGAGATATTTAGTCATGATATTCAACTATCAATCAATCTTTCTTCTGCCGAGCTAGATTCTAAGCAGTTAGCCACGTTTATTGAGATGATCTCTTTGCAATATCAGGTACAGCCACATCTAATCGACTTTGAGATTACTGAAACTTTTGCCACGGATTCTCAAAGCTATACTCTGCTCCATGAGCTATCCACTATGGGTTTCAAATTGGCGATTGATGACTTCGGTTCGGGCTATACATCCATCACACAGTTAGTAGAATACCCAGTACAGAAAATCAAACTGGACCGCGAATTCTTAGCCGCACTCATTAAGACAAATAACCGTAAGGTAGTGAAACCTCTGGTTGATTTATGCCATTCGCAAGCAATGCTCGTCACCGCTGAGGGAATTGAATCGGCAGAGATGCATCATTGGCTTGAAGAAAATCAATGTGATTACATGCAAGGTTATTACTTATCTCCACCTGTCAAACTGAGTCAGTTAAAGGATTTTGCTGCCACGACTAAGGTAAACAAAGATGCCAGTACGAACCGTTATCGTCGCCTCGCTTAATCCCGCGAAAATAAGCGCGGTAGAAAGCGCGTTTAACGCCGTGTTCCCTCAACAGCAGTTTCATTTCCGCGGTATTAGTGTGCCAAGTGGGGTCGCTGACCAACCAATGAGTAATCAAGAAACTTATCAAGGTGCGCTCAACCGAGTGCGTAACGCAAAACAATCTATTGCGGGCGACTACTATGTAGGGTTAGAAGCAGGGGTAGAAAATGGGGTCACCTTCGCTTGGATGGTGATTGAGTCAGATACCCAGCGCGGTGAGTCTCGCTCAGCGAGTATGATGTTACCGCCTAAAGTTGCTGAGCAATTAGATCATTCCGTAGAACTCGGCTGCATAATGGATAAAGAGTTTAATACCGAGAATATTAAACAGAAAGGCGGCGCAATTGGGCTTTTAACTCAACACCAACTAACTCGCAGTTCGGTCTACCACCAAGCTTTAATTTTGGCGCTGATACCTTTCAGCAACCCTCTCCACTACGCGGCAAATATCTAATCAGCACACAACAATAAAGGTGCCATCTGGCACCTTTATCTTATTGGCGTTCAAGTAATTCTGTAATCACTTGCTTCTCTTCTGAGCTTTTCGATTTAAGTTCATTGGAGCCACGAGTGATCGTCGCAACGCCAACACCAAGCATTTGGCTGATTTGGCGTTGTGATAAGTCACCTTTGAGTAATTCGCGTAGAATATTGACACGCGCCACAAGAGAGTCTCTTTCATCTGGGGTTAATAACATGGTCAACAACATTTCATGCTGATCAGTTGCTGCACTATGTTTAATCAAATCTAAGATTTGTTGCCAGTCAGTATACTCTGGTTGTTGTGACATGATTTGCGCGCTCGCTTAATACTTAGTGTTCATTTCATGTGGTTTGAGAAAAGCACCATCTGCGCCAATTAAATCACGGTAGTAGGTTTCAAACATCAATATGTTTTGTACATAACCGCGAGTTTCATTGAACGGAATGGCTTCAATAAACGCATAAGCATCTAATTTTCCTTGCGTTCTCTCGCGCCACGTTTTTACTCTTCCTGGTCCCGCATTATACGCGGCAAATGCGAAAATTCGATTGTTATCGTATTTCTCCAGTAGACTTTGCAAATAACGGCTACCAATCTCGATATTTTTACCTACTTGATAGAGGTCTTTACTCCCCGAATACTCTAGTTCAAATTTTCGGGCCGTATATTTTGCCGTCGATGGCATGATCTGCATAATGCCTCGAGCGCCTACCGGCGACTTCGCCTCAACATCCATCGCACTCTCTTGGCGAGCTAATGACATCAGCGTAATTGGATCAACACTGTGCTTTTCTCCATAAAAATCAAACCACCATCGATGAGCCATAGGGAAACGAAGTTTAATGTTATCCCACATTTTCGCTTCAATACTGCCCGTCACGGTTAAATGATGCCAACGTTTGTATGCCGCATATGCGGTCAATTGCTCTTGTTGTTGCTGAGTCGCTCTATTTAGTAAATGACGCCATTCACTCTTTGCCGCAGCGATTTTGTCGCGATCAATCAGTTCGCCAATACGGACCAGACTTTTATCGAATGGTTTCACAACATCGCGGTCTAGTGTAAGCGTGCTCTGCGGGTACACGACTGAGCGTCCTAGTTCTTTTGCCGCCGCGACGCTATAGAAGTTACGTTTCCCTACCATTTTCTCTAAACGTTGATTCGCTTGTTTGCTTTTCCCTAAAGCCATTTCAGAACGCGCTAGCCAATATTGCCAACGCAGCGTGGTTTGCGGCTTTTCTGGTAATACGCTAATCCAACGCTCGATATCTTGCCAATCGGCATGTTGAATCGCGAGACGAATACGTCGCTCAATAAGTTTCGTATTATTCGAAGTAGCAATGTGCTTGTCTCGCCATTCAGCAAGCGCAGAAGAGTCCGTATTGATCAAGCGAAGCGAAATATAATCGGCTAACTGTTGCGCCTCTGCCTGTGACATTTTCTGCCCATCAACCACACTGCGCCAAGCTTTTTGAGCCTGTTTAACATCCATTCGAGCGAGTTTTTTCAGCGCCATTTCACTTTGTTTACGATGAAAATCATTCGCTGTATTTTGCTTTGCAAACTGATTGACATCACTTGGCTGGTTAAAAAGCGCTCGCATCTTCTTCGCTTGTTGTTTCGCTTGTGCGGAATCGACTTGCTTCGAAAGATAATTGAGTAAATTGCCATTGCGAGCATCGAAAGCCAGTAACATACGATCCAGTATTTGTTGGTCAGTTCTCAGCCCTGCTTTGTCCCATGCAGCAAACAATGGATCACAAGCATCTGAAATACTGCGTCCGTGACGCCATAAATCCTCTGCGCCTTTAAAGGCTAACTCTTGGTTACCTGTCTGTAAGTGGGCATTATAGAAATGGCATTGATACCTCTCTCCGCGTGGCAACTGTGTCTGGAACTCGAGTAAAGTTTGCCACTGTTTACGGCCAGCCAATCGATCTAAATAAGGCGCTTGAATGCGGTTGGAAAACGGAAAATCTTGATACTCAGAAACGAAAGCGTTCACTTGTTGTGGTGATTTATCACCTAATTGCAGTAAAAAGGTTCGATAATCAACATAAGGAGTAAGTGGATAAGATGCGATCTTTGGTCGCAATTCTAGGTACTTACCTACTTGCTTGTTATCAAGTAACTGCTGAGCTTGGTCATAAAGGGCCCTTTGCTCAGATAATGGAGTAGCAGCGATACCTGCTGCGCTGTATATCATCGTAGACAAAGCCAGTATCGATGAAGGAAGGCAATACAGCGACTTAGAAAACCTTGGCGTCATGTCATCTCGTCCTAGTGAGAAACGATTATATAAAAATGCTATATAAAACTATTGTAATAAGTTCTATAAAGCATATACACGTTAAATAGTTTAAGTAAGCATAGATCTGCGAGACAAGAATTAGCTCGAAAAAATTATTTCATATAAGTGTGACACATTTAATCAATTCCACTTCCCTATCATGCAAATTTCATTAGTATGCTTTCTCTATCTGCACCAATTGTCAGTATCGGTAACAAAGCTTGTTCGGTTGGTGTAAAATACTCGTTTATGTATACAGAAAGTTAGGAACGATCGGCAATGGCTGAATACGTATATACCATGTCGCGGGTGAGCAAGATTGTGCCACCGAAGCGTCAAATTCTAAAAGACATTTCTCTAAGCTTCTTCCCTGGTGCAAAAATTGGTGTACTTGGTCTGAACGGTGCAGGTAAATCAACACTGCTACGTATCATGGCTGGTATCGATACCGATATTGATGGTGAAGCACGCCCTCAACCAGGCCTCAACGTAGGTTACTTGCCGCAAGAACCCGTTCTTGATGAATCAAAAACTGTACGCGAAATCGTTGAAGAAGCGGTTGGCGACGTTGCTGGTGCATTAACTCGTCTTGATGCGGTATACGCAGCTTACGCGGAACCTGATGCTGACTTCGATGCACTTGCAAAAGAGCAAGGTGAACTAGAAGCACTGATTCAAGCAAAAGATGGTCACAATCTAGAGAATGCTCTTGAGCGTGCAGCGAACGCACTACGCTTACCTGAATGGGATGCAAAAATTGCAAACCTATCTGGTGGTGAACGTCGCCGTGTTGCAATCTGTCGTCTGCTACTTGAAAAGCCAGACATGCTGCTACTTGACGAACCAACCAACCACTTGGATGCAGAATCTGTTGCTTGGCTTGAGCGCTTCCTTGTTGATTACACCGGTACTGTTGTAGCGATCACGCACGACCGTTACTTCCTAGATAACGCTGCCGGCTGGATCCTAGAGCTTGACCGCGGTGAAGGTATTCCATGGCAAGGTAACTACACCTCATGGCTAGAGCAGAAAGATGCACGTCTACAACAAGAGTCATCTCAAGAAAGCGCTCGTCAAAAAACCATCGAGAAAGAACTAGAATGGGTACGTAAGAACCCTAAAGGTCGCCAAGCGAAATCGAAAGCACGTATGGCTCGCTTCGAAGAACTACAAAGCAGCGATCACCAGAAACGTAATGAAACCAACGAATTGTTCATTCCGCCAGGTGAGCGTCTAGGTGACAAGGTTCTTGAAGTCAACAACCTGACTAAGTCATTTGATGGCCGCGTTCTAATTGATGACCTATCATTCAGCATGCCAAAAGGGGCTATCGTCGGTATCGTCGGTGCCAACGGTGCGGGTAAATCAACGCTATTCAAGATGCTAAGTGGTACAGAACAACCGGATTCAGGTTCGATTGAGCTCGGTGAAACGGTAAAACTGGCCTCGGTTGATCAGTTCCGTGACAGCATGGATGATAAGAAGACCGTTTTCCAAGAAATTTCGGAAGGCGCTGATATTCTTAAGATCAATAACTTCGAAATTCCAGCGCGTGCATACTGTTCTCGCTTTAACTTCAAAGGTTCTGACCAACAGAAGATCATCGGCGAATTGTCTGGTGGTGAACGTAACCGTGTTCACCTAGCCAAACTGCTGAAAGCGGGCGGTAACGTATTGCTACTCGATGAACCAACCAACGACCTAGACGTTGAAACTCTACGTGCACTTGAAGAAGCGCTGCTTGAGTTCCCAGGTTGTGCCATGGTTATCTCGCACGACCGTTGGTTCCTAGACCGTATCGCAACACACATCATCGACTACCGTGACGAAGGTCAAGTTAACTTCTACGAAGGTAACTACACCGAGTACATGGAATGGCTGAAGAAGACTTTGGGACCTGAAGCGGCAGAACCACACCGCATCAAGTACAAGCGTATTTCTAAGTAATTGTGATGTAATCAGCAGAGATACAATGAGATCTCTGCTTGAAATTCGTTCAAAGGCCGCTAATATAGCGGCCTTTGTTGTTATCCGAATTGCATAGTTAATCCAGCAAAAACGACCTTCATCACTAACTGAAAACAAATCCAAATGGTAACTCGGCTTCTTCTGTTAAGCTGCGAAAAATGGATTTTAAAGAGAACCAACATGATTGAACGTCGTCGATTTTCACGCATCGTATACCAAGCACTTGCTGTAGTTTCACAAGGTGATATTGAAGTAGAAGCAACCGTGAAAGATTTATCTTTACATGGATTGTTACTCCGTTGCCCACAAAGCCATTTACTCAATCCCTCTGAGACTATTTCGATTAAGTTCCAACTGACAGATAGCGACATTACTATCGAACTTGAAGGGCGCATAATTGGCGAACTGCATGAAATCACTCGAATCATTATTGAACATATTGATATCGATAGTATCAGTCATATTAAACGTATCATCGAACTCAATGTTGGCGACGATCAGTTATTGCATCGAGAAATCGAGCAGCTCTCTGACCTAGCAGAATTTCCCTAACAAAATTGTATGCCTAAAAGAAAAATAACAATTACGATTCCAACAGGAACAGAAGTACAACATTTCACTTTAAGTAGAAAATCTCTTCTGCTTACTATTGTCACAAGCTTCGCCGTGATTAGTGGTACTGCTGGTTATATTTATACCAAGCAAAAAGATATCTCTACACGTGATCAGTCTATTACCAATTTGCGTCAACAACTCACTGCCGCGAATCAGCAAAAAGTAACCTTTGAGCAGCTTTACGAAGAACAGATAGATACCTCGCACACTCTATCCCAAGAACTAGAACAGAAACGTAACCAATTACATGTGCTCGGCAAGCGAGTTTACGATGTTGAAGCGGTATTAGGTTTATCCGATGAAGCACCACTGGACGAACAAAACCTAGAAGATCGTCTGGATGCTGCCGCTGTCGACTCTGCGGTACGTGCGACTATGTTCCGCATGATCCCTAACGAATCACCTTTGGATTATAACCGCATTTCATCATCGTATGGTCGCCGAACCAATCCTATTACTGGTAAGCGCCACACTCATACCGGCATCGATCTAACCTGTGATCGTGGGACGGCGATCGTCGCTCCAGCTGATGGTGTAATCGAAACCGTGCGCCCAAGTAAAAAAGGCTTCGGTAACTTCTTAACATTACGTCACTCATTTGGTTTTATGACCTCTTACGCTCACTTACAATACTTCAAAGTGAAAAGTGGCCAATTCGTATCAAAAGGTGAAGTGATTGCAACCTGTGGTAACTCGGGGAACTCCACTGGACCGCATCTGCATTATGAAGTGCGCTTTTTAGGTCGCTCACTTAACCCGCAATACACCATGGATTGGACACCAGATAACTTTAACTATCTATTTGAGAAAGAGAAAAAAATCAAATGGGCACCTTTGGTGAAACTGATTGATGACAATGTACGTCTGCAAGTCAACTTAACCAACAACCCATATACTGACAGCTCTGTAAACACAGTAAACAACACGGCAAGCAGTAGCGATGATCTCTCGGTTCAATAATAGCGACGTTGACGAATAACGGTCACGGTTAAAACCAAAAAAGCTGCCTTAGGCAGCTTTTTACTTATATGAGGATAAGTGCTCGTTTAGCCGCGATGAATCGAATCATTGGCTTGTTTCAGTAAGTTCTGGCTTTCGATCATAAACTGCTGTGAGTAATCGCCAAACCAATCACTGACTTGATTAAAGTTATCGATGAAACTCTGTTTATCTTGGCTATCCAAGATATCTAACGCTCGACCGAAACGCTGATGGAAGCGCTTGATCATCTCGATATTCTCTTGCGAAGAGAAAATAATATCACCGTACAAATTCGGATCTTGTCCAAACAGGCGACCTACCATCGCTAATTCTAGACGGTAAATTGGCGAGCTTAATTGCAACAGCTTATCGATGCTTGGGTTTTCTTGACTCAGGTGCAAACCGTATGCGAACGACGTAAAGTGACGCAAGGCTTGAATAAGGGTCATGCCATGATCATGCTCACTGGCATCAATCTGGCACAGACTCGCGCCCCAAATAGCAAACTGCTTTAATAGCCACTGGTAATGCTCTTCCCCTCGACCATCGCAGTAAACAATGACCTGCTTAGCCAGACTTGGCACATCTGGACCAAACATTGGATGCAAGCCAACAACCGGGCCTTGATGCACGCGCATCATCGCCTCGAGAGGCTTAGATTTAATTGAGGTCAAATCACACAAGATGCAATCGCTAGGCAGATTACCTAGCTTCTCAATCACCCCTTGTGTCAGATGAATCGGTACTGTGACCACTACCAGTCCCGCATCTTCAAGGATCTCATCAGCGCGATGCCAATCTTGGCTACCCAGCACCTTCACTTGATAGCCTGATAAGCTGAACATACGACCGAACAAACCACCTAATTGACCTTTACCACCGACAATCACGACTGAGCGCAATTCTGGATTCAAGCACTTAAAACCTGAGTCTTTTTCACTGGCATAAGACTCGCGCATCGTGCGGCGTAAAATGTCTTCAATCAGCTGTGGTGGCACACCCATTTTCTCCGCTTCCGCGCGGCGAGAAGCAAGCATTGCCGCTTCACGATCCGGCGCATAAATCGGCAAACCATGCTCACTTTTCACCTCGCCAACTTGCTCGACCAGCGCTAAGCGCTGAGCCAACAAATTGAGGATCTGCTTATCTACTGCATCAATCTGATCACGCAGGTGGTTTAACTGTTCAGCCATGAATATCCCTATACCTTACTACTTAAGCTTGTAAACGATCTTGTAAGAATGGCACTAAAGCTTCGTGCGCATGACGCAGTAGTGTCTCAGTTGTTTGCCAATTAATACAGGCATCTGTGATAGAAACACCGTATTGCATCTCACTTAGCGCTAAATCTGACGATTGATTGCCTTCATTAATATGGCTTTCAATCATTAAACCAATAATCGATTTATTGCCTTCACGGATCTGGTGAATCACATCTTCAGCAACCAGCGGCTGACGGCGGTAATCTTTACGTGAGTTAGCATGGCTACAATCCACCATCAATGAAGCATCTAAGCCCATTTTTGCCATCTCTTCTTCACACTCAGCCACTGATACTGAGTCATAGTTCGTCTGCTTACCGCCACGCAAAATTACGTGACCGTTAGGGTTACCTTGCGTTGTCAGCAGTGCCACTTCGCCCTCACGGCTAATACCCATAAAGCGGTGGCTAGAAGAAGCCGCCTGCATCGCGTTGACGGCGGTCGCAAGGTTACCATCTGTACCATTTTTAAAACCAATCGGCATCGACAAACCGCTGGCCATTTCACGGTGAGTTTGAGACTCCGTAGTTCGTGCGCCAATTGCGGCCCAGCTAAAAGTATCAGCAAGGTATTGTGGACTGATTGGATCCAGCGCTTCGGTTGCCAACGGAATTTCCATCTCGGCTAATTCCACCAGCAATTGACGGCCAACATGCAGACCATGTTCGATATCAAAGCTTCCATCAAGATGAGGGTCGTTTATCAAACCTTTCCAACCGACTGTAGTACGTGGTTTTTCAAAGTAAACTCGCATCACGATATAAAGCTGATCGTTTAGTTGCTCAGACAGTTGTTTGAGTCGACGTGCATAATCCTTAGCGGCTTCCACATCATGAATAGAACAAGGCCCACACACGACTAGCAGACGGTGGTCTCTTTTGTGAATAATATCGGCAATTTCTTGACGAGATTGCTGGATAAATCGACGGGCATTATCACTTAATGGTAACTTCGCCTTTAACTCATCTGGCGTAATCAGTACTTGTTCATCAATGATGTTGATATTACTCAATTCACTTTTCTGCATAATCGACACTCTGTAAACTTTTAGTTACACCTTGAATTCCATTTCATCAAGGCACTGCTTAAGCATTAAGATAACAGGCGTAATTAATATTTCAACCGTAAATTTAAATAAACATCAATGTAAAAATAAATTTACAACCACGTTTTTACCCAGCTTAATTACAAATCTATACTGAAAGCATGTTTTCTTATTAGCAAAGTCTTTAGAATAGGCATAAACCACGCAAGGAAATAGGTTGAGCAACATGGATTTGATCCTCTCGCTACTGCAGCAAATGTGCGTCTACTTAGTGCTCGCCTATATGTTGAGCAAGACGCCTATCTTTCTACCTCTACTCAACATCTCACATCGTCTTAGTCATAAAGTTGCGATTTATATCCTGTTCTCGCTTTTTTGCATTATGGGCACCTACTTTGGTTTGCAAATCAATGATGCGATTGCCAATACGCGAGCAATCGGTGCCGTCATGGGCGGTTTGTTTGGCGGGCCCGTGGTCGGATTTTTTGTCGGCTTAACCGGCGGCTTGCATCGCTACAGTTTAGGTGGTTTTACCGATGTGGCCTGCGCCATCTCCACCACTGCAGAAGGACTAATCGGTGGATTACTGCATACCTACTTGGTTCGTCGTGGCAAAGGCGCCTTACTATTTAGCCCAAGCATCGTATTTGCCATTACTCTGTTTGCTGAAATCGTCCAGATGGCAATTATTCTTCTGGTAGCAAAGCCTTTTGCACAGTCATACAGTTTGGTTTCTGCTATCGCTGCGCCAATGATTATTGCGAACTCTGTTGGTGCGGCACTGTTCATGAGCATTCTGCAAGACCGAAAAACCATCTTCGAAGAGTACTCGGCCACTTTCTCTAGGCGCGCGCTCAATATCGCCGAACGCTCAGTCGGTATTCTTGCTGCCGGTTTTAATACACATACCGCCGAACGTATTGCGCGGATTGTCTACGAAGAAACGAGTGTGGGCGCAGTATCCATTACTGACAATGAAAAAATCTTAGCCTTTGTTGGAATTGGTGATGACCACCACAGACCAGAAACACCGATTTCATCACAAAGCACTTTAGATGCCATTACACAAGACAAGATTATCTATCTTGATGGCAAAGACAAACCGTACCAATGTTCAATTTCTCACCGCTGCAAACTGGGTTCTGCACTAATTATTCCATTGCGTGCGGGTGATAAAGTGATTGGCACCATTAAGCTCTACGAACCAAAGCGTAAGCTATTTTCAACCATCAATATGTCGATGGCAGAAGGTATCGCGCAGTTGCTTTCCAGTCAGATTCTTTATGGGGAGTTGCAGCAAAAACAATCTTTACTATCACAGGTAGAAATCAAGCTGCTCCATGCACAAGTTAACCCACACTTCTTGTTTAATGCGCTTAACACTATCAGTGCCGTAGTAAGGCGCGATCCCAGTAAAGCTCGAGAGTTAATCCAACATTTGTCTCAGTTTTTCCGCAGTAACCTCAAGCAAGATATTGAAGAAGTGTCATTGCAAGATGAACTGGATCATGTGAATGCTTACCTCACCATTGAGAAAGCACGCTTTACTGATCGTCTCGAGGTAGAAATGGATATTGATCAAGCTTGGATGGCGCGGAAACTACCCACCTTTACGCTTCAGCCATTAGTCGAAAATGCGATTAAGCACGGCACCTCTCAACTACTCGAAGGTGGGGTGATCCGCATTTACAGCCAAGACGTTGAGCAAGGCTGTAAAATTACTGTTGAAGATAATGCCGGCAGCTATAAAGCCCCACAACAAGACCATGAAGGGCTCGGCATGCAAATCGTTGCCAAACGGCTGAGCAATAAGTTTGGCACCATTGGGCAACTGACTATCGAAGTCGAACCAAATCAATATACGAGAATGAGCTTTATCATTCCCCATCAAGATCGTTAAGGATAATTCATGCTTTCCGCTTTAGTGATAGATGATGAACTGTTTGCTCGCGAGGAATTGACCGAGCTGCTTGAAGAAACCGGACATATTACCGTCCTCGATCAAGCCAGTAATGCCATCGAAGGTTTAAAGAAGATCAACCAACTTAAACCCGATGTGGTGTTTCTTGATATTCACATGCCACAAATCACCGGAATTGAACTACTGGGGATGTTAGATCCTGATATTCAAACCCGGGTGGTGTTTGTCACTGCCTATGACCAATTTGCAGTACAAGCGTTTGAAGAGAATGCCTTCGATTACCTACTTAAGCCAGTGGACACAAAACGCCTGAATGTCACCATAAATCGACTGCTTAAGTCTGAGCGTAAGAACCTACAGCAATACCAACCTATCGCGCCACCAAGCTTAGATCAGGTGCCATGCGTGGGTTTAAACCGCATCGTCATTATTCCAACCACAGATATTGAGTTTGCTTACAGTGATATTAGCGGGGTACATGTGCAGACTGCTGAACAAGTTGCGACCTGCCAACTAACGCTGAAGGTACTAGAAGAAAAAACGCCACTGGTACGCTGTCATCGTCAGTACTTAATTAATATTAAAGCGATCAAAGAAATTAAATTGCTGGAGAATGGTTTAGCGGAAATTGTTTCAGCAAGTGGTCATCCAATTCCAGTCAGTCGACGCTACCTAAAAACGCTTAAAGAGCGACTCGGTTTCCACTAATTAATCGTTTCGATAAGTCGATAACAAAAGAGTCACTTAAGTGACTCTTTTGTTTATTGTTAGCAATCAAGAATACGTTTCATCGCTTCAGAGGCTTCTCGCCATTTTTCACTGCGCTGTAAGTCATCTAAGGTGAATGATTGCTGCTTGAGCAAATTCGTCGCTTGTGGGAATTCTAGAATAGGCAAATTATCCAATACTTCTACTTGGCCATCACGGTTATTGCATAACAACAGCATGTCGCAACCAGCCACCAGCGCTTGATGTGAGCGCTCGGCAGGCCCCCCCATGATCGCTGCCCCTTCCATATTCAAGTCATCCGAGAAGACAATGCCTTTAAAACCCAGCTGTTCTCGCAGCACTTTCTTAAGCCAAAATTGAGAACCGCTAGCTGGTTGATCGTCATATTGCGGATAAATCACATGGGCAGGCATCATCGCATCAAGCGTACCGGCATCAATGTGCGCTTTAAAGATCGCCATATCTTGCTCAAGAATAGTTTGACGCTCATCGTAAGGGGTCTCTAGATGAGAATCAGCAATGACGCCGCCATGACCAGGAAAGTGCTTACCCGTCGTTGCCATGCCCACCGATTTCATACCACGCATATACGCGCTACTTTGGCGTATTATGGTATCTATGTCCTCACCAAAGGCACGATCACCAATCGCTTTGCATTCAAATCCTTTGTCTAAAACAGGGGCAAAGCTCAAATCAATATCATGAGCAATTAATTCAGCAGCCATTAACCAGCCACCCAATTCTGCCATACGTTCGCTCTCAGCTTGCTGTGCGTAGAGCTTAGGCGCAGGAATACGTGAAAAACCTTCTCGAAAACGTTGTACACGTCCGCCTTCTTGGTCAACACCAATTAATATTGGTCGCTTGGCCGCTTTACGAATTTCATTTGTCAGCGCCATTAGCTGCTTGCTGTCATGATAATTACGAGTAAATAAAATTAAGCCACCCACCGTCGGGTGCTGCAAAATCTCTCTATCTTCCGCGGTTAACTCATACCCAGCAACGTCCACCCATAACGGACCCATAATTTCTCCTCATTGCGTACTAATTTCGCTTTGGCTTTGAGGTTATTCTGATTATTCTAGGTTTACAATGGATAAGTGGACCTATTACGAAAAATTGGATATGTGTACAAAACAACGCTTTATTGGAGTGATGTCGGGCACTAGCATGGACGGCGTCGATACCGTATTAGTCGAGATTGATGGTAATCATATTGAATTGATTGCTTCTCTTGATTACCCATTTCCTGAGCCGCTTAAGCAAAGATTGCTGGCAATTTGCCTCGGTCAGCCAACCAGCCTTGATGAAGTAGGCGAACTGGATCACCTGCTCGGGCACCTATTCGCCGATGCCGTCGATGCGCTACTTAAGCATGCTAACTGTGATGCCAGTGCTATCAGCGCAATTGGTAATCATGGGCAAACAGTATTCCATCGCCCTGATGGCGCGGCACCTTTTACCATGCAAATTGGCGACGCGAATATCATCGCGACTAAAACTGGCATCGATACCGTTGCAGATTTTCGCCGCAAAGATATGGCACTTGGTGGCCAAGGTGCTCCATTGGTTCCGGCTTTCCATCAATCTATTTTTGCCACCAGCGATTCTAGCGTGGTGGTGCTCAATATTGGTGGAATTGCCAATATTTCTGTTCTGCGTCCTGAACACCCGGTGATTGGATACGACACAGGTCCAGGGAACATGTTAATGGATGCTTGGTGTGCGAAACATCGACAACATAAGTTTGATCAGGATGCGCAATTTGCCCTAGAAGGCAAAGTAGACAAGGCGCTGCTCGCACAATTAATGAATGAGCCCTACCTTAGCCGCTCAGCACCAAAGAGCACCGGCCGTGAACTGTTCAATTTACCTTGGCTAGAGGCTCAACTGAGTCAGTTCACACTCAAGCCACACGATGTACAACGCACCTTATGTGAATACACAGCGATCACCATTGCCAATGAGGTCGCACAGTACCAAATCGGCGCAGAGCCTGAACTGCTGGTGTGCGGCGGAGGTGTTCACAACCCGTTATTGATGTCACGCTTAGCAGAACTGCTGCCCCAATGGTCGGTGGTGACGACAGATGATAAAGGCGTCGACAGTGACAATATGGAAGCGATGGCGTTCGCTTGGCTTGCCCAACGACGTCTGCATAATTTGCCAAGCAATTTGCCTGAGGTGACTGGCGCCAGCCATCTCGCATCACTTGGCGTACTCTATTTCGCCTAATAATCATGACTAGGGACTGAGAAATTTATGACTAACGATGCTTTGATTGCGGCACTCGCCCATTTAGTTTCTGAAGGACGAAACCCAGAAACAATGGATATTGACTTGCTCTCATCACTCGATATCGTCAAACGAATCAACCAACAGGATAAGCAAGTTCCGCTCGCCGTCGAACTCGTTATTTCAGAGATAGCTCAAGCCGTAGATAAAATCACTCATGCTTTCAAAATTGGTGGACGTTTAGTGTATATCGGTGCGGGAACAAGCGGTCGCCTTGGGGTACTCGATGCTTCTGAGTGTCCGCCGACATTTGGTGTATCCGATAAAATGGTGATTGGTTTAATAGCAGGTGGGCCAGAAGCGATTCTCAAAGCGAAAGAAGGGGCTGAGGATAACTTTGAGTTAGGCGAGCAAGATCTAAAAAACATCCATTTTAGCGAAAAAGATGTGGTGGTCGGTATCGCAGCAAGTGGTCGAACGCCGTATGTGATTGGCGCGTTACGTTATGCTAACCAAATCGGTGCAACGACGGTCGCACTCTCTTGTAATCCAGATTCAGCGATTGCTAAAGAAGCTCAGATTGCTATTAGCCCCGTGGTCGGGCCGGAAGCATTAACGGGGTCAACACGCTTAAAGTCCGCAACTGCGCAGAAGTTAGTACTCAACATGCTGACGACCGCCAGTATGATCCGCATAGGCAAGAGCTATCAAAACTTAATGGTTGATGTAAAAGCGACCAATAAAAAACTATTGGCACGCGCGGTTCGAATTGTTATGCAGGCAACAGAATGCACGAACCAAATTGCGACACAAACTCTCGAACAAACCGACTATGACGTGAAGCTGGCGATCTTGATGATCTTAACCGGCATGGATCTCTACACCGCTAAAGTTCAACTCGCATCAAAACAAGGTTTCTTACGCCTAGCGGTTGAAGAACACCAACCTGAATAAACCTAGAAAGGCTTGGTGATATCAACCAAGCCTTAACCATTGCTAGTAAGTGTTGCGCGCATCATCCCAGCCACGCTGCCACTCCATACGAAAGCGTTGAGCATCTTTTGTTCCTTCGCAAACGCCTTCATAGTATTGACCAGACAAACCTATTTGATAGGCCACATCTGGATTACAATATTCGTTAACGCCAGTGAGATACCCTTGATCGTAATCGGCAATATTGACATTCCCCATGGTGGTTAACTCACGCATAGTACGAGACGTATTACCCGTTACACCATCTTGATAGCCAACTTGGTACCAATCACCAGCTTGCGCCAACTCTTCGACACTGCTAGCGCAACCCGCCAGTCCCGCGAGTAACAAAACGCTTAGTAACTTTTTCATTGTTTTCCTTGTGATTTACTGAGCAAGTTCATCAAAAACTTACCACCGCGTGTGTGATCTAGTTTAACCATTAATGGTGTAATTTGACCACTTAACTTAAATCAAAACCATTTAAATGGTGAGCTTGCCACTTAAATTGCAATACGACCACTTAAGGTAAATCCGGATGAATCTATACAAGTAACTCTCTACTATCCACCATGAATTCTAAGATCAGGGGACAATTGCTATGTTGTGGTTTTTAACTTGTGTCGCTGCACTAATTGGTGGCTACTTTATTTATGGCGCCTTCGTTGAGAAAATCTTTGGCATCAACGAAAAACGTCAAACACCCGCGCATACTAAAACAGACGGCGTCGACTTCGTACCTATGTCGACTAAAAAGGTTTACCTAGTTCAACTACTTAACATTGCTGGTGTTGGCCCTATCTTTGGCCCTATCATGGGCGCACTATACGGCCCTGCAGCAATGCTTTGGATCGTAATTGGCTGTATCTTTGCCGGTGCCGTGCATGACTACTTCTCAGGTATGTTATCAGTCCGCAACGGCGGGGCTTCTGTACCAACCATCACAGGTCGTTACCTAGGCAATGGCGCAAAACACTTTATGAACATCTTTGCCATTGTTCTATTGCTTCTTGTGGGTGTGGTATTCGTTTCAGCTCCTGCTGGCATGATCACTAACCTGATTAATGACCAGACTGATTTCACTGTCAGCATGACAACCATGGTTGTGGTGATTTTTGCATACTACATTATCGCGACAATTGTGCCGGTTGATAAAATCATTGGTCGTTTCTACCCACTATTTGGTGCCCTTCTGATCTTTATGTCGGTTGGCCTAATGACTGCCGTTGCCTTCTCTAGCGAACACACTGTGATGGGCGACTTCCAAGTCACCGATATGTTCAGCAACCTAAACCCAAATGATATGCCATTGTGGCCAGCACTATTTATCACGATTGCTTGTGGTGCAATCTCGGGCTTCCATGCGACTCAATCACCTTTGATGGCGCGTTGTATGGAAAACGAGAAAAATGGTCGCTTCGTATTTTACGGTGCCATGATTGGAGAAGGTATTATCGCGCTTATCTGGTGTGCGATTGCTCTATCTTTCTTCGGTTCGCTGGAGTCTCTACAAGAAGCGGTAAGCAACGGCGGTCCTGGTAACGTAGTATACGCATCATCATTTGGTCTACTCGGTGTGTTTGGTGGTGTTATCGCTTTCCTAGGTGTCGTTATCTTACCAATCACTTCTGGCGATACTGCGTTCCGCTCTAGCCGTCTGATTCTGGCTGAGTACTTCAACATGGAGCAGAAAACACTTCGTAACCGCCTACTGATGGCCGTACCACTATTCGTTATTGGTGGTATCTTAACTCAAGTAGACTTCGGCATTATCTGGCGCTACTTCGGTTTTGCTAACCAGACCACAGCAGTAATGATGCTTTGGACAGCCTCAGCATACCTACTACGCCACAACAAACTGCACTGGATTACTTCTATCCCAGCAGTGTTTATGACAACAGTATGTGTGACCTTTATCCTTAACAACAGCACGCTTGGCTTTGGCCTGCCAATGCAAATCTCGACTATCGTTGGTGTCGTATTCGCTATTGCGGTATTGGGTTACGTGATTAAAACATCACAAGGCAAAGGTGAAACTGAGCTGGCTGATGAAGAGAAACCAAGCGGCAAAGCTGAAACCGCTTAAACCTCACATTGGATATAGTAAGCAAAAGGCTCCGCAAGGAGCCTTTTTAGTAAACAAATGCCAGTATCAGTTAATTTTTAGGTGAAAGTGTCGCGGTAAGCTTTTTGCTGTTAGACCCAAATACCCAACTAGCCCGCTGTTGAATATCGTCTAGCGTGATGCTATTTGCTGTACCTTCAATATCAAGTAACGCATCGATACCATAGCCATGTATTAAATAACGACTATAAAACCAAGCCCTTTGTTGCGGGTCTTCATTAATGGGTTCCACGGCAACTGCAAGTTGTTTAACTGCCGTAGATACCTCTTCTTCGGTAATAGAGTGTGCTAATCCATCAAACATGAATTCTAAAGCTAACTTTACCTCTTTCAAATCTTTACTTGCTACTTTGGCAGTCACAAACCAATCAGACACCAGTTCTCCGTCTTGAGTTACTGGATAAATTTCCGGAGTGTAATCTAAGCCGCGTTTTTCTCTTATATCTTCAAGAAGACGGGCATTTGCGATACGTTTCAGCGCATCCTCTGTAAAAACATCTTTAGCCGATTTCGTTCTCTTTTCCGTGTTTATTAGCCGAGTCAATAACATTGTACCTTTTTCACTACCCTCAATAACTTCCACCAATGGTGCTAAATCCGCATTGTATTGATTATCAAAGTTCAAAGATGGAGACTGCTCGCCTTTGAGAGCAATTGAAGCGACGTACTTACGTAGCATAGGAGCAATATGCGTAGGCTCGAGATCGGCGATAATGACCAACTTATTGTCGCGATTGTAGCGAAACAAACGCTCGTGAACCTGAAGTAGCTGCTCTGTAGTGACGGCCGCAATATCTGAATTTACCACCAAACGATGGCGACTCTGTGGTTGATAGGTTTCTGCATTGATCGTTTTCTGCCACTTACCTTCAGGAGAACTGAGATAAGCACTATTTTTCTCATAAAACTCTTGCTTCACCGCCTCAAGTTGGCGAGGCTCAATCTTTATTTCTGTTGAGATATTAAAAATAGTATTTAGAGCTAAAGGTAGCTCCTTCACCGCAGTGTTTACCTCTAAACCATGGGTTGTAAAGCCAATAAATGGGTACACAGCAACGTCTTTTTTACGCAAGTAACCATCAAATTGTGCACCGCTAAATTCACCTAATCCACTTCGAGCAGCAGACTGCGACAGTAAATCACTCGCTGCGTATAGCTCCGGTATCAGGGCAGCTCTCCCCCCTTGACTCGCATAGACAATATGCGCTCGCTGGCCAGCTTTCGGGTCACGTTGATACCAAACTTCTATGCCGTTATTCAACCGCCACACGGTCAAATTACGCTCTCTATCCACTCGTGACACTATCTCGCCCTGTGCCATTGGCTGTTTAAGCTCTGCCGTCACCCCCTGGAGATCCAGTGGTTTAAACCCGGCTTGAGCATATAAACCTGGCAGCTTAATCATTTCTTGCTCTAAGTCCGTTAATGATTCGCTTACACTATAGCCTTGAAGCCAAGAGAAATTGGCCGAAAGTAGTTCATCAATGTTTTCATTGACCCGCTTTAAATCAACATGGGTAATAAACTCATTTAGAGCCTGGCGGTTGGTCTCGCGACTTTGTACTGGCATTGCTTGATCAATAGCGAAGAGTTTTTCATCCACAATTTGCAATGGCTTGCGCTTGTTCCATTCACTGTCGAAGTTAGACAAAGTGTTACGATAGCTCGTCATAATGCTATCTAGTTCACTTTGACTGACACCATAATCTCTTAATGAACCTAACGTCTCTAAAAACAGCTGTTGAGTGACCTCTCTGTTATCAGCAGAGAACGCCACACTCGCAGCAGAGTATCGGTTATACCCTATCCATTGCGTGTAGCTTCCCAAGTGTTGTACGGCCTGAGCAGCATCGTTGAATGATGCCTTTAATCTTTGATAAATTAGCTGCTGAGTAACGTCATCCAACCAATACTGATATTGCTGCTTAAAAGTCGTGATAGAACTAGGGCCTCTATCGACAAAGAAATGTAAGCTGGGCGATTCCTTATCTCCTGCAAGTAATGTGTAAGAGCCGTGGTTAATTCGATAATCACGTTGCTTGTTAACCGCAGGCTCACCACTGTTTTTCCACGTTGAAAATTGTTGTGAGATAAGCTTTGAAAGTTCTTCTGTGCTGATATTGCCAGATATAATCAACTCAGCATTTTGCGGTTGATACCATGTGCGATAGTAGTTTTCCAACCCTTTTGCGGATGCCTGTTTAACTGAAACTTCCGTACCTAAAGGATTTTTATTTTCTAACACGGTGCCTTTTATTGCCTCAAGGTACGCTTTAGTAAATAAGGGTTCATTCTCTGGACGACTATCTCTAAACTCCCCAAGAATAACGCCTTTTTCTCGCTCTACTTGATCAGGAGAAAACTCTATACCGTCTGCAATATCTCTCATCCAAGTCAACGCTAATGGCAGATGCTCTTGATCCGCTAAATCCATTTTATAAGCCGTCAATTGATAACTGGTAAAAGCATTAATATCGGCACCAAAGCTGCCCCCGGTTTTCTCAAATAACCGAATCACATCATTACCAGTGAAGTTGCGACTGCCATTAAACGCCATATGCTCGACGAAATGCGCGTAACCTTTTTGCTGGTCGGACTCTTGCATCGATCCAGCATGAATCATCAGTCGAATTGATATTTCTTTATCTTCTGTTGGATAGAGGTGGTAACGTAACCCATTATCAAGTTGATGCTGGCTCCAGTTCGAGTCATTGGGAATAGATTTATCGAGATCGCTATTACAACCTACGATAATTAAAACGGTAAATAAGATAAGCCACTTTTTAATACGTTGCATGATCAGTTCCTAGTCCAATTACTAGTCGCACTATATCGTTCAGCGTGGTGCAGAATGTAATACACCAGCTTCAACTGGTTAAAAATTCGACTCACTATAAATAATCATGAAATCTATATGATTATTAGTTATCTGCAAAAGTAACAAATAAAAAAGCCCCTAACTTATGATGAAGTTAGGGGCTAGATTTAGTTAAGCAACATTAATCGACTTGCTTAATCTGCAACTCTTTCGGCACTTCGAAGAACATGTTCTCTTCACGACCCGTCACTTCTTCAACCGAGCGCGTACCAACCAATACTTTGATACGTTCCATAATTTGGTTCACAAGCTCTTCTGGCGCTGATGCGCCCGCGGTTACACCAACCTTACGCTTACCGTTAAACCATTCGGTTTTAATGTCTTCAGGGCAGTCAGTAAGATACCCCGGTGTGCCCAGTTTTTCTGCCAACTCTTTCAGGCGCGTTGAGTTAGAAGAGTTCTTTGAGCCAACCACAATGACAACATCTACGTTAGTCGCAATTTCACGCACTGCATCTTGGCGGTTCTGAGTGGCGTAGCAAATATCATCTTTACGTGGACCTTGGATCTCTGGGAATACACGACGCAGCTCAGTAATCACATCGGCCGTCTCATCAACAGACAGTGTGGTTTGGCTTACGTAATGAAGTTCCGTTGGGTCTTTGACCACACTCAACAACTTCTCGACATCTTCTGGTTTCTCGACCAAATACATGCCGCCCGTTTCGCTTGAGTACTGCCCCATAGTGCCTTCAACTTCAGGGTGACCAGCATGACCTATCAAAACCACTTCCATATTACGACGACTCGCACGCGCGACTTCCATATGAACTTTAGTCACCAATGGACAAGTAGCATCAAATACCGTCAAGGCGCGCTTTTTCGCTTCTTGACGCACAGCTTGTGATACACCATGAGCTGAGAAAATCACAATATTGTCATCAGGCACTTCATGCAGTTCTTCAACGAAGATTGCACCGCGCTGTTTTAACCCTTCCACCACAAAACGGTTATGCACCACTTCGTGACGCACATAGATAGGTGGCTGATAAAGTTCCAAAGCGCGTTCTACGATGCTAATGGCACGGTCTACACCGGCACAAAAGCCACGCGGGTTAGCTAACAGGATTTTCATTTCATTGCTCATGGGGTGTTTTCTTCTTCGGGGCGTTATTCTACTGACAAAATTTCAACTTCAAAAGTCACATCTTGTCCTGCTAGAGGGTGGTTAAAGTCAACCGTGACTGAATCACCGGCAATCTCGGTAATAATTCCCGGGATCTCCATACCATCAGGACCACTAAACGCCATAATGGTACCCACTTCAACTTCAGCATCACCGACAAACCTAGCGCGATCCATATAGTGAATATTATCTGGATTTGGCATGCCAAAAGCGTCTGCCGCTGACAATTCAATCGCTTTGCTTTCACCAGCGCTTAAACCGAGCAAACACTGTTCAAAGTTATCGCTCAGGCTACCATCACCAATCACCAGTTTGGCTGGTTTACCCATATTGTGGGTGCTGTCGGCTACAGAGCCATCTTTCATTTTGATAGTAAAGTGAAGAGTTACAGTAGAGTCTTGGGTTATTGATGTCACGATACAGCTTCCTTGTAGTTCTTATTATTCCAAGATAGACCTTAGCTAGACAAAAAAACACTTAGTTTCATTAAGTCGCGTACTGTCTAATTTTATATGCAGGTATATAGAAAAAACGCTGTCGAATCAACAGACAGCGTTTAGGGTTATTCGCTTTTATGCGGTGGTTTTCTCTTTACTAAGAAAACCATCAAGGATGATCATCGCCGCGCCAATACAGATTGTAGTATCAGCTAAGTTGAATGCGGGCCAATGATAGGTGCCCCAGTAGAAATCTAGGTAATCGACAACAAAGCCGTGTACCACTCGATCAAAAACATTGCCAATCGCGCCACCAATAATCATCGCATAAGCAATGTTGTTCCACTTCTCTTTGGCGGGCAATTTACTCATCCAATATGTCAGCATTGCTGTAACCACAAAGGCAATACCAGTAAATAGCCAACGCTGCCAACCTGCTTGATCACTCAAAAAGCTAAATGCCGCACCGTAGTTATGAACATAAAGCAAATTAAAGAATGGCAGGATTTCAATACGGTTGTTCCAGCCATACCCCATATTGTCCATTACCACCAACTTAATCGTGATATCGGCAATAAAGATCACTACGGCTAGCCAAAGCCAACGTACGCCAGATTCTTTCAGTGTTAGTGCTTTCTCACTCATATCCTTACCTAAAAACAACCCCAGTAAATACTGGGGCTGCTTGGTTATTAAAAAGTTCAATCTTTGCTTAGCTCATTCAAGATTATTGGTTTTGTCGCTAGGCGACAAGTTTACGAAGCCCCTGAGCATAGATAACTATGTGATGGGGTGAGCAAACGCTGTCAACAACGCGACAAGACCAAGAATGAAGAATGATTAGGCATAATGGCGCACTTCACCTTCACCGTCGATATTCGACACACAACGACCACACACTGTCTCGTGACCTGCGATTGTGCCTACATCTGGTGTGTGGTGCCAACAACGGTCACACTTCTCAGCTTCCGTCGCTTTCACTTCAACAAACAGACCTTCAAGCTCAGTGGCTTTTGCTGCGTCTGTTTTCTCAGTTAGAGGCTTAACTACCGCTGCTGAAGTCAGTAGAACGAAGCGTAGCTCATCTTCAAGCTTGTTGATTTGCGCAGCTAGCGCATCATCTGCGAACAGCGTTACTTCTGCTTGTAGCGCACCACCGATAACTTTATCAGTACGCGCTGCTTCTAGCAGTTTGTTCACACCACCACGAACTTTTTGGATTTCAGTCCAGAATTCGTTATTTAGCTCTTCGCCCTCAGCAAGACCGAATAGACCATCGAACCACTCGCCTGTGAACACAAACTTGTCGCGAGCGCCTGGCATTTCGTTCCAGATTTCGTCTGCAGTGAACGACATGATTGGTGCCATCCAACGAACTAGCGCTTCTACAATGTAGTAAAGTGCTGTTTGACAGCTACGTTGTGCGTGACCGCCCAGTTTCGCTGTGTATTGACGGTCTTTAATCACGTCTAGGTAGAATGAACCCATTTCTACTGAACAGAAGTGCATTAGACGCTGCATTACTGCGTGCGTGTTGTACTCATCGTAAGCTTTAATGATTTCTTCTTGTGCTGCAAATGCACGACCTACAGCCCAACGATCTAGAGCAACCATCTCTTCTGCAGGAACAAGATCCGTTTCAGGGTTGAAACCATTCAAGTTAGCTAAGAAGAAACGCGCTGTGTTACGGATACGGCGGTACGCATCTGCTGAGCGTTTTAGGATTTCGTCAGAAACCGCTACTTCACCAGTGTAGTCTGTTGATGCAACCCATAGACGAAGAATATCTGCGCCTAGTTTGTTGGTTACGTCTTTTGGTGCTACAACGTTACCGATGGATTTTGACATCTTACGGCCGTGACCATCTACCACAAAACCATGCGTTAGTACTTGCTTGTATGGCGCCACATCTTTCATCGCGATAGATGAAATTAGTGATGATTGGAACCAGCCGCGGTGTTGGTCTGAACCTTCTAGGTATAGGTCAGCACTGTGACCGTTGAACTCTTCACGAGCATCAACAACTGCAGAGTGCGTTACACCTGAGTCAAACCATACGTCTAGCGTATCTAGTACTTTTTCGTATTGGTCAGCGTCATCGCCTAGTAGTTCAGCGTTGTCCACATCCCACCAAGCTTGAATGCCTTTTTGCTCAACGAGTAGTGCTACTTTTTCAATTAGCTCTAGTGAGTTAGGGTGTAGTTCAGCGGTCTCTTTGTGAACGAATAGAGCGATTGGCACACCCCATGTACGTTGACGAGAGATACACCACTCAGGACGACCTTCGATCATACCTTCGATACGGCTTTGACCCCACTCAGGCATCCACTGAACACCTTTGATTGACTCTAGTGCTTTAGCACGTAGACCCGCTTGATCCATAGAGATGAACCATTGTGGTGTTGCACGGAAGATGATTGGAGTCTTATGGCGCCAGCAGTGTGGGTAGCTGTGCTCATAAGCGTGGTGGTGCAGCAATGCGCCAGCCTCTTTTAACGTTTCTACTACCGCATCGTTTGCTTTAAACACGTGTTGACCAGCAAAAAGCTCAGTATCAGGCAGGTAAACGCCGTTTGAACCTACTGGGTTTGCAACTTCTAGACCGTATTTCTGGCCTACTGCGAAGTCTTCTTGACCGTGGCCAGGTGCTGTGTGAACCACACCAGTACCTGAATCTGTCGTTACGTGATCGCCTAGGATCGCAGGAACGCTGAAATCGTAGAATGGGTGATTGAACTGAGCAAGCTCTAGATCGGCACCTTTAGCAAAACCAAGATTGTGGAAGTGCTCGATACCCGCGCGGTCCATCACATCTTTCGCGAGCTCAGATGCAACGATAATACGCTCTGGGTTGTCGCCTTCTACTTGGATTAGCACGTACTCAAGATCATCACGTAGACAGACTGCGCGGTTTGCTGGCAGTGTCCATGGTGTGGTTGTCCAGATAACGATAGATACGTCACCGTGACCTTCATGACCTTCGTTTAGCTCAAACTTAGCCAGCACTGCTGCTTCGTCTGCGGCTTTAAAACGTACGTCGATAGACGGAGAAACTTTGTCTTTGTACTCAACTTCTGCTTCAGCAAGTGCGCTGCCACAGTCAGTACACCAGTGAACTGGTTTGAAACCTTTTAGTAGGTGACCTTTGTCGGCAATCTTACCTAGTGCACGGATAATGTTTGCTTCGGTAGCAAAATCCATTGTGCGGTAAGGTTTGTCCCACTCACCCATGATACCAAGACGCTTGAAGCTCTCTTTCTGACCTTCAACTTGACCCGCTGCGTATTCGCGACATTTTTCACGGAACTCAGCTGCCGTCACTTTTTGGCCTGGCTTACCTACTTTCTTCTCTACCATTAGCTCGATAGGAAGACCGTGACAGTCCCAACCAGGAATGTATGGTGCGTCAAAACCTGAAAGTGTTTTGGATTTAATAATAATGTCTTTAAGAATCTTGTTTAGTGCGTGGCCAATGTGAATGTCACCGTTCGCGTATGGAGGACCATCGTGCAACACGAATGACTTTTTGCCTTTCTTAGCTTTACGGATTTCACCGTAAAGATCTTCTTTGTACCAACGCTTAAGCATTTCTGGCTCACGTTGTGCCAGATTACCGCGCATTGGAAACCCTGTTTCAGGTAAGTTCAGGGTATCTTTATACTCACTCATCGATTCTTAATTCCGTTATATTGGGCGAAAGTTAGACATTATGCTAATCGGTGGAATAAACCGATTAACCCTTAAACTGACGCAGCCACACCCTTGCTGCCTCAGCATCCAATTCTATTTGCTGTTTAAGCGCTTCGAATGACTCAAATTTATGTTCATTGCGAAGTTTTTCCAGAAGTACAATTTCGAGCTGTTTGCCGTACAAATCACCTTGAAAGTCAAATAAATGCACTTCGAGTTGTTGGCGAACACCATTTACTGTTGGTCTTTGACCAATGTTCGCCACTCCTCCAATCGCTTGCCCGCCCAGCCCTAAAGCTTGAACGACATACACACCAGAAACCGGTGATACGCAGCGTTTGAGGGGAATATTTGCAGTAGGAAAACCTATGGTTCTACCTAATTTGCGTCCATGAGATACGCGCCCACTAATACTGTAGTCGCGACCTAACATCTCAGCCGCAGCCGGTAAGTTATCTTCCGCTAAAGCATTGCGAATTGCAGTGCTGCTCACGCGCAGTTGCTGTAAACAAAAGCTTTGAGTGCTGACCACTTCAAAACCGTACTTTTGACCTGCCTGTTGCAGCATCGCAAAGTTACCTTTACGACCGCGACCAAAGCAGAAGTCGTCACCAACTACGAGAAACTTAACACCCAATCGCTTGACCAACAAGTCAGTAATAAACTCTTCCGCGCTTAGATTGGCGAAATAGGTATTAAAACTGACGCAAAGTAAGCGATCTAAGTTAAGTTTGCTCAATTGGACAAACTTATCTCGCAAACGAGTTAAACGCGCTGGCGCTTTCTCTTTTGCAAACAACTCCAATGGCTGTGGTTCAAACGTCATCACCATAGATGGCAAACCTAATGTTTGCGCTTGGTGTGCCACTTGCTCTAACACAGCTTGATGCCCTAAATGAACACCATCAAAGTTTCCTATGGTAAGCACACAACCTTGATGTTGCGGCAAAATATTGTGAATACCTCGGATCAATTCCATTGGGAGCTGCTTAATGCCTTTTATTTACACTGCGTGAAACCGACGGATTATATACTAATCCTAATACCCAAGTAACCTCAATATGCTTAGTTCAACGAGAATAACTTAGCTAGCCTACTCTGTTGCTGCTTTTAAATCTTTTAAGCGAACACCTAAAACCAAGAGGCAAATCAGGTAAACGCCGGCACCCAAGCCAATCAACGCAGCAAGCCACATAACTCGTTCAGCAAAACTCCAAGTCAACCAAACACTCATCTCTTCTAACTGCCATAAGATAGCCGCCACCATCGCCACACCTGCGATAGTCAAACGAGCAATAAATAGCAGAGTGCGCTTGCTGATTTGGTACACACCTTGAATATGCAGTCCTCGATAAAGAAGAGACATGTTAACCAGAGCTGATAACGCCGTTGCCATTGCCAAACCAACATAGCCATAGAAATAAGCAAAGATCGCGTTAAAGCCCATATTGGTCACCATAGCGACAATACCGTACTTCACTGGCGTCTTAGTATCTTGCCGTGAGTAGTAACCCGGGGCGAGAACTTTAATCAACATAAAGTTAAGCAACCCTGACGAGTAGGCCAGTAAGGAAAGGGAGGCTTGATGAACATCATGAGGAGAGAATTCACCACGCATAAATAGCACCATTAACATCGGTTTGGCTAATACCATCAAACCCAGCATGGCAGGCAGACCTAATAACAGCACCATTCGCACGCCCCAATCCATCGTGCTGGCAAACCCTTCACTATGAGCGTCAACATGCTTACGCGACAATGCAGGTAGAATAACGGTAGCAATCGCGATACCAAATAGCCCGAGTGGAAATTCAAGTAAACGGTCAGAGTAGTACAACCAACTGATTGAGCCAGTTTGTAGGAAACTAGCAATAAAAGTATCAAGCAGTAAGTTTATCTGGCTAACCGAAACACCAAACAACGCTGGGATCATTAGCGTGCGAATTTTGACCACGCCCGGATCGCGCCAACCCCACTTGGGTTTGACCATCACTCCTGCTTTAATAAGGAAAGGAATTTGAAATAAGAACTGAACTAAACCACCTAAGAACACACCAATCGCTAAACCAATTTCTGGTTGCGCCAGCTGCGGAGCAATAAACCACGCAGAGAAAATGATCATGACGTTGAGAAAGACTGGCGTAAAAGAGGAAACCGCAAATTTGCCTAACGTATTGAGAATTGCGCCTGACAAGGCGACAAAAGTGATGAACCACAAGTAAGGAAAAGTAATTTTGAGCATAAAGCTCGCCAGTTCAAATTTTCCTGCCGAAGGGCCATCGTTCAGCCAATCTAAAAACCAGCCAAAACCAAATAGTGCTGTTACCACGCCAGAGCCAAGAATACCCAATAGGGTCACGATAGAAACTATAACGCCCAGTGTACCGGATGCTTTGGCGATCAGCTCACGAGTCTTATCCATATCCCCCGCGGCATGACTTTCGGTCAACACTGGTACAAATGCTTGTGAAAACGCACCTTCAGCAAATAAGCGGCGTAGGAAGTTAGGAATCTTATTGGCAAAGAAAAACACATCCGCGCTTGCCCCCGCGCCCATTAGGTTAGCAACGACAACATCTCGGACTAAGCCCAAAACGCGGGAAATTAATGTCATCGCACTGACAATCATGCCAGATTTGAGCAGACGTTTACTCACAATTACCTCAAATAACAGCCATACCCTATTGATCTGCCTTAATAGATGAAGGAAAGTCGTTTTCTGGGCAGATAAGTATTAGCATTAAAAAAAGAATACTGATAGAATCCCCGCCATCTTAACCGCGATGACTCGTCGAATCCAAAAATTGTTTGGGCCAGACTGGTTTTTGCACAAATCATTTGACATTTGGGTGCAAATAGGGGATATTCCCTGCCCTTAAATTGTCACCGAACTAAAGTTTTTGGGAGTTAGACCCTTGGCAAATAGTAAATCTGCTAAGAAGCGCGCTATCCAAGCTGAGAAACGTCGCCAGCACAACGCTAGCCGTCGTTCTATGATGCGCACTTACATGAAGAAAACTGTTGCTGCTATCGAAGCAGGCGACAAAGAAGCTGCAACTGCTGCATTCGCTGCAGTTACACCAATCCTAGACCGTATGGCTACTAAAGGTCTTGTTCACAAGAACAAAGCTGCTCGTCATAAGTCTCGTTTCGCTGCTGCAATCAAAGCTCTATAATAGAACTCTGATTTCCAGTGAAGAAAAAACCGGCCTTGGCCGGTTTTTTTATATCTAAAATCTGCACATTCCGCTCTTAATCAACGGTTCAGGCCAATAAACATCAACCCAGTTAACTTGGTTGTAGTTCACTCTCTGGCTGGCAATATAAACTATGCAACAAGTGAATTAATGCTTTCACTTCATCACTACTCAGTGTGTAGTAAACCGTTTGTGCCTCTTTACGTGTATCAACCAAACCATCGCGGCGCAACCACGCCAAATGCTGTGAAAGCGCCGACTGGCTCAGTGATAACTTACTGCACAACTCGCCAACCGAAAGTTCTTGGTTATGCAACAAACATAAAATCTGCAAGCGTCTTTCATTGGCCATCGCTTTTAATAGCACTACCGCTTGAGCAGAGTTTTTCTCCATCTCTAGCACATTCATCAGTACGCCTCCTTGGAACAGCAAAACATCTCACCTGAGGTTTTGAGACCTTTATTAGTCTGTATTATATACACTTACTAAATGTGGATGTTAAGCGATCTGACGCAATGTGTAAAAGACCTTAATTAAATAGTTTACTAAAATCCGCATCACATACATTTTTTACAGCAGGATGCTGGATCATCCTCTCAGCAAAAATAACGTAATACTCTTCTTTCAACTCGTCGATATGTCCAAGCAACTGCAAAGCTTGGTCTTCTTGAATTTCTTGACTGTAAAGAGTCGGAGCTAAGAAGATGACGTCATCATGATAACGGGCAAATGCCTTCATTAACGCGACATCATCGAATTCGCCCAGAATGTCTACGGTGATCCCCTGACGATCAAACCACTCAATCACCTTGCGTCCCATCGCCGTGCGACTACCTGGGATCAGTAACTTACGCTGCTCTAGCACTTCAGGAAACTTCGCTTTTTCTACTTGACCAGAGCAGAAGAAACTCATGCTACTTTCACCTAGCTTTTTGCTAAACAGTCCCGGACTTTGGCTCGAATCGACTGGGCAATCGGACAAAATCATATCCAGCTTATGTTGTGCCAGTTGCTCAAGTAGCATTTCGTGAGTCGATTCGAAGCAGCGTAAATGAATACTGTTGTCTTCTGGCACTGTGGTCATCAAAACCTTGCTCACCAACCGCTTCGATAATGCATCCGCGACGCCAACATCAAATAGAATATTCGAATGCTGACTGTAATTCACGATATCAAGCATCTCATAGCTTAAACCAAACATACGATCGGCGTACTTGAAAACAAGTTGTCCCAACTCTGTCGGCTCAACACTACGACCATTACGCTTGGTCAACTTGCCGTCAAGACGATCTTCTAGTGCTTTGATTTGGCCTGTGACAGTTTGCGGTGTGAGGAATAAAGCATCTGCTGCTTTGGTTACTGAACCTTGCTTGCAGACCATCCAAAAGTAATAAAGGTGGTTGTAGTTTAGATGAGACATTATAAATTTCATTGGTCAATTGATGTCTTTATTTTATAACAGAAGCATTAGATGACAACAACGATTCGAAAAAACCGACCAAAAATGGCAAAAGGCGTAGTTTTACCGATATTCTCATTGTCATTTATGACACTTCATTGTCATAAAACAGCGTTCAACTTTACTCAATCCTGACTTTTCTGACATTTTTGTGACTGATTTCAACAACATCAAGCCAGTATTTAACTCATTTAATTTCAATAACTTAAATTAAATGTAAAGCAAAAAATACAGACATATTTGCTTACTAAGAGAAAAAAAATCATTGTTACACTTAACTGTAATATTACTGAAATATTTCCTCTCTACTATCGCCCTCAGATTCAACTTACAGACCAAATCAACGAGTTAACGGTCCAACGGAGAAAATATTTATGAACCAAGCTACTACTACAGCAGCACCTATTTCGAGCACGGCTCGCTGGTTACGCTGGGCTAACTTGGCATTCATGTTGTACTTACTGCTTCTAGCGGTATCAATGGTAGGTACTGGTTTTAAATGGTCAGTGGGCGACCAAGCTAAAGTTCTATTTGAATTTGCGGCTCACCCAATTGCTGGTCTAATGATCGGCCTTGTGGCTACAGCACTTATCCAGTCTTCAAGTACAGTAACTTCTATTATCGTCGGCCTTGTGGCTGGTGGTTTACCAGTTGAAACTGCAATCCCAATGGTTATGGGTGCAAACATTGGTACAACAGTAACTAACACTCTAGTTTCTCTAGGTCACGTTCGTTGCAAAGAAGAATTCCAACGCGCTTTTGCAAGTGCGACGATTCACGACTTCTTCAACCTACTAGCTGTAATGATCTTCCTACCGCTAGAGATGATGTTCGGTATTCTAGACAAAGTGTCTCACTGGTTGGTTTCACCACTACTAAACACTGGTGATATGAGCGTGGGTGGTTTTGACTTCATCAAACCAATCACTAAACCAGTAATCAGTGCACTGCAAGGTCCTCTAGGTACATTTGGTAACACTGTTGGTGGCGTATTGCTGATCGCTATCGGTATCGCGACAATCTTCCTAGCTATCACCGTAATGGGTAAGCTAATGAAAGGTCTAATGGTTGGTCGTGCACGTGATATTCTTAAGAACGCAATCGGTCGTGGTCCAATCCACGGTATCGTATCGGGTTCTATCGTGACAGTACTAGTTCAGTCTTCTTCAACGACAACTAGTCTAATGGTTCCACTAGTGGGTACTGGCGTTCTTAAAGTACGTGACGTATACCCGTTCACTCTAGGCGCTAACATCGGTACTTGTATTACTGCGCTACTAGCAGCAACAGCAGTATCAGGCGAGTTCGCAGTGTTCGCACTACAAATCGCACTTGTACACCTAGTGTTTAACCTGATGGCAACTGTATTTATCTTTGGTATCCCGTTCCTACGTGAGATTCCAGTGAAGTGTGCTGAATACCTAGCAGCAACAGCAGTTAAGAACAAAGCAGTTGTAGCAGCATACCTACTATCAGTGTTCATCGTGCTACCAGGCGCAATCCTAGCACTGACAGTATAATAACAAAGTAACACACCATCGCTTGCTAAGCCCCTGACCTCGGTCAGGGGCTTTTTTTTGCAAGGAACGCAGGCTAAGGAAACATAGGAACACTGCGTTTACGGAACGCTTCGCTCACGGGAAAAACATTTAGTAGCAACACATTCCCACATCCATAAGTGAAGTGCAGCGCAACGTTCCGTAGCAACGCATGCCCGCATCCGTAAGTTAAGTACAGAGCAACGTTCCGTAGCAACGCATTCCCGCATCAGTGAGTTAAGCGCAGCGCAACGTTCCGTAGCAATGCATCCCCGCATCAGTAAGTTAAGCGCAGCGCAACGTTCCGTAACAACGCATTCCTGCATCAGTGAGTTAAGCGCAGCGCAACGTTCCGTAGCAATGCGTTCCCGCATCCGTAAGTAAAGTGCAGCGCAACGTTCCGTAGCAATGCGTTCCCGCATCCGTAAGTGAAGTGCAGCGCAACGTTCCGTAGCAACGCATTCCCACATCCATAAGTGAAGTGCAGCGCAACGTTCCGCAGCAACGCCTCCCGCATCCATAAGTGAAGCGCAGCGCAACGTTCCGTAACAACGCATTCCCGCATCCGTAAGTGAAGTGCAGCGCAACGTTCCGTAGCAACGCGTTCCCACTTCCAAAAAAAAGACCGACACTAGGTCAGTCTTTTTCATTCAATCTATCGCTTACACCGAAAACGGATACTTAATTGGTTCGTGGCATTCGTAGCCTTCAACCCAAAAGTCATCCAAGGTAACCCATGTTTCCAAGTCTTCAAGTGACTTAATCTCAGGGTTAATGTGGAACGTTGCTGGTGCTAATGGCTCACGTTTTAGCTGCACATCACGCATCAAATCAAGCTGATCTTCGTAGATGTGTGCATTAACAATCTTGTGGTACGCCACACCGGGCTTCTTACCAGTAATTTGCGCCATGATAGCAAGGAACACATACACTTGAACCATGTTGAAATTCAGCCCTAGCGGTACGTCACACGAACGTTGAGTGCTGTTTAGGTACAACGTATCGCCCAGTAGCGAGAAGTGATGGCTGTACATACATGGGCGCAGACAGCCCATATGGAACTCACCTGGGTTGTAAAAGTTTAAGATCTCACCGCGATCATCAACGCCGCGAGTCAAGTCATCTACAATCTTGCGCAGCTGGTCAATATGACCACCATCGGGTTTTGCCCATGCACGACCTTGAACGCCGTATACGCGTCCCATGTCATCTTCGCCTTTGCGGTATGGGTTGTTCAGCCAAGCTTCGTTCAAATTCGCATTCGCATCCCAGGTTTTTGTCCCTAGCTGACGAAAGTCTTCGGCATTGTCATAACCACGGATATAGCCCAGTAGCTCTGCGACTGCCGCTTTCCAGAAGCTTTTACGTGTAGTCACTAGCGGGAACTGGTTGTTAGCCACATCGTAAGTTAAATCGGCATTAATCACCGTTAAGCAGCGCTTGCCAGTACGCTCGTTTTCAACCCACTCACCATGGTCAACAATTCGCTGACAGAGTTCTAAATACTGTTTCACACCAATTCCTTACTTCGCTTTCTGTTGGGGTAATTCGTCTTTGTAATGACCGCGCTTGTAGGCCCATACCATCATCAATCCACCAGCAATGATCATTGGTGTTGATAAGATTTGACCCATAGAGATAAAGCCACCAAATAAGCCTAATTGTGCATCTGGTTCACGGACATATTCGACAAGGAAACGGAATGTACCATAACCAACTAGGAACAGACCTGACACAGATCCAAGTGGACGTGGCTTTTTAATAAACCAGTTTAGAATAAAGAACAGTACGATCCCTTCCAGAGCCATCTCATATAGCTGTGAAGGATGGCGCGGCAGCGGACCACCATTAGGAAATACGATAGCCCAAGGCACGTCAGTAACACGTCCCCACAGCTCGCTGTTCATAAAGTTACCCATACGCCCCATACCTAAGCCAAACGGCACCAGTGGAGCAATAAAATCTGCAACCCCAAAGAAGGTGCGCCCATTTTTACGCGCATACCAGAACATTGCGGTAATCACACCTAGCAGACCGCCGTGGAATGACATACCACCGGTCCAAACTTTAAATAGGTAAAGTGGGTCTTGTAGGAATAAATCGAAGTTATAAAACAATACATAACCGACACGACCACCGATCACGACACCTAAGAAACCAGCAAAGAGCAAGTCAGACACCTGTTCGCGAGTCCAGCCACTGCCCGGTTTATCAGCACGTCGATTTGCCAACCACAACGCAAAAGCAAAACCGATTAAGTACATTAAGCCATACCAACGAATAGATAGTGGGCCAATTGAGACTAATACAGGATCGATATTAGGAAATTCAAAGTATCCCTGAGACATAAGAAGACTACTCTTTTAATAATGATTTAGATGAGATTGCACTACAGCAACATAGTTCCTGCTACAAACATCAAAAATAGCGCGAAAATCTTTTTCAATACAGCCGTCGGTAAAGATGTCGCCAATTTAGCGCCGATCTTTGTCGTCAACATTGAAGTTGATGCAATCGCTGCCAGTGCGGGTAAATACACGTAACCCACACTATAACTTGGTAAGTTATCAGCGCTGTAGCCATGCAAAATAAAGCCTGTCATACCTGAAATGGCAATCACACAGCCACACACAGAGGAAGAGCCTACCGCTTTTCGCATCTCAACGCCATGGCGATTAAGGAAAGGCACCGATAAAGAGCCGCCACCAATCCCTGCCAAACTGGAAATAATACCGATACCAGCACCATACCCCATGGTTACCCCACTCGATGGCATACTGCGCTCAATGGTATTTCTAATCGACAGTAGCATCTGCAACGCAAGCAGCAACACAATTACGCCAAAGACTTTAGGTAGGTACTCGCTCGGTATCCACTCGGCGACATTAGCGCCAACAAAGCCGCCAATGATAACACCAGGCATCAACCATTTAACGACAAACATATCAACGTTACCTAGTTTGAGATGGTTAAACGCCGAAGAACCTGAAGTGACGATGATGGTCGAAAGTGAGGTTGCCAACGCAATGTTCATCGTGATGCTGGGATCAATTCCGGCTTGCGGTAAAAGAAATACCAAAGCAGGGACCACTATTAAACCACCACCGATACCTAATAACCCTGCCATTACACCCACGAATGAGCCAAGCAAAAGCATTAACAATAGCAATTCAATAGACACTCTGTTTCCTTATTTTTTACCAGCGCGGATAAAGCCTGAGAAGCCTTTTAATTCAAAGAAATCTTCCATCATCGCATAAATGTTGTTGCCATAAGGTTGGGTTAAAGCTTGGCTCGCTAATTGACTCAACTCTTCGATACTGGTGTGGCGTAGCAGGTATTTCACCTTAGCCACGTTCGAGGTATTCATACTTAAACTTCGATACCCCAGCCCCACTAAAAGTAATGAACCAATCGGGTCGCCCGCCAACTCACCACAAATACAAACGGGCAACTTTAACTGCTGACAAGTTTGATAAATATGATTTAACGCCATGACCACTGCCGGATGCATACTCTCATAAACATCAGACACCCGTGAATTATTGCGGTCTACCGCAAGTAAATATTGGGTTAAATCGTTGGTTCCGACTGAAACAAAATCGATCTTATCTGCCACCAGCGGCAACAGATAAAGCATCGAAGGCACTTCGATCATAATGCCAACTTGAGGTCGCAACAAACTAGGGTTCAGTGTCAAGACTTCCGAATAGGCTTGCTCAATCAAAACCAAAGCATCATCCAGCTCTTGCGCACCAGAAATCATCGGCAACAAAATACTTAAGTTTTGCGTTGTTGAACTTGCCCGCATCATCGCGCGAATTTGCATTAAAAAGATATCTGGATGATCGAGTGTAAAACGAATCCCGCGCCAACCCAGAAATGGATTGTCCTCTTCGATTGGCAAATATGGCAATGGTTTATCGCCACCAATGTCTAAGGTACGCATCACTACACGCTTATCAGGATACGTGGTCAACACGGAATTATATTGCTGCGTCTGTTCGTCTTCTGACGGGAATCGATGCTGGAGCAAAAAGCTAATTTCTGTACGGTATAAACCGACCCCATCAACACCTTGGTTAACGGCAATATTGGCATCGGCACTGAGACCCGCATTGAGTAATACTTCAATACGCTCACCATCACTGGTTTGCGCTGGCTCCTCAATGCGCTGGTTAACCATATTGGCTAACTCACGCTCTTCATTGGCAAGAGCTCGGTACTCTTTGAGTAACTGACGGCTTGGTGATACTAGAATCTTACCACTATAGCCATCGACAATACCCTGTTTACCATTAATGGTGTTGAGGTTAAGGTTAACCCCCATAACCGCAGGGATGCCAAGCGCACGTGACAAGATAGCCGCATGCGAATTCGCTGCGCCTTCTAATGAAATCACCGCCAATAACTGTTCTTTAGGAATTGATGCGAGTAACGAAGCGGTTAACTCGCGTACCACCAAAATAACAGGTTGATCAAACGTTTGCTGTTCTTGTTCCGTATTATTGAGGAAGTAGAGCAGTCGCTGGCCTAACTCACGCACATCTTGCGCGCGCTCACGCAAGTAGCTATCCGACATACGAGCAAAGCGACTCGAGTAGGTCTCAACAACTTGTCGTACCGCCCAATCCGCACGATCGCCTTTCTGAATCTGTGCTTTGAGATCTTTGCGTAGCATCGGATCATTGAGCAAATGGGTAAACAGATCGAATATCGCCAGCGTATCTTTGTTGATTTCGCTATCAAGCTTTTTGCGCATCCGACGAAAATCAGTAAGAGCGGCTTCAATGGCTAACAGTAACCACTCTTGCTCGCGTTCAATATCCAACGTCGAAGCAGGGCTGACATCAGAAAGGAGCGGTTGACTATCATCCCACCAGAACTGACCAATCGCGACACCTGAAGACGCCGGAATACCACGAATGGCTTGCTGAGTCTTTTCTAGTCGCCATTGCCCTTGTGTTTGAGCATGTGCGATGATCACCGCAAGCTGAGCGGCCAACGTGACTAAAAAGGACTCTTCCATTTCATTAAACAGACGTTGCTCTTTTTGCTGCACGACTAATACCCCAAGCACCTGCTTGCGGTGAATAATGGGCGTGCCAAGAAAGCTCTGATAGACCTCTTCTCCTAACTGAGAAAAGTATTTGAAGTTAGGGTGTTTAGAAGCTTCAGCAAGGTTCAAAGGTTCGGCACTGCGTTTAACCAAACCTACTAAACCTTCACTAAAGTTGATATGTATTTTATTGCCTTTAAAACGCAAACCTTGAGTAGCCATTAACTCAAGACGCTGCATCTCTTCATTCGCAAGGTAAATCGTGCAACATTCCGTGTGCATAGCAAGACAAGTTTGCTTAACCAAAAGTTGCAACGCTGCATGAACGTTTTCAACTCGTGAAACTTGTTCAACTATGTCCCTTAGTTGAGAAAGCATCTCTACCCTCTTCGTGATTTACGTTTGCCTTTGACTCGACGCTCTTTAAACGGCATTGCCATGGATGCGAACTCTTTCATCGCGCGACGATAGACATCACGCTTAAAAGAGACCACTTGACGCACTGGGTACCAATAACTCACCCAACGCCAACCATCAAATTCAGGGGAATTACCGCGCTGCATATTGATCTTACTTTCATCACAATCTAAGCGCAGTAAAAACCATTTCTGTTTTTGGCCGATACAAACAGGCTTTGAATCCCAACGGACAAGTCGTTTCGGTAATTTATACCTTAGCCAATGCCGACTTGTCGCTATGATTTTCACGTCTTTACTAGTAAGACCTACCTCTTCATACAACTCTCGAAACATGGCTTGCTCCGGTGTCTCACCGTCATCAATTCCACCTTGAGGAAATTGCCATGAATGTTGTCCGTATCGTTTAGCCCAGAAGACCTGACCATGGTTGTTACAGATTACAATTCCCACATTTAAGCGGTAACCATCGCCATCTATCACTGGCCAACCTCTAATAAATTCTTAATTGCAGTAATTTTTCCACATATCCCCAAGCGGAGCAAACTTACTAGTGTGACTAGCACAGAAATTATCGCCGAATCTTGTCATTATGAATAACTACCAGCCACAAACGCCGTTATTCACAACGTGATGAGACCTACTCCACATTTATTCACCTTTTCTGTGTATAACTATGTGAAAAAACACCGAACAAGCGATCATTTATTCACCAAGAGCAATTTGCGCAACAAAACACCCCTATGAAACACCAACAAAAAACATTTAAAAACATAAAGTTAAACCAAAACACCACAGCAAAACTCTACCATTTATAAGTCTATATTTTCACTCAAACCAAACTGCTCAAAGATCAACCACTCATTTATTTATCCACACAACGTTAAGCAAAAAAAGCTAAAGTCTGAAAATTCAAGCAAAATTACCACCTAGTACCCCTGTTAATTCATACATAAGTTATGAATTTAGCTATTTTTCATTCAATATCTGTGGATAACCTATTAATGAAGATCTTTTCGCCACTCTGCATGATCTTTCACCAACTCCACATTTGACGAGATTGCGTTAAAATAGTAAGCCAACAAGCCAATAAGTAGCACCAATGAAAGCTGAACCGAAGTCAGAACAAGAACTCCTCGAACGCGCAACCGACATTGCCGGCCTCACATTCCTCGAATTAGCAGACGAAGCAGGGATAAAAGTACCTGCCGATTTGCGCCGAGATAAAGGCTGGGTTGGACAGTTATTAGAATGGCATCTAGGCGCAACAGCAGGCAGCAAACCTCAACAAGACTTTGAACAACTTGGCATTGAACTGAAAACGATCCCTATTGGCTATAATGGTAAGCCTCTAGAAACTACATTTGTTTGCGTTGCACCACTAACCGGCGTACAAGGCCTAACATGGCAACACAGCCATGTACGCAACAAACTGTCTCGCGTACTTTGGGTCCCAGTAGAAGGAGAACGTGAGATCCCATTGGCTGAGCGCCGGGTGGGCTCACCACTGATCTGGTCACCAAATGAAGAAGAAGAACAACAATTGCAAACCGATTGGGAAGAGCTGATGGAGCTCATCGTACTTGGTCAAGTTGAAAAGATTACCGCTCGACATGGGGAAGTACTGCAGCTTCGACCAAAAGCAGCCAATAGCCGTGCATTAACCGAAGCTTACGGTGCTAGCGGTAAGCTAATTAAAACGTTGCCTAGAGGCTTTTACTTACGAACTCAATTTACCGCACGTATCCTAGAAAAAAACTTTGCATGAACTTGCTCAGTTAATGTCTCGTGACAGCGAGTTCAATATCATGATATCTAGGCATATCGTCAGAACCAAACTCGTCATAGCTATTGTGCAAACGCAGATAAGCACGTTCAACATCAAGTCGATACAGCTCTTCTTTAACTTGATCAAGTGAGGCGTAATGGACCGGTTCACCATCCTCACAAATCGGTTCGAGTTTATGTTTGTATTCCACTGCGAGTAAGTACTGTGAAAGGTCAGAACAGCTGATCACAAATACTTTTGGCGGCTGGTAGCTTTTTTTATGAAAGCCATGGATCCACTTGTCGAGTTGCTTCCTATGCATGCCCCCTCCTAATTCGGTAGCGAAGTAATATGATTATTATAGTTAGTGGCAGCCATTTTGTGCCCTAGGTACTTTCAATCACAACAAAAGCTCGCTTATATTGAATTGTCAGAGTGAAAGAGACTCACCGCTATCGAGAACTCTCCAACAAGGAAGCGCAATGAAATATCACAAACTCCCGCATTCAAGTTTAGAAGTCAGTAAAATCTGCTTAGGTACCATGACGTTTGGTGAACAAAACTCACAAACGGAAGCATTCAATCAGCTAGACTACGCATTCGAGCGCGGAGTCAATTTCATCGATACCGCTGAGATGTACCCCGTTCCACCAAAACAACAAACTCAAGGTGCAACCGAAGAATACATTGGCAATTGGTTGGATAAATCAGGTAAACGCGAAAAAGTGGTGCTGGCCACCAAAGTCGCAGGCCCACGCAATGTGCCTTATATTCGCGACAACATGAAGCTCGATCGCCGCAATGTTCATCAAGCCATTGACGATAGCTTAACAAGATTAAAAACGGACTATATCGATCTATACCAAATCCATTGGCCACAACGTGAAACCAATACCTTCGGTCAGTTAAACTACCCCTATCCAGATAACCTGCAAGAAGTGACGTTAATAGAAACGCTCGAAGCGATGGCAGAGTTAATTAAAGCCGGAAAAGTTCGCTACATCGGCGTCTCAAATGAAACGCCTTGGGGAGTCATGAGCCTGCTCAAATTAGCAGAGAAGCACAATCTGCCAAGAATTGTGTCGATTCAAAATCCATACAATTTACTCAATCGTAGTTTTGAAGTCGGTCTGTCTGAGATTAGCCACTATGAAGGGGTGGAATTACTGGCTTATTCCCCACTTGCATTTGGTTGCTTGAGTGGCAAGTATCTCAATGGTCAGCGCCCAGAAGGTGCGCGCTGTTCGCTATTTGAACGCTTCGTGCGCTACTTTACTCCACAAGGAATTGCCGCAACGCAAGCGTATGTCGACTTAGCCCATCGTCACGGAATGGATCCTGCGCAAATGGCACTGGCCTTTATTAACCAGCGTCCATTCGTTGCCGCAAATATCATTGGTGCGACAACGATGGCACAACTGAAAGATAATATCGATAGTATCGAGATAACGTTAAGTGATGAGTTATTAAAAGATATCCAAGAGGTTGGTACCACTTACTCCAACCCTTGTCCGTAGCGAGTAGATGGGAGGGAGATATCATTTCCCTCCCAAAACTTACGTAGGTATTCGCAGCGTTAATACCCGACGAAGATGACGAATACGACGCTCAGCTTTCACTTCAGGTGCACTACTCTTACCAATTGGACGCCCCTCAATATCAAGGCCGATATCTCGCAACAAATGTTCGTTCATCCAAGGAAGTTCATGAGCACTACGACGCACTTTTTTTCGCCAAGCTCGTTCTTCACGGCGTATATCGGCTCTTACAAGTAAAGTGGCAACTTTCAGATAAATAGATTGGTTCATGGTTTTCTCCAGTCAGATTAAAGCTGGGAAAAAGCAACCGAGAAAGTGTATCTATTGGAGTAATCGGCTACTGTTTCCGCAGCCAATTAAAAGAGGTTACGGATTAAATATATGCATGCGTAGGTTTGCGATCGCCCTTACAGGTTGAGGCGATAATCGCTGAACCCTTAACCACGACGGTGGTGTTAGCAGGGGCTACTGGGGCACACAGATTTTGAATAACAGTGAATTGTTTCATCGTGCGCCTCCTAGCAATTATTTAATCCAGTTTCGAATGGGTATGAGCCTAAACTCATGGTTAAATTCTAAGCAATTGAGATTAATATTCAACCAGCTTTTAACAATTAAAATAAAAACAATTTTTTAACCTAAAAATAACTTAATTGAGTGATAGTTTATAAGATATTCTTCTTAGAAATATGCAACTGCCAATCCATTTGTTTTTTAAACAAAAAAGCCAACCGATAAGGTTGGCTTACATTTCAGTAAATCTCAGAGGTTTTCTAGTAGACGGTGTCGATCTTAACTTGTTTCTCAACCATCCACTCTTGCTTCCCTTGTTGCTCGGTCTGCACTGCGACATCAACCGGTTGAGTCGGATCTAATTCAAACTGCCAAACAAACACCAACTCCCACTGATTTTCATTGTGAGTGCGAAGTTCTAGGTCGTCACCATCAATCAACCAAGTCTCTTCACCTTGACGCAGAGTGATACTCTTTATCTCTAAATCTGCTGGTAACGCTGAAGATGATTCTAAGTAAAGTGCACCATGTAAGTTCTGTTCCTGTAACTCACCGATTGTTGGCATCTTGTTGAGCCACAAGTTACTAGTTAGTTGCACTTGAGCATTATTTATCGTCACATGCTCATCTTGCTCCCACCCCACTTGAGGCGCAGAGCAACCTGCTAATAGGGCAAGAGTCAGTGAAACAGCAGCAAATTTTTTCATAATCTTACCTCTGGGCTAGCCATTCTTTGAGTATCTGAATATCGCTTTGGTATTCTTTCTTAATTTCATCGACCCAATCATCAATGTTTTCCCACCACGCAGGCATATCGGGGGATTGCGCTTTTTGCGCCACACTTTGAATATGTTTGAGACCAATAGAGCCTGCGGCACCTTTTATTTTATGCGCTTCAGAGACAATGCCTTCTTGATCTTTGGCAACCATATTTGAGTCTAGTAACTCAATATAATCCGGCATCATATCTTCAAACATGGCTATGCTCTCAAGCACTGGCTTAGTGCCCACAATACCAACGTAAGACTCTAACATATCGAGATCGAGAATGGTCTGATAAACCTCATCAGAATCCACTAAGTGCTCAGGCTCTGGTAAATGTGGCATAGGCTCGCATGGTTTATGATCACCAAACAGAGCAATGACCTCTTGCACTGCGGCAACTGAAAGCGGTTTGCTCAGCGCTTCGTCCATACCTTGCTCATAGTATTCTTGCTTGTTCTTTACCACATTAGCAGTTAGTGCCACCAGCGGCGGCAGCTGTGAATAGAGTTCACGGAAATGCTTGGCCACATCAAATCCCGTCATATCCGGTAATTGAATATCTAGGAACACCAAGTCATACAATTCTGGATCAAACATCTCGAGCGCTTCTTGCCCTGTCATTGCCACGGACACTTCATGCCCCATGCTTTCAAGCAGCGAACGAGCCACGGTAATATTAAGTTCGATATCTTCAACCATAAAGATATTCAACTCACGCTCAGATGGTTGCACTTCCACTTTGGCACTTTCTATCTCTTGAGCCAGTGGCACGCAAATCGTCACAGTAAAGGTGCTACCAAAGCCCTCTTCACTGCTTACAACAATGTCACCATGCATCATTTCAATCAGTTGCTTGGAAACGGCTAAGCCAATGCCCGTACCCACGGCATGTAAGTTGTCTTTTTCAGATTTAACTTGATAGTACATGGCAAAAATATTGTCGAGTTCAAGCTCTGGAATGCCAACTCCCGTATCTTCTACCTCTAATGTAATATGTGCATGCTCGTCCTCAATGTACGAACTCACAGAAAGGACAACACCACCTTCCTTGGTAAACTTCATCGCATTGCTGATCAAATTCCACAACACTTGGCGCAGTCGCGTTGCGTCGACGCTGATTCCTGTTGGTAGATCATTAAGACGCTCCAAGTTAAAACGCAGTCCTTTTTGTTCTGCCATCAAAGCCGCAATACTCTCTATTTCTACCACAAAGTCTTCAAAGTTGAGTGGCGCTGGATAAAGCTCTAACTTACGACGATCAAACTTGTCCATATCAATGATGTCATTAAAAATATTACCAAGGGTAATGGCACTGACATTAATGGTTTGCATATGTTTACGCTGCTCATCGGTCATAGGTGTATCGAGCAACATACGGCTTAAGCCAACAATGCCATTCAATGGCGTTCTGAGCTCATGACTAATGGTAGAGATAAACGTTGTCTTGTCACGGCTGGCTTTTTCCAAAGATTCTTCATGGCGCTTACGTTCTGTAATATCGCGTCCAAAACCAACCAAACCTAAATGTCGACCATCTTTGCTGTAAAACGGTACTTTACGTAATTCAAAATAAATCTTACGCCCGTCAGGATACTCAAGCCATTGTTCATAAGTAATTGCTTGGTTATCAGCAAATACCGCATCATCGGTTTCAACGATTTGTTGCGCGACTTCTTTGCTATAAACTTCCCATGGCGTTAATCCCACCAATTGAGACTCTTTTTTCCCGGTCAACTCTTCCATTGCGCGGTTACAACCAGAGAACACACCTTCTGCATTGCGGTAATAAATCAAATCTGGAGATGCATCAATAAAAGAACGCAACAATGCGGTTCGCTCAGCCAGTTCCATTTGAGTACGCTCACGCTGATAGACCTCATTTTCTAAGTCTTTCATTGCTTCTTCGCGTCCCTCTTCCGCTTTAATACGGTCTTCAATTTCCTGATTAAGCTTTTCGATATTGAGCTGCAGTTGTTGATTCAGCTCTAAGTCACGTGAACGCATCACTTTCAATTTTGATACGAGCTTCGACAGACGCTGACGCGACTCTTCGAGTTGGTCAACCACCACTGAAAGAAAGTAAACCGCCCATGGCGTAATAACTAAGCCAAAGAAAACAGAGCGGACAATATCGATATTATCAACAGAGCCACTAAGAAACAGAGTGATCCCGACCTGGACAACAACGGCAAGAGAAATAAGAGCAAGAGCCAGAAGAATAGAGAAACGCAAAATACCCAGTTTTACGAGTAAATCTACGTAGTATTGAGCAAGGTTCTTGATGGTTTTCATTAAGCGCTCCGAGCGACAAAAAGGCAGCAGCTATCGCCACAAAGTTCCGCTGCTGGATTTAGAGTAATGCAGTGACGACATAGGCAATATCTTACCTGCTTTAGTGACACACAGCTAAACAATCCCCATCAACATTGGGGTTAATTATTGGATGTGTGATGTACGCAAGTTTGATTCCTGCCACTCTCCTTGGCTAGATACAGCGCGCTATCAGCGCAAGAGAGCATTGCTTGAGCGCTACTTTGCAAAGAAGGCACAAAGGAGACCATGCCGACACTCACTGTGACCGACTCACTCACTTGGGAACCTTGATGCGGAATGGCCAATTGTGCCACTTCACTATGGATACGTTGTGCCACAACTTTTGCGCCCTCAATTGTCGTATTCGGCAGCAGACAAACGAACTCTTCACCACCGTATCTTGCAACACAATCACTAGAACGGTTAATGACTCGAGTAAAAGCTTGAGCAACACTAATTAAGGCATCATCCCCTTTTTGATGACCATAAAGATCATTAAAGCCTTTGAAGTAGTCAATGTCACACAACATGATTGTGAGTGACTTTTGTTCGCGACCATGAATATGCCACATCAGATCCAACTGCTCATCAAAACGGCGGCGGTTGGCTATTTGCGTAAGGCTATCAACATAACTCAACCTCTCTAGTTCTTGATTCGCCTTAGCTAATTTTCTTTCGCTCAAATATCGCTCAGAAACGTCTCGCGCCATGACCAGTACGCCGTTGGTGCCTGATGCTGGGTCTTTAAATGGTGACTTAACCACGTCAAACCATGACTCTTCACCATCACTAAGACTAACGCGGTCGATATAACGCAGCGGCTCACCTTGTTCCAACACTTGTTTATCGCTGGCAGAAAAACGTTGATAGGCATTATCCGAAATGACGTCTTGCAATCGATGACCGATCAATTCTTCGGGGTCAGTGATCCCCAATTTATCAACAAATGGCTTGTTGCAGGCTTGATAAATCATGTTCTCATTAAAGATACCTATCGCATCAGGGCTAGCTTCTAAAATGTTGTGCAAAATAGTATCTCGCTGTGCCAAGGCAACTTCTGTATCGCGGCGTTTTTCCATCTCATCACGCAAATTGCGTTGGATATCATGCCAATCAGTAACATCATGGCTAATGCCTAGCATTCCCAAAGGCTCACCTTGCGGCGACATTAATAAGCTTTGATGAGTTTCGAGCAAGCAACTACGACCATAGATATCCACGGTCCAATGACGTTGTGATACACGTCCTTTCTTTATCCCTACGATATCAGACATGCCTTCGTCAAAACGCTCTCCCCAAAATCGGTCAAAGGCACGGTTGGTAAACAGTTTTTCTCCGTGGATACCTTTAACGAAAATAAGTTCTGAAAGGTTTTCAAAGGCACTTTTGATTACCGAAAGCGCATGAATCTGCTCATGCAACTCCTCGACACTAGATTGATGTGGTGACAGGTGGAACAACCAACAGAGTTTTCCGCGGTATTGCGTTTGTCGAGCATATACATCGACACGGAGTGATTGATTGGCACTGAGAGGCCAATCAATTTTGTAGACTTGTGCCTGATGAACTGAAAAATAGTCCATCAACTCAAAAATGAACGATTGATTTAAGGTGCCCGGCAAAAGGAAGTAACGCCCTACACGGCGAATTCCCAACGTTCTCATTGCAACAGAGTTAGAGATCAGCAACTTGCCACTCTTACTCTCGACCAACATCATTGGGACTGGTGCATCTTCAATCAATCGCTTTACTTGTCGGTAAAAACGGAAATAAAGCTGGAGAATCAGCATTAATAGCGTGATGACTAGCAATATTTCCATTCCATGGAGATGGATAAAATTGAGTATCCAACTTTCCGACGTTTCAATCATATAAACTTAATATCTCTGGCGTAATTCGGCTAAAAGATAGCAGTTTCTATGTAAATAATCTTAATTAATCAAGGCTTAATATACTTAAATGGCATATCAATTGAGGAACCTTGAGCGCCATCTCGATTTAATGCACGCCCTATCTCTGTCATTGCTAACCAGCGATTCTCACACCACAGTGGCGAAAGTAGCGTTGGGCGACGCGCTGCGGATGAAACGCGATGATAAACCACCTCAGGCGGTGTCATACGGATCAGTTCACTTGCGATTGCGACATACTCTTCTAGCTCAGGCGCTTCCAATTTACCGGCACGCCAAGCTTTTGCCATAGTGCTGCCTTCTACAATATGCAAACCGTGCAGTTTGATGCCATCAGTTCCGACTTCCAGCACACGCTGCATGGTTTTGATATTGTCGTCGCGGGTTTCGCGCGGTAGGCCAACGATTAAGTGGGTACACACTTTAATTCCTATCGCGCGCGCACGTTGAGTAATCTCTGCATAGCACTCAAAATCATGTCCACGATTAATACGTTTTAACGTATCATTATTGGCCGTTTGTAGGCCAAGTTCGAGCCAGATTTCATAACCCTTTTCAACATACTCGGACAGAAGTTCAAGCACCGCATCAGGCACACAATCAGGGCGAGTACCCACACACAAGCCAACGATATCCGCCGCCTTTAATGCTTCTTCATACATATTTCTCAGAACTTGCACTTCCGCATAGGTACTAGTGTAAGCCTGAAAATAAGCCAAGTACTTTTTCGCTCGAGCAATTTCGCCGGCACGATCAGTCAGTTGTTCATGAATGCTTTTGATTTGAGTTTCTTCATCAACAAAAGAAGCTACATTGCAGAAAGTACAGCCACCACGGCCAATGGTGCCATCACGGTTTGGACAGCTGAAACCACCGTGCAAGGTTAGTTTGTGAACCTTCTCTCCGTATCGGCGATGTAAATCCTGACCTATTGTATTAACCAATTCATGTAACTGCATATTAACCACTAATGAGAATAAAAATCATTAAGATTTGTGTAATTAAATTACACAATTTGTTGATTTTGAAATGAGTGCAATTTAACCAAAACCGCCAATTTGATCCCTATCACAAATCAATAAACATGCAATTAAACGTGCTTCAAACTGGATTTTAGGCAAAAAACAAACATAAATCCTATTTTGTGCATGAAAAAATTGCGCAACAACGCTGCGTTTTGATTGCATTTTAACCCGAAGAAATTGTAGGATACTTACAGATCTCACTTGCGCGGCGTATTCGCCAATAACAAAACTATCGGCAAGGAGAACGGTGATAACCAGACCCCACCTATATAAATCACTACAAAAGTGATGCTGTAAATTGGATATCACCAAGGATTGTCTTTCTCGCAACATTTTTCCTGTGAGAAAAGAAGGGAATCAAACCTGGTCAACCTCGAGCAGGTGCGAATTAAAACTATAAAAGGAAGTGGCGTGCGATTAAGTTCGCTTAATCAAAGTGCGTCCAAATTAGATTGGAAGGATGTATCTATGGTAGATAGAGAGCAGAGCACCCAAGGTCTGTACACTCCTGAATTGGAGCATGACGCTTGTGGTATCGGTTTTGTTGCTCACCTCAAAAACCGTAAATCACACGCAGTAGTAACTCAAGCACTCGATATGCTTGCTCGCATGGAGCACCGTGGCGGTCAAGGTTGCGATCCATGCAGCGGCGACGGCGCAGGTATCCTACTGCAAAAACCTCATGAATTTCTTTTAGAAGAAGCGGTCAAGCTTGGGATTAAGCTCCCTTCTTTTGAAAAATACGGTGTTGGTGTCGTACTTTTTCCGAAAGACCAACACAAACGCGAGCAATGTCGTGACATTCTAGAACGCAATGCTAAGCGCCTCGATCTTGAAGTAATTGGCTACCGAGTGTTGCCAACCGATAACTCAATGATCGGTGCCGACCCGCTAAGCACTGAACCACAATTCGAACACGTATTTATTACTGGTGGTCCAGGCACGACGCCAGAAGAGTTAGAACGTAAACTGTATGTATTACGTAACTACACGGTTCGCGTATGTTTAGAAAGCGTGTCCAACATTGGTGATGATTTCTACATCAACTCAATGTCATACAAGACTCTGGTTTATAAAGGTCAGCTAACCACTGAGCAAGTACCTCAGTACTTCTTAGATCTGCAGAACCCAACCATGGTGACTGCACTCGCGTTAGTTCACTCTCGCTTCTCAACCAATACATTCCCTAAATGGCGTCTCGCTCAGCCTTTCCGTTACATTGCCCACAATGGTGAAATCAACACCGTTCGCGGTAACTTAAACTGGATGAAGGCACGTGAAGCAATTCTTGAATCAGAATTGTTCACTCAAGCTGAAATCGACATGCTGCTACCTATCTGTCAAGAAGGTAGCTCAGACTCATCAAACTTCGACATGGCTCTCGAGCTATTGGTGCTTTCCGGTCGTAGCTTGCCGCACGCATTAATGATGATGATCCCTGAAGCATGGCAAGAAAATAAAAACATGGATCCAACGCGTCGCGCATTCTATCAATACCACGCGAACATCATGGAACCATGGGATGGTCCTGCTTCGGTATGTTTTACTGACGGCGTACAAGTAGGTGCAACGCTTGACCGTAACGGTCTGCGTCCATCACGTTACACAGTGACCAAAGATGACTTCCTAGTCATGGCGTCAGAGTCAGGTGTGGTTGATATCGCGCCAGAAAACGTTGAGTTCCGTGGTCGCCTGCAACCAGGTCGTATCTTCGTGGCGGACCTTGAGCAAGGTCGCATCATCTCTGACGAAGAAGTCAAAGATTCTATCGCAACCGCTCAACCTTATGAGAAATGGGTTGAAGAGAATCTGCTTAGCCTGAAAAAACTACCAGACGCAAGCAACCAGTTCAGCCAACCATCGCCTGAACGCCTATTGCACCGTCAACAAGCGTTTGGTGTGAGCTCGGAAGAAGTGAACGAGATCATCGTGCCAATGGCTAACGATGGTAAAGAGCCTCTATCCGCAATGGGTGCCGACTGGCCACTCGCTGTACTTTCTCATCAATCACAGCACCTATCTAACTACTTTAAGCAGTTGTTTGCGCAGGTAACCAACCCACCAATCGACCCGATTCGTGAACGCATGGTAATGTCGCTGAATACTTACCTAGGTAAGGATCAGAACCTACTGACCGAAACGCCGCTTCACTGTCAAAAAGTCGAGCTTGAATCGCCAGTACTGGCTAACTCTGAACTCGAGAAGCTACGTGCAATTGATAACGAGCACCTGCAAGCGAAAACGCTGGATATCGTATTCCAAGCCAGTGAAGATCAAGGCAAACTTGAGCGTGCACTAAAACGTATTTGCCAATACGCAGAAGATGCGGTTATTGATGGCTACTCTATCATCTTGCTAACTGACCGCGCGGTGAATTCTAACCATGCCGCTATTCCAGCGATGCTGGCGGTAGGTGCAGTGCACCACCACCTAATTCGCAAAGGTCTTCGTGCTAAGTGTGACATCGTTGTGGAAACGGGTGATGCACGTGAAACGCATCACTTTGCCACGCTACTTGGCTACGGTGCGAACGCAGTTAACCCTTACTTGGTTATCGAAACCATCGTTGAATTGCAACGCACTAAGAAGCTAGATCCACAAGCCAACCCACGCGAACTATTTGATAACTACCGTAATGCGGTTAACGGTGGACTGCTTAAGATCTTCTCGAAGATGGGGATCTCGACCCTGCAGTCGTACCACGGCGCACAAATTTTCGAAGCATTGGGCATCCACAAGTCTGTGGTTGATAAATACTTCACTGGTACTGTTTCGCGTATCCAAGGTCTCACTCTGGATGATATCGCCAAAGAAGTACTCGTCCGTCACCGCTTTGGTTACCCACAACGCGATATCCCAATCCAAGTTCTGGATGTTGGTGGTGTTTACCAGTGGAAACAGCGTGGTGAAAAACACCTGTTTAACCCAGAAACCATATCTTTACTTCAAGAGTCAACGCGCAATAAGAACTACGATCAGTTCAAGCAATATGCTGCTGCCGTTGATAAGCAAGGGGATAACGCTGTTACGCTACGTAGCCAGCTCGAGTTTATTAAAAACCCAGCAGGCTCGATCCCTCTATCAGAAGTAGAGTCAATCGACAGCATCGTAAAACGCTTTGCAACTGGTGCAATGTCATTTGGTTCTATTTCTTACGAAGCGCACTCAACGCTTGCGGTAGCGATGAACCGTCTTGGCGCGAAATCGAACTCAGGTGAAGGTGGTGAAGACCCAATCCGCTTTGAACCAAAAGAGAACGGTGACTGGGAACGCTCTGCAATCAAACAGGTGGCGTCAGGTCGTTTCGGCGTAACCTCTTACTACCTCACTAACGCTGAAGAGCTACAAATCAAAATGGCTCAAGGCGCAAAACCAGGTGAAGGTGGTCAGCTACCAGGCGATAAAGTCGATGACTGGATCGGTGCGACTCGTCACTCCACTCCTGGGGTGGGTCTGATTTCTCCACCACCGCACCACGACATCTACTCAATCGAAGATTTGGCACAGCTCATCTACGATTTGAAGAACGCTAACCGTAAAGGTCGCGTTAACGTTAAGCTAGTATCTGAAGCAGGTGTAGGTACCATCGCCTCAGGCGTTGCGAAAGCGAAAGCTGACGTGGTACTGATCGCTGGTTTTGATGGTGGTACAGGTGCATCACCAATGTCTTCCATTCGTCATACCGGTCTTCCTTGGGAACTTGGTTTGGCTGAAACTCACCAGACGCTACTGAAAAACGGTCTACGTAACCGTATCGTGGTTCAAGCCGATGGTCAGATGAAGACACCACGTGACCTTGCAGTCGCAACACTGTTAGGCGCCGAAGAATGGGGCGTAGCAACCGCAGCTCTAGTAGTGGAAGGTTGTATCATGATGCGTAAGTGTCATAAAAACACCTGTCCTGTGGGTATTGCAACTCAGAACAAGACGCTACGTGAACGCTTTGATGGCCGCGTAGAAGACGTCGTGACCTTCTTCCAATACATGGCTGAAGGTCTACGTGAAATCATGGCAGAACTTGGTTTCCGAACTATCGAAGAGATGGTCGGTCAAGGTAAGAAACTGAAAGTTCGCCAAGACGTTTCGCACTGGAAATACAAGAACCTAGATCTAACGCCTGTGCTGCACGTAGAAGAAGCGCGTGCGGAAGACGGTATCTTCTGTCAGACCCAGCAAAATCATAACCTTGAATCAGTATTGGATCGCAAGCTTATCCAAGCTGCAATTCCGGCGCTCGAGAAAGGCGAAGCGGTCACTGCTGAGTTCCCAATCGTCAACACGGACCGCTCAGCGGGCACAATGTTGTCGAACGAAATCTCGAAAGTATACAAAGATAACGGTCTACCTCAGCCAATGAACGTCAAATTCAAAGGCTCTGCGGGTCAATCATTCGGTGCTTTCCTTGCTAAGGGCGTTAAGTTCGAAGTGGAAGGTGATGCCAACGATTACTGGGGTAAAGGCCTTTCGGGCGGTACGCTAGTACTTTACCCAGACGCCAATTCAAGCATTGTCGCGGAAGATAACATCGTGGTCGGTAACGTATGTTTCTACGGTGCAACCTCAGGTGAGTCTTTCATCCGCGGTCTTGCTGGTGAGCGTTTCTGTGTACGTAACTCCGGCGCGAAAGTCGTGGTTGAAGGTGTTGGTGACCACGGCTGTGAATACATGACCGGTGGTGCGGCGATTATCCTTGGTTCGACTGGACGTAACTTTGCTGCTGGTATGAGTGGCGGTGTGGCTTACGTTTGGGATAAATCAGGTGATTTTGAATCCAAACTCAACCCTGAACTGGTTGACCTCGATCCAATCGAGCAAGAAGACAAAGACCTACTACTCGACATGCTGAGTAAGCATGTTCAGTTCACAGGAAGTGAAGTGGCTCAGTCTTTCCTAGACAATTTTGAAGTAAGCCTTGAGAGCATGGTGAAAGTAATGCCACGTGACTACAAAGCCGTACTTCAAAAACGTAAGGCTGAAGCAGAACAAAAAGAAGCGGAGGCAGTGTAATGGGTAAGCCTACTGGATTTTTAGAGCATGGTCGTGAACTCCCGCAGAAAATCGACCCGCAAGAGCGTATTAAGAACAACAAAGAGTTCGTTCTCAATGAGGAGTTTGGTGACAAGATCAACACGCAAGCTTCTCGCTGTATGGACTGTGGCGTGCCGTTTTGTCATAACGGCTGCCCTATTGGCAACATCATCCCAGAATTTAACGATGCGGTTTACCGTGACAGCTGGGAAGAAGCTTGGAACATTCTAAGCTCGACCAATAACTTCCCTGAATTTACTGGTCGTGTTTGCCCAGCTCCATGTGAAAGTGCGTGTGTACTTGGTATTAACCAAGACCCAATCACCATCTGTAACATTGAGAAAACCATTGTTGAGACCGCGTACCGTGAAGGTTATGCGAAACCAAAAACGCCACGTACCCGCACGGGTAAAACCGTGGCGATCATCGGCTCAGGTCCGGCAGGGTTATCTGCTGCTGAGCAGCTTAACAGTGCTGGTCACTCAGTGACGGTATTTGAGCGCGATGAAAAAGTGGGTGGTCTAGTACGCTTTGGTATTCCAGACTTTAAGTTAAGCATGGATATCATTGATCGTAAGATCAACTTAATGGCGGAAGCTGGTGTTGAGTTTAAAGTAAACCAACATATCGGTGTGGACGTTAACGCTCAGCAGCTACGCCAAGAGTTCGATGTGGTATTGCTAACAGGTGGCTCTACGGTCCCTCGTGATCTGCCTGTCCCTGGCCGTGAACTGAATGGCGTTTACTTTGCGATGCAGTTCCTTGCGCAAAACAACCGCCGTGCCAACAACATGGATCTTAAGACGGAAGAAATTCACGCGAAAGATAAACATGTCGTGGTAATTGGTGGTGGTGATACGGGTTCAGACTGTGTGGGTACTTCAAACCGTCATGGTGCGAAGAGCATCACTCAAGTTGAGATTATGCCGATTCCGCCAGAGAAGCGCCCAGCAAATATGCCTTGGCCGCAATACCCAATGATCATGCGCACTTCAACGTCTCATGAAGAAGGCGTTGATCGTCACTGGAACATCTTAACTAAAGAGTTTGTTGGTAACGATCAAGGTGAAGTAACCGGTCTGCGTATCGCTGACATCGTTTGGGAAGATCCAAAACCAGGTGAGCGTCCAGGCTTTAAAGAAGTTGAAGGTAGTGAGCGCGTGATCCCTTGTGATATGGCGTTCCTCGCGATGGGCTTCTTACACCCTGAGCCACATGGTGTACTCGCACAACTTGACATCGCATTGGATGATCGCGGCAACGTAGCAACCACTGACTTTGCCACCAATCAACCAGGTGTATTTGCCGCAGGTGACATGCGTACTGGTCAATCTTTGGTTGTACGTTGTATCAACGAAGGTCGCGAGTCTGCTCGCGCTGTTGACGAGTATCTAATGGGTGGCACCAACCTAGAAGCGAAAGCAAATTCACTGATGCTTTCTGCTTAATAAAATTTGGCGAGAAGCTACCATTTCTCGCCATTTACCTTCCATTTTATTTTGACCAGCCTCGCGCTGGTCTTTTTTCGCTCTCGTCACATCACTCACCGTCAATCCCTTTATACTCTTGGTTATAGTGATCAGTTTGACTATAGTTGCGTATAGAGCAATCACACTAAACCATTCGGAAGAATTAAATGAAAACTACGTTGGCAATCATCATTGCCGCAGTCACACTTTCAGGATGCAGCCAAGGAGCCAGAGCCATGACGAAAAAAATCGACCTAATCTGCGCTGATAAACCCAACTGTGTGTCAACCCTAGATCAGAGAGAAAAATTTCAACTCGCTCCGTTCACTCTTAAAGATAATGTCTCTATTGAACAAATTGAAACCGTGGCACTAAACTTACCGGGTGCGAAAACAGCCGCTCATGAAGGCAATTATCTACGTATTGAGTGCACCTCAAAAATCATGCGCTTTGTTGATGATTTAGAGCTAGAAATAAGAGGCAGCCAATTACTCGTGCGCTCAGAATCTCGCGTCGGATACTCTGATTTTGGTGTCAATCGCAAGCGAGCAGAACAGTTGAGAAGCGGACTCGCAGAAGCAGGATTGTTAAAAAACTAGCGTATTAATCGTAACACTTACGCCAAATACGCCTAAATATTTTAGGCGTAAAAGCCATAAGCCATGCACAAATTTTGCTCATTCATTCACTAATACTTTTCTCCAACGATGTCTAATTTTTAGGCGATCTTTATCACACAATGCTTGCGATTAGCCACCTCTCGTGGTAATTATGGTTGTTCAATTAAAGAGAATAGGAATTATTCTTACTTAAAATAACAACGAATAATGGCACTGTAGTGATACAAGCCTATGGACTCGGCGGCAATGAAGCTGCTAGCAATCAAGGAAAAGATCGAATGAATCAGGAATGTCGCTCGCTGTTTGATCGCGAGCATGAACACTCGAGCTGTGGAGTGGGGTTCATCACGGACAAAACGGGCGAACAAACTCACCAACTTTTATCCCTCGCTCATCAAGCACTTTGTACGATTCCCCATCGTGGCGGTATGAACGCTGAAGGCATTGGCGATGGAGCAGGCGTCAATATTGACTTATCAAGCAACTTCTATCGACATCTGTTAAGTAAACCCCAACTCACTCTCGGCGAGTTTGGCGTTGCCAACTTTTTCTTCCCCTATGATAACGAGCAATCTCAGCATGCCAAGTCACTCATTGAAAGCACTTTAAATGAGTTCAACTTGGATCTTGAACTCTATCGTCAGGTTCCCGTTAACCTAGGTGCGGTTAACCTCGCTTCTCAGCAGGTTCAACAAACCATACACCAATACGTATTCACTAACGCGCAAATCACTCGCGGTCATGAACAGTTTGAACTTGATATTAATCTCGCATTAAACAAACTCGAATCCATCGCTTTCACTGATGATAGCCTGCATGGTTTTTACCCTCTTTCAATGAGTTCAAAGACTCAGGTTTACAAAGGGCGCTTAAACTCTTGGGAAGTGATGCCTTATTTTGCTGATCTCACTCACCCAGAACATCAAGTTACCACGCTTTTTTTCCATACCCGTTTTTCGACCAACACAGCACCTGCGACAATGATGGCGCAGCCATTTCGACGCATGGCCCATAACGGTGAGCTCAATACTGATAAGAAAAACCGGCTCAGTGAGGATGCCATCGCTCGTCAGCAGCACAAATCAGTCGTATTTCCTAAAGGACAGTCAGACTCAGCAAGGCTAGACCAAACCTTGGCTCGCCGAGTGGTGGAAGACCAAATGGATATCGTGACAGCGGTAATTGCCATGATGCCACCAGCATGGGAAAACGACACTAAGCTATCGAAAAACGTCAAAGCCATGCTCGAGTATTTCAGTCTCTCAGAAGAAAAAAATGATGGTCCTGCCGCGCTCATCTTCTCTGATGGACAAAAAGTTGGTGCTCGCCTCGATCGATTAGGACTTCGCCCACTAAGAAGTGTTGAAACAGACCGCTACTTAGCCGTAATGAGCGAAGCGGGGCAAATCGACTTTCCAGCCGAAGAGATCACTCGCTTTGGGCGTATCCAAGCCGGAGGTATGATTTACTTTGATCATGCGACTGGACAAAGCTATGAAACCAAAGAAATTCTTGAGCAGCTCGCCTGTCAGCGCAATTACCCTGCACTACTTGAATCGGCACGTTTTACCCTAAATAACTTAGAACCTAGCCACTTAGAACAAGTAGAAGATAACAATCATTTTAGTGCGTACAGTCGCCATGTCGCTTACTCACTCAACCAAGAAAGTTTTAAATTCTTCCTCGACCCAATGCTTGAATCTGGCGCAGAAAAAATATCCGCAATGGGCTTTGGACTCGCACCAAACGTGCTGACCGATGAAGAAGGTGGCATGGCGAAATATTTCAGCCAAAGATTCGCTCAAGTTACCAACCCACCACTAGACTCTCTGCGCGAGTCTGACGGCATGACACTGCGTGTTGCTTTGGGTGCAAAACCCAACTTCAGTCCTCAAGATACGGTTCAGTTGGTACTTGAATCTCCAATTATTCAGCCACAGCAATTAGAGCAAATATTGCAGCAAAAACGCATTAACGTAGCAACGGTTGATACACTCTTTACCCCGACCATCAACAGCCGCGATGATAATACCCAGCGCGTCAAAAATGCAGTGGAGAGCGTTTGCCAACAAGTTGAAGCAGCCGCACTAGCGGGCAATGGTATTGTCGTTTTAACCGATAAAGCCATTGCCAACGATCAAGCCGCCCTGCCCGCTATCTTGGTCGCGGCCGCAGCGAATCAACGCCTAATTCAACGCGGTTTGCGCTTTGATACCAGCTTGGTTTATCAAACCGGCCAGACAGCTAGCAGCCATGATATTGCCTGTTTACTCGGTTTTGGTATCTCTGCGGTGTGCCCTCTCTCGGTTTACTATCGCGCCCAAACTCTAGCCAACAATCAGAGTGTTGAAGTCGGCCTAAAAAACTTCCAAAAAGCGTGTGAAAAATCGCTGATGAAAACCATGGGTAAATTTGGCCTTTGTACTGCAGAAAGCTACATAGGTGGTGAATTCTTTGAGTCTAACTTTATCGACACAGATTCCGCATGCCTGAAAGAGTACTTTCCCAATATTGCCTCACCTGTAGGCGGAGCTCGTTTGGCGGATATCGCTTGGAGCGCCGCAAAATGGCATTTCAAAGCACTAGCGATTAATGAAGAGAATCAAATTCCACTATTGGGGCTTTTCAAAGAACGCCAAGATGGTGCTGGACACAGTTTTGGTAATACCGCGGTACGCGAGTACATCAATATGACTCAAGAACCAGTAAGCTATGTAGAGGCTTCACCGGAAGCAAAACTACTTGAGTCAACGGTGGTACAAGAGCAAGATCTTGCCTACAAGCAAACTGGCTATGAGAAACTTACGTCAGAGCAAATCGATACATTTTCGATAACACCCGCTTACCGAACATTTGCCCAAAATCTGTATCTAGAACGTGAAACGCGCCCTGCGACATTACGTGACATTTTGTTGTTGCCATTAGATTTTAGCGCTGCGACGACTCAAGCCGAATTCGTACACTTACTGGATCGTTATCACTTTGATGGTAATAATGACTACTTATGGCGAGGTATCACCGTTGAAAATAATCAACCTGAGTACTTTTTAACCCTCGACAATCCAGATGCGAGCTATGCGCTGAAAGAAGCAATTGAGCTGGTTTGGAGCGATAAGGCCGGCCAAGTTGAACTGGTCAATGACTCAGTTCGAATCATCGCCTTGCCTGCTCTTGATCATTTCCTAAGTCGGGTAAAATCGACACCCAATGCCATCGCAATAGATCAAGTATCACCGGCTCATTTGATTACGCCTTGCTTTGCCTCTGGCGCAATGAGTCACGGCGCGCTCAATGCTAACGCCCACCAAGCCGTTGCTCAGGGCACAAATATCGCAGGAGCGATGAGTAACTCAGGTGAAGGTGGTGAGCACTCATCTCGCTTCAACTCTATTAAATCCAGCAAAATCAAACAATTTGCTTCAGGAAGATTTGGTGTTTGGGTAGGTTATTTGGCCGATCCTCAGCTCGAAGAAATTGAAATCAAAATAGCTCAAGGGGCTAAACCGGGTGAAGGCGGTCAGTTACCTGCGCCAAAAGTTACCGTCGAAATTGCCGCCGCGCGTGGTGGCACCCCTGGAGTAGAACTGGTGAGTCCACCTCCGCACCATGACACCTACTCTATCGAAGATCTAGGCCAACTTATCCATGACGCAAAAGCGGCGCGTGTGCGAGTCATCGTAAAACTGGTTTCGTCAGAAGGCATTGGCACCATAGCCGTTGGTGTAGCGAAAGCAGGCGCGGATATCATTAACGTCGCGGGCAATACTGGTGGCACAGGCGCTGCGGCTGTAACCAGTTTGAAAAACACCGGTCGCGCGGCTGAAATAGGTATTGCAGAAGTTCATCAAGCACTGAGCGAGAATGGTCTGCGCGATAAAATTACGCTACGTTGTTCAAATGCTCATCAGACTGGCATGGATGTGATTAAATCAGCCATTATGGGGGGGGATTCATTTGAATTTGGCACGACTGCCCTCATGATGCTGAAGTGCGTGATGGCGAAAAACTGTAATATCAAATGCCCTGCTGGCTTAACCACCAATCCAGAGCTGTACCAAGGTGACCCTAGAGCACTGGCGCAGTACTTCCTTAATGTCGCGCACGAAGTCAGAGAGATTTTAGCCCAACTTGGCTATACCAGTTTAAGCGAGATTCGTGGCAAAACAGAGCTGTTACATCTTGCGAATCACCACAGTATCGTTGGCCGTCTCGATGTCACCGGATTACTCAAACCCGTTGATGCGATCAAAATTGCCAAACCCGTATACCTTGAAGCAGACTTTACCCCCGATGATCAACTGATTGAGCAACTGCTTAATCAATATTTTGAATCACAAGATCAACAAATTATTTTAACGGCGGGTAAGCTTAACAACCGCAACAAATCCACGGGTGGACAGCTATCGATTGATATTGAGCGAGCACTTAACTATCAAGATAAAGCACGCAACCATCCAGCGGTGAAAACCGCCAGCAACGGACGTCGCTTCTTTGACGCTGAATCTATCACCGTAAACAGTCATGGCAGTGCAGGCCAAAGTTACGCGGCATTCAATAACAGCGGTATGGTCATGCACCATACCGGTACCTGCAATGATGGCGTAGGCAAAGGGGCAAGTGGTGGACATATCGTGGTGCGTTCACCTCATGCTCAAAGCCTTTCTCAAGGCAACAATGTCCTGATTGGTAACTTTGCCCTGTTTGGCGCTACTGGCGGTCAAACCTTTATTCAAGGTGAAGCTGGTGACCGTTTTGCCGTACGTAACTCTGGCGCGGTTGCCGTGGTCGAAGGCGTTGGTGACTTTTGTTGTGAGTACATGACCAATGGTTCGGTTATCAACCTCGGAAATTATGGTAAAGGCTTCGGCAATGGCATGTCCGGCGGCATCGCTTATCAATACGATATTGATGGTCAATTTGCTGCAAGCTGCAGTAAAGATTCGGTGCTAACCTTGCCACTAATAGAGCAAGATGATGGTTACGAGCAAGCACTTAAATGGCATCTAGAGCAACATCTGCGCTTTACAGGGTCAGAGAAAGCGGCGCAATTGCTCGCGGATTGGGCAACCAGTCGTACGCTATTTACCTTGGTATTACCATTAGCCCTAACCCAGAGCCAGCACCCAGAAAGCATTCTCACCACTCACTCGCGTAAAAAGATGTTGGAAGAGATGATTCAAGGTGAGGCAAGCCGCCTCATTGAGCAAATCCACTTTGCCTACCGAGATAATCAGCCGCTCGCTAACGGTCTAAGCCCTCAATACGGTGAAATGGATAGTCGCTTAATCTGCCAACTGCTGACCCAAAGCGGTGTCTTACATCGCGCGAAACAATTAAGTCAGCTGCAGACTCCTAATGACCCACAACAAAACCCAAGCTTGCGTCGCTTGTTCGAGTTAAAAGATAAAAAGTTACTCGATGCGATCAGTAAAGATGTCAAAGAGGCCATCTCTGCCTATCAAGACGAAGAGTTATCGGTGTTGCTTGCAGACAAACGCGTTAGTGACTACAAAAATTCTCTTAATCGCCGTGACATTTGGGATACCCACTCGCGAGGTACCAGCGTTTGGATCATAACTCGTGAAGCGGAGATTGCTCAGCAGATGACCAACATTGAACCACTGAGTCAACGGCTAGCGACACTTTACTGCCAGCTATTTTCCGATGTGATTCGTGATGAAATAGAGCAAGCACAGAAAAATCAGAAAGAAGCTAAACCAGCCTAAGGAAAGGCGCTGTAAATTAATAGGAAATACGATGAAAGTACCTCATTTGCCACAAGACATTCCATTTAATGATGACCAAAAAACTTGGTTGGCTGGCTTCTTTTCAGGCCTACACTCACGCTTGCTGGTTAAGCAAGAGTCTGTGGTTCATGCGGAAACAAAACCGCAAGTAAAAGGCTTAACCATTCTATACGGTTCCCAAACAGGTAATGCCGAAAGCGTCGCCTACGAAGCCGCAGAGAAAGCCAAAGAGTATGGCATGACAGCCTCAGTGTTTGACATGGATGATGTCGACGCACAGATTTTTGTTAAGTCTTCACGCATACTGATTGTCACCAGTACCTACGGTGAAGGTGAAATGCCTGATAACGCCGAATCACTCTGGCAAACCATGAGTAGTAACAATGCACCAAACCTTATCGGCACCTTCTTCTCTGTACTCGCGCTAGGTGATACGAGTTACGATGAGTTCTGCCTAGCAGGTAAACTTTGGGATGAGCGTTTGTCAGAGTTAGGGGCCACTCGTGTCACCGATCGAATCGACTGTGACATTGATTTTGAGCAACTAGCCGAAGATTGGATGGTGGCAACATTACCAAGCATTGCCGCTCAAGGTGATGATGACGAAGAGCAGAGCCAAACTGCCTCTTCGCCTGCTAAGCAAAAGTCTAAGTTCAATCGAAAGAACCCTTTACTCGCAACGCTAAAGCATAAACGAGTATTGACTAAAGCAAGCTCTTCAAAAGAAATCATGCACTATGAACTCTGTTTAGAAGGCTCGGGGGAGTTTTATAAACCAGGGGATGCGCTAAATGTCATCCCACAAAATCAACCGGACTTGGTCGAAGATGTACTCCAACAACTCGGTTATAACGGTGATGAGCGTCCGTCTTGGAATGGTGAAAGTCATAGCCTGCGTGAAATTTTCACACATCACCTTGATATTCGCACCCCAGCAAAAGAGTTGCTTAAGGCGGTCGCTGAAGCGGCTAGTGATCATCAAGTCTTACAGATGCTTGCCAATGACGATACTGCGCCACTGAACGATTTTCTCTGGGGTAAAGATATTCTCGATATTCTGCGCTACTACCCAAATGTCAGTTTATCCTTGGCGGAAATATTATCATTGCTTAAACCTATCGCACCTCGCGCTTACTCTATCTCCTCTAGCTTGAATAAGCATCAAGACGAAGTGCATTTAACCATTGGTAGTGTACGTTACCAAAAGCAAGACCGCGAATATCATGGAACTTGCTCAACTTGGCTTGCTGATATCATTAACGAAGGTGAAAAAGTCCCTTGTTACTTTGCTCCCAATAAGAATTTTGCAATTCCTCAGGATGACAAGGCGCCAATGATAATGGTCGGCCCTGGCACTGGCATCGCGCCATTTCGAGCCTTTCTCGAAGAGCGAGAAGTTATCGCGGCACCTGGTGATAATTGGTTAATTTTTGGTGATAGAAACGCGGCGAGTGACTATATCTATCAAGAAGAAATTGAAGCTTTGCAGCAAAAGGAAGTATTAACCAAATTAGATCTCGCTTTCTCTCGCGACCAGGCGGAGAAGATCTACGTACAAGATAAAATGCGTGAAAATGGTGCCGAGCTATTCGCATGGCTAGAACGTGGCGGTTACTTCTTTGTTTGTGGTGATGCTTACCACATGGCAAAAGATGTCGACAAAGCGCTCCATGAATTGATTGCTGAGCATGGTAACGTCGATCATCAAGGCGCCGTCGATTACGTTGCTCAATTGAAAAAACAAAAACGCTATGTCCGCGATGTTTACTAAAAAGCACTTAATTCATCTATCGAGTAAACGCACTGTCTCTGAAGTATTGCAAACCGGGACATAAAATAACAAAGCCATGGTTTCAACCATGGCTTTCAGATTGATGACGAACCCCGCTTTTTCAAGCGGGGTTCTTTTTTGGAAGCGACCGTAGGTCGCGATCGCGATATTTTTTGTTATACCGTGCGCAGAAGCTTCCATTCATTACATAGGCATACAGAAGCA
>NZ_JADILO010000023.1 GCF_015278125.1 Vibrio fluminensis
AATTGACCAACGGTGGTTACGTCACGCTTACCGTCAATGACGGTGAAACCGTAGATCTTAAACTGGTTGATGGCAAACTGGTGACGCTGACTGACGAAGCGACGGACTACCAATACGACAATGGCACCATCTCTTGGACTGAGACGGCACCTGCAGAAGGTGGCACCATTACCGTCACTGCAACCCAAACCGATAAAGCGGGTAATGAATCGGCGCAAGGTTCTGACTCTGCAGAGATTGCTGCCAATTCACCACAATCTGAAGATTTCGATACGACGGTTAGTCAAAGTGGTAAGACGCAAGTTGTGTTCGATACTGCTAACACACCACTTGGATCTGAGAACAATCCAGACAGTGACCATATCTCTGATTTAGAGGATGACAACAGCGACGGTGAATTAAAGGTTGTGATCACTGAACTACCAGACCATGGAACGCTTTATGTGAAAGAGGGTGATACGTTTGTTGAGATCAAACCGGAAGACCTATACACCGGTATTGAAGGAGATGAATTTGAACAATACGACCCTGATTCAATCTATTATGAACCTGATTCAAATGCTGACGGGTTTATTCTTGGCGTCAAAGGTGCCGATTTAAATAGTGAAGATAGGGCGACTCAAGAGCATTTCTTGAACTGGGGCGAGCCAGTCGACGGTGACCCTAGTACGAGAGAGTTGAAGCTTGGTGATGACGTTATCACTATCTCATCGAATAAAGGTTCACTTACTCAATACTTGGGCGATCCAGGCAAGAAGCAAATTGGCCATGGGATTGGCGTCGATAACGACGGAGGAATCCAGCAGGATGAAACCATCACAATTGATTTTGCGAGTCGACCGGCTGATTCGATCACACTGGGTCTTGATGGTCTAGGAGGATGGTTTAACAAAGATCTTAATAGCAATAAGGAAACGTCAGTAACGATAAAGGTTAATTACTCTTATCAAAACCAAGATGGTTCTATAGTAAATGGCGTAGTGGAATATGAGTATCAAAAGAGCAACTCTGGTAACAAAGATTTGTTCAATGAAATCACCATTCCAACCGACACTTTGATCACAGAAGATGGTGTGCTTACGGTTACACAAGGTTCATTGCCCGAAGGTGCGCTGATTAACAGTGTTGAATTAGGCACCGAAGGTCCGGGTAACTGGGAACTGCGCTATATGGAAACAGAGTTATCTGACAGCTTTGATTACAAGGCGATCGATAGCGACGGTAACGTAAGTGATGAATCTACAGTAACGATTAACGAATCAAACAGTGCTCCGGATGCTAACGACGATCCAAAGAGCTTCAGTGTTAGTTTGGGTTCATTTAATACAGAAAATGGTCTTAAGTGGTCTGATGAAGGCGCGACAGTTTCGACAAGTAAAGAAGGTCAAAAGATCCATGAAGATAGCCTAAAACAAGGTGTTCAAGGCGACAACAATGGCGGGCCGGATGATCAACTGCAATATAACCCTGAGTCTGGTGAATCTGAGCAGTTCATCATCAATTTGGACAAGCCAGTCACTGAGTTTAGTTTTAGCGTTTCCAATCTGTTTAAGGATGAAGGTGGAAGCGGAAATCACGAGCAAGGACGTTGGGTTGCTTATCTTAACGGGCAAGTTGTTGCTAGTGATACTTTTACAGCTAATGATGGCAACCATCAGGGAACATTTCACGTGCCAGCGGATGGAGAATCACCGTCGTTTGCGTTTGATAAGATAGTGTTTGAAGCGACTGAATTTTCAGATCAGCCAGCACGAGGCGATGATTCATCAGATTACTTTATCACCGGTTTTGAAGCCTCTTCCGGTGATGGTACCTATGCGATGAATCAAGGAGAAGTGCTCGAAATACCACTGTCGGAACTGCTCAGCAACGATATCGACCCAGAGCAAAATAATATTCGTATCACTTATGTTTATGGTGAAACTGAAGGTGAGGCTTACATTAAGGATGGCAAGGTTTACTTTGAAGTGGGCGAAGACGTGGAGGGAGAAGTCAGCTTCAAGTATCAAATAACGGATGACAACGGTGGTTTTGATAGCGCGACTGTCAATGTGTTTGTGAACCCTCAGCCATCTAATGGTGTGACAGTGGAGTCTGTTGAAGCACTGACTAATCAAGTATCCGAGGGGGAGTCACTGGTTTATAAGGTGACCCTCAATGAAAGCGCTCTAAAAGAAACTGAGCTCGATGCTCAGTTTGGGCCAGAAAATAACTCGGATATTGATCTTTCAAGTGCGCAATTTAGCAATGGTGTTAAATATGTCGATGGAAAATTGGTCGTACCCGTAGGGGTAGATTCGTTCTCAATTGTTATTCCAACGGTCGTTGATAACCTCTTTGAAGTGACTGAAGAATATGCAATTACGGTTGGCGGAATTGGTGCGACCGGTGAAATTACCAATGTTATGGATGACGCACTTGGAAGCGAAGATCAGCTAATTGAATTGGACATCACCAACATAGATACCTCGGCCATCACAGGCATCGCGATATCCAATCTTCCAGAGGGTGCCCAACTTGTAGTGAATGGAGTCTCAATTGATTTGAGTGAAAGCCCTGTTTCGATTGATATAGCGGCAGACACCAAAATTGAAATCGTACCTCCTAAGGATAGCAGTGAAAGCTTCGAGCTCGTTGTTCAACCAATTGATGCAGACGATCGCCCTGTCGGTAATAAGCAAGAGTTAACAGTGAACATAGAAGCCGTCGCTGATACACCGAAACTTGAGATACTCGGTGAACAAGTATTGACGACATTAGATTTTGAAAGTGTTGATTTGGGTGGTTCTCGTTGGAAAGGGAATATACAAGCAGATGGACTAACCGAGGAGGGCAGTAGCGCTCAGTGGGGGACAGACAACAAACCAAGCACGGTTGAAGTTGGCCTTGAATCAACATATCGAAAGGGTTCGAGTGACAACCAAATCTTAGAGCTAGAAGGTCACCGCGGTGATGACTCACTGCACGTTAGCTTTAATGGTGTGGCAGGCACTTTTTATACACTATCATTCGATGCGGCAGCTCGTCGCGTTGGTGATTCACCATTGACCGTATTTTTAGAAGACGCGGACGGCAATAGACAAACCATTTTTGAGTACACAGAGGCGAGTGATTGGACAACGGTTGAGCAAAAATTCCAAATTCCATCCGATGGCAATTACCAGCTAGTATTTGAATCAAGTGATGAAAACGGCGTAGACAGTAACTCTTATGGAGTGTTGTTAGACAACATTTCATTAGTAAAAACTGATAACTATGGTTATGAGGGCGAGTTCATAAACTTGAGTGATATTAATGTCTTCGCTTCAACTGACGATAGAAATGAAGCTGAACATGACTACGGCTCTGAGAGTTTAAAGGTAGAGCTTACCGATATTCCTGATGGTGCTGAGTTACGCATCAATGGTCAATCGATAGATATAATCAATGGCAGTGCAGATTTGACTAAGTGGAAAGACAATTTAGATGATTTGCAGATCAAATTGTCGGATGCACGTGATGAGCCGTATGCGGTTAATGTAAAGGTTACCTCAATCGAAGAGAGTAACGGTGATTTCAAGGTGGTTGAAAAACCAATTAACATTACCGTTATCGATAAACAGGAAGGTATACATAATACGCCGCCTAACGCGCAAAGCGATGATTTAGATAGTGTTGCTGGTCGAAAAGAGTTTTCCTTTAAGGCGTTAGTTAGTGATGCAGAAGATGATTTGGACAGTAGTAAAGAAGTCACCATTCTCATCCAATCTGTACCGATTTTTGGTGATATCTTTTATGTGAATGATGCAGGTATTCGCGTCAAACTAGTCGTAGGAGATGAGATTACTGAAGATACCGCTCTCGAGTATATCGTGAACCCTGGAACCATTAATTCAGCGTCAGCATTGAATGATATACAAGACTCATTTAACTATGTTGCGCGTGATTCTGATCTTGCACTTAGTGATGTCGCGACGGTAAATATTGATAGTAGCAATCTTGTTATATCAAGCACCCCTAACGGAATAGATCACGTGAGGATGAATTACCGCGGTGATCAAACACATGAACAGGTGCTATGGAGCGTGTCCGGTATTGCTCAACCAATAAGCAATCAAGAACTAGAAGGGCATAAAGAAGGTCTATTTATTGATGTTGGCGAAGGTGGCGATACAGTCTTTGTCGGTGGTGGTAGCGACACGATTTATTTAGGCGCTAGTCATACTAGTTTGGATGAACATCAAAACCAAGATGAAAGTATTGGGCAGGTTATCCGCGATCTAATCGATGACTATGCACAAGGAGCCGATGGTGTGCATCTGGTGGATGGACACGCTAAATTTACTGATAACGATATCGCTAATAATTCTTTGACTGAATTTGAAGAAAATTCAGATCTGATATTAAACAGTACCGCTAATATCGATATTGCTCATGCAGGCGGCGGTGATGACACGGTTTTTGGAGAGGATGGTTCAGATGCTATCTTTGGCGGTTCGGGTAACGATAAACTGTTCGGTGGTCAAGGGCTTGATGTGATTCGGGGCGGTACAGGCAATGATTACATTGATGGTGGCACGGGTAATGATGTTTTAATCGGCGGTGCAGGTAATGATGTATTTGTAGGCGGTCAAGGCGAAGATATCTTTAAGTTCATCGACCAAGGTGACGGTATTCGAGACGGTGAGGTCGATACGATAAAAGACTTTACTCGCGGTGAAGACCATATCGATGTGAGTGAATTACTCGATCTTGATGAGGGCGTAAATCTAGATGATTTACTAAAAGTGACTTTAGACGAAGATGACGATCTTAAGCTCACCATTGAAGATGGGGAATCGAGTCAGTCTATTGTTATCGAGGGTGGTGCATCGCAGTTCAGTGAACATATTAGTGGTGACGCGGTTGATTCCAGTGCAATTCTGCAAAATTTGCTAAATCTTCCTGACAATAACCATTGATAAAAAAAAGGACCGAAAGGTCCTTTTTTTGTTTATTACAGAGAAGCAATCGTTCATTCTCAAAATTGAGAATTAATAATTTGAAGCGGTCAAATGATTGATATTTATTAGTTAACACCGACAGGGCAAACAAAGCTTTAAGTGAAAATAGTAGCAGAGTTAAAAAGCGACACTAGATTAAAAATAAAATAGTCAATAATTATAGCTGATGACCTGAATTAGATTTTGCATGGTGGTAGCTATGAAATTAGATGGATTGACGACTATCGGTAAGTTGGCTGTTGGGCAAGCTATCGCTATTGATGCTCTTGGTAACGCGCGAATTATACAGCCGGGCGAATCACCTAATACAGGAGAGGTGATCATTTCACAAGGACCGCAACAAACACCTGAAGCTAGTTTAGTCAGCGCTGATGGTACACCCATTGACATTACTGATGATGTCAACCAAGTCATTGAGGCTGTGCAGCAAGGTGAGGACCCTACTCAACTAAGTGAAGAGTTAGACCCAGAAGCAGGCAGTGAAGATAGCTCAAGTGGCACAGTACTAGATACAGTGTCGAGAGTCGGTGATGAGACCATTGCAGCTACTGTGTTTGAAACTCAAGGTTTTAGTAGCCTTGGATTGTCAACCACACAAAGCCTTACCCTGCTAGAGCAATTTCGTACCTTATTCCTTTCATCATTTGATGGTAATGAGCCGCCTGGTGGTTCATCCAACACACCGCCGGAATCTGAAGACTTTAGAGTTGTACTCGATAATGACGGTCAATCTGCAATCGTGTTTGATAGCAATGATGAAGAGAGTGACCATATATCAGATTTAGAAGATGATAGCTCCGGCGAACCATTAGGCGTCGTGATCACAAAATTACCCCAATCTGGTACCTTGCTCTATGATGGCGAGCCAGTCACTGAAGATATGCTAACCCTATTCGATGACAATGATGAGGTGATTGGTGAGTTGAAAGTCTTGGATTCAAGCCTGTTTAGCTATCAAAATGACGATCAATCGACAGGCTTTATACTCGGTGTAAAAGAGGCGCCTGAAGGACGAGATGGTGATGAGAGCAGCACGGCTTTCTTGAATTGGGGCGAGCCTACTGATGACCCGAATGTCCGCGTGCTTAACTTTAGAGATGACCAAGATAACATCGTCGATCAAATATTTATTACGACGAGTGGCGGTGTTCCAACCCAATATTATGCTGATAAGAACCATATAGGATATGGCCTAGGTGTCGGCGGCGGTGATGGTATTCAACAAGATGAAACCATTACGATAGATTTATCGCAGCGACCAGCTGATTCAATCACTCTTGGCCTTGATGGTATGGGGGGATGGTTCGAAGAAGGTCACCCTAAAGAAACCAAAGTGCTAATTAAAGTAACGTTAGACGACGGTACTGTTCTGGAAGAGATGGTCACTAAAACGACATCTGGCAACACGGAGCTATTTAGAGAGATTAGTTTCGACGTTCCTGAAGGGGCTAACGGTGTAAAGATAATCAATGTAGAAGTGTCGACCGACGGCCCGGGTAATTGGGAGTTACGTTATCTTGAAACCAATACGCCTGATGATTGTTTTGATTATCGAGCGGTAGACAGTGACAACAATGTAAGTGAAGTGAGCACCGTTACTATTGCCCCTGGTTATAATACGCCGCCAGTGGCGATCGACGACCCTGAGGGGTTCAGCGTCGCATACGGCACATTTAATGATGATGTTTGGCAATACGAAGGTTCTGAGATTACGGCATTTTACGATGGAGAAATGCGTGACATTTCAGGTGACGGTCTAAAGCGAGGTGTCACCGGTAATGAAAATGGTGGACCAGCTAACCAAATTCAGTTTAATCGCGAAGACGGAATTTCAGAACAGTTCGTATTCAATTTAGAAAAGCCAGCGACAGAATTTAGCTTCACTTTCTCAAACCTATTTTTGAATGAAGGTGGCGAGGGAAATCATGAACAAGGTAAGTGGGTTGCTTATCTTGGTGATACGGTAGTTGCTAGCGATTTATTTATTGCTAACCAAGGTAATAATCAAGGCAGCTATACCTTTTCTGGAGATGTCGCCTTTGACCGGGTTGTGTTCGAAGCCGTCGATTTTGTTATTGAACCTGCACGTGGCAGTGATTCTTCCGACTATTTCTTGACTGGATTTGAGGCTTCTGGCTCTGGTGCTTACGCAGCAAACCAAGGTGAGGTATTACAAATTCCCATCAGTGAGCTGTTAGGTAACGATTACGATCCTGACTCAGACCATATTCGCTTCACGCACGTATCTGAAGCGAATAATGCGCAAATATGGGTAGAGAACGGCATTGTTTACATTGATTTAGATGATGATTTTAGCGGTCCAACGACGTTTGATTATCAAATAACGGATGACAGAGGCGGATACGCGGAAGCAACCGTTAATCTCATTGTCAACCCAGCACTCGCTGATGCGTGCGTGCACGATGTGTCGCTATGCGATGATATAGTCGTAGAAGGGCAAAATTTAATCTACAAAGTGACTTTGGATATAGGTGCATTACAGCCAACTGAATTTGCACTCGATCTTGGTGCTGTAGGGGACGGCGCGAGTTTGGATGATGTCGATATAAACAATATTCAATTCACTCATGGCGTCACTTATGATGACAATAGTGGTCTTATCACCGTTCCTGTAGGTGTTAGTGAGTTCTCAGTGATATTGCCAACGGTAATAGATGATCTTGATGATAATCTTGAACAGTTTACTTTATCAGTGGGGGGGGTATCGTCATCTGGCACCATAGTCGATGTGTATATTGATCAGGAAGAAGACACCATCATTTCCTACCATGATTTTGAGCAAATTGACGTCGGTAAACGTTGGAGTTACTTAGATGTAGAGAACTTGAATCTTGCTAATACCGAACAAGGGATAGACGATGGTGCGGAAGGTGTATGGGGAACCTCTAATCGCAACGACATCGTTGAAGTAGGTAAAGAGAAGGTTTATCGAGATTGCCCTGATGATCGAAATAATAAGGTCTTTGAGTTAGAGGCACGTCGCGGTGACGATCAGTTGTACACAGAGATTACCAATGCACGTCATGGACAGTTTTTTACATTGGCATTTGATGTCGCTAAACGGAATCACTGTTTTTCGCCAATGGCAGTCTTTTTAGTTGCTGCGGATGGCGTGTCTAAAGAATTACTTTATACCTACGATCAAAGCAAAGGTTGGACATCGGAAATCATCCATTTCCAAACACCGGAAAGCGGCGATTATAAAGTGGTGTTTGAGTCAACAGATGCTGATAGTTACGGTGCACTACTTGATAATATAAAACTAGAAACGCTAAATAATGTTGGCTATGAAGATGGTTATTTCCCATTGCACAACATTATGGTTAGTTTAGGTAGTGATGCGCTGAGTTTAGACGACTTTCAGGTCAAACTCGATGTAGGTAATCTACCACAGGGCAGTCAATATAAAATTGGTGATGATGAGCTGTTTGCAGACAGCGATGGTCATATTGATGTTAGTGCTTATCAAGGTGATCTTTCTGGGTTGTCAGTCTTAGTGACAGAGCCGGGAAACTACAGCTTCGATGTGTTGGTACTGAGTGAAGATGACCTAGAGTTAAAATCAAGTCCAGTTGATATCACTGTGTTACCAGAGGGCTCCTCAATTCAGCAAGGGACTGATGATGCAGACCATATCGATGCTAACTTAGGTGATGATATTTTGTTTGGCTTTGGCGGCGGAGATACATTTACTTGGCAATTGGTCGACTTTGATGGTGGACTAGATGTTATAAATGACTTCACTATCGGCGAAGATCTCATTGATGTATCAGATCTACTTGAGCCAGGAGAAACGATAGACGACCTACTAGGCAATCTCGATGCCCAAATGAATGATAATGATCTGACTCTCACCATTACCAAAGGCGGCCAGTCACAATCTATTCAGCTTACAAACATTGCCGACCAGTTAGGAGGCTCAATCGACGACCAGCTATGCATGATAATATGTGACCCCAACCCGTAAAATGTTAGCCCCCATCAAGGGGGCTATTCAATTAGGCTGACGTCTTATATTGAGCGACCTCTTTATCCATGTCAGAGGCCTGCAGGGCAACCTTATCCACTTCAATTAGGCAATGTTTCGCAGAACTCGTGTTGTTGTCAGAGATGGTGTTTAGTTTAGTAATAGAATCACTGACTTGGCTCATCACAACACCTTGCTCCTCAATAGCAGAAGCGATTCGTTCTGAGTTTGCTTGGATTGCGTGCATATCATCAAGGATTTGGCTAAGACTGTTATCTAATCGTTCAGAGCCATCTAGCGTCTGCTTACCTTGCTGATTACATTGGTCTATGTCAGTTATCACTGTTGCCATTTGAGATTGGATGGCGTTTACGACGTTGGTGATTTCAGTCGTAGATTGATGGGTTCTGCTTGCAAGTGCACGAACTTCATCGGCAACGACGGCAAAACCTCGACCTTGTTCACCCGCTCGTGCTGCCTCTATCGCTGCGTTTAGCGCCAACAAATTCGTTTGTTCGGCGATTTCTTGGATAATATTAACAGCATCTCCAATTTTATCGACATGATGATTCAGTGAGCTGATAGACGTCTGGCTACCTGAGAGGCGATCTGATAACTGGGTGATATTATCAACGGTTTCTACTACCACATTTCTGCCGTTTTCAGCGTTAATACTAGCTTGTTGTACGCCTTCGGCCGCAACTGATGTACTTTCCGAAATCTCGCGAATTGTTGCTACCATTTCTTGAACTGAGGTCGCCATGTTGTTGGTATGATCGGCCTGTACTTGGAATTGCTGTATTACAGATTCAAGCTCATTGTGCATGTTGGACGTACTATCGTAGAGTTCATGCGCCTTATGCTTAGTGTTTGAAAGTAGCCCCTCAAGCTTGTCGAGAAGTTGGTCAAAATAACTACCTAATGAATCTAACTCATCGTCTCCCTTCAGTCGGACACGCAAAGAAATATCATCATTGCTAGAAATATTTCGAATCACGTCTAACAATGATTCGATTTTAGTGACGATTGAGCGCGAAATTTGAGCAATGAAAAGAATAATTAGAATAGAAACAACGGCACTTAAACCATTTTTGATCATGCTAAGTTGACTAATGTCTTTATCTGCTTGTTCAGTTAGTTTTTTTTCAAACGCTTTGAATTGTTTCTCGACTTTGTGAGAAGCAGAACGCGCTTCACCTTGCAGGCCGTCTTTATAGTTTATACCAATCGTTAATTTCTGGTCGAACACATCTTGTGCAGCATCCATGATCTCATTGCCATTGTAGGCCAATAGTTCAGGTCTAAATTCACCGTCTTTTAACTGAATGTCGAATTCAATCAAGTTGACCATGTCCGCGCTATCGGAATTGTTTTTTTCGGCTACTAGTGCGTTATTGTAATTACCCAGAAATCCTTGGTCAGGCCCCAAACCTAATTGCTTGTATGCGGTAACAAGTTCCTCAAACGCGGTCTGATAAGCAAGTATATCTTGGTGGAGGGTGCCACTATTGGGTAAGGCATTCTCTTCGAGTAATACATCCAATTGCTTTTCTATGGCAATAAATTGGCTAAGATTATCTTCGAACTTATCTAAATATTTTAAATCGTGACGGAGTAAGAAGTCTTTTTCATTTCGTCTTAGATTAAGTAGACGAATCTCTAAGTCTTTAGTTAGTGTAGTCGCAAGATTTAGATTCTCAGTTGTATTGGCATAGTGGAGAGAGGTACTCAGCAAAGCTCCAATACCGATGACGGCAATAGTACCGAGTAAATATAGTTTCGTTTTAATTTTCATATGAGACTTCCGAACTAATGATGACTGAAAATTGACGTTGTTATTATTTTGCTGTGTAAGAATGCTCATTATGTAACATTCGTGAAACAAACTAAACCTATGCAATCTATAGAATATAGGAATTAAGTGTATCTTTATGTTAATAAAATTCGATCAATACCTAGGTTTTATCTTCGATATGGACGGGACTTTACTAGACACCATGCCGATTCATCTCGAAGCATGGCGTGATACTGCTCATCAATTTGAGTTCCCGTATTCTAGTGAGTGGATCAATAGTTTAGGGGGAATGCCAAGCCGGAAAATACTAGAAGAGATTAACCGTGTTTATAAGTTGGATATCGATATCAACAAAGCGTCGAAATATAAAATGAAACGTTTTGGGGAGTTTTCTACTGATATAAAAACGATCCCGGTAACCGTAGATCTCTTAAATCGCTTCTACAAAGAGAAGCGAATAGCAATAGGTACGGGGAGTCAGAGAGCGAGTGCTGAAAAATTAGTTCAGAGTTGTGGGTTAGTAGATAAAATAGATGTACTCATAAGCGCAAATGATGTTGTTAACCACAAGCCCAACCCTGATACATTTCTTCTCGCGGCTGAGAAGTTAGACATACCGGCAGAAAAGTGTCTGGTGTTTGAAGATACCGAGCTTGGGTTGCAGGCAGCGCATGCTGCTGGCATGGACTGCGCACTTGTTAAAGACGAGCAATTAATTTACTACCCGTGTGAATAAAAAAAGCCGCTACCGCGGCTTTTCATGAAACGAGTTAACGATCCCAATAGGCTTCTTCAAGACTATCTTCTCTTTCAGGTAAAGAACTTGATAGGCGAGGAGAGTGCTGAGTAAGGACCTCATAGCTTACGCGGTTTGCGTATTTACAAATTTGCGAAAGTGATGAGTAAGTTAAGTACGTGCGATCATGCTTAGTCGAGCCAGGTACCGTTACTTCATGGAAGCTATTTGCTGCGATATCGTGTAGCAGAGCAGATAAAGCCGCGTCGCCAGCACCATTCGTATTCTTAATTTCGATTGGACCACCAAGGTATGGACCGATATGAGAATACACTTTTTGCGGAGTGTCACAGTCAGCTTTACGCATTGCTCGGCTAAATTCGTATCGGTTGAATTCAGAAATCACGCCGTGCTGTAACATATGATCAGTTTCTCGTAGTGCTTCTACATCACTGAAACCCGCCATATATAAACCGTTTGGCCCAGCGGTACATAGTACGAGATCGACCCATTCAAGCGCTCGGTCTGCTGCTTGAAGAGGATCACTAATACCGGTTAGAGCCTCACCTTCCTCTTCGTTCATCGCAACGATAGTGATGTTTTCTTTCAGGTATTCTTGCCACCATTTAGCGTTGCCTTCGATGACCCATTTTGTTCCAAGCGTAAGAACAACCGGTACATTTTTCGATTTAGCAATTTCAATAGCTCGAGCGACAGCTTTAGGCATTGGATCTTCAGGTTTACCGCGCATCAAGTACGATGAAACAACTAAAGCAGATGCTTTTTCGAAAACACTTTCTGGGATGCTTTCTGGGTTTAGTTGATTCATATGACCTTCGTTGATCGCAAACGTGCGTTCACCGTCTTCGGTAATCAACGTATAGCAGCGACCAATAGGACCCTCTACCATTTGCAAATGGTTTAGGTTCATGCGAGCAGAAGTGCGGCAAAGGTAACGGTACGCGAAAGAACCCACTTCGATATTACGAGACATAACGCCTAGCAATACTGATTTGCTGTCTGCTAAAACAGAGTAGTTGTGTAGTGTGTTACCAATAGTATCACCAGGATATTGGTGAGTAATGAGTCCGCGCTCAACAAGCTCAACGTAGAGCGCGTCTGCTTTGCTTTCTTCTAAAACTAGCGAATGACCTTTACTTAGATCATATTTAGCGAGAAATTCATCATCAACGCGAGCTTCAATGTCTACGATGGTTTGACCCACACCAACAACAATTGGGCGATACAGCTTAGATGGCTGTTTTGCTTTAGCCAATGGATCACGTGCGTGAGTTGGAAAATAGTGCTTAGATTTGCGCTGACCTGGAAATTTCATCTTTTAAAGGGGGCTAAAAAATTTTCTGCATCATATCACATTGATGATAGATTCCTTTCATCAAAATTTCACTAAAATGTGCTTTGATTGCTTGTTTGCGGCAATTTTGAGCTATTCACAACTGAGGGAAAGGGAGGCTTGAGATTAAGTCGTAGAGTGAAAGTCGCTGGAGTGACTATCAGCCCTTTATAATGAGCCTGCTAGTCACTCTCACATTAAAGCGTTTACTGGTTATCTGTCGATGGCGCTTTGTACGCTTTGGTTCCCCATAGCGGGACTGTAGAAAGGCTATGCTTAAAGCTTCCATCGGTCTCTTTCGTGGTGTAAGACAGATAGAGTAGTGTTTGGCTATCTGCGTCGTAAATTCGTCTAACTTTCATCGTTTTAAAGAAAATACTTTTAGACTGTTTGAATACCACCTCACCAGACTTACTTTTATCGATTTCATTGATCATTTCTGGTGTGATATCACCCGTTTGACGGCAAGAAATGGAACTATCACTAGGGTCAGATAGGCTTAAATCCGCCTCGATTGAAGCTATGTGGCATGTAACCCCTGTCACTACTTCATCTTGTAAGTGGCCAATTTTGATGTCTTTCAGAGTAAACATCCCTAAACTAACATCTCCAACTTCATTATCAGAACATCCTGATACAAGGCCTGCGAACAATAATGCGAGTAAAGTCTTTTTCATGAATTCTTACCTAAAGAACTGAGTTTGATAAATTATAACATAAAGTAACAATTCCTTAGTATTATCAATAAGAATAATCGCTTTGGCCTATCACAGATCACCGTGGTTGGTGTGGAAATCGAGTACTGTTACGGTATAACAATTGGATTTAATAATAATGGCAATCGCTGTTCTCGCTTGTACTCACCGTGATTTTGGTAGGGCAAAGTCATCGTGATCGAGTTTTACTGAGTTGCAATAGCGTATATAGGCATATAACACTTGTGTTCGAAGCCAAGCGTGATTAAGCTTCACGGAGTATTCTTATATGGCAATATGTATATGTCTCTTCAAATTCCTCAAATTGCGACTATCAAAAATCAGTGGCTGTCCCAGCAAGTTGATGTAGAGTTTCCGACACAAGAGAGCCTGAAAGGGCGAGAAATCTACCAAAATTGGGTCAACGAAAAAAATTACGTAGATTTGAGCGAGTACCTTGCAGACGATAGTCAGTTAGAACAGAGCCTTGATGGACATGAAATTTACTTAGTTGATTTTCATCGTTTGACCGTGATGTTTGCCTTGCTTCAAGCTCAAAGGTGGCAGGATGAAGTCGAGCAAGAGCTAATCGTTGAGTTTTTAACTCAGATTATATATTCAGAACCTTGCCAGCTTTATTTAGGGTTTAAAAACGGAGAGCCAACCGCATCCGCGATTGTGACGGTAGCTGATGAACAGGTTTTGATTTCAGATGTGTTCGTGTTAGAGGACACTGAGCAAAGAGCATTCTTAAAGTCTCTTTTGTCTAAGGACGAATTGTCTGATTCGTTACAAAGCGCAAATAAGGCGTTCCTAGAAATTTAAACGTTACTGTTTACTTAGATATACCCAAGCACCTTGAAGTTACTTGGGTATAAAACATCCCTCAGAATCATCCTCTTTCAATTTTACCTAGATAATCGGCTAAACCAATCCTCCGTTACTGACAATAGTCATTACAAATAAAAAAGTTAATCGTATTCAAAGATAGAATGACACTAAAGTTTAACTCGTAATGAAAGGTGATGGGCAGCAACATTTAAAAAATTAATTGGATCAAAAAATGCATTTTGTTAACTACAACCTTTCAGGAATTTAAAATCAACTTAATATTTAGAGACTGAAAATAAATGCTAAATGTTATGTCTATGAAGAAAACTCGATGTGTTATTTTTGATTGTGAGGGCACCTTGGTCGATAGTGAGGTGCTATGTTGTCGTGCGCTATCTTCTGTATTTGAGAGTTTTGGTGCAGAGTTAACAGTCGAACAAGCGATGGAACACTTTGTCGGAGGAAAGCTTGCCGACATTCTTATAGACACAAGAGAGCGACTCGGTCTAAAAGTTTCGATAGATGTGCTGGAACCACTTTATCGGATCACCTTGAGAAATCTCTATGAATCAGAACTTAAACCGATGAATGGTGCCAAAGCTTTGCTCGACTATTTGAATGGGCGGAACATCGAATATTGTGTGGTATCAAATGGCCCTAGAGACAAAATCTTACACGCTCTTGAGCTCACTGGGCTGTCTGATTACTTTTTAGGAAAGGTTTTTTCTGCGTTTGATACCAATAGTTGGAAACCAGAGCCGGATTCTATTTTATATAGCGCAATGAGTATGGGTTATCGGCCAGAAGAATGTGTCTATATTGATGATTCTGTAAAAGGGCTTGAAGCTGGAGTGCGAGCAGGAATCACGACCTTTCAGTTAGAAGGGGTGAACAAGACAACTTACCCTGGGATAAGCAGGGTTATAAAAAATCTCCGCGAGTTAGAAGAGATGGTTTAAAGACCCGTAAAGGGTCTTTTTCATTAATGGATTAACGATGGTTGCAGGTTGGGAATCAGTGATTCCACATTCGTTTGATAGTGCTCAACGGCAACAACCAGATGAACGGACTCAAAAAATGAGCCACATTGCGCGCAAAGCATAGAACCTGAATTGGAAATCAAGAACTCATCACACTTACACAGCGGGCAGCACTCAATATCCTCTATTGATAGTTTGTCTTTCATACGATCTCCTGGAGCAAGCAACAATTTGTTTTTAGTTAGCATTTGTTTTTTTGTTTTAATAATAATTTCTGTATTTCATGAATACAGATTTAGTCTAGTTCAAGCTCTTTAATGGTATATGTAATTTCTATGCTTTTCGTTAAACTATGAGAGTCAACTCAAGAATTACGAAACGTGATAACAATATTAGCACTATCTAGCTACCGCAAAGTTAACGCTGTGTGATTTTTAAAAGGTAAATGCTAACTTTTTATATATTGAATAGAAAATAAAGGCTTAGATTGATCAAATGAAAACCAAATTTTGCATTGTCCTTACGACAACTAATAACGATGATAATAAGAAATTGATAGTAGAAACTTTACTGGCAAATCGAGTTGCGGCCTGCATTCAGAGTATGCCAATTGAAAGCCACTATATATGGGAAGGCAAAGTTTGTAGTGACAACGAGAGTTTGCTGGTTATTAAATCGACCCAAGAGCGCTATGCTGAAGTGGAAAAACTGATTGTGGAACATCATAGTTATGAAGTTCCACAAGTGGTTAAATTGCCCTTTATAGAAGGCTTCAATCCTTACTTAGCATGGCTGGAGCAAAATACGCGCCTTTGAATAACCAACAAAATCAGTGAACTAATTGCGCCTAAAGTATCCATTAGCATGTCTTTTTGGGCATCCCAGATATCGCCTTGCGAACCTAAGAAAGCGATGCCCTCATCCCCACCAGCAAGTTCCGCATACCACCATTCAATGATTTCATACCCTGCGGCCAGAGACATAATAGAAAACAGTGCAAACAACAATGCTAGCATTGGTTTTACAGCGTGTTTTCGGATTAGGTATTCCGCAATAGGGTAAGCGTAAAATCCGATTGAGTAATGAGCTACACGGTCAAAATGGTTACGATCGTCTGAGCCGATTAATGAGTTAAACCAATCAAAAGGGACTTCAGCGAACGTGTATTTCGAACCTATTGTATGAAGTACCATCCAGACGAACATCAAAAAATAGGCAGTCTTTGAGAACTGAAAGTCGATAGATAGCCACCAGATTATACCCAAGGCACCAACGACGGGAATAATCTCGGCAATCCAAACGGCGCGTGAAACGGGCTCTATTGCAGAAAAAACAAAAATCACAGAATAAACGAGAGTAAGCAGTGTGAGAGTTTTCAAGTTTGAATTGGGTGTCATATCCGTTCCATATTTTTATTTCCTAATCAGTAGCAATATAGTAAACCAAAATAAAACAGTGTTCAATTACATTTTGAACGCTGTTTTATTGGGTGGTTTTGTAAGTGAAACGTCTAAATGAGGGATTAGTTCAAAACCTCACGGCTTGTATACTCGTTTAGTTGAAAATCAAAAAACAATCTTAGTAAGCTACACTTGAAGTAATATATTTAACATCAACAGGACGTTATGCAGCACAACTCTTGCCCAACCAATAATCAGCATATGGAAAACCCTTTGCTTTGGCCGATTCTCGAAGTATTACGTAAACAATCTACCGGTTGGAAGGTGCATACGTTGGCCAGCGAACTTATTGATCATGGCTTAATGCCAGTACTCGATACGATGCCGGACAAAGACCTGTTTAAAAGAAATTTTCTGATCATGAATGCGTTATATCAACTGCAAGAAACGCTGTATCCAGAACAATACTTACAAATAGAGTCAATGAGTATTGCATTGCTCAGTACTGGAACTTTACACCAAACGATGGATATTGAAGGGCAAGATCCTTTGCGTGAGTACTATACCGATTGGTCGAATTACGAAGCCAAGCAGGGCGAAATTAGACGATTACTGGATGAGTTTTGGAGTCGCTATCGAGACTTTGTCGGCAGTAACAACTCAAAGTTCACTAATGTATCTCGGGAGCAAGCACTAAAAGTATTTGAGTTAAAATTTGATGCGACAGACTCCGAGATCAGAAAACGATGGCGTAAACTTGCATTGAAATGGCACCCAGATCGACAACATGGCAATAGCGAACAATTTCGTCTCGTATGCGAGGCTTGGCATGTGCTGAGGGCTTAATAGAGCGTCGAGAAAAGAGGCTTAGAGAATTGAGAGTTTAGAATCGAGGTGAGACTCGAAAGTGAAAATAGAAAAAAGCGCCCGAAGGCGCTTTTTTTAATGGTTGGCTTTAAATTGTGATTTTCTCATACGGTTTAATGCAGCCATAACATCAAGCACTCGAGGTTTGGCTAGATCACCTTGATTAGGCATCGTCGCAAACCAATTGCTGCTAAGCATTTGTTCAATCTCTTTCGCTGGGTTTTTCGACCAACCCGGTAACTGTGCGAGTTGGAACCACAGCCAGCCAATCGCATTAACTTCAGACGCTGACTCAAGTTGTTCAAGAGCACTAAGATCAGCAAATTCTTTACCAAATCTTAGTGAATCAGTCCCTTTTGCTGATACGCGGAATTTACCGTCTGACAAAATGCCCTGTAATGCCGCTCGGTTTAAGCTACGCGGAAGGTAGGTTGCAAGAGCAGATTCACTTTCATTCGCGCGCAGAGTAGGGTGTTGTGCAATAACTTGTTGAGCTTTTTCTGTGACATCGACAGCTTGGTAGTCATGCATTTGAATCACAGTGTTGGCAACGTCTAGATAGTCGCCTGAACCACCCATTACGATAATGGTTGAGATATCAAGCTCATCACGCAATTGGCCAATGCGGTCAACAAGTGGCGTAATTGGTTCATCACCTTTACTCACTAGGGCCTGCATACGTTCATCACGGATCATAAAGTTAGTTGCAGACGTATCTTCATCAATCAAAAGATTTTGTACGCCACTCTCAATAGATTCTTGCAGCCACGCAGCTTGTGAAGTTGAACCAGAAGCATCTTGAGTTGAGAAGTTAGCTGTGTCTTTACCCATCGGCAAGTGGTTAATGTAATTCGACAGGTTCAAATTGTGTACGCAGCGACCATCCTCCGCACGAATTTTCATGCTGGCTTGATTACTTACAATACGTTCACGGCCATCGCCAGGAATATGATCATAAATAGAGCGTTCGATTGCAGTCAGTAGTGTTGACTTACCATGGAAACCGCCACCGACAATCAAGGTAATACCTTTCGGGATACCCATGCCTCGCACTTGACCATGGTTTGGTGTATTTAGTGTCACTGCCAGAGAGTCCGGAGCAACAAACGCTACTGCCTCTTTCATCGGTAAATCGCTGTTACCAGCTAGACGTGGTAACACAGAACCATCACCAACAAAAGCCACTAGGTTGTGGGCATCCAGTTGTTCACGCAGTGCGTGTTGGTCTTCGATAGTTTGACAGTGTTGAATAAGGTCGTTTTTATCTAGTTCGCGCTCAATAGTACAACGACGGATAAACTTCGGAAGATAGAAAGTCAGAATATTGATTGCTTTCTTTCCAAGTGCTGAACGACCCTCTGCTGGCAAATTAGCACGAAAACGTAATTCAATACCTTCATCAGTAAATAATACGGCGGTTGAATCTAGAACAGTTTGACCAGTAAGCGCGATATCAATATGTGACTCTTGCTTAGCAAACTCAGCAAATCTGCGAGCAATATAGTCGCGTGCCGCAACTTGATAGGAAGGTGATGTTGTTTTTAACCAGTCAAGTCCGGTTAAAGACCATGGACGAATGGCACGCAATCTTGACGCTGAAGCATAAGGGTCAGCTTGTACGTAATCGATAAACAGTGTGAAGTCCGTAAAATCATAACTGCCTTTGATTTGTTGATATGCTCGGTAATTCTGTTTTTCGACTTTTTTTAGAGTTGCGATCAATTGATCCATAGTGAACTCACATATTTGGGAGATGAAATAAGGCGGGGATTATAGAAATCACGCGCCTTGTAGTAAAGGTTTAAGCTACTGAAAGCGAAGATTTACTGTGTCAGCGTAGTGTTTGTTAAGCAGACAAACTTCAAATTCGTCACAAGGCATCGGTCTACCGTAAAAGAAACCCTGACCGAACTCACATCCTTCATTAATGATAAAGGCCTCGTGTTCCGAGGTTTCTATACCTTCTACAGTAATTGCAAGCTCGAGTTTCTTGGCAATTTTTATGATTGATTGCACAATCGTTTTATCGTGCTCACTACTATCAATTTGTTTGATAAAGCTTTTATCAACCTTTATTGCGTCAAAAGGATATTTCTTCAAATAGTCAAACGATGAGTAACCCGTACCGAAATCATCCAGTGACAACGTCACGCCAAGTTGATGCAGCGCCAGCAAGGTTTTCTGGGCGACCTGTTCATCAGCAATCAGCGTACTTTCTGTCACTTCCAATTCAAGATACTCAGGTGGAAGTTGATAAGCAGTCAGCAAGTCTTCGATTTGCTCTGCAAAGTGTTTGTCTCGCAGTTGAACGGCCGAAATGTTAACCGCGATTTTAAAATCACGAATTTTTTGTGACCACTCTGAAGCTTTCGCTATCGCTGAGCGGAGCACAAAATTACCCACTTCAAAAATTAGGCCATTTTTCTCTGCAATTTTGATGAGTGACTCGTTGGAAATATCCCCCAACAGAGGATGTCTCCAGCGTAAAAGTGCTTCGGCTCCTGTCCAGCGGTGCGTTTTAGGAGAAACTTTAGGCTGAAAGTAGAGCAATAGATCTTCGCTTCTTACGGCCTGAAGCAAATAGCTCTCAAGATGATTAAGATTTTTTTGGGCTAAGGCTATCGCTTCAGAGTAGTGGGTCACTTTATGTCCCGAATCTTTACAAGAACGCATGGCTTCACACGCGTTTTGTAACAATGCAATGCCTGATTGAGCATCATTCGTGGTGCTTACTCCAACATAACTGTGTAAGTGGAGAGATTCGCCTTCAATTTCGAACTCAGAATGACTGACATCAATCAGTCGCTGACAGAATTGCTTGATGTCTTCTTCCAGTTGACTCGACTCGATGAGAAAGACTAACTCTGTAGAGGTCGGTCTTGATGTTTGAAGATGGTAACGGGATAAGTATCCGAGTTTTTCTCGTAGCTGCACAAGAATACTTTCCCAGATGGCGAAACCATATTTACTTTGAATGAGTTTGCCATTACTGAAGCCAATATGAATCGCAGCAACTGAAAACTGTGGATGCTCGATTGAAATATCAACGGCGCGGGTTGCTTCGTACTCCAACGAGTTGCGGTTGAGAAAACCAGTGCCCAAGTCGTGTTTTTGGTGGTAGAGAACTTTTTTCTCAGCTTCGCGGCGTTTATCGATTTCTTGATTTAGGGAAAAATTGAGTTTGACTAGATCTCGAGTTCGAGTTTTAACGCGCGACTGTAATTCGTGATTTAACTGCTTTAGTTGTTCATTTTGATAAATGGTTTCAAGTTGTGCTTCGAGGGAGTTTTTGTAACTCTCCAATAACTGAGTACCAGTAGTCGATATCTGGCGAGGTTTATTGTCTAAAACACAAATCGTTCCAAATGGTTCTCCATTAGGCCAATTAATTGGAAAACCACAATAAGAGATCATGCCTAACTTGATATCGGGATTCTTGTCCCATTCACTGTCAGCCAGAGCATCGTTAACAACGAGTTGGCGCTGTTTCTCGATAACATACTCGCAATAGAGTCCTTTTCCTAATGACTCTTTATCCCCTGCGCTATAAGGATGATTTACGTTGTTATTGCTAGAGAACACCTCGATTGATTTATTGTCGATGCGCATTATAAGTGCCGATGGCACATCAATAAGCTGAGCAATCAAATTAACAATATTTTGCCAATTTTCACTCATAGGAAGAGGAATAGCTAAATCGCTGGTGTTAACTTTTGACATTAATTTTCGTCCTTTGTGGCTTTAGCCAGAATGAACACTCCTTGCTAATTTTATAATAGTAGTTCTATTTTTGACTGTCGGAAGCGAGCTTATGCAATCTAAGACAAAGCTTTAGAAGCACGAATAAAATGCAGAAGTGAGTTAAGTCGCTTAGAGTTACTGACAATCCAACCAATAGTGACTCTAACAAAAACAGCCTTCTAGTAGAGTAGAAGGCTGTATGTATATTTACTCTTTCTCATAAATGAGAATTAAGTGTTTCATTTGTGAGTTAGGAACGTTACTCTTTATCAGTAAAAGAGTCGATGAGTTGCTGAAGATCGATGTCAGCTTGATAATCGACCCCCTCTAACTCGAAGCCATTCAATTGCAAAAATTCGCGCTTGAGACCAGTGTAATCGCCAATTTCCATGAAGTTGGATTGGTTCATTACTTCAATGAGTTTACTAACTTGAGCTTGTGTGTCTTCGTCCAATTCAAGATTATCGATACGAACTAACCGTTCACAGTCGACAGGCACTTTATCCACGCCATAAAGCTTAGTCGTGAACAGACGTTGCATTTGTTCAATACAGCCTTCATGAGTGCCTTTCTGCTTCATAACTTGATATAAGGCCATCAGGTATGGTGTTAGGCCAGGGATGAAAACACTGGCTTTAGTGACTAAAGCCTTACACACAGACGCGTACGCGCCACCATCAAAGTTAGCCAGTTTTAGGTTCAAAGAATGGCTGGTTTGATGCAGGTCTATTTTTGCTCGGCCTAATGTCCCGTCTAAATAGATAGGGTGTGTTAGCTCAGGGCCCATATAAGAGAAGGCAACCGTCTTACATCCTTGAGCAATCGATTCAGAATTAATTAATGCGTCAACCCAGGCTTCCCAGTCATCGCCGCCCATTACTTTTAGCGTAGCTTCGATTTCTTCATCGTTAGCAGGGCTTAGCTCACCATCAAGCCATTTGTCATGCTCAAGAGAAATTGATGCGCCTTTAACGGATTCACCAATCGGTTTGATCGCAGAACGCCAAACATCACCAGTTTGGTAGTTAGGGCGAACGCCACTGGCAACACTATAGATGATCAGATCGACTTCGCCTTCAAAATAGGTCTCAATCGCTTCAATTACTTCTTCTTTAGTTTGCGGTGAGAAAGCATCCGCTTGGATGTTTACTGCAATGCGTCCGGCAGCCTCAGCCTGCTGTTTGAAATAGAGGTTGTTATAAAAGCCCGCACTACCAACGCCTTTTTCCGAAGGACCACGCTCAAATGACACTCCGATTGTGTCTGCGTTTGCTCCACCGAAAGTTAACGCAATACGTGCTGCTAACCCAAAACCCGATGAAGCACCAATAATTAATACTCGTTTAGGACCCTGTTTGATCGGAACGGCTTTTTTAACGTAATCAATCTGTTGAAGGATTGCCTTTTCACAACCAAGTGGATGCGCACTCCGTGCTACCACGCCCGATATTTCTGGTTTAATTATCATTGTTTTCTCCTAAACCAACAGGTCAAAGAGCTAAGTTAACGTAAAGCTAGGTAAATTTTATTGAGCTATGGCAATTAGAGGTGATTTATTAACTGCTTAGAAACAAATTCAGCAATCCAAGGTTGAGCGTCTGGTTTAGGGTGCAAACCATCCGCCATCATCCAATCTGGGTAGTCACGCATGATGGGTTCAAGCATAAACGGTACGAGAGGGATCTGCTGTGCGTTAGCAACTTTTGGATAGAGATCAGAAAATGCTTGGGTATAGCGTTTGCCGTAATTGGGTAGAACATGAATTTGCATCAGAATGGGTTGGGCATCGATAGCTTTTACTTGACCAATAATTGAAACAAGGTTGTTCTCGATTAAGTTAGGTGGAAAACCTCGTAAGCCGTCGTTAGCGCCCAGTTCGATTAATACGATATTGGGTTTGTGTTCATCGAGCAGTTTTGGCAATCGAGCAAGGCCGTTGCCGGTGGTATCACCGGAGATGCTACCGTTTATTACCGTCACGGGTTTGCCTTTATCGGCTAAAACATTTGGTAATAAACTTGGCCAAGCTTTTTCAATAGGCATTTGATAGCCTGCACTTAAGCTATCCCCAAGTACTAACAGCGTGGTCGCTGACACAGGACTGATCATAAAACTGGCGAGCAATAAGGAAAGAAGTCGTAACATGCAAACATCCGTAATTAAGGCAACATCTTTATACAAGACAGTTTCCACTAAACAAGAAAATTTAACAATCTTAAAAGATATCAACTTGGAGATTGAAGCCGGTGAAAGTGTCGCGATAGTTGGTACGTCTGGGGCTGGAAAATCGACCTTAATGACGTTGCTTGCAGGTTTGGATACCCCTAGTGAAGGCGATGTCGAATTACTCGGACAAAGACTCTCACACTTGGATGATGAGGCGAGGGCGAAGATCCGTAGTGAGTCGGTGGGGTTTGTATTCCAGAGTTTCCTGCTGATCCCGAGTTTATCGGCAATCGATAATGTGACCTTACCATGCTTGCTTAAAAGTGAAGCGGAAGATAAACAGCGTGCTAAAGAACTGTTGGAGTCGGTCGGGTTAGGCCACCGCATCAGTCATTCACCTGCTCAGCTTTCTGGTGGTGAGCAACAACGTGTTGCTTTAGCCCGTGCGTTTATGATTGAACCAAAAATTCTCTTTGCTGATGAACCAACCGGTAATTTAGATCAAAAAACTGCCGCGAAAGTCATTGACCTGCTGTTTGAACTCAATAAAAAACATGGCACCACTTTGGTACTGGTTACCCACGATATGGCGTTAGCGGCTAAGTGTGATCGCACCATAACTATCCAAGCCGGTCAATTAGAGGCGTAGCGCTATGTCACATGTGAATCAAAACAGTCTAAATAAAGGTGGTTTGAACCGGTATCTGTTTAATTGGAGCATCAGTGAAATACGCCATGGTCAGCTCTGGCCAGTATCTATTGCTTTAACCTTAATTATCGCCTCGATTTTTGCTTTAACTGCGCTCACAGAGCGAATGGAGCAGGTGATTGTCAAGCAAGGCAAAGAGGCTTTGACTGCTGACAGTGTTTATAGCTCGTCCAATCCGATTCCGGAGACCTTGATGACTGCGGTCAAAACTGAAAATCTGCAATCTTCGTCTATGGTTCGTTTCGCGACTATGGCGTTTAGTGATAACGCCATGAAACTCATCACAGTTAAGTCAGTGGAAAGCAGTTATCCATTGCAAGGCGAACTTAGGCTTAGCCAGCAAGGCGAAGCGGCAAGTGAAGTACAAGTCGGGCAACTCTGGCTTGATGAGCGATTGTTTTCTCAGCTGGAGGTTAATGAGGGTGACGTTGTCACAGTGGGCGATGCTGACTTTACGGTGACAGGCAGAATCGTTGAGGAACCCGGACTCAGTTTTAACCCTTTCCAGCAGATGCCGAGTGCTTACATCCACTCCTCTGATCTTGATAAGACTGGCGCAGTCCAACTAGGCAGTAGGGTCCGCTATAACTTATTTTTAAATGGTGATGAAGCCCAAATCGAATCGGTTAAGCAAAGTGTTGAATTAACGCCGAGTGATTCGTGGCGCGATCAAAATAGTGCCAGTCGCACTAACGATATGTTCCAGCGTACCCAGCAATACCTTTCTTTGACGGTCGCCATCGTCGTTATCATGGCAGCAACAACTCTGGTACTGACTTGCCAGCACTACGTGGCGACGCGCAAAAAAAGCATCGCGATGTTAAAAAGCTTAGGAGCGCGCCGTGGTTGGTTGATTCGCTGGCTAACGATTCAATTAGCGATTCTGTTGATTAGTGCCTCGGTTATCGGAGTGTTATTTGGTATTGGGCTAGAGTTCCTGCTCAGAATTCCACTGGTCGATTTACTGCCTAGTCCGTTACCAGGTTATGGGCTGATGCCTGCGGTTATTGCTATTGGTACTAGCTTGCTTATTGCTGTACCAGCGCTGGGTATTCCATTTGTTCATCTGCTACGTATTAATGCGGTTAACGTGATGCAACCGCAAGTCAGTAAGACAACGCCATGGTCATATGCGCTGGTACTGGTACCCGTGTTACCAATGTTATTTGCCTATCAAAATAACTTGTTGGTTTGGTTGGTGTTAGGCGGCATTGTCGTGTTGTTTGCAGTGTTAGGTTTTATCAGTCTTATTGCTACCCGTACCTTAGCGAAACTGCCTCTCAATACAGAGTTTAAATTGGCGCTAAGCCGTATTAATCGCTCTGCTTTGGCTACGGGTGTTCAGTTTGGCGCGCTGTCACTCTCGCTAATGCTGTTGGCTGTAATGTGGCTGGTAAGAACGGATTTGCTTTCTGATTGGCAGCAAACTCTACCCGATGATGCGCCAAATGCCTTTGCACTGAATATCGCGCCTTACGAGAAAGACAGTTATCTACAGGTGTTGGATGACAACAATATCGATCGTAGTGATGCTTATCCAATCATCCGTGGGCGTTTGTCCAAGATAAACGGTCAAGAAGCGAAAGAGTATGCGAATGGCGGGAATGATAATGACTCGCTGAGACGCGAAATCAACTTTACTTTCGCTGAGCAAATCCCGAGTCATAACGATTTGCTCGACGGTAGCTGGCAGCCAAACGGTGGCGTATCGGTAGAGAAAGAGGTGGCGGATGACCTCAACATTAAAGTGGGTGACGAGCTTAGCTTCGTTATCAACAGCCAACCAGTGAAAGCGAGAGTAGACTCTATCCGTCATGTGGAATGGCGCGATATGAAGCCAAACTTCTATTTTATCTTTAGTCCGGATGTTATGGAGCAGATCCCAGCGACGTATCTTGTGAGTTTTAGAATTGACGCACAGCATGACCAATTACTTAATGATCTCTCACGACAACATCCAACGGTTAGTCTGATGGATATACGCGTGATGGGCGCGAAAATTCAAGAGTTGGTAAGACAGATAGTTTGGGCTGTGACTTTGTTGGCTTCTTTAAGTGTGATTGCAGGAGTCGTGCTGATTTTCACTTTGTTACGACTCAGCCTGGGGCAAAGACAGAGTGAGATCCAACTTTATCGAACATTAGGCGCGAGTCGCAAACGGGTAGTGAGGACTATCTGGGCGGAATATGGAGTAATGGCGATCGTTGCTGGGTCGATTGCAGTATTAGGTGCAGAAATTATTGTGGGGGCGATCATGAAATGGGGGTTTGAGCTAGAAAGTAAGTTGCATTTTGGCTTGTGGATCCTACTTCCGTTGCTGGCTTTTTGCACACTTGGTTTAGTTGTGAACAGCTTGATAAATAGGCTATTAGTGCCGATAAATAAAGAGTTTAGCTAAGTCAACATGGAATAAAATGCGCAGTTACCCACAGAAGCTGTGGATAAAGTTTGGGATAACTTAAATGGCCTAGATTTGCGCAAACGCGGCAAGCCAGTAAAACCCGCGTTTAGCGCAAATTTATTATTCACACAGATGGCTTTTTGCGAATTCAGCGAAAATGCGTCAAGCTTTTTTTATCTTTTTTTACGGCGAAAATCAGCTCAAATTGCCTTGAAAAAAATGTGATTTTATTAACATCGCAAAGGCATTAAAATGTGCCGAGAATTAATGAATTTCAATATCTAATGAATCAAATGATTGATCAAATCTCTAGCCCTACAGTGGCGGTTGTTGGAGGCGGTATCGCCGGTGCGACGGCTGCACTTCATTTGGCCGAACTCGGCGTAAAAGTCGATCTTATTGAAAAGAATGAGAGTTTAGTTAGCGGACCACCCATTTGTCACCTGCATGCTGGTGGTAATCTATATCGTGAGATTTCTGTAGAACAGTGTATCGACTTGTTGGCTCAGTCCATCGAGTCTGTTCGTCTTTATCCGCATACCTTAAATCGCCGACCAACATTGATCGTTGTTCCACATAGCGATGGGGGTGATCCTTTAGCATTGTTACCGCGCCTAGAGCAAATTCGCTCGGTTTATCAAACCCTAGTAGAGCAAGATGGACGTAACCAAGTGCTGGGTGACCCGAAACAGTATTTTAAGCTTTACTATCGTGATGATCTTGAAGTGTTGAAAGCGCAACATCAACCTGCGGATCCTCGAAGCTATGACGATTGGTTAATTCCATTCGCGCAAAACACCGATTTAGAAAACATTAAGTACCCTGTCGTGGCGGTGAATGAATTTGGTTGGAGCGTTTTCCGTATCGCTGCTTCGGCCATGTTGGTACTGGAAAAGTCACCTCTTTGTGAATTAAAAACCGCAACAAAACTCGTTGATATGAGATGGGATGAGAAACAGTGGTTGCTGATATTGGAAAGCCACGACGGTGAAGTATTAACGACCCAGCAACAAGCTTATGACTACGTGATAAACGCTTGTGGATTTGAAACGGGCATCCTTGATGACTTAGTAGCAGCTCCACGTCAGCGAATGGTTGAATTTAAGGCTGCTTATGTCACGAAGTGGGCTGACAACAACGTCCTTTGGCCTGAAGTGATTTTTCATGGTCCGAGAGGCACTGAAAATGGCATGGCGCAGCTAACGCCTTACGCTAACTCTGTATTTCAACTGCATGGGATGACTAAAGGCATTACGCTGTTTGATGATGGTTTAGTCAGCAGTTGTCAGCAGTCTTCCCAGCCAAAACTGCCACCGCAGCTTGAAAACAAAATCGTAAATGGCTGGCGAGAAGAGGTTCGTGTTGATCGTAGTGTTAAAGCGATTAAGCACATGAGCCGATTCGTACCTGATTATGATAGTGCCACTGAGTTTGGTTTGCCTCTTTTCGGAGCGCAGCAAATTCCGGGTGACGATGAAACGCTACGAGCGGCTGACGTTTCATTTGCTCAGCAACATTATGCTCGAATTGAGGTTGTTAAAGGTTCGTCGGCTCTGGAAGCGGTGCGTAAGATTGTTTCTGAGTGGGACCTCGCTGACACTGAAAATAAAAGTATTGAGGAGCTCCACCCACTAGCGTGCGCTTTAAGTGAAGCAGACGTAGAAGCGAAAGCCAAACAACTGGCACTAGGTCGTGGCTATCCACAAGAATTAGCACAAATCTATGGCTACTAATAAAAAGGCTACTAACAAAAGTCTTACTAACAACAAACTTACAAGCAGCAAGCTTATTAGCCTTAAGTTGTGATGATGAGAGCAACATAAACAATCAGAAGCCAGCCTAATGCTGGCTTCTTTTTTGAGCTTAGTAACTAGGGGAAACTAGTAACCAAAATAATTAGCCCACATTACCCAGTCGGATTGCAGCTCTTCTAAATTTCCTTTGACGAAACGAACTTTTTGTCCGGGTTTCGCTTGAGCTAATCTCGGTAGGTCAATGCGTGATACGCAGCCAATCTTTGGGTAGCCACCAATGGTTTGCCGATCACTCAGCAGCACAATTGGTTGTCCATCAGGGGGCAGTTGAATCGCGCCAAACGCAATACCTTCACTTTGCATATTGATGTCTGGTATTTCAACCGTGTGCTTTTCAATTGAATCTATTTGCAGACGATATCCCATTCGGTTGATGTTTTTGCTTACTTCAAATTCAGTGTTGTAGAACCAATTGATTACGGTTTTAGGCAATGCGGCTTTTTGATAGCCTTCAACAACGCGCAGGGTGACCGGTAGGTCATAATCAGGAACAAAACGGAAGCTTAACTGTTTCTTTTCAAAGTACTGATTAGCCAGCAATGGTTGGTAAGGAAGTTCATCGCCATCTTTAAGTGGTGCGCCACCGCCAAGCCCGCCAAGTGAGTCACGCTCAACCGTGGCGCAGCTACCCAGTTGGCAAGGAGTAGTAAAGCCACCAAGCACGGCGAGGTAACAGCGTAGGCCATTACTCGGAAGAGCAAACTTTATCACTTGCCCCTTGTTAGCAATGAATGTAGACCAATTGGCAAGTGGCACACCATCTAGCGTTGCTTTCAAATCAGCGCCACAGATAGCAAAGGCATTTTTCTCACTCACCTCAAGCTCAACTTGCCCTAGAGTTATTTCAATACAAGGCAAATTTACTTTGTTGCCTAGTAGATAGTTCGCCCAACTGTAAGCATATTCATCAACAGGCCCACCTTGAGTAATGCCATTGTGAGCCAACCCGAAGCGACCAAGATCTTGGATTAAACTAAGTGGTCCGGCTTTTATTACCTTGAGAACTCCTTGACTCATTCGAACACTCCTTGGATGGTCCCACCTAGCTGAATATATTCATTACGATCGATGGCATAAAATTGGATTCGACTGCCAACTTTATAGGGCATCATTGGCACGTTCTCAGGGGAGTAGAGTTCCATAGGGCAATTACCTATGATATTCCATCCCCCGGGGGATTGGTTTGGGTATACCGCAGTGCGTGATTCTGCAATGCCGACGCTTCCTTTTGCTACAGACAGTCGCGGGGTTTCGAGTCTTGGTAACCTGAGTCGCTCGTTAACGTCGCCCATAAAGGCGAAACCGGGCGCAAAACCAATTGATTGAACGGTATAAACCTGTCCGGTATGCAGTTCAATCAATTGCGCTAACGAAATCCCATTGCGTTCGTATCGCTCAATATCAGGAGCGACTTCGTTGTTGTAATAGACCGGAAGCTTGATAAGTTCACCTCGCGACAAACCGAGTTGCTCGATATCAATCTCTTTGCAGCAACGAGTGATTAATTCGCTTAGACGGTCTAAAGTGACTCGGTGCGGTAGATAGTCTATTAAGATGGTGTTTACCGCCGGTGTGATATTCATAATCACTGGATGGTATTGGCGATAAAACTCCTCGGTAAACTCACCAATGATCATTGGTAATAGGCTTTCATCTGCTGCTTTAAACTCAACAATGAGTGCACACTCAGAGACAGGACTGACCGTTATATCAATGCTCATATTAATCTCCGATTAAATCACGTAATTCTTGCAGAATGGCTAAAGCTTGAGGGTTGTCCCCGTGGACGCAAACCGTATCGGCATCGATTGAGATAATTTGACCATCAATGGTTTCGACTCTGCCATGCTGAACCAATTGCTCAACTTGATTTATGACAACATCTGCTTCGGTGTGAACGGCGCCTTTGTGATTACGAGGGGCGAGTGTGCCATCGCCTTGGTAAGCTCGGTCTGCAAATGCTTCGAATAAAAGTGGCACTTCATATCGATCTGCGATATCGAGAAACGGTTCTGTATTCGTATGTGCCAGCATCATTAATGGCACGCCAAAACAGGACGCAGCATCAACCACGGATTCAAAGATAGAGAGATCCTTAACCATATCGTTATACAAAGCGCCATGAGGTTTAATATAGCTCAACTCACTATTGAAGCTTTCACACATCGCTTTTAATGCGCCGACTTGATAGATCAAACTGTAGGTGAGTTCGTCACTGTCCATAGGGATCGTACGTCTTCCGAACCCAAGAATATCGGGATAACTCGGATGGGCGCCAATTTTTACGTCATATTGAATTGCCAATTTGATGGTGTTTGCCATGGTTTTTGGATCAGAGGCATGGAAACCACAGGCGATGTTAGCCATATCAATTAATGGCATGACTTCGGTGTCATTGCCCATTGTCCAATGTCCATAGCTTTCGCCCATGTCACAATTCAAGGTGATCGTTGGCTTACTCATCATCATTCCTTATGCTATCACTGCGCTTTTCTATCAACGCTAACAGTCGGTCTAGGTGTCTAAACTAGAGTCGTGACTAAATTTATCTCTTTCACTGTCATAACTAACACTAGCCTAATCTTTAACTACACCATACCGCAACGTAATACCTTAACGTAAATTTACTTATAGCGTCTGTGATGGTGTTACCAGCTTAAGTCACAGATTTATATCGATTAACCGTGCATTTGTATGAGATTCGCTCTCTGCGGATAAGTAGGGAGTCAAGATAGAAAAAAGGCGCCGAATGGCGCCTTAATCATAATTAAAGATAGATTGTGGTCTATGTGTACGGGTTATGCGTACATTGGCACTAGAACCAAGGTACCAAGGATGACCGTAATCAAACCGCCCAACACCGGTACTGAAGTACGTTTTACCACTTCAAACGGACTGATTTTACCCATACCAGATGTTGCAACGACGACGCCTGATACTGGTGAGATTGTACGACCTAGGTTTGAAGCCTGTAGCATCGGGATAATCAAGAACGCAGGGCTTAGACCCATTTTCGCCGCTAGCGCAGGAGCAAGCTCTACAAACGCGTAGAATGGTGCGTTACCAGAACCTGTCGCGATTGCTGCTGCAACGGTTAGACCAGTCAGGATAAGCATCAATGCAATACCGCCAGCACCTGCTGTTTCTGCTAAGTGAAGTAGGTTATCAATAGCGCCAATCGACATCAGACCTTGAGCAAACACGCCAGCTGCAACTAACAGCATTACTACGCCTTTAAATGCGTCAGCCATACCTTCATAACACGCTTCTAAATCGACCAGCGTCGCTTTACCGTCAAAACGCTTAGTGGCGTAATCAACTAAAGCACCAACGAAAATTGACAGCACAACAATGGTATAGATATCCAGTGAAAGACCAGGGATAGTGCGACCGTTGAACAAGAAAACACCGATGATTGGCAAGAATGGCAAAATGCAGTAGTACGCAGGTGCTTTTACCTCAATATGCGAAACGTCTACACGCTCCATAGGGGTATTGTCTTTCTTATCCAGGTATTTATTCCAGAAATACGCTGCAACAGACATAACTGCGATAGCGGCAATTGATACTGGCAGAACTGTTTGAACCGCAAATACATCAAGCGCCATGCCGGATTTTTCAGCAGCAATAACCACATCACCTGATGTTGGCGAAAGAATGATAGCGGCAGGTGATGCACATACGGCAACAGCCGCTGGACGAGAAATACCCATCGCGGTCATCATTGGGAATAGTGTTGCCATTAGAAGCACGCCTAGACCCGTTGCAGAACTCACCGCAAGCGACATCAAACAAGCAACAATGTACGCTGCAACAAGCAGAGCATAAGGAGATTTAATGACAGATAGTGGCTTAGAAAACTGTTTAACAACGACATTGTTAGCGCCAATATGAGTCATGTAATGAGCAAAGCCACACAACAGCATGATTTGCATACCTAAACCGCCACCGCGGTTTTGCAGCATAAATTTCACGTACTCAAGTGAGTCAGTGATCATGTTGCCAGTTGATGCAATCTTGCTTGGTAGAATAGTGTGACCAAGAATACCGGTCAAAATCAGTAATGTAATACCGGCAGTGAGAAGAACGCCGGCAGGTTTGTATCCCTTGACAATAAAATAGCCGACCGCAACGGTGACAACTAATCCAATTAGAAGCTCCAGCATAAATAACCTCTGTAGATAATTAAAAATATGACAAACTGTGTCAAAGTGTGTTGGGAAATCTACAGAAAAATGATTTGTGGCACGAGTAAAACTTGTACTACTCATGATCTAAAACAATAAATTGCAATATTTAGATTAAAGGGTGATTTACTCGGTAGTTCGACAGGAATATAGATGATATTAAATGAGGCAGTCTAAATTCTAACTCGCAATTGTATGCAAATTGACCATTTCTAGGCATTGAGGCATGGCGAGATAGTAACCCTGATAAAAATCGACATTTAATACCTTCATTGCTTCTAATTGCTCTGCGGTTTCAATGCCTTCTACCACGACTTTTGCGTCCACTCGTTTAGCGAGATCTAAGCCATTTAGTAATGGTTCTAAGTTGCCCTCCATATAAGCAAGCAGCAGAGAACGGTCAATTTTAAGGATGTTTGGTTTAATTTCTTCGACGCGCTGATGGTTTGACGCTTGCATGCCGAAATCATCGATAGCGATTTGAAAGCCAACATCAGACAATCTTTTCATGGCATTTTTCAAACAGCGTTCGTCATTAGCATCTTGCTCAACGACTTCCATAACAATCTGGTCAGCAGAGAGTTCTAACTCTTTAATTCGACGCCTAAGTAGATCGACTCTGATATCTTCTAAGGCAAAAAACTCCCCCGCTGATGGTAGTACATTGAGAAACAGTTGCTTGTCTCGATGAATGGAGTTAGCAAAGTTGCGAATATGGATAACGCGACTTAAACGCTCAACGTTAATTTTATCTTCCAAGTCGATCTTGGGTGAGTCAAAGAACATATCGGGGCGTATACATTCTTGATTTTCATTAGTGATACGGACTAATGCTTCAACGCCAATTACCTGTAAATCTCGATCAAAAATCGCCTGATAAACGCTTCTCAAGTGAAGTTGTTTGTATTGAGCTGTGTGTTCGAGGTGTTCGTTGCAATGAACGCGACTTTGAAACTGAGTTTGTGTAGACAAAAGCATTATTATGGTGCCTCAGGGAACTAAATAGCGTGTGTATACGCGATTTATCATATTGTCTGTGACGCTATTTTTGTCAACGGATAACATAAATAAAGCCGATATAACGCAAAACATAGTTCAATAAATTTGATGTTGAGTCTAAAGTTACGATAATTATCAATATCTTATTGACGTAACGCCTAATAATCGCTTGTCTCCCTATTAATATGCTTTATTAGGTATTTTTACTACGTTTTTAACGCTTTATCTGGTGACGTTTATCAACGCTCATCAAAGAAATCTTTGTTGCGAATATACTTGCTCATCAAATGGTATGAAAATGGTCGAATTAACCACGAGCCCATGGAACGACCTAATCGTATAATGGACGATGTGTTTTCATAAATACGACCATTGTATAGCCAAAGCATCTTTCCAACATGGCGATAATAGACAGGCAGGGGTGGAAGATAGGTAACAATGTCAAGATCGCAGCATATTCTATAAGTCCGTTGTTTAAGCCGATAGTTTCTTTCTAAGGCTCTGCCGCCAATAGCCGGCTGACCAAACGTTACCACACGCTTGACGGAGTTAGGAAAGTGGTGTTCTGTAGCATCAGCAAGAACATTTGCTATTGCGCCGCCAGATGAGTGACCAGTGAAGGTAATACGTTTACCAGAAAGGATTAATGGAGAGATAACCGCTATTAGACGTTCGTAGACTGTGCTACCAAGTTTATCTTGTTTATGAATGGGTTGGCTCTCTTGGTTAATTTGATAACCATATCCTGCATGTATGGAATAGTTAAGTTCTTTGACGGCTCTATATTGCCAAAGTGCTAAGTTTAACAGCCAATCTGCCAGGTTATGAGACCCTTTAATCACGACGATCGCTTCGTCATGGTCATTGCTCCATAACACTCTGATCATTGGCTTACCAAATCGATTGGCAATCACTCGTTGACCATTGGGAGCAAATCCGTATCGGGTCTGTTTTAAGACGTGATTATAGGCAAGACTGCACAGTACCGCGTATCGTTCATATTGGTATCGTTTAAGCTTTTTCAAATCCTAAAACTCGATGACTGGTTTTTAACAGTATCCAGATCGGGCGTGAAAAAAAGATGACAAGCTAACTGAGTTGGACCACCGAATAGAGTTGAACATACTTACGCACTAATTGTTGATCTGATGCGCGTTTGAGTGGATGAGTCACTTTAGTGTAATAGGGCGAAATAGCGAACCGTTCCTCCAATGAGAGTGACAGTTGAGAATCACTGGTATATAAACTCACTCCCTGCGCACGATACGTCTCGACATCATCAGGTAAATAGCCTGTCCACCAATGTATTAATTCACGGCTCTGTTTACTGCGCGTAATCCAATGATCAGACAATAGTAATAACAAGTCATTCGGCTGAATGGCGTAATCATACTCCGCTTGCCAATTTTGAATGGTCTTGAATAACTTGTTACGACAAGTACTCCCAGCACTCAATAGGTGTGAAGTGACAATCCAGACAGTTCCTACATCAGAAGAGACTCGAAAATGGCTGGCTTGCTCGCTAGAGGGATGAGTCTCTAAAGGCGCATAGCTGCAATCGTGCCCAAATTCCGTCAGCGTTCGGGCTAAACGACGAGAAAATGCCAATGCTAAATGATGTTCACTCATGCCACGATTATGGATAGTAGGGTAGTGTTTTTCACACAGAGCCATGCAATCTGCTTGGAACTCGTTAACACTCTGTATGAGTACATCCAATAACAAAGTTCTTCTCCTCAATTCCTTTTGCAATAGAAATCAAAGATTAGCATGCGTGCACTAAAAACCGTTGCACATTTTGGCTGTTACTCAGTAATCGTCTGACATTTATGCTTAAGATTGAATTTAGGTCACATCTAGTAACAGTTCATTCGAACCTATTCAAAATTTTTGAATAAGTTCATCGATCACAACTTATGTTAACTTTGCAGGTCATATTTAATAATTGTGTTACAACATCAAAGAGAGCAAATAGATAGGGAACGGGCAACACGATGAAACCTGAAGTTAAGAATTACAATATTGTCGCAAGAGCGATCCATTGGGTCTCGGCAATTGTTGTTATCGGTATGTTCGCGGTAGGTTTATGGATGGTTGACCTTTCCTATTACAGTGAATGGTACCGAACCGCGCCACATTGGCACAAATCTATTGGTTTATTATTGGCTATCTTGACGTTCATTCGACTAGTTTGGAAGAGGGTTACACTGTCACCGAAAGTTGAAGGGAACGCCTTTGAGAAATTCGCAGCAAAACTAGTGCATGGTCTGATGTACGTTGTTTTGCTGGTGCTATTTGTCTCTGGTTACTTAATTTCAACCGAAGATGGTCGAGCTATTGATGTATTTGATTGGTTTTCGGTACCTGGCTTAGGCGCCTTGTTTGAAGGACAGGCGGATATCGCTGGGGAAATCCATTTCTACGCGGCTTGGACATTGATAGTTATGGCTGCAGTTCATGCCGCCGCGGCGATAAAACACCACGTTATTGATAAAGACAACACGCTACGCAAAATGATAGGAGCTTCAAAATGAAAAAAACGTTACTTGCTACGGGATTAGCTATGGCGATGCTAGCGCCATTGAGTGCAAGCGCAGCGGATTATGTAATTGATACCAAAGGGGCTCACGCTTCTATTAACTTTAAAGTCAGCCACTTAGGTTATAGCTTTATCAAAGGTCGTTTTAATACCTTCGATGGCAACTTCTCTTACGACCCAGCGAATGTTGAAGCATCAAGCATTACGGTTAACGTGGACACCACGAGCTTAGATTCAAACCATGCCGAGCGTGACAAGCACATACGCAGTTCAGATTTTATCGATGCAGGTAAGTTTTCGAGCGCGACTTTTACAAGTAGTAAAGTGGTTGGTAAAGGTGATGGTAGTTTCGATTTAATCGGCGATCTGAATCTTCATGGTGTAACAAAACCGATTACTATCAATGCCGAAGTCATTGGACTAGGGCAAGACCCTTGGGGTGGCGAGCGAGCTGGTTTTATTGGTACGACACGTTTAGAGCTTGCTGACTTTAATATCCCAGTGATGGGGGATTCGAGTTATGTCGATATGGAACTGCATGTCGAAGGCATAAAGAAATAGTCATTTAATCAATGAAGAAAAGCGCCTAACTTAAGGCGCTTTTTGTTATCAAGGGGTTGCTATCTAGCGGTTTGCTACGCAGATTGCTGGTGAGCTTCTAATACCTCAGTAGGCTTGCCATACACTGAGCGAAGTGCATCAAGAATGTCTAATCGGCTAACCACACCAACCATTTGACCATCTTCAAGTACTGGCAGTACGTGCGGTTTGCTTACTTTGATACTCTTGGCACGTTCTTCTAGTGAAAGTGTAGAGAAGCGTGTTGCAATACCCATTGACGTTGTTGGGTATAGTTGCTCTTTATCGATGCAAAGATACTCAGCGACATCAACCAGTTTGTCGTTAATATCAATCGCGATGACATCGCGTGACATCAAATCAACTACTTTTTGTCCCTGAGTAGGGATGTAATCTTGGCACCATAAATCAACCATCACATCGTGCGCAGAAAAGAATCCAACCAAACGACCTTGAACATCGGTTACTGGTGCGCTTACTTCCTGATTAGAAAGCAAATGATCGATCGCTTTTGGCGTGGTCATGTCTGCAGTAAGAGTGACAGGTTGAGTGTTCATAATGTTTTTGACGATGATGTTGCTGTTCATAGTGTTCTCCTTAACTGACGCAATATTCGCGGTAGTAGTAATTACTGAAATGTTGGCTGCTTTAAGTTGCGGGCGACGGTAAATACACCAGTTCGCCAGCCCGACAAGCACTGCACCACCAACAATATTGCCTAGTGTTACCGGGATAAGATTTGCAGTAATAAACTGCATAATATTCAGATCTGCATATTGAGCCGCTGTTACGCCAGTCATTGACCAAAACGATTCAGGTGCAAAGTTTTGAATTACGATGCCAAGTGGCACCATAAACATGTTTGCTACGCAGTGTTCGAAGCCGCTTGAGACAAACATTGCCACTGGCATGATTGTCATTGCTGCTTTTGTCATTGCATTGGCACTACTAAACGTGAGCCAGATAGCGAGACAAACCAAAAGGTTACAAAGCACACCCAAGGCAAGAGCCTGCACGGTAGTGTGGTGTAACTTGTGTTGGGCGATGTTGAGTGCATTCAGTCCCCACTGTCCGTGATCCATCTGATACAAACCTGCAGCAGATACAATCACTAGCAACAACATCGCCCCAATAAAGTTACCGATGTAAACCTTTCCCCAAATCGAGAGCATCTTGCCAAAACTAATTTGACGATTTGCCCATGAGATGCTGGATAAAACAGAACTTGTAAAAAGCTCGCCACCACATATCACAATTAGGATCAGTCCCATGCTAAAAGCGAGACCACCAGCTAGGCGACTCAGTCCCCAACCAGATTCCGTGGCACCTGTGGTTACTGTGATATAAAAGAGAAACGCCAGCCCGATAAAAGCGCCTGCCATAATGGCGAGACTTAATGTCATACCGGTGTTTTTCTTGGCTTTACTTAATGCAAACTTTTCAGCTTCAGCCATCATTTCAACAGGAGAAAAACATTGATTGTTCGCGTGGTTAGATGACATACGCGCTCCTAGTTGTGATTTTCATAATTACCTCCTTATGTTTATTTGCGAGCTAATCTCTGCATCGCCATTTCAGATTAGGAGGAAATTTTGTACAGGTAAAATTGATAATGTTTACAAATCTCATCAGAAAATTTGATATGCAAAAAAATGTGAGTAGAATGATTTTTGTGCGCGTAACGCACTAAATACCAACAATCATTAGCGTTATAACGAAAAGGAGTGTTATGCGTTATTCTCTGAAACAGTTGGCAGTCTTTGATGCGGTAGCTGACACCGGAAGTGTAAGTCTAGCTGCAGATAAACTCGCATTAACTCAATCCGCGACCAGTATGTCGCTTGCGCAATTAGAAAAGATGCTTGGCAGACCATTGTTCGAGAGGCAAGGTAAGCAAATGGCATTAACCCATTGGGGGAACTGGCTCAGGCCGAAGGCTAAGCGCCTGCTACAAGATGCCCAACAAATCGAGCTAGGTTTTATTGAACAACACCTATTAAGCGGGGAGATCACGATTGGCGCGAGCCAAACGCCAGCCGAGCACTTAATTCCCGACCTTATCAGTAGAATTGATAATGACTTTCCAGAATTACGAATTAAGCTCAATGTGCAAAGTACCGATAACGTTTTACAAGGGTTAATTGACTACAAATTTGATATTGGCATTATTGAAGGCCGCTGCGACGACAACCGTTTACACCAAGAAGAGTGGTGTCGAGATCATTTAACAGTCGTAGCGTCTGCTCATCACCCCTTTGCCAAGTCAGAACGGGTTTCGCTTTCACAGCTAGAACAAGCTCGCTGGGTATTGCGGGAGCATGGTTCTGGTACTCGGATGATTTTTGATAGCTCGATACATCATCTTGTTGAAGATTTGGATGTTTGGCGTGAATACGAGCACGTGCCAGTGCTGCGTCGTATGGTGGCAAATGGGCAATATTTAACTTGTTTGCCGTACTTGGACGTTGAACGCTATATCGAAAGTGGGGCTTTGGTTGCTTTGAATGTACCTGATCTCAATATGGAACGTACTTTGTCGTTTGTTTGGCGGGCTGACATGATTGAAAACCCTCTGGTTGAGTGTATTAAACGAGAAGGATTGAGGATGATGAAAGGCAAATCCGTCTTCTAGATACGTATTTATCTTAAAACATATCGTAAGCCCAAGTTTGTGTGACTTGGGCTTTTTCGTTTGAATATGGATAAGTTGGTTTGATTTAATTATTACCGATTCTGTTGATACATCGATTGCGTCAATGTTTGTGTGTAACTTGTGTTGTTTCGATATTGAAAAATGTGATCGCTATTGTGTTATTTATGCAATTTGCCACTATAGTGTGCACAAAGTTTAGAAACCAAGAGACACCCAATGAGCGTATTAGTCGCAATTTCTATCACTACAGCCATCCTATCCGGCATTTGGGGATGGGTCGCGGTAAGTTTAGGTTTGCTCGCATGGGCTGGTTTTCTTGGCTGCACAAGTTTCTTTGCTGCACCTTATGAAGGAGCAAAAGGATTAGTGATAAGCCTTATCACTAATTTAACTGGCGTGTTCTGGGCGATGGTGATTATTCAAGGTAGTCATTATATCTCAATGGAAATACTCGGCTATGTACTGACTGGCGTAGTGACGCTCTTTATGTGCCTACAAGCCAAAAACGGTTGGCTTGCCTTTATTCCCGGGACTTTCATTGGTTCATGCGCCACGTTTGCTGCAAACGGCGACTGGCAACTCGTTGTGCCATCACTGGTTATTGGCGGGATCTTTGGATACACAATGAAAACGACAGGGCTGTGGTTGCACGCTAAACTAAATCAAACAACAGAGTCTGCTATAGCACAACCACAAAACCGCAATTAAGAAAATTGATAATGGGTATAGGGCAATTTGGTGTTAAGTATTACCGTTCGCCATCGTCACAACACGTTTTAACGTCCAACGAAGGAGCAGAGGGATACATTCAAGCCCTTTATCCTCACAATGTGAAACTATCGCCAAAGCAAGATCGGGCTTGGCAAACTTCTTCAACACCTTATTGACCACCTTTTTGGCTGGAATTTGGTGATCAAGTGGAATTTTAACCAACTCGCGGAAAAATGGCTCAAAACCATTGTTGTAAAGAAAGTGCTCGATATCTTTGTCGGGCAACTCGGTTAAACGGTGTCTTTCTTGATCATGCCCAAGTCTTGCGCGCACCGTCGCTGCGTACTTTTTACCCGCAGGGTCACCGTCAGTCACCACATGCCAATCTATACCAAAGGCTTTCGCTACTTTGATTAATGATTTTAAACCGGATTGAGCAAATTCGATGATTTGTACGCCTTCCGCCGCTAAGTTATAACCGCATTGATTTGCCAGTTCATTGAACAACCAAACTTCTGTTTCACCTTCGACAAGTAACCAGCAGCGAGCAAATAGGGCGCCCGAGCGATGAAAGCGAATATGAAAGCCAACACGGCGTAACTCATCCCTCGAAAGTCCTTGGGTTGAAAGACTGGTGCAAATTGTTTTGTCAGATTGGCGGACTAAACGGCGAATACAGTGAACCGGCAATTGCCCTAACAACGCACCACTGTTGGTGGTGAGGATTTTTTGCATCGGTAGGAGTTGCAACAAGCCCCAGGCGCGAGAGAGTTGGGTTGGGTGTAAGCGACCTTCAGGATCTTCGATGATCAATATCGGTCTTGCGCCTTTTCTAAGGCGGTTGGGTCCTTTCGCTTGCAAGTAAGCATTAAGTAGCCCAAGTAAAAGTAATCGAGTTTGTTTGTTATTTGATTTCTCTACGTATTCACCAATAGAAAGCGAATCTGATTTACGAGCAAAAAAGATCCCATCTCTAGGTTGATCATGTTCAATACGATTGTTGGATTTAAACGAAAAATAGTGCTCAACCAACATACCCATCGATTTGAGGCTACTGCGCATTTCTCCTTTATTTACATGACCAGGGATAGCCATTAAACGGCGACATGTATTATTGATGCGTTTTTCTACTCGTTCATTCAAGCTGTTGCCATTGCTTTCAAAGTTTCGCTCAAATCGGCGTGAATCTTTTAAACGAATAACTGGGTTCAGCGTCATTAATTCTTGGGCGATCTTTTCACAATGATGCAATGCTAAAGGATCGCCTTCGGCATTAAGAAAGTCATAATGTGTTTCTACGTTATGACCATCACGACTGGCACTGATTCGATAATAGATTCTGTGCTCATTATCTTGGTTAACGACCCAGACAGGTTTAACCCGACGATAACGGCGAGAGTTTACCTCTTTGATATCACTGGCCAAAAAGCTGATTACGATTTGAAGATCTTGCGTTTGCGGAGAAGAGACTGAGTAATCGACGTGAAAATCTGTAATTTTGAATTGATAAGGCTCTCCCTCAGGTGGCAAGGCGACAGAAAGAGTATCGAGCAACGAGGATTTACCCCAGGTGTTTTCACCAATCAAAGCAGTGAGTTGCTCAAAAGAAATTGAGAGTCGTTTGATGCCGCGAAATCCGGCAATCTCGATGCGCTCTAGCAACATAAATTCACCTTTAAACTTTGCTAACTTAATTTAAGCATAAAAGAAAAATTCAATATAAGCATACGCTTAGGTCACATATCTTATGTGTCACTGTTTTTACTTAAAAAAGTAATCAACATGTCATAAAGAATGGAGTAGCATGGCGGTGAAAAGTGAGAAGAGAAATGACAATGAAAAACAATAGAGCCATAAGCGTTAGAGTGGCTCACATCAATGATACCCACTCATACTTTGAACCAACGTCTCTACAACTCAATGTAAACAACGACGAGACCCAAACCAGCCCTTATGTTAGTGCTGGTGGCTTCGCAAGAATCAAAACGCGCGTCGAAGAACTGCGCGCCGAATCATCCCAACAAAATCACGGTTTTCTATTCTTCCATGCCGGTGATTGTTTCCAAGGCACACTGTTCTATTCACTATTTAAAGGCGAAGCGAACTCAACGTTGCTCAACCAGTTAGGGCTTGATGCGATGGCGATAGGCAATCATGAATTGGATATGGGTAATCTACCTGTTGCGGAATTTGCCAACCGGATTGATTTTCCATTGCTAGCGGGAAACTGGGATTTATCACGCGAATTAAAAGATAAGCCGGTTATTTTGAGCGGCAACCCGAATGTTTATAGCTACAAACCTTCGACACAATCGGCACAGTGGATTGTTAAGCACGTAGAGCAAGAACCTATCGCAATCTTCGCTTTGGCGCTGGACAAAATGGCGGATATCTCTAACCCAGATGCAGATACTCCGTTTGTTAATGCGATTGAAACCGCCCGTAATACCGTTAATCAAATTCACAAAGCAGGGATTAACAAGATTATTTTATTAAGTCATATGGGTTATGACGCGGATCTAGACTTTGCCAACCATGTCGATGGTATTTCGTTGATTGTCGGTGGGCATAGTCACGTGTTACAAGGCGACTTTTCTGCACTAGGACTAGGCAATAACGATCCTTACGGCATTAGAGTGAATAATATCCATGTGGTTCAAGCTGGCTTTCATGCGCTCGCGCTCGGTCATTGCGACATCGACTTTGACCAAGAAGGCGTCATAACCAACTTCAGTGGTCATAACGAACTGCTGGTGGGACGCCGATTGTTTGTTGATACCAGTCGCAGTCAATCGTGGCAAGAAAGTGATTATCAAGCGCTGCGTGACTTACTGGATAAACACCCACTCGTGACCGCTTGTCGCAAAGATCCGACGATAAAATTGATTTTGAAAGAGCGCTACCAGACTCGTGTGCGTGAATTACAGCAAACTTTTATTGCCACGACGAAACGTAAATTACGTCATGTCCGTATTCCTGATGAAAAGGGTGGCAGTGACCTAGCGCCACTTGTTGCTGAATCGTTTATCCATATGATGAATAAGCAAGGTCATCATGCGCAATTTGCGATTCATAATGCAGGAGGAGTGCGTAACTCTATAGACCCTGGAAAAATCTCGGTTGCTGACATCGCCGGAAAGGTATTGCCGTTTTTGGTCCCAATTGGCGTCTATAAGATTAAGGGACAACACATTTCTGCCATTATCGAAGGTGCGATTAACAATGCGACAAACAACGGAGTCGAAGGGACGGGATCTGGCTCGTACCCGTATGTTGCCAACCTGCGTTATGAATATGATGCCGCTGCGCCGATGGGTAACAGAGTTTCAGACCTCGATATTTTGCTTAAAGGCGTATGGCAGCCAGTGTTGAACGACGAATACTACACTGGTACCTCATCTGCTTACACGATGAAAGGCAAAGAGGGTTACGAAGCGATTCTCAATATGCAAGGAGAGGGCATAGTCTCTAACGAGTCGATGGCAGACTGTTTGATTGCGTATTTTACTGATAACCCGAAAGTTCTTGAACGAAAATCACAAGTAACTGACAGTAAAGGTTAAATTTTACTCAGTTGGTATGCTCTTTGCTAAATGATTTATGGAGTCATTAGATCCTAACCAGAAGCAGGGAGCCATCATGTGGAGTAAAGATTGGGTCGATGTAGCGGTCGTCGTAACTTGGATTTTAGTGTGGGCAGGTATGGTTTACGTCATTCCCAATGGCGTAATGTAATGTAAGAAGGAGCAATAGAGTTTGCTCCTTTTTAATTAGATTTCTTTCAACTTAACTTGAATGATTAACCCACTGATTAGGGCTTCTGCCGAATTCCTTTTTAAAAGCGTGGGTAAAATTGGCGGGGTGTTGGTAGCCAGCTTCGTAAGCTGCTTGTGTGATTGTTACCAAGCCTCTTTCAAGCTGCTGACGAGCATTGTCTAAACGTCTGGAGCGAATATAGCCATTGATGGTTAAGTTGTATGCTTGTTTAAATAATCTCTGAATCTTAGAAACACTCATATTAAAGTGTTCAGATAGATTGATTAGAGTCAGATCATTATTAAGGTTAGTCTCAATATAGCTCACAATGTCTTCAGCTTTTAGGTCACAATTTATGGTTGATAAATCGCCTGCATGGATATTAGTTTCAGGAACTTGCTTCAAGCACTCAACAATAATTTGATGAATCAAACTCTCTACTTCAATTTTCTCGAGTAGCGATATTGGATTATGTTTGCGCAGAACTTCTTGCAAAAGATGCGTAAGGTGAGAATTGAATGTAAGTGAAAAGTGACTTTTGTTTGTTGCTAGAAAGTCTTCAACTGAATGCTGCTCGCTGGTTCGCTCCTGAAGCCATGTTGGCTTTATAAGAATATTAATCTTACTAACATCATTGTCCTTTTTCATTAATCGGTAGAAATTAGCGGGGCGTGTTAAGTTAACAACAACACCTTGTGCAAGATTATCGGCGTGAAGATTAAACGCTAAGTCATCATAGGAAAAGTTGAGTTCGCCTTTTAGCAATAATGTAATCAAAAGCGAAGGGTGAGCAGTGGACACAATACTTCTATCGACTAACTCAATGCAATTTCCACCGTGAATAAAGATTTGTTCATGGTATTTATGCGATAAGAAATGCCCCTCAGCAAGCGTCGATTGCGTTCCATGTCCGGGAGCGACAATAATTTGTTTTTCACACTGTTCTAGTTTTTTAGTTAGTGCGACTTTGACAAATTTACTTCTTTCTGTTGATTTTGTTACCACTTGCCGATTCCTCACAATATATCAACGATTTCCCATAACGGGTTTGTATTCATATTTATAACAACCAACCTTAACATTGTTGCGAAACGTTATCATTACCATTAAGGAATGTTGTTATGGAAAGCCCAATGAGATACATCTTTACACCCTCAAATATTGCTTTAGCTGTTTGTGTCGCACTTAGTCATACTGCGATCGCTCAAGAAGATGTGCCGAAGGTGGAAGAAGTCGTTGTATGGGGGACAAAAGTTTCAAGTAATACGGAGTCCATCTTTGCTGAAGATATGTCGGTGAAACAAGCGGACCACATATCTGACTTATTAAGGGAAGTCCCTGGTGTAGATGTTGGTGGAACGCACTCAGTAAACCAACGTATTTCTATTCGCGGCCTCGGAGAGACCGATTTAGATATACGTCTCGATGGCGCTTCGCAACATGCCAATATGTTCCACCATATTGGAAACTTAACGCTTAACCCTGATATTTTGAAATCTGCCGACATTCAAGTTGGTAACAACTCAGTAACGCAAAATGGTCTTGGTGGCTCGGTATATTTTGAAACAAAAGATGCACGAGACTTACTCCGCTACGATGAGAGTTTTGGTGCACGCATATACGGCGGTTATGCGTCTAATGATAGCCAGCAAGGTTCGCTAACACTGTATGGTTTACTTAGTGAAAATATTGATGCCATGCTTTATGGCCACTATGTCACCCGAGACGACTTTGAAGATGGCAATGGCAACAAGGCGTTTGGAACGAAAGGGGATGTTTACAATATTCTGAGTAAAATAGGCTATGAATTGGGTGAAATACACCGTTTCGAGTTTAGCTACGATCTGTATCGCGATAGCGGCGATTATAATCCTCGTCCTGATATGTCAGGAACGGCTAATAATGGTTTATCACAAGACCGACTCATTCCGACGGATTATTCGAGGGATACAGTAACATTGAGCTATCAGTTAAGAGCAGATAATCATAAAGGTGATGTGACGCTATACAATACTGAGACAGAAATCGTGCGTGATGAAACTGTAATGGCGGGGGCGTGGCCAGGTAATCGCGTATCTGAGAATAGCGCTAAAAATCAGAACGTTGGCCTAAATATCAAATTTGAATCAGCAATGTCATTATTTGGAATAGCAAATCAAATTGTCTATGGCGCTGATTACATGGATAAAACATCCAGTAGCTACTACGGGGCGACTCAGTTTATGGAAGAGTCTGCGATCTCGACAGCATTGTTCGCTGAAAACAAGTTTATCGTTTCTGATTTATTCAATCTATCTGCGGGCCTGCGTTTTGAAGATTACAAGCGCAAAGCTGAGGTAGGGACGAACAAATATGACGATGTGACATGGTCACTTGCGGCGGAACTCAATCCGGTTGATGGGTTAGTCTTTTTTGCCAGTACTAGAACATTATTCAAAGGCCCTGAGTTGTTAGAGACGTTCATTGCATATCAAGATGTTGCGATGTTGCAAGACGGCCTTAAAGCCGAAACAGGACGAAACACACAAGGTGGCGTCCGCTACGAACAACGATTTGATCGTCATACATTTGGTATGAACTTTACTTTATTTCAAACCGATATCGACAACTACATCGCCGAAGCCTATAACCGTACCACTGGCCGTTATGACATCTACAACCTAGCTGATGTGGAGATAGAAGGTTTTGAAACCAGTATTAGTTATGGCTTTGACGCATTCGCCAGTAAAATCTCATATTCAAAGTCAGACACAACAAACAAAGAGACAGGTGGTCCTGTCGTAGGTGGTAATGGTAGAAGTATTGACATGGGCGATAACATTGCACTGACACTTAACTACCAGTCTGATGCGCTAGATAGTATCTTTGGATGGAATTCAATTTGGGTGAAAGAAGAAGATAATGTCCTTGATGGGCAACCGGCCAAGCAAAGTTACAATGTCCACAACGTATACGCTCAATGGGTTCCTCAAAGCATTGATGGGCTTTCGATTACAATAGGTATTGATAATATCTTTGATGAATACTACGCGTCACATGCTTCCCGCTCTGGTATAGCTCCACGAGGTGGTATTGTAATGGATGACTACGAGCCAGGACGTAACTATAAAATATCAGCAGCTTACCAGTTTTAACGACTTTAAGTTGATGGAAAATTTCTGTATGTAAAGAGACCAATTTCGGTCTCTTTTTCAATAACATTTAACGGTTAACTTTCATAAATTTACTCATATTATTCATACCACATACAATCATTAATTAAATCAATATCTGCAATTTTACATGTTGCAAAGTTACGGTTTGCGCCTTACAATCCGCCTCGTTTGGGGAGTAGTCGCCTCTGGTTTACTTATCGTCATCTCGTTAGGTTTCAAGCCTTTCCGGTAAGTATAAGCGCTTAGCGCTTCGACGAGACCAACGTAATCAAATTCTCTTTCCTTAGGGAAGGAGGCTTTTTGTTTGCGGTAGGGATCGTTATCTTATATTCCAGATCCCTCCGATTTTTGGGAGGACGCATGACCCCGTCTACTTATATTGGCTTTGCCATTCTTACACTGACGCTTGTTGCACTCGATATCTGGCAAACTCGCGGCGGTAAAATCACCATCCGTAAAGCGGCAGTCTGGAGTGTTTTCTGGTTTGTCTTAGCTTTTGTTTTCGCTGCATCTATCTACTTCTTCTGGGATATCTATGCTCCTGGCAGCAGCTATAGTGCGGAAAAAGCAACGGTATCATTCATCACCGGTTACTTACTTGAGAAATCGCTAAGCGTCGATAACCTATTTGTTTTTGCGATCATATTTACTCAGTATTCAGTACCTGAACATTTGCGACCACGCGCACTACTTTGGGGCGTTATTGGTGCGTTAGTTCTACGTGCGATTATGATCGGTGTAGGCGCGCAACTTCTCGCACAATACCACTGGATTTTGTATATCTTTGCAGCGTTCTTAATTTGGACTGGTATTCAGCTTGCGCGTGATAAAGGCGAAGAGGAAGAAGTTAACCCACTTCCTGAAAAGATTATTCGTAAGTTCGCAACAGTGACTGATGGTTACCGCGAAAATGCATTAACCGTAATCGAAAACGGTAAGCGTTGTGTAACGCCGATGATGATCGTAATCGGTGTTATTGCCTTTATGGATGTAATGTTTGCGCTAGATTCAATTCCGGCAATTTTTGCAGTAACTCGTGAGCCTTTCTTAGTACTAGCAGCGAACGTGTTTGCATTATTGGGTCTGCGTTCATTGTACTTTGTACTACAAGGCATGATGGATAAGTTTATCTATCTAAAACCAGCATTGGCATTCATTATGATGTTCATCGGTGTCAAAATGTTATTGGTTGGTACAGACTGGGCTATTCCAACACCGGTATCTCTACTTGTTCTATTGATAACAATGACAGTTGCAGTAATTGCTTCTGTGATGAAACAACGTCGTCAAGCTCAAGTTACTCAATAAACACTTTAGTCTCAGCTAATTAAAGTGTGATAGACGCCTCGAGATTATAACGTCTGTATGTAAATACGATGTTATCAAATTTCGGGGCGTTTTTTTATGTTATCTATTTATGCAAATTAGATGCAAAATTAGACGGAATGACACCCGTATAAAGAATAATTTCAAAAGCGATATGTAGCAATGTTGTTTCATAAGAAAAACTAATCTTTAATTCGAAGATTTGTCATTATTTGGGCGATAAAAAAGTGGTTAAAATTTAACTGTTGAAGGTTATCCGAATTTTTAAGAGAGGCGCGTATGGCACAAGTTCTGGACGCAAACACTGTTTTAACACCTATCTCTAAGGAAAGAAAAACCTACTCGGTTAACATTAAAGGATTAATTGCACATTTCTTTGATATCTTGTTTACGGACAGAGCTGAACCACGCACGCACTATGCGAACGAGTTGTCAGGTCACATGCAAAAAGATATTGGTCTCTACTAAAGTGATGGCAAGTTTTAAAGAAACGTCGGCGAGTGCTGACGTTTTTTTGGGCAATTATTCGTTATATTCTGGCAGCTTATAAATAACCATAAAATGTTTGTATGATTTATAGCACATAGTATCCTTTTTATGCTCTACGCTTACTACTAAAGCAATAAGTGCTTAATTGCACATAGTCAGGCTGGCACGGTAAGGAACCGAATATGAGCGAAATGGAATACGATTATCCCTCCAGTTACAATCTCATCTCAATTACTGATCCCTCTAGTTACATCAAATACGCTAGTAGTCATTTTAGTGAAGTGGCCGGATACAGTGACGGTGAACTAGAAGGTCAGCCGCACAATGTTGTACGCCATCGCGATATGCCCAAAGCGGCGTTCAAAGATTTATGGAGTCACCTTCAGTCTGGTAAACATTGGATGGGGATGGTAAAAAACCAGCGTAAGGGCGGCGGCTATTATTGGGTAGATGCGTTTGCATCACCTATCTCACATAATGGCAAAATCGTCGAGTTCCAATCCGTTCGGTTTAAACCAGAAAGAATTTATGTAGAGCGCGCAGAAAAGGCTTACGCCAAACTCCGAAATAATAAGAAACCACTCTCGGTCATCCTACCAAGAACACGACTTTGGATGCGAAGTGCTGCCTGTATTGGTATCTCTGCAGGTATAGCCAACGGGTTGATGATATATGGGCAAAGCCCACTGGTCGCGACGTTAGCTATGGCGGGCCTATCCATTTTGTCCATCTATGCATTAACTCGACCATTAGAACGTCTCGCACAACAAGCTCGACAAGATTTTAATAATCCATTGATGGAACACATCTACTGCGGACGAGTTAACGATCTTTCTGAAATTGAACTTGGGATGAAAATGCGCAAGCAGTACGCCAATGCACTCATTGGTCGAGTCGGGATCTCTGTGATGGATTCATGTGATGAAACCCAGCAAAATGCAGATCAAGCTGCGAGCAATAGTGAACGGGTCACGCAGAATCTAAGTGAACAAAAGATTGAAATCGACGTTGTAGCGACTTCAGTCAATGAGATGCAAGCTGCATCAGCCGAGATATCACAAAATGCACAAGCGACCGCTGACGCCACGGTTAAAGCGCAAAACACAATGAGCGAAAGTCGAAGCGTGATCGACAACGTAAACCATTCGGTAATTGAACTGGTCAATGAGTTAAAAGAAATCTCACACACAGTAACTGATCTCAACCAACAAACTAACCAGATTGGTTCTGTGGTTGAGGTGATCAATGACATTGCTGAGCAAACCAATTTACTTGCGCTTAATGCAGCCATTGAAGCGGCAAGGGCAGGCGAACAAGGGAGAGGATTTGCCGTTGTGGCTGATGAAGTACGAACACTGGCGCAGCGAACTCAAGAGTCGACAACTGAAATTCAGTCAGCAATAGAAAGTATCCAGCTCGGCAGTAATTCAGCGGTAGACGCTTTGAAAAAAGGTAATGAGAAATCGAGTAGTACTGTGGAGTCAATTACACAGGCTCAAGACAGTATTCAATTGCTTGAAGAGTTGGTGCAAGACGTAGTTGACCGCAACCAACAAATTGCTGTCGCCATTGAAGAGCAAGTGCATGTTTCGGATGAGATTAATGAGAATATTCAATCCATCAATATTAAGTACAGTGATTCTTATGACTTGATGACTCAAACTAATCAAATGAATGTGCAAGTTCAAGAGAGCACCAATGACTTGAAAACCATTGTTGAGAAGATAGCAAGTTAAGAAAGTGCGGTGTGTTCAAACGACGTTAAGCAGGTCGAATAATAGATAAAAGAAAAGCACCCAGAGGTGCTTTTCTTTTGTGTACTCTAAGAATTACTTCTTACGGCAGTATTCAGCGATAACGTACATTGATTGACCGCCGTTAACCTTACCAGAGATGTGTGTTGGATCATCTGTAAGGCCGATACCACGGATAACAGTACCTTGCTTGATTACTTGAGTTGAGCCTTTGATTGGAAGGTCCTTGATTACTGTTACGTCGTCACCTTTTTTAAGTTCAACGCCGTTGCAATCAAGTGGTTTGTCGTCAGCAGACATACCAATCATTGCCCAGTTTTTAGTTTCTTCTTCCATGTACATCATATCAAGTGCATCTTGAGCCCAGTTCTCGCTGTTAAGGCGAGTAAGTTGGCGCCATGCAGTCACTTGAACTGGTACTACTTGACTCCACATGCTGTCATTTAGACAACGCCAGTGGTTAATGTCTTTTGGTTCTTCGATTTCGCCCAGACATTTGTCACATACCATGATGCCGTAATCCACCGTTACGTGGCTGTGCGGTGGTACCGCGTAAGCAGTAAGAGGTGCTTCAGCAGCACATAATTCACACTTAGATTCGCAACGTTGTAGCATTGTAGCTTCAATAGACATAATGGACTCACATATAGTCGGGATTAATAACGGGGGCTATTATGCACTTTATCCGACTAATTAAAAGGGGTATTCGGTAAAGCAAAGGATTAACTGGTGTAAACTGATTTTGCAGCTTGATTTTAGGTTAAATAAACAACACTTATTTTCATCTCAATTACTTATGAGTGGTGACAATGTAACATTGTGGCGCATTTTCTTTACCTCTTTAGTGCCTCAGGGCATAATCGGTTTAGTTTATATAGCAAATTAATAGGTTAAAAGTGGAGCTTCTTTCGATTGATTTTCTTGGCCGGCCTTTGAGACTGGAAGGTAGTATGGCGGGCTGGCAAGAGTTGTATTGGGATAATCAAGTAGTATCACAAGTTGTCGCTGATTCAGACCGTGGTGACAATACATCTCATAGCTTCCAGTTACAAAAAGGGGAAGAAGTTCTTCATTGTGAGCTAGATGTCGCATTAGTTTGGCAACCATTTACTTTCAATTACATTGCTAAGTTAAATGGTGAAGTATTAGCTCAAGGCGAACGCTCAACCAAAGATATTGAACAGCAAACACCGGTAAACCCTCCTAAACCGGAGCGTCGTTTCAGTTTGATTGGCTTGTTCTCTTTGGGTATGAAAATGCTCAAAAGTGCCAAGCTTATTAAAGTCGTGTTAGCCTCCGCGAGCCTTGCGGCTTATTCATGGCTGTTCTCATTCCAATTTGCTTTAGCGCTCATTGCCTGTCTTGTGGTCCACGAGTACGGTCATGTAAAGGCTATGAAGTATTTTGGTATGAAAACCAAGGGCATTTACCTCGTCCCATTTCTTGGCGGATTGGCGCTGTCGGACGAAAAAATCAACACACGTTGGCAAGATGTCGTTATCTCGATAATGGGCCCTATGTTTGGCTTCATCCTTTCCTTGATATTACTGGTTGTATATTGGGCGACAGGTGAAATCTTTTTTGCCGGACTCGCGGCGTTCAACGCCTTGTTAAACTTGTTTAACCTACTACCGATTTTGCCATTAGACGGTGGGCACATCCTTAAAAGCATCAGCTTTTCAATGAACAGCATAATGGGATTGGTTTTGTGTACGCTAGCAGCACTCGGCGGGATTGCTTTGAGCTATACTTTTGGTTTGAGTTTGCTCGGCTTTTTGTTGATTATGGGAATGCTAGAGATACTAATGGAGTGGCGTTACCGCCATACCAGCCATTTATTACCGCTCGATCGATACGGACAAATTGTTGCCGGTGTGTGGTATGTAGCATTAGTTAGCGGGCTGGTTGCTATTCTTTGGTATTTTGCCCAGTCAGGGGACGCGTTACTGCAATTGCCAATGCAGATACTTGGCACTTAAAATTGTGATTAGCCATCAGTTAAAAATAAGGGAGCTCATTGAGCTCCTTTTCGATCAAACTTTGCAATTGGGCTTTACCGCGCCGTAGCTTGGTAATTTGCGCATGGTTGCCGTTAAATCTTCGATTCGGGTACCGTGTGATGGGTGAGTAGACAGTAGCTCCGGTGGCTGTTGTCCTTTAGATGCTTTGGCCATATTTTGCCATAGTGCAATGCTCTGGCGCGGATCAAAGCCAGCGCGAGCCATTAACTCTAAGCCGACAATATCTGCTTCAGATTCCTGAGTTCTGCCGTAGGGCAGTAACACTCCTACTTGAACACCAAGTCCTAACGCTGCCATAGTTGCTTCACGATACTGAGCGTATTCCGACGCACCAAGTGCAATACTGGTGATCTGCAAGCCGGTATTAGCGAGTTGAGATTGTGAAAGGCGTTCATTACTGTGGTCCGCTAACACGTGCGCAATTTCATGACCAATGACGGTTGCCAATTGGTCTTGGTTTTTAGCAACGTTAAGTAATCCTGTGTAGACACCGATCTTTCCGCCAGGTAGGGCAAACGCATTAACTTGCTCACTGTCAAAAACGACAACTTCCCACTCGTTAAACTCGGGTTGTTTCGGCACCTGTGCAGTCACCGCATCTGCGACACATTGAACATAACTGTTGAGTTTCGCATCCTTACTGATTTTTTGTTGTTGCTTCATCTGATCGAACGACTGCGCACCAAGATTGCTCATGTCATTATCGGAAAACAACAACAACTGATTACGTCCAGTCGGTGATGAGCTGCAAGCCGTCAAACTAGCGGCGATTGCGAGTGCGCTTAATTTAAACCACGACATAACACTCTCCATGTAAATTCATTATGTTGGCTAATCATAACATTAGGTTACAATATCAGTAACCTACGCAAGCGGATATGTTTATGAGTATTTGGAAACGAGACATCAATTTAGAACTTCTCAATCAAACTTCACGCAACACAATGATGGAACACCTACAAATTAAGTATAGTGAGCTTGGTGAAGACTACATTTGCGGCACTATGCCAGTGTGTCATTTCACCCATCAGCCATTAGGGATGCTTCATGGCGGCGCTTCAGTGGTATTAGCCGAGACGCTGGGCTCGATCGCGGCCAATTTTTGTGTTGATGAGGATTCTTATTGCGTTGGACTAGACATTAATGCAAATCATGTACGCGCGATGCGATCAGGCGTGGTGACGGGAAAGGCGACACCTATTCACTTAGGGGTTTCAACGCAGGTTTGGCAAATAAACATGACAGATGAGCGTGAACGTTTAGTGTGTACTAGCCGATTAACAATTGCGGTTAAAAAGCACAGAGCGTCGAGAAGTAACCCAATGACAGCCAGTCAAAATGAACAATAAATAGATAGATTTTATGGTAATTGAATTTTCAGCAGGCAAGATAATTGCCACACCGCACGAAATTGTCGTAAAGATCGTTGGTGATCAAATGATTACCTTACAAGCACAAACCGATGCAATACAACTGATTGGTCGAGGTGCTAATGTAGTCGCTGTTAACTGTAGCGAAGCGAAATGGTCAATGAAACTTGATAACGAACAACAACTTGTTCAACTTGCGGAGCAAATTGGCATCGCAATACAGTAACTACTTGATCGTTTTTCGATAAATGAGGAAAATAAACAGCAATATAAATATGTGAGTTTTCCTCTTTATGAGTAGCCCCCGCCTTAGAGTTCAGTTTGAAACCCTATTTGAGCATTACGATGGCTCAGATTGTGGCGTTCAACTAGAAGAGATCACCGATATTCTTTGCTGCACAAGACGCAACGCGCGTATTGTGCTGAACAAAATGGAAGAAGAAGGCTGGATTGAATGGCATCCTTCACCTGGACGAGGCAAGCTTTCCCAGCTCAATTTTCGTCGCAGTCGCTCTGATGTGAGCGAAAACCTTGCCAGACGTTATTTAGAAGAAGGCAAAATTGGCCATGCATTAAAAGTGCTCGACCAAGATACTGCTAAATTGGCTCAAGTGGTGGAAAGCTACTTGGGGGTGCAGCAACAAGAAGGAAGGCAGGTGGTTCGATTGCCATATTATCGACCGCTGTTGGCATTGAACCCCTTAAAGAACATTCGTCGGTCAGAGCGCCACATCGTACGTCAAGTGTTTAGTGGATTAACTAAACTTGATGAGAATGAGGAGCTTAAGCCAGATTTAGCACATACATGGGAAATGATTTCAGCTCAGCATTGGCGCTTCTATATTCGTCCTGCGGTACGCTTTCATAACGGAGATCTGTTAACGACCGATGCCATTATCGAGAGTTTAAATGGTCTAAGATCACGCAAGCTATTTGCTCACTTAGATAAAGTCACTTCAGCGCAAAAGAACGTCATAGATATACATCTTTCGCGAGACGATTTCCATTTACCAATTTTGCTAGCTGAATCATGCGCCAAAATTTTATTGCCTGTGACGAGCCGTGGCGAAGAATACGACCAATTTCCAATTGGAACTGGCCCATATAAAGTCGCACAAAATGATGAAAAGCGTCTAATTTTGCAGGCTTTTGACGGCTATTTTGGATTTAGACCCCTTATTGATAGTGTAGAAGTGTGGGTGATTGATGATGTGCATTCATCGATGGTTTTTCCAAGTTTAACCAAACCAATCGCACCTCAAAGTGCTGTAGTCAACGACGAAGTAGAACTCGATCCTGGTTGTACATATCTACTATTAAACCGTCGCGATGGCCTCGCTAAATCAGATGATTGGGCGTCTTATTTCAGCCAGCGCTTATCTTCACTCAATGTATTTCATCAATTACCTCAAGATAAAATTATTGAGCTCGGCGCACTACCAGCACATGGTCTAAAGCCTGGTTGGTATCATCACACGCGGCAAACGAACCGTACGCTCCCACCTAGCTATCGTACTGTTAACATTGCCTACCATGCGAAACACCCAATGTTTCCTTCTCTTGCGAAAGCCTTGGAGTTTCTCCTCAAGCAAGACGGGTTAGACGTTCAACTTCATACCTATGATATGGACATGCCAAGTATCGAAGAAATTGATATTTGGATTAAGCCAATGAGTATTGCGAATCACCGTGAAGACGCGATCGCTGGCTGGTTATTGGATTACAGTGATATCGAAAAAATGAGTCGGAGTGAAGACTTTGAAATTTGGAGTGAAGGGATCACTCGATGGCAGAGTCAAGAATCGGCGATTTTTCCAGCTCATGAGATAGGAAAGGCTCTCGCTCATAAGCAACAACTTGTGCCGATGTTCCACTGTTGGTTAGGAGTAAGTAAAGACCAGTGTGGGTCATTGCAAAACGCCAAATGCAACGCTTTAGGATGGTTCGACTTTAGCCAAGTGTGGATTAAGCCGGTAGCCGAGAAGTAGATCAATGGCGAAACCTAATAGAAAGCAACCGACGAAGACCGTCGATATTTATTGTGTAAATTGTAAATTTAAACTGTTTAAGTATCGTAAAGGTGGAAAAGGCTCATTAGTGAAATGTTTCAAAGAGAGAATCGTTGAAGATTTCACCACTAAACCATGTTTTTGTCCCAATTGTGAAAGAGAGTTTGCCCGAGATACGCTCGTACGTGGGACGCCTGCATTTAAAATGATTGGCGGTAAAGTCATCTGTAAATAGCGTTAAGGCTTGCATTATCAATGGCAGGTTAATTTGCAAATATGTAAATTAACCTGCCATTTCTGTATTAATGTTGCATAACTCACAAAATGCATAATGACTGAGTTTAAGGATTTATTCTTCGGAAAAAGCTGATAAACTGTTCGGGAATTTTACTAATTTTGAACCGCAAATTTTGTCCAATAGGGGTAAATCATGGAACTAGGTCTAATCATCGCTTTCATCGCAGCAGCAGCAATCATGGTTAAGAAAGAGATGGCAGAGTCTAAATAATCAATCATTCACCCATTTTAAAATACTTTTCTGAATGATATGACAGAAGAGCCGGCATTAAGCTGGCTTTTGTCGTTTTAGGGACGGCGAAACTTAGGATAGTAGCTTGATCATTACTAAGATGGTGCTAATGTAACATCGGCATTATATTAATAAGATACAGGAAGTCGCTGTGCACAGTCCCATCACGCTAGAAGCTCTACATATACTTGATGCAATTGATCGACGCGGTAGTTTTGCAGCTGCTGCTAACGAGCTTGACCGCGCGCCTTCATCGTTGAGTTATCAGATTCAAAAACTTGAACAAGACCTCGACATTACAATCTTTGACCGCTCTGGTCACAAAGCCGTTTTCACTGAAGCAGGTAAACTCATCCTTGAGCGGGGGCGAGTACTGTTAACTGCCACCGAAAAATTGGTTAACGACGCTAGCGTGTTAGCTAACGGTTGGGAACTGGATATAACCATCGCCTTTGACGGCATTGTGCAGCTGAAAAACTTTTTCCCTATGGTAGAAGCGTTGGGTAACGTCAGCAGTACCCGAGTGCGGCTTCAAGAAGAAATTTTAGCCGGCTGCTGGGAAGCGTTAGAGTCGGGTAGAGCCGATCTATTGGTTTGCCCTAAACTTGATACCTTGCCGTTGGATGTTAAGTCTGAAACCATTGGCTCTATGTCGATGATGTGGGTCGCTGCAACCAACCACTACGTCCATCGTCGAGCCGGAGAGTTTAATGATGAAGCTCGAGAAAAGTACCGAGTGATTGCGATTGCCGATACTGCGAGGGAGCAACCAGCATTGTCGGTGAATGTACTGCAAAGACAACCAAGGCTAACCGTGACGAACCTAGCTGCCAAGGTTGATGCACTTATCGCGGAGTTAGGCATAGGTACATTGCCAACCTCAATCGCTAAACCATTGATCGAACAAGGTAAGCTTAAACAAATAGCCGGAACAGAGATTGCGACTATTGATGTAATCTTGGCATGGAAAAGAAATCAAATTGGCGAAGCGAAGTCTTGGTGTATTCAGTACCTAAAAAAACACTGGAAGAATCAATAGTGTAAGGGTTGGAGCTTGAACCGCTAGAGATAAAATAGCGGTTCAACATTGGCGGAAATCGTTCACTGTTGCAATTGCATCACCATATCTGCCGTACCATCTTCAAATTGAATTTCAGTTTTAAAGCCGAGGCTCTGTGCAAGCATCAACATGCCGCGATTACTGGGCATGGTCATGCCAGACATTCTATAGGTGCCTTTATTACGGCAATAATCAATAACTTTGGTCATGAGAATCTTCCCAAGACCTTTACCTTTTAAGTCAGAACGAATCAATACTGCGAACTCTGCATCGCTGTTGTCATGATTAATCAGCGCGCGACTTACGCCGATAATTTCCTGACGATTGCCAATGTTCAATACTGCAACAAACGCCATCTCTCGGTCATAATCAATCTGGGTTAACTTTGCGAGTGCTTCATGATTAAACTCACCAACTTCTGAGAAGAAACGTTTATAGAGATCATCGCGGGACACGCCATGGATGAAATCAGCATGCATCGGCTCATCTTCAGGTAAAATAGGGCGCAGAAGTATGCTCGCTCCATCTTTCAATGTACTGTGCTCTTCATACTCGACAGGATAAGGACGGATCGCTAATCGACGTTGAGCATCGCCTTCATATTGACGTAAGGTTAGGTCCGCGTCGAGAATGGTAAAATCACGACCATTAGCGAGTATTGGATGAATGTCTAGTTCATGAACTTGCGGGCAATCAACCACAATCTGGGAAATTTTCACTAGCACTTCAGATAGACCATCGATGTCGATTGGCTCAGGTAGTTTTTGTAATCTTATTTTGCCACTTTTAATCGCTCTAACAACGAGGTAGCGTGCAAGAGCCATGTTTAGTGGTGGCAATGCGGAAGCCGCATCAATGTTTTCGTCCCATTCTGAACCGCCTTGTCCAAGCAGAATAACCGGGCCAAAAGTATCATCATATTTGACTTTGATCCTTAGCTCTTCACCACCGGCAAGCTTTGCCATGCCTTGCACTAACAAGCCATGAATATTGGCAGATGGGTAGGAGAGCTGGGTACGATCGAGTATTGCTTGAGCGGCGTTTGCTACCTCGGCACTATTACGTAAGTTTAGCATCACTCCTTGGACGTCTGACTTGTGAGCAATATCAGGGGAGCGGAGTTTAACGGCAACCGGATAGCCAATTTCTCCAGCAACATGCACTGCTTCACTGGCATCACTTGCAATCCAAGTTGGTAATACTTTGAAATTAAAGTATTTAAGAAACGGACCGATTTGGTGAGTATCCAAGGAAATGCTATCACGATCTTTTAATTGAGCGGCTAGCCACTCTTTTGCACTCTCAACTTCATTGATATGAACGGGTTCGGCGGTTGTCGGAGTTTCCATCAACTGCTTCTGGTTGCGCCTGTACTCGACCAAGTGCATAAATGCTACGACCGCACTTTCAGCCGTGCGATAGGTAGGAATTCCGGCTTGAGTAAAAATATTCCTTGAAGGTCGAGCCGTTAATTCTCCAGACCAGTTGGTCAAAATATTAAAGCGTTTATGTCGCGGATGCGCCTTAACTGCAGTAACAATAGCTTGGGCAGTTTGCTCTGAATGGGCAATGGCAGAAGGGCTATGCATAATCAAAATGGCATCGCAACAGTCACTATCCAGCAAGGCATTGAGTGTATCAACGTAACGTTTGTCGCTCGCATCACCCACCATGTCTACTGGATTACTTCGACTCCAACTCGTGGGCAGCACTTTATCAAGTTTATTTGTTGTGTATTCATCCAGTACAGCTAGCTTACCACCTCGGTCGAGTAACGTATCCACCGCCATTATCGCTGGGCCACCACCGTTGGTGATGATAGCTAAACGCTCCCCGCGCAAAGGCACTGAGTGTGTTAATGTCTCTACCGCTGCAAATAATTCATGGGAGTTTTGCACGCGCAACATACCTGTTCGACGTATCGCCGAATCATAAATGATATCTAACGTGTCACTGCCGCCAGTATGCGCTTGAGCGGCTTTTCGGCCTTCAACCGTCTTGCCACCTTTTAGTACTAGGATTCTTCTGTTGCGAGATGCACCGCGAGCTGCTGACATAAACCGTCGAGCATCTTTAATTGAATCAACATACAACAGTATGGCTTCAGTGTGTGTATCGGTACTGAGGTAATCGAGTAAATCGGCAAAATCAATATCGACCGCGTTGCCTAAAGAAACAAAGGCCGAAAATCCAATATTTTTGTCATTCGCCCAATCAAGTATCGTCGTACACATTGCAGCTGACTGAGAGATGAAAGCAATTTTACCTGGCTCAGCACTGACTGGCGAAAATGAAGCGTTAAATTTGAGCCAAGGTAAAATGATACCAAGGCTATTCGGACCGAGAACTCGCATCCCAGCGGAACGCGCAATCGCGACGCATAACTCTTGAATGGTTTCACCGGAAGCCGTGGATTCATGCATATCTGCAGAGAGTACGATGACGGCTTTAACCCCTTTTTCTGCTAACTGCATAAATAGAGAAACGTTGCGGCTTGCATGGGTACAAAGAATTGCGACATCGGGAACGATAGGAAGTGATTCGATATCTCGGTAAGCTAAAACACCAGAAACGGATTTATATCGAGGTGTAACTGGCATGATCGCGCCTTCAAATCCGCCCAGCAACAAGTTCTTCATAACTATATTCCCAGCGCGCATTGGTTGTACAGACGCACCAATAACCGCAATAGAACTTGGCTTCAACAGGTGGTTTAAGTTACTCATAAATCAACTTCCTAACTTGTTATTTACTATATATTAACGGAGAAAATTAACTGAGATTGGAATTTTTGATGGAGTTTTAATCAGATCACCTAAAGCTATGAATACTTTGTGTTACAAGTCACAGAGTCTCATAATATAATGCTTTTGTTAGCTTGATTATGCTGCGATCTAACGGCATGATTTAATGTAATTTATATCTAGGGCTTAAAGAATCCATGAAAAAAATAGCAATCGTTGGTTTATCTGTTTTACTGTCTGCCTGTGTCTCTAGCCAGTACACGACAGACGTAAGTTCAGAAAGTTACCGTGAAGACTACAAAGTTGCGCAAGTTGAACAACCTGTGACTGAAACAGTAACTGAAACCGTAGTTGAAGAAGTGGTAACCACACCATCGGTTACTATCGTACCGCCATCTGACAAGCAACAAAATACTGAAGTAGCACGCTATGGTTATACTATTCAGGTAGTTGCGGTAGGTGCTCAAAATAAAGTAGACCATTTCGCTCGCAACCTACCAAACAATGGTCAGCCTGTTTGGGAAAACTATAAAGTAGTGAATGGCACTAAGTGGTATACCGTTCTTTTTGGTGACTACGCAACACAAGCTGACGCGAAGCAAGCAATCAGCCAACTACCTAATGAGTTCAAGTCATTAAAGCCTTTTGTTAAGAGCATTGACGCTATCAAAAACTCACCATACCCAACTCTCAACAAGTTGAATTAATTTCGAAAGGGGCTTAGCCCCTTTTTTAATGTCTGTTTTTTCAGCTATCAATGTCAGCGCACTGATAAATACTCGCTTTTCAAGTGTAACTTGAGCGTGATTTTATTATCATAGCGGCTCACTAGCTTTGAAAGCATCACGGAAAGATTTTAAATGAACAAAACATCCATTCTTCTTCTTTGTGGCGGCGGCTCCTCTGAGCACGAAGTTTCGTTAGTTTCTGCCAATTATTTACAATCACAGCTGGAGCTTACGCCAGAATTTGATGTAATCCGTGTAGAGATGAAGAAAGACGGTTGGTTTACAGAGCAAGGGGAACTTGCGCTGCTTGATACCAATGCCGGCCAACTAAACTTTGCTGGCAATAACCTACATATCGATTTTGTTATCCCTTGTATCCACGGTTTTCCTGGTGAAACCGGTGATATTCAATCGATGTTGGAACTTTCAGGTATCCCGTACTTAGGCTGTCGAGCGGAAGCGAGCACCAATAGCTTCAATAAGATCACATCCAAGCTATGGTACGACGCATTGGGTATCCCAAATACACCATACCTGTTCCTTTCAGAAAACAATCAAGAGGCTTACCAACGTACAGCTAAAGCGATGGAAGAATGGGGCAGTGTGTTTGTTAAAGCAGCCTGCCAAGGCTCATCGGTTGGTTGTTACAAGGTAACAGAAATCGCGCAACTACAGAAAGCGATCGATGATGCGTTTACTTACTCGAACCAAGTATTAGTCGAAAAAGCCGTTAAACCACGCGAACTCGAAGTAGCTGCGTACGAATACCAAGGTGAACTTGTTCTGACACTTCCAGGTGAAGTGAAAGCACCTGAGGATACTTTCTACAGTTACGAAGAAAAATATGCTGCAACCAGCCATTCTACGACTGACATCGTTGCACAAAATCTTTCAGAGCAACAGCTGGAAACCATTCGTGTCAATGCTGAAAAAGTATTTAAGCAAATGAAGCTGCGTCATCTATCACGCATCGACTTTTTCTTAACGTCTGAAGGTAATATTTACCTCAATGAAGTGAATACATTCCCTGGCATGACGCCAATTTCTATGTTCCCTAAAATGCTAGAAAACCATGGTCACAAATTCCATGAATTCCTAGCTGATTGTGTCAAATCGTCAATCTAATGCTGTTATTCGATATAGCTAAACGATAAGTAACGCATTCTCTCAAGTTCTGCCTTAGCCTTGTTACCCACATATTGATAAGGCATGGCAGGACTTAACCATCTTCCTGCTCGCTGGATATCACGAATATTTACGCCTTGTTGTGCTAACTCTTGCACCGCTCCAACTCGTAAAGACTGACCGGAAAACTTAATCTTAACGCCTAACAATTCACTTGCGCGTCTGGTTGTGCGGTAAATAGAAGAGTCGTTTAACTGCTCGAAACTAAGATTACCGTGGCGGTCAATCGCAGTAAAAACAAAGCGTCCTTGGCTACCGCGAACATTTAGCCATCGATACAGTGCGAGACTGGCATCCTTTGTGAGCGTCACTTCTTCGTGGTCGAGATAAATCGAAATATAGTCATGGTTAACTTCTATCTGTGCGAGTTCCAAATCCCTCAGTTCAGAGCGGCGCATTACACCTTCAAACATAACATGATAGATAGCTAAATCACGCCAATCCTTAATTTCTTGCGAACGGATGAGTTGTTGATGCAGTTGAGTCAAGTGAAAACGGGTTAGGGCATTAGTGGATTGATGATCGCCTTTTTTATCAATCCTTAGACAAGCTAAAGCACTTTTAACTCGACTGTTCTTGGTTGGATCAGGTAATCCCAATGTTTTGTGGAATAAAGAAATTGTGATGACGTAACGTTTTAGTGATGACAACTTTCTTATCGCAGAGCTCTTTTCAATAAATAGCCGAACTGCTGTGGTTGATGCCGGAATCGGTTCAACATTTTTACTCTGACAGAAATCGACAAATAGATTCCAGTCGTTGGTTAATGCAAGCAATGAACTATCGGAGTATAAAAAATCAGTCAGTTCATTAGCGACATCTACACTTATTTGGCTTGATAGTAACTCAATGAAGCTCTTAGCTTTTTTACTATCAGTGATCACTCTGACGTTCTTTTTCAAGACAACTCACCAAATTGAAAATTTAATTATGCAATGAAATAAATATACTTGCGTATGAAATATTTACAATTATCATTAGTCACAAAGTCTTAGGAAAGTATAACAATTATGGCTATTGCAACATACCGCGGCTTTGAATTGAGAACCGTTGGCTCAACTACTGAAATCTGGCAAGTTCAAATTAAGAATCGAGTGTTACAGGGCCCAATGGCTGCTGTAAAGAAAAGCATTGATTGGTTCTGCGATTCTGCATCTATTATTGACCCAAAAGAATTTATGTCTCTTGCTAAATCAAGAGAAAATAGCGGCAAAGCCGTGCAAGAAAACTTCAATGGCTATATCATTAAGAATGATACAGGCGAACCAAATGCTTGGTATTGTTTTTTCAATGGCAAGCTTATCAAAGGCGGCAAGATTGCTATTCAAAAGCACATTGAAGGTTATTTGATCGCTAAAAAGAAAGCAGAGCAACAAAAGAAATAGACATGACATTAGTATATTCGACCGAAGTTGGTCGCATTAAACCAGAAGAAGATAAGCCTGTTCGTCCTAAGGGCGATGGTATTGTTCGTATACAGAAACAAACTAAAGGTCGCAAAGGTAAAGGTGTTTGCATTGTGACGGGTTTAGATATGGACGACGTTCAACTGAAACTATTAGCTGCGGAACTTAAGAAAGTTTGTGGTTGTGGCGGTTCAGTTAAAGATGGCACGATTGAAATCCAAGGTGATGCTCGTGATAAAATCAAAGCGCACCTCGAGAAAAAAGGCCATACAGTTAAACTTGCCGGTGGTTAACAACGCTTAAGTTTAACGCCTAATAAACTGGTAGATAATCATAGATTAACTAACTGATTATTAGGTATTTTATGGTAAATATCGTTATGTTTAATAGCCAGCATTCGATGCTACCAACAGATTAAAGAGAATAGAGCGTTACCAAGTGTAGCGCTCATTATTTTAATATTATATTTAACATAAGATAGATAATACGCACTGAGCTAGTGCTTCGTCAGGGGTGTAAAATACCAATGCTAACGCGCCGCTAGCCATTGATATGCTTGGTAATCCTAGTCCGTTAAACTTCTTAGCAATGTTTGCCAAGGCTTTTTGCGCTTCATAAGATTTTGATTTATCTAACGCTAAACCTACTAATGCTTTTTCTTTGTCTTATCCGACAGCTTGAGCAAGCATAAGTATTTGGTTTTCATTAAGATCAGTTCTTCCTTTTCTTACCTCAGTTATCATTCGCGGGCTTACACCTAAGTCATGAGCGATTTGCTTGTATTGAACATAGTTTTGCTTTTTATAGTCGTCAATGAACTTGTTTGTGTACATTTTTCAAGTCCTCGTGAACGTCATGTTGAACCACTTTTGCGTGACAAACAGATCGTTATCTACAACGAAGATTTGGATAATTCCGCTCGAAGCCGTCGGGGCAACCACCGCTATAATTATCTTTTCCGAGCCGAAGTATTAAGGATTGTACGTGAGCAATACTCCGACTTTTCACCTACATTTGCGCTAGAAAAACTCTCTGAGTATCACAACCTGAGTATTTCTATGGATGATCGCTGACGGTCTTTGGACTCCATACTCCAAGCGCAAGCCGAGAGTCTATCAACCTCGTTATCGCCGTGATTGTCTTCGAGTACTCATTCTGACTGGTTTGAAGGACGCTGCGACAAATGCTGCCTGCTTGCTTCATCGATGATACGACTGGCCGCTTGAAGAACTTAAGGTTCAGTGAAGTAATAAACCAAGTAATATTCGAAAATAGTTGTATTTATTGTTCAATTCAACCCATTCATGATTTATGTAACACATTTCAAGAGTCCAAATTCACTTAAAATGACCTAACAATGATTAATAACTCGCCTATTTTTCGTTTTGTCCCTGAATTTGCTGCCAAAACTTGATTTATGTTACTCATTTCAAGTTGGTAGTGTACAATCCAAAATCTATAAATAATGAGTATCTTAACCACTGGGATGTACGTATGCAGCAACAAATAGATGATCAAAAAATGCATGGTGGTAAGCGCGAAGGTTCTGGACGCAAGAAAGGTTTACCGACAGAAAATGTCAGGCTGGTCACGGCTATTTCGACTGAATGTAAAGAATTATCAGACCTATATAAAACCGCAACAGATGAACAGCAAAACCTGATTCGCCATGCCCTACGCGCTTATCTTCAAGAGCTAAAACTTCTTTAGCAGTATTGAGAACTGCGCACAGTAAAACGTTCAATGCCGTCTTTCCCAAATAATAGAAAGTAGATATGCTCTTGGTTTGATATTTACATGGAGAGATATCGAGATGTTAGAAATCGCAGTTATCGCAATTTGCATAGGTGTCATCGTTATAAAACTTATGCCATCGAGCAAAAATAAACGCCGTGGACGCAACGAAGAAGTAACGTCGAATCAAACTACGCTAGAAGCCACCGTGCCCCATAAGAAGTTCGAGTATTTAACCACCGCCAATGAACGAAAATTTCATTCAGCGTTGAGACTTGCGCTTCCAAACCAATACACGATTCATTGCCAAACTTCTCTAATGGCGTTAGTCCAACCAATAGACCGTAAAAACTTCTCGCGAACCTGGGCAAAACGCATGGACTTTGTTATCACTGATCACGATACCAAGGTTATCGCGGTGATTGAGTTAGATGACAAAAGTCATCAGCAGGAGAAACGACAAAAACGCGATGAATATGTCAACGGAGCTTTAAGCGGCAATCACAAGTTGATTCGATTCCAAGCGAAACGTGATTATGACGTTCAGGAAATTGCTACCGTTTTGGATATTGAGCTTGATTTGGTTCTATTGCCAACGAGTGAACAAATGCAACGTGCATAAAAATCTTTCCTATTTTGCGTACTAACAATGTTTAGCACTCTTCAAATACTGAGAGTGCTTATACTCATCTAATTTTGTAGCTAAAACATACCAAAGCAAATACGATTATTTACGGTTCTGTAGAATCGTACCTTACATTAGTTTGTACCAGTCAGTTCATCTAAGTATATTCGTTACAGTATCACTTGCACCTATAGCGTTAAAGTTAGCACCTAACATCGACATTCTCGTTGCCAAAAGTGACACTGTCATTATTGGTACCAACTACTAACCCCAAACTCTGCCAGAACTTAATTGCAATAACCCTCATAAGGCGTTTTTTAGTGACATGATAACCCATTAGAACAAATCACTAGTACTCAAGCATGTAAAATCCACCAACTTTAATTTCTGTAATTTTATTACAAACAAATGAACTGCTGATTTTTAGCGGAATTTTATTCTGCTGTATCTTATTGTTTTATAGAGGATACTGGTTATTTTTAGCATCGTTTTACGTCTTGACGGGATAGATTAATGTGACTATTTACGCGAGTGTCACGTTTATCAAATATGGTTTGGAATGGTATTTTGTAGTAATAATTTAGTTATAGTGCAGTAGCCTGATATTAAAAAAGGCAGTTACCTGCCCTTTCTTATTGCTCTTGCTTTTTAGCGTTTTCGCGGATTTGTGTAGCAACAATTTTGATTGCTTCCGCGGTACTAATGCCTTGTGTCATTAGCTTTTGGATTTCTTCAACAGCTTTCTGTTGTTCTTCGTGGCTTAGGCTTAAATCATCAAACATAAAAAAGGCTCCTAATTTTAGGAGCCGACTATATTATGATTTGACGCTGATTACTAGTAACTCGTTAGGAAGTTAACATAACCTCCCATTGAGTTTTCATTGGTGTAGCTAGCACCAATATCCATTTGGAATAGATTTAGCGGTGATAAACCGATACCTGCGGTATAAGTACCTTCTGTATCATCATACGCTAAGTTTTTCTTCCAACCAGCGCGAAGCTTAAGCTGACGTAGCAAATCAAGTTCCGCACCTACTCGCAACATTTGTGTGTTATCGTCAAAACCAATGTAGCGCTCTTGCTCTTTCAAGTCGTAATCAACGCTCAAAGTAAAGTAGTCTGCGACGATACCTGCACCCACTGTGTACTGCGGTGACATCTCATACGCATAAGAAACATTTGTTCCATCAATAGACTTGATTGATTGCGTTTGAATATCACGCGAGATTAAGTTGGTTGCAGAGATACCCGCACGAAAAGGACCATAGAACCAAAGGAAACCAGCATCCATGTTAAACATGGTTTCACCTTTGCTGTTGTCGCGCAGATCTTTTAAATCATAATTGATTAGGTTAGCTTCATAAACGTAAGTGTAAACACGTTGCAGCTTTGGTGTGATACCAAATGAGATGTGTTGTCCCATAAAGGTTTGGTATTTCGCGAGAGTTAAGCCCGCTTCTGCAACCCCTACGCTTACAGCACGAACTGAACTGCCTAACGCATTTTCTGTTTCGTTGGCACCATCAGTTTTGATGTTAGTGGTAGCAAAAGACTCAGTATAAAGTTTACCAAACGCATTGGCGGCAACAAAACGGTTAGGAATAGCGAACGCTACTACACCGCCCATTTCAACGTTTAGTTGGTCACCCTTTAGTTGATCAAGTGTTGCTTGTGCGCCAGTGTAATCACCGGCTTTAATTTGCTTCTCTGCTTTTTCTAGATCGTCGACAAAATTGCCAGTATCGGTGTAGCTTAAACCGAAGCTTGGCGTGATCATGCCTAGCTCATCATTTCGACGATAGATGGCGGTCAGTGCTGGGTTATAAAATGGGGCAGTCAAAAAGTTAGCTGATACAACACCCACTCCGCCCATTGCATCGCCTCGAGCTTCCATTGCGTAGTTATCGGCGTATGCAGAGCCGCATGAAATAGCGGCAGCAAGAGGTAATAATTTGTATACGTTTTTCATATCAGGGCTAAATATATAGTTACGTTAGTATTTTATCGGCCCATTGTCGCCTAACTTTAGTTATTCCTCTAGCGAAACGTCATATGTTTTGCTGATAATTTGCGCCTGCTCTACTACTACTTTTCCTTGCCAACGGCGATGCGCCATCGAAACGGCTAATACGTAACGACCAGCATCAATTTCGTCACTCGGTAGTGAGGTTGGATAGTCAGATTCATAACTGCCGCTCCACACTTGGTTGTATTTACCATCAACATAGTCATACAGTGCCGCATTTAATTTCGGTAGTGGACAGTGTGAGTTTAACAACGCAGTTTGTTCTACCTGCCAGTGGTCTTTCGACGCCCAACGAACGGTCATGTACAGTTTAGGATCGCCTAAAATTAACCATGTGCTCCAGGACTCATTAGTGTCTGTTATGATATCTACACGGTAAAGTCCCATCGCAAGCTTATTACTTAAGTTGTAACGTTTGGAATAGGTGGAGATACCTGACTGATTCTCGCGTAATAGTTCGAGAGAGTTGTCATTTGAAACCGATTTATCAACCCATCGAGTCAAACTGATGTCGAGAATGGGCAAAGTAGATTGCACTTCAACGGTGGCGCGAAATGCATCTCGTCCTGGACTTTGTATTTCAGAACGTTGAACCAATACCCCTTTTAACCATTCCGGAAATTCTTTACTTGCCAGTCCTTTGCCACAATCCACTTCAAAGGATTGGACCAATAACTCGTTTAGATGTGGCGCAAGCGTTGGGCTTTGTTCAAGTTGCCACACTTCAACCAGCGACGAAAACATTGCAGTTAGGTCATTGTTCAAGAGGTGCTTATGGGTTTGAGTTAACGGAGAATTACTCTCAAACCAAGTGATACCTTCCGAAGTAACAGGCGCGCTAGCTAGCGCACCTGCAATCAATAATGATTTTCTAATCATGCTTTCATCTTATAACCGACGCCGCGAAGGGTTTCGATTTCAAGACCAGGTAATTTTTGGCGCAACTGCAATACGTGAGTGTCAACAGTTCGAGTTGTAGGGAAATGGTTGTAGCCCCACACGTGGTCCAGCAGCTCATCACGAGTGAATACGCGGCCCAAATTACTCGCCAAAAACAATAGAAGATCAAATTCAGTACGTGTCAGTGTAATTTGTTGGTCGTTAAAAAATACTTCACGCGTACTTTTATCAATCAACAAGTTTTCTGTACGGACTTTAGTGTCGTCTTCTTCTAGGCTATCGGGTGTACGAAGTTGCGCGCGAATACGAGCGAATAATTCTGCTTCTGCAAATGGTTTTGTCAGGTAATCATTTGCGCCGGAATCTAACCCCGCCACTTTGTCCTTCACCGTAACCAACGCAGTAAGCAAAATCACAGGGATCTCTTTGATTGCTTTCCATTGACCAATATGTGATACCGAATCACCGTCTGGTAATTGGCGATCAAGGATAACAAGATCCGCTTTCGCCCAATACTGCTCAACTTCTGCGATGGTTTCAGCATGGTAACATTCGTAACCAGCTTGCTCTAAGCTCACAAGCAGACCATCAGCTAAGTTTTTGTCGTCTTCAACAAGAAGCAGTGTTTGTTTCACAAGGTATCTCCAAAATAAACGTTGTTGGTGGACCAACGAGTGTCATTTTCCCACCCATCCGTCCTACCATTGAATCAACGATAGTTAAGCCCAAGCCTAGACCACTTTTACTAACAAAAGGTTTGCGTAATTGACGCCAATCTTTATGCGTTAGCTGTCCTTGGTCGATAACGCTGAACGTAATTTTATTATTAGATGTCTTTACATCTAATTTGATCGGCTTAACTCCATATTTCACCGCATTTCTTACTAGATTGTCGAGGCAAGTACCTAACCAATATACATTAAGTTTAGCTGCGACATCATTGTTGATCTCAAATTCGACTTGTTGCTCAAATTCTTCTTCTATTTTGAATTCAAGCCATTCGCCAACCGAAGGTACCCATTCGGACGCCAGCGGCTTATTGTCTGATTGCAAGTAGTCTTTGCTTGCCTCAGCAAGTTGTCTTAATCGGCGTGAATCTTCACACAGCCGCCTAAACTCATCATAAACAGATTCTGGTAACTCCTCAAATTCTCGACGGAAACCTTCCACTGTCAGAGACAAACTGGCTATTGGTGTTCGTAATTCATGAGTAAGAATTTGCAGCACAAGCATCCTACTCTTCATCTCTCTACGCTTGGTGTTCCAGCGATAAATAGACCAGCCAATTACCAGCAGTATGTTAGCTATAACTAGCCCTATCATACTGATTTTTAGTACATCTGCATGGTCTTCTACATCCCAGCAAATGTTGCCTCGTTGCACAAAACATGCGCCTGATTCAGCCCCGAGTGTAAAGCTTAGTCCAGCTTCAGTAACATTTTTACTCCAAACTGTCTCCGGATAGATGTAATAGCTATCATTCTTTCGTAGCCATAAATCGTCACCTTCCAAAAACATACTTGCACCGGAAATGAGCGCAGTGATGGTTTCTTCACTCATGCGCTGTAAACGACCAAGTAACGCGTTTCTATTTGCAAGTGGACGTTCTTTTATATGCATATACTGCTCAAGTGCAGTAACAAGTTCAGGGTGCGTTACAATGTAACGATTTGCATACGTCCCTCCACCGGGGTGGATAAAAGAGCTACGCGCGAACCAAGTAGAAGTCAGCTTGGTCCCATTACACATCGCGCGTGTAAACACTAATGGCTCCGTAACCAATGGGCTCAATGGTAGCTTCCCTTTACAGGATACGGATAGCTTGTAAAGTCTCTGTATATCTTCCAGCGGGTAACTGGATGTCTGGGGTAACATGGATTGGGGTGTCAGCAATCGTGTAGGATAATCTGACTGTAAAACCCTGACATCGTAGGATACCGATGCTTCCGATGTTTTAAATAAATTGACAAATTTATCAATACGTTCCGGTAACGTATCCGCACTTACGTTGAATGACGCAAGTACCAATAAGCTGACCAAATTTTTTATCTTTATGAGTTTCAAGGCAATTCTTATTAAATCAGCGAGTTACTACCAGACCTTGTCATTATGACAACTCTTGCTGGCTAAAGTGTAATATTCGTGTCAATTATATTAGCCAATATGTTATCTAAACTACTGGGTAAAAAACAAAAAAGCCAGCACTTTGCTAGCTAATTAAAGACTCGCGAACATTATAGTAGTTCGCACTGTTATTCTAGATGATCTTTATAAGCTATTACAATTTAGCGCTAAATTTCAGAGTGTTATCACGAAGACTCATTCTTTGCTAAACGCTAATCGATAAATCGAGTAGGAGGAGGCCTCACGGCCTCCGTCCTCTCACACCACCGTACAAGCGTGGGTCGCATACGGCGGTTCCGAATATACTTTTAGTGACTCATACCCATTTCGCAACGAGTACAGACCCAACTCCTC
>NZ_JADILO010000024.1 GCF_015278125.1 Vibrio fluminensis
CCAAGTTTTACCATTTGCTTCCTTCAGATTTCACCTCACGGTGAACACCCTTGCATAGGCTAACGGTTCTCGCTCGACTGAGCCCGTAGAGGACTTTCACCTCCTAGATCAACGCCATGCTCGGCGCACGAAAAAAAAGACCCAGCGCACTACACGCTGGGTCTCACATTCAATATTAACGCAAGCGCAATTACTTGCCCTTTTTCATCATCGCCGCTAGATCTGCAAACGGGTTATGAGTTGCAGCTTTGTGCTCATCTTGGCCAGGTTGAACTTCACTGCCGTAGCGATCATGCTCTAGGTATTTGCTGTGCTCATGGTCGTGACAATACAAGCAAAGTAGCTCCCAGTTACTGCCATCGGCTGGATTGTTGGTGTGGTCGTGATCTTTGTGATGCACGGTTAGCTCACGTAAGTTTGAGTAAACGAATTCACGTGCGCAGCTACCACACACCCATGGGTATAGTTTGAGGGCGCGTTCACGATAATCGCTTTCATTGCGTTTGTAGGCAGCACTGCTTCCGTAAAAATCTGACGACATTTTCATAAACCTCGGTATTAATTTATGGCGATGCTACCACAGCTTAAATAGCAGTTATGTGCGAATTAACCGCTTCTTTGATCTGATCGGGTACAAAAAAACCGAGACGATATGGCCTCGGTTTCGTTTGTTTAATAGTTTTCTATTAGCTGAGCAAATTATGCGCAGTATTGCTTCGCGATATTTGCGCCAAGACGTGCGTTATTCAGTACTAACTGAATGTTAGAGTCTAGACTGTTACCACCAGTTAGTTCGCATACGCGAGCTAATAGGAATGGCGTTGATTCTTTACCGAAAATGCCCTGCTCTTCCGCTTCTTTAAGTGCTGTTTCAATCGCATCCGTGATTACTTGTGGAGACATTGCAAACTCATGAGGAATTGGGTTAGCGATAACTACGCCACCTTTCAGACCCATTTCCCACTTCGCTTTTAATGCGATAGCAATTTCATCAGCGCTGTCTAGGCGGTAATCAATACCGTGCTCACTTTCACGGGTGTAGAACGCTGGTAGGCTGTCAGTTTGGTAGCCAATTACCGGTACACCTTGAGTTTCTAAGTATTCGCGAGTTAGAGCAAGATCAAGAATCGATTTCGCGCCCGCACAAACAACAGCAACGTTAGTATTAGCAAGTTCTTGTAGGTCAGCAGAGATATCAAATGTCTCTTGCGCACCGCGGTGAACACCACCGATGCCGCCAGTTGCAAATACCTTGATACCTGCCATTTCTGCGATGATCATCGTCGCAGCTACGGTTGTTGCACCATCTTTCTTGCCTGCAACCATAAATGGAATGTCACGACGGCTTACTTTAGTTACCGCACTACCTGCTTGACCTAGGTGACGAATTTGCTCTTCATCTAGACCCACTTTTAGGCGACCGCCAATAATTGCGATAGTCGCAGGAATTGCACCTTGATCGCGAATAGTTTGCTCAACCAACAGCGCAGTTTCAACGTTACGTGGGTAAGGCATACCGTGAGAAATGATCGTCGACTCTAAAGCCACAACTGGGCGATTATTAACAAGTGCCTCTGCAACTTCTGGTTGAATATCTACATAATTCTCTAACATTGTGAGCTTTCCTCTAATTGACGTTGTACTGCATGTTCAGACATAGTGGTGTTAATCGTTTTGTCACTCTTAAGTGCCAAACAGGCTGCCGCTAGGGCAAAATCGACACTTTGTGACCAAGACCAGTCGCTCATGAATCCATGAGCCAGACCAGCCATTAATGCATCCCCAGCCCCAGTAACGTTATTTACTTGCGTGGCCGAAGGTGAAATAAATCTTTGCTCTGTTTCGGTACTTGAGAATGCCCCTTGGCTGCCCAAGCTGATCAGTAGTCGCTTAACACCTTTTTGGTGTAGAGCTTGTGCGACGTCTGGAAGCTGCTCCAATGACTCGATTTGAATACCCGAGAGCAGTTCAGCTTCAATTTTGTTTGGTTTTAGAGTGTGAATACGGTCAAGATATGGTTCCAGCTTACGTGCTTTTACCGACGAAACCGGATCAACAAATATCGGTTTATCACTATGAACGCTAAACAGATAATCAAGCGCACTGTCCGATAAGTTAGCATCAAGAATCAACGCACCGCTGCGGCTCAGTACTCCATCACGAGCAGCCAATGTTTCACTGTTCAACTGTTCGATCAGAGCCATATCATTGAGAGCAATATGCATCTCACCATCAGGCCCATGAATGGATAAATAGCTACTGGTGGTGGCGCCGGTAACCGTCAAGCAATGATCAACACTAACATTGGCAAGATGGCAAGCTTGCTTAAGTTGCTCACCCCATTTATCGTCACCAACGGCTCCGACAAACTGTACTTTGCTGCCTAGGCGACCAAGGTTATCGGCAATGTTGCGTCCCACACCACCAGCGCTGCTAGTTAGCACGCCTGGGTTTGAATCGCCAAACACCAACTCATTACGAGCAAGACCGCATAAGTCCATGTTGGCACCACCGATGACTACCGCGTAGCGTTCGGGCGCAATCACATAGCCTTTTCCCTGAATAAAACCTTTACGAGTCAGGTTCATAATATGACCTGCGACAGCACTGCGGCTTAACCCTAATTTGTCAGCCAGCGTTTGCTGCGCAATCATCGGATCTTGCTTAATCAGTGCCAGAATTTCATTTTCTCGCTCTGTCATTGTGACCTCATTCCATTGGGTGCAACCGCTGCACAACCAAACAATTGTTTGTAATATAAACACTTGTTTATTTAGTGCAAACGTTTGCCCATAAATGTGTGAGAATAAGCACAAAAACAGTAGGTATTATTTTTCGCACAAACAAACGTTTGCTTTGTTTGTGTATGTATTTTTATTGCTCTAAGCGCATAGCTTTCACTCGATTACGTCCATTACTGGGCGCTTTTTCCATTCGTCCTACGTGGTTAACCATTTATCGAGCGATTCAACCGTTTGTCGCATTATCATGCAGCGCCGACACCATATTCATATTCTAAGTGCATCCAAAAAGGACAAGGACTTAGAACGATGAAATCAGTAATAACTCTCCTCACTGGCGCTATCATCTCTGCAACGACCAGCTTCAACCTTTACGCTAACCCTACCCCTGACATTTTGGCGAATTACAACCAAGCAGCAGAAGGCAACGAAGCTTTAGTAGAGACTGTTTATGACCAACTCAATGCACTGATTAAAGAGCAAGGAGCAAAACCTTTAAGCTTGGTCTATCTCGGCAGCACGCAAACATTACAAGGTCGCGATGCCTTTATGCCGTGGAACAAAATGAAGTACACCGAACAAGGTTTAGCAACGATTGCCAAAGCGGTGGCTTTGATTGATTCATTACCGCAAGACATCAATCAGCAGCAACGTATTCAAGGTTTACCTGAGGCCTATCTTACTCAAGCGATGGCTGCCGTAACTTACACATCTTTACCGGATTTCTTTAACCACTTTGAACGTGGCTATGACCTCTACTTGCAGCTACTCAACGATCCACGTTTTGCTCAACAACCTTTTGCTGCCACAGCCTGGGTTTATCACACAGGTATTGCAGCCGCACTGAAATCAGAAGATTTAACCCAAGCGAAAGAGTGGCTTTCTGTTATGGCTCACGCGGATTCAACACATCCACAAACCCAAGCTGCTCAAGCACTAATCGCTCATTAACCAAGAGGAACGATCATGATTGCGTTTAACCATATTCAGCGCCATTACCAACTCGGTAGACAAACAGTTCCTGCGCTAGCGGACGTATCAGGTGAGATTGAAGCAGGTGAAATGGTTGCTCTATGCGGACCTTCAGGCAGTGGCAAAAGCACGTTACTCAACGTTCTCGGCTTGTTAGATACGCAATATCAAGGTGAAGTATTACTCCATGGCAAGCCACTACCCAAGAGGGCCAAACCAGCCGCACAACTGCGCCGCTCCCAACTTGGTTTTATATTCCAGCGTTTTAATCTTATCCCTGTGATGAGCGCACTTGAGAACGTCGCTTACCCTTTGATGCTTAACGGCGTCAGCAAAAAAGAGCAACATCTGCAAGCGACGCAAATGTTGCGTTTGGTCGGTCTCGAGGATTATCTCGAACACCGACCAGACCACCTTTCCGGTGGGCAACAGCAACGCGTCGCTATCGCCCGCGCCTTAGTACACAAACCCTCGCTGGTGATTGCGGATGAGCCCACCGCCAGTTTAGACAGTAAAACTGCCAACATCGTGGTCGATATCATGCGCCGCCTCGGACATGAGATGAACACCACCTTTTTAGTCGCCACTCATGACCCACGCATGGCCTCTCGTTGTGACCGAACCATCGAGCTGCTCGATGGCGAACTCAACCCGATTCAATCGAGTGAAAAGGTGATTTCATGGGCCAGCTAATCAACCGTTTTTTCCCTGACACACTACGCCTCGCTTGGTTAAATCTAAGGCGTAACCAGCGTCGTAGCTTGCTGTCGATTCTGATCATCGCCATTACGATATTTGCTTTAACCAGTATTGGTGGTTTTGGCCTCTACACCTACGACAGTTTAGAGCAATCAACCGCGCGCGATGTCGGTCATGTGATTATCTCAACACCCGGCTATTTTGAAAAAGAAGAAGAGATGCCTTTAGCAAACGGGTTAGATCACACCCAATCGCTTATCAATCGAGTGATGGCATTAGATTATGTACGTGGTGTTCAACCGAGCATTGACTTTACCGGACTGATATCAAACGGTAACAAGTCGACAATCTACGTTGGACGAGGCGTTAATGATCGTGAATTTGATATGAAAGGTCCTTTTCTTGATGTACGTGAAGGGAAAACACTTTCGAATCTACGTTCACCTCGATACGACGCCGCTGAGCCAGAAGTAATGTTAGGTACAGATTTAGCCAATAATCTTAATGTCACAATCGGTGACTGGGTCACTTTACTCGCTACCACTACTGATGGCGCGTTGAATGCGTTTGATTTCAAAGTTCGCGGTATCTACTCAACGGGAATTCCTGAACTCGACAAACGTCAGCTTTATATCCACATCGACACAGCGCAAGAGCTACTCAACAGCCAAAAAATCAGCACCATTTCAGTATTCTTGTTCGAATTAGCGCAAACCGAACTCGCTCAGCAAGATATCGCTGCCCTGCTCGCCAACCATGCACAATCTCTACAATTCACACCATGGCATGAGCGCGCATTTTTCTACCAAAACGTGAAAAGCCTCTATGACCGCATCTTTGGCATCATCGGCGCAATCATGGCTATGGTGGTTTTTGTCTCACTATACAACACCATGATCATGTCGGTAACCGAGCGTACACGAGAGATTGGCACGCTGTCTGCGCTTGGCTGCTACCCAAATGAAATCATTGGCGGCTTTATCCGTGAGGCGGGTCTGCTCGCCATAATAGGCAGCATAATTGGTGCGCTGTTGGCAGGTTTGTTAACCCTATTCCTCACTGTTGCCGACATTCAAATGCCGCCCCCTCCAGGAATGACTGAAGGCTACCCGCTGACGATCTACTTCTCTATTGAACTCGCGATAGTCGCATCAACTGGTGTGATGCTGATCTGTTTAATCGCCGCCTTTTTTTCGGCACGAAAAGGCGTAAACACCCCTATTATCGAGGCTCTTATCCATGTTTAAACCTACTCAATCTCAATCACGTTCTCCAATGATTAAGCTCTGCCTGTCCCTATTAGCCATGCTTGGTCCGGTCGCGAGTAGCTATGCCGAGCTTAACCAAGCACAGGTCGACCAACTGATTAGCAAAGCGGATGACTACCGACTGAGTGAAGAGTCCGCCAAAGTGGTCTCAATCGTCTCTCTTTATCAGAATCAGCTGCTCGACAAAACCCGTCAGTACAATGTCTACTCGAGACCCAATCGAGAGTCTTTAGTGGTGTTTAAATCTGCGGTGGAAGCGGGGCAAAAAATGCTGATGCTGCAAGATAACTTTTGGCTGCAAATGCCGAAAAGCCGTCGCCCTATTCGTATTACACCAATGCAAAAGTTGCTTGGTGAGGCGTCAGTTGGCGATATCAGTTCTCTCACTTGGAACCAAGATTATCAAGGTAAGTGGGTCAATGATACTCAGGTCAATGACCAAAATGGGCTTTCGTATCAAAGCCATCAACTGGTTCTCGTCGCGAAAACAAGCAGTGCGAGCTATCAAAAAATAGCGCTTTGGCTAGAAAAAGACACCGGTTTTCCAATTAAAGCAGATTTGTATCTACTCTCAGGAAAACTAGCTAAGCAGGCCATTTTCATTCGAGGCGTTCGCAACAACCGACTCGCCGTGACCGCCATGAGCTTGTCTGATGCTATTCAGCCAAGTAAGAAAACCGTGATTGAGTATCAATCCGTTACCCCTATGACGTTGGCAGATAAGTACTATAACCCGAGCTTCCTCGCACGTAATAGTACCACGGAGCTGTAACCATGTTGCGCTTACTATCGATAGTGATTTTTTCGACCATGTCTTATGACATCAAAGCCGATGCGTTGCAACTCAGTTGGGATTGGGCGCTATCGGCAAAACATGATCAGCTGCGTGAGAGTGCCTTTATTAAGCCGAATAACGACGAGCAGTCTCGGCTCGATGCGCTACTGGATGTAGGGGCTAGCTATGGTCAGTGGATCGGCTTGTTGGCTCTTTATAGCCAAGGCGTTTACCAAGATGAAAATCATCGCTGGCTTGAAGATAGCCACAACCAGTTGATTGTCCGTGAGCTTGCATGGCAAAGCACGTTGGATGTCGCGGAGCACAGTTATGATTTTTCACTGGGGAAAATACGCCTCGACTATGGCGTTAGCTATGGTTATCGCCCACTCGATATGTTCAAGCCTTATCGCCAAAACCCGATCGGGTTGAGTATCGAAGAAGGTGCTAGTGTTGCAAGTCTCGCTTCCTTTGATGAAAGCGGTGAGTGGACATTGCTCTATACCAATTCCCATTGGACAGACAATGATGCCGAACCGTTTAACGCAGAAAACCAACAACAAGGTATTGGCGTTAGACGCTACGGATTGCACGACAATGCCGAATACCAGTTAATTGCTTATTATGACGACGTGCGTCATGGCAGCCTCGGAGCAAGCTGGGTGTCGGTACCCAATCCCGCTTGGGAATTTCATGTCGAAGCGCTATGGCAAAAACAACATAAGCAGTTTTCTTTGCCCACCCAACCACGGCACGCAGTTGAGCTCTCGCAACAAGGTTCTGCTTGGCAAACTCTGCTCGGTTCCACCTACACCACTCTTGGTGGACACAGTTTTATCGGTGAATATTGGTACGACAGCCGTGCTTGGAGCGATGAACAGTGGCACAAAGCACAAAACCAAGCCCACGCGCTACAAAATATCACTCAATCCTCCTCCTTAGCTCACTCTTATGCTCAAGGTCTCAGCCATTACAACTTAACCGAGCACAGTATATTGCTCCATTGGAGTTGGGATACCAATGCATGGCTCCAGTGGCAAGAAAACAGCCATTGGGCTTGGCTTGGCGACGTAACGCCAAAAGTCGACTTATTGATCTCGCCACAAGATGGTGGCGTCATTGCCACCCAGTGGCTCACATACCAATGGATTGATACTGGCTACGCTTCGGTTGATTTGGAATTCACTGCACGCTTTTTGAGCGGAAAAAGCGATTCTGCTTACGCACAGATTAATCAAAGCCATACACTCACTTTTACGCTTAAAGGAAAATTCTAGTGGACGTGTCGAATTTAGTCATTTGCCCCCGTTGGCGCAATTTCATAATTACTAGCTTATTTTGTCTATTCGTTGCTGTCACGACTTACACAGTGTGGGCCGGTGAGGCTTATGTACATGTAATGACCAGTTTTGGCTATGGTTACGCAGCGCTGCTATCTTCACTTTTTCTCACCAGCCTATTCCCCAGCCTAAACCACATCATTGAAACAGCGTTATCTCTAACGATGTCGATAATTTTAGGCTCACTCAACGCTTGGTTCTGGCTCAGTAGCTATTTCGGTTCTAATCTGTCTGAACTGCTGCCCGTGGTGATGCTTGGTATCGTATTCTCTGGGATGTGCTTTTACTATTTTTATAACCGAGAGCAAATGGCAATTGCCGATAAGCAATTGGAAGAGACCAAACGTAAGCAAGCTGAGCAAGAAAAAGCACTAATTCTCAGCCAATTAATGCAAATGCAGAGCCAAATTGAACCACATTTTTTATTCAATACATTGGCTAATATTAGTGCGCTAATGTCACAAGATGTCGATAAGGCACGGATGATGGTCGATAAACTCACCGATCTGCTACGCACAACATTGACCAACTCTCGACGCACCGAAACCACAGTGGCAGATGAAGTTCGACAACTCGACGCGTATCTGGCGATTCAAAAAATTCGTTTGGATGAGCGCTTACAATTTAGTATTGACGTTGACCCACAACTCCAGCAGACCACTCTGCCACCGATGTTGATTCAACCACTAGTCGAAAACGCGATTCAACACGGCATAGAGCCAAAAGCGGTTGGCGGCACGATTACCGTGTGCATATTTAGCCAAGAAGGAAACATGGTTGTTCGTGTCAGCGACAACGGCATTGGTATTAGTGAAAATCCACACACTAAAGGACACGGCATTGGATTAAGTAATATTAAGCAAAGAATCAAAGGTCTTTATGAGCAGAACGGCAGTGTCGTCGTTACACAACCGGAACAAGGTGGTTTTTGCGTCACGATTTCAATGCCAAAAGAGGTCACGCAAACGGCTCACCACGCAGTAAAGGGAACAACAGCATGAATTCAATCACCGCAATTATCGCCGACGATGAGCCTCTCTTACGTCACCACTTAGACAAAAGCTTATCGGAAGTGTGGCCAGACTTAGAGATAGTTGCGACCTGCGGAGATGGTAAACAAGCACTGGAAAAAATCGTCCAATATACTCCAGATATTGTCTTTCTTGATATTCGTATGCCTGAGTTGGATGGCATGGCGGTAGCTAAACAACTTGTTCAACTTGAGCAGCAGCCATTAGTGGTGTTTGTCACCGCTTTTGATCAATATGCCATTAATGCTTTTGAGCAAAATGCGCTTGATTACTTGCTTAAGCCCATCAATGAAGAACGCCTTGAACATTGCTGTCAAAAGCTTCAGCAACATTTACACGCCAAGAGCAACAAGCAAGCCCCTGATATCAATCATCTATTGGCACAAATCAGCCAACTGACACCAAAGCAGCAGCAATACCTTCGATGGATTAAAGCCGCTCAAGGTGATGACATTCATCTGATTTCAACCAATGACGTACTCTACTTCAAAGCCGAAGAGAAGTACGTATCGATTTATACCGATGAAAGTGAGTATCTGATCCGCACTCCAATTAAAGAACTACTGCAACAACTCGATCCTGATTTGTTTTGGAAAATTCACCGTTCGACGGTGGTGAGAGTGGCAGCAATTGATAAAGTCACTAAAGATTTTACTGGCCGCATGTATGTAAAAATGGCTGGCCATAAACTTGCCGTCAGTCGTGCTCAGCAAGGCTTATTTAAAGGAATGTAAATCGCTACCACATAGCAAGATTAAAACGCCTAGATAGCTTGGTGTGACCTCTGCGTTTCATGGTTCTCCCAAGTATTACATTGACGACGCAGATTAAACGCCTTTGTCTTATTTTGTGAACTCGCACCTCAGATAAACGACGCTTTTTTCGGCTAGTTCAAACAACAACACTTTCACTTGTCGCAGTCTATTTTTGTGCCCCTCTCCAATTTCTCAATGATAGACTGAGAAATCATCTAGCTCTCAACTTTCATTCTCCTCCAATCGAAAGCATATTCTCAGTTTTTAGACAAATGCAGCGAGTTGTGATCCTGCTTTTACATTCATTTTCTGCTCCTGACATAATCATCTCGCAACCAATCGTAAATCTGATGTGTACCTAGTAATTCATATATTTCTCTACCCTTTTAATCGCCATTGTTAGCAATAGCATACGAGGTCAAGTTATGAAGAAAACACTACTTAGCGCTTTAATTTTGGCTAGCATAAGTTTTACAACATCGGCATCTGAACAAGATGCTTTCAAAGTACGCCCCTACCTCCAAAACCCTACCAATACCAGCATGACTATTATGTGGGTTACCACCGACAGCAATGCGGGTGAAGTGGTGGTTTCAGGGGAAGATTTTAGTAAATCGGTCAAATCGTCTCCTCAACAAGCAAAGGAGCTAAATTACTATCCGACCGAAATTGAAAAATATAGCCCCGACACCGCCACACCTTATATCCACAGTGTAAAAGTCGATGGCCTCGCGCCTGGCACCCAATATGAATATGTCGTTGAGCAAGGTGATGAAAAATACAGTGCTCACTTCACTACGGTGCCAAGCAAAGATGGCGATGTCCGATTTGTGGTGTATTCAGACTCAGAAACAGAGCCTGAATCTACGGGCAAGACCAGACGTTGGTCAGAACCTTATGGAGACTTTGATCGTCAATATCTTGTTGATCAAACCACAGGTTACCAAGAGAACATTCGAGTGATGATTGAACGTCAACCCAACTTCATCGCCATCGCTGGAGACCTAGTCGAATCTGGCAATGAACAGCGCGACTGGGATGAATTCTGGCGTCATAACGCTGGCGAGTACAATAACATCGCCTCGTACGTGCCACTCTTCCCTGCGCTCGGCAATCACGAAAACTACCCCGGCCCTGATGGCGGTATGAAAGAGTACAATACTGAATTGGCTCTACAAGCGATTGCTCGATACAAAGCCTATTTTGACGTTCCAGATAACGGCAGCGAAGTCGAGGCATACAAAGATCGCTTCTATCGTATTGATTACGGTCCAATCACCTTTATTACTCTCGACACGTCTGACGGCAAAGAAGATAAAACTGACAAGGATACCAACTGGCGTTTGCCAGGCGTTAACGCTCCTGACTTTAACCCAGGTTCTGAGCAATATGTCTGGCTGGAGAAACAACTCGCGGATGCACAGAAGAACAGTCAATTTACCTTTGTTCAGTTCCACCATGTTCCATATTCTGTAGGCCCTCACGGATTCCCGACGGGTAATGGCGGCTTTGACAATGGTCAAGATAATCAATCTGGTGTACCAGTTCGTGTGCTCACACCTCTGTTTGCTAAGTATGGCGTCGATGCGGTGTTTGCTGGACACGATGAGATGTACGAGCACTCACTTGTTGATGGTGTCCATTTTTACGATACCGGTATCGGCGGTGACGGTTTACGCGGCCCTTACTTCGGTGAAGATGGAAAATACAAAACTGATTTAGATAATCCATACCAACAATTCTTAGCTCATCTTGACTCTCCAGAAGTCTGGCAAGATAAACAGCTGATTAGTGGTGGTAAGCACTACGGACACATGGAAGTCAACGTATTCCAAAATAACCAAGGCGTATGGACGACTGAAATTGCACCCGTCTATGTCTTCCCAATTATGAACAAACAAGGGGAAGTTACCAGTTGGGAACGACGCGTCTACGATGATGTCGTAACGTTAACGGCCAATTGATGCCTAACCACTCTTTATAATCGATAACGCCCCACATTGTGCAATACAATGTGGGGCGTTTTTAGTCGGTCAATACGTCTCAGCTTAAAGGTCTAAGGTAGGCTAAGAAACGTTTCTCAGCATTTTTGAAAATCCACAGAATTAAGAAAGTCAGCGCCATATAGAACAAGCCAGCTGTGAGGAATGACTCAAATGGCGCGTAGTAACGAGAGTTCACCAAACGCGCCGCACCGGTGAGATCAAGAATGGTCACAATACCTGCCACCGCACTACCATGCAGCATGAAAATCACTTCATTGCTGTAAGCTGGCAGTGCACGACGCAAAGCGCTAGGCAAAATGATACGGCGATAAGTCATAAACGTGCTCATGCCATACGCCTTGGCTGCTTCAACTTCTCCTTTTGGTAATCCATTGATTGCACCGCGAATAATTTCGGCAGTGTAAGCAGAAGTATTAAGCACAAAGGCGACCAGCGCGCAGAACCAAGCGTTTTCCCATAAGGTATCTTTTACTGGAAAAAATTGATCCATACCGTAGTAAATTAGGTAAAGCTGGACTAGCAGCGGTGTGCCACGGAAAAAGTAGATGTATCCCCAGCTTGGTAGCATCAAAAGATAGTTGCGGCTATTGCGGGTGATTGCCAAAGGTATCGCGACCAACAAACCTAAGATAAGCGCCAAACCAACCAGCCAGAAAGTGGTCCAAAGCCCTTCTAAATAGATAGGGAAGCTCTCAATAATCAATGAAAAGTCCATTTTCTACCTCGCATGTATACTGAATTTACGTTCAACCAGTTTAAGCAAGCCGGTAGAGACGCTGGTAAAAAATAGGAAGATGATTGCGACGGCCATATAGAAGGTAAATGGCATTTTTGTTGAGCCTGCTGCCAATGCGCTTACCCTAACCATATCTTCTAAGCCAATAATCGAAACCAACGCGGTGGTTTTCAGCAATACCAGCCAGTTATTACCGAAGCCTGGTAACGCATGGCGAACCATTTGCGGGAACAAAATACGGCGAAATGCCAACGTCGAACTCATGCCGTAGGCTTTCGCTGCTTCTAATTCGCCCTTATCCACCGCCATGATCGCACCACGGAAAGTTTCCGCCATATAAGCACCAAAGATAAAGCCAATGGTCAAAACGCCAGCGATAAACGGACTAACATCAATATAATCAGGAAGGTAAGAAACCCATTCATGGTCTGGGTTGCTTGAGGTAAACCATTCGTTCAGCCATTCATTAATCGAGTAAAGGCTGTTATTCAATAATATCTGTCCGCCGAAGAAGATCAGCATCATTAATACCAGATCGGGAATTCCGCGAATGATAGTGGTGTAAAGGGTGGCAATAGCACGAGCCCAGCGATAAGGGGCTAGCTTTGCTAATGCGCCAAGCATTCCCAGAATAACGGCAAGCAAAAGGGACAAGAGTGCCACTTCTATCGTGACCTGTGCCCCTTTTAAAATGGAGGCTTCATATCCTTGAAGATCCAGCATAGGTGAGTTCCTTTCCCTAAACTAAAGTTCGACCGCTGGCTACATCTAGGAACAAGCCAACGGTCGCAGAGAGCCAATCGCTCGTTACCTACCGAGCTTAATTGGCTAGCGTTTACTGACCGTAAACGTCGTAGTTGAAGTATTTAGCCGCGATCTCTTGGTAGATACCTTTTTCACGCAAAGACAAAATCGCTTCATCGAGTTTCTTAGTCAGATCTTTGTCTTGCTTACGAACTGCAATACCAAAACCCTCGCCGAACCATTGTGGATCCGTTAGAGATGGACCAACGAACTCATAACCGTCACCACCCTTAGCATTGAGTACACCTTCTTCTAAGGCAGAAGCATCACCCAGTACTGCTGCAATTCGACCATTTGCAAGATCAAGGTACGCTTCATCAAATGAACCGTAACGAACAATCTCAACTTTATCGTAATTGTCTGTTAGGTACTTATCGTGAGTGGTCGCACGTTGCACGCCGATCTTTACACCATCAAGGTTGTCAAAATTTAGACCCGCATCTTTCTTGGCAATAAATTTGTTTGGAATAAGTGCGTATTTGCCAGTGAAGTCAATTTTCTTTTTACGCTCTTCAGTAATCGACATTGCTGCGATAATTGCATCGTATTTACGCGCAAGCAGAGAAGGAATGATGCCATCCCAATCTTGAGGAACGATCTTACATTTAACTTCCATCTCTTTACAAAGTGCGTTGGCCATATCGACATCAAAGCCTTTGAGTGAACCGTCAGCTTCTGTCCAGCTAAATGGAGGATAAGCACCTTCAATGCCAAAACGAACTGTCTTCCAATCTTTCGCTTGTGCCATGCCTGTCACTGTTGTAGCTGCCAGTGCCGCTACTACTAACCACTTTTTCATTTCCATACTCCTGTGATTTTTAGTGTTTATTAGATAATTACTAGATGTTGTGTTGCTCTGCCTTGTTGTTTAGTTCAAGAAAGGCAGTTAATAAATAGACGAGATAAATTGTTGCAAACGCTCAGATTCAGGGCTGGTAAATAATTTGGCAGGATCACCCTGCTCCTCTACCAAACCTTGATGAAGAAACATCACATGATTTGAAACGTCACGGGCAAAGGCCATCTCATGAGTCACCACTAACATGGTGCGTCCTTCCTCAGCAAGATCGCGCATTACACCAAGCACTTCACCAACCAACTCAGGGTCAAGTGCCGAAGTTGGCTCATCAAATAGCATGACCTCAGGGTCGACCGCTAACGCTCTTGCTATCGCTGCACGCTGCTGCTGCCCACCAGATAAATGACCAGGGTAGTAATCTTTGCGCTCGTACAAGCCAACTTTCTTGAGTAGCAATTCTGCATTTTCAATCGCTTGGGCCTTCGGCACACCTAAGACATGAACTGGAGCTTCGATCACATTTTCAAGTACCGTTAAATGTGACCATAGGTTAAACCCTTGGAATACCATTGCTAAACGAGAACGGATTCGTTGCACTTGTTTTTCATTCGCAGGAACGGCTTCACCTTGGCGGTTGTTTTTCATCTCAATCAATTCGCCATTGACCCAGATTTCGCCGTCTGTATGGGTTTCAAGAAGGTTGATACAACGTAAAAAGGTACTTTTACCTGATCCGGAAGAACCGATTATCGAGATAACATCACCTTTGTGGGCTTCTAAAGAAATGCCTTTTAGAACTTCATTTTGACCGAAGGTCTTGTGCAAGTTATTGATATTTAGCGCTGGTACATCTTTCATGCGCTGCTACTCCCTGTAATATTATCTTCGTCAAGCATATATTTGTTACTGCTTGATTGCATGGATCCTTCCATTTGCCATCAAACTAGCACTAACCCCTTAAACATGCAACAAATTATTAACCTGCACAAATTGGTTATATAGACACTTTATATGAATAAATAAGCACAATATAGTTATTAGTACTTTATTGCATGCATAAGACAAAGCGAGTCGCGAAACTGATAATTGACTCACTTAACATTTACCACACAAAAATCCGCTCCAAATATTCGCCGATAAAAATGTTGCAACTATGCGGTAAAAAGTAAACTACAGGTTTGGTCAAGGTTACATTTTGAAAGCAATTTTCAGGTTTCAAGCGCAAAGTAAGTCAATCCTTAACCATGTTGCGTAGTTTTCTTTCACATTCTTTCATAAAGTGATCTAAATCAATCACTCTTAAGGGTTAGCACGTTAAACTCCCGACGGACAAAAGCCTCAACTGACGCTTTTTTGTCCGCTTCTTCGTCTATTCTTAAGCACATGCTATACGTGCCGCTTAAAGGGCAAAAAGGATTTCTTGTAAGAAGCTATACCTAAACGACTTGTCGTGACTGTTAGGCAACTAACGAACTAAACCTCAAAATACAGAGATTACTGTGTAGTGAGATTAGTGAATATCACGCTTCAAGCGGTCTAGGTATATGAACAGACGTTTTACGCAGTCGCTTATATCAAAAACAAACGAGCGACTTAAAATAAATCACTAACTTTAATATGAGGAATCTATGTCAGACGCAGTCAATAAGCCGCACTCTGATTCGGATATCGAAAACAAGAGCTATCGCGAGCTGCATCGTCCGTCATCGGAATTTGCATCACGTTCCGATTACCTAGATCACGAACTTCAAATCATGAAGCCACGTCGCTTTGGTTTAAACCTACCTGGCCGTGACTTCCGTTTCGAGCTTGAGGACTTAGTTCCAGCTCTTGCGGGTACAATCGGCATCATCGCGATGTACTCAGCAGTAATGATGTCTTGGGCAGAAGGTCTGACAGCTGCTTGGGATCACGTAAACCTTGGTAAAGAGTTTGCGATTGAAGTTGCACGTGTAGAGATGCTTATCCCTGCATTCCTATTCTGTGTTCTAGCATCTGGCTTCATTAACCCGAAAGCAAACCTTGCGGGTAACCACGGTCCGATGATCCCACTTATCGCGACTATCGCACTAGCGGGTGCTCACCCTCTTGCTCTTGCAATCCTGATCGGTGTATTCGGTCTGATCTTGAGTTTCCTAAAAGGTGGTTCCAAACTGGTTAACCTTACCTCCGAAGGTACAGCAGGTGGCTTGCTTATCTTCCTAGGTCTAACCGGTACAATGAGCCAAATCACCTCGATTCAAGAGTGGGCAGTTGGTCTTCAATCAGACACAGTTGCAGCAGGCAGCATGGGTTACGTTGGTCTAGTTGTACTAGCAGTAACTATCGTTCTTTACGCATACCTTGCGAAAGTAAACAAACGCTGGCTAGCTATCCCTGTGTGTGCTTTCACCGGTCTTGCTATCGCTTTGGCATTTGGTGCAGGTTTCGATATCAAATTCGTGACTGAACCAGGTCTACCTAACCTAAACCCAGTTTACTGGTGGGGCAGCACTGAAGAAGGTTGGATGCTTGGTCTTCCAAACATGCAGCACTTCATCGCGTCTCTACCTTTCGCAATTCTTGCGGTAGCAATGTGGTCACCAGATTTCCTAGGTCACCGTATTTTCCAAGAGCTAAACTACCCTAAAAAGACTGAAAAAGTTCTTATGGACGTAGATGACACTATGACTATGTGTTCTATCCGTCAGATGGTTGGTACAGCTGTAGGTGGTGGTAACATCACTTCATCTTGGGGTACTTACATGATCCCAGCTGCGATCGCTAAACGCCCTATTCCAGGCGGTGCAATCCTTCTTGGTCTAATCGTAATGGCAGTGGCTATCCTTGGTTTCCCAATGGACGTAGCGGTATGGCCACCAGTAATGCGTGTAGCACTACTAGTAGGTGTATCTCTACCTCTACTAGAAGCGGGTATGCAAATGGTTAAAGACTCTAAAGACTCACAAGCTGCAGGTATCTGTATCTTTGGTTCTGCGGTAGTTAACCCTGTACTAGCTTGGGCACTAACCATGCTACTAGACAACAACGGTCTAATCGGCGACAAAGAGCGTGCTGCTCGTCTAGGTTTTGTTGATAAAATCGTAATTCCAGTAGGCGTACTAGTGATCTGTCTAGTTGCAATGCTTGCTGTTGGTATGCTTGAAGATCAGTTTGGTATTCCTGCACTACTGTAATTTTTGAGCTATAAATGAAGGGGACGCGATTTTCGCGCCCCTTTTTATCAATTATTTTTAGTATTTGTTGATTTAGTTTAAGGTTTCAAAAATTTTTTAGTGTATCCTTGAATTCGAACTGGTAATATCCCATATAAAGAGTAATGACAATTTCTATAGGTTTTTGATCGAATACGAATAGCGATCAGTAAAGGCTATACATATTGTTATTTTAAATAAGAGTGTACTGTTCCTCATACCGAGGATAGCTGGCTCAGCGGCGAAACCAGTACGTGTTTTTTCTACTAAAAAGGTAGGTATGTCATGGCAGAGCAATTTGCTAAAGCTTGGGAAGGTTTTGTACAAGGTGATTGGCAAAACGAAGTAAACGTACGTGATTTCATTCAGAAGAACTACGCTCCGTATGAAGGCGACGAATCTTTCCTAGTTTCTGAAGGTACTGAAGCAACTAATACGCTTTGGGCTAAAGTAATGGAAGGCATCAAAATTGAGAACGCAACTAAAGCGCCTCTTGATTTCGATACTGACGTTATCTCTACCATCACTGCTCACGATGCAGGCTACATCGAAAAAGATCTAGAAACTATCGTTGGTCTACAAACTGAAAAACCACTTAAGCGTGCAATCATCCCTAACGGTGGTGTACGTATGGTTGAAGGTTCTTGTAAAGCATACGGTGAAACTCTAGACCCTATGATTTCTAAGATCTACTCAGAATACCGCAAAACTCACAACGCTGGCGTTTTCGATATCTACACTCCTGATATCCTAGCTTGTCGTAAGTCTGGTGTTCTGACTGGTCTTCCAGATGCATACGGCCGTGGTCGTATCATCGGTGACTACCGTCGTGTTGCACTATACGGTATTGACTTCCTAATGAAAGACAAGCTGGCTCAATTCAAGTCTCTTCAAGAGCGTTTTGAGAACGGCGAAGACCTAACAGCAACTATGCAACTTCGTGAAGAAATTGCTGAGCAACACCGCGCTCTAGGTCAAATCAAGCAAATGGCTGCTAAGTACGGTTTCGATATCTCTGAGCCTGCTCAAACTGCTAAAGAAGCTATCCAGTGGACTTACTTCGGCTACCTAGCTGCAGTTAAATCACAAAACGGTGCTGCAATGTCTCTAGGTCGTACTTCGACTTTCCTAGACATCTTCATCGAGCGTGATATCGCTGCTGGCAAGATCACTGAAGTTGAAGCTCAAGAAATGATCGACCACTTCGTAATGAAGCTACGTATGGTTCGTTTCCTACGTACTCCTGAATACGATGAGTTGTTCTCTGGTGACCCAATCTGGGCTACTGAGTCAATGGGCGGTATGAGTCTTGACGGTCGTACACTAGTTACACGTACTAACTTCCGTTTCCTAAACAGCCTATACACTATGGGTCCTTCTCCAGAGCCAAACATCACTGTACTTTGGTCTGAGCAGCTACCTGACGGCTTCAAACGTTTCTGTGCTAAAGTATCTATCGATACTTCTTCTATCCAGTACGAAAACGATGATCTAATGCGTCCTGACCTAGAATCTGACGACTACGCAATCGCATGTTGTGTATCTCCAATGGTTGTTGGTAAGCAAATGCAGTTCTTCGGCGCACGTGCTAACCTTGCGAAAACTATGCTTTACGCAATCAACGGCGGTGTGGATGAGAAACTGAAGATGCAAGTTGGTCCTGTTTCTGACAAGATCACTGACGAAGTTCTAAACTACGACGACGTAATGGCTCGCCTAGACACATTTATGGACTGGCTAGCTAAGCAATACGTGACTGCTCTAAACAGCATCCACTACATGCACGACAAATACAGCTACGAAGCGTCTCTAATGGCTCTTCACGACCGTGACGTTCGTCGTACTATGGCATGTGGTATCGCAGGTCTATCTGTTGCAGCTGACTCACTATCTGCAATCAAGTTCGCAACTGTTAAACCAGTTCGTGACGAAGATGGCATTGCAATCGACTTCGAAATCGAAGGCGATTACCCTAAATTCGGTAACAACGACGCACGCGTTGATGACATCGCATGTGAACTTGTTTCTACGTTTATGGGCAAAATCCGTAAACTTAAGATGTACCGTGATGCAATCCCAACTCAGTCTATCCTTACTATCACTTCAAACGTTGTGTACGGTAAGAAAACTGGTAACACTCCAGACGGTCGTCGTGCTGGCGCTCCTTTCGCTCCTGGTGCAAACCCAATGCACGGTCGTGACGAGAAAGGTGCTGTAGCATCACTAACATCTGTAGGTAAACTACCGTTTGCTGACGCTCAAGATGGTATCTCTTACACTTTCTCTATCGTGCCAAACGCACTAGGTAAAGAAGAAGATAGCCAACGTGCTAACCTTGCTGGTCTAATGGATGGTTACTTCCACCACGAAGCTGGCATCGAAGGTGGTCAACACCTAAACGTGAACGTTCTTAACCGCGAAACTCTAGAAGACGCAGTTAAGCACCCTGAGAAATACCCTCAGCTAACAATCCGCGTTTCTGGTTACGCTGTACGCTTTAACTCTCTAACTGCAGAGCAACAAGCTGACGTAATCGCACGTACTTTCACTGAGTCTCTATAATTCTCAGCTGATTAATTGATGAAAGCCTCGCATTAGCGGGGCTTTTTTTTGTCCCAAGTTTTTCCTAAATTAGTTAGCTGGATCTACCCTACTTCCTAGAATTGACCTTAAACTCACTAAAACATCTGTTTCTCATAGCTATAATCATGTTGGTATTACTCATTTTGAGGAGCATGAATGAAAAGAATCGTCGTTGCGTATTCAAGCATTATTTTCGCTTTTAGTTGCCATGCCTCTCTCGAGCCGACTTTGGTGTTTAGCGCAGATAATGATGGGCCTTTTGGTTTAGATAAGGAATACACTAACGCGCTATATGCCTCCTATACCTCCAGCCCGATCAGCGGAGATTCGCGCCTAAACTGGCTTTCTTTATCTCACGATTCTATCGATAAATACGAATTCGCCCTTGGGCAAAAAATGTACACCCCAAACGATTTATTAGCTGACGTACCCATTGCTAATCAGCGCCCTTATGCCGGCGTACTATTTGGAGAGCTCAACTATATCTCGATCATGGACGATAGGGTGAGTCGCTATAACTTCACACTTGGTACGGTGGGTGAGAATTCATTGGCTGATAAAGCGCAGCGTCTCGTACATGAAATTACTGGGTCAGACTACCCCAATGGTTGGGACTATCAAGTTGATGAAGGGCTCGTCGTTAATCTTGGATACCTTAATCATTTTGCCTTATATCGTTCTGCGAACGCCTCCCTTACCCAATTCGAAATCACTAACATTTCAGAACTTAATGCCGGCAATTTTCGTAGCGATATCTCGACTGGATTAATGCTACGCTGGGGCAAAAATCTTTCTGGAAATTTAGGTGCGGCAAACATTGATAAAGAACTGCCATTCCGAGCAGGATCTTTAGGTGGGAAATCCGATGGCTGGTTCGCTTTCTCTGGAATTAAAGCTCGATATCGCTTCAATGACATTACCCTAGAAGGAGATAGACCCGGTATTTCAGATCCCGAAAACTATCCCGTCACGTTAGATAAACAACAAGCGACAGCCGTAGCCGGATTTGCTTGGTATAATGAGCAGTTCGGCGCAAGTTTAACCGCAGCCATAGGCACAGCGGACTATAAAGAGTCGCGGGACAATTATCACTCTAACGCCTCGTTTTCATTGTTCTTTTTCTTGTAAATAATTCTCTTTTACATAACGAATTAATTCACTCGCTCTAGCACAATTTTTCTTTGCTATTTATTGGCATAGAAACCGCTATAACCCTATTTAATCGGGGTAATTTGTAATAAAATAACGTTCAAATAATTGCTAAAGAGATGAGCTCATGTCAACAATTGGTCGTATTCATTCTTTTGAATCATGTGGCACTGTCGATGGTCCTGGAATTCGTTTTATTGTCTTCCTACAAGGCTGCTTAATGCGTTGTAAATATTGTCATAACCGCGATACATGGGACACGCATGATGGTAAAGAAGTGACCGTTGAAGAGATTATCAATGAAGCAAAAAGCTACCGTCATTTCATGAAAGCATCAGGAGGCGGTATCACGTGCTCCGGTGGTGAAGCGATGCTGCAACCTGAATTCGTACGCGACTTTTTCCGTGCAGCTCAAGCAGAAGGTATCCATACTTGTCTTGATACCAATGGCTACATTCGTAAGCATACTGATGTGGTTGACGAAGTATTGGAAGTGACCGATCTGGTCATGCTTGACCTTAAACACATGAAAGACGAAATTCACCAAGACTTTATTGGTGTATCTAACCGTCGCGTACTTGATTTTGCTCGCTACCTACATCAGAAAGGTCAAAAGACTTGGATTCGCTACGTTGTGGTGCCAGGTTACACGGATGAAGATGAAGCAGCGCACATGCTTGGTGAGTTCATTAAAGATATGGACAACATCGAAAAAGTTGAGCTATTGCCTTATCACAAACTTGGCGCTCACAAATGGGAAGCGTTAGGCTTTGAATACCCGCTTGAAGGTGTAAACCCACCGCCAAAAGAAACGATGGAAAACATCAAGTCGATTCTTGAGCAATACCATTCAAACGTTAAGTACTAATCCAACATTAAGTACTGGTCAAATCAAACAGGGCACTTCGTTAAGTGCCCTGTTACTTTTCTAAATATCGCGTTTATTTTACTGCGACATCTTCAAAATGGAATTTGCCGCCATCTAATGGTTGCGTGCGTTCAACCTTGCTATCAAAGTCTAACTGCTTCAAATCAACACGACGAATGGTGCTGTCGTGCATGGTTTTATAGAACAATAAACCATTGCCCTGATCGATCACCGACGTCCACTGCGTCGCGCTTGGCAAATCGGGAATGTGGCTCTTATCATTAAACTCAGTGCCAATTGGAATATCAAAATTGTTTAAGATATGAAATGCTTGTGACACCGCTTGCTGACCCGTTTTCAACTCAGGGGCAGTGTTGACGTAAAACGCCGCGCGTACAAAACGTGAAGGCGGAGAAATATCACCAGGTAGACCAACAAAGGCAGAACCTACGCCAAACGACTGCGCCGTGACACCATTAATTTGCTGGTCACTACTGCTGCCCGGACGTAAATTAATGTAGTTGTTTAAATTTGTCACCTGCCAAGCATAATCTGGAGAATTGGTCAGCACCTTAGCCGTGTTTTTGTGAATATGGATTTCACCATGGTTCATAATCTCAATTACGATGCTGTTGCCATCTTTATCCGAAACACGCCAGTGCGCGGTTGGTGACGGGTTACCCTGTTGGTCAAAATAGACCGTCACAATTTTGATTTTATCAAGCGCTGCTTCAACCTGCGCAACAGTTTCAAACTGACTCAACATCCAACGAACAAAGTCCATATCGGTAATATTGTTCGCCGTGTCACTTGGATCATATTTGGCTAATGAACCATAATTGCGGAAATAGAATAAACCAGCACTCAGCCCTTTCTCATTCACCCCTTCGGCAATAAATTTATCGTCACTCACTGATATACCAGCAAAACCGTATTTGCTCTGCCACTTTAAACCCTGCTTTTGATCTGGCATGGTAGCGGTATAGGTATAATCGCGCGGAGAGATGACCAATTTACTATTGAGATCATTGTGTCCCCACTCTATCGTGCGCGCTTGGATAAAGTCGTTATTCGTTGTAGAGAGTGAAATGCCCGTACAGGCATTCGCCGAATAGTGAAAGCAAGAAGCGAAAAGTAATGCCAATATCGATTTTTTCATAACTAAACCATACTTGTTGTTATCGGTTTACAGCCCGCATAAGAATTTGCAGGCAACTGGTTAAACGTTACGCCTCTATGCGCGTATTAACAATCTCAAACGATGAAAAATATCTATTCAAAGGAAAAAACACCGAATAAGGAAATTGAGTGGAATTGAATAATTTGTGGATGTGGCTAGCCGCAATTCTGGCCATAGCCCCTTGTGTAAAAGATACCCGCGAAAACTTTCTGCCCAAGTTCAGACAAGAAAGCCATTTTCAACATCTAACTTTTGCAGTTTGTTTTGCTCTGTTCCTGCTTTGGTTGGCTGAAGCCGGGATTAAACAAGGACTCGATATTCACTTTCTCGCATTAACCAGTTTAACGCTGATGTACGGATGGCGCGTCGCCTACCTACTCTGTTTTCCTGTAGTATTAAGCCTCGCCCTTTTTGGTACTGTGACTGTCGAAAATATGGGGCACTATCTCGTGCTGTCTTGCTTAATCCCCATTATTACCAGTTATGGTGTTTTTTTACTAAGTTATCGCTATTTGCCACGCAATATATTTGTCTATATTTTCGTCGCTGGTTTTTTTAATGGTGCGATTACTGGCTCGGTTCACATTCTACTCACCAGCCTCTTCCATCTGCTCACTGAGCAGCATAACTGGGCAACAATTGTTGATAATTATCTGGTATTTATTGCTTTATTAGCTTTTCCTGAAGGATTGCTTAATGGCATGGCGGTCGCGGTACTCAGTGTCTTCAAACCCGAGTGGTTACGCACATTCTCTGACCGCGATTACATCTATAATCATTATCACAAAAAATAAGTAAAAAGTTTTCATTTTTAGTCATAAACATGTGTTGAGATCATGTTTCAAGCGTCAACAACAGGCTAACCTAAGCACATTAAAGATGTACTAGATTTATGAGGTCGCCCCTAATGGAAATGACAAACGCTCAACGTTTAATCCTATCTAACCAGTACTACCTGATGTCACAGATGGATCCAGAAAACGCAAAAAAATACAAACGCTTACAGACTATTGTCGAGCGTGGTTACGTATTACAAATGCGTGAGCTAAACAAAGATTTTGGCTGCATTGAAGATAACGAATGTCGTGAAATCATCGACATTATGGAGATGTATCATGCAATGCAAGAATCTAACAATATGTTAGAAGAACATGAGCGCAAAGAAGTAGACCAACGCCGCCTACAGTTCCTTGGTTTTGATTGCGGTACTGAATGTAAGCTAGTGCATTACGTTCGCTTTTTAGTCGATTCGGAAGGTCTTTACCCTCAATTTGACAAAGGCGACCACAACTTTAACGCACAAATGCCAATGCTAGAAAAATACCGTCGTATGTTAGCGACATGGCGTAAGTGCCCGCGCCAATACCACCTATGCGCAAATGAGTTGAAGCAGATTTTCAACGCGTAAAGTCAACCAAGGCTAAGTAAATAGAGGGCAGCATCAACGCTGCCCTATTTCGTTTATACCGTACTAAAACATATAAACCGCGGTTACCGTTAATGCCGTATTAATACCTGATTCAATAATTGGGCTCTTTTCAATCTCACCTTCAAGATTGATGTAGCGCACGCCCGCCCCCAACCTCAGGCTCGGTGTAATGTGCATATAGCCAGACAGCCCAATAAAGTATTGGCCATCCCAGTCAGCATCAAACGCTTCTAGTCCAGAGCGCCTAGCCTCTGCTTGACTCACGCCATACAGATGGTTGTTAATCTTATCGCTATTGTAGGAATAACCAATACTCGGCGTAAATCCCCAGCCTCTTCCACGAAACGGTAAGCGCCAAGCGGCTTCTCCATAGAAGCCATTGTGGGTACCACCAATATCTGAACCAGCCGTAGCTTCAAACATGCCTACACGAGTTAAAATTTGATAGCTCACACCGCCAAAGATGGTGGCATCGCGTTCGTCCAATTTTTTAATCGCCGCATTGTCTGAATCACCGGTTTTCAAAGTACGGGGATCGTATGCAGCACGAAACACAATATTATGTGTTGAACCAATGGGATTCAAACGATAGCCGGCACTGAAACCGCGCATGAAAAAGTGTTCTCCTTCATAGCCGATAACCGGAATTATAGTGCGATTTGAGGGCGTATCCTTATACACCGCTGGCGAATAGGATGCACCAGCACCCAAAGACCATTGACTAATACTTGCTTGTGCATTGAACGCCACACATCCGTGCACCATCACACCTACGGTTAACCAACTTATTTTCACAACCCTTTCCATTCACAAGATTTATCGTTATCACAATTATAACGCACTACATACCATAAAATTAACCGCGAATTGATCACACTTATACACAGTAAACCATGCAAGTTTTTGAAATTCTGGCGACTTCAATCTGTTTGCTCGAGCCCGACGTATAAAAGGTTGTCAGCAGACACAAGGTGGTTTGTAGCAAAGGCGTCTAACGATAATTTTGCAAATAAACACATATTTTTTAAGCAAAAGTAGAAATCCACACTAGTCTTAATTAATGAGGGATACGTTAATTTTTGCGAGTTATTTGTCAGTTTGACAGGTTTCAGAGGGGAAATCATTATGAGCATTTTCGACCATTTCCAAGCACGCTATGAAGCGTCCAAGGATGAGGAGTTATCTTTACAAGATTTCTTAGCACTGTGTAAGGATGACAAGAGTGCGTACGCTAATGCAGCTGAGCGCTTATTAATGGCTATTGGAGAGCCTGAGGTGATCGACACCGCTCAGGACCCTCATCTAAGCCGTATATTTTCCAACCGTGTTATTTCGCGTTACGAGACTTTCAAAGACTTTTACGGCATGGAAGACGCAATTGAGCAAATTGTGTCATACCTAAAACACGCCGCTCAAGGCCTTGAAGAACGCAAACAAATTCTTTATCTACTCGGTCCTGTAGGTGGTGGTAAATCATCATTAGCCGAAAAGCTTAAAGCCTTAATGCAGCAACAACCAATTTACGTGTTGTCTGCTGACGGCGTCCGCAGCCCAGTCAATGATCACCCATTCTGTCTGTTTGATATGAGTGAAGATGGTGAACTGCTCAAACAAGAGTATGGGATTGACAAGCGCTATCTACGTTCGATTATGTCTCCGTGGGCAGCAAAACGACTGCATGAGTTTGGAGGTGACATTTCCAAATTTAAAGTCGTGAAAGTACGTCCATCTATTCTTGACCAATTGGCGGTGGCGAAAACCGAGCCAGGTGATGAAAATAACCAAGATATTTCATCTCTAGTTGGTAAAGTAGACATCCGCATGCTAGAGCATTTCTCTCAAGATGATCCCGATGCATACAGCTATTCAGGCGCATTATGTAAAGCGAACCAAGGTTTGATGGAATTCGTTGAGATGTTTAAAGCGCCGATCAAAGTGTTGCACCCGCTACTGACTGCGACACAGGAAGGCAACTATAATGGTACCGAAGGTTTGTCTGCCCTACCGTTTGACGGTATGATTCTCGCGCACTCGAATGAGTCAGAATGGCAAACTTTCCGCAACAATAAGAACAACGAAGCATTCCTTGACCGTGTTTATATTGTAAAAGTGCCATACTGTCTGCGCGTTTCTGAAGAAGTCAAAATCTACCAGAAACTGCTCGATCATTCTGAGCTATCAAAGGCTCCATGCTCACCAAGCACACTCGACCTATTGGCGCAGTTCAGTATTCTTTCTCGTCTAAAAGAGCCTGAAAACTCATCCATCTTCTCTAAAATGCGTGTTTATGATGGCGAAACGTTGAAAGACACCGATCCAAAAGCTAAGAGTTACCAAGAGTATCGTGATTATGCTGGCGTAGATGAAGGCATGTCAGGTCTATCGACCCGTTTCTCGTTCAAGATCCTATCGCGAGTTTTCAACTTTGATCAAAGTGAAGTCGCCGCGAACCCAGTTCACCTGTTCTACGTAATTGAACAACAAGTTGAACGCGAGCAGTTCCCACAAGACATCGCCGATAAGTACCTAGAGTTCTTGAAAGGCTACTTGGTTCCTCGCTACGTTGAGTTTATCGGCAAAGAAATTCAAACCGCGTACTTAGAGTCCTACTCTGAGTACGGACAAAATATCTTTGATCGCTATGTCACCTACGCAGATTTCTGGATTCAAGACCAAGAGTATCGTGATCCAGAAACTGGTCAGCTGTTCGACCGTTCTGCGCTTAACAATGAACTCGAGAAAATTGAGAAAACCGCTGGCATTAGTAATCCGAAAGATTTCCGTAATGAAATCGTCAACTTTGTACTGCGTGCCCGTGCCAATAACAATGGTCAAAATCCAGTTTGGACCAGCTATGAAAAATTGCGCACTGTGATAGAGAAGAAAATGTTCTCCAACACTGAAGAACTGCTTCCTGTCATCTCCTTTAATGCGAAAACCTCTTCTGAAGATCAGAAGAAACACGACGACTTTGTCGCTCGCATGATGGAAAAAGGTTACACCGAGAAGCAAGTACGCTTGCTATCAGAATGGTACCTACGCGTACGTAAATCATCTTAATAGTGCAGACAAATCCTCAGGAAACTGGGGATTGCCCATGGAGTACCTACCAGAGCGCCAAGCTCTGGTAGGAGATTGGATGCGATGAATACAAACACGCATAGTGTATGTAGCGAAAAAGGGGTGACTCATGGCGCAATTTATCGACAGACGACTGAATGGCAAGAACAAAAGTGCAGTCAATAGACAGCGCTTCATTCGTCGCCACAAAGAAAAAATCAAAGAGTCGGTGGCTGATGCTGTCAATCGCCGTTCAATTACTAACACCGAAACTGGCGAAGACGTTTCAATTCCGCATAAAGATATTAGCGAACCGATTTTCCACCAAGGTCAAGGGGGCGTAAGAGAACGCGTTCATCCAGGTAACGACCAGTTCATCAAAGGTGATAAAATTGAACGTCCTAAAGGTGGTGGCGGTGGTGGCGGTACTGGTGAAGGCGATGCAAGTGCTGACGGTGAAGGACAAGACGAGTTCGTATTTCAGATATCGAAAGACGAATACTTGGACATCTTGTTCGAAGACTTAGCGTTACCAAACTTAGACAAGACGCAGATTAACAAAATTACTGAGTGGAAAACTCATCGCGCAGGCTATCAAACCGCCGGCAATCCAGCCAATATCGCGATTGTTAAGTCACTACAACAATCTCTTGCTCGACGAACCGCGATGACGGCCGGCAAACGCCGCATGATGAATGAGCTCGAAGCGGAGCTTGAACGCATTCAAAACCAAGAGCCAGCCCAACTTATTGAAGAGCGCCGTCTCAAAGAAGAAATCACTTCACTACGTAAAAAAATCGATAGCGTCCCTTTTATCGACACCTTCGATTTACGCTTTAAGAATTACGAGCGACGCCCCATTCCTTCAAGCCAAGCTGTGATGTTTTGCTTGATGGATGTATCAGGTTCTATGGATCAGGCTACCAAAGATATCGCTAAGCGCTTTTATGTCCTGCTCTACTTGTTCTTAACTCGCACTTACGAAAACGTCGAAGTCGTGTTTATTCGCCACCACACTCAAGCAAAAGAAGTCGACGAACATGAGTTCTTCTACTCTCAAGAAACCGGTGGCACCATAGTTTCCAGTGCACTCAAACTCATGAATGAGATCGTTGCCGACCGCTATCCTGTTGGTCAATGGAATATCTACGCGGCACAAGCGTCCGATGGCGATAACTGGGCTGATGATTCACCACGCTGTCGTGAGTTGCTGCAAGAAGGGCTGCTCCCTAAGTGTCAATATTACTCCTACATAGAGATCACACGACGTTCTCACCAAACCTTATGGCATGAGTACGAGAAACTAGAAAACGCTTTCTCTAACTTCGCCATGAAGAATATTCGTAGCGTTGATGACATCTTCCCGGTGTTCAGGGAACTGTTCAAAAAAGAAAACGCTTAGGGAGGTACCATGACAACAAAATCAACAACGAAAAAAAGCGATAAGCTGTTGCCTGATGGTCCTGACTGGACGTTTGGTTTGTTAGAACGCTATCACGTTGAGATCAAGCGTGTGGCACAGCACTACAAGCTCGATACCTATCCAAATCAAATTGAAGTCATCACTTCAGAGCAGATGATGGATGCTTACTCGAGTATTGGTATGCCGATCAACTATAACCATTGGTCATTTGGTAAGAAGTTCATCCAGACCGAACAAGGCTACAAACATGGTCAAATGGGGCTTGCCTACGAGATTGTGATTAACTCCAATCCCTGTATTGCTTACTTGATGGAAGAGAATACCGTCACCATGCAGGCATTGGTGATGGCACACGCCTGCTATGGACATAACTCGTTCTTCAAAGGCAATTATCTTTTCCAAGCATGGACCGATGCAGGTTCAATTATCGACTATCTTCTATTCGCCAAGAAATACATTGCAGAATGTGAAGAAAAGTATGGTGTCTCTGAAGTCGAAGAGTTACTCGATTCTTGCCACGCTTTAATGAACTACGGTGTTGATCGCTACAAGCGCCCGGAAAAAATTTCGATTGCGGAAGAGAAAAGTCGTCAAGAAGAACGGGAAGCGTATTTACAATCACAAGTGAACGACTTATGGCGCACTGTGCCAAAAACCGCTGATAAAGAAGAGAGTGAAAAAGTGCGCTTCCCAAGTGAACCGCAAGAAAACATTCTCTATTTCATCGAGAAACACGCCCCTCTACTGGAGTCATGGCAGCGAGAGATCGTGCGTATTGTGCGCAAAGTGAGCCAGTACTTCTATCCACAAAAACAAACTCAGGTGATGAACGAAGGTTGGGCCACATTCTGGCACTACACCATTTTGAACCATCTCTACGATGAAGGTGTGGTTTCTGAGCGCTTTATCCTCGAATTTTTACACAGTCATACCAGCGTGGTGGCGCAACCTCCCTACAATAGCCCGTACTTTAGCGGTATTAACCCTTATGCGCTTGGCTTTGCTATGTTCCGCGATATTCGTCGTATCTGTGAAGAGCCGACTGATGAGGACAAAGAATGGTTCCCTGAACTTGCAGGCAGCGATTGGCTAGAAGCAGTGCATTTTGCGATGCATAACTTCAAAGATGAAAGCTTTATCAGCCAATATCTATCGCCAAAAATCATTCGTGATTTTAAGCTGTTCTCTATCGTTGATGATGATAGAAAGAACTATATTGAAGTGAGCCAAATTCACGATGATATGGGCTACCGAGCGATTCGAGAGAAGCTTGCCGCCCAGTACAACCTCAGCAATCTTGAACCAAACATTCAAGTATTTAACGTTGATGTACGTGGCGACCGCTCGATGACACTGCAATACGTGCCTCACGACCGTATTCCATTGCATGATGGCTACAACGAAGTACTCAAGCACCTTTACCGTCTGTGGGGTTTTGACGTCATTTTAGAAGAAGTCAAAGAGTCTGGAAGACGCGAGATCATTGGCACTTGTCCGCAGCGCAATAATTACGACTCTGGCATTTAGTCACTAGCCAGATTGGAGTGAAGGTTCATCCCCGCCCCCAGGTGATGAACCTTTTTTTGTTTGATGACTTTGAATCGCTTCTTTTAATTCGCGTTACTTTGAATCGCCTTATTTTGAGTCGCCTTATTTTAAATCACCATAGCGCTCTAGGTAGAGAACCGTCGCCGCCGTGCGTGATGGCACCACCAGTTTTTTAAGCAAGCTCTTCATATGCACCTTGACTGTCGACTCAGAGATAAATAAGTTGTCGGCGATTTGCTTGTTTCTCAACCCTTTAGCGACTTGACGCAAAATCTGCATTTCACGGTCAGTCAAAGTATCAAAAACATCATCCTGATTCTCGCGGTCAGCTAAATACTCGGCGACTTCTTTACTATAAGCTTTGTCACCATTGAGGCTGTTTTTCAATACTTCAATCAATTCATCTGGCTCGGTATCTTTCAGCAAATAGCCATCTGCACCTGCTTTAACTAACGCGTCAATATCAGCAGCACTGTCAGAGACAGTCAGGATCACGATATTGGCATCGCAATTGTCAGCTCGAAGCGCATTGAGGGTATCTAGCCCCGACATGCCTTTCATGTTCAAATCGAGCAGAATTAAGTCTGGCTCAACTTCATGGTTCTTCGCCACCGCTTCCGCTCCTGAGGATGCTTCAGCAATCACTTCAAATTCATCTTCAAAGCTCAATAGTTGGCTCAATCCTCGACGCATCAATGGATGATCGTCTACAAGCATTACTCTACATTGTGTCAAAATCGTTATCCTTAGTTCTTGGATATTTTAATTCTATTTCGCAGCCTTGTTGGCTCGCTGTTTTAATCGTCAGTTGACCATTTAAGCGACTAGCACGCTCATGCATGATCGACAAACCATAGTGGTTAATCTTGCTTTCTTGGCTTTCAATCCCGACACCATCATCAATCACTTTAATCATGACCTCTTCATCACTCTCAGTGCAGAAAATGTCTATTTGGGTCGCATCAGCATGCTTAATCGCATTGATCGTCGCTTCACGAATCAACTGCAGCAAATGAACTTGCTGATGAGCATCAAGTTCGGCCGAAGACAATTGGTTATCAAGCACAATCTTCGCTTCAGTTTGCTCCTGAAGTTGTGCCAACATCTCTTTTAATGAGGTATCAAAATTGCCTTCTTTGATTGATAATCTAAAGGTAGTTAACAATTCACGCAGTTGTGTATAAGCACCTGATAATGCGGAATCTAAGTCACTAACAATGCTGTTTGTTTTATCCAATTCTGAACTCTGCTCAAGCTTTTTCATCATGCGTTTAAGCAAGGAGACTTGGATCTTCAAATAAGAGAGTGATTGAGCTAACGAATCATGTAGCTCCCGCGCAATCGTTGCGCGCTCTTCTAACAACAGTAACTGTTCTGATTGTCGCTGTGCTTGGTTGTAGTAGACGGCACGTGAGAGAATCCGTACAAAGTTATCAATCAAATCTTGGTCTGGACATGGTAAATACCAATTCCAATAAAGTGTGCCTAGTTCCGCCCCATCAAGGGTTAATGTTTGGCTCGAAAGATTCTTTTCTTGCAACTCGCCTTTCGCGAGTATCATCGGTTTTTCTTCCCCAGTACCCACTTCAAGTTTTACCGCACTTACCCCTTCAATACTCACAATTTGCTGCAAGATCGCAGCAAAGTTATCAGGTGTAATTCTTGATGCAGTCAGTTCACTAGAAGACTTATACAGAACATGTAAAGACTGGTTGGCATGCTGAAGTTTATGCGTTTTCTCATTCACAGCCTTCTCTAAACCGTAATAGAATTTGCCTAACTCTTTGGCGGTATTATTAAACGTTCGAGTGAGGATGCCCATCTCATTGTCGCTAACAACATTTAACTCAACATCAAAAGAACGCGACTTAATTTGTTCACTCGCGACCACCAACGCTCGCAGTGGATGAACAATCTCGCGGCGAACAAACAGCACGACAAACACACTAGTGATTAAGATCCCGCCTAAACCAATCACACCAACCCAGGCTAACTCAACCAGTTTTCTCTCTGAAAAGCCTTGCAGCTTAAAGACAAAGGCGTCGATTTGCGAAACAAACGAAGGAACTAACATCAAGTATTGAGAACGCTGCTCACTGATGAGCACTTCCTTTAATTCATGCCAGCGCATAATCAGTTGGTAGTAGTCATGGGTAATATCTTCAGGCACATCCCAATTTTGCAGTGCCTTCATCGAAGGCGAATAGATCGAACGTTCAAATAAAAAAATATGTGAAGAAAAATCACTGGATTGCGATTGAATATCATGAGCAAGTCGATAGCTTTGCATTCGCATTGAGCCCGCGACGTTGAGCGCTTCAGCATCATTCAAACTTGAGGCAAGTAACACAAACGCATAGCCAATCGTTGCCACCGAAAGAAGCACAATTAACGATAATGCCTTCGCAATCGTTCCTGTTACCGACTTTTTAATACTTTTTAACAACCGAACCTCGAATTGATATGACAATATATTGCTAAACAGCTGATGACTAAATTTTAGCGCTAACGCCAATATGTGATCAAACCCAATCGAATTAGTTGATCTAAAACAAACTCCCTCCCTAAATACCCCCTTGGAGGTATTTATACAAATGTGACAAATCCTACAATTTAATTATTGATAAATGAAAGGTTGTTAACGGTATTTGCAATTCCATTCAACCCTATGTGGATTCGCTTTAAATGGTCGATCTGTCGAGAAGACGCCTTTTTACCCGCAATGTAGTGCAAGACGACGCTGTTCGCTTGCCTTGGCTAAGTGCACCTGAACAGTTTACCGATTTATGTACTCAGTGTGGCGAATGTCTTAAAGCGTGCGAGACGCAAATCGTCGTTAAAGGTGATGGCGGATTCCCTAAAGTTGATTTCACCATTGATGAGTGCACTTTTTGCTATCAGTGTGCGGAAGCCTGCCCTGAGTCACTATTTGCCGATCAACAAGAAACACCTTGGCGAGCAAAAGCGGCTATCAGCAACCAATGTCTTGCACAGCAAAATGTCGAGTGTCGTTCTTGTGGAGAAATGTGCGACAGCATGGCAATTCAATTTCGCTTAGAAGTGGGTCGAGTCGCTCAACCGAACCTTGATCCAAATCTTTGTAACGGGTGTGGTGCGTGTGTCGCAGTCTGCCCTACTTCATCTATCAATGTGAGCAATCCGATCGCTTAACGCGCAGCAATAAGAGAGCAGAGAATGCCCCGAAATGAAGTTCATATATCAAGTTTGATCGTCCACGTCGTGCCAGAGCACTTAGACAGCGTGAAAGTTCAAATTCAGCAGTTTGACACTGCTGAGATTTACGGTGAGAGCCCTGAGGGCAAAATTGTCGTTGTTTTAGAAACACAAAGCGAAGGCTTTATCACCGACGTTATAGACAAAATTAATAACTTTACGCATGTCGTCAGCACCGTCATGGTCTACCACCAGATCGAGCGAGACCTAGATGATGAGCAAGAAAACACTGGATCACAACAATCCCAAGTAGAGGGTGAAGTATGAAAATGACAAGACGTGCGTTTGTGAAAGCAAACGCAGCGGCATCAGCAGCAGCAGTTGCAGGTATTACCTTACCAGCATCAGCAACCAACCTGATTGCCAGCTCTGACCAAACCAAAATCACTTGGGACAAGGCACCTTGTCGCTTTTGTGGTACTGGCTGTTCCGTTCTAGTTGGTACGCAAAACGGCAAAGTTGTCGCAACACAAGGTGACCCTGAAGCACCGGTAAACAAAGGCCTAAACTGTATCAAAGGCTACTTCCTGTCGAAGATTATGTACGGGCACGATCGTCTAACTCAGCCTTTGCTGCGTATGAAAGATGGTCAGTACCACAAAGACGGAGAGTTCACCCCAGTATCTTGGGATGTCGCATTTGATACGATGGCAGAAAAGTGGAAAGCCTCTCTAGAGAAGAAAGGTCCAACAAGCGTTGGTATGTTTGGTTCAGGTCAATGGACCGTAATGGAAGGCTACGCAGCATCAAAACTGATGAAAGCGGGTTTCCGTTCCAACAACATTGATCCTAACGCACGCCACTGTATGGCTTCGGCTGTAGTGGGCTTCATGCGCGCATTTGGTATTGATGAACCAATGGGGTGCTATGACGACTTCGAAAATGCCGATGCTTTCGTGCTTTGGGGTTCAAACATGGCAGAAATGCACCCTGTACTATGGACGCGCATTGCAGACCGCCGTTTAAGCCATCCGCATGTGAAAGTAAACGTACTGTCGACCTACTACCATCGTTCATTTGAATTGGCGGATCACGGCTACATTTTCACTCCACAATCTGACCTCGCGATTGCCAACTTTATTGCCAATTACATCATCGAAAATGATGCCGTGAATTGGGACTTTGTTAACAAGCACACCAACTTCACTCAAGCAGATGTCGATATCGGTTACGGCTTACGTGATGATAATCCACTGCAAGTAAAGGCGAAGAATGCAAACTCAGGCAAGCTAACCAGCATTTCGTTTGAAGAATACAAAGCGTCAGTTGCTCCATACACCGTGGAGAAAGCATCTGAGCTTTCTGGTGTCGAACCAGAAAAATTAATTGAACTGGCTAAGCAGTACGCCGATCCAAACACCAAAGTGATGTCGCTTTGGACCATGGGTATGAACCAGCATACACGTGGCGTATGGATGAATAACTTGGTTTATAACATTCACCTACTAACCGGTAAGATTGCGACCCCGGGCAACAGTCCATTCTCGCTGACAGGACAACCATCGGCGTGTGGTACTGCTCGTGAAGTCGGTACCTTTGCACACCGCCTACCAGCGGATATGGTGGTAGCCAACCCAAAACACCGAGAAATCACAGAAAAAATCTGGAAACTGCCAGAAGGCACGATTCCACCAAAACCAGGCTTCCACGCTGTACTGCAAGATCGCATGCTGCATGATGGCGTACTGAACTGTTACTGGGTGCAATGTAATAATAACCTGCAAGCGGGTCCAAACATTAACGAAGAACGTCTACCGGGTTACCGCAACCCAGACAACTTTATCGTTGTTTCTGACCCATACCCAACGGCCACTGCTCAAGCAGCTGATTTGATCCTACCTACGGCGATGTGGATTGAAAAAGAAGGTGCTTATGGTAACGCTGAGCGTCGTACACAAGCTTGGTACCAACAAGTTGAAACCGTTGGTGAAGCAAAGTCAGATTTATGGCAGCTAATGGAGTTTTCTAAACGCTTCAAGATTGAAGAAGTGTGGCCAGAAGAACTATTAGCAAAAGCACCTGAACTGCGTGGCAAAACGATGTTCGACGTACTATACCGCAACGGGCACGTGGACAAATTCCCTGTCGAAGAAGCTCGTGAACTTAACGATGATGCGCACCACTTTGGTTTTTATGTGCAAAAAGGCCTATTCGAAGAGTATGCAACATTTGGTCGTGGTCACGGCCACGACTTAGCACCGTACGATGTTTACCACACCGTTCGTGGCCTGCGTTGGCCGGTCGTTGATGGTAAAGAAACCATGTGGCGCTTTAAAGAAGGCTCAGATCCTTACGCTAAAGAAGGCTCTGGTTGGGACTTCTACGGTAACAAAGATGGTAAGGCTAAGATTATTTCAGCACCTTACGAAGCACCACCAGAAGTGCCAGATAGCGAGTTTGACATGTGGCTATGTACTGGTCGTGTTCTCGAACACTGGCATACCGGTACCATGACGCGTCGTGTACCTGAACTCTACAAAGCGGTTCCAGATGCTGTTTGCTACATGCACCCAGATGATGCCAAAGCTCGCAATGTTCGTCGTGGCGAAGAAGTTTTGATGTCAAATAAACGAGGTGAAGTACGTGTGCGTGTAGAAACACGTGGTCGCAACAAACCACCACAAGGGCTAGTCTTCGTGCCGTTTTTTGATGCTCGAATTCTGATTAACAAACTGATCTTAGATGCGACGGATCCTCTGTCTAAACAGACTGACTTTAAGAAGTGTCCAGTCAAAATCACTAAGATCGTTTAACCCATGACTTGGTCGCGCCAAGCGCGACCACTATCAGAATTTAGCCACACGGCGGAGAAGTTAAAATGAAAAAACTAATGCTTGCCCTACTCGCAATTGGCGCCGTTATCAGCGGCAGCGTTTTTGCTAAATTAGATAATCCTGGTGGTACAGGTGGCGTCGATTCGCTGCGTGGAGAGACGCTATTGGAAGATACACGCCCAGCGGACGCCTTTAAAGATTTTCCAAAAGAGCATGAAGTAGATAGTAGTTACGTCTATCAACCACCATTGATTCCACACGCAATTCGTAACTACGAAGTATCACTCAATGCCAATAAATGTCTGGCTTGTCATAGCTGGAAAAATGCCAAAGAGATGGGCGCGACTAAAATTAGCGTTACCCACTATGTTAACCGCGAAGATGCAGTTTTAGCGGATATGTCCCCACGACGTTACTTCTGCTTGCAGTGCCACGTTCCTCAAACTGAGGCCGCACCGCTAGTAGGCAATGATTTCGAACGTGTTCAATCGCTCAAGTAGCAAGAACACACCGTTAACGAGGTTACACTATGAAATTATTAAAAGCGTTTTGGAAGCGACTAACTCGCCCAAGTAAGGCTGCCGTAGGGGTAGTACTGTTTATGGGCTTTGCTGGTGGTCTTCTGTTCTGGGGCGCATTTAACACAGGTATGGAAGCAACCAATACTGAAGAGTTTTGTTCAGGGTGCCACGCGCCTATTGTTGCTGAAATTAAACCAACTATTCACTACTCCAACCGTTCAGGCGTGCGCGCTATCTGTTCGGATTGTCATGTACCGCATGAATGGACGGATAAGATCGTGCGTAAAGTACAAGCGTCAAAAGAACTGTTTGCACACTACGTACTCAAAACGATCGATACACCCGAAAAATTTGCCGAACGTCGCGGCCACTTAGCCGAACGAGAATGGGCGCGAATGAAGAAAAACGACTCATTAGAGTGTCGTAACTGTCACGAATTTGAGTACATGGATTTTTCTGAGCAAGGCTCACGCGGTGCGAAGCAACACTCAACTGCTTTAGCAAATGGCGAGAAGACCTGTATAGACTGTCACAAAGGCATCTCGCACCATCTTCCTGACATGGAAGGTGTGGAAGGCTGGCAATAAAAAAGGAACGAGGAATGAGTACACTTGAATCAGTAATTTGGCACATTCTTGGTTACAGCGCCATGCCTGTCATTATCCTTTCAGGTTTTGCTGTGGTTGCCGCCATCTGCATCTGGATTCTCTCGATGGGGAAAGATAAAGAGCTAGAGTAACACCTGACGAAGTTGTCGACTGACTTCGATTGGTGCATGCCTATCTACTCTAGTGATTAAAAAGCCAGCCTAAATTAGGCTGGCTTTTTTTCTATCGTTTAATCGCGCTGATTAATGACCCAAAATCGCGCGAACCGCTTCGAGGTCTTCTGGTGTATCGACACCCGCAGCAGGCGCTTCACTAGCAACAGCAACGTGAATTTTTTCGCCATACCACAATACGCGAAGTTGCTCTAAACACTCAATCTTCTCAAGAGCACTCGGCTCCCAGTTAATGTAAGTGTTAATGAAACCCGCACGATAAGCGTAAATACCAATGTGGCGCAGCAGTGGTTGAGCAATCGTGTTGTTATTGGCGAAATTGTCACGATCCCATGGAATCGTTGCACGACTAAAGTACATCGCATAACCATTTTTATCAGTCAGTACTTTTACCGCATTCGGGTTAAACACTTCCGCTTCATCGCTAATTTCAACAGCCAAAGTCGCCATTGGCGCCTCGCTGTTAGCCAAGTTGTCCGCTACTTGAGCAATGATTGACGGCGGGATCAATGGCTCATCACCTTGCACATTAACGATAATGTGGTCATCAGCGATACCCATTACTTTGACCACTTCTGCCAAGCGCTCAGTGCCTGATTCATGATCTGGAGAGGTCATGCAAACTTGCGCGCCAAACGCTTTCGCCGCCTGCTCAACACGCTCATCATCCGTTGCGATAATGACGTTATCTGCACCCGCTTGGATAGCCTGCTCATAAACCCACTGAATCATCGGCTTACCTGCGATATCCGCTAGCGGCTTACCGGGTAAACGAGTCGATTGGTAACGAGCTGGGATAACAACCGTAAATGACATTACCTGCCCTCATCCATGCTCATAGTACGTGCTTCTGGTTCAAGCAGTACTGGAATACCTTCTTTAATTGGGTAAGCAAGGCGGTCTGCCTTACAAATCAGCTCTTGGTTATCTTTGTCATAAGTCAGTTTGCTTTTGCACACTGGGCACGCAACGATTTCAAGCAGACGGTGATCCATAATGTTCCTTTGTTTGTTTAATTCGTTCTAAGATACGCTGTTCATCTTGATGAGAAAATGACGCAGAGACAGGTAAATACCACCAGTTTTCTTGCGCATAATCAGAGCACTTTACCGCATCTTTTTCAGTCATAATAAGGTGTGTACCACGCGAGGCAAGCTCTGCCAACTGTGATACTTCAAAATCTTGGTGATCGGCAAAACCTTGGCTATAAATAAGGTCAGCCCCTAAGTGCTCTAAGGTATTAAAGAATCTAGGAGGATGACCAATCCCTGCCATTGCCACTAAACCTTTGAGTTGACTAACTGGCATTTGTTCAGCCGTTTTTAAGTTAACCGCTAAACTTGGCTGCAGGGTCATAGCGACTTCACTACCCTTGGCTTGACCGCCATTGGTAATAATAAAATCAACTTCTGCTAAACGCTCGATACCTTCACGTAAAGGCCCCAGTGGAATAAGGTGTTGATTACCAAAGCGGCGCTTGCCATCAACCACTGCAAACTCAATATCACGCTCTAATGCGTAATGCTGCAAACCATCATCTGTGATGATGATATCTACGCCCAAAGGCAGCAACGCCTGTACGGCATTCGCTCGAACTGGGTCGACGGCAACTGGCGCATTAGTGCGTTTATAAATCAGTTTAGGCTCATCACCACAATGGGCTGTCAAGGTTTCAGCCCCAACAAGTAATGGGTAGCTCGGCGCTTTAGCTCCGTAACCTCGAGACACCACACCAGGTTTAAAACCAAGTTCTTGCAATTTTTCCACCAGCCAAATCACTACTGGTGTTTTACCATTACCGCCGGCAGTAATGTTACCCACGACAATGACAGGAACTGGCGAACGGTAAGACGATTTCTTACCTTGCTGGTAACTTGCACGGCGAGAGCGGCTAATTTTGCCAAACAGCTTACTGAGTGGCCACAATAGCGGCCACAGCAAGTATTTTAATGGATGATTCTCAAACCAGATTTTTTCAATCACAGTTTAGCCACCAAACTGAATACGGTGCAGTTGCGAGTACGCGCCATCTGGGATAGCAATGAGCTCTTGGTGAGAGCCGCGTTCGATGACTTCACCTTCATCAACCACGAGGATTTGATCCGCTTTCTCAATTGTCGACAAGCGGTGGGCAATCACAAGCACTGTCTTATCTTTTTGCAACTCATCAAGCGCTGCTTGAATCGCTTTCTCTGACTCAGTATCAAGCGCAGATGTTGCCTCGTCTAAGATCAGTACTGGTGCATCACGCAATAACGCGCGAGCAATCGCAATACGCTGGCGTTGACCACCTGACAAACTTGCACCGTTTTCACCGATAACGGTATCTAGCCCTTTATCCATTTTTTCAATAAAAGTCATCGCGTGCGCCAGTCGCGCTGCATGCTCAATCTGCTCACGACTGTACTTTTCCGTTGCCGCATAAGCGATGTTATTAGCGATAGTATCGTTGAATAGATGTACATTTTGCGATACTAGAGCGAAATGGCTACGTAAGTTAGGCAGCGTATAGTCACGCACATCATGTCCATCTAACAAAATAGAACCTGAATCAACATCGTAAAAACGGTTGAATAAGTTAGCAATAGTACTCTTACCTGAACCAGAGCGGCCAACCAAAGCTAAAGTTTTACCTTGGGGAATGGTAAAAGAGACATTACGAAGAGCAGGTTTCTCTTTGCCTTGGTATGTAAACGTAACATCTTTTACGTCCACAACACCTTTGATATTATTGGTTTCAAACTTACCGTTATCTTGCTCTGTTTCTAGATCCATTAACGCAAATAAGGTCTGGCTTGCAGCCATACCACGTTGAAAGTCTGATGTCACGTTAGTCAACGCTTTGAGTGGACGCATCAGACCAAACATTGCGGAGAACACCACAGTAAATGTACCAGGAGTCAAAGTTTCACGAATAGAATCTACGCTAGCAAGAAACAGGACGGTTACCAATGCAACCGAAGCAATTAGTTGAATCACTGGATTAGCGATGGCCTGAGCAGCAACCAGCTTCATTGACTGCTGACGCATTCGGTTACTCACCGAGTCAAAACGCACGCGTTCTACGTCTTGGCCGCCGTAGCTTAGCACTACTTTGTGACCTTTTAACATCTGCTCAGCCGATGCAGTCACATGCCCCATCGCATCTTGCATGTTCTTTGACACTTTTCTAAAGCGCTTCGATACAAAACCGATCGCCCAAGCCACGACTGGCGCAACCACAATCAACACTAATGAGAGTTCCCAGCTGTTCCAGAACATCAATGTCAACAAGCCGATGATGCTCGCCCCTTCACGAACAATGCTCACTAAAGCGCGGCTGGTTGCCCCCGCAACCTGCTCCGAATCGTAAGTGATTCGTGAAAGTAGACCGCCCGTTGATTCCTTATCAAAGTAAGCAACAGGCATGTGCATAAATTGCTTAAATATGGCGCGACGCATTTGCATCACGACATTACCTGATACCCAACTTAGACAATAAGTAGAGACAAAACCACTCAAGCCACGAACAATCATCATACCGAAAATGATGAAAGGAAGAATTTTTAGAAAATCGGACTCTGCGTTACCAAAGCCCTCATCCAAAAGAGGCTTCAATAGTGAGACCATGTAAGTGTCAGCGATAGCGTTAATAACAAGCGCAACAACTGCCGCTGCCAAACCTAGTTTGTATACTCGAATGTAAACCCACAAACGTTTAAAGGTTTGCAACGTAGTTTCATCTTGATTAAGAGACATAGAATTGCTTTATTCTTTTTTACAATAATCTTTCTATTCTACTCGCTTACGCAGCATCTGCCTATACCAAGCCTGACCTTTCAACGTGCGCATTTTACTGACGTAGATTTTATGACCACTGCTCTCGCCTAGGTACGCCACCGTCACTTGCCCTGAAGTACCGGTATCAAGCCACTTACTACCCTGCGCTTGATAGCGGCTTTTTACTTGTTCATTCGGTAACTTCCAGCGCCCTAAATAAGCAGCTGATGCGATAGCCAACTGCGCATCAACTGCTCTGACAAACTTGGGAAGTGAAGAGCTTTTGCTGCCATGGTGTGGCACGATAACAACATCGCTTGTCAATTGCTCGGGCTGCCTAACTAAAATCCATTCAGCAATCGACTCAACATCCCCTGTTAATAGCAAACTTTGACCGCTTACGTAATCTGATACCCGAACCACACAGGAATGAGGATTATAAGCACGCTTGACCCGCTTCGGTGGCCACAACACATCGAAATTAAGTTGTTGCCACTGCCATGATTGGCCCTTCTTACATGGCGATGACGAGTTATATTGATGACTAAAATGCTGACTGGTGATTAGCTCAACATCCGGGTATCGCGATAATAGAAAGCTCAGACCACCAACATGATCCCTGTCAAAATGGCTAACAATAATGGTATCAACGTTTAAGCCTCGGCTATTAAGAAAAGGGATCAGGACACTTTTTGCGTAACTGCCTCCTTGCCACCCTGCGCCTGTATCGTAGATTACGGCCCGCTGATTACGACTAATCACCACAGCTAAACCATGACCAACATCAAGAACATCAACATGCCAAGCATCCGACTCTCGCCGAACGGCCAGCAACAAAACGAAAACTATTAACCCAGCCACTATAATGGGGCGACGTAAAAAGCGGCACAGGAAAACTAAGCCAACTGCGCCAACAAACCACTTTGCATTTTGGCTAGAGACAACCAACCACCCTAGATAACTATACTCTGTCGTATATACAACCGGCTCTAAACTAAGGTCCGCTAACTTAAATAACGCCTCACTCAGCATGGTAAATGGCGCTGGTAATGACAGCAGCATTACCGCGGCCAATATCAAAGGAATCACCCAAAAACTAAACCAAGGGACATACAGCAAGTTATAACCAATACTAGACGCGCTTAAGCCATTAAACATTATGGCTACTATTGGGCTCATCAGTAGAATAAGCACCACTTGCGAAAATACAATTTGCTGCCACTTACTTAAATTAGGTGGTGAGGTTGAAAGCAGAAAAAACACCACCCCAACGGCAAAAATGGAGAGATAAAAACTGTTCGAATAAACAGAAAATGGGTCAAAGAGCAAAAGCCCCCCGACCATGAGAAGCCACTTAAATCGATAGCTGGTGTGTATTTGTAGCATACGTAATACCAACAAAATCAGCAGTAAGATCAAAGCTCGTTGCGTCGTAAGGGTGAATCCTGCCATCCACGCGTAACCAACCGCTAAAAGCACTCCACTCAAAGGAGCGAGCCAAACGTTAGTGACACCCGCACGAGAAAATTGAAAAGCAAGCCACCAAGCAAAGCCAAAGGCTACCCCAATGTGTAAACCCGAAATAGCCACCAAGTGACTGAGGCCACTGTATTGCAACTCTTGCCAAGTTTGCGAAGGTAGATACGCGCGCTCACCAAATCCCAATGCCATTAGCAAGCCTTGATTTGCAAACGATTGAGTCAGTGTAAATGCTTGAGAAAAAAGTGACTGACGCACTGAGCCGTAGCTGCGCACCAGGACGTGACTTGTTGCCTTTATATATCCTCGAGCCACAACTCGTTGGCTAATAGCGAACCTCTCACTGTCAAATCCCGTTTGATTGAGCACCCCAATGATGGGTTTAAGCTTGATTGCAGCAATAACTTGATCGTTTAACTCCAATGGAAAAGGTGCTGTCAGGTATATCTTAGGGCGCAAAAAATAATCCAATTCCTCACCATTAATACGCTTAATCGTCACCACCCCTTGAAAGCCACGATTTATTGGTTTAAAAAGACTGTCAACTTCGGCATTTATGGTAAAATCCGAACCGGCACTGAACAGGGTGTTTATTTGGTGATGGAGTTGACTCCCGTTCACTGTAACCAGAAACAACGCGGCCATCATCCCGCACCCCCATCTAAGCCATCTAAACTTAAAGCTAAGCAAGAGCCAAATAAGGCATGGAACTGACCAAAACCACTCTGGTATTCGCGTCCAGTAAGGAGTGGTTATGATGAGTATTGCGAACGACGACAACGTCCAATAATTAATAAAGAGAGTCATATCCCCTATGCCAAGAAAATTCATAAAACGCTTTATGCCTGACCACGAAGTTATCAAGCGTCAAAAGGCATTAAAGGTTTTTGGCAACGTGCTTTATAACCCAAACCTTTGGTGTCTGAACCGACGTTCAGCTGCCGGGGCATTCGCAGTGGGTTTGTTTATGGCCTTTGTTCCATTACCAAGCCAAATGATCATGTCGGCGGGTCTCGCCATTTTGTGTGGTGTAAATTTACCGCTTTCTGTCGCACTCGTATGGGTGAGTAACCCTATTACCATGCCTGTGCTGTTTTACTTCGCCTATAAAATTGGCGCTTGGGTGATGCATGTCCCACCACAAGCTTTTCACTTTGAATTGTCTTGGGACTTTATCCTGCACCAAATGAGCACCATTGGTCCTCCATTTTTATTAGGCTGTATGATTTGTGGCGTGACTTCGGCAATGCTTGGCTACTTCGGGATAAAAGGACTTTGGCGCTACTCTGTTGTGCGTAGCTGGCAAAAACGCCGCAGCCGTTTCTCGCGCTAACCGATGCTTACGATAAAGGTTGGTTCTATCAACTTCCAGTAACAATGGCTAAGTTACACAATTGCTCGTAACAAACAGAAAATCACCTGAACAACAAGCATTAAAAAAGGACCATCAGGTCCTTTTTTATTTTCTGTTTAGGCTTACTTCGCACTGAGTACTGCAGCTGGATTTAGTTGACTTGCTCTGGACGCTGGGTACCAGGTTGCCAATAAACTCAACACGATTGCCGTAATGGAAACCAGCGCCACATCACCGAACATCACTTGAGATGGGAGAAAATCGACAAAGTAAATATCACCGGACAAAAACTTATGACCAATTAAGCCCTCTAGTCCTTTGATTAAACTTGTTAGGTTAAGCGCAACTAAAACACCAAGCAGGCTGCCAACCACGCTTCCAAGCACTCCAGAAAACACGCCTTGCCAAACAAATATTCGCTTAACTAGACCATCGGTTGCCCCCATGGTACGTAAAATAGCGATCTCCGCAGCACGATCTTTTACCGCCATCATCAATGTCGAAACGATATTAAAACTCGCAACACCAATTACCAATACCATCACCAAGTACATGATAGTGCGCACTAATTGGATATCTCGATATAAGAAACCATACTTTTGTTGCCAACTGCGCAGATAAACATACTCGTTGAGTGTATTGCCCACTTCACGAACAATGTCTCTTGCATTAAGAACATCGGTCACCTTAACCGCAACGCCAGTGACACCATTGCCAATTTTGGCGTAACTCTGCGCATCTTGCAGTGGCACAAGCGCTAAATTGTGATCAATTTGTCCATTGAGTTTTAGTAAACCTGCGACTTGAACACGCACTCGTTTCGGTGTTTGTACTTGGCTAGTACTGCCAGTCGATGGGATCATCAAGGTGATATAGTCACCTTGCTTGGCTTTGAGTAAATCAGCCACGCCTTGTCCTAAAATGACCTGCTTTTCGCCAGCACGGAAATTTTGCCAGCTTTCACTATCAATAAACTGAGCTAAGTTTGATACCGCGGATTCTTTTGTAGGATCAACGCCTTTAACTTCAATCGCCTTAAGTTGTTGCCCTCTCTCAGCTAATGCAGTCAATTTTACGTATGGTGCTGCGGCTTCGATTTTTGGATGCAGCTCAACATGATCAATCATCTCTTGCCAAGTTTGAATTGGTCCACGAACGCCTTCAAACTCGCCGTGAGCAATGACAGACAAAACGCGATTTTTTAACTCACGTTCAAAGCCGTTCATTGCCGACAAACCAATGATGATCACCGCGACACCGACCGCAATTCCGATCGTCGATGACAACGAAATAAAAGAGACCATTTTATTACGCTGTTTAGCACGACTAAATCGACCACCAATAAATAGCGAAAGTGAAGAAAACACTAAGCCCCCTCCACATTAACCAATAAGCCATCTTGCATGTGCAATTGACGATCCATTTTCGCGGCTAATTCGCCATCATGAGTCACGACTAAAAATGCAGTGCCTGATTCTCGGTTTAACTCACGCATCAAATCATAAATCGCCAGTGCGGTTTTGTGGTCAAGATTGCCCGTTGGCTCATCAGCCAACACCAAATCAGGGCTATTGACCAATGCGCGTGCTATCGCAACACGTTGACGCTCACCACCAGACAACTCTGACGGACGGTGATCAACACGATGAGATAGGCCGACTTTATCTAATAATGCCTGCGCTTTTAACTTCGCTTCAGCAGCTTTCATCCCGCCAATTAGTAACGGCATCGCGACATTTTCTAACGCGGTAAAATCGGCCAATAGATGGTGGAACTGGTAAACAAAACCTAAGTGACGATTGCGCAGTTTGGCCTGCTTGTTGGAACTTAGCTTAGAAAGCTCCTGCCCTAAAAAGGTCACTTGACCCGACGTGGTATCGTCCAGAGCGCCCAATACATGCAGCAAAGTGCTTTTCCCCGAACCGGAGGTACCAATAATCGAAGCCAGTTCACCACGTTTCAATTCAAAGCTAACGCCCTTTAATACTTGAGTCTCCAGCGCGCCCTCATGGTAGGTTTTAGTCACATCGCGACACTGTAGTAAATCACTCATATCTTAACGCCTCAGCAGGTTTTACAGACGATGCTCGATAAGAAGGAAATAGCGTTGCCAGTAGGCTGAGCATCACAGCCAAGGTTACTACAACTAGAATTTGTACAGGATTAATCACCACAGGCAATGAACCACCCACTGAAAATAACGCAATCCCAGCACTCTCAAGCAAGCTATTAAGGTTATTTGCCAGCAGAACGCCAAGTAAACCACCAATCAACGCACCCACTATGCCGCTGCTGGCTCCTTGTACCATAAAAATACTCATCACTTGGCGATCCGTCATACCTTGAGTCTTAAGAATCGCAACTTCGGCCTGCTTCTCCATCACCACCATGATAAGCGCTGAAATAATATTAAATGCCGCCACACCCACAATTAGCCCCAACATCAGACCCATCATGTTTTTTTCCATACGTACAGCTTGGAATAGCTCACCACGTTGGTCACGCCAATCTTGCCACTGCCATCCTTGAGGCAACGGTTGCTGGCTAAGCTCACCGACCACAAAAGGGTCATCAAAGAACAGACGCCAACCCGTCATGGTACCGGACTTTAAGCGCATCAATCTTGCCGCATCGTCAATATGAGTCAGCATCAACTGTCCATCAACATCAGAGCCAGTGTTATAGATACCTGCCACAGTAAAGATACGTTGGCTTGGAATACGACCTAAAGGGGTAAATTGACTGGCACTGGTGACCATCAAGCGCACTTTATCACCGGGCCCGATATCCATCGAGCGCGCCAGAGTGCTGCCAACGAAAACTTGATATGCACCTGATTTTAATTTTGATAAACGGCCTGCAACGACATAGTTTTCAACTGGATCGTGATCACTTGGCTTAATACCAATCAGTAAACCAGCGCTAAGCTGTTTGGCACTTTGGATAACAGCTTCACCTTGCACTATGGGCTCAGGGTGCGCTGCGGTAGACATCGCCTGAATAAACTCAGGGGCTTGCTCTGTTCGCGGGGTTTTACCGTCATGTTGCGAGACGATTGCTTGAGGCAACACACCTAATATGCGCCCTTTCAATTGCGCCTCAAAGCCATTCATTACAGAGAGTACCGTGATAAGAGACATCACACCGATAGTGATGCCAGCAGTCGACATATAAGAGACAAATCGGCTGAACCTATCACCGGAACGCCCTCGAAGATAACGCAAGCCGATAAAGGTCGACACTGGATGAAACATAAAATAAACCAAAACCTAATAATGACGAATACTGTAACGATTAATTGGGGTAGCTGATAGCCCTAAATTGCTATTTCGCGGTTAAAATTAGTAATTAACAATGACATACCTTGATTAGTTGCGGTGTATGACGATAATCAGAGCATCAACAAAAGGAAAAGTTCATGTCTGACCAAGAATACTTTACTGTTCATCACCATATGACCGTCAATGTCGAGCCCTTGGCTGACGATTTTACTTATCCGAGTTTTGACCAATTTGCAGACGAAATTCCAGCTCCATTTTTAGTGGCGAGTGAGTTTAGCTCACTCGATCAACTTAATGATGCAGCGCGTGCGGAATTAAAATCCAATGACTTCAAACATGTCATTGCCCTGCTAGATACCCAAAATGCCAAACTCAATCTTCTGCTAACCTTTATGTTATCGCAGCAAGATGATCCGAGTTACCGCCACCAAACCATTACTTTTGGTGCTAGCCAATTTAGCTACTGCGCAAACCAAGCATTAGAGGTTGGAACAAAGGTACGTGCAAAACTGTTTCTTGACCACCCAGCAGCTGCAATTTACTGCTATGGTTCGGTTTTAAACTGCACCGCTGAAGGCGCGCAATTTACGATTACAGTAAAGTATGATCTCTTACGCGACTTGGACCAAGACCTGCTGATAAAAGCAGCTCTTTATCAACAACAGAAATTACTACGCCAGCGCTCTCTAAATCGCGATAAATAAAAATATGTCAAAACCATCATTACTCAACTTAGTTAACCCAAACGGTGCTGGCGATAAAAAACAGATCGGCAACCTACCTGGCGCAGCGCTGTCTTTAGCGATTGCCGAGCTAGCAGAGCAGCACCAGGGACACACACTACTTGCAACACCAGACCCTCAGACGGCATTGAAGTTGCAACAAGAGCTGGAACAGTTCTCGAGCCAGACTGTCACTTTGTTTCCCGATTGGGAAACGTTGCCATACGACAACTTTTCACCACATCAAGAAATCATCTCCGATCGTATTGCGCGCTTATATCAGTTGCCGACACAAAATGAAGGCATCACGATAGTACCTGTTAGTACATTATTGCAGCGCCAATCTCCACGCGAGTTTTTGATGCAGCATACTTTGATGGTGAAAACGGGCGATCTCTACTCGCTAGACAAACTGCGCATGCAACTTGAAAAGTCCGGCTATCGTCATGCCGATCAAGTATTTGGTCCGGGTGAATACGCAAGCCGCGGTTCCATTATTGACCTTTTTCCAATGGGCTCACGCGACCCATTTCGCATCGATTTCTTTGATGACGAGATAGATACCATTCGTACCTTCGATCCTGAAAACCAACGCTCGATTGAGGACGTAAGCGAGATTCGCCTGTTACCTGCACATGAATTTCCAACCAGTGAAGCGGCAATCGAAGATTTCCGAATTCGTTGGCGCCAACGCTTTGAAGCGCGCCGCGAACCTGAATCAGTATATATGCAGGTAAGCAAAGGAACCTGGCCTGCAGGTATTGAGTACTGGCAGCCGCTATTTTTTGAACAAACTGAAACACTGTTTGACTATATCTCGGATAACACGCAGTTACTGACTGTTGGTAATATTGAAGCGGCAATTGACACCTTTTTAACCGATGTTGATTACCGTTACGATCAGCGCAAAGTGGATCCTCTACGCCCTTTACTGCCACCAGAAGAGCTGTGGCTAAAAAAAGACGAGCTATTCAGTCAATTTAAGTTACTACCACAAGCGGCACTATCAATAGACCCAGTGACTGAAAAACAAGGCCGCTTTAATCCGAATATTTCATCGTTACCAGAGCTTAAAGTTCAGCATCAGAACAAAGAGCCAATAGCCGCTTTGCGTCAATTTGCCGAAACCTACCAAGGTAAAATTATCTTCTCGGTTGAATCTGAAGGTCGCCGCGAAGCATTACTTGAGCTGCTACAACGCATTAAACTTCGCCCTATCGAGTGTGAAACGTTTTGTGACGCATTCGCGCACAAACAGAAGTTCACGCTGGTATTGGGTGCAGCCGAGCATGGTTTCCTATACGGTGACGAGCAGATTGCCTTCATCTGTGAAAGTGACCTATTAGGTGATCGCGTTATCCAACGCCGCCGCAAAGATCGCAAAACCACCAATAGTGATGCTGTTATTCGCAACTTGGCCGAATTAAAACCTGGCCAGCCAGTAGTACATATCGACCACGGTATCGGTCGCTACCTAGGGCTACAAACTCTAGAAGCGGGCGGTATGACGACCGAATATGTCACGCTTGAATACCAAAACGAAGCCAAGCTTTACGTACCCGTTGCCTCTTTGAACCTAATCAGTCGCTACTCAGGTGGTGCAGAAGAAAGTGCCCCACTACATAAACTGGGTGGTGAGGCTTGGGCCAAAGCACGCCGTAAAGCGGCAGAAAAAGTACGTGACGTCGCCGCAGAGCTACTTGATGTGTACGCCAAGCGCGAACTTAAACCCGGCTACAAATTTGCACTCGACCGCGGTCAATACGCAACCTTTAAATCGGGTTTCCCGTTTGAAGAGACCGATGATCAGTCGATGGCTATTAATGCCGTGTTATCCGATATGTGCCAAGCCAAAGCAATGGATCGCCTCGTTTGTGGTGATGTCGGTTTTGGTAAAACAGAAGTGGCAATGCGTGCAGCGTTTGTTGCAACCGACAACGGCAAACAAGTGGCGGTGTTAGTGCCGACTACGCTACTTGCCCAGCAACACTTTGAAAACTTCCGTGACCGCTTTGCCAACCTGCCAATTCGTGTCGAAGTGTTATCCCGCTTTAAAACCGCGAAAGAACAAAAACAAGTTCTGCAAGATATTGCCGATGGTAAAGTCGACCTCGTGGTTGGCACCCATAAATTGCTTTCCAGCGATATTCAATTCAAAGATCTCGGCTTGCTGATTGTTGATGAAGAACATCGTTTTGGCGTACGTCAAAAAGAGAAAATGAAAGCGATGCGTGCCGATGTGGATATTCTAACGCTTACCGCAACGCCAATTCCGAGAACGCTCAATATGGCGATGAGTGGCATGCGCGATCTTTCTATTATCGCCACCCCACCAGCACGTCGTTTAGCGATTAAAACCTTCGTCCGCCAACGAGACGATGCGACTGTACGTGAAGCGGTCTTGCGTGAAATTATGCGCGGTGGCCAAGTTTACTTTTTACACAACCAGGTTGAGACGATTGAAAAAGTCGCCGCCGATTTAGAAAAACTGGTACCAGAAGCACGCATCACCGTCGCTCACGGACAAATGCGTGAACGCGAACTTGAAAAAGTAATGAACGATTTTTACCACCAACGTTTCAATTTATTGGTGTGTACCACTATCATCGAAACGGGTATCGACGTACCAACGGCGAATACCATCATTATGGACCGAGCCGATCACCTTGGTTTAGCACAGCTACATCAGTTGCGTGGTCGCGTGGGGCGTTCACATCATCAAGCTTATGCGTACTTGCTCACACCACACCCTAAAGCGATGACCAAAGATGCGATCAAACGACTAGATGCCATTGCATCGCTTGAAGATTTGGGCGCAGGCTTTACACTAGCCACCCACGATTTAGAAATTCGTGGCGCTGGTGAGTTGCTAGGCGATGAACAAAGTGGTCAAATTCAATCGGTCGGATTCACTCTCTATATGGAGATGCTTGAGCAAGCAGTAGAAGCGCTCAAGGAAGGAAAAGAGCCATCGCTGGATGATTTGCTCCGTGAGCAAACTGAAGTCGAGATGCGAATTCCTGCGCTGTTACCGGATGACTACATTCCAGATGTAAACACCCGTCTATCTATGTACAAACAGATTGCGAGTGTCATTGATAAAGATGAGTTAGATGGTTTGAAAGTCGAACTCATCGATCGCTTTGGCTTATTGCCGGATGCAACCAAGAATTTACTTTCTGTTGCTGAACTGAAACTTTCAGCGGCTAAACTAAAAGTGAAGAAAATTGAAGCTCACGATAAGGGTGGATATATTGAGTTCTATCCTGATGCTGACATAAACCCAATGTACTTAGTTAAACTGTTACAATCTCAACCGCAAAAATTTGCAATGGAAGGGCCAACTAAGTTCAAATTCACGTTAGCATTGGTCGATAGACGTCAAAGAATTCAGTTTGTTACTGACATGCTGGCAGAATTCCAGCAAAATTTATTACCAAAACAAAATTAAACATTTCGGGGGAAAGCCCCCGTATATGGAGATGTGATGAAAAAGCTGATCCCACTGCTTCTCTTCTTTGTAGCAATGCCAAGTTGGGCTGCGCGACAATTTGATATCGAAGTGATCATTTTTAAACGTGCAGTGGACGCAGAGCAAGTGACCGAATCTTGGCCCAATACTCTGCCACAAATTAACATGGAGAAAGCTGGTAGCTTCGGTGACAGCAACTATCGTTCGCGTAAAGGCGTACAAATGTTGCCTCGCTCAAGTTACCGACTCGATGGCCAGGCGCAAAAACTGCGTAACCACGCAGGCTTTCAGGTATTAATGCACACTGCTTGGCGCCAAGGTGATAAGGGCCGATTATCTGCTCCAACGTTCCGCATCACTGGCGGCAAAGATTATTCAGCCCAGTTTAACCGTGACGGTTCACCTGTTGGCTCAGTCAACGAATCGATCATTGATGGTGTCAATGAGCAGACAATCTCTGGTCCACTTTACGAGCTAGATGGGAAACTACAAATTTATGTAGAACACTACTTATACGCCGACGTAGAGTTAGATCTGAAAGAGCCAAGTGTGCGTGACGTAATTCTAGAAGATCGCCAAGTACAACTTGACGACCAATCAACGGTTGATGCGAATGAAACGGTTCAAGCAGGCTTGATGACCGAAGTGACGCCAACTGTCCACACAGAAGAATTCTTGAAAAGCTACCGTATGGATCAAAAGCGCCGTATGCGCAGTAGCGAAACTCACTTCTTAGATCACCCTCTGATGGGAATGATCATCCAAGTGCGCCGCGTGAATTAATTACGCAACTCAGTCTATGAACGGGTAAACGCTCAACGCTTTAGTTGGGCGTTTTTTTTATTAATCCTATATACTTTCTTTTCTGTAAGTGATTGTTCGTAGATAGTATGAGCCCTGATTATCAAATCATTACACCTGAATTCGTACTGCGCTTGATAGACGCAGAGGAAAGCGAGCAATTGCGCGAACTAGTTTCGCGCTCTACTAGCCTTCATCAATGGATAGAGTGGTGTCATCCTGAATTTAGCAGTATAGAAGCGGATCGATTTTTGTTGGCTACCCGACTGAACTGGGTCAAAGCCGACGCTTATGGCTTCGGTATCTTCCGCCGTAGTGACGACCAACTTCTGGGTATGGTAGCCATCAACGAGCTCTATCAAACCTTTAATATGGCAAGTCTTGGCTACTGGCTCGCTGATGAATATCAACATCAAGGATATGGGCGTAAAGCCCTGATGGCATTATGTGAGTTTTGCTTTGATATTTTAAAACTTACTCGTTTAGAGATTGTATGCGATCCCGACAACCACGCTAGCCAAAAGCTCGCCATTGCCTGTGGCGCCAAATTCGAAACCCTCGCCGCCAATCGCTTTCTGTTTAACGGAAAACCCAAACAAGGTGCAGTTTACTCCATTATTCCTGAATAAACGTTAATCGTCGCAGATAGCAAAAGAGCTCCCTAAGGAGCTCTCTATTTTTATCGCGATAGCACCATGGATTAGTGCAGTTTTAGATTTGGTCGCAGTACGCGGTTAATGCGTCCCATCAGTACAATCAGCGCCGTTTTGAATACGCCATGCAACGCCATTTGGTGCATACGGTATAGTGAGATATACACCACACGAGCAATACGCCCTTCAATCATCATCGAACCTTTGGTTAGGTTACCCATTAGGCTACCAACGGTTGAGAAGCGGCTTAGTGAAACTAACGAACCTTTGTCTTGATATACGTATGGCTTCAGTTCACGGTTAGTAAGCATTGCTACAATGTTACCAAATGCACGACTGGCCATTTGATGTGCCGCTTGAGCGCGTGGTGGTACGAATGAACCATCGGCTTGGGTACATTGCGCTAAGTCGCCAATAACAAAGATGCTGTCATCACGTGTCGTTTGTAGCGTGTCTTTAACCACAAGTTGGTTAATACGGTTACTCTCTAAGCCACCAATGTCTTTCATGAAATCCGGTGCTTTGATACCTGCCGCCCATACCATGATTTGCGCAGAAATTTTTTCACCATCTTTGGTGGTTAGACCATCTTTATCTGCCTGCGTTACCATTGTCGCAGTGCGCACATTCACCCCTAGTTTGGTCAGCTCTTGGTGCGCGGCACCTGAAATGCGTGGTGGCAGTGCTGGTAGAATGCGTTCACCCGCTTCAATCAGATTCACATTAAGCTTACTTGAATCTAGGTCACCGAAACCGTAAGTGCGTAATTCTTTAACTGCGTTGTGCAATTCTGCTGATAACTCAACACCAGTCGCACCCGCGCCAACGATCGCGATATCTACCGTACCTTGGCCGTTTTTCGCATGCAGTTTCAAAAACTCATTGTTCATGTTAGTGCGGAAACGGTGCGCTTGCTCTGGGCTATCGAGGAAAATACAGTTTTCACGCACGCCTGGGGTGTTGAAGTCGTTAGATGTTGAACCAATGGCTAAAACCAGTACATCATACTCAAGCTCACGCGTTGGCATAAGTAACGCGCCTTGCTCATCTTTCAACTCAGCAAGCTTGATCGTTTTACGCTCGCGATCAATGTCTTCTAAGCTACCCAGTTGAAAGTCGAAATGGTGATTCTTAGCATGTGCTCGATAGCTCAACGCATCGACACCTTCATCCAATGAGCCAGTCGCGACTTCGTGCAACAACGGCTTCCACAAATGGCTTGCTTTACGGTCAACCAAAGTTACCTTTGCACGGCCTTTACGACCAAGAGTTCGACCTAATTTAGTTGCAAGCTCAAGACCGCCTGCGCCGCCACCTACTACGATGATTCGTGTCATAGCAACTGTCCTCTAAAAAATAAAAACGAAAAAATTATTTGTTCCAAGCTAGCTTGGACAGAGCCCACCATCTGGCAGACCGATTAAATTTTTTTGGGCAACGCACATCAATAGCGTTAGAGGTTCTCTCAGTAAACTACGTGATTGGATAAAACTCGCGCTTGGCGAGTATGCAGTCACACACGTAAAACATGTGCTAGCTAGCATAATTTGGGTAAGTTTTTTACTCACTCTCAATTTTTTTTGATATTTATCAAATTATTTTTATGCGACTCATTATATAGAGCAAATTTAGCGACGCAACAAGAGAATGCAGTAAATTCATTAGAAAATGTATGGGATTATGTAATCAAAGATTTAATTTCTCAGTTTTAAAGCATAAAAAACGGCACCCTCAAGGTACCGTTACTATTTTGCCAATCTTGTCACTCAGCGCTTTCAAAGCTGCACTTAGTTAGCGAGTTTAAATGCCTTTACCGCCTGAAGATGCTGTGAGATCTTTTTGAACTTGTGCGCCTGCACTTCATCCCAAATGATGTCATAGTACTTGTTAAGCTCAGTAGCAGTGTCTTGGTTGTTATGGATCTCATCTTGCTTAGACAGAATCACTAAACAACGCTGACTATTTTTAGTACGGAACTCTTCCACGCATTTAGTCGCGATATCCTCGTACTCTTCAGGACGATCGATACGCCCTTGCATAGTGCGTTCTGGATGCAAGTTAGGGTTAAAAACAACCTGCTTGATGCCGCATAAAAAACCAATACGCTCAGACCAGTAACCACCTAAACCAACGCCACAAATAATTGGGTTTGGATCGTCAGACTGTTCGATAACTTTATGCACTTCTTTTAATAGATGCTGCATATCATGCTTAGGATGTAGCGTACTGTAATTGATGAATCGAACGTCATCGTCAATAAACTGAAGTTGAAGAACCTTCTCGTGGTTGCCCGGGCTGGTACTATCAAATCCGTGTAAGTAAATAATCATATTTATTCCCCGATTTAACTGCAGGCTTGTTGCCAATTGTAGTTCGCTCTACTCACTACCCAGCAACAAACACAGTTAAATCTAACACGAAAGCTAGGGTTTTAAAGGGCATAGAGAAACATTCTCGACATCGAACTGTGAAACAGTGATCTCACATGCAAAACTGCTGTTTCAATCGCTCGGCTTGTTGAATGTAGTAGTCATCTCCCCAGAGCTGATAGGCCAATAAATACCACAACATAGCCATCATGTTCGCTCGAGGCCGCCATGCTATGACGCCTTCAAACCAGTCATCAATACCCTCGATATTGCGTAATTGGCAATAACGATGGATGGCGTCCATCTCATTCACGCCCTCAACATCAATACTTAGTGTAAGATCTAATCGTGGGTCACCAATCGTGGCATATTCCCAATCAATGACAAGCACACCATGCTTTGCTTGTACCATGTTGTAACCCGCCAAATCGAAATGACACAAAGTGTACCCAACATCTGCAAGGCTAGGGGCATTACGCCAATCACGGTAAAGAGATTGATATTCTTCCGTTTTTAGTTCCGGTTTCAACTGCATCCAATAATGATCAACTCGCGCGGTATAGTTGAACGGGGCGACCGGTATTCGAGTCGTTGGCAGGCTGTGAACTGCAGTGATGACTTCAAGGAGTTGATCAAAGGTAAGCTTGTCAGTGAGAGGCTCCCCTTCTAACCATTCCACTAATAAACCTTTATCACCAATGTATATGGGTTTAGGGCTTAAGCCTGAATCCTGAATAGTGGAGAGAATTTGAAACTCTTGAAAACGAGAGATCGAGAACGCTTGCGTAATTGGCGTAGCAGGACGCCAAACATACGCCTCGCCATTTGCTGCAACAATTTTCCAGCAACGGTTGGTCAGTCCCCCTGTCAACGTCTGAGCGTAGTCAGGGGGAATAGTAAAGAAACGCTCTAACGACATTAATGAATTGTCTAACTGACATGCTTCACGCCATGACATTCGCGCCATAAAACGTTCCTTCTACTTATCGATATTACAAACCTAGAAAACTCTTTGACTCTTGTTTACGAATCTCGGTTTCATCAGCCCATTCAATCAGACCTGTTTCCAAGTCCATTAGACGCATTGTCATTTTGTAATAAACGTCTTTGTCGCTACCGGCACTTTTTGCGATGCTCGATAGGTTGCCGTAAAGCATGTACTGAGCGCCAACCATTTTACCGAATTGGATTGCATTACTTTGATTAACTAACTCATCATTGTTTTGGAAGTTAAGCTGATCACGTACCGCTTCAACTCGACCCATATCAACAAAGCGGAACTTACCAGAGTTCAGCATTTTAGTGCTAATGGTATCGGTGATTGATTCAGTATCAATATGCTCACTGGTTTTGTTCTTCACTCGTTCAACAAAAACGATAGGACGAGAGTCACGAGTGATTGCCGCTACCGAACCTGATTGCAGCATACTATCAACCATTTCCCCAGCAATAGTTTGCAGGTCAGTAGAACCAAAATCGATTGTGGTTGTTTCAACCGCTTGCGCATCACCGTAACTTACTTGGTTAGAACAACCACCTAAAACAACAGCAAGACCAAGCAGGGCAATAACACTTTTATTCATTCTATGTTCCTTAATTTTTAATTGGTTTGACCAAGTCTTTGAATACTTAGTTCCTCACCGAGTATTAATCGTTATTATTTCGAATCTGAACTCTAAATTGAGTTGCCTTAGGGTTGACTGACACTTCTGAAATCGACACTGTTTCTTCGCCGCGAATAATCAAACGTCGCCAATTACCCAGTTTGCTTACCTCTAAACCTTGCTCATCATACCAATAGAACCGGTATAACAAGTCTAGGTCAGAACTGATATTGCTACTAAGGCTAACAATACCTTGTGTGTGTCCGTCGACCGCTGTCGTTGTAATGTCGTTCACGGTTAAACTGCGCGACATTGAGTCATTGGCGAATAGCACCTTATGAGTATCACCATCAATTCTTAATCCAGACGTGTTAGTTGCACATCCTGCTATCGCAAAGATAGATAAGATCACTAAAACGAATTTCTTCATTACAATCTTCCTAGTTGCTTATGCCACACCGTAGCATTGTTTCCTTGCCGTGAAAGCCATAAAAGCACTGTGTTCCCTTCGGAAACACTAAACTGATAAGACTGTCCCCCAATATCCACGTTTTGTTGGCCAGCATTCACCATTAAACTGCTCGCATACGCAGCTGCCGGGAGGGTTTGCCAACTTCGTGTATCTGGTTGCTCTGTAAGCGTGTTCCAGACATTAAAAATTAAGTTACCTACATCATCACCACGAGCCGCTTCTTTGCGAACCTGATCTTTCGCTACCACGCGTAGTGCTTGGCGAATAATGATGTTCGGCATGCGTTCTGACAAATCTTGTTGTGCCATTAGATTAACATCAGCCAATAACTCGTTTGGCACTGACTGCTGATTTAATCTAAGCGGAGAATAATTCGCCAAATTCGATGACGGATAATAAGGCAACGCTAAAGAATACAACGCCCCATTACCGCGACTGTCATAGAGGGGTAAAGATAGCTTCCACCCCTGCATTGCTTCAACCGTGCCTTGCTCTTGTAAAATAATTACACGCGCTTTGCCCGCTTGATTCGCTTGCGCCTTGCCATAACGTTTTTCTAGCATGCGTAAATCTTCGCTCATCCCCAAACGGCTAGCCGCGCGCATCGTACTGTCGATAACTGCGCGATTATCTGGCATCACGGCCAACGCACGTCGGTAGTCGACATAAGCACTGTTTAAATCGCCGTCAGCTTCGTACAACAGCGCTGACAGGTACATCAAATAGGCATTTTGTACTGCTTGCAGTTTTTTACCCGCATCAGGATATTGCGCTAACACGCTGCCAATGTTGGGCGTTAAGCCTTGCGATTCCATTTCAGATTGCGCAGCTTCTAGTTGCCTTTCTCGCTCAGCTCTAGCCTGCTCTTGAACTTGATTGGCACGGCGCATTTCCACCAGCGCATCATCCAACTTATTTTCTTTGACATAATTTAAACCTAAGTATAGATGGAGAAAACCAAGTTCATAATCAGCAGGATAATAGAGTTTAAGGTTATCGTTGACTGCGAGTGAGCCGATGTTTGTCGCTGTATCAGTAATAGAAACCGTTGCTTTGTCTTGCTCTCGACGCACAGCTTGATCACTTAATTCTAAAGAACTTAAGCTTTGCTGATCATTATTATTAAGCAGGTATACCCTGCCCTTCTCAAAGTTATCGAGAATATCCCCTGCAATTTCATCAGGTAATACTTGCTCTGCGGCAGCATAGTCACCACGTTTGACGGCTTGGTATACTTCTTCGTTCTGGGCACTATAGTGACTAAACAGATTACCAGCAGAAAAATTGGCACAAGCAGTAAGTTGTAAAGCGCTAATGGATAGCAAGACGAGTCGAATAGCTTTCTTCAATTCGTACTCCATTTTTATTGTTGTTTATTAAAAAGCACAACCTTCTGATTGTGCTTTTATGCTTTGTTACTATAGACAATTTTTAAATGAAGTTAGTTCATTAGTAGGGGGCCTAAAGGCGCACCACCCACTAAATGCATATGAATATGGTACACTTCCTGACCACCATGTGCATTGCAATTCACAATCAAACGGTAGCCATTTTCTGCAATGCCCTCTTCCTGAGCGATTTTCTTCGCTACGGTGAACATACGTCCCATAGCTAATTCATCATCCGCTTCAACATCATTTACCGTTGGGATCAACTTATTAGGGATGATTAGGATATGTTTTGGGGCGCGAGGATTAATATCACGAAACGCTGTCACAAGGTCATCTTGATAGACGACGTCTGCTGGGATCTCTTTGCGAATAATTTTACTAAAAATAGTCTCTTCAGCCATGCTGAACTCCATGATTTATTAACCTAACTGAATGATATCTCGAGTATGAGCCATGCGTCACCAAATCACAATTAAAAACCGCGACAGATAAGATTGACGATTTTCAAAACACCTCTCCACCAATTTATTTTTGTATTGTGCGTCATAAAACGTGTGTCTCGTTATCAAAACACTTGTCAGATTTCTGATAATTTTTAACGCAAATAAACAAAATAAGGAGAGATCTATGAAAGGCTCAGTGATCAGACGAATGTACGCTGGCTTTGCATTGATCATATTGATGTTCGCAGTTTCCACTGTATTGGCGCTGCGAAGTATGGAACAAATTCACGCTAATTTCGCTAGTGTGACAAACACATCGCTGCCACTTGTATCACTTTCCAACCAGACAAACGTTGCATTATTGTCTGCCGATAAATTGTTTAAAGACTACCTCACAACTCAGAGTTTTGAGCGTATGAATGAAATCCGTGCGCAATTCGCTGATGCCAAGTTAAATTACGATAAGAGTGTAAGTGAACTTGAAACAGCCAGCCGCGACGATGCCGATCTCATGAAGCGTATCGAAGAAGTAAAGCAGCTCGAACAGCGTTATTTCAAGGAAGCCGATACCGCGATGGATAACTATCGCAATATGTTTGAGGCTCAAGAACAGGTCCAACTCTCTACTCGTCAATTCCAACGCCTGCATTCTGAATTAAGTGCTGGCATGAAAGATTACGTCGAAAAACAAGACAATATTGTCGTTAAAGTGATGTCGCGTAGCTATTTTGAAAAGCTTAAAGATGCGGAAGTGATCACCTCCGACGCGCTTGCAAGTAGCGATACCGAAGCGGTCGCCAAAGCGGTTGCGCAAAACAAAAAAGCAGTGACGCACCTCAATTATGCATACCGTGGCCTTACAACACAGATGCCCTCACTAAAAGACGAATTTGACGCCTCTGTTGCTCAATTCTCTATTGATATCGGCCAAAAAGGTGGGGTTCTCGATCAACACAACAACTACCTCACCGCACGTAAAGCACTGTATGAAAATATTGCCAATCTTACCAAAGAGATCGACACCTCTCGCTCTTTGTTGAATTCGTTTAGCGATACCGCTCAAACTAGCCTAAATCAATCTCTGACCGATGCTGGTACAGTATACGATTCTGGTTTAATCCGTTCGATATTCATGTGTGTCATCATTGTTGCCATTGCCGCAGCGATTGGTTACCACGTTGCTCATAGCGTACGTGAACCTCTCACCCGGATCTTGAAAACGCTTGAATCTCTGAGCGATGGTGATATGACGCAGCGAATCGAGATTCGGTACAACAATGAATTTAGCCGTGTTAGTGGTCACATCAATACCCTAGCGGATAACTTGCACGATATATTAGTTAAACTTAACCAAGCCTCTGATGACCTTACACTCACCGCAAATACAAACCAGCAGACTCTCTCTGGTACACAGAACCAATTGAATCAACAACGTCACCAAACCTCTACTGTCGCAACTGCGATGAGTCAGATGCGTCAATCCGTTGAAGAAGTCGCACAAAGTGCACAGAACTCTTTGCATATGGTCGAGCAGGTAGAAGTGGCGTCTGAACAAGGTCGTAAGATCGTCAGCAACAACATTACCACTATCAATCAGCTTGAGATGCGCTTGACTGAATCAGTCGATGCCGTTAAAGAACTGCAAACGATGAGCAGTCAGATTGGCACCATCTTAGATGTTATTCGCAACATTGCTGAGCAAACTAACCTTTTAGCACTAAATGCAGCAATTGAGGCCGCTCGTGCGGGAGAGCAAGGTCGCGGGTTCGCGGTGGTGGCTGACGAAGTTCGAGTATTGGCACAGCGAACCACCGAATCGACCTCAGAAATTGAGAAAATGATTGCCGCACTACAGAGTAGTTCCAGCTCAGCGAACAACGTTATTCAAAGTTGTATGAATGATATGACACTGACGGTTGAGCAAGCATCCGATGCCAACGGTGCGATGGAAGAAATTCAATCACTGATTATTCAAATCAGTGAAATGAGTGCTCATATCTCAAGTGCCTGTACTGAACAAAACAGCACTACCGCCGCAATCGCGAAGAGCGTTGAAGAAATCAATGGAATAGCCGATTCGAGTTATCGAGCCATGGCCGATATCGCTGAAACCAGTAATGACCTAACCAATTTAGCCAATCAGCAAGGCAATTTAGTCCATCGGTTTACGTTATAAATGTCAATTTCCGGCTAAATAATTGAACGAGGGCGATTAAATTAATTAATCGCCCTTGTTTTTTATAGACCTGAACATTATATGGTTACTAAGGCTTGCTGTGTTTTACCTGAGTACCCCGTTTTGCAAGCCAACCATGAGGAAACGCTATGGCAATTCATGTTGGCATAATTGACCAAGATCCAATTCGTTTGGTCACACCATTATTAGATAATAGAACCCTCAGTCAGCACATCGTGTTCATTGGGATAGATGCACAAAAAGAGATGTTTGAACGCTTACATAGCGTGCTGGCTAAACGCCAAATCACCTCAGAGTTCTTTGAAATACCAAACGTCGCGAATACTTCCAAAATCAAACAAGCCGTTATTCAGTTGGCTGATGAATTAAAATCAAGAGGCGGCGCAATCAAACTCAACGCAAGTTGCGGCTTACGTCATCGCTTGTTGTCGGTGTATGAAGTTTTCCGCAGCTACCACTGGCCTATCTTTGTCGTTGAACCAAATAGTGACCGTCTATGCTGGCTGTATCCTGAAGGACGCGAAGACACTCAAGTGGAAGACTTGATCACGATTGATGATTATCTCACCATCTTCGGTGCTCGCGGTGAATTTGCTGAACACAATATCCCTCCTCAGCTTGATAAGAAACTGTATGATCTTGGTGAGCGATGGGCAAGTAACGCCCTAGAGTTAGGCCCAGGCCTCGCAACCCTTAATTACCTCGCAACCACGTGTCGTAAAGAACAGCGCCTTGATGTAGAGCTGTCTGAAAAGCAGCAGGGCTACCGTGAGCTCAACATGCTTCTCTCCGATCTTGTTGAAGCGCAGATAGCAACCTATGAGAACGGTATTTTAACTTTCGCCAGTGAAGAAGCCCGACGATTCTCCAATGGTGAGTGGCTTGAAACTTTAGTTCACAGCACCGTGCGTCAAATCCAACAAGATATGCCGACCATTCAAGACCACTCTTTGAATGTACAAGTTTACCGTCAGTTAGGTGAACGTGAAGTGCGTAATGAGCTGGACGTAGCGTCGGTAGTTAACAACAAACTACACATCATCGAATGTAAAACTAAAGGCATGCGTGATGATGGTGATGATACGCTTTACAAGCTGGAGTCACTGCGCGATCTATTAGGCGGCCTACAAGCACGCGCTATGTTGGTCAGCTTCCGTCCGTTACGTTATAACGATATCACCCGCGCAGAAGATCTCGGCTTGGCACTGATTGGCCCAGATGAGCTTAAAGATCTTAAGACTCACCTAGCGCAGTGGTTTGACGAGGCTGGCGGATCAGAAGATTGCTCTGATTGCTAAATCAAGATAATCAGTCATGTGCATAGCCTCGCTCTCGCGGGGCTATTTCGTTTTTGATCTTAGTCAAATGCACATCATTTACACCTAATCCACGATGTACTTTTGACATCACCTTGCTAGCATATCGACTCTTTTACCAATAAGAGCTGCGATATGCCTTCAAACGTTGAACAAATTCTCCTCAATATTGCCCTTAACTTGAGTTCCAATTTAACCAGTGAAGAGCAGTATCAGCACTTAGTCGAAGGCATCAGTCAGGTCTTCCCGTGCGATGCCGCTGCACTGTTTATTCTTGACCAGCAAGGCTTTCTTACGCCGGTTGCCGTTAAGGGCGTCTCTCAATCGATACTAGGGCGTCGCTTCTTCCCTAGCGCACACCCTCGCCTACAGCAAATCATGCAGTGCAAAACTCCGGTTCGTTTTGACGCAAACTGCGCCCTGCCTGACCCATTTGACGGCGTGATGCTAACCACCGAACAGACGATTGATGTACATGACTGTCTCGGTTGCAGCCTTTACGTAGAAGGTCAGCTCGTCGGTGTACTCACCATGGATGCTCTGACCGTTGGCGCCTTTGACCAGCTTGATCCCGTAATGGTCGATACTTTCGCTGCGCTGACGGCCGCGACGCTGCGTAATATTGCTCAGTTCAAAGCACTCAAATCACAAAACCGTAAACATCGCTCAGTTACGCAAACACTAATCCAACAAGCGAGAACCCAACAAGGCGAAATGGTTGGCTTAAGCCCTCAGTTTGAAAAACTGAAAAACAATATCGCGACCGTAGCAAAGTCAGACTTTGCGGTATTGATTTGGGGGGAAACAGGCACAGGTAAGGAGTTGGTGGCGCATAATCTTCATGCCCAGTCTCATAGAGCCGATAAACCAATGATCTATGTAAACTGCGCAGCATTACCCGAAGGACTCGCAGAAAGTGAGTTATTTGGTCATGTTAAAGGCGCATTTACCGGTGCTAACAGTCACCGTTCTGGCAAGTTTGAACTCGCTGATGGCGGCACCCTCTTCTTAGATGAGATCGGTGAATTGCCTTTGATTTTGCAGGCAAAACTGCTGCGCGTGATCCAGCAAGGTGAGTTACAACGCGTGGGTAGCGATCAACATCTGACGGTAAATGTGCGTATTATTGCCGCAACCAATCGCAAACTCGAAGAAGAAGTAGAGCAAGGACGCTTTAGAGCCGACCTGTACCATCGACTCAATGTCTTTCCAATCCATGTTCCACCACTTCGTCAACGTGATGGGGATATTGCGGTTCTATCTGGTTATCTGCTGGAAAAAATGCGCAGTCAGTTCAATGCACCTAACTTGCACGTTCACCCTAACGCATTGCAAGTATTGGAAATTCAACCTTGGCATGGCAACGTACGCGAACTGGAACACAGTTTAACTCGGGCCGCGCTACACGCGATTCAACATGATCAAACCACAATTCAACTGCAGCACTTCGATGATATAAAGCAGCTAGGCGATGTAAAAAACACATCTCAATATTTCCCCAGTGATAGCCAACCAATGCGAACTCTGGTCGAACTTTATCAAAAGGATTTAATTGTTCATGCTTTAAACCAATCGAACGACACTTGGTCACAAGCGGCTGAATTTCTACAGATGGATCGCGGTAACCTCTATCGTATGGGCAAAAAACTTGGCATCAAATAACGTCTCCATTTGAACAAACGATGTAATAAAGACATCCGGTGCGTTGTCTTTATTACATCAAAACATCGCCAGAAAAACACAAATAACCAATAATATCAATAAGATAAAAACTGGCACACTCCGTGCTCTATAGCATTCATTAAAACTCGCTTACCGCCACCGAGATCAAAATACGCACTTACATGGACGGTGAAGCAAATGAATAACTATTACGAGTAAACTGGAGTATCACTATGTTCTGTATTCAATGTGAACAGACAATTCAAACCCCTACTATTAAAGGCTGTTCATTCACACAAGGTATGTGTGGAAAAACATCGGAAGTATCAGATCTGCAAGACGTTCTGGTTTACACCCTGCAAGGCGTTTCTTACTGGGCTGAGCAAGCCCGCGCATTCAATATTATCAATGCCGATATTGACAATTGGGCACCACGCGCATTTTTTGCAACATTAACCAATGTGAACTTCGACCCTGAACGTATTCTTGAGTTCACCACTCAAGCCGCGCAATACAAAGCGGAGCTTAAACAGCAAACTCTTGCTGCCGCAGCACTGAACAATGTCGAGCTTGAAAGCACACCACAAGTAGCTGAATTTGAACTGCCAGCAGACGCAGCTGAGATCCTCGCGTTTGCACCTCACGCGGCAGTTAACCGCGGTAAAGAGCAAGTGAGTGAAGATGTCATTGGTCTGCGTTTATTGTGCCTTTATGGCTTAAAAGGTGCGGCGGCTTACATGGAGCATGCGCGTGTCCTTGATCAGACTGACGCTGCCATTCACGCCCAATTTCACAAAATCATGGCATGGTTAGGAACTGAACCAACCGATCTCAATGAATTACTTGAATGTTCGATGGAAATCGGTTTAATGAACTACAAAGTGATGGAGATGCTTGATCTCGGTGAAACGGCGACTTTTGGTCACCCTGAGCCAACTGCCGTAAATGTGAAAACGGTAAAAGGCAAATGTATTCTAGTATCAGGTCATGACCTGCATGATCTAGAAAAAATCCTTCAGCAAACTGAAGGTAAAGGCATCAACGTTTACACAAACGGCGAGATGCTACCTGCACACGGCTACCCAGAACTTAACAAGTACCCTCATCTAGTAGGTAACTACGGCAGTGCTTGGCAAAACCAACAAAAAGAATTTGCTAACTTCCCTGGCGCGATTGTGATGACCTCAAACTGCTTGCTTAACCCAAATGTTGGACAATATGCAGACCGCCTATTTACACGCAGCATCGTTGGTTGGCCGGGCGTAAACCACATCGAGGGCGATGATTTCTCTGTTGCAATCGAAGCGGCGCTAGCTGCGCCTGGTTTCCAGCATGATGAAATCGAACAAATGATCACGGTTGGGTTTGGACGTAACGCGCTAATGAACGCAGCGCCAGCGGTAATCGACCAGGTGAAACAAGGTAACATTCGCCACTTCTTCTTAGTTGGCGGCTGTGATGGCGATAAATCAGAGCGTAGCTACTACACTGATTTCACTGCCAATGCACCAGAAGATACTCTCATCCTAACTCTTGCATGTGGTAAGTTCCGCTTTAACAAAAACCAATTCGGTGACATCAACGGCATTCCTCGTTTACTCGACGTAGGTCAATGTAATGATGCTTATTCAGCGATCCAACTTGCACTAGCACTGGCTAAAGAGTTCGACTGCGGTATTAATGAATTGCCGCTAACGCTGGTTCTATCTTGGTTTGAACAAAAAGCGATTGTGATCCTACTAACGCTATTTGCGCTTGGTGTTAAGGGTATTTACACCGGTCCTACCGCGCCTGCGTTCTTGACCGACAATCTATTGGCTATCATCCAAGAAAAATTCGATATGCGTGCGATTAGCTCAGTCGAAAATGACCTACAGACCATCCTAGGTTAATCCCAATCCCGTCTGCCATTCACTTTTCGTGCATGGCAGGCTATTTTGTTCGATATCTGAGATTCACGATGCCAACTTCATTCCACTCTAATCTTGCTAGCCAATCTGACTATCCGATGAAACTTCGTTGTATCGAGAAATGGTCTGAGACCGAAGATTGTGTTTCGATTCTACTAAGTCACGCAAATAGTATTTGCTTTGATTTTAAACCCGGACAATTCGTCACTATCGGGATCGATATTGCTGCAAACGTTGAATACCGCGCGTATTCAATCAGTTCATTGCCCGGCCAAAATTACTTGCAGCTGACGGTTAAACGTGTCGACGGGGGCAAAGTCTCCAACTATATCATTGACCACCTTACAGTTGGAGACGAAGTAGAATGCTTAACGCCTGCCGGTGAGTTCAACAATATCGACTGCCCAGCAACACCAGTTAATGGCGAGCAAAAAGTACTATTGATTAGTGCTGGCTGCGGTATCACGCCGGTGTTTGCGATGGCTCAATCTTGGTTAAACGATGAACCGAAGACTGATATTGCCTTTCTGCATATCGCTCGCGACATTGCACACACTATCTACTTTGATAAGCTTGAATCTATGCATAAGCAGCATGTGGATTTTGACCTGCATCTCCTGCTTAAAGACGCTGGCGATACACACTACCCACAAGGACGCTTTTCCGTACAGTGGTTAGAAAACTTAGTCAGTGATTTGAAAGATCGAACTGTGTACCTATGCGGTCCCAACCAATTTATGCTTGATGCTGCAAGTTACCTCGAACAGTTAGGGTTTGATATGAGTCGCTTTCATCAGGAAAGCTTCACCCCAATGCCAACTGAATCTAGTCAACCGGATGCTTCTGATAGCGAAGAAAGTGCACAAGTTACCATTGATCTACCGGCTTTTGGCCAGAGCCTACAAGCCAGCAAAGGGACACTGTTGGCCGATGCCCTTGAACAAGGTGGCGTGCCAATCATTGTTGCTTGTCGCAGCGGTATCTGTGGGTCTTGTAAATGTAAGGTAAAAGTGGGACAAGTGGATAGCAATAGCCAGTCTCCTTTAACCGAAGATGAGATAACCCAAGGCTATGTATTGGCTTGCTCATCAACACTCAATGATGACGTGACGATTGAACTCTGATCAAGCGATTAAAAAACAAAACGCCCATCAAATGATGGGCGTCAGATTGATGACGAACCCCGCTTTTTCAAGCGGGGTTCTTTTTTGGAAGCGACCGTAGGTCGCGATCGCGATATTTTTTGTTATACCGTGCGCAGAAGCTTCCATTCATTACATAGGCATACAGAAG
>NZ_JADILO010000025.1 GCF_015278125.1 Vibrio fluminensis
TTCTGTATGCCTATGTAATGAATGGAAGCTTCTGCGCACGGTATAACAAAAAATATCGCGATCGCGACCTACGGTCGCTTCCAAAAAAGAACCCCGCTTGAAAAAGCGGGGTTCGTCATCAATCTGAAGCGCCATCACTGATGGCGCTTTTTTGTATCTGTACGTTTAGCGCTGGGAGCATCTCTGTATCACGTAGTTTTAAGTGTATCAATAAATGGAAACTCAATTAACAAACAACAAAAATACCTGATTAAGTGGTTAAATTGTTGTGTAAATCATTGCAATGATTATTTGCCACAATAATATTGACTGAGTTTTGTTCAAGCATGATATTTCGAGATGTACTGATGATGGATAGTTTAGTTAACCGATTTTTGCGTTATGTCTCTTTTGATACGCAATCTAATCCTGAAAACCCATTTTGTCCGAGTAGCAAAGGGCAATTTACTTTTGCTCATGAGCTAAGCAAAGAACTCATTGAACTCGGTTTAAGCGACGTGATATTAGACGATAATGGCTACGTTATGGCCCGTTTGCCGAGTAATGTTGATTACTCTGTACCAGCAATCGGTTTTATCGCTCATATGGATACCGCTCCTGATGCTTCAGGAGCGAATGTTAAACCCCAACTGGTTGAGAATTACCAAGGCGGCGATATTGCATTGGGAACAGGGGAAGAAGTGCTTTCACCAGTGCAATATCCAGATCTGAATAAGTTACATGGTCACACATTAATTACCACAGATGGTACGACTCTACTTGGTGCTGATAACAAAGCAGGGATTGCTGAAATCGTCACTGCGGTTGCCACTCTAATTGCAAATCCTGATATTCCTCATGGTGATGTTTGTATTGGTTTTACTCCAGATGAAGAGATTGGCCGTGGTGCGGATTTGTTTGCGGTAGAGAAGTTTGGCGCACAATGGGCATACACTATTGATGGTGGTCCGGTTGGAGAGTTGGAGTATGAGAATTTCAATGCCACAAATGCTGATGTGATTTTCTATGGCAATAACGTTCATCCAGGGACCGCAAAAGATAAGATGGTCAACTCGATGAATCTTGCGGCTCGTTTTCAGATGATGCTGCCTGCACAAGAAACGCCTGAGTGCACAGAAGGCTATGAGGGTTTCTATCACCTTAAATCCGCTCAGATGTCGGTAGCAAAAAGTGAATTGGGCTACATTATTCGTGACTTTGATCGCGAAGGGTTAGTTCAGCGCAAGGCGTTTATGCAAAATATCGCTGACGAAATTAATGCAAGCCTAAGCCGTGGTCGTATTGAGCTTAAAATGACAGATAGTTACTTTAACATGAAGGAAATGGTAGAGCCTCATCCACATATTATTGAGTTGGCGAAGCAAGCGATGATTGACTGTGATGTTGAGCCAATGATCAAACCAATTCGTGGTGGTACAGATGGTGCTCGCTTGTCTTTTATGGGACTGCCATGCCCTAATATTTTCACTGGTGGATACAACTTCCATGGTATTCATGAGTTCATTACCGTGGATGGAATGAAGCAAGCTGTTAACGTGATAGTAAAATTGGCAGAAAAAACTGCTTTAGAATACCGATAATAGCCTGAATGCTCTACGATTTAACTGTTGGAGCCAGAGAGTGGAGTGCTTTGGCTCATAAGCTATTATCAAGGAGCGTTTAATGCGAATTCTATTACTGATAAGTTCTCATCTTATCTTTGCTGCTGTGGGTTTTGCGTTAGGGATATATGCATTGCCCATTCTTACCCAACCGCAAGCTCCCAAAGTTGAAGATATTCAGGGCATCTCTCAACACGCTCTGTTTAATGCCACGTTTCAACGAGATCGTCTTGATAGCGATTTTCTTCATTGGGGAGAAGGGTCGGTTGCCATCAGTGATACCCAGATCGTATTCATGGGCGAATTGGCTCCGGGGCCGGACTATAAGCTCTATCTATCGCCAGTATTTATTGAAACTGAGGCAGCATTTAATCAATACAAAGATACCATGATTCAAATTGGTGATGTGCGAACGTTTGAGCGATTTAGTTTAGATTTACCGCCTGAGGTTAATGTTTCTGAATACAACACAGTGATAGTATGGTGCGAAAGCTTTGGCGAGTTCATCACATCGGCTCGCTACAATTAATTCAACATTGAATGAATCAATGTAAACATACAAACTGCTTACAGGAGTAACTCGTGGAGAAAGTACAAGTTGTAATCGATTTTCTTCTTACTCACAAAATAGTCTTTTCTGTTTTAATTATTACCTTTATCTCAATCATTCGTCGTATTGCCTTATCAAAAATACGTGGAGACGTCGCCTTCGTCTCTGAAGATCAACGAAAGTGGATGTCACGTACCAAAAATGGGTCTTTTACAACCATCGTCTTGTTGCTGTTTATCCTATGGCAATCTGAACTCAATGAGTTTGCACTCTCACTAACCGCTATTGCTGTTGCTGTTGTAGTAGCCAGTAAAGAGATCATTCTCTGCTTTACAGGCTCTATTCAACGAGCAAGTTCTCGCTCGTTTCGCATTGGTGACTGGATTGAAGTCGGCAAATTGTGTGGTGAAGTCATTGAACATAATATGATGGCGACGGTCATTCAAGAAATTGACTTATACCACGGTCAGTATCATTTTACGGGGAAGACAGCGACATTACCTAACAGTATGTTTTTTACCTATCCGGTAAAAAACCTGAATTTCATGAAGCGATTTGTTTATCACGATTTTTCTGTTGTGGTACGAGACTTTGTTAACCTATACCCAATGTTGCCACCGTTGACCGAAAAAATAGAAGAACACTGTCAAGATTTTATCGAAGTCGCGCGTCGATATAACTCGATCATTGAGCGCCATGCGGGTGTTGACCTACCGGGCTCTGAGCCACATATTCACATCAATAGTACCCCTACGGGTGAGCAAAACATTCACATCATGATCTTTTGTCCAACCGACCAAGCAAACCATATCGAGCAGCAAATTAGACAAGATTTTATGGTGCTATATGAAGAGCGTTTTTCCAACAAAATAGAGCAATAATTCAGCAGGTTACTACTACTTTAGGTCTGTTGGCTTAATTGTGATCTTGTTAATCGTTATGACAAAAAATCCCAATGGAAGTTTGGTTCCATTGGGAGTACTGTGCGCCGACTTGCTTATATATCACCCTGTGTGCTTATGAGTAAGTGAATTGATAATGAATAGTCAATTTGGCGCTGTTGATAGACCAACCACCTCTTAATTAAAGAGGCGACACCACAAGGAATGAATGGGGCGGCGTTTCTATTTGCACGGCTTATAAAAAAGCAAATAAAGAGAAAAAGCCCAACATGAATTTAAAATCGTTGTATCGCTTTATCGCGAGCACATCTGAGAACAGTTACATTAATGGCTTATGTAATGTGTTCTTAATGCTGTTGCCTATCAGTTTGATATCGGCTTTCTGTATGCTGCTAGGGAATGGCCTTAATGTCATTGGCCTGACAGGACTTTCAGAGAAAATATTGTTCACTAGCACCTTGATTTGGAAGTTGTTCCCGATCTTGTTGGTGGTCTATTACTCGCAGTTCTTGGCAACACTACACAAAACGTCTCGCACAAATGTAATCACACCTTCGCTATTGATCTACGTAATTTTGGGTCACGAGTGGGGCATGTTGCATCCAGGCACTTTTATACCTACTAATTATCCTCTTGCCATCATCATTCCTCTTTTGGTTAGTAAAACCACACAAATTTTAGAGCGCAAGAAGTTGTTTATGGAGAGCGATCTACCGAACGTCGTCGACCAGACGATTAACTTGGTCGGTGCATGTATTTTCATGGTAGTACTCTACGCTGGTGCAGGCTTTTTGTTCAAAGGCTGGATACAGTCGTTTAGTGAGTTCGCCCGTTTAATCCCTAGCCTAAATGAATACTCATTGGGTGATGCATTACTGTACGAATTGGTGCGTAACCTTTTTTGGAGTATAGGTGTGAATGGGCACATCATCCTAGCGCCATTAAAAAGCGAGCTTTACGAATTTAGTCTCCAGAGTTATGAGCTCTACCATTCATTTGGTACAGAGCTGCCAATTTTAACCAGCAATTTTTATGATATTTATGCGGCTATGGGCGGTTCTGGCAATACACTTAGCTTAGTGCTTTGTATGCTCTTTTTTACTAAAAATAAAGGCTACCGCACGTTAGCGGTGGCGACTTTGGTGTTGAGTATCTTTAACATCAACGAGCCCATTTTGTTTGGCTTACCGATTATTTTTAACCCTGTATTGGTTATCCCATTTTTGTTGGCACCACTTGCAGGCTTAACCATTGCGTACTTCGCGACATCAATGGGATTTGTGGCCCCAGTTTCTGGCTTTATTAGTTGGATGACTCCTGCATTTTTTAGTGGTTATCTTGCGACGGGCAATGATCTAGCAGCTCCAGTACTTCAGTTAGTGATTATTTTATTGGGTATGCTCATTTACCTACCGTTTTTCAAACAGATGGATAAAGTCGCCGGTTCCAACGAAATATTCACCAAGGGATTGTCGGATAACTTTTTTAATTACCGTGATTTGGGGAATAACCGTTCAGTTATGGGCGTGTTACCACAAATGAGTGCAAACCTATCTGCTCAGCGTGAAATCAGTCAATTACAAAAAGAGGGGGATTTTATTCTGTATTATCAACCTCAGTACGACATGAGCCGTCAGTGCGTCAATTCACTTGAAGTGTTGATTCGTCATAAAAGCTATGACGGTAAAATTACGCCTCCTTGGTTCTTATCGAGCTTTGCGAAACTAGGGTTAACCTCCGAGCTAGACCTTTGGGTTGTGAAGCAGGCATTGAATGAAGTGAGTTCATTGGCGGTAAATCCAAACTTTAAAGTTTCAATCAACATTTCACCCGATACGTTTCTCGTCGAAAATTTCGCGGGTATTGTGACTAATTTGATTGAGAAAAGCAGTTTGTCGTTTAAGCAAGTTGAATTTGAAATTACCGAAGATCTGTTGATCCAAGATGAAACGCGGACTTGGGGAGTGTTTCAAGAATTGCGTAACAAAGGTATCCGAATTGCGTTAGATGACTTCGGTACCGGTTACTCATCGATTGGTAACCTGAGTCGCTATGAGTTCGATAAAGTGAAGATTGACCGTTCATTGGTATTGAACTTGAACCAGAAGAACGGCAGAGAAATGTTCAGTCTAACTAGCCAATTGGTGAGAACCACCGGTGCAGAAATTGTTGTCGAAGGTGTAGAGACGCAAGAAGAGATTGATTTTATGTTAGAGCAAAACATCAATTTGATTCAGGGCTTCTATTTCTACAAGCCAATGCCATTCAGCGAGGTCGTCGAAGGCAAAATGTTCTGCTAAAACAAGTTCAGAGAGAATAGGAAAAGAGGGAGTTATCCCTCTTTTTTGTTATGTGAAGCGGTTTAGGCTTTGGCGAATATTGGGTAGCGCTGTTTTAGTTTCAGCGCGACATTCACTAATGCAATCAATACTGGTACTTCGATGAGTGGACCAATGACGCCGGCAAAGGCTTGGTCTGAGTTGAGGCCAAACACTGCAATAGAAACGGCGATAGCTAATTCAAAGTTATTACCCGTTGCAGTAAACGCGATAGAAGCATTTTTATCGTATTCAATCCCCATACGTTTACCAACAAAGAAACTCACAAAGAACATTAATACAAAGTAGATTGTTAGTGGGATTGCTACGCGAACTACGTCCATTGGTAACTCTAAGATCATTTCGCCTTTCAAGCTAAACATCAATACAATCGTTGCGAGTAATGCAATGAGCGTGATTGGTGAGATAGCAGGAATAAAGCGCTCGTTATACCAAGTTTCGCCTTTCGCTTTCACTAATAGTTTGCGGCTTAGGAAACCTGCTAAGAAAGGAATACCAAGGTAGATAAGCACGCTCTCAGCAATATCAAGCATTGAGATATCAACCGCAAAGCCTTGATAGCCAAATAATGGTGGCAACACAGTGATAAACAACCAAGCCATAAAGCTGTATGTCACGATTTGAAACGCACTGTTGATGGCAACTAATGCTGCGCCATACTCTTTGTTACCACCACCAATATCATTCCACACTAGCACCATAGCGATGCATCGAGCCAAGCCGATTAAGATGATGCCAACCATGTAACCAGGGTGATCGCCCAAAAATGTTAGCGCGAGAACAAACATCAGAATTGGACCCACAATCCAGTTCATAAACAGCGACAGTTTGATCGCCTGCTTATCTTTTTTAACTTTGCCGAGTAGGCTGTAGTCAACTTTAGCTAGGGGTGGGTACATCATTAGGATTAACCCGATTGCTAGAGGGATATTGGTTGAGCCAATAGACATTGCTTCATTCCACTGCGCTATTTCAGGAAATAGAGCGCCCAATGCAACGCCAATAGCCATAGCAAGAAATATCCATAGAGTGAGGTAGCGATCTAGAAAGCCCATTTTGGGTCTTCTAAATTGGTCAGTTGTAGCATTCATAATGTTTCTCTTCGTTTATCGTCGAATGGCGATTTAATTCGTTTAAAAAAATTTGTTGGTTTGGAGGTCATCCCCCCAAACTTAGTTCACTACTGAATGATTTGCTCAAAAATAGCGGTAAATTCTTTGGTCGCTTCAGGTGCAACGCGATAGCAGATTTTTGGTGGATTTGGTTCAGCAGTGATAAATCCTGCCGCTTTTAAAACACGTAGGTGCTCTGATACCGTAGACTGTGCTAGACCTAATTGAGATACCAAGTCACTGTTTAGGCATCCGCCCATACTTTCTAGAACGAGCAGTATTTTTAGAATACGAACCCTCGCAGGGTGTGCGAGAGCTTTTGCTTGCGCGGCAAACTTTTGTTCCAATTCTAACTGAGAGGGAGTGGCCTCTAGCAGTGATGAGTCAGTGGTATTGCATTGCATCATAGCGCGCCTGATAGTTAATCGTCGAATAACGATATGATGCGAGCCGAATATCATTTTGTCAACCTGTTTTACTTTATTGCGAGTATGCAGTTTTGAAAAATAGTGGCTAACTTCTGCTATGTTTCAGCCTAAATTTTGTCTGAATCGCAATTCGAACACTTTTTTTAACAATGGATAGGTCATTATATAGCCGTCACCGCAAAATACTTGGAGTTCTGATACTGTTGATACAAGCTTTTTTGGCAACTAGAGAGCTTGTTTGAATAAGCGTTTGTAATCCCATGTTAAGGAGGCTAAATGAAATGGAGACTTATTGCTTTGTTGCTCGCTGTTTCTACGGCTAGAAGTGTTCTTGCTGATACAAGTGTTGGCTATTACTCAAACGTTACATCACTTTCAGGAGAGCTCTCTGGTATAGAGTTTTTGGTCGTTAATAACGGGCGAGCAGGCTCCTGTGATAAGTCAGTGCTAGTCCAGATTTTTGAAGGGTGGCCACAGCAGCCCGAACTGCTCGATTGTTGTCAGTGTAACTCTAAACTGATTCGCTTTAAGTCCCCCAAATTGGGTACATTTGTGGGGGCGTTGGATACATCAGGCTTAGAAGGTCAATTTGTTGAATCAAATTATCAGGTTACTGCCCCTAAAGGTTTGAGTATTTGGCAAAGGCTGCCTTGAGTTTAGTCGCTAATTTACTCTGCAAATTTCGACTTATTGATTTGGTTCTATTGGCCTCTTTGGCTGATAAGGGCAATAACATGACGCTGAAATTTTCCTGCTAAATACTCTTTCTATAGTAGTGAGTCATTAAAAGAAGGAGAGAGTGATGCGGATGACAAAACGAGTGGCGATGATTTTATTGGTTTGGTTGGGAGCGATATCGACCGCTTTTGCGCTTGAACCTGTCTATAGCGATTTCTTTGGCAAAGCGATAAAAGGTTATGACCCTGTGGCTTATTTTTCTGACGCGAAGCCAGTGAAAGGATCAAGTGATCATCGCTATGACTGGAATGGCGCGACTTGGTACTTCTCATCAAACGCTAATCTAAATATGTTTATTCAAGATCCACAAAAGTTTGCACCACAATACGGAGGCTATTGTGCTTGGGCTGTGAGCGAGGGTTATACAGCAAGTATTGACCCAGAAGCTTGGTATATTCATGACGACAAGCTTTATTTAAATTACAGCCAATCCGTGCAGCGAACTTGGCAAAAAGATGTCACAGGCAATATTAATAAAGCGGATGCAAACTGGCCAAAATTACTGGTTCAGTAGACCGCAGCCAAGTGGGTCAGACTGATTTTTGTTAACCTATTCAATCTAAATGCTCAAAGCAATCATGCTTAATAAAGTAATCAATTTGCTTGGGCACGAACGAATTGTAAATCAAGCTGGTATGGGTACTTGGGCTGAGGATATGGTCTGTCATACCTTCGATTTTGGTCTCTTCTACCGTAACCGTTCCATCAGAAAGCATGGATTGATCCATTCCAAACAGTGCTCGAGCACCGAGTGGGATTGTGCCAGCAATGCAGCCGAGCTTTTGTTTAAAATCCCAAAGATCATCATGCAGGTTTAGACCATGTAGCGGAGAGTTGCCAAGCATGCCGCCAATGCCTAGCTGTTGCATGCGCTCGACAATCGAAGCCCCTCTTATCGGGCTGCCGATAGCGACGACGTGGCTGACTTTATTAAGGTTTGTTTGCCTCTCATTTAAGTAAGCTTTGATGATGAGGCCTCCTAAACTATGTCCGACTAAAACATTGGTTTGGTCTGAGCTAAGTGCACTGTCGATTTTCTCAAAAACGCGTTGTTTGTCGATCGCAACCGTGTTGTAGGTCAGAACTTGAGTTTGATAGCCTAATTTACGCAGTTTATGACTTAAGGGCTGCATGACTAAACCATGCATATACAAACCGTGCAAAATAATGATTTTCATCGCCACCTCAAATACATCCGTACAACATGAGCAAGAAATTATAAAGCTTGCTAAGCACTAACGCTATGGTCGGTGTCGCGATATTGGCTCGAAAATACAGTGGTGATATAACGGGATAAGTATCGATAAAAGGTTGGCACTGATGTTCGTGAGGGAGCGAAAGTAGAGAGCACAATCGCAGTCTTGTCGGACGTAATGAACACCAGTGCCAATTTGGAGAGTTAAGCGCTGCTGCTTAAAGCAGCGCCTTTACCAATTACTTCATTAGTACATCAGTAAATTGGAAACCATAGATAATGATTAAGCCAATGATGCCCGTCATCACCAAGTAGTAGAATGTCGGGATCACTGTCTTACGTAAGGTGGCACCTTCGCGACCCAATAGCCCCACGGTTGCAGAGGCTGCGACCACATTGTGAATCGCAATCATGTTACCCGCCGCAGCGCCTACAGCTTGTAATGCAACCACTACAACACTAGAGATAGTTAGCGTTTGTGCGACTTCAAATTGGAATTGACTAAACATCATGTTTGAGACGGTGTTAGAGCCCGCAATAAACGCACCCAGCGCACCAACGGTTGCACTCAACGCCGGGAAAGCGGTGCCAACAATACCAGCGGCAAAGTTCGCTGTTGTCACAGGCATGCTGGCGAGATCCGCACCGTTAACACCGGAATTGATGAAGATACGCACCATAGGGATAGTAAACAGCAGTACGAAACCGGCACCAATCAAAGTTTTACTTGATTCAGTAAATGCCGCGCCCAGTGGTTTTAAGCTCTTCGCTTGCATTAATACCGCAACTAGAGCAACGAATACCAGGATACCACCAGGCAGGTAAAGCGGTTGAATTGCCGTGCTAATCCCTGTTTCACCGAGGATATTAGTGAACGACACGCTGACACTGGTTAACATAGCTTTAAATTCAGTGCTGACACGGCTTGCGACTAAAACTACTGCTAACAAAACGTAAGGCGCCCATGCCATCACTAAGCTCATTGGCTTGCTTTGGTTATCTTTTAAGTCAATTTTTAGAGAGCCTAACCATTCCGCTGGCCATTTATCTTCTGATTCGAAATCCCACTTGGTTTTAGGTACTAAAAAGCCCTTTTTCGCTGCTGAGACAACGATAGCGAGACCAAATAGACCGCCAATCAGTGATGGAAACTCTGCGCCCAAAAATACGCCTGTTAACGCGTAAGGAACAGTAAATGCTATGCCCGCAAATAGCGCAAACGGCAGAATATCAAGACCTTCACGCCAGCTTTTATTTTTACCGAAAAAGCGGGTCAGCATCATAGCCATGAGTACTGGGATTAAGGTACCAACAATCGCATGAATAATCGCCACGCTAGAGGTAATTTGCTGTAGGTAGGCATTCCACGTGGAGCCATTTTCAATCAGTACATTACCAATTCCGTGAGTATCCAGACCTTTATTCACCCCGACAATGATAGGCGTGCCGACCGCGCCAAACGAAACGGGTGTGGACTGAATCATCATACCCATTAAAACCGCCGCAAGGGCAGGGAAGCCAATCGCGACCAACAGTGGAGCCGCGATGGCCGCAGGCGTACCAAAGCCAGAGGCACCTTCGATAAATGAGCCAAAACACCAAGCGATGATGATGGCTTGGACACGGCGATCTTCTGAGATGTCGGTAAAGCCGTTGCGAATGGTGGTGATAGCGCCGGTGTGTTTAAGAGTGTTAAGTAAGAAGATAGCGCCAAACACAATCCAGAGCACAGATACGGTAATACCAAGCCCTTGGAAAATCGAGGCGAACACACGGGTTGGTGACATGTCCCAGAGGAGTATTGCAATGAATACGGTTAAAGCAAATGCAATCGGCATGGCTCTTTTCGCTGGCCAGTTAAGACCAACCAATAATATTGCCGCCACCACAATCGGTGAGAATGCGGCTAGGGCAAGTAGGGTTTCATTCATAGGGAAATTCCTTTCTCGGGCAGAATAATCAAATGCTGACGAATGGTTTCTAGTTATATTTATTGTGATTTATGTGTTAATTGGATGTGAATGTTACGCTTTATTTTTTGTTAATATAGGGAGATAATGAAAATTATTAGTTCCAAAAATGGTGTAATGGATGCGAGCGGACGATTTGATTTTGTTTTCACAAGTTTTTGAACTGGGGAGTTTTAGTAAAGCAGCTGAGCAAAATAATCTTACAAATTCGGTAGTTAGCAAGAGAATTGCGCGATTAGAAGAACAAGCCGGCGTTCAGTTACTCTACCGTACGACTCGTAAACTTACTCTGACGGAAGCGGGACGCGCTTTGTTACAAGGTGCTAAAAATGTGAAGCAAGCCACGCAAGAAGCGGCTGACTCTGTCTCTGGGTTTGGTGAGAGAGTAACCGGTCACATCAAAATGTCTGTGCCAACCATTTCTGGTGATCTTCTTTTGGCTGATGCGGTGGCAGAATTTTGTAATACTCACCCGGGTCTAACTGTTGATATGTCGCTTGATAACCGCTTTGTTGACTTAGTTGATGGTGGCTATGATCTGGTGATCCGCACTGGTTATTTAGAAGATTCAAGTCTCATCGCACGACATATGCTCGACTCACAATGGGTGGTGTGTGCGTCTCCCGCATATATCACTAAGTTTGGTCGTCCGGTTAAACCGAATGATTTGCTAAACCATAACTGCCTGCAGTATGCGTATCAGACTACTGGGGCGAGTGAGTGGGAGTTTAAAGGCCTAAAGCGCAACCAAATAATCAGGGTTTCCGGTAATTTCTCCACCGATAATGCCACTGCGCTACGCAAAGCGGCGATGGGGGGGCATGGTATCGCTTATGTACCGCGCTGTTTGGTCTACCATGATCTTAATGACGGTGAGCTAATTGATCTATTTCCTGAGCAGGTCGGTAAGCGATTGGGGATTTATGCGGTGTATCCGTTTACACGTCAGCCGCCTAAAAAAGTAAAAATGCTGATTGAACACATTAAGAATCGTTATCTAGAAATCGCCCACTACTTCTAGTGGGCATAAATCTTAATCATTATTCACTATCAATGTATTAAGCGACGAGCTCATTATTATCCTCGAGATCAAAAGAGGCACTAATGAGCTTTTTAGTGTAGTCATGTTTTGGGTTAGCGAATATCTCATCAGCGGAACCCTGCTCCATGATTTCACCTTTTTGCATTACGAGCACTCGATCAGAAAGAGCTTTGACAACACTGAGGTCATGGCTGATAAAGAGGTAGCCGATATTGTGCTTGAGTTGAATCTCTTTTAGTAGATCAATCACTGTCAGTTGTACCGAGCGATCTAGAGCTGAGGTTGGCTCATCGAGCAAGATGAATGAAGGCTCTAATATTAGAGCTCGCGCTATCGCAATACGCTGTCTTTGACCACCCGAAAATTCATGAGGATAGCGATTGATTGCATTTGGGTCTAAACGTACTTCCGTTAACGCTTTTCTTGCACGAATTAAGCGTTCACTTTTACTAAGCTGAGGCTGGTGGACTGTTAAACCTTCAGTAATGATCTCGCCGATAGTCATTCGTGGAGATAGTGAACCATAGGGATCTTGGAACACCATTTGAATATCTTTTTTTAATTCGTGACGCTGCTTGTTACTGAGTTGGCTAAGATCTTGCCCTTTATAGACGATTTTTCCTTCGCTCGGCAACAGGCCGATAATCGCTCTACCGAGAGTGGATTTTCCTGAGCCTGACTCTCCTACAATTCCTAAAGTTTCGCCTTGCTTTAGTTGCAAAGAGATCCCTTTTACCGCTTCAAAATAGACGTTATTACTCGCAATAAAATGAGGTTTTACTAGGAATTTTACTCTTATCTTTTCGGCTGATAATAGTTGTATCGCATTATTATTTACCGTTTGTTTACTCCCCTTAGGGATGGAATTAATCAACATCTTGGTGTAACTATGCACCGGATTATCAAATAGTGCTTGGCATGCGCCGGACTCCACGATTTCTCCGCTGCGCATTACAACCACACGGTCAGCAAAGTGCTTTACCACACCGAGATCATGGGTGATAAATAGAATTGCCATTCCCATCTTTGTTTGTATTTCTTGGATGAGATTGAGTACCTCTGCTTGAACCGTTACATCTAAAGCGGTTGTTGGTTCATCAGCAATAAGGATGTCAGGCTCGTTAATTAAAGCCATTGCAATCATGATGCGTTGCAATTGACCGCCTGAAAACTCATGAGGAAACTTAGTATAAGCTGTCTCAGGGTCTGGTAGGTGTACAAGGTCGAACAACTCAAGTACTTTCAGCTTTGCATTGTGTGCACTGATTGTCTTGTGGCATTTGATCGCTTCAGCGACTTGCTCTCCAACCCTCATATATGGATTCAGTGATGTCATCGGCTCTTGGAATATCATCCCAATTCGGTTGCCGCGTATCTTACGCATCTCGCGCTCTGATAAAAGAGAAAGGTCTCTGTCTTCAAACTTAATACTCACATTAGGGTCAACCAAAGCATTGGCAGGTAGTAAGCGCATGATTGCGCTAGTAGAGACTGATTTACCGCTGCCTGATTCACCAACTATCGCAAGTGTTTCACCCTTGTAGAGTTTGAAGTTGACGTTTTTAACGGCGTTAACCGTACCATCATTGGTTTTAAAGTCGACAGAGAGATTGTCGACTTCAAGGATTGGTCTTTGTGACATTGTACTTCCTTATCAATTAATCACATGAGTTCTTGTTGACTTGTATTGCGCGAACTTTAGGTTATCAAAGTAGTGTTGAGCTTTTTGTAGCAGCTCATATTCAAACATCCAACTGGCATTCCGCTGCGATGAACAAAACGCGCCAATATGGTGCAGTAAGTCATCACTCGCTTTGGTAATTAAGTGTTCTGTCGCGCGGATTAAGTCCCCTTGTTCAATCGAGAGAAATTGAAGCAAAGCATGGGCTTGATTTAGGCAGTCGAAAGCAGCTTGATACTGTCCCATTCTATTGAGTATTTGTGATTGAGAGACGGTAGCATCACGATAGCCAGTAATCAGGCAAACAAACTGACACGGTTTAGTTTGTGAACATTCTGCCGCATTTTGAATATGTGTTGGCATATGAGAGAGCACTTGGTCGTATAAATACTGAGCTTCGGGCCAATGGCCTTGCTCTAACAGTTGCTCTGCTTTTTGATAGTGACTCCAGCACTGATTTAGATCCATATCAGTGAACTCCTTAAAACGGTAATGCATGCAATCAAAAGTAACTGCTGTTATTTAAATGCAATTGAATATCAATTGCAAATAATTATCATTGCAATCTATATTGGTTAATGTTTGAGCTGTTGGGCGTGATTACAGCCTAAGTCACTAAAAGCTAAATAAATTTAAACTAGACTTGTTTTATCCATGTTGCTTAGTAGGCTGGATTTAGATTCTCAAAGTCGATGAAATTAGAAGGTCGAATGAGTGAGAAGGTTTAAGGCGCAGTATTGAGGGAATAAAAATGGCGATTGAAAAGCTATTGGCAAGTCAGCTGTACCATTCTACAGAGTTAGAGCAGCTGCCGAGCAAGTCGACAAAGGATTTACCGCCGATTGATGAGATAGTCGGTCAGGAACGCGCGCAAAAAGCGGTTGAATTCGCGATGTCCATAAAAGAGAAGGGTTACAACATCTACGCCATTGGGCAAAATGGCTTAGGTAAGCGCACCATGATTTTACGCTATCTGAATCGACATAAAAATGATGTCGCTGAGCTTTATGACTGGTGTTATGTCTCGGATTTTTCCAACAACCGAACGCCTAAAGTGCTTAAGCTCCCTTGTGGGGTAGGTAAGACGTTTAAACAAGATATTGAGAAAATGATTGCGAAGCTTGTGGTTGCAATGCCACTTGCGTTTGATAACGAGCTCTATATTACTCGCGCGGAAAAGCTAAAAGCGCAACTTGCGCAAAAGCAAGCGATTGAGCTTGAATCAATCAGTAAAGAAGCAAAAGAAAAAAGTATCAGTCTTACTGTTACCACCCAAGGCGATTATCAATTTGTCGCGATGGATGGAGAAGAGCTGCATACCGAAGAGAGTTTCGACCAATTATCTGATAAAGAACAAGAACTTTTCAGTAGCTCGATTGATGAGCTTGAAGTTAAGTTGCGTACGATGGTCAGAGAGCTGACTGAGTGGGAAGAAACATTCAGCGAAAAGATCAAAAAGCTTAATGATGACGTAACGCTGGACGTAATCGCACACTTTATCAAAAAACTGAAAGCGGACTATTCTCAGTACCCAGAGATTAAAGGTTACTTGTCTGAACTGAAGAAAGATATTGTTGAAAATGCAGATATCTTTTTAGAGCAAGGGAACGAGCAAGCAGAAATTGCGGCGGCGTCTTTGGACAAGAAGTTGCCGCGTCGATACAAAGTCAATATTTTGGTCAATCGCAATGGCTGTGAATTTCCAGTGATTGTTGAGGAAAATCCGAATTACCACACTTTGTTTGGCTACATTGAGACCGCGACCTATAAAGGCACAGTATTTACCGACTTCTCGCTGATCCGCGCCGGTAGTTTGCATAAGGCCAATGGTGGTGTATTAATGATGGATGCTCAGAAGGTACTAGAGCAACCTTATGTGTGGGATGGTCTAAAACGGGCGCTTCGCTCACGTCAATTAAGTTTCACCTCTTTAGAGAAAGAAGTGACCTTGACCGGGGCGGTTACGTTGGATCCTGAACCAATCCCATTAGACGTTAAAATTATTCTTTTTGGCGACTATCGCACATACCAATTGCTGCAACACTATGATCCGGAGTTCAGTGAGCTATTTCGTGTGACGGCTGATTTTGAAGATGAAATGAAGCGTACGCCAGATTCGGAAAATCACTATGCTCGTTTCATTTCCAGCGTAGTGCATGACAATGGTATGTTGCATTGCGACCGTAAAGCGATTGCGCGCATTATCGAGCACAGCTCGCGTTTGGCTGGCGATCAAAACAAACTCTCATTACATTCGGCGAACATTGCTAACTTATTGCGAGAATCAAATTACGTGGCTAAGCAAGCGAATGCCAATATGATTCGCGCCAGCCACGTTGAAGAGGCTTTGGCGAATCAAGAGCTGCGTGTTAGCCGATTGAAAGATGCGGTGATGGAAGGCTTTATCAATGGTACCACTTTGATTCATACCGAAGGTACGGCAGTGGGGCAGGTGAATGCGTTGTCAGTATTAAGTACGAGTGAGTATATGTTTGGTGCGCCAAACCGTATAACCGCGACGACTTGCTACGGTGATGGTGATGTGATTGATATTGAGCGAAGTGTCGACCTAGGTGGCAGTATCCACTCTAAAGGGGTCATGATTCTCACTGCTTACTTATCATCTGTCTTTGGCAAAACTGCCAAAGTGCCATTGACCACAACCATTACTTTTGAGCAATCCTATGGTGGTGTCGATGGCGATAGTGCCAGTATGGCCGAGTTTTGTGCGGTGGTGTCGGCGTTTTCCAAACAACCAAACCGACAAGATATTGCAATAACCGGTTCAATGAACCAGTTTGGTGAGTCTCAGCCGATCGGTGGGGTTAACGAGAAAATAGAAGGCTTCTTTGATGTGTGTGGCATTAAGGGGCGCTCTAATCAACAAGGGGTGATCATTCCTCGTTCGAACATGCACAACCTAATGCTGCGCCCGGATGTGGTCAAGGCAGTGGAACGTGGGGAGTTCAATATTTGGGCGATTGACCATGTGACCGAGGCAATTGAAATATTTACCGGTAAGCCTGCGGGCACGCCAAGTGATGAGGGCAGCTATCCGATTGATACGATCTACGGTATCGCCCAAGCTAAACTCAACGCATTACGCAAGTAATCGATAAACAAGGCTCTGAAATTTCAGAGCCTTTTGCTTTATGCTCGGATTAATTTTGGCGAGTAATCAATTCGTTGCCACTGGATTGATTGTGACTAAAGGCTTGTACGTTGCTCAGTGTGGTATGAGCGATGTTTGACAGGGCTTCATTGGTTAAGAACGCTTGGTGACCCGTAAACAGTACATTGTGGCAAGCGGAGAGACGGCGGAAAACGTCATCGACAATGATGTCATTCGACTTGTCTTGGAAAAACAGCTCTTTTTCGTTGTCATAAACATCCAATCCCAACGAGCCAATTCTGCCTCTTTTGAGTGCTTCGATAGCAGCCGCGGAGTCCAGCAATTCGCCTCGGCTGGTATTGACGATCATTACGCCATCTTTCATTTGGTCAAACGCTTGTTGGTTGAGTAGATGATGGTTCTCTGGCGTCATCGGACAATGGAGCGTTATGATGTCACTGGATTTAAGCAGTGTTTCTTTATCGCAGTAAGTAACCCCGAGCTCAGCCGCAAGAGGATTCTCATAAGGGTCAACGCACAGGATATTCATGCCCAAGCCTTTAAGAATTCGCATCGTTGCTAAGCCTATTTTTCCACTGCCAAATACGCCGACGGTTTTACCGTGAAAATTAAATCCAACTAACCCTTCTAATGAGAAATTGGCATCTCGCGTTCTTTGGTATGCTTTGTGAAAACGTCGATTGAGACACATCATCATCCCAACCGTGTGTTCTGCCACCGCTTCTGGAGAGTAGGCTGGCACGCGAACCACTTGCAAATCTAAGCGCTCGGCAGCGTCGAGATCGACGCGGTCAAACCCCGCGCAGCGCATTGCGATGAGTTTGACACCATGGCGCGCTAACTCTTCAAGTACTGGTGCGGAAAGATCGTCGTTCACAAACGCACATACCACACTACAACCTTGCGCCATACGAGCAGTCTTCGTTGTCAGTCTAAAATCGTGATAATGAAGTCTGAAGCCAAACGCCTGATTGACCTCTGCGAATGATTTTTCATCGTAAGATTTACTGCTAAACAAGGCGATATTTGTCATAGATACCTCTCCCTCTCCTACAAAGGAATCGCTACAAAGGAATTTCAACGAGGAAATCCCAAAATAAGAATCGAACCTATCTTTCAATCTTAAGTCATGATCAATAAAGTTCGTTAAGTTAGAAAATAATCTTTGTTACTAATCTGAGTAATTTAGGATCATTAATAGCGCTGTTTGCTAGCGAAATAAACCATGAATTTTGTGTTGGATTAGATGGAATTCCCACAAATGTAGCGAACGGTCAGTGGGAAACTTGGCAAAATTTGAGTTTTCGATGCGATCGCCACTATGGTAGCATCTCCGCCTAAATCTATAAGCAGTAAGACAAACGATGCGACACCTACAAACCACGATTCATCCTGAGATTGACCATCTAGACGATAAAACCGTATTTCAACGCAAAGCCGCTCGCGCTATTGTTGTTGACGGTGAAGATATTCTGTTGCTCTATACTGAGCGTTACCACGATTACACCATTCCTGGTGGTGGTATTGATGAGAATGAAGATGTGATTGCAGGGCTTGTACGTGAACTGCAAGAAGAAACAGGCGCGCAGAACATTCACAGCATTAAGCCATTTGGTATCTATGAAGAGTTTCGCCCTTGGTACAAAGATGATGCTGATGTGATGCATATGACTTCATACTGCTATACCTGTAAGATTGATCGTGAGCTTGGTGAAACCGCTTATGAAGATTATGAAGTTAAAAATGGCATGAAACCGGTCTGGTTGAACATTCATGATGCGATTGCCCATAATGAGAAAACCATGGCAGAAAGCCCGAAAAAAGGCATGAGCATTGAGCGCGAAACCTTCTTGCTGCAGTTAGTGGCCAAAGAAATGCTGTAAGCAGTACAGACTTTATGAACATCAGTAGACCCGCTTAATGCGGGTTTATTTTTATGTACATGAATCGAGAGAGGTGGATGAAAAATAACAAATTCTCACCGTTTGACTTATACCTGAAGGCAAAATACGGTATATACTTACCTCAAGTAATTGAAATATAAAAACAGTATAAAATGCTAAGGGAGTAGCCATGGGGAAGTTTCAACGCCTAGTTATAGGAAGCGTATTCACGCTTGTTAGTACAACCGCACTTTCAGCCGTGATCGAAAGTACCTCTTTAGTCGGTTTTGGTGAAGCCAAATATCCAGACGCTTTTACTCATTTTGACTATGTAAACCCTGACGCGCCAAAGTTTGGTAAGATCACCTATGGGGTTGTCGGCACATACGATAACTTCAACCGCTTTGCTTCTCGTGGTGTTGCGGCTCGTGGCTCTGGTGAGCTCTACGATACGCTGATGTTTAGCCCGAGTGATGAAATTGATGCATTCTATCCTTTGATTGCACAAAAGGTTCGCTACTCAGACGATTTCACTTGGATGGAAATCGACATTAACCCCAAAGCGCGTTTCCACGATGGTCAGCCCATTACCGCACACGACGTGGCGTTTAGCTTTGATAAGTTTATGACTGAAGGGGTGCCTCAATACCGCGTTTACTACGAAGACATTAAGTCAGTAACGGCAAAAAGTGACTTGTTAGTGCGAATTGAGATGGCGAAACCAAATCGTGAGAAGCTGTTCAGCTTTGCTCAATCAACCCGCGTATTACCCAAGCATTTTTGGCAGGATAAAAACTTTTCCGAGCCACTTTCCGAGCCACCAGTTGGCAGTTCTGCATACAAAGTCAGTGACTACAAAGTAGGGCAAAGCGTGACTTATTCGCTAGTTGAAGATTACTGGGCTAAAGATTTGCCTGTGAATGTCGGTCGCTACAACTTTGAACAAACCCAATATGATTACTACCGAGATGATACGGTAATGCTTGAAGCGTTTAAGGCGGGTGAGTTTGATTTTCGCTTGGAAACGTCAGCAAAGTTTTGGGCTAACTCATACACGGGACAGAACTTCGATAAAGGTTTTATCGTTAAACAAGAGATTCCTCATCAGAAGCCGGAGTCTACCCAAGCGTTTGTGTTTAACACCCAACGTGAGTTCTTTAAAGATCCAAAAGTGCGTGAAGCGATTAACTACGCGATGGACTTTGAATGGATGAACGCCAACATGTTCTATGGTCAGTATTCTCGTACTCGTAGCTTCTTCCAAAATACAGATTATGAAGCAAGCGGTTTACCTTCTGAAGAAGAAGTGAAGATACTGACGCCGTTTAAGCAGCAAATTCCGTCGCGCGTCTTTACTGAGGAGTATCAACCATCAGTCACCGACGGTTCAGGGCGAATTCGTTCTCAAATGCGTACCGCATTTAAGTTGCTTAAAGAAGCGGGTTGGGAACTTCGCAACAAAGTGATGACTAATGTGGAAACAGGTCAGCCTTTAGTCTTTGAGTTCTTGGTGTATAGTCCAACCACTGAGCGTATTGCGATCCCATTGCAAAAGAACCTAAAACGCATGGGGATCGATATGAAGATCCGCACGGTTGATACCACCCAATACATTAAACGCTTGCGTGATCGCGATTTTGATATGTTGTCGTCGCCATATTCGGCTAATCCGTACCCGAGTCCAAACTTGATGATCATTTGGAACTCGAACTATATGGATTCAACTTACAACACGGCGGGCGTCAACGATCCTGTTGTGGATGCGCTTACCGAAGAGATAGTCAAAAATCAGCAACATCCAGATAAGTTATTGCCACTTGGCCGGGCATTAGATCGAGTTCTACAATGGAATTTCTACATTATTCCTCAGTGGCACATCAGTACGTATCGCGTCGCGATGTGGGATAAATTTGAGCGTCCTGATGTGATGCCAAAATACGATTTAGGGATTGATACTTGGTGGATATCACAAGATAAAAGCCAACTTCTACCAGAAAAACGCCGTTAAAGAGGGATAAATGGCCGCCTATATTTTTCGACGCTTGTTGTTGGTGATCCCTACGCTGTGGGCGATCATCACCATCAACTTCTTTATTATCCAAATCGCACCGGGTGGACCGGTGGAGCAGGCGATCGCACAGATTGAAGGTCAATCTTCAGGCATTATGGAGCGTTTTGCTGGCGGTGGTACGGAAGTTGAACTCGACATATCCAAAGAAGCGACAGCCACAGGGTATAAAGGCTCTCGTGGCCTTGACCCAGAAGTCGTTGAAGAAATCAAAAAGCAATTTGGTTTTGATAAGCCGCTGCATGAGCGTTACTTCGATATGCTGAAAAACTATGCCACGTTTAATTTTGGCGAGAGCCTGTTTAAAGGTGGCAATGTCATCGATTTGATTGTCGAGCGTTTACCAGTGTCGATATCGCTAGGTTTGTGGAGTACGTTGATTATCTATTTGATATCCATTCCGCTTGGGATCATGAAGGCGATACACCACGGGTCGCGTTTTGATATCTGGTCGAGTGCGCTGGTGATTGTTGGCTATGCCATCCCCGGTTTCTTATTTGCGATTATCCTTATCATTATCTTTGCGAGTGGTAACTATTTCAGTTGGTTCCCGCTGCGAGGGTTGGTTTCAAGTAACTTTGACCAATTGACTTGGTATCAGCAGATCATTGACTACTTTTGGCATTTAGCTCTACCTATTTTAGCCATGGTAATCGGTGGTTTTGCAACGCTCAGTATGTTGACCAAAAACTCGTTTCTCGACGAAATTAACAAGCAGTATGTAGTGACCGCGCGTGCCAAAGGCTTAGATGAACGCAATATTTTGTATCGCCATGTTTTCCGCAACGCCATGTTGATCATCATCGCTGGTTTCCCGAGTGCGTTTATTAGTATCTTCTTCACCGGTTCGATGCTGATTGAGGTGATGTTCTCTCTTGAAGGGATTGGTTTACTTGGGTTTGAGTCGACGATTCAACGTGATTACCCAGTGGTATTTAGCTCTTTGTATATCATGACGTTATTGGGGTTAATCCTCAGTATTATTTCTGATTTGACCTATACCTGGGTCGATCCTCGCATTGATTTTGAGGCGCGCTAATGACCAAAAAGACTAAGATGCGCAATCCTCTTAACGAAGCGCGCTGGAATAGGTTTAAAGCCAACAAACGAGGTTTAACCTCGATGTGGGTGTTTGGTATTTTGTTCTTTTTAAGTCTCTTTGCCGAATTTATTGCCAATGATAAACCGCTGTTAGTTCACTACGATCAACAGTGGTATATGCCGATCTTTAATCAATATGCGGAAACTGAATTTGGTGGTGAGTTTGAAAGTGAAGCTGACTATACCGACCCATATGTAATCGAACTGATTGAAGAGAACGGCAGTATTGTGTGGCCGTTAATTCGCTTTAGTTATGACACTATCAACTACAACGTGGTTGGTGCCGTGCCATCAGCGCCGGATGGCGTAAACTGGCTAGGGACCGATGATAAAGGGCGCGATGTACTGGCGCGAATCATTTATGGCTTTCGTATCTCGGTGATCTTTGGTTTTGTCTTAACTATCATATCCAGCATTATCGGTGTCGCCGTTGGTGCGACCCAAGGTTACTACGGCGGTTGGCTTGATCTGTTTGGTCAGCGTTTTATCGAAGTATGGTCGGGTATGCCAACACTATTCCTATTGATCATTTTATCCAGTTTTGTTGAGCCGAATTTTTGGTGGCTACTCGGGATCATGGTGCTGTTTAGCTGGATGAGTTTGGTCGGTATTGTACGTGCAGAGTTTCTGCGTTGTCGTAACTTTGATTATGTCCGTGCAGCTCAGGCGATGGGCGTTAACGATAGCCGTATTATGCTACGCCATATGTTACCCAATGCAATGGTCGCGTCATTAACTATGATGCCGTTTATTCTTTCCGGCTCGGTGACAACCTTAACGTCATTAGACTTTCTCGGTTTTGGCTTACCTGCGGGCTCGCCATCACTTGGCGAGTTATTGGCACAAGGCAAGGCGAATCTGCAAGCGCCATGGCTTGGTATTTCCGCATTTGTGGTGCTGTCATTAATGTTGACCTTACTGGTCTTTATCGGTGAAGCCGTACGTGATGCGTTTGATCCACACCAACAAGGTAGATAATCATGAGTGAAAAAATATTATCGATTGATTCGCTATCGGTGGGTTTCGGTAGAGCAAGCAAAGTTGAGCAAGTGACGTTTGATGTCTCGCTCGATATTAAACGTGGTGAAACCCTCGCTTTAGTTGGTGAGAGTGGTTCGGGGAAATCGGTCACCGCAAACTCGATCTTAAAATTATTACCTAAAGGTTCATCGCATTACCTCAATGGTAAAATCCATTTTGATGGTATCGATATGTTGGCGTGTACTGAGCGCCAGCTGCGGGGCATTCGTGGCGCGCGTATTGGAATGATTTTCCAAGAGCCGATGGTTTCGCTCAATCCACTGCATAAAGTGGGCAAACAGTTGGTCGAGATTGTTGGTATTCACCGTGGTATTCGTCAGGGAAAAGCAGAGCAACTGGCGATTGAATGGCTAGGTAAAGTGGGGATCCGTCAGCCTGAGGCGAAGATCAACGCCTATCCTCATGAGCTATCCGGTGGTGAAAGGCAGCGCGTAATGATCGCCATGGCACTGATCAATGAGCCAGAGCTATTGATTGCCGATGAGCCAACGACAGCACTCGATGTGTCAGTGCAAGCGCAGATACTGGATTTGCTTAAATCTTTGCAGCAAGAGTTGGGTATGGCGATGCTGTTTATTACTCACGATTTGAGTATTGTGCGCCGTATTGCCGATCGAGTCGCGGTGATGCGTGATGGACAACTACTTGAAGTCGGTGAGTGTCAGCAAGTCTTTACTCAACCGAAACATCCTTATACTCAGCAGCTTATTGATTCAGATCCGCGAGGCTTACCAGTCGAAGTTACTGGCAATGCGCCGTCACTACTTAGCGTCGAGCAACTTAGAGTCTGGTTCCCAATAACTGGTGGTTTGTTTAAACGGGTGGTGTCCCATGTTAAAGCGGTCACCAATATGGGTTTTGAACTGAAGCGCGGTCATTCTATTGGTCTGGTGGGCGAGAGTGGTTCAGGCAAATCCACTACGGGAATGGCTATCTTGCGGTTGGTTGGCTCTGATGGTTCAATTAGCTATCAAGGACAAGAGCTGCAAGGGTTAGACCGTAAGGCGATGTTACCTTATCGCAGTAAGATGCAAGTGGTGTTTCAAGACCCATTTTCTGCGCTTAATCCGCGTATGTCTGTGGCGCAAGTCATCGGTGAAGGTTTGTATGTTCACACTGAGATGAGTGAGCAGGAAATTGATACTGCAATCGTAAAAGCGATGCAGGAAGTAGACCTAGACCCTGAAACGCGCTTTCGTTATCCCAATGAGTTTTCTGGTGGGCAGCGCCAGCGTATTGCGATTGCGCGCGCGCTGGTATTAAAACCAGAATTTATTCTGTTAGATGAGCCCACATCATCGCTTGATCGCACCGTTCAGGCGCAAATCTTGGAATTACTTAAATCACTCCAAGCGAAGTATGGCTTAACGTATTTGTTTATTAGTCATGACTTACATGTGGTGAGGTCGCTATGTCATTACACTATTGTGATGCGTAACGGAGAAATCGTCGAGCAGGGTGAAACACAGTCACTGTTTACTCAACCAAAACAGAGCTACACCCAAGAGCTGGTGGCACTGTCGTAGTTACATTTGAGTAATGTAGCTCGCGCTGGCGACACATAGAGGTTTGCTAAACCAGTAACCTTGAAGATAGTTCACGCCAATATCAGTGAATTGACGCTGCATATTGGCATCCTCGATTCCTTCAATCACGATGTCCACCTGCTTTGAGTGACACAATCGGGTGATAAACTTCAAATACTCGAGGGTAGCCGGGTTTTCCAGTGCCTTCCAAGCCATGGCTTTGTCTACTTTGATTTGTTTAAGTGGCAGGTCGAAAAAGCTGTTGAGTGAACTGTAGCCTGAGCCAAAGTCATCGAGAGAGAGTCTAAAACCAAACTTATTGAGTTGGTTGAGTTGAGAAACTGCACTTTTATTGCCATCAAGAATAACCGTTTCGGTTAACTCTAAGACGATTTGTTGTGGGTCGATCTGATATTGTTCAGCAAGTTGTTTAGCTTGTTCTGGGAACTTGCTATTGAGTAGCTGTAACACTGAGACATTAATGTTAACCCGGATTTGGCGTTTATGGCGCTCTTGGTATTGTTTGATAAACAAGCAAGCTTGGTTGAACACTAGGTAACCCAAATCGACAATTAGACCTTTTTTCTCCGCTACGGGGATGAATTCATCAGGGAATAATTGTCCAAGCTCAGGATCTTTCCAACGCACTAGCGCCTCAAAACTAGCAATCTCACACTTTGCCGCATGGATAATGGGTTGAAAACGGACGGTGAGTTTGTTGTTTTTGATGGCTTGTGCCAGTTCTCGTTCGATGTAGAAGTATCTATCGACATTTCGCAGTGTCTTATCGTGATAAATGGCCAATTGGTTGTGGTGTTTCTCTCGGGCAAACTGACAGGTGCGAGAGGCCACTTTAATAATATCTTCACTGCTTAATGCACAGTTAAAGTTAGGGTAGATGCCAACACTAATATCGTTGCCCCAAAGAGAACCGTTGGCTTCAATCGAACATTGGTAAGTCTCGAGGATACGTTGCCCTAGCTGCTCAATTTCATCAACCGTATAGTTACCAGAGACTAAGATGGCAAAATCATCACTGCGTACACGATAGATATCGACAAACTCATCCGGTAACTCACTCAATGATGAGAGGAGATGAGCCATTAAATCGCGCAGTGTCTGCGGGCCGTAAGCAGACAGATAAGTGCGTATATCTTCAAGGTGGATGTAGATCAGGGAATGCTTGAGCTTTTTGCTTAAACACAACGCATCAATATCCATGGCTAACTTTTGTGCGTTGGCAAGGCCAGATGCACTGTCGAGAAATGCGGCTTGATGGACATAGGTCTCCATCAATTTAGCTTCAGATATATCGCGATGACATCCAATAAGAAAGCGCTCACCATTGACGGTTTTAGTGATGGCGGTGCCTTCAATCCAAATGAACTGACCGTCTTTGTTGCGCACTCGAAACTCTGAAGTGACAAGGCTCTCTTCAGCGTTCATATGTTTAATAATGTTTTGCTGAAGCTGCGTACGATCGAATGGGTGAATTTTAGCTAACCACTGTTCGATATCGATATGGCCACTGTCTAAACCGAATTGGTGGTAAAAAGTCGGATTGTAGAAAAATACCTGATCGTCACGATTCATATAAAACAATCCATCGCTCAATACATCAAAGACATATTTAAAGTGATCGTTCATGACCGAATCGAGTTCTTTTCCTGACAAAGGTTGATTGGGTTCTATTCGGCGCACAGCACTCCCTTCAAGCAGCTTAATAGAGTTAAGCGTTTTATCTTGTTGGGTTTGATAAGTGTGTATGATGTCTGCCATTTGATTTTAAACCTAATCCAGTTTCTCATAGCCGTTTCGCTTATTGAAAAATTGGTTACTACTAGTCCTTTAGGGTAGGAGTTTTACATTAATATCTTGTGACGCGCTATCATTGATTTGCACAATGAGATACTTATTGAACAAAAAGCGTTTAATTGCTTTAACAATGAGCGAGTCAGGCTAAGGAAATAGCTTGAGACTATTGTAAATACAAGGCAGACTCAGCGTTTTCCTTAAGAGATTAGATGATGTCAGACTACAACCAGCATGAAGAGTGGGAAGAGCAGGGCGAAGAAATTGAGATTGAAGCGATTGGTATTGATGTTTCCTCTCAGCCTATCGAGCTGTATAAAGTATTTAAAATTGCCAACTTAGTCGGTGGTGGTGGCGAAGCCAAACATCTAATTTCTGAAGGTTATGTTGCAGTAAATGGTGAGCTAGAAACTCGTAAACGTCGCAAGATGTACGATGGTGATTTCTTCGAATTTAACCAAGAATACTACGTAGTAGTTTGCGATGCGCCAGTCACTGAGCCTGAAATCGAAGAAAAACCTGAACCGAAAGCCGCTAAACCGGCAAAGCAAAAGCCAGCAGAGAAAAAGAGCAAGCCAGCTAAAACAGCGAACAAGCAATCTAAACCTGCAAAATCGAACAAAGCGGGCAAGGGCGGAAAATCCGCGAAAGCGCCAGCAGACAACAAGCCAAAGAAAAAGAATGAAAACGGCCGCGGTAGCATCGATTTCTTCTAATTTGTATTAATTCAGACTAGATCTGACACTTCAATTTGAAAAGAAGAGAGTTACCCACTTTGATTAAAGGTGCTTAATCACGAATCAAAGACAATAGAGGTAACTCTCATGCTTCATACTAGCAACCCAATCATCAAACACAAAGCTGGGCTTCTCAATCTTGCTGAGGAACTTGGTAATGTATCTAGAGCTTGCAAAGTTATGGGTGTCTCTCGAGACACGTTTTATCGCTATCAAGAGCTGGTTGAAACTGGCGGTATTGATGCTCTGATTAATCAGAGCAGAAGAACACCAAACTTAAAGAACCGAGTCGATAGTGAAACTGAACAAGCGGTCCTAAAATACGCCATCGACTTCCCTGCTCACGGGCAAGTCAGAACAAGCAACGAGCTGCGTAAACTTGGGGTCTTTATCTCTCCAAGTGGCGTGCGCTCAATCTGGCTTCGAAACGACCTAGAAAACTTCAAAAAACGCCTCATTGCCTTAGAAAAACAAGTTGCTGAGAACGGTATTATCCTAACGGAAGAGCAAGTCGCTGCTCTTGAGCGCAAGAAGCATGATGATGAAGCTTGTGGTGAGATAGAAACAGCCCATCCAGGTTATCTCGGTTCTCAAGACACATTCTATGTCGGTAACCTCAAAGGTGTTGGGCGCATCTATCAGCAGACGTTCGTTGATACCTATAGCAAAGTTGCCTTCGCTAAGCTCTACACGACCAAAACACCAATCACCGCAGCGGACATGTTGAACGATAAGGTTCTACCGTTCTTCGAGGCTCATGAGYTGCCAATGCTTCGAATCTTGACTGACCGAGGCACTGAATACTGTGGCCGTGTTGAACAACATGATTATCAACTCTATCTTGCCATCAATGATGTCGACCACACGAAAACTAAAGCAATGTCGCCACAGACAAACGGTATCTGCGAACGCTTCCACAAGACCATATTGAATGAGTTCTACCAAGTAATATTCAGAAAGAAACTGTATGGGTCGATGGAAGAGTTACAGAAAGATCTGGACGAATGGATGGACTACTACAACAATCATCGTACTCATCAAGGAAAAATGTGCTGCGGCAGAACGCCGATAGAAACATTAGAGGATGGGAAATCAATCTGGGCTGAAAAGAATCTAGCCCAGATATAATCTGACAGGCACCGAGTCTAAAAGTGGGTAACTGTCAGATCAGGTCTGAATTAGTACAGACGAGTTGCTTCAATTTCAACTTGAACTAACTCTTCAGTGATCATTTCAGGGCGTTCTAGTGTTACCTGACCTAACGTACCGCCACGGAGTTCATGTAGCAGGATTTCAGATACTTTGTGCAGGTCAACACGACCACCTGAACGAAGGGCGCCACGACGACGACCAATCTCTTCCATGATATCGATGTCTGCTTCTGGAAGTTCTTCGATTTGGTATCGTTCTTTAAGTCGCTCAGGGTAGGCTTGCGCTAAGTACTCTACTGTATAGAACGCAACTTCATCATATTCCATCGCCGTATCTTTTACCGCACCAGTTGCAGCAAGGCGGAAACCACTGTGTGGGTTTTCCACTTTTGGCCACAAAATCCCAGGAGTATCTGAAAGTACAATACCGTTTTGCAGATTAATACGTTGTTGGCGACGCGTTACCGCAGGTTGGTTACCCGTTACCGCGATAGTACGACCTGCTAGCGTATTGATGATGGTGGATTTACCCACGTTAGGGATACCCATTATCATGGTGCGAATGTTTTTACCGATCTCTTCTCGGTGAGGTGCCAGTTTACGACAAAGTTCAAGGATTTTTTGTACCTCTTGTGGTTCAGAAGTCGTTATCGCCATCGCTTTAACGTTGCTTTCTTTCTCCAAGTGGTCAATCCACAATTGTGTCATTTCAGGATCGGCAAGATCGCGTTTGTTCAGCACTTTTACTACTGGTTTGTCGCCACGTAGTTCAGAAATCATTGGGTTTTCACTACTGAATGGAATACGAGCATCAAGCACTTCGATAATCACATCGATTTGAGGAATCGCTTCTGCAATCTCCTTCTGTGCTTTGTGCATGTGGCCCGGAAACCATTGGATAGAGTTATTAACCATTTGTATCTAATACCTTTATATTGTCTATTCTAACCGTGTTTATTTTGATCTTAATACTGCGTCTTAGACGTTTTTTTGAGCGATTTCTATCAATCTTTCTCATCAGTTTAGTCTGTTCAAAAACACACGATTGATGTCTTTGGTTATTGTACCACTTTTCATTGCAGGATCGTCTTTTGTCTGCAAGTTACTTAATTCGCGAGATTTTTCGATACCACAATAAGTACTATCAAAATCAATGCGTCTATGTTATTCGTTAACTCTGATTCCGAAAATTTTGCAAGGATGGCGAAATGATAAGGTTTTATTTGATACTGGCATTGTTAGGTTTTTTGTTACCTTATGGTGCTTTAATTCCTTGGTTGGTCGCTAATGGTTTAGATATTGGCCTTTTGTTTGAAGACGCGATGGCCAATCCAATTAGTATTTTAGCTTGGCTAGATGTTCTGGTGGCGGCAGTGGCTTTGTTGGGATTTATCGTTGTTGATGGACACAGACACAAAGTGAGATATCGATACTTTGCGGTGCTGGGTACGCTAACCGTTGGCGTATCATTGGGCCTGCCGCTTTATCTCTATTTCAAAGAGAAACAGTCCACGTAAAAGGGCGTTAATTTTCTATTTCGTTAAGGGGTTAAACGTCCAACAAACGCAAATTATATTGCTCTGTTAAGTTGGCTTGTTTTGATACAGCGTTAGCTTATAGGGACAGAGCGTATTTAAAGCATAGGGGAGTCAGTATGTTAAAAACAACAACCTCAACCGTCGATGGTCGAGAAATTGAAGACTACTTGGATGTAGTGGTCGGCGAGGCAATCTTAGGCGCAAATATTTTCAAGGATCTCTTTGGTGCCGTTCGCGATATTGTCGGTGGTCGATCGGGTGCCTATGAACGCGAAATGGGTAATGCGAGGAAGATTGCTTTTCAAGAAATGGAGGAGCGTGCGAAGAGTTTAGGCGCAGACGGTATCGTTGGTATTGATATTGATTATGAAGTTCTTGGCCAAAATGGAGGAATGATGATGGTCAGTGTCAGTGGTACCGCCGTTAAGTTCAAACGTTGAAACACACGCCCAAATAACTTCAGAATGTTTGAGTAAGCGAGTACGACTTCGTTTGCAGACAAGGAAATGCTCAAAGGTAGTACCTTTGAATTGAAATGCACGAAATGGCGTTTCGTAAGTGCCTATCTCTCAGTTAGCTGCATCAAATTATTCGTGTTGCCATCGAGAATGAGATCTTGTTAAAGAGTCAGGAAAATTGGTGCTTTTTTACGACTAATGGATGAGAGTCATTTTCTTGTAACACTAACTCAATCAGTTAAGCTGATTAGTAAGTCAATAAACAGAGAGGCTCTGTCATGTACAAGGTCTTAATTGCAGACGATCATCCATTATTCAGAGATGCCATCGTGCACATTTTAGGAAGCAAGTTTCCTGATTGTACTACCTATGAATCCGAAGATATTGCCGCGACATTAGAGCTTGCGAGAGAAAATCAAGATATTGATCTGATCATGTTGGATCTCAATATGCCGGGCATGTCGGGGTTAAATGGCTTACTCGATTTAATCAATGAATGCCCAACCACGCCGGTGGTAGTGGTGTCTGCTGAGAATAAGAAGCAGGTGATCCTGCAGACGATGGCCTATGGCGCGGTCGGCTTTATTGCGAAATCTTCCTCTAAAGAAGAAATTTCGGACGCTATCGCAACAGTGTTAGACGGTAATGTCTATTTACCTGCGGATATTTTACGCGCGCAAACCGCGCCCTCGAGTAAGCAAGAATCCCCAATTGTTCCTGAAATGCTTTCTTCTTTGACTCGCCGCCAACTTATGGTTTTGAAATGCATGACCAAAGGGGAGGCGAACAAGCAAATCGCTTATAATCTTAATGTCTCCGAAACTACAGTGAAGTCCCATGTTTCTTCTATTTTGAAGAAATTGGGTGTGACAAATCGTGTTCAAGCCGTTTTAGGTTGTAGCGGGATTGACTTTAACCAATATCTCAAGCGATAAGCTATTTAAGTAAGTAGATTATTGATGTTTTAAGTTTCATTGGCTTGACTGGCTTATTGAGCAACACGATGCCATGAGACTTTACTTGGCTTTTGAGCTCTTCACTGTAGTTGGCAGTGATCATCAAAGTAGGCAGTGGCTTTGCTCTTGATTGGTTGATTTCAATCGCAGCATCCCATCCATTCTTATCATCATCTAAATGGTAATCAACGATCAGCAGGTCAACGTCATCAGAATCAAGCGCAACATACTGGTTAAGCTGCTCGAGACTGGTGGCGGTTGTTACCTCACATTGCCAATTGCTTAGTAGTTGCTCCATTGCGTCACAAATACTGGCGTCATTATCAACCAACCATATCTTGCGACCGGCTAAGTTGGTGTTAGCGAGGGCGAGATTAATTGCACTTTGTTTGTTTCTTTGTTCGTACAAATGACCTAGTGGTACGGTGACTGAAAATACAGAACCTTTGCCTTCAACTGAGTCAACTTCAATAGGGTGTTCGAGCACACTAGAGAGCTTATCAACTATCGCTAAACCCAAGCCTAATCCATTACTAAATGCTCTTTGCGATGCTTTCAGTCGTTTGAACTCTTTGAATATTTCGCTAAGTTGGTCTTTCGCTATGCCCGCACCATTGTCCCAAACTTGAATGGTGATAGCGTTGCTTTTCTTTCTGCAACCAAGGAGAACTTTACCGTTGTCGGTGTAACGAAACGCGTTGGAAAGAAAGTTACGGAGAATGCGCGCGAGTAATACACTGTCTGAATGGACAATTGCATCAACAGGTACGTGCTTTAATGTTACATCAAACTGCTCTGATTGGTGATGGTATTCATTAACGAGGTTATTGAGTAGTTCACCGAGGTTAAAGTTGTTTTTATCTGCTTTGACAACGCCCGCATCAAGTTTAGAAATATCGACTAAGGTACTGATTAAATTTTCTAAATCATCAAGCGAGTTTGATATTGAGCCGACTAATCTGCTGTTACCTTGCTGCACAATTTGTCCTTGCAAAGTGCTGGTGAAGAGTTGTGCGGCGTTGAGTGGTTGAAGTAAATCGTGGCTGACTGCGGCAAGAAATTTGGTTTTGGATAGGTTGGCTTTCTCTGCCTCACTTTTTGCTTTACTGAGATCGAGTTGAGTTCGGCGCCGTTCTTCTACTTCGATTTGCAGCATTTGATTGACTTGCTGCAATTGTGCAGTACGCTCATTCACCCTAACTTCAAGAGAGTCATGGGCTTTTTGTAACGCGAGGGCGCTCTTGATGCGCGTGGTTATATCTCGAACTAAAACAAAAAAACCAAGTACAGAACCATTGTGGTCCTTGTTCGGCACGTATGATTTATGCAAATAAACCGAGGAACCGACATGATTACTTTCCTCTACTTCGAAGCTTACACTTTCACCCTGTAAAGCTCGTGCAACATAAGGTTGGAGTTGTTCAAATTTGCTATTAACGCGTTGATTTTTCAGGTCAACACCAAAGTGCTCACCTTTTTCTCTTCCATACCAATCTTGATAGACTTTATTGGTAAACTGAAATCTTAGATCGGCGCCGACGTATGCAATCATGGCAGGCACATTGTCCGTGATTAATCTCAAGCGGCTTTCGCTTTCGCGGAGTGACTCTGCATATTGGTGTGCAGTTGTAATGTCTGTGTAGGTTTTTATTGATTTACCATTACTTAGACGATGGCTACGTACTTCCAATACCGTGCCATTGGAAAGCTTTTGGACACTATGACTGTCCGCCGAATGATCATCGGAAAACGCTAAGTCTAGCTCTGTTGAAGCGGAGAGATTCTGTAAAAATGGATTTGAACGAAGCATTTGTGTTGAAAGCTTGCTCATCTCAACAAAACGTTTGTTCCAAACTTCCAGTTGATTGTTGCGACTAACCATTATCACCCCTTGCGATAGGTTATCGACAAGGTTTTGTAATAGCTTAGATTTTTGCGCCATGGCTTGCTCATAGCGCGCACTCTCGGCCATCTTTAATGCCGTGATGTCGGTATAGAGCATTACCCATCCGCCTTCGCGAGTGCGCCGCTCACTGAGTTGAAACCACCGATTATCAGAAAGCTTGTAAACAGGGCTTTGGTGATCGTTACCAGGGTACGCTTGAGAAATAATTCCGCGTGTTTTTGCTAGTGCTTTAAAATCATTGAGGTTAGTGCCTACCTCCGTTTTTAGACCAACTTTTTTCCAATAGTTTAAAAAATGACTGTTTTGGAGAATGATTCGGCCATCACTGTCAAGCAACACAAATGCATCTGAGATGCTTTCTATCGCATCAACAAACCGTTGCTTGAAGATGTTTGCTTGGTCATTGGCGTCTTTCAAAGCCCGATTACTGCGTTCAAGTTCCGCGAGTGTTTCGTTCAAAACCCGCGTTTTTTCTTGTACTTGTTCTGCGAGTTGCACCGAGTGTTCGAACGTAGCATACGGCTGGTTACTTAAGCTGCCGCCATCTTCGATACGTTGCATCAGCACACGATTAATTTTGATGAGCTTTTCATTTTGTGTTTTGAGTCGGTCTAACTCGTCATGCATCTCTAAATCAGTCATAGAGCTCTCCGGAAATGTAGACGCCGGTAAAGGTTTGATTGAGGTGCATGCCGTTAATGTGCTCGCCGTAGGTATTGAAACCGAAAATTCGATATTGCTGTTGCAACTTGGTCATTTCATTTAATACTCCTCTTTGCTCAATTTCGAGTCGACGCAGAACACAGTCGCATGCTAATACCGAGTCGGGAGCGGAGAATTTATTACGTAAACTTTGTAATTCGGTTGCCAGCGAGTCAACGATGTCACCCATTTGAACAGCACTTAACACTATGCCGGTATCTACCGCGCAATAAAATGAAAGACTTAAATCATCATGATTCACTTTTTGAATAGATCGTGCGTAGTAGTTTGCTCCAATCTTTACGGCTAAAGGATAGAGAGAAAATACTTCAGGATTGAGATCCTCGACCTTCATACCGAGAATTCGAGCATACTCGTTGGCAGCGGGCTCGGAGTTGAGCTCGTAAACGGTACGCGATAAAGGGTCTGCGGCGGTCACCACCATTTTTTCTTTGCAAGAAACAATGTGGTGACTATTAAATACTTCAAACTGGCAACGGGAGTTAATCATGATAACGACGGCTGCATTGTGAATAAACTGCCCATGGTGGTAAACATGCGTATTGGCGAGGTTGATGTCATCACCGGCAGAGCCGCCAAAATGCGGGATCCCGTTTGCAGCAGAGTTTAAGGTATTAAGAAACTCTTCTTCACGGGTAGAGAGCCCATCGATCAAAGTCATGAGAAATGGTTGATACTTATCATTTGGATCGATGTTTGAGCCACATTGCTCGTGAAGTTGATTTATCTTGCGTTGAGCATCAATTAACTCAAATTGATCGATAGATTTAACAATACTGCTGCTGATTGAAAAATAGTCAGGACTAAACCATATCGCGACTAGTGAATGTTGCTGGTAGCCCTGATGAGTCACTTCGCCAGCAGTGGTACATCCGGCTAATTGCACGTTTTTGAATTGGGCTCTCATCGCACCAGCAAGTTGTTCCAGCGCATAGGCGGCGGAACAGTAGAACAGGATAAATCCGTCGCAGGGGGCGTCTAGTTGTTGATAGATGTCTTGGCTAGCTTGAAGCGGGTCAAGTGTTAAACTGACGGCTTGTTTCGTGATTGTTCGCGACATACTATTCCCTGAATTTGTTTTATCGGCTATATCGAGATACAAGCCCAGCCATTGAGCTAATTATTTGGATATAGCGATCGTCGTCCCTAACTGCTCAATAAAATCTGCCAACACCTTGGTTGTGATGAGATTGAGCTTGGTTTTTAATCCTTTGGCATCATGCCGTTTTCCTATCATTTGATTCAGTTTGAGTTGCTGCTGATGACTGAGGTAGCCAAGTTTGCTAGTCGCTTGATCCTCGAGTTGCTGCTTGGTTAACGCTAACGCCAACTCTAGGTATAAATTATCTTTGGCGATATCAGTTAAAGCTGCGCATATTCTCTTTATACGATGCTCTGCCCAAGGGTCAAAAACACTAAAAAGATATAACGCATTGCTATTTTGGCAGTAATTTATGCCTATGGAATAGCAAGCACCTTCGACTCTTGGTGCGAGAAAGGGTGATGAAGCCGAGATCACTTTGCTTGCAATTTGAGCAACCAATTTAGAGTCCTCTGACACATTTACACAGCACAAACTATGTAACTCACTGAAAATCAAATTTACACTTGTTAACATAACGTTAAATTTGGTGCTTTGCCTGTTTTTTCTGATTTGTGTCGCAGAGAGTTGTTTAAAACATCGACTAGATAACTTTTTATTGTCTCGTTTTTCATTGAGTTGCTTATAAAGTTCAGTAACGACAGCCGGAATTGACGGATTCGTAATACTTGGATGTTGAGAGATAAGATGATCTAATTGACGCATTACATGCGCATGCTGTTCGTTTATGACTAAGCCACTTTCAAGAGGGATAGTGTCGATAGAGTGAACCTTGGTGACAATGTCACTTAACGTGTTGGCGTTTACATTTTTGTCGAGCTTAAAATAACGAAACTCTCGCCATTGCTCTTTGAATGTCGAGGTATGACTTTGCGTCCCATTGCTGGCGCAAGCAAGTTGTTTAAGTGTGTGTAGTGACGTGGTTTTGGTTGGTGGCTCTAACGGGGTTATGGATCCAAGATTACAGGTAGTTTGCAATAATTTAGCGATATTTGAAGTCGCGGGACGCTTGGTGATGGCCGCGGATATTGAGCTTGATTGTGAGCAATCAATGTTATCTAGATAACGATAATAGACTGATAAAAGCAGATTGATTGCCGGGCAAAATTTGCCACTGGTAGTGTAGTTGGGAATGCTGGGTACTTTTAAAGCGTGCAATTGTTTGATTAGAGCTGAGTGAATCACATCAATTTGGCTTGATGTCGTGATAACTCGGAGTGCAAATTTCCTTTCGCTATTGCAATCATTGGTTATAGAGAGCAACTTGCCGTTTAGATGTGCTATTTGCTTTTTTAGCAAGCTTTCTAGAGACTTTATCGAAGCAAAGTGCAATAAATTGAACCACCACGTAAATACCTTACGAGTGTCATCCAGAAGACTGACTGGAGCAGTTGTTAGTTGACTATCACTTGGGGTTCTTCGTGGTACTATTTTTTTTGGGGTATTTAATTGCTCGCTCTCACCTAGGTTAAGCGCTTTATATGTTTCAGCAATGGTGGAATGGATTAGCTCGGGGTGATTGGTACTGGTGAGCAAAGTGATATTGCTCGGCTGATAATATTTAGCGTGATACTGATATAGCGCTTCTAACGTAATGGCATTGATGGTTTCTGTTGTTCCGCCATGGCAATGAACTCGTTGCTCACTCACGTCACCACGAAGTACTTGTACTAATAGCTGGTTTTCAGCGCCCGATTGGTAACCGCAAAGTTCATGATAGATAACGCCACCCGTTTCCGGGTTGAAAACCTCTTGTTGAATATCCTGAAGATTAAAACGTGGCGCGAGTATTCCTGATAACAGGTACTTTATCGCAAGTCTTAAACTCGTTTCTGATTCAGCTGAAAAATGAAAACAGGTAGTTGTATCTAATGTTGAAGCATTGATTTCTATGTCGCTGAACGTGTTGAGTTGAAACAATGTTTGTGGATCGGGAAATAGGGCGCTTTTTCGAAACACTAAATGTTCGAGAGCATGAGCCAGCCCGGAATCATCAAAGCTGGGAGTGTTGAGCAGAAAAACGCCAACGTGGCGCTTTAGAGCAGGCAGATTGAGGTTGTGGTGAGACAAGCCTGATGGGTGTTGATAGTGAAAGATTTGTCCTTCAGTGCAATCGATAGATGCCAGTTGCTTGAATGTCCCTTTCATTGTACGACCTGTTAAAGCTTTACAAGAGCGATATCTGCAATCCTGCGTCGCTCTTTGATTGGATGGGATGGACGTTGTGCTGCCACAATGGCTTGTTCAATAAGATGGTGGTCACCCGATTTACTGCACACTGGGTCTGCTCGATACATATCTCCGGTTAACATATAGGCTTGGCAACGGCATCCTCCATGGTCAGTATTCTTTTCGTTGCAGTCACGACAAGGTTGCTTCATCCAACTATCTCCTCTGAAATGATTGAATGAAAAATCTTGATACCAGATGTGCTCGATTGATTTTTCAATCACATTTGGGAATTTGAGAGGTAATATTTTCGCACTATGACAGGGCAATGCACTACCATCGGGTGTTACGGTTAAAAAGGTGCTACCCCAGCCGTTCATACAGGCTTTAGGGCGGTCCTCGTAGTAGTCGGGGGTGACGAAAATAAAATGAGGTTGTTTTGTCGTTTGTTGCGCTCGGAACTGATTAACCATGGCCTCTGCGAGTTCGAGTTGCTTTTGACTGGGTAACAGGTGATCTCGATTGTCATAAGCCCAGCCATAGTATTGCGCGGTGGCGAGTTCGACATAGTCGGCATTCAGCTGGCAGCTGAGCTCTAATATTTGCGGAATTTGCGAAATATTTTGTTTTGATATCACAAAGTTGAGCACCATAGGGTAGCCAGCTGCTTTGACAAGTTCTGCCATCTTCTTTTTTTGCACAAAAGCGTTGCCACGCCCTGCGATAGCATCATTGAGCTCGGGGTCTGCGGCTTGAAAGCTAATTTGTATGTGGTCGAGTCCAGCTTGCTTTAGTTGATTGATTTTCTTCTCGGTTAACCCAATTCCTGAGGTGATTAAATTGGTATAGAAACCAAGAGCACGGCCATGTTTTATAAGTAGGTCCAAATCTTTGCGCAGCAGTGGTTCGCCCCCTGAAAACCCGAGTTGAACAGAGCCGAGTGCTCTGGCTTGAGTTAGCACTTGTTGCCATTGTTCAGTGGTTAATTCATTTTCTCTATGACCTAAATCAGTAGGGTTAGAGCAATAAGCGCAGTGAAGTGGGCATTCATAAGTCAGCTCGGCTAATAACCAAAACGGCGGGCCCACAGAGGCTTGTTCAACCATAATGAATCCACCGTTTGTTCTCAGCATCGTCGAGAAACTCAATAATGTCACTTTGAATATCGCCTGCTTCAGGGAATTGCTCAGTTAATTGCTGGTGGATTTGTTCAATTGTGTTGTTGCCATCGATTTTAATTAATATTTCTGCTGCACTTTGGTTCAATTTGACCATTCCTTCGGGGTAGAGCAAAACATGACATTGCTGGGCGGGTTCAAACTGAAAACGAAAGAGTGAGTTTAGTCTTGGGATTTGGTGCAGTTTTTCCATTAATAAATCCCCTTATGACAAGTTGGTCTGTGGTCAAGATGTGAGTATGGTGGCTGCTCGTAGTGATAGGCGATGGTCATGGCATCGAGCATTGACCACAAAATATCGAGTTTAAATTGCAGGATGTTTAAAGCGTGCTCTTGTTGTTCTCGCGTCACGAAATGATCGAGGGTGATCGCTAAGCCGTGATTTACATCTCGCCTCGCCTGAGATAAGCGCATTTGAAAATACTCTAGACCCTCTTGTTGGATCCAAGGGTAGTTGCTTGGCCAAGAATCGAGTCTACTTTGATGTATCTCAGGGGCAAACATTTCAGTTAGAGACGAACATGCAGCTTCTTGCCATGTTGCTCGGCGAGCGAAATTAACATAAGCATCAACGGCGAAGCGGACACCAGGCAGAATGTATCTCTCATCAAGCATATCCTGACGGTTTAAGCCGACGGCTTCCCCAAGCTTTAGCCACGCTTCAATCCCACCTAATGTGTCATCATGAATAGAACCATCATGATCGAGAATACGTTGTATCCATTCTCGACGTATTTTGATGTCGCGGCAGTTAGCCAGTATTGCTGCATCTTTAACTGGGATATTGATTTGGTAGTAGAAACGGTTAGCTACCCATCCACGGATTTGTTCAATGCTGCATTCGCCATTATGCATCATGACGTGAAATGGGTGATGAATATGGTAAAGCTGGCTCTTTTCTCGTAGTTTCTGTTCAAATTGCTGTTTTGTCCACGCTTGCATCCTAGCTCCTTAAATGGTGATTTCCATGCCATCTGTGGCGATTTCTACACCGTTGTCGATAACAAATTGGTGAGCAGAAGAGTCTTCGTTAAGAATTGGATTGGTATTGTTGATATGAATGAGGATTTTTCTTCTTATTTCGAAATGATTAAGTAAGGCGACACTGCCATTTTCCCCATTAACTGGCATATGACCCATCTGGGATCCCAGTTTGTGGCCGAAGCCGTTTTTTATCATTTCATCATCTAGCCATAATGTGCCGTCAATTAACGCGCACTCCGCTTTAGATAGCATCGACTCAACGAGTGGTGTCGATTCTACGATGCCTGGGGCATAGAATAGATATTTTCCACTGGCATTATCAACAACCTTTAAGCCGATATTATTACCAGGTACCACATCATCTCTGTAAGGCGAATACGGTGGTGCATTGGACTCGAGATGCACAGGAAAGAAAGTCAGTCCGGTCGCCTGTTGAATGGTAAAACCGTGCTGATGATCTGTGCCGATAAGGTGGTGTTTTAGTCCGCCATGCCAGTGTTGCAACATCGGAAATAATGGAAAAGCGGTGGTGAGATCTTCATGTACAACATTGGTGCAGTAAACATCTAACGGTAACCCTTCTCGGAGTGTTAATAACCCTGTTGTGTGGTCAACTTGGCTATCAGTTAATATTGCGGCCTTAATGTTGCTGCCACGCTGTTGGTTCAGCGGCCAAAGTTGAGGTGATTGGTTGATTTGTTGGCGGATATCGGGTGATGCGTTAATCAATACCCAATTATTGCCATCTGCACTAACTGCGATAGAAGATTGGGTTCTTGCTTGGGCGTTGATTGTTCCGTTTCGCACCCCTGAACAATTTTCACAATGACAGTTCCATTGTGGAAAGCCACCACCAGCAGCTGAGCCTAGGATAAGTATTCGCATATAAAAATCCGCGCTGAGTAATATAGAGACAAAAATCCCCGCAATAAGGTTAGAGCGGGGATGTAAACGCTATCGGTTACTAATGTATAAAGTAACTTCAAAGCCTAAGCGCATATCTTCATATTTTGGTTTGGTCCACATATACCTTGCCTCCTTGGTTGTTATATGAATTCCTAACGTTGTCTGCATATCCTCAACTTAAAGGTAAGTTTATTTGGGATATACGTTTTGGGATAACACCCATTCAAATATAAAGTCTTGTGAGTGAGAACAGTATTGTACTTTGGAAGGAGAAAAGGAGGATTAAGGTTCTACGACTTCAACTACTTGAGTGGTATTACGGTTATTTCTAGTTTGATTTTTACGTCCGTATTTGTTTACTACACATACGCTCGGATCTTTGATGGTCACTAAGCACTCCATACATTGAACACATTCAGAGTAATTGATGCTACCGTCAAGGTTAATGGCATCAATACCACATTTCTTGCTGCGGCATAGATGGCATGGTGAGCCGCATTCTTTTCGGCGCTCTAACCATTTAAACAGAGGGTAACGGCCTAAAATGGCAAGACCTGCACCAAGAGGGCATAGATAACGACAATAAAATTTATGAATTTTTAGTCCTAAAAAAAGTAGCCCCAGTGCATAGAGCGTAAATGGCCAGTAACGGATAAAGTTTAAGGTAATGCTGGTTTTAAAAGGTTCTACTTCAGACAATTGCTCAGCGACGGTGAGTGAATAGAATGAGGTGATAATCAGTGCGAACAATAAAGCATATTTGATCAACCGAGCGTAACGGTGAGTATCATGCTTAACACGCCACTGCTTGAGCTTGAGCTTGGTCGCCAACAGTGCCATGAGTTCTTGTAAAGCTCCGAATGGGCATAGCCAACCACAAAATAGGCCTCTTCCCCAGAGAAAAAGCGTGCTAAAGACAAAACACCATAAGAGGAAAATAATCGGATCTAACAGAAATACTTCGATCTGAAAGCCGTTGTAAAGTGAATGAAGTAAGGTGTATATGTTTACTACCGATAGTTGCCCTTGGCTATAAAATCCGACAAAACCGAGCGTAAATATTAGGGCTAAGAGCCTAACTTGATGCATGAGACTACTGTGTTTCGCAAGGCGCCTCTGATTGACAAAAAGAGCGCTGATAAAGAGTAAGTACAGTGATAGTAGCGCAATCTCTAATACTCGGTTTTGCCAAATGGTCACCCACAATGGCGTGTTTTTGGTGGCTTGAGGCAGTACCTGTTCGACGAAAAATTCCGGAGGAAACTTGATTTGTTGAGTGAAAGGATATTGTTTTTGGTTTAAATAGTTTTGTTCATATATTAAGGAGAGGGATAGCTCGAAATCACGTTGCAGTTCGAATCCTGATTGTGACTTAATACGAAATACATTTAGATCGCTGTGCACTGGTATCTCAGTGGCAAAACTTGGCTCGCTAAAGCTATAGAAATCGATATCGCGAAGCTCAACAGGCAATTGGTCTTGAGTGGCGCTTAAACGCTCTGAAAGTGTTTGTGGGATAAATTCCTCACTAATATATGAATACTGACCTCGGTTTATAAACATTACCGCATGCTCACCCTGTTGGAGGTTATCTTGAAGACGCTTGAATTCAGCTTCTCCCAGTAAGTTTTTACCCACGATCGGTATATCTAGAAACGCAATGTAGAGATCAATCAATGGAGTATTGAGTGAATACTGCTGTTGGATATGGTGGAGAACATCAGTAGGCAATGTCGCGATTTGGTTAGGCGTTGTTTGCCAATGAATCAAGTAGCCGCGATCAAGTAGTTGTTGGAAGTCGAGAGACTCGAAATAGCTATCATCAATAGTAAATGGTGTGGATTTTGTGAATCCTTGCAACTTGTTCCGCGCTACTTTCAAAGCAGAAGCAATAATGGTGTCGTGGATGACTAGAATGGATACTGTAGCTCTGCTCACACCATTAAAATAGGTAGCCGCATTGAGGGCCTTATCGTCAGCGCCGATAATGTATTGTTCTTTCACTGAGTGATGTTGATATTGCTGCACGAAGTCCATCATTGGCTTTTCACCTAAGCCATGGAGAAATATCGGTTCGTGATGACTGAGTACTTTTAGCCCAGAGAAATGACCTTGAGTATCCAAACCAATCAGTAGATTGATTGAATCGCCGGAAAAACCGACGAAGTCTGTAAGATCATCCGTTTGAAATACATAACCTAGTAGTTCGCTAAGTTGAAATACTGGAATTACTGGCAGGTCAGTTTCAGCAGGAGCGATACGTGTAGCACTTGGGAACAGTTCAATGATTTCCGGAGGAATTTCGGTAATATCGCTGTCTGCAACTGCGATTGAGCAGGGTAATAGCCAAAAAATCAGACTAAGAAGTGACGTAAGCACAGACCTTATTTTAAGAAGAGATAAAGGCAAGTAAGTACTTGTGAGAATTAGAGTAAACATAGAAGATTAATCCGAGCCTATGAAGGCTCGGATACGTTTAGCGTTTAGAAGAAGCCAAGCGGACTAGTGCTGTAGCTTACCAATAGGTTTTTAGTTTGCTGGTAGTGATTGAGCATCATTTTATGCGTTTCACGACCAATACCTGACTTCTTATAACCACCAAATGCGGCGTGCGCAGGATATAGATGGTAGCAGTTAGTCCAAATACGACCCGCTTGAATGCCTCGTCCCATTCGATAAGCTCGATTGGTGTCGCGAGTCCAAACTCCGGCGCCAAGACCGTATGCCGAATCATTGGCAATGGCTAAAGCTTCTGCTTCATCTTTAAAGGTAGTCACTGCGATAACTGGACCAAAAATTTCTTCTTGGAAGATGCGCATTGAGTTATCGCCTTGAAGGATTGTTGGCTGAATATAGAAACCATTGTTTAGTGCATCACCTAGGTTCTCTTCGCTACCACCGCTAAGCACTTTTGCACCTTCTTCACGGCCTATATCTAGGTAACTCATGATCTTATCGAACTGTTCTTGTGAGGCTTGCGCACCCACCATAGTTGTAGTGTCTAGCGGGTTTCCTCTTACGATATCTTTGGTTTTTTGTAGTACTTTTTGCATAAACTCATCAAAGATATCTTCTTGAATCAGAGCGCGTGAAGGGCACGTACAAACCTCGCCTTGGTTAAAGAAGCCCAAAACAAAACCTTCGGCACACTTATCTAGATAATCATCTTCGTGTTGAGTGACGTCATTGAAGTAAATGTTTGGTGACTTACCGCCAAGTTCTACAGTTGAAGGAATCATATTCTCAGCGGCACATTTCATTATGTGGCTACCGACAGCCGTTGAACCGGTGAAAGCAATTTTAGCGATGCGAGTGCTGGTTGCCAATGCTTCGCCAGCTTCTCTACCAAAACCGTTTACTACGTTAAGTACGCCTGGTGGAAGTAGGTCTTCAATTAGCTCAACCAGTAGTAGAATACTTGAAGGCGTTTGCTCGGCAGGTTTTAAAACAATGCAGTTACCAGCAGCAAGGGCTGGTGCGAGTTTCCAAGCCGCCATAAGCAGTGGGAAGTTCCATGGGATAATTTGACCGACAACACCTAGCGGCTCATGAATATGATAGGCGACAGTTCCGTTGTCAATTTCAGACAAACTCCCTTCTTGTGCTCGAATACATCCAGCAAAATAGCGGAAATGGTCTGAACTTAGAGGAATGTCAGCGGCAAGGGTTTCACGTACTGGTTTGCCATTTTCCCACGTTTCAGCAACCGCCAGTGCTTCAAGATTTTGATCGATACGATCGGCAATCTTTAACAGAATGTTTGAACGCTCTTGAACCGATGTTGCACCCCATGCATCTTTAGCGGCATGAGCAGCATCTAATGCTAGCTCGATATCCTGCGCACAAGAACGTGGTATGCGACAAAACTCTTCACCTGTTACTGGTGAGGTGTTGCTAAAGTACTCACCTTTAACCGGTGCTACCCATTTGCCACCAATGAAGTTTTCATACTGCGCTTTAAAAGAAACGACAGAACCGTCGCTACCAGGATATGCATAGATCATATGTCACCTCGAAGTAAGACCCGTAGAGTTTTATTTCTTCCATGGTCTGGTTAATTTTTGCTTTGATAAGCCAAAGCACCTTGATGAATTCATATTAGTACTGAGTAGTCAGAGTAAACATGCTCCCTTGGCACAAAAAAACTCATACTTTAGAAGGGTAAACGAGTGGGTTTCTTCGAGGCGAGTCTGCCTACAAATGGCAAAGGACTGCAATAATGCAGCCCTTTCTAGTTAGACAATATATTGGCTTAGCTCTTAGGCAATTTAAACGTCCACACCATACCACCTTGGTTAAAGTGTTTGACGCGTTTGGCTACTTCGCCACCCCATAGTGGTACTGCGCCACCCCAACCGGAAAGTACCGAAATATATTGTTCGCCATCCATTTCCCACGTGACAGGGGATCCGACAATGCCAGAACCGGTATTGAACTTATATTTTACTTCGCCTGTTTTGGCATCAAATGCCAAGAGATAACCTTCAGGGTTGCCCATAAAGACAAGGTTACCAGCTGTTGCGAGTACGCCCCCCCAGAGTGGGGCGAAGTTCTTGTAACTCCAAACTTCTTTACCTGACTTAGGATCAATCGCACGTAAAACGCCAATATAGTCATCGTTTATTGCTTTGATAGTAAAGCCAGCACCGATATAAGCGGCCCCTTTTTTGTAAGTTACAGGCTCATTCCAAACATCCATTTCCCATTCGTTTGTGGGAACATAAAACAGTTCAGTATCTTTGCTGTACGCCATTGGCATCCAGTTTTTTCCGCCTAAGAAAGAGGGGGCAGTAACCACTGCTTTACCTTTTTTACCATCTTCTGAATCTATGGGGTTACCGGGACGGTTTTCTTCGACAAATACAGGACGACCGTTATCATCTAACCCTGATGCCCAGGTAATTTTATCTGCGAAGGGGAACCCACGGATAAAATCGCCGTTTTCCCTATTTAGAACATAGAAGAATCCATTTCGATCGGCAGTAGCGGCTGCTTTTACTGTTTTACCTTGGTCGCTATAGTTGAATGAGATCAACTCATTAACGCCGTCATAATCCCAGCCATCATTTGGAGTGGTTTGGAAATGCCATTCGATTTTGCCGGTATCAGGGTCGATACCTAAACGTGAGGAAGAAAAGTAGTTATCACCAGGTCTCAAATGCGAGTTCCATGGCGCAGGGTTACCGGTACCAAAGAAGAGTAAGTCGACATCGGGATCGTAAGTTCCCCCTAGCCAAGGTGCGGCTCCACCAGATTTCCATAAATCGCCGGGCCAAGTTTGTCCTGCTTTGCCTCCAGATATGCCATTCTCAGTTTTTTTACCATCTTTCCAGATGTAACCCATATGGCCTTCAACAGTAGGACGCTCCCAGACTAATGCGCCGTTTGTCGCATCATAAGCGGTGACTTTACCGACAATACCAAACTCACCGCCAGAAATACCGGTGATAACTTTGCCTTTTACAACGATTGGGGCGGCGGTTATAGAGTAACCCGCTTTATAATCGCCCACCTTTTTCTTCCAAACGGTTTTACCCGTGTCCTTGTTCAGAGCAACTAACTTAGCATCAAGAGTGCCGAAGATAACTAAATCACCATACAAAGCGGCACCACGGTTAATGACATCACAGCAAGGCATTATCCCGTCAGGAAGACGCGCGTCATACTGCCAAATTTCTTCGCCAGTTCGAGCATTGATTGCATACATACGCGAGTAAGAGCCGGTTATGTACATCACGCCATCTTTGATTAGTGGCTGAGATTCCTGACCACGTTGTTTCTCGCCACCGAGAGAGAATGCCCAAACTGGGCGCATTTCTTCAACTGTGTCGGGATTGATCTTACTTAAAGGACTGTAACGTTGTCCTTTGAGACCTAAACCATATGAGACAACATCATCAGTTGTCATTTGATCATCCATAATATCTTTGTCAGTAACATTGGCATACGCAGTTGCGCTAAACGCCATAGTAATACAAAGACCTAATGATAATTTTTTACTTTTGTAGGCTGTTATCATTGTTCTTCCTCGAGGGATATTATTTACAATTTGTTAGCAGGGTAGGTGCCTAAGCAGTACTGGTTAGGGAGGTTGGACTGCTTAGACACCAAAACCTGAGTGAGAAGGGAGCGTTTCCAGTGTATTGTCTTCTTTATCAGGATAAGACAAGCGTATGGTCATTCTCGACTCTCGCCAATTACACTCCAGTAGCGTTTGCACTCATCCCTTAGTAGGATTTTGTTCATAATGCGGCTTAATAGAGCGTTGGTTCTTGATACTCTGAGTGATATTTGGCGAAGATAGCCTGCATATCACCTTGTTTAATCATTGCCTCAACAATGTCACCGACGGCATAACCTAACTGACGATAGTTAGTTTTAACGGCCATGCCTATTTCCCATTGTTGTTGACCAAGCATAGGGAAAGCGTTTTCAGCGAGCTTGAATTGGGTGGTATCCATTCCGCCCTGAAGGTAGGTGATTTGGCTACGAAGTCCCATTGCAGCGTCTACTTCACCTCTCTGTAATGCTTCTACCGCTTCAATTGTGCTGACATAGTGCTGCGCACTGTCGCGCATTCGACCACCGAAAGCGGCTGATAAGTAGAACTGAGGAATAGAATCGACTTCAACACCGACAGGGTGGTATTGAAATACCGCCATTGTGGATACAGATTCGATTTTTTTCTGATCAAAAATGATTTGCCACGATTCGGTATGATATGGCGCAAACATGTGAACTTGTTCATGAACCAATTCGCCAATGTCGTCACGACTATGCGAATAGGCGCTGTCATAAGGTACGCGCAACATTAAGTCGGCAACGGTTCGCGTTAAGTAGTGGCCTTTCCACAGGTTATTGCGTAGGTCATCTTCTACGTTTTCGTCTGCTGTCATCCATTGAAGACGCAACTCAACTTGCATCTCGTTGGCAATGTGCTTAGCAATATCATAATCGATGCCTTTAGGATTACCGTCTTCTTGATAGGAGAAGGGGGGATAATCTCTGTATACCGCGACAGTTATGAACTCACTGTCGATGATGTCATCGTACGATCGAGCATTACCTATTGGGCTCAACAACGTACTCGTAAGGCATAGACTTAGTAAGGTTGGATTAAATATCTTCACTGATAGACTCTAACCAAGTTTTGATCGACCAAAGGGCTTCTTGTGACAAATGTTCTGTCATTTTAGGCATGTATACGGCCCCATTACGTACCGCGCCGTTTTGCACTCGATATCCATACCACTCATCACCATCAAAGTCGGGTGTTAATAGGCGAAGATCGGGTGCAATGCCTCCGGATATACCCTCTAAACCGTGGCAACGAGCGCAGTTCTGGTTATACGCTGATGCGCCAACTTCAATAATTGTATTTAGTGTTTCGCCCGTTTGTTCACGATATGGATTTTCTTCTAGCCACTCTTCGCCTAGTTGTGGAAGTTCAGAGGTGTCAATTGATTGGGGAGTAACGGCGCCATGGGCGTAAATATTAAAAGATGTACATAGCAATAATGAAGTTAATGCTATTTTTTTAGTCGACATTGCGAATCTCATTTTAAATCCTCTCACGGTTTGTAATTCTTGATTTGTTCCAATATTAGTAACAGTGAGAGTCGATTCTAATTGCACTTTGGATCGGTTTTTTCTCATCCTTTAGTAGGTGAAATTCATTATTTTTATTTTTAAAGTTACAAAAAGTCACTTAAATTCAATGGCTTAAAGTTGAATTTCTGCGGCGTGGTCTGGTTTTTAACTGTGGTTTTTTTGCTATATGCTCAATTCTAAGTGGTGAGTGATGATTAATTAATCTTGGATGGACCTGTAATGTTAAATTCAAACTTTTGGCTTAAATCATTATGTTTATTCTGTTTTTCTCTGTATTTATTCTCTAGTCTTGTTAATGCTAAAGATTTGTTAGTTGTTAATATTAACTACTTCAAAGAAAATATTAAGAAGCCACCTGCGTTATCAAATGTTTTAGAAACCCCGAAAGACAGTGGCTTTCAAGGTGCTGCATTGGCTATTGCTGATTCGAATAGTACAGGGAAGTTTTTAAAGCAGTCATTTAATTTGCAACAGAGTGAAGTCGAAAGTTCAGAAGAACTACTTGAGCAGTTGGATAAGGCTTTTGAAGGTGGAGAGCACCTATTTGTACTGGATGTTCCTACATCAACGTTAGTTCAAGCGAACCAATGGGCACAGAAGAAACCAGTATTAATATTCAATGTTAACGACAGTGCCGATGAATTGCGAAGTACTCAATGCTTAACTTCGGTACTTCATACCGCCCCTAGTAACGCCATGCGATCTGATGCTATCGCTCAGTGGTTATTGAAGAAGCGTTTTAATCAGGTGTTGATGGTAAATGGTAGTAAAGAAGAGGATAGGGCCTTAAGCGAGTCTTTTAAGCGCTCAGCTAAACGTTTTGGTTTAGAGATCATTGAAGAAAAAACGTGGACATTTAATTCGGACCTAAGGCGCAGCGCCCAGCAGGAAATTCCGTTATTTACTCAAACTCTCAAAGACTATGACGTTGTATACGTTGCTGATCAATCGAAAGACTTTGCCGAGTACCTGCCATTTAACACCTATATCCCTCGTCCGGTTGTTGGCTCTGCAGGACTAGAGGCTTTGACGTGGCACGCTGTGATAGAGCAATGGGGCGCAGCGCAAGTCCAGAAACGTTTCCGTGAGCAAGCTAATCGCAGTATGAATGAGCTAGATTTCAGTGCTTATCTTGCGGTGCGTAGCGTCGCTCAAGCGGTGCATAAACAAAAGAGCAATCACAGCCAAGATATTGCTGCTTTCATTAAATCCGATGACTTTGAGTTAGCTGCATATAAGGGGCGAAAACTGAGTTATCGTCCTTGGAGCGGCCAACTAAGAATTCCAATGGCTCTAGTACAGCCAAATGGACTCGTGTCACTTTCGCCACAAGCGGGCGTTTTACACCCTAGAACGGAACTCGATACTTTAGGATTTGATATCGAGGAAACTCAATGTGTTTCGCAAAAGGAGCTACTATGAAACAGTCACTGATCCTCCCAATGTTAGTCGGTATGACTTTTGGCATGTCGGCAAGTATGGCATTTGCTTCAGAACAAGCATACGTTACGAACGAGAAAGATGATGATATCTCAGTTATTGATATGCAGAGCTTGGAGGTCGTCAAACAAATTCCTGTTGGTCAACGTCCTCGTGGGATCATTTTCAATAATGAGCACACTCAAGCTTATATTTGTGCAAGTGACTCAGATACGATCCAAATTCTAGATTTGGCTACCGAGAAAGTGATAGGCGAGTTACCTTCGGGTGAGGATCCTGAAACTATTGCTCTTCATCCAGATGGAAAAACTATTTACACCGCGAATGAAGATGACGCATTGTTAACCGTTATTGATATTGATTCTCGCAAGGTTAAAACCCAGATCGATGTAGGTGTTGAACCAGAAGGTTTGGCGGTGAGTCCGGATGGAAAGATAGTAGTGGTGACGTCAGAGACAACCAATATGGTTCACTGGATTGATACCGAAACATATGAAAATTTTGAAAACACATTAGTGGCAGATCGTCCTCGCTCTGCAATGTTTTCTGATGATAGCAAACGTCTTTGGGTAAGTTCTGAGATTGGCGGTGAAGTTGTGGTCATTGATGTCCCAACTCGACAAATAATAAAGACATTCAAGTTTGAAATTGATGGTATTCATAAAGACAGAGTTCAACCTGTCGGTGTTGAGCTTAGCGATGATGGTCGCTTTGCGTTTGTTGCGTTAGGCCCAGCTAACCATGTTGCTGTTATTGACCGTAACGATCTGGAAATTGAGGAATACCTTCTTGTTGGGCGTCGTGTATGGCAGCTTGGTTTTAATAAAGATCAAAGCTTGTTGCTGACAACCAATGGTGTTAGTGGTGATGTTTCAGTTATCGATGTGAGCAAAATGAAAGTGGTTAAGTCCGTTAAAGTAGGTCGATATCCTTGGGGTGTTGCAATCAAGGACGTGTTATGACAATAACGGTTAAAGACTTGTCATATGACTATGGACCACAGCCCGTTCTTGATAATTTAAGCTTGGTGATTCAACCCGGTTTTAATGTATTACTTGGACCAAATGGAGCGGGTAAGAGTACGCTGTTTTCATTGTTGACAGGCCTTTATCAAACCTTACAAGGAGAAGTTGGCTACGGCCAACTTTCTTTACAGCAACATCGTAGAAAAGTGCTTTCTCAGCTAGGGATAGTCTTTCAACAGTCGACCTTAGACATTGATCTAACGGTAAAACAGAACCTGATTTATCATGCTTGTCTGCATGGGTTGTCGTTTAGTACTGCTTTAAAAAACATCGAACATATCCTAGACGCTCTACAGTTATCCTCAAGGCTTAACGATAAAGTTAGAACGCTAAATGGCGGCCATCGACGTCGTTTAGAAATTGCAAGAGCGATGATGCATAAACCAAACTATCTACTTTTAGATGAACCGACGGTAGGGCTTGATAATGAAAGCCGAAGTCTGATTGTTGGATATATTCGTCAGCAGTGTAAGCAACAACGCCTATGCGTGTTGTGGACGACGCACTTGATGGATGAAGTGGAGAGATCCGACTTCCTGATCATTCTCAGTAAAGGGCAGGTGAAAGCAGAAGGGTCAACAGAACAACTTTGTCGAGAGTTTCAAGCAGATGATGTCTATCAACTCTATCGTCAACTGACTGAAAGTGTGGAGATCGTGTGACGTTCTATCAATACAAAAACTGTTTTTCCGGGGTAATTAAGCGTGAATTTTTGCGTTTTCTTCAGCAAAGGACGCGATTACTCAGCGCACTCATTCGCCCTTTACTTTGGCTGGTAGTTTTCGCTGCGGGTTTTCGTGCCGCCTTAGGTGTTTCAATTATGGAGCCCTATGGTACCTATATCACGTATCAACAGTATATTGCGCCTGGATTATGCTGCATGATTGTGCTTTTTAATGGGATGCAGAGTTCGCTATCAATGGTATATGACAGAGAAATGGGCAGTATGAAGTTACTCTTGATGAGCCCACTACCTAGACCTTTTCTGCTGATGTCGAAGCTTGTAGCAACAGCGATACTGTCGCTTGTTCAAGTTTGTTTGTTCCTAATAATTGTACAGTTTGTTGGAGTTGATACCCCATTACTTGGGTACTTATCCGCGGTACCAGTGATTTTTCTTATCTCGTTTTTTTTAGGGGCGCTAGGGTTACTCTTATCCAATATGATTAAGCAGTTGGAAAATTTCGCAGGTGTAATGAACTTCGTCATTTTCCCGATGTTTTTTTTATCAAGCGCGCTATATCCGTTATGGAAAATGAAAGAAGCCAGTTTATGGCTTTATTGGATCTGTGCGTATAACCCATTCAGCTATTGCGTAGAGTTGTTAAGGTTTGCTTTCTATCAAGAGGTGAATTTGCAGGCTCTAGTCGTTGTACTAAGTGCGACAATAGTGGTTTCAGTCACTGCTATTGTAACCTTCTCGCCTAGACAAGTGAGCCGTAAGGGATAACGTCTGTGCGAACATACTATCCTGCGATTCAGCCCTATCATATCCAATTGATTGATATGCCTGTAGGGGACGGTGAAACCAGGCATCAGATTTATGTTGAAGAGTGTGGCAACCCGGATGGGGTTCCCGTTCTATTTGTTCACGGGGGCCCCGGTTCTGGTTGTAACGTCAATCACAGACGTTATTTTAATCCCTCGCTATATCGAATCATCCTATTTGACCAACGTGGCTGCGGAAGATCTAAGCCTTATGGTTGTACAGATTCCAATACGACCCAACATCTTGTTAGGGACATAGAGTACATACGTAAAAAATTGAATATAAGTAAATGGATACTTTTTGGCGGTTCGTGGGGAGCAACTCTGTCACTTGCCTATGCCAGAAATTATTCCGATAGAGTCAAAGCATTAGTGTTAAGAGGGGTCTTTCTTGCTCGTCAAGAAGACATTCTTTGGGTTTATGGAGATCAAGGTGCGGCTAAGTACTTTCCCGAGCAGTGGAATAAACTCATGTCCTCGCTTGCGACGCAAAAAAGCCAACAGCCTTTACTTGGACTTTGGCAAGCGCTAGTGAATAACGACCCAAATCAAGCGGCTAAGGTCAAGCGGGCACTATGCCAATGGGAAAGTTGTTTAGTGAAACTTGACTCTCAACCGACTGAGTTTGATGAGCACAAGCTCGCACAAGATCTATCGAAAGTGATTCAGTTGTATTACTGTATAAATGGTTGTTTTCTTAGAGATGACCCCATTATTGACTCGTTAGATGCCCTAAAAAACCTGCCGATTTATATTGTACATGGTCAATACGATATGGTTTGCCCTCCAGAACAATCTTATTTCTTACACCGAACATTGCCTAAATCTCACATGAAGATGATACCTCAAAGTGGTCATGTGGCTGATGAACCCTTGATACTAAATTATTTAGTCAAAATCATGGATGAAATTGTCACGCTATGATCGAGCGATAAGCTAATCACTAAAATATAATTTCCATGACTACTGGTTTATAAATTTAGCTTAGTTTAATGATATCAACTAAATTGGCATTAATTAGCTTTGATTTGACTAATATAAGATATGCCTCGAGATTGAGGTTTATTATATTGATTGGTTTGTCATTTTTATAGCTCTGACATTCTGTCTCATTACCCAACTGTTAGTTTTGTTATTTATTTTAGTTGTGCAAATTGTTATTGCGCATTGCGATCTAACTATTGAGATAAATTACATCTATTTTATATATAACCTGAATGAAGATCGTTTATATAAATTGGTTGGTGAGATTGACGTTGTTTCTAGTTAAAAACGCTTTTTATACTTGCATTGGTTTTTCTCGATTCCTCACTCTGATAATTCTCAATAATGATATTGAAAGAAATTTTTGTGTCTTTTACCCAATAAAAATGAAAGTTGATGCAAATTAAATTTCATTGTTAAGAATGTTTCTTAATGATGAGTCAGATGCGCTTTAATGCCAATATAAGTAAGCAGGAAGTGGGCGTTTTATCTATTGGTTGAAGCGTGGTGGTGGGTGAGGGTTTGCACGTATCCTCTCTGGTTATTTGTGGTAAGTAATTGTTTTCAAATGTTATGTTTTTTCTATTTTGCTCTGAGTTAAATTATTTTAATACTGATTAAATAGTCATTTAATGATTTGTGGATTATTGTTGAATGGCGAGTAATTACTTTTCTCTGACATTGTTTTTTGTTTTTATCTATAGGCTTTAATGGCATTGAAAGTATGGTTTTTTAATGGAAAATTCGTTCCAGTTGTATGAAATAATTTAGTGTTACAAACTTGAGAATGTAATATGCGTCATGGTTTGGTTAAATTAATTTGTTTTGTTGTCGACTTGGATATTTAATGCGCATCAATAATATTCTGCTAAGTGTTATTCATTGTTTCATGGATTGCTAATATGGCAGTTGGCTATATATACGGAGATAAATTATGTCTAAAGAAGGAAGTGTTGCCCCTAAAGAAAGGGTCAATATTAAGTACATTCCCGCTACAGGAAATGGACAAGCTGAAGTTGAACTTCCTCTAAAAACCCTAGTTGTGGGAGACTTCAAAGGATATGCAGAAGAAACACCTTTAGAAGACCGAGAAACAATTAGTGTCGACAAAAACAACTTCTCTGCAGTTATGCGAGAAAGTAATTTGGGTTTAGCTACAACCGTTAAAAACAGATTAAGTGAAGATGAAGATGCTCAACTGTCTGTTGATCTAAAGTTCAATTCCTTAGAAGACTTTAATCCGGATCAAGTCGCGGATCAGGTGCCGGAGCTGAAGAAGTTAATTGAGTTACGCGAAGCATTGGTGGCTCTGAAGGGACCTCTTGGAAACGTACCAGCATTTCGTGAGCGTTTGCAAGCAATCTTGAGTTCAGAAGAGTCCAGAGAGAAATTACTTTCTGAACTTAATTTGCTTGGCGAAGAAGAGAATAAAGAAGCTTAGTTTTGACTAGGTTTCAAACTTAATCACGAAAGGATTTGATTAATGTCTACTACTGAAAAACTGGCAGAAAGCCAAGGTGTTGAAGAGGTTAGCCTCCTTGACGAAATAATGCAGCAGACGCGTATAGCACCAAGTGAAGATGGCTATGAGATTGCTAAGAAAGGTGTGGCTGCGTTTATTGAGAATCTATTAGCTTCGCCGACTGAAGAAGATTCGGTGAATAAAGCACTTGTTGACCAGATGCTGGTGGAGTTAGATAAAAAAGTCAGCGCACAAATGGATGAGATTCTGCATAACGAAGAGTTGCAGAAACTGGAGTCATCTTGGCGTAGTTTAAAACTATTTGTTGATCGAACTGACTTTAGAGAGAACAACAAAGTTGAAGTTCTTAATATCACTCGAGAAGAGCTTCTAGAAGATTTCGAGTACTCGCCAGAGATTAGTCAATCTGGTTTGTATAAGCATGTTTACTCTTCAGGTTACGGACAGTTTGGTGGTGAACCTGTCGGCGCTATTATTGGTAATTTTGCCTTCACGCCTTCATCACAGGATATGAAACTTTTGAAATTTATGGGCTCGCTTGGCGCAATGGCACATGCTCCGTTTATTTCTAGCGTAGGACCAGAATTTTTCGGCATAGATTCGTTTGAAGATTTGCCAAATATCAAAGATCTTAAATCGACCTTTGAAGGTCCAAAGTACACCAAATGGCGTGCTTTACGTGAGTCTGAAGATGCGCGATACATCGGTTTAACCGCGCCAAGATTTCTACTTCGAGTCCCGTATAGCCCAACGGACAACCCAGTTAAATCATTTAACTATACTGAGAACGTTACTTCTGAACACGACCATTACTTGTGGGGCAATACGGCGTTTGCATTCGCAACTCGTCTAACAGATAGCTTCGCAAAATACCGTTGGTGTCCAAATATCATCGGGCCTCAAAGTGGTGGTGCGGTAGATGATTTACCTGTCCATTTGTACGAATCATTAGGAGCACTGCAAAGTAAAATTCCTACTGAAGTGCTGATTACAGACCGCAAAGAATTTGAATTAGCAGATGAAGGTTTCATCGCACTTACCATGCGTAAAGGGAGCGACAATGCGGCTTTCTTCTCTGCCAACTCAATTCAGAAACCACAAGTATTCCCTAACAACAAAGAAGGGAAACAAGCGGAAGTTAACTTTAAATTGGGTACACAAATCCCTTACATGATGATAGTTAACCGCTTAGCTCACTATCTAAAAGTGCTGCAGCGTGAACAGATTGGCTCGTGGAAAGAACGTCAAGATCTTGAAAGAGAGCTAAATACTTGGATTAAGCAGTTTGTCGCCGATCAAGAAAACCCACCAGCAGATGTACGCAGTCGTCGTCCTTTACGTTCAGCTCGAGTTGAAGTTGCGAATGTTGAGGGGAATCCTGGTTGGTATCAAGTGTCACTAGCGGTGCGCCCACACTTTAAATATATGGGTGCAAATTTTGAACTATCCCTAGTGGGTCGACTGGATCAAGCTTAATTATGTCCTATATTGCGCCAGAAGAATCTGTATTTGGTGTCGGTCTATTCGAACGACTGGTAGCCGATGCTAAGCCAATGTCTCTGACCGCAGGCCCTGATGCTGTGGATGTACTTGAGTCTATCAAGAGCAATGTATCGAACGTTTTAAATTCTCGATTAGGCGGCGCGCAAAGCGCCCCTGATCTTGGGTTGATCGATTTTAATGATGCGACACTGGAAACGATAGACCTTTCCGTACGTATCAAACTAGCGATTAAGCATTGTTTAGAGCGTTATGAACCGCGCTTAACCGGAGTGATAGTCAGTGCTAACGCTGACACGTTTAATCCGTTATCTCTGAGGTTTCAGATCGTAGCTCAAATTAATAGTGAAGTAATACACGAGAAAGTTCAGTTCAGTTTGTTGTTGGACCAAAATAGACAGTACCAAGTGTTTTAACTATATGACTCAAGATAAGTACTTCCGAGAAGAGCTCGCTTTTCTTAAAGAACAGGGGAAAGAATTTACCGAAATTCATCCTCAACTATCCCGTTTTTTGCATGGGCGCACGACAGATCCTGATGTTGAGCGTCTTCTGGAAGGGTTTGCCTTTCTAACTGCGAGATTACGTCAGAAAGTTGAGGACGAATTCCCGGAGTTAACCCATTCATTGATCAATATGCTTTGGCCGAATTATCTCAGGCCAATTCCAAGCATGAGTATCGTGGCGTTTGAGCCGGACAAAGGTGTTAGCGAACGACATTTAGTTAAAAAAAATGCTCAGCTAGATAGTAAGTCAGTGTTAGACACGACTTGTCATTTTCGGACTTGTCGAGATGTTGAGCTTTATCCGCTTGAGTGTAGAGATGTTCATGCAGAACACTCTCGCGAGGCTTCGATTATAGAGTTGTCGCTGCACATGCTCGGTGAGGTTACCGTTGGTGAATCAAAGCTTGATAACTTACGCTTTTACTTGGGCGGTGACGAGCATAGTTCTCAGACATTGTATCTTTGGCTCAATCATTATTTGGACAAAATATCAGTTGAGGTTGATGGTGTTGAGTTTTCACTTCCCAACAACTCATTTTCTGCGGTTGGTTTTCAAAGTGAACAGTCGATTTTACCGTATCCAAAGAATGTATATGACGGCTATCGCATTCTGCAGGAGTACCTCTCTTTTCCTCAGGCGTTTCATTTTATTGATGTTAAACATTTGGCAGATTCATTGCCGAAATCGGTGACTGGGGATTTTTCATTAAAGATCTATTTCTCCAAAACTCTTCCGACCGAGACTCGGGTCAGAAAAGAGAGTTTTCAGCTTTATTGTACTCCGATTATCAACTTATTTCAGCATGATGCTGACCCCATCGATTTGAATGGACAGAGAAGCGAATATCGAATTTTTCCTTCGAATCGTAATCCGGCACATTACGAGATATTTAGTGTCGACCGTGTCGTTGGTTGGCAAGACTTTGAACTCGAGGGAAAGCGCGTTCGGGGAAGAAAACGGATATATGAACCATTTGAGAGCTTCCAGCACGAAGTTGAGCGCGTGAGACACCGCCAAGCTCTCTATTATCGAACAAGGGTTAAAGAGAGCATCCGTAATGATGGTTTCGACTCATATATCTCATTCGTGCGCTGTGATGAAACGAGTTTGATTGGTCACAATGAGGCGGTTTCAATAAAGCTGACTTGTACCAATCGACTTTTGCCTCTTGAACTCGGCATCGGTGATATATGCGTGCCAACAGACAGCTCTCCGCCATTTGCAACGTTTAAAAATATTACGGTGCCATCTCAATCATTACGTCCGATATTGGATGGGAGTTTGTTGTGGACGCTGATCTCTAATTTGTCTCTTAATTATCTGTCTTTGCTATCAAAAGATGCATTGAGTTGTGTATTGAGAGCGTATGACTTCCGAGCTTTGGTTGATCGTCAGGCCGAGCGTGTCGCTAAAAAGCGGCTCGATGCGATTGTTAAAGTAGAGTCTAACCCGATAGATAAGATTCTAAAGGGATTACCGGTTAGAGGACTGCAGTCAACGTTACATATTGATCAAAGTGGTTTTGGTTCTGAAGGGGATCTGTTTCTCTTTGGAACTGTTCTGAGCCATTTTTTCGCATTATACGCAAGTATCAACTCATTTCATGAACTCGTTGTGGTGAATGTTACAAACAAAGAGAAGTACACATGGGGAACACAGAGTGGAATGCAGCCACTGATCTAGACGGTGATGCTTTTATCTCATCAGTTCCGGAGTTCAGTGAAAACGTTCGTGAGTATAACTTTTACCAATTGGTTGAGTTACTCCAAAGCATTAATGATTTGGATCCCGAATCAGAGGAGTGGGAACGCAAATGTAAACTCGTGTTTAGTGCAAATCCAAGCCTGGGTTTTTCAGCGAGTGATGTAAATAAGTTGACGACTAGAGAAGATAATAGGCACGTGTTGCTGACTAATTTTTTTGGTTTGTCAGGGGCACAATCGCCATTACCTGGATTTATTCTTGAGCAGTTGGCGTCGGAGGGGAGCGATGGTTTTAAGCAACCATTTCTCGATTTCTTTAACAATCGATTGATCAATTTGGTTTATCGAATTTGGCGAAAGTATCGCTATTACGTCAGATTTCAGCCTGATGCTCAGGATCTGTTTTCGGTTCAGTTGTTTGCACTAGTTGGTTTAAGTGATCAAGATTTACGGGGTGAGACACCAATTAATTGGTGCAAAATGCTCGCCTACTCAGGAACACTCGCAAGCAGAGGTCGGTCTCCACAGATTGTTGCAGGCATTATCGCCCATTGTTTTGAACTAGAAGACGTCAGCATAAGACAGTGGGTTAGGCGACGCGTTCCAATTGACATTAGTCAGCAGTTTTCTTTGGGTGGACAAAATTCGACTCTTGGTCACGATACCGTCATCGGAACATCGGTTGTGGATTGTACTGGCAAATTCACAATTTGTATTAATGGGCTAACACGAGCTCGTTTTAACGACTTTTTACCTTCAGGTAAGGAGTATCAAGCACTTTGTAAACTTGTGGAGTTCATTATGCGTGAACAAATGGCATACGACTTGGAGTTAGCCATAACACCAAGTGAAGCGCCTGATTTTTGTTTAGATTCCGTAAATGGTGTGGAGCTCGGATGGACATCTTTCTTAGGTTGTTCTGAAGCGGATAAACACGTTTTGATTCAAGTAAGGCAATAGTATGAACGTACCAAGTTTACCGGTTCTAACACTCATGGTGACCAATGCACAGCGTTTGGAATCTGGGATGACCGTGCAACATTCATTTTATCAAAATGGTGGCAATATTGGTTCCTCGCCACTGGCCGATTGGCGTTTAGTCGACCCACAAGAAGCGATCGCTTCACAGCATTGTGAAATTGTTGTCGTGGACGGCGCATATTGCATTAAAGAGTTATCGGGTAGTACGTATGTTAATGGGGCCCAGCTTTCTATTGGTAAGGGAAATCTCGCAAAATTATTAGAGCAAGATGAAGTTCAAATTGGCCCATACCAGTTGCGCGTTTTGTTCGATAAAAATAGCGAGAACGATCCGCATCTTACCACTTTGAATACCCTGTTTTTCTCTGATGAAGACGATTTAATTAATGGCGCTGAAGTTGAGACTCGCGAAGAAGATTCAGTCGAAGAGGCTGATGCCGAACCTTTGCATGCGTTGGATGATCTGATGCAAACCGGAGATACAGTGACTTCAGCGGTGGCCGAAAAAACTGACAAAGCAAGACCGAAGCAAGAACCTTCACTCATCCCTCAACACCAAATGCAAATTGATGCGCAGTCAGCAACCATTGAAACCGATAGCGAACAGGATGTTAGCGCTTCAATCCGTTTGAAGAAAATTCTTGGTTTTGGTTTTTGGAAATCCAGACCACAACAGTCAGAGTTGGAAGAGAAAGAGACAAGTCATACCACAGCAGAGATTGAACCAATCGCAAAACCTGCGCCAGAAGAATACAACAATTCAGGAGAATTACGCATGGATGAAAAAGATTTAGATTTACTTGAAGAGGAAATGGCAAGAAGTTTCCAACCAAGTAATGACTATCAATTGGATACTGAAGGACGTTCCAATCACCTTGTGACAGGGCCAGTTTTGGAAGGCTTAGGGGTTGATTTAAGCGATGAAGATAACATGGCTCGTATGCATGTCCTCTCTCAAGAGATGGGCGAATCACTACAAGCGTGTGTTCGTGGTTTGCTGGAACTTCACCAGCAAGTGAATGAAGGGCGTTTTGGCACTTTAAATCGCAATTTACAACCTATAGAAGACAATCCTCTGCGCTTGGGTCTCTCTTATGAAGAAACAATACGCACTCTTTATGATACCGATAAAAGTCTAGTGCACTTATCGGCTCCCGCTGCGATTAGCGAAAGCCTCAAGACAATTCGTGACCACAATGAAGCTATGCAACATGCTACATCTGAAGCGTTAAGTCAGATTTTGAATGCCTTTGATCCTGAGACGATGTTACGCCGATTCCAGCACTATAAACGTCGTTATGATGGCAATAGTGGTTCTACAGAAGGTTGGGCGTGGAGTATGTATTGTAATTATTACCAAGAACTTACCTCTAATCGTCAAAGAGGTTTTGAAAAGTTATTTTGGGAAATTTTTGAACAATCTTACGACAAAAAACTGCGTGAAAAGCAACGGGAGCTGTAACCATGAAAAATATCGCTTTAGCCTTATGTAGTTCGTTGGCTTTGACTGCTTGTAGCTCTTCTCAACCAGTAGAGAAACAAGAAGGTCCTGCACAAACGACAGTGACGTTTAGTTTAGTGAGTGATGATGACGTGAACTTGAATATCTTGGGCGACGCAACGCCGGTTGAGATTCAAGTGTTTGAACTTGAAGATGATTCGATGTTTATGTCTGCCGATTATGATCAGTTGAAAGCGGACCATAAAGCGACATTACGTAGTAATTATGTGAACAGCTACGACTACGTACTTACACCGGGTCAATTTAAGTTCGTTGATACGTTTGAGATTAATGAGAGTACAAATTATATCGGTGTGATGGCTCATTTTTCTGACCCAGACACAAGCCAATGGAAAAAAGCAGTGAAGGTGGTCAATAAAAGTCGACAGTACCACTTGCTTATGAAGTTCAGCGAGTATGACGTGAAGTTGGTTAGGGTGGAATAAAAAGCGATGTTTGTTCGTAATCGAGTTATTTGGAAAGAAGGCTCATTCATCAAGCCGCAGCACTTTCAGCAGCAACAGAGATTTACCGAGTACTTTATTGATGAACGTGTCAGTACAGTCAGCAGTTATTTGTACGGTATTTCAGAGTTATCACTTAATCCGGAGTATTTGGCGTTTGGTCGTATTGCCATTGATCGCGCGGTTGGAGTTATGCCTGATGGCACGGTTTTTCGTATTCCTCAAGAAGATCAAATTCCAGATGCGCTAGAGGTCGATGATGCCTCATTGGCAAACCAAATCATCTATTTGGCTGTGGCTTTGCGCAGTGACTCTTTGATGGAAATCAACTGGCCGGAAGAACGTGGTACCGGACGCTATGTAAGTCGTCGTCAAGAAGTAAAGGACGTTCATAGCGTACAAGGTGATACGACGACACTCGAAGTTTCTCCGGCTCGCATGCAGTTAATGTTAGAAAGAGAAGACAGAAGTGCCTATGCCTCGATTGCGATTGGGCGTATCTTGGAAAAACGACCAGATGGTAGTGTCGTGCTAGATCCTGAGTTCGTACCTTGTCACCATAATGTCGTGGGTATTCCCGCATTGCATCGTTTTATCAACGAAATGTCGGGTTTGATGAGAGAGCGGGCAAAAAACATTGCTCAGAGACTAAGTTCTCCGTCGCAAGGTGGTGTGGCAGACGTATCCGATTTTATGCTGCTACAGTCTTTGAACCGTTTGCAACCGCAAATGAAGCACTTAGCCGAGTTGCGCAGTCTACATCCAGAACGACTGTTTGAATGTCTTTCGATCGTGTGTGGAGAACTAGCGACCTTTACCGATGAGTCTCGACTTCCAGCGAATTTACCTAGCTACAATCACGAGCTACCTAGTGAGTCGTTTAAACCGCTCATCCGCAATTTACGACAGAGCCTAAGTGTCGTGCTTGAACCAAGAGCAATGTCGATCCAGTTAGAAAAACGTAAGTACGGCTTAATGGTTGCGCCAATCCACGACTCAAGCTTGATGGAAAATGCTGAGTTCATCATTGCTGTGAAAGCTCGCATGCCAATCAATGATCTACGTCGCCTGTTTACACAGCAAACAAAAGTATCGTCAGTGGAGAAAATCAGAGAGCTAATCTCTTTACAGCTTTCGGGCATCCCTTTGATTGCTTTACCTGTAGCGCCAAGACAACTGCCTTACCACGCAGGTTATACCTATTACCAATTAGACAAAACCAGCTCGGCATGGGCCACGATTAAGCATTCCAGCGGTTTTGCGTTCCATGTTGCAGGTGAATTTGAAGATCTCGACCTGCAGTTTTGGGCGATTAGGAGTTAAGCATGTACGCAAGTAAGAAAGATTCACCATTGTCTAAGTTGCTTTTTGATGATGTGGAAAAAATTAACCATGATCAGGATTATTGGTTTCAACTTCGTGGTGATAACTCTAATCCCCTAATCGATGCAGCCACACCGTTATTTGGCTTATCCCTAAGGGTTCGTTCATTGACCGCATGTGACAATATCGACCAAATCTATACCCAGACAGTGGAAGAAATCAAAGCGATTGAAGTGGAATTGACTGAGCAAGGTTATGACCACGCGATCATGGTTGCTTACCGTTATGTATTGTGCGCCAGTTTAGACGAAGCAGTAATGGGAACCGATTGGGGCGCATCGAGCATTTGGGCTGAACATTCGATGCTGACTCGCTTCCATAATGAAACTTGGGGTGGTGAAAAGGTTTTTTCTATTTTGAGTCGTCTTGAAGGCGAACCAGAACGTTATCGCCAACTATTAGGCTTTATCTACCAATGCTTGATCCTTGGGTTCGAAGGAAAGTATCGCGTTATGGAAGGCGGTACGATCGAACGTGAGAAAATTATCAGCCGTCTTTACGACATATTGAGCAGCTTTGATGATGGCGACAATGGCCAACTAACCAGCCCAAATAAAAAAGTAGTGAAATCTCACTATAAAGTGGGTCGCAAGACATCGCTTTGGACGGTTTTCTTTGGTTTTGCTTTCTTATGGTTAGCGTTGTTTCTCGGCTATACGCACGTACTACAAACCAAAACACAAGACGTTTTAACACAATTAAATCAATTACTTTAATAAATTAATAGGCTAGGTGGTATCACGTGATCCGTATTGAATTACCCACTTTAATATCGAAACTGAACGCTCAAAGTAAACTGGCTTTGGAGCAAGCGGCTTCGTTATGTATTGAACGACAGCATCCAGAGGTCACTCTGGAGCACTACTTGGATGTATTGTTAGATAATCCATTATCTGATGTCCGCATTATTATTAAGCAAGCAGGTCTTGATGTCAGTGACGTGAAAGAGGCGATTAACGCAAGTTTTAGTCGTGAGAAAAGTAGCGAAACCTATCCCGCGTTTTCCCCTTTACTTGTCGAGTTGTTACAAGAAGCGTGGTTACTGTCTTCCACTGAGTTGGAACAAAGTGAGTTGCGTTCTGGCGCTATTTTTCTCGCTTCAATCACCCGTATAGACCGTTATCTTTCTTCTTCGCTGGCTAAGCTGTTTGATGGCATCAATCGAGAATCGTTGAAGAAAGAATTTACATTCATACTGAGTGACTCTTCAGAAACGGCAGTAAAAAGACCCAACTCGGCCTCAGAGCATTCCTTGCAGCAGCAAGCAGAAACATCGTTAGAGAAGTATTGTGAAAATGTAACTCGTCAGGCAAGAGATGGCGAGTTAGATCCTGTACTTTGTCGTGAGAATGAACTGAATCTGATGATAGACATACTTTGCCGTCGTCGAAAAAATAATCCGATTGTGGTGGGCGATGCCGGTGTAGGTAAAAGTGCGATGATCGAAGGCTTAGCTCTGCGAGTCGTAGCCGGCAATGTTCCAGACCAATTGAAACAAGTGGAACTGTACTCGTTAGATTTAGGGCGCCTCCAAGCAGGAGCTTCGGTGAAAGGGGAGTTTGAAAAACGCCTCAAAGGTGTGATTGATGCAATCAAAGAGTCACCGCAACCAATCATTCTCTTTATAGATGAAGCGCACACCTTGATTGGTTCAGGGAATCAAGAAGGGGGGAGCGACGGGGCTAACTTACTTAAGCCTGCGCTCGCTCGTGGTGAGTTAAGTACTATTGCTGCGACAACATGGAAAGAATACAAAAAATATTTCGAAAAAGATCCGGCGTTAACACGTCGTTTTCAACTCGTTAAGCTCGATGAGCCGAGTATTGAGCAGGCCGTTGACATTCTGCGTGGACTGAATGGCGTCTACGAGAAAGCGCATAATGTACTTATCACTGACGAAGCGCTAAAAGCAGCCGCTGAGTTATCAGCGCGATATTTATCAGGCCGACAGCTACCGGACAAAGCGATTGACGTGTTAGATACGGCATGTGCTCGCATAGCGATTAATCTAACAACGCCGCCAAAAAGGCTGGCGCAACTTGAAACTCTATGCCACCAACGTCAATTAGAAATCGATATGTTGGAAAGGTCTCGCCATCTAGGGAAAGAGGTGGATTTAGAGCGCTTGGATGCACTATTGAGTCAAGAGGCAGCAGACGAAGAAGAAACCGAACAACTTACGCAGCTATGGAAAGATCAGAAAACGTTAGTAGAAGCGATAATTGAACAGAGAACACAACTGTTACAGTTACTACAAGAAGACGATCAGCAGCGTGAGCTTTACCTATCAACAAGCCAACTGCTTCAAGAAAAATACCAAGAGTTGGATGCGATTAAGCATGATCAGCGATTGATTTATCCTGAAGTCGACGTTGCACAAATAGCAGATGTCATCGCCGATTGGACGGGTGTGCCTGTTGACCAGATGAATTCTAACGAATTACATAAAATTACTCGTTTAACAGAGACATTAGGCAGCGTTATCAAAGGGCAAGATATCGCGATTGAGCGTGTGCACCGCCACTTATTGACTGCGCGCGCAGACTTACGTCGTTCTGGAAGACCGAAAGGTGCATTCTTGCTTGTCGGGCCTAGTGGGGTGGGTAAAACCGAAACCGTGGTCCAGCTTGCCAAGCAGCTTTATGGCGGTAAGCAATTTCTTACTACGATTAACATGTCTGAATATCAAGAAAAGCATACGGTTTCTCGCCTAATCGGCTCCCCTCCGGGCTATGTTGGTTATGGCGAAGGGGGCATATTGACGGAAGCGATCAGGAAAATGCCATATTCTGTCGTTTTGCTTGATGAGGTTGAAAAAGCCCACCCTGAAGTCCTCAACTTATTCTATCAAGCATTTGATAAAGGCGAGCTGGCAGATGGTGAAGGACGTTTAATCGATTGCCAAAATGTGGTGTTCTTTTTGACATCCAATTTGGGTTTCCAAACGATAGTTGATCACGCTGAACAGCCTGAAGTGATGGACCGAGAGTTGTATCCTGAGTTAGCTGCATTTTTCAAACCTGCCTTGCTTGCTCGTATGGAAGTGATTCCCTACCTACCGTTAGACAAAGAGGTATTGGCTAAAATAGTGATAGGTAAGTTATCTCGCTTAGAAGATCTGTTTAAGCAGCGCTACAACGCCAAGTTGACATTAGATGACGGCCTAGTTGATGAAATACTCCGACGCGCGACGCGCAGCGAGAATGGTGCACGTATGTTGGAAGCAATCATTGATGGTCAACTACTTCCACCGGTATCCCTGGCCTTACTTAATAAGCTTGCATTGAGAGAGCCAGTACAGCACATCCGTTTAGCTGTGCGAGATGGTGAATTTATCGGTGAGGTTGAATAACGATGAGTCAATGGCTGGCGTTTTCAACCCAGTTAGTGGGGATTAGAGATCCCCATCAATTGGTGACTCAGTTTATCTCCCTGTTAGATCAGGAGATGGAACTCAATGACAGCTTATTACTTTTACCTTCACCGGATGGTCGAAATGTGGCATCTCATGATCAACCTGCCACGTACAGTTGGTCTGTGGTCGATTTTGATGTGCCTTTTGCCCACGTACTTCAGTCTCGCCAGTCAAAGAGCTATACCGCCGACGAGTTGATCTTTTGGCGTTCTAATCGACATTTTGCGCAACTCGCGGAAAGGGTCGGCATGTTTGATAGCCTTCGTTTGCAGCCTTTGCCCATGGAGAGTGACTCCGTTCATTCTATATTAGTCACCATTGGCTCTAGCAAAGTGCTATCGGACACGTTTGCGGATGATGACTTCAAAACCTTTTTGAATGTTTTCTCGCAACAGTGGTCACTGTTAAATGAAATGGCGAAGAAGGAACAACGTCAAAAGCAAATGAAAGAGTCTCTGTCGGACATTCAAGAAGTGACGGAACAAAACTCTTTACTAGTCAATCTTGCCAATAAAATGATTGGTAAAAGTAGCGTAATGCATAAATTGCGTCAGCAGATTTTGTCTGCAGCGAGCTCTAATCTGTCGGTGATGATTCAAGGTGAAACAGGCACGGGTAAAGAACTCGTTGCTCAAGCGATTCATGATTTTTCTAGTCGAAAACATAAGCCATTTGTCGCGGTAAATTGTGCTGCAATTCCGGAGCACCTCTTAGAAAGTGAGCTATTTGGCTACTGCAAAGGTGCATTCTCAGGGGCCGATTCAGATAAGCTAGGGTTAATTGCGCAAGCGGATGGTGGAACGTTATTTTTAGATGAAATTGGCGATATGCCGTTAACGTTGCAAGCTAAATTGTTGCGAGTGTTGGAAGCGCACACTTTTCGACCTCTTGGAGGTAAGCAAGAATTACATTCTGACTTTCGCTTAGTTTCCGCGACACACGTACAACTGCAAAACCATGTCAGTCGCAAAGAGTTTCGCCAAGACCTCTATTATCGCTTGCTGCAATACCCGATTAGCATACCGAGCCTTGCGCAGCGTAAGGGCGATCTCGCGGATTTGTGTGACTTCTTTATTCAAGAATATAACCAGAAAAACGGCACCCATATTCGTGGCATTCATTATCAAGCGTTGGATGCCTTAGAGCAGTACTCGTTTCCGGGGAATGTGCGAGAACTCAAGCACCTCATTGAGTTTAGCTGTGTGCAAACAAGCAACAATTGCCAAATCGAACTAGACAGTTTTGAAAACCGTTTTCAGTCCTTCAATGAGTCCCTTCTTCCAATGAGTACCACAGAAGAATTGTCGGATGAGAAAAGACGTTTGGCTATGGGTAAACAGGAAGTGGTTGATGACCTTAAGCAAGCGTTAAACGATTTTGAAGCAAAGATAATCAGTGAAAGATTGGCTCGTTTTGATGGCGACCGAGCTAAAACAGCAGAAAGCTTGGGGATACCTAAGCGAACACTGGCGTACAAATGTCAGAAGTTGGAGATTGAAGCATGAAGCGAAACAAACTCATGATATTGACCGTGGCGTTTTGGTTAGGAGGGGCGTCAATAGTCAACGCAAAAAGCGATGAACGATTGGTAGAGCAAGCCAACCAATGTCGCGATATTCCCGTTAGGCTAGAGCGGCTCGCATGTTTTGATGAACTATTTTCAACGCCAGTAGAGGCGCAAGGTTTAGACGCGGAGACTCCCCATTATTCGAGTCAATGGACGCACGCCATGGACGGTAAGCAGCAAGTACGTGTAGATGAAGGATGGGCATTGGTCACGGAACCCGGAGAAAAGGGTAATGCATGGATCGCGATGCCAGCGCAGAACCATGATCTCGATGACGAAGACCGCTCGGTTTTACTTTTAAGCTGCATTAATAATATCAGCCGTGTCGAATTGGCATTAGCAAAACAAGTCGATGCTGCGAAGATTCAAGTGTCGACGCGTCATATGACTCAAGTATGGCGCAGTGATGACTATGGCGTGATGTTCTCTTCTGGACGTGGTATTCCGGCGATTGAAATGATGAAAGTTTTGGCGCAATCCTCCCATCTCGTTTTACGTTCAAACGCGCGATTTGCTGATGGTTTGCAGTTTAATACTCAAGATCTTAAACAGGGTCTAGAGGTTCTGCGAGAGCGATGTAGTTGGTAGGACGAATAAGATGGGAATGACACAATACCCGCAATGTATTGCGAAACCGATTAGTACAGAGCAGCCTGTTGGAATCAAACTAGAAGATGATCCGCAGTTTGATTTCATTGAAGACCAAATGATGAAGGTAGGCTCGCTGTCACATGGCTCAATTGAATGGGAGAAAGTTGAGCAGGAATGCATAAAGCTGCTGAGTACACAAAGTAAAGATATCCGCTTGCTTGGATATTTGCTGCAATGCTTACACTTTCAACCAACAACCTATAAGACCACCATTTCCTTCAAAGTGATGGAGCAGTTTTTGCGTCTATATTGGCAAGACAGTTATCCGGTTCCTGGCCCTCGTGGTAAGGGGCCACGCGGTAAGTTTTTTAACCAAATAGCTCAGCGTTTTCATTTGTTGATTGAGAAGTTTGATTTCGAACGATTAGACGACGAAGAGAGTAAAACCTTACTTGAGGTGAGCGAAGCGTGGCAAGACGCTCTCGACGAACAAGAACTGCAATCAGAATTTGTCGATCTTGTCGTGCGCCGTATTAAAACGGAAGTCTCGGCAATACAACAAAGGCAAAAAGCGGTTGAAGTAAAGACACAACAGAGTCAGAACGAGCAGACGCCGGTTAGTCAAAGTGTTGAAAGTCGGCCGGACATGACCATTGATAACTCGAGTGACAAGTCGTCTAAGCAAACATTACTGAAAGTTGCTGAGTTTTTGAGTGAACAGGAAAACGGTAGGGCTTTAGCGATTCGCTTAAGGCGTTACGCAGTGTGGGGCGCAATCCATTCCTTGCCGGATCATAAATCGGATGGCGAAACAATGCTTCGCGGTATGCAAGCGGACAGAGTGAAAGACTATCAAGATTTGATGCGACATCCAGACGTCAGCTTGTGGTTAAAAGTAGAGCAAAGCCTGACGCTCGCGCCATTTTGGTTTGATGGACAATTAATGAGTTACGCGATTGCCAAAGAGCTGGGGGAAGTGAGTTGGTGCCAAGCTATTGTTGATGAGACACAAACCTTTTTGACTCGCATGCCATCACTACTTGAGTTGAAGTTCAAAGGGGGAGACCCATTTGTTTCTGAACAAGTCAAAGATTGGTTAAAGACCTGTGTTCCATCCACATCGACAAAAACATCAGCGGGGAACGATTGGGATGAGGTGCGCAAAGATGCACAGGTTATCGCAGAGGAGAGTGGTATTGAACCCGCATTAATTATGTTGAATCAAGGCTTAGATTCATCGTCAGAACCACGTGACCAATTTTATTGGCGACTAATTACCGCTGATTTGTTACGCAGTAACAAATTAGAGGCGATGGCCACTTTGCAATATCAAACCCTAGATAAACAGGTCAAATCATTATCGGTACCTGAATGGGAACCGAGTTTGATGGAACAAATAAAAAGATATACAGCGTCAGAATAGACAAGGACACACCAAATGTTGAGATATATATTTAGAATAGTGAGAGCGTTAAAGCCGAGTGTAACGGCCGCGTTGCCTATATTACTATTCATCACCTTTGTTTTAGTCAATATTGCTATATGGTGGGCAGGGCCTTGGCTTGAAGTTGGTGACAAAAAACCTCTTGAAACTGTGATCTCTAGAGTGGTGGCCTGCGGACTGTTTACTCTTGGTTCTTTAGCTATATGGGGCGTCCTTCAATGGCATAAATTGCAAGGTTATAAGAATAACCAAGTCAGGGAGGAACAGTTACGAGATGATCCAATAAAAATATTGGAAGAAAGACAAGAGACAGAATTGAATCTTGTTATGAGTAATATGAAAGAGAGTATGGGATCGGCAAATTATCTATATTCTCTGCCTTGGTATTTAGTATTAGGCTTAGAAAATGCGGGTAAAACCAGCTTAATTAACCGCTCTGGGCAAAATTTTACCTTTTCTTCCGTAATGCGCGCCTCCGGACAAAAAAGTGGCAACCCATACTCGTTTGATTGGTGGGTGGGCGAAGATTCGGTGCTAATTGACCCCGATGGCGAGTTGCTGACGCAAGGAACACGAAGCGACTCAAACAACGGTGAAATGGAAAGACGCTTGTGGTTGCACTTTGTTAAATGGCTGGAAAAAACTCGTAGCCGTCGCCCATTGAACGGAATCGTATTGGCGCTCGATATCTCTCATCTTGCGACCGCGACGACCTCAGAGCGTAAAGCTTATGCCAGTCTTTTAAGAGCGCGCGTAAAAGAGTTAACCGAGACGCTATCAACACGTGTCCCTGTCTATATTACCCTGACCAAGCTCGATCTTTTGTATGGATTTGAACCGTTCTTTAAGCACTACAACAAAACGCAACGTGAGGAAGTACTGGGTTTCACGTTCGCGATGGATTCTGTTAATAATCCGGATTTCTGGTTAGAAGAACTCATGGTTGAGTATGGTGAGTTTGTTGAACGAATTAACGGACTATTACCTCATGCTACCTCAACAACGATGAGTTTAGATGAGCGAAACGCTATTTATAGCTTTACGCGACAAATAGCCGGCATTAAAGATATTTTGCATCTGTTCTTACAAGAAGCTTTAGCAAGTGACCAGTATTCAATCGCGGCACTGGTGCGAGGGGTGTATTTCACCTCGGTGTATCAGCAAGGTGTTCCGACGAATGCTTTTGATGATGCAGCGTCACGCCGTTATGGGCTCTCTCATGCGATAAATACCGCACAAAGAGCGAAAAACTCTACGGTCTATTTTACCGAAAAACTCTTCACTAACATTATCTATCCTGAAGCGGGTATTGCGAGTGATAATAGCCGTGTAGCCAAAGGCTCTCGTCGTGTTATGGGATTATGTTTGACCGTGTGTTTGATTGTGACTGCTCTATTAATTGGCACGTGGCATCAAAACTATCTAAAGAATTTTGAACGTTCTGATAATGTATTAGCAAAGGTCAATCAATACAAAACTCAATTCGAAGGTCAACCGCATATATTGTCACAAAAACAGGCACTCGACCCACTAAACCAGATTAGGGAAGCGATGCTAGAGTTTGGGTATTTTCGTGAAAAAGCCCCTTACGTGACTGACTTCGGCTTATATCAGGGACACACCATTGGCCCTAAAGTGGAAGAGACTTACCTAGGTTTGCTTAAGACTCAGTTTTTGCCGTTACTAATGGCAGAACTCGTCAATGAGATGAACCTAGCGAGAACGGATGAAGAAAAATTATCAGCACTGCGTATTTATCGCATGTTGGTTGATAGAAGTGGCCGACATGAAGATTTTATCTATGACTATTTTAGTCGCAGTTGGCAACGCTCTTTCTCTGGCCAAAAGCGAGTTCAAGAACAGTTATATACGCACTTGGAATATGCACTCAACCATACCAATCTTCAGGGCGAAAGACTAAGAGGTGATGCAACAGCAGAACAAATTCTAAGACCTTATGATCTTGTTATATCTCGTGCGCAAATGCAATTGAGTGCTATGCCGATAGCTGAGCGTGTTTATCGTAATTTGAAGCTTAATTCTCAGAGCATTTTAGGGCCGTCAGCAAGTTTACGCAGCCTCGTTGGGCCAGTATTTGACGTCGTCTTCGCTGAAGATATTAATAATGTGGACAATTATTACATTCCGCAACTTTTGACCAAAAAAGGCTTTGAAGAATACTTATTACCAAAATCAGAAGAAGTTTCTGAGTTGGCACTGATCGATACTTGGGTACTAGGTCTAGCAAAAACAGCGCAATTTAGCGAAGCGGATAAGCAAGCGTTGCAGGATGACATAAGAAGGCTTTATGTTGCTGACTACACACAGACTTGGCGCTCGGCAATCAATGAGCTTGATATAAAGTACTTTAATGATATCAATGAAGCGGTCGCGGTACTGGATAACATTACCAGTAGCACTGAGCCTATGCAGCGTTTGCTGAGAACGCTGAATACCAATACCCATTTATTTGCCAACTTGGCAGAGGATAGTGAAGCTCAGAAAGCGTTGTTGAAAACGTCTAAATATCAAGTGGCCTCACAGATTGAAGCGCCATTTACAGAATTAAACGACATGCTACGTCCTGTCGGCGGTAAGCCAGCTTACATTATGGAAGTTTTGGCATCTGTTGAGGACCTGAAGAACTATATGGCGGCGATTAAAAATGCCCCAGATGTTGGTATGGCGGCTCTTGAAGCGACAAAAGCGAGAACGAAACTCATCAATGCTGATCCGATCTATACGTTAAACCGCATCTCCTCAGGTTTACCAGCACCGTTAGATCGAATGTTTGCTAAGTTAGCGAATGAGAGCTGGTTTGTGGTCAAGCAAGAGGCTCTACAGCAATTAGAAATTCGTTGGAGTGAAGATGTTTATAGACCGTTCCAAGCTAAACTTGCAGGTCGTTATCCATTTAAACAAAATGCGCGAAAAGATGTTTCTTTGAAAGATTTTGAGAGCTTTTTTGCCCCAAATGGCCGACTCGATCGTTTCTACAATGAGCAACTCAAGCTATTTGTTGAAGAGAAAATTCCGACGACAGAAGGCCAAGCTCAGCAGCCATTGATTCGTCCAGCGATACTGGCTCAGATCCAGCAGGCGAGGAAAATTCGTGAAGCTTTCTTTAATCGCAAAGGTGTACTCGATGTGAGCTTTTCTGTTGAGCCACTTAGCTTAACGAGCAATAAACGTCGTAGTTTACTCAATATAGATGGCCAGTTTTTAACCTATAGCCATGGGCCAAGAGAAACGGTAGAACTTATTTGGCCAAACACGCTGCGGGACTCGGCGGTATCAAAAGTCACGCTTATTCCGACCAAGAGTAATCGTTCACCGCGAAGTGTCCAACTTCAAGGGCCATGGGCATTCTTCCGTTTACTTGATCAAGCTGCTGTGACTGGAGCGAGTCCAACATCAGTGGATTATAAATTCAAAGTCGCTGGGGGTGAGATGGTCTACAGAATTAACTCAGAAGCAGATGCTAACCCATTTACCGAGCGATTGTTTAAGTCGTTTAGATTATCAAGAGCCCTTTACTGATAGTTAGCCAGAGCGTGATCGACGCTCTGGCAATCATAACTAAGGATTAAGTCGAATAGGGACGAGCAAAACTGTTCGAAGACGAAAAGAATTGAAAAAGGCACATTGGATGGCAAAGCTAACATTTACTCTTAGTGTAGAAGGATTACCGGAAGATACGTTCGTCGTTACTGGGTACATGGGTAAAGAATGTTTATCTCAATCTGATTGGGGAAACGGCGAACCTTATTTTGGCTTTCGTTATAACATTGAACTCGGTAGCAGACAGTCAAGCATCACAGCCGAACAGATGGTGGATAAAGCGGCCCACTTGATCATCTATGTTAATGGTCAAGCGGTTCAACATGTACACGGCATAGTGAGGCAATTTGCTCAAGGCGAAATCGGTCATCACCACACCCTTTATTCGCTAGTGTTAGTTCCCGCATTGGAGCGATTATCGCTCAGGCAAAATAGCCGCACGTTCCAGCACAAAACTGTTCCTGAGATGATGACTTTGCTATTGCAAGAGATGGGCATTGAGGATTTCAGTTTTGCCTTAAAGGGGGCGTCAGTACCGCGTGAGTTTTGTGTGCAGTATCGAGAAACCGATCTCGATTTTATTCAGCGTTTAGCTGCCGAAGAAGGGATTAGCTATTTTATCGAACAAACGGACGCGAAACATACGGTAATTTTTTCTGATGATAGTGCGTTGATAGCAAAATATCCTCAACCTATTATTCATAACAGCATGGCAAGTGGTGCGATTGATGAGCCTTATGTCTCTCAGTTTTCGATTGCCCATAAAACAGAACCTAGTCATTTAGAACTAAAAGATTACAGTTTTAAAAAACCAAGTTATGGCTTTGCTCAAGCGCAAACCGGCGCCGATCTTAGTTTTCAGCATAGCCAATATGAACACTATGATTTTCCTGGGCGATATAAAGAAGAGGGTTCAGGCCAAGCCTTTAGCCAGTACCGGTTGGAATACCTCCGACGTGATTCTCATGTTGCCGTCGGTAAAAGTAACCAGCCAGCTTTACAGGCAGGAATTAAATTCGATCTTATTGAAAACCTTGAACCCGCGGCGAACCGCGATTGGTTAGTGGTTGAAGTGACGCATCGTGGTACACAGCCTCAAGCTTTAGAAGAGGAAGGCGGCAGTGGCGCGACCACGTACAGTAACCACTTTAAAGTGATACCAGCGAACAAAACGTGGCGTGCTGTACCTCAACCAAAGCCACAGGTTGATGGACCGATGGTTGCTATCGTTGTTGGGCCTGAAGGCGAGGAGATTTATTGTGATGAACATGGGCGAGTGAAGGTACATTTTCCTTGGGATCGCTACTCATCAGGCAATGAACAAAGCTCATGTTGGATACGTGTATCGCAAGGTTGGGCTGGCTCTCAGTATGGCTTTATGGCTATTCCACGCATTGGCCATGAGGTGATTGTGTCATTTTTGCATGGTGACCCTGATCAACCGATCATTACGGGGCGTAGTTACCATGCGACCAACACGCCACCTTATACGTTACCCGATCATAAAACCAAGACGGTGCTGCGTAGTGAAACGCATCAAGGTGACGGCTTCAATGAACTGAGTTTTGAAGACCAAGTGGATACTGAAAAAGTGTATCTTCATGCGCAAAAAGACTTTGCTGCGGATGTGCTCAATGACCACAGCACTCACATCAAACATGATAAGCACTTAGTCATCGAAAACGATCGCTTTACACAGGTGGATAATAACCAGCACTTGGTGGTAACTGGCGAAAGCCGCGCCCAAATTAAGGCCGATAAAACGGAAGTAATTGACGGTAGCGCACACCAAAAAATCGGAAAGCTTTATGCTCTGCAATCGGGTAATGAAGTGCATATTAAGAGTGGCGCTAAGGTAGTGATTGAGGCCGGTAGCGAACAAACCTTTAAAGTCGGAGGTAATTTCATTCGAGTTGACGCTGGTGGTATTCACGTTGTCGGCTCAATGATCAACCTCAATTCCGGTGGAAGCGCAGGCAGTGGTAGCGGGTTTGGTGGGAATTGGCCAGATGCGCCTGAAGGCGTTGAGTCTCCACAAAACCCGCAAGTGAACCAGTTTAAACTCAATTATTCACCATTAAAATCGCTTACCGCAGCAGTAAAATACAACTCCTTTGCAGCAGGTCTTTGTCAGAAACACCCCGAAGAAGGACCGTGTCCGTACTGTGATCAACCGGGAGGAGAATAATGGAGCGCTTATCGTTTTGGCAGCTTGTTGACCACCCTAATGCTCAACAAGCCGCGATTGACGCGTCTAAACACAATTTGGAACACTTCTGGTGGTATATCAATACTGTTTTTGAGCGCGCCTTAGACGCTTCCCCATTGTGGATTTGTTTACCTGAAGGGGATCATGAACTGCGCATGAAATACCCGGATGCGCCAGTTTTCGAAACCACTTCAGATACTGAACAATTCAAGCGCCATATGGATAGCTTACTTGTTGTAATTGCTCCTAATGAACAAGCTTACGCTTTGAGATTTTATCAACCAAGATATTTACACGGATGGTTACAACACATTGAACTTAGTCGACTTAGTGAATTTCTAGGCCCGATATCGGCAATCAAATGGCGTTTAGATAGTGAGGATTATGCAGTTAAAAATCCTACTAAAGTCCAAAAAACTGAAGGGCGAGATGTCGCTTGGTTTCACTTGACAGACATTGACTGGCAACAACTCAAGCTTGCCTATATCCAGAGTAATTAATAATGAGCACTGATAATTTAGATCTTACCAACACAGGTAAAGTCGAATGTAAAAAAATTGAGACTGATGGGGTCATTGAAGCAGAGTGTGCTCCGAAAGAATTTGCCGATGTACTGTATATCCCTCAAAAGGCAGAATGGTATCTCATTGATGGTGAATTTGCTATGGAGTTAAAAGAGCATGCGCAGGAGCTGGATGATAAAATCAAACCACTGGTCAATAAACTGACTAAGGAAGACGCGAGCAGTGAAGAAATAGCCTCGACCAAGCAAGAAGTTTTACAAGGGCTGAATGAAAAAGGTCTGTTAGAAAGCTACAAAACTCGTTCCCATCTCTCTTTTCTAAAAGAGGATAAAGACAAGAAAGAGTACGTACAAGCACTGTATACCGTTTTGCTGCTAAAGACATACGTACGTAAGCTCGAGAGCTCAGGAAAAATTCCCCGATTTGAAAAAGTTAAAGATAATTTTAACGAGAATGCAGAACACTACGCAGCCTCGATGGGTTTGACGGAGTCAGATTTAGTTGAAAATCAATTGACTGTACAGGCGATTAAGGAAGTCGAGCGTTATGTTACGGCGTCTGGAGGCTCTCGATACGGTAAGGCAGATGCGAGAAACATTAAATGGTTGGTTGAGAAAAAGGTCATCCCGATAGTTGAGAAGTCTATAAAAGAATTAGAAAAACAAGCCAAGGACAAAGCCGAAGATGAGGGTTACTCTTGGTACAAGAGTAATCAATCGCAAAACTTCAAGTTTGTGAAATCTGAACAAAAGCGCATGGATAAGAATTATCGAGCGTATCAGAACATCATCCCTCATTTTCGTAAAAGATATCAAAAGTCAGATTATGACGTATTGTTAAATGAGTTCGATAAATATAGTAGTGAAGGTCGTAAGCAGCCTATTGAACTCGTCACAGCTAATACGTTTTCAGTATTCCGCTCATTAAACAGAAAAGGGGTTGCACTACCCGAACAGTTACTAGATAAACACGAGCTTTTCGCCAAAGATGACGAAACTCAAGAAAAATTAGATGGGTTGTTAGAAGGTTCCGCAACTGACCGCTTGAGATATTTCATTGGTGAATGTGGTGTGGAGCTAAAAGCGGCAAGCAATGATCAAAACGGCTTCTCTCGATTTCACTATGAAGAATCCACTCAGGAACTTAAACCGCTGAGTGCGTTATGCCAAGGTGAGAGTGTTAAGTTCATTGAAGGGCTTGGCTATCTAAATTTGCTTGGACTTTCAAAATTGTGGGATCAAGAACTTACCGAGTACTTAAAGTTTTTTATTGATAACATTATTGATGGAGAAGTAGAAGCGACTGGCTATGCAGAGGAGGGGTTGTACTTTCTCGTCGCGCTGCGTTACCAAATAGATTATCTCAAACATAAAGCGAAGATTGCACTTGAAGAGGGAAAATTAAAGTTTTTCAACTTAAATGTTCCACCACATGTTATGACGCGTTTAATGCCAATCGATGACGTTGCTTGGTCACCAGATGATATCGAGTTTGATGAGTATCGCTTTGCTTGGAAGGACAGCAATAGCCATATTGTTGAGTTTTTTATAATGAGCGAAAGCAACAAGCCTCGATACATGCATAGTATCCATCTAGATAAGGTGAAAGAGCTGGGTGATCTAGGTAAATTGACGCGGTTGAATGTGCTGAATAGAACGGATGTAAAAGCAAGTGATTCATCAGCCGAGTTGAAGCGCACCAATGATATAAAAAACTCATTGAAAAAAGCGCTTGGTGATGCGCGAGCAGCTGCTAAAGCGAATACAAATAAAGGCGTGAACTTAAACGCTGAAGAAGATGAGTCATTTACAAATCATACATCAATTATTCAGACTTCCACTGGGTTTTCCGGTGGAGATGATGTTAGCTATACCGTTAGTGCGCAAGCTGAGTTTTTAAGGTTTTGTGCAGACTCGATTAGAGTCAACGGCTCCTATCCGAAGAAGTACGACGACTTTAATACCCTATTAAGTGAGCGTAAAGGTAGCATTGCCAGTTTGAATGCAGCGGCTCATATCGATTTAGCAGCTGGTGGTATTACCGTTAAGAAAATGCTACCTAGCCTCAAAGGTTTCCCAATGCTAGTACCTGCCATAGTAGGGGAAGAGGGGGAGGAACAGAGCAAGTATTTCCATTTGGGGCAACTTAGATTCGATCTAAAAACTACCTTTTACGGCAGCGTGGGGATTGGGTTTGCGTTAGCAACACATGTGAGGGTGAGGTCGGTAGATTCAGGCATCAGTCTCGCCCCCATAATTCCTACAGAGTCTAGTATTCATATTCCCACCGGAGGAATGATAAACGCTCAAGCCGATCTGTTTGCTGGAGCTCGTGTAGGTGAGACGGTTTCATCTACAGTTCGATGGTGCCCTCCCGGAAAGCAAGCAACAGCGACCAATTTCGTGCAACTGCTCGATGACACACAGCGCAAGAAGTTGCAGTCGTCTAAAGGTGTGACTGTAGATGATAATAATAACTGGTTACCGTTAGGTCGCTTTGTAAAATCTTATGATTTGCGCTTTGGTATTGGGGTGCGCGGTGTGCTTCAATTTGGCTATATAAAACGAAAATTCGTTATGCGTATGGCAGGTGGCGGTACTTTTGGTGTTGGCGGTAGCCTCGATTTGCTTGTGGAGATTTTCCCAGAAAACCTTATGGACATCGTAAATGTTCTGACCGAAATTTTAGCTAACGAAGAGTTTCGTCGCATCGACTTGTTCACCGAAGAAGATGAAAGTGGCATGATGAATGGTTATAAGGTGTTAAATACCATAGTCACGATGCACATAGTTACAGGTGTCGCAATGAGTCAATTGGCGCTATTAGATATCAATGAAGCCTTCGAGCAAGAAGATAGGTTATTGATGCATAACCACAGCGATACCGTGGCGACAAATGTACTGAGATATTTTAACGTGGGAAATAGTAATGGTCAGACAAGTCTCGAGATGCAGCCATGGTTTAAAAATTTATTGCCAGAGAGCCGTGCTCGTTTGCTATTTACTCTAACCAAAGAAAGTGAGGCGCTTTCACCAGAGTTACTGAAACGCATTAAGTCAATAAACGATAATATGGAAAAAGCTTTTCCGTCTAAAAAAATCAAACCACTTACTGAAAAAGAGAAAAAACAACTTCATCAAGGTTTAGAAGAAGAAAGTCCTAGATGGCTGGCTATCACCAGACTATTGCAAACTTGGAGCAAGACTGAAAATGAAATGTTGACGAGTTCTTTACTGGATCGCCAGTTAGAAGAAACATTCAGTCGTTTTAACTTCAAAGGCACAACCATGTTACCTAGTGATTATGGCAATAAAATTATGCCAATAGTCGTGTGGGAAAAATTAAATGGCTTTGTTTCAAGGCTAGATAGATGCAAAATTAACAATAAGTTCCCCATAGATGTGTCGCTTATTGATGCTTTGAATGAAACTAATCTTTCAGTTAAAGAAAGAGTATTTGCTAGATTTGTGGAATATTTTACTGTATTACCTAAAAAACGTTTTGAAGTACAAGAAATAGCAATTGGAAGTAAAATGTTTAAATACTATGTCTACAATGGGAAATATAAAGGAAATAGAAGCCTTACGGAAATAGAAAAGTTTACTTGTTATCATTTGGCAAGGAAAGAAATTTTCCCTGATGATTATGAGAAAGAGTCAACCGCCTTAAAACAGCTATTTACCGAGCCAACGAAGGTTTTTTCAACGTTGTTTAGTGACATTAAGGATGAATATATTGATGAGGCGAAAAAAGATATCAATGATCTAGTTAAAGAGTACACAGGTGTAGATAATGTATTTGACAAGGCCAATACCTTAAATGAGATAAAGCAAGAAGCCACAAAAGGTGACTATCAAGCACTGTTAGAAAGGCTAGGGGAACTTTAATGCGTAAAACTATCGCGATATTTATATTATGGATACTTTCAGCTGCCGTTTATGCAAAGTCATCTAACTTGGACAGTGACTATCTACCCGAACTATCGTCACCAGCGTGGTCTCCAGAGTTAACTAAGGCTGAAATAGCTGAAGCTCGTATGTCTATATATAGAATGAGAAAATATAATGATATACAAGCAAGGAAAGTGCTAGCGCCCTATGCTAAAGACCCAAGAAATATCGAAATTAGAAATGCCTATGCGTTAGCCCTAGCAAGAGTGAACATCGAGAAAGCCATTAGCGAGTTAAAGCTGTTGAGTATAGAAGGTTATCCTCCTTCAATGCTCGCTTATCGAGAAGAGCGATTGTGCCAGCTAGATAAATATCGTGAGGCGTGTACTAAATATGGGTTTGACTGGGTGATGAAAGAAGCCTATCTCTCATGGGTAAGGAAAGACCCGATAGATCCTAAGATGTATTTTTATGCTTATTATTGGCATCTGCCCAACACGGGCAGGAAAAGTGAAGATAGCTCAGAGTTGACTGATGAAGCGTTGTCAATTCTTCACGAAGGGATAGAGAATGGTTGTTCAAGTTGCGCGAAGGAGTTAGCTTATCATTATTTGAGCTTTGCGGAGAGTGAAGATGATATAGAAGCAATCAGTAAAACGAAACCTTATATGGAAAAGACAAAAGAGATGATGATATCGGGGCTTGGTCGAGCTGAGACTGATAATATTTGTTTTCAGTCATTTATCAATTATTGTGTTTCAAAAAAAAATAACATGACAGAGGGTGAATGTTTAAATCGTCAGAAAGAAGAATACCAATATGGCATTTGTTTATCTGAACATCAGAATTTGATGCTGTTAGATGAATTGGCTAAAAAAGGTGATTTGGTTGGATATCAAAATCTATTTGTTAATATTAGTCCAAATGATTTTAATAAAAACAGTGCCATCCCAGATTCACTTTATGACTATATTTGGATTGGCGATGAAGATCGCTCGCTTTCACCTAGGATTAAAAAATACTATGATCGCGCTATTGAGCTCAATAATGGACGCGGCTGGCGAGCATATAATCTAACTGAAAATATTGAGAAGTGGGAAAGGCTCCTTGAAGACAAAGATAGTAGAGACTTTTTCGAAAAAGTCGGTGAGTTGCTCGACGCGCAAAAAGATTAGTTTAAGTCATGCTAACTCAGAGACAATCCTAGTGATTAGTTTCTACTTCACGGTTTGAAAAACGATATTTTTAAGCTAGTTGTCTATTGGGTGTATGGAATAGTGAACTATACCACTAAAGCGAAGCGAATGGTTTCTCGCTTCGCTCTGATAGTGAATCCTTATTTACCTAAAGCACTTGCTAGCCACCACAGGTTGCCCCATTTGTCTTCAATACATGCCACGCGCTCACCTTCACTGTTGGTGGTCGGTTGGTGTTTGACGCTTGCATATTCGTGCGCGTTCTCAATAACGGCTTCTACATTTTCAACATAAATTAGCATTGAGGTCATTGTCGGCTTACGTTCAAGGCTAACTTGTTCAATCGTGATGATTGCGTTTTCAATGCGTAAGCTTGCATTTAGGTAATTACCTAGAGAATCTTTGTGTTCTTTAACAACTTGTGCATCGAAAGTGTTGTGAGCAAAAGTAACAAATGATGATACGTCTTCCAGTACCAAAAAGTTTGAAACGATAGGAGTGTTTGGCGGCAAGTAGTCTTTAGTAATCATAGGGCAATCTCATCGAGATAAGGTTCTACTTCTATAAGTGAGAACAATTAGTATGTATTGAACACGTGCGTAAAGCCTTTTGGGCTCCCTGCGTGTGCAGGTTTTCGGGCTGGATTTGGCTCGGGTTCAATCAAAATATATCGTGATTTGGCAGGTGAGTATTGACTAAAATCAAGGTTTGAATTTGGTTCAGAAACGCCTTTTGAAGGCTTTCCCATGGGTTGATAAAAGTATCGAATTTGCCTGTGATTCCGGCTTAACCCAAGGCAGGTTGAGTTTGTTATTTGAACAGTTCTCGTGAAGTACAACACTTTAGTTGTAACAGCTAATCTGGCATCAGCGTAATCTAGCGCTATCTTTAAATACAATTTTTATCGGTGAGATAAAAGAATAAATCCATAAACCAAGACTTAACCAAACCCAGATGAAAAGGGCAAAGATGAAGGAAAATATCGGCCAAATTGCTAGGGCAAGTAATAAGCCTCTAAACCCTGTGATCACCTCGTTGTCCCAGAGTACTGTCTCTCTTCCTAAGGTGGCTGCAATACCAGCGATTAGAAATACAATGAAGAAGCTAAGCCCCAAGCCCACTACTAATATTTTCAGTAATGAACGTTTAGCTATCTTATGTGAGGTAATGTGCATTGAACCATTCCAACCTTCTGAGCGCTCGACAGGCTTTCATTAAAAAAAGAAACGAAAGTGCCTAATGGGTGCATTAACTAGTCAATTGAAGCGTATTGTTGCGAAAAGTTCAGATGAGAGAAATGTTTGAAGTATGAAATCGCAGTTGAATATCAAAAGCTTGAAAATTTGCATAACGATAATGAATAATTACAACGCTTATCTAATGTTAATTGTTTTTTAGTATCGTTTATTCTTACTTTACAGACTGATTGGGGAAGCAAGATAAAATGTATTTAGGCTTGTTTATGCGACTAGTTTGTTATTGTCGTTTCAAGTACAATCTGACGCAATTTAATAGCATTGGCTATTTGTCTAATCATCCGTAGTTTCTGTAGCTTATGAATATGGTAAAGGGAGTTTGAGGTGCTATCTCAGTCATTCGCCTATGCTGTATGTATGCTGTTTAAAGAGTGAAATAAACCATGTTCAAATCTAAAGATGAACTTAAAGATCAGGTGAAGATTGGCGTAGCCGCTGATGACTCTAATCATATACTTGGCATTGAACACTACCTTCCTTTTTCACAGTTAACTGACGAATTAATGCAACAGCTTGGGCTTGATCTCTTGTTTGTTATTGGGGCATCGCCTTTGCAGACCGCTCTAGTAAAATATTGGGGTAGTGAACAGGGCTGCATAGTCGCTTGTTTAGAGACATTGAACCGTGATGTCGAGATTGCAGAACGAGTGATTATCAACATAAAGAGCAAACTAGAAGGTGTTGAGTTACCGCATAACATCAACGTTGGAGATATTCGTCACTTAGCGCAAGATGACAATCAATTGCTTGTATTTAATCAAATAAAGCACTTAAAAGATTTCTTGGATGATCCTGACTGCCCCTACGTAGAAAGTTTATTGTATCTAATGCATGGCGAGTTTAGTGTCGAACGGTTTGAAATTGAGCAAGAAGCGTTTAGTCAATGCCTTTCTCAGGAAACGTTGACTTTCTATAGCCATTTAACAAATGGTCTTGGCGAGTGTACGGCTTTGGTTTCCGTTAAACGTTAAAGTTTTAGAGATTGCTAGGCGTCAATCTCTAAAACTGATATCTATCTTATAAGGTACCCTAAGCTTTTTTTACAAACTGCGCTGTAACCATCATCTCACCCGCACCATCAACTTTGCAGTCGAGTTGGTGGTCTTTACCATCGACGATACGTTTGATAAGCGCTTTAGTGCCAATTTTAAGAACCAATGAACTTCCTTTCACTTTAAGATCTTTTGCTAACGTTACTTTGTCGCCTTCTTGAAGCAAAGTACCGTTCGCATCTTTAACCACGGGTGATATGTCGTCACTATTATCAGAAGGATTCCATTCGAAACCACATTCAGGGCAAACGTAATTGGATTGGTCTTGATAGACGTAGGTGGATTCACATTGTAGACACGCTGGAAATGACATAAATATACTACTTGATTCGTTTTTTACAGTTTACAACGTAATACGACTAACATGCTAGGGTACTTTATGGTGTGTTGTCGCTGAGTGTATGTAAGTGAACCTGCGGCGAGATGTAATCATTAGTGACGGTATGATCGGTTAATTATTTATTGAGATAGCGATTTCGATGTAATGATTAAACCGAGTATTGGCCATTATCATCTACTTAACTAATCAATCAATTATTAAATTATGGTAGCTCTCTGCTCGCTTCAAAGTCATCGAGATTAAAGTTTAAGCCGCTGATCCAGAAATCACCTTCAAGCTTCTTTGATAGGACGTACTCTTTGTTACCAATTTCTAAGGTGATTTTGTAATACCCATCGACTAAACCTTCAATAACATAGAAACCATCGTCTTCTATGACGCTTGCGTATTCCTCTTCTTTCTTGAGGTGTTTGAAATAGATCACTGCTTTTTCAGAGATGTTTGCATCAATATAACCATCCGCACCAAAAGAAGAGATTAACTCAATGTCCACTTGTGTCTTTGTCACTTCTCGTGTGTTTAAAATGACAGGGTTGTACTCGGGGACAAGACTCAAATCTAAGCTGCCTTCGTCGATCTTTAATGCTAATTCTTTACGTGGTGGAACTCGATTAAAGATAAATTCACCTTGAGTATCGGTTTCTGTATGTTGGTTTAGAAGTTGCAGTCTGACGTGGCTTATAGGCGCACCTGATTGATCGGTTATTCGGCCTTTGACTGTAGCAAAACCGTATTCTTCCCAATAAACACTTTGAGTAGACTCTTTAGAAGTCGCGGTTTGGCCTGCTAGCAACACTTTTACATCAGCACTGTATTCATCATCTGATGCACTTAAAGAGAGCTCAAGGTGTCGGTTGATATCAAACAACATTGAAATGCTCGTGTGGAGATCTGAATCTCGGTACTGAAGGTTTAGGCTACTGCTAAGGTTATTGAACCAATCGAAACTATTAAGCCAACATGTTGAGCAGTCGTGGGTAAATCTAGCGGTAGAGTATAGATGCTGGCCATTTTCAGTAAGAACTGTCCCTATATTCCAATTCGTGTCAGAAAAACTACTCTTTGTGAGTTTTAAGCTATGTTCTGTACTACTTTGTTTTAACAAATTTAAGTACTGATAAGTGGGTTTGTATGTAAAATAATATGTTGGCGTTATCCTCAGTCCGAGTGTTGAAACAACTTCTAACCGAGACGCGTAGCGCTTTGAGCTAAGATTTAGAGAAAAGTTTCTGTGTGAAAGGCGGTAGCTAAGCTCATGATGCTTGAGTTCATCTTCATTAAGATAGCGATGTTTATTTAAGGACAAGCGAACGGATTGTTGCGGAGTTAATGTAGCATAGAGATTAACCGGTACTCGATTCAGTTCAGGAAGCCAACCAACTTGCGCCGAGAGCCAATGAGTTGGAAGATACTGTGCTTGATATCCGACAAAGAATCGCTCATCGCTAGTGTAAGCTGTTGTACCGATACTCGCATTTTCACTTAAACCATAATCTAGAGAAACATAACCTAGTTTATCGTCGTTACTGTATGCTGCTTGGGTTGACCATTCTGCCTTAGGTAAAAAAGCGTTGTCGATACCGGATATGACGATGGTTTCTTCTGACCACGTACCTTCACCGAGAAAATAGCGAAATGTAACAGTATCGCCGGGCGAAATATCATCTTCTTCAATCAAGAAGCGGCCAAACGAGTCCGACCGATAACTATTTCGATAAATCCCATTAACCAATACATCGACATCAATATTGGGCTTGGTCGAATTCTGTAAATTGAGTGTGCCAAAGCCTGGTTTCTGTTTTCGATCGGTGAAGTAGAGACCATTTTCAATTGAGGTACTGTCAAGAAATACTTTACCGTCAACTATGACATCTCCGATTTGGAATGTCCCCTGACCATTATTTGTATTAAAGGCAATGTTATAATAATCAATAGGTTGATCTAACCTAGAGTCGAGCGACAACTGAGACAATGAGTTTTCACTACTAATGAGGAAATCAGACTGAATGCCGAAGGTAATGTCTTCTTTTACACTCGTAATTGCAGATAATCTAGTCGACAAACCTAGGGCATCTGCGGGCGTGTATACAGGCTGTTTTTTGCGGGATTCAATGATAAGAGCGCTGTCGCGAGAGGACTGCCTCAATTGCTGTATTTCTATTTCAAGCTCAGAGAGAGTTTTAAAGTCCTTTTTAATATTCAGTCGATAATCATCCAAAATCCAATGAATACTAACGGGTAGACATGCATCAATATATCGCCAGTCTACGTATTTTTTATTTTCATAGACGATTGATTTAAATGGAATCTTTTCTTGATCTTCTTGAAAACATACTGAACGTTCGAAGTCGAATATGAAACTAGGGAGCTCTTTTTTAATATCTTGAGGCAGAAAAAATTCACACTGTTGTGTGTCACAACTCCCCAACATTTCTAATAGATAGAGTCCGATGTGTTCGACCCTCAAATGAGGGGATTCATTGTCATCCATAACAACACGATAGAAACTATCACTCGAATGCTGGAGCTTAACTTCTATGTGTGCAGGGAAGTAATCACTTTCATCAACTGCGTAACTCAGTTCAGAAATGAGTAGCGCAGTGATGTACAACCAAAGCTTCAAGTTATTATTGACACTTATAGAGTGTTTTACCGTCCTTTCTTACGGTAAAAATTTGGCCTTTGTTTCTCTGATTTATTAGTGTGCTTTCGCGCAGGAGTACTAGGTTTTCACTGTTCGTCCCTGGTGAATCTAACCACGCATTAAATTGGTGTACACCATGGTTTTGGATGCTAAAGGCATCATTGTCGCAAGTATACGAGACATCATCCTTAACCGTACCTTTTGCTTGATAAACCGGTATATATGAATGAACGGTCAAGTTGATATTTAAGTTTGACTGTTGGGATGAGACGTTTTTAACGTTTTCTTTTTCGTTATTTAGTTTCGTTGGGCTAAATTTTAAATAGGTGCGAAACTCACCGTCTTCAGTTTGTGCCAATACCTGAACGCGTATTGTTCGACGTTGATTGGGCTCTAGCTTTCTAATAACAGGAGGTGATATACGAACTTTGCTAGAATTGTCCTCAATTTTTGCAATATTCAAATTATTGCGCACCATGTTGGCCCTGCTAGTTTCAATGTAGTGAGGTGAGATGTCGAGTCTAATTGGCGTGTCACCGATGTTTTCAACAATCACTTTAGTGGTTTGCGAGCGAGAACCATCGATTTCAATTCGTGTTGGTGAAATTAAAAGTTGAGCATAAGAAAAACTTGATAATGAAAATATGGCTAGAAATATGAAAATCTTCATAAATAAGTGACCTCTAAAAGAATGCTTCCCGAATAAATGCCTGCAGAATGTTTGGGTGTAATCGTTGTTTGTGCGCCAATACACAGCAATTCAGTTTTGCCATTTGAATTTATATTTGCTTTACCAGAACTGTTTAAACCACAACCAAAGGTGAATTTGTCAAAGTTGATTTTGTGTTTGCTCGACTCAATAGATTGGCTATTTGTAATATGCACCTGAATTTGGCTATTTTGTCGCCCGGTAACGTAAAATTTTAATGAATCAGAACGATTGCTCGAAGGTTTTACTAGAGCTTTTTGATAAAAACCCGATATGTAAGATCCAGAAAATTCTAGCTGCCTATTTTCAAGTACAATAGATAACTCTTCTGCGTGAGAAAAGTACGATAGGCAGCTGATTATTATGAAGATAAAGTAGCACTTCATTGTTGACTGAATAGTCTTATAGATATGAGAGTGGTGGTTGCTGAAAACAACCACCGTTTACATCTTATTGATATACTATAGAAACACCGGTGTTTACCGAGTATGAACCTGCTTTAAGTGTTGCACTCGCAATATCAGCTGTGCCACCGATGCTTAGCGTGCCATCGCCAGTACCGTTAAGTGTCACGCTTGTCGTAGGGTCGAGTGTAACAGTAATCTTATTTGTCGCATCTGTATCGTGGATCAGCTCAATTGACGCTGGCACGGTAAAGTTCACTAGACGACCAGCTTCCCCTTTTACTGTAAAGTTAGCCGATTGTGTTGCACCGGTAGCCCCTTGAGCAACAACGATGTTTGTATTGTCTGCAGTTGTGATTGAGCCAAAATCAAGGTTGGTGTCATTCGTTAGAGTAAGCGCCTGAGTTACTTGTAAAGTCGCATCAAAGTTCGCTGTCGTTGAGGCAAATACCTGTGTTGTCGCAAGTGTTAGAGCTGAAAGAGCCACTACTTTAACTAGATTTTTCATACAAGATCCTTGTTAGTTTGTAAGGTGAATTACAACGATGTTCCATCTATTCACATATTGGTTTATTCAGCCGGTGTAAAAATAGGTAGTAATAAAGTTTGGCTTTACACTAGCTGCTAATAATTAAGTTTAATGTTCGAGGTAAACGTTAAGGTAGGATGCTTTGCTCATCAAATTAATCACTTTAATTTGGTTGTTTTGTGCGAGCTATAGCAAGAAATTGAAGGGGTGTTTAAATTTTGAGCCAAAATTATATGTATTAGTATTAAAATAAAGACAATGCGTGCAGTATGGTCTCAATTATAATGCATTATATTTTGTGGGTATTTTGTTTTTACATGGCCATCGACAGCTAATGCTTTTTACTTCATTCGAGTCAATTTAATATTGGTTTTAACGAGATAATTTCGCACGGAATTGTTTAATTAAAAAACAAAGTTGATCATTAGAGTATATAGATCGGCGTTTGTATGATTTGGTTGGTCAATAAATGAGCTGTTTTGCCCTTCCTTTGCACGAAATTGTTGCCATTCTGCATTGATTGATATGTTGTATAGAAGATCATATCGTGCACCAAGCATAATACTGTCGCCATCTAATTTGTTGTCATCATTATATTGTTGGGCGAATGAAACATAGGGTGTCAAAGCGTTAAATCTCGCGCTAGTTAAAATATACCAAGAATAGGTTCGGTCATTTTTCTGCGCTTCTGCAGTGAATGTTAAGTTATTGAACTCGTATTCAGCACCCAAAGAAAACAATTCAATTCTTCTATCTTGATCCTCTTCTACGTAAGTCGGTATCGTTTGTGGCCCGATAGGGGTAGAGACAATAAAATTCGTTAACGTGACTTTTTGGTCATATTTTGATTTTAGGTAGGAAAAATTCCATCGCGAGTTATCGCTTGTAAACGTTAGGTTTAAACCCATCATATTATGAGTTTTTAGCTCTAAATGAGTAGTTTCATTCAGCTGAATTTCTTTTCGGTCTTCTAGTCCAACAAAAGGCGTAATAGATAGGGAATACTCTTCTGCAAAGTCATACGTATATGTGATGCTCCCCCCTTCATAGAAGGTTATACCTAGTATGCTGTTGTAGACCTCACTTGGTGGCCTCGCGGGCGTATAGGCTTGTCCAACGTAATAATATTCCGAATAAAGAAACAGCGGATTACGCAAGCGGCCAAATTGCAAGGTCCAAGGACCTGTATTGTATGCAAGATATGCCCATTCTAATTCAGGGTCACTCCATTCGTCTTGGGGGCGCTTGACTAGTTGTGCGGAGGCTTTAAACGCTTCATAGAAAAAATCCAGCTGTAAGCCAAAGGTTGTATCACAATCAAAACAACTCGAATCAGCAATCTCGCGATTGATTAATAGAGGCATTTCATTGTCGCTCTTCGACCATGATGTCGATCCGAAACCACTTAACGCGAAGTTCTCTCCAATATCATAATTGGCGTCCACGTAGGGAGTGAATAGCAAAGAACCTATCAGAACAGAGAGAGTTCGAGACATATTATTTTTCCTCACTTACAACGAATAGAACATTAGCATTAGTAGGAATGGCATCAATCGGAGCATAGCCGATGCGGTTTGGTTTTTTTTCCATCCATCTAATTAAACTGTTTACTTGTGAGTCTGAAATCTCCTTGGGCGGTCGAGCTTTGCCAGAAAAAGAGAGCGCGGCCCAATGTGCGTTCATTTGAGCCGTGTTTTTACCAAGCAAATAGCGGTAGAACTCTTTGCGTTCAGTGCTGTTTGCTGGCCAATCAGCTAACTCAAAGCGCTGGCCATTAATTGATTTAGTTTTGCCTCGATAGAGTTTACGTGCCTTTAACACGGACATTTCTTCGATGGAATTATTCAAGGTAAAAATGGCATATTGCTCCGCGGCTAGCGCATAGCAGGGGAGTGATACCGCCAAAGCAGCGACATAGAGAATCGTGCTGCCAATAAGCGTAGAAATTATTCTGCGGCTTTCTATTGAACGTTCCATTTCGATTGTCCTAGCTCTAAACGAGACTTTCGATTTTATCGATGAGATTTTTCTTTCGTACTGGTTTGGCTAGATAAGCGTCCATACCGGAGTCGAAACAACGTTGAATATCATCGTCAATCACACTAGCAGTCAAAGCGATAATTGGGGTTTTATCTAATCCCTGTTTTTGCTCTAACCTGCGGATTTCTCTGGTGGCCTCAAATCCATCTTTGACTGGCATCATGCAGTCCATAAGGATTAGGTGATAGCCATTCTGTTTACGATACATATCGACCGCGATTTGGCCGTTCTCGGCAATATCGTATTGATAGCCTGCTTTCTCTAGAATTAGAGATGCAACTTTCTGATTAACCGTATTGTCTTCTACCAACAGAATTCTATTATTTTCATTTTCTAGTTGATCAGAATTAAGGTGGGGCTCTGTCTGGATTTGAGGATCATCAGTAGGCAGTGAAAGCTCGACTTGGGTGTGTTGACAAACTTTGAGGATTAACTCGTCTCCTTTGAAGGGCTTCGCGAGATAGTCATTCATACCTACGCCATAGCATTGTTCGATGTCTTCATCGAGTATGCTTGCTGTCAAAGCGACAATAGGTGTTTGTTTACTGATGTCTCTTTCAAAATGTCGGATTTTTTGTGCAGCTTCAAATCCATCCATGATAGGCATCATGCAAGCCATGAATATTAATGAGTACTTGTCAGGGTGGGCTGTATACATCTGTACTGCTTCAGCGCCGTCATGGGCGATCTCAAAGTTTATTCCAGCATTGGATAGATGCAACCCAGTAATTTTCTGATTAACCGCGTTATCCTCTACGACTAGAACGTATTTATGCGCACTGTTCTCTGCTAACAATTCGCCCTCTAATTGCACGACATCTATTGTGCGAGATGTAACAGCATTGAATAACCGCTGACCATATAGTGGTTGAGTGATGACTGAGTGAATGTCTGAAGAGAACTCGAAAGGTGAGCTATTGAATAGACGAGCAATACATAGGTGTCTTTTGGCTGCGATCGTCTTAAGATCTTGTTGCGAAGACACTACGTTGGTTAGTTCAGATTCTATGAATACGACAACATGGTTATCTTCGGGAGCTTTATTGTAGTACTCATCAGTCGAAGAATAATTACCAATGATAGTTTGTTGGTAGAACTCGAGTTCCTCGATTAGATTTGATTTAGTTTCAATGTCTGTACCGATAAGGCAGATTTTATTCTTCTTAACTGTCTTCTGATATGTTTGTTGTTCAACGACTAGTTGAAGATTGAAAGAGAAACGACTACCAAGACCTTTTTCAGATTTTAGCTGTATCGTGCCTCCCATCATTTCGACGAGTTGAGTACTGATTGCGAGGCCTAAGCCAGTTCCACCGAATTTACGAGTAGTCGATTCATCTTCCTGCGCGAAAGGTTTAAAAATCTGTTGTTGTTTTTGCGCATCGATACCAACACCTGAGTCAGTCACTGCAAATTCTAAATTGATTTGCTCACTGGAAGTGCCTTTAACTTTTACTGATATTTCTACATACCCATTGCTGGTGAATTTGACCGCATTGGACATAAAGTTCATTAGCGTTTGGCGAAGGCGATGATCGTCAACAAGCACTTTGTGTGGGGTCTGTCCGTCTATCGCTACGCGTAATTGAAGACCTTTTTCCTTAATTTTAGGGGCGACAATAGAAGCGACATCGTAAATGACTTCACGAATTGATGTTGAGTGGTGGTTAATAAGCAACATGCCTGACTCAATCTTAGAAAAGTCGAGAATGTCATTGATTAAGCTAAGTAAGAGTTGGGATGACGTTTCGATAGTATCAACATAGTCTCGTTGTGAAGCCGTGAGTTGGGTTTCTGACAAGACTTCAGAAATACCGATTACCCCATTCAAAGGCGTGCGAATTTCATGCGACATATTGGCAAGGAAACTACTTTTTGCACGATTGGCTCGAATGGCAGCATCTTTGGCATTCTCTGCATCGATTTTAGCTTGAGTTAAACGCTCATTGGCCAGTTTCCGTTCAATCGTAATTCGTTCTACCTCACGAGCGAAGCGGCCTAATTCATCGTTACTTTGGATTGTTTTACTGAGTTGAATTAGGTTTGTATCATCATCGCACTTTAGGTACTCAACAACCATATGGAGATTTTGGGTAATGTGCCTAGTCAGTTTAAATGCGACAAAGGTGACTAATGCAGTCAAAGCTAAGACTAGTCCGATATATAGATTACGTTCAAAGTGCGCTTGCTGAATGGATTTTTGAATACTGTTGGTGATTTGAAATTCGATCGTGTCGCCGACGTTGTTTAATAAGTCTAAACGCGTGTTCATGGCTTCGACACCCATTTGAGTCTTTTGACTATTGAGTGACGCAAGGTTAGCTAAACTTGATAGGTTCTGACGGAAATCCTGGCTGTGTAAAAAGGCGGTATTGCTAAATGCCTGCATCATCAGCTTTACCTGTTCTGGATTGGCGTTTAGATTGACGAATCGCTCGATGAATAGCTGTTGTCGCTCGATCAGAGTGTTTATTTGTTCTCGAATCTCTTGGTCATACTCACCGTTACTTTGAAAGGCACTAAGTAATATATTACTTAATTGATTTTCTTCATTCGCCCAAAACACCATCCATTCAAGCTGTATTAGTGCTTGAATGTTGCTGCGAACATCCTCTGGTATGTTGGTGAATTCTCTTTTTTCTAGGCTGAGTAACAATTGATGATAGAGCTCAGCCTGCCATTCGAAGTTATCAAGTTTGTCTGCAATACTTAGGTCTTGATTGAGTTGTTGTTTGGTTGAAATAAGGTTTTGCACGACATCTCGAATGTCATCAGCTGATTGTGAATCATAAATTTTGGGTATTAGTTGATTTAAAGATGAGGTTGAGAGCGCTGAATCCGCGGGAGAGTATACCCCTGAGACTCCGCGAAGAAAGCTGGTGACGTCAGTTGCTTTCATGAGCGATTCAGTACTGTTATTGATAATTTTAATTTGTAGCGTTGCAAGATAAATGAGCAATGCGGTAGGCAATAATATGAGGCCATAAAGCTTATATTTAAGCGATATGTTCTGCCAAGAACTCCAATTTATCATTATTAGAATTTTCCAAATCAACCAACTGATATGAAAAGTGTAGAACAGCTATTAGTTTAATCTAGTGTAACAAAGTGATCTAAATATGATTTTTTTGACAATGTTAGATCTTACAAGTGTTGAATAGGGGTATATAAGAGGGTTGTTGGGGTGCTCAAATAATTTTACATGCTGGTTGGGGGTTAAACGGCGCATCTCCGGCACTCGCAAATAATCCCAACTACACTTACTAGTAATGCTCGTTAGTTTGAGCAGGTTGTATATGAAACCAAGGTTAGAGTTAAGGAGTCGTTATGTTAGGAGAAGATCATTCCCTTTTAAATGAGTTTCCAGAACATGGAGAGGTTATTCATAAACTAACCCAAAGTGATTTGTCATTTGCCAATGATGTCAAAGAGTACAATTCGCTGGATAAAGAAATCCGGGTTCTTGAGTTGAGAGGTGGACCGATTGATGACGCTTCGATGAACAAACTAAAGCATAGCAGGGCGATATTAAAAGATTCGCTTTACCAGCGCATCACTCCTAAATAGTAATACTTCGTCGTAAACAAAAACACCCGCCAAAGCGGGTGTTTTATTTCATCTAGATTGGATTAATCTAGTAGTTCAATTGCTGTATTCACAACGTTTTCCACTGTGAAGCCAAACATTTCAAACAACTGATCGGCAGGTGCTGATTCGCCAAATGAAGTCATACCGATGATGCGACCATCAAAGCCAACATACTTGTACCAGAAGTCCGCAATGCCTGCTTCAATCGCAATACGTGCAGTCACATCTGATGGCAGTACTGATTCACGGTAAGCTGCATCTTGCTTATCAAATGCATCAGTAGCAGGCATAGATACAACACGTACTGCTTTACCCGCGGCTGTTAGCTCTTCTGCCGCTTTCACAGCAAGTTCAACTTCAGAACCTGTCGCGATAAGGATTAACTCAGGTTTGCCTGCGCAATCTTTTAGGATGTAACCACCCTTCGCGATGTCAGCCACTTGCTCAGTTGAGCGAGGTTGTTGCGCTAGGTTTTGACGCGAGAAGATAAGTGCCGATGGACCATCTTTACGCTCAATCGCCAGTTTCCACGCCACTGCTGACTCAACTTGGTCACATGGACGCCATGTGCTCATGTTTGGTGTTAGACGTAGAGACGCGATTTGCTCAACAGGTTGGTGAGTTGGACCATCTTCGCCAAGGCCAATAGAGTCGTGCGTGTACACTTGGATGTTCTGAATCTTCATCAAAGCAGCCATACGCATCGCGTTACGAGCGTATTCCATAAACATTAGGAAAGTTGCACCGTAAGGAACGAAACCGCCGTGTAGTGCAATACCGTTCATGATAGCCGTCATACCAAACTCACGCACACCGTAGTGAATGTAGTTACCAGAGAAGTCAGTTGCTTCTAGAGACTTAGAACCCGACCACATGGTTAGGTTAGACGGCGCTAGGTCAGCAGAGCCACCCATAAATTCTGGTAGCATTTGACCAAATGCTTCTAGTGCATTTTGCGATGCTTTACGTGATGCGATGTTCGCTGGGTTTGCTTGAAGGTCAGCAATGATTTGGTTCGCTTTCTCTTCCCATTCAGCAGGCAATTCGCCATTTAAACGACGCTTAAGCTCTGCCGCTTCTGCAGGGTATGCTGCTGCGTAAGCATCGAACTTCGCGTCCCAAGCCGCTTCTTTATCTGCGCCTGCCGCTTTTGCATCCCACTGCGCGTACACGTCAGCAGGGATTTCAAATGCAGGGTGTTCCCAACCAAGGAATT